>CAVVNG010000001.1:0-224280 GCA_963749545.1 uncultured Solirubrobacterales bacterium
GTCCCTGGTGGAGTTTCGGTACCGGTCGTCGTGCGGCCAACCAGGCCCCACCCAACGTGACGTGGGTTTGGTGTCCGAACTACGAATACAGCACACTGGAGGCGCCGCTCGCCAGTGTCTACCCGGGCGATGGGTACATCGACTGGACGTGTATCGACGCCTACAACGCGGACAATCCCTGGACGAGCTTCCACGATCTGTTCGCCAAGACCTATCAAGATGTGGCGGGCACCGTCGCCCCGACCAAGCCAATGATCATCGGCGAGACCGCAAGCACCGCGAGCGGCGGATCCAAGCCCCAGTGGATCACAGACATGTTCAAGGAGCTCGCGGCCAACTTTCCCAACATCCGCGGGTGGGTCTGGTACGAGATGGATGCTCTCGGGCCCGGACACGGCCGCGATCGCGGCGTTCACAGCTGGTGTTGGCGACTCCTCCTACACAACCAACACTTACTCACAGTTGAGCAGCGGCCCGATACCTCCACCCACCTAGCGACGACGGACTTGACCGTCCCGACTTGGATGCGGACCAGTGCGCCCTGGGGGATGCGGGCGTCCGGAGCCAGGCACTGCTGGCCGAAGCGCTGGAGACGGCCAGTCGCATCTGACCGCGCCCATCGGGCCTGCTAAGAAACAGGGCATGACAAACATCTCGGCAAATCTCGCCACCCGCCCACTGGGTGCAAGCGGGCTTCAGGTCTCCACCTGCGGGCTCGGTGGCAACAACTTCAGCTGGAGGGTCGACCTCGCCGGCACGCGAGCGGTGGTCGATGCCGCGCTCGACGAGGGCATCAACTTCATCGACACGTCCAACAGCTATGGCCGCGGCCACAGCGAGGAGCTGCTCGGCGAGGTGCTCAAGGGCCGGCGCGAGCAGATCGTCCTGGCCACCAAGTTCGGTTGGGACGTGGGCGACGGTCGGGAGGACCGCGGGTCGCGCGATTACATCCGTCAGGCGATTCAGGGATCGCTGCAACGGCTGCAGACCGACGTGATCGACTTCTACTGGTACCACCGGCCCGACGGCATGACACCGATCGGCGAGACACTCGAGGCACTTGACGAGCTCGTCCGTGCCGGGACGGTTCGGGCCGTGGGCGCATCGAACTTCTCCGTCGAGCAGATGGAGGAGGCCGATGCCGTCGCTCGCGAGCGCGGACTGACGCGGTTTGAGGCCGTCCAGAACGAGTACAACCTGCTCGAGCGCGAGGCCGAGCACGACATGCTGCCGACCTGTGAGCGCCTCGGCCTGGGGTTCGTCCCCTACTTCCCGCTGGCCTCCGGGTTGCTGACCGGAAAGTACCGCCGCGGCTCGACGGGGCCAAGCGAGGCGCGTCTGTCTGGACGCGACAAGATCGCCACCGACGAGCAGTTCGATCTGATCGAGGCGCTCGAGCATTACGCACAGGAGCGCGGCGTGGCGCTGACCGACGTGGCGATCGGCGCCCTGCTGGCTCGCAAGCCGGTGGCGTCGGTGATCGCCGGCGCGACCAAGCCCGAGCAGGTGCGTGCAAACGCCGCGGCCGCCCGGTGGGAGCCGAGCCAAGGCGATCTGGCCGCGCTGAATGACGTGCTCGGCCAGCGATAACACTGTGTGACGTTGACGCGCGCCCCGGGGATGGCCGCCTCGCGACCGCAGGCCTCCAATAGCCGCGCCTAGGGCCGGTGCACCCCCGCCAGCAGCCCGGCGTAGGACCGCACCAGCGCCGCCCGTTCCGCGGGAATGAGCGAGCTCTCGAGATGGCACCCCTCGCGCACCCATTCGTCCGAGTAGCGCATGGCCAGGGCGCGTTGCTCGGCGGCCACGCGCACGTCGTCGATCCCCACGCCATAGACGTACGCGTACAGCTCGCATAGCGCCTGGACCAGCGGACGCTCCTCGGGCAGGATGGCGCCGTCGCCCGCGCGGAGGCCAACGCCGGCGCTCTCATCCCCCCGCTGGTGCTGGCGGTGCACGCGCCACCACTCGACCTCGAGCTCGGCCGCGCGAACCGGGTCGTACGTCTCCCCGTAGCGGCGCGCCACCATGGCGTAGAAGCGCTGCATCGCGCGGCGGGCGCCGGCGGGGTCGTTGTCGGGCACGGGAGCCCACAGCTGGTTGGCCCTCAGCACGAGCCACGCGCCCTGCAACGTCTGGGGCCACGGCAGACCGAACGTATGGCGTGTCAGCGCGACGGCCGAGCGCAGAAACGAGATCCACTCGCGGCGGTAGTAGGCGACCCAGGCGTCACATTCGAGGTTGCCGACACGGCGCGGATCGAAGGCGCGATGGGCCGGCGTGCGCGATCCGGCCGACCGGCTGTGCCGGCGCAGCAACCCGGGCCGCTTGCGACGAGTGCTCATCAGTTCTCCTCAGGATGAAAGGATGCCGGGTCGCATGCCCGCAGATCAAGCCACCCACGCGGTCCGCGTGATCTGCGAAGCGGCGCTGCGGCAGAACTGGCGCCAGGGGACGCGCGATGCCGACGGGGTGCGGTTCGCGTACACCTGCCCAAGTCCTAGCCACTATCCGTGGCAGTGGTACTGGGACTCGAGCTTCGCCGCGATCGTGTGGCGGCGGTTCGATCCCGAACGTTCGCGACGCGAGCTCGAGTCGCTGCTCGCGGCGCAGCGCGCGGACGGGTTCATCGGCCACACGATCTTCTGGAACAGTCCGCTGACCGGCGTTCGCCGCTACACGTACAACGTCGTGCCCAGCGATCGGCTGACCACGTCGAGCATCCAGCCGCCGGTGCTGGCCTGGGCGTGGCGGATCGCGGTCGGTAACCCGGCCGAGGTTCCCGGGATCCTCGCCCATCATCGCTGGCTGGAGGAAAACCGGACGCTTTCCGACGACGGCCTGTTGTGGATCGTCCAGCCCGACGAATCGGGGCTCGATGCCTCGCCCCAGTTCGACCCGATCTGGGGCCGCCACGCCCACGACCTACCAGGCTTTGTCGCGCTCGTGCGGCGCAACCGTAGGCTCGGCTACGACCTCGGGCAGATCGCCGCGGCGGGTGGCCCGGTGTGCTGCGAGGTGCTGACCAACGTTCTGTACTCGCTGTCGCGCCAGGCGCTCGGTCTCCCATCGCTGACGCCGGCGATCATCGAACGGCTGTACGACGAGGAGAGCGGACTGTTCTGGCCGCTCGCGCGGCCGGCGCCAGCGCGCCAACTGCCGCTGACGTGGACCGCGCTGGCCCCGTTGGCGCTGCCTGACCTGCCCGAACGGATCGGGCGCCGGCTGGTGGAGGAGCACCTGCTCGACCCGGCCAAGTTCTGGCTGCCCGTACCTGTCCCCTCGGTGGCTGCCAACGAGCCGAGCTTTGCCCGCGCTGACACGCCGGTACCGGGTCTGCACCGCCTGTGGCGCGGACCGACGTGGGTCAACGCCGCGTGGCTGATCTGGATCGGGCTCACGCGCCTGGGTTACGACGAAGCAGCCGAGCAGCTGGCGCGGAGCCTGGCCGGCGTGGTCCGCGCCAAGGGTCTACGCGAGTACTACGACCCGTGCAGCGGGCGTGGCATGGGCACCGTGGACTTTGCCTGGTCGGCGCTGATCCTCGAGATACTCGACGCTGACCCGCTGGCGGCCACAAGCTACCTCGAGCTGGCCGACAGCTACGTCCCGGATTGACGGGCCGGCGCTAGGCGCCGGCTTGGTTGTAGGCGTCGGCAGCGGCCTGGTAGCGATCGAACGCCGCTTCGACGTCGTCAGGGCTCGTGGCCGGGAGCCAGAACAAGCCCCGATGCACGCCCTCCCGGTCGAAGCGCTCGATCCGCTGAGGGTCGCGCATCATCCCCGCCACCGTGATCGGGATCGAGCGCCCGGCCTCGTCGGCCCGGCGGCGGAGCTCCTGGAAGCGGGGGACGATCTGCTCGTCGGGGAGGCGGTTGGGCATCCACTCGTCACCGAAGGCGAGCACTCGGTCGAGCACGCGCGGTCCATTGCCGCCGACCAGCACCGGCGGATGGGGCCGCTGGAAGGGCTTGGGCCAGGACCAGATGCGATCGAAGTCGACGTGCCGCCCGTGATAGCTCGCCTGCTCCTCGGCCCAGATGGTCTTCATGGCCTCGATCCGTTCGCGCATGACGCCGAAGCGTCGCGTGGCGTCGGTGCCGTGATTGCGCATTTCCTCGACGTTCCAGCCGGCACCCACGCCGAACAGGAACCTTCCGCCGGAGAGCTGGTCGAGCGAGGCGACCTCCTTGGCGGTGATGATCGGGTCCCGCTCGATCACCAGGCAGATGCCGGTGCCGATGAGCAGCCGCTCGGTGGCGGAAGCCGCTGCCATCAGAGCCACGAACGGGTCATACGTGCGGCTGTACTCGGGAGGGAGCTCGCCGCCGGCCGGATACGGGGTGTCGCGGCTGGCCGGAATGTGCGTGTGTTCCGGGAACAGGAGCGACTCGAAGCCCCGCTCCTCGGCCATCCGCGCAAGCTCGGCCGGTCCCTGAAGGTCGGCGGTGGGGAAGATTGCCACTCCGAATTTCATCCTCGGGCACAGTAGATGATTGCTGGCCCTTGCCGCACCCGCGGATGGCGCGCACGGCACGGCGCTACCGTTCAGGGCATGCCCGAGACACAACGCGAAGTCGAAATGACGGATGAGGAGTGGCGCGAGCGCCTCTCCCCCGAGCAGTACCAGGTCCTCCGCGAGCAAGCTACGGAGCGACCGTTCACCGGCGAGTACGTCGACGTCAAGGACGACGGCACCTACCACTGCGCCGGTTGCGGCGCCGAGCTGTTTGACGCCGAGACGAAGTACAACTCCGGAACCGGCTGGCCGAGCTTCTATGAGCCTTCGGTGGCTGAGAACATTGAGACGCGCGAGGACCGGAGCGGCGGAATGATCCGGACCGAGGTCGTGTGCCGCCGCTGCGGCGGGCATCTTGGGCACGTGTTCGACGACGGACCGGCCCCCACCGGCCTGCGGTACTGCATGAACTCCTGCGCGCTCGACCTCGACCCGAGCTCAGACTGAGTCGTCCTCGGCCCGGGTTGGGGCGGGCCTGTCGCCCCCGCGGCCCGGGCCGGCCGCGACTTCCTCCTCGATCATGTCCTCGAGGATCCGTTGCTCAGCGCGGCGTTCGCGGCGCCTGAGCAGGATCAGACCGGCGACGATCGAGACCCCGAGCACGATCGCACCGATGACACCAACCTCGCTGAGGTACTTGGCCGCCGCGTGGCCGCCGAAGTAGCCGACCAGCCCGTAGGTGATCCCCCAGGTGATCCCGCCGAGCGCGTTCCAGAAGAAGAACTGCTTGAACGGCATCCGGTTGATCCCGGCCAGCCAGGCCGCGGCGAACCGGACCAGCGCGATCCAGCGCGCGAAGAAGACCGCCTTGCTTCCGTGCCGCTTGAAGAACTCGTCGCCCGCGCGGATGACCGTGATCCGGCGTTGCTGGAACGGCCCCGGTGCCTCGAGCACCTCGCGGCCAAGCTTACGCCCGAGTAAGTAGCCCAGGTTGTCGCCGATGATCGCCGAGGCGATCCCGATCAGGATGACGAGCTCGATCTGGAGCTTGCCCTGGCTGGCCAGCACCGCCGCCAACACGAGGGCGGTCTCGCCAGGCGACGGGACTCCCATCGACTCGAGCCCGATGAGGGCCGGGAGAAGGTACCCGAGGCTGCTGGAGAGGGCGATGATCGCGGCCGAGCCGAGCATTTCTCATCGCGGGGCGGGGTTTTGCAGGAGGACCATCAGCGACAACCCGGCCGGCAGTGTCCGGCCCTGCGATAGCCATCTGGCCTCAATCCGCAGCGGCTGCTCGAGGACCCCGTTGAGCCAGTGCGGTCCGAGCTTCAGCTCGGGCGTATACGAGCCATTGGTCCGCTTGCCGCGCTGGCGCTGGGCCAGCCTGACAACCGCCGCGGGCCCCAGCAACAGGCTGTTGAACGAGGTCATGCGATGGACCCGCCACCCCGCCTCTAGCGCCGCCGCGCGAAGCGTCTTGCGCGAATAGCGACGGTAGTGGTGGTTGGCCTCGTCGTGCAGCGACCACAGCGCCTGGTACGCGGGTACCGTGACCAGCAGCCAGCCGCCCGGCTTGCAGACGCGCCGCAGCGAGCGGAGGGTCAGCCGGTCATCAGGGGTGTGCTCGATCACATCCAGGCAGACGATCAGATCAAACGTGTCCGGGGCCCAGGGAAGCTCTTCCAGGCGGCCGGTCTGCACCTCGCCGTGACCGCGGCCGCGGGCAAGCTCCGCGGCTTCGGGATCTAGCTCGATGCCTCGGACCTCGCCGAATGGCACCAGCTCGGCCATCGTGCGACCCGAGCCACAGCCGGCGTCCAGCACCGTGGCAGGGAAGGGCAGCACCAGCCGGTCCAGCTCGGTCTGGATGATCACGCGGCGCCCGCGGTACCACCAGTGGTGCTCGTCGACCTCGAGCATCACCTTCATCAAGCGTTCGTCCATCTCTGTGATGCTGCCAGCTAGCGAAGCCTTGGGTCAGGTGACCAGCAGAGGCTCGGCCTCCGAGGTCTGCGCGACCGGCAGCCGCAGCGTGAATGTCGCTCCCCCGCCGTCGGGCGGTGCCAGGGTCAGCTCGCCGCCCATCCGTTCGGCCAGCTCGCGTCCGATGGCGAGGCCGAGGCCGAAGCCGGCCTGTCCGCCGGTCTCCCGGCCGCGCTGGAAGCGCTGGAAGATCAGCTCGCGCTCCTCGGTCGAGACGCCGGGCCCCTCGTCGGCGACGCGCAATACCGCCGACTCGCCGTTTCGCAGCTCGACTCTGATCTCGCCGCCGTGGGGGCTGACGCGAACGGCGTTCTCGAGCAGGATGCGGAGGATGCGGGCCACGCTGCCGGGATCGCCACGGGCCCACACCGGACCCGTGGTGTCGTCGAGGACGGCGAGCAGCCCCCGCTCGGCCGTGCCCAGCTCGAACTCGGCGATCACCGCGCGGCTGAGCTCCCCCAGCTCGAGCGGCTCGGAACGGAGCTCGACCTCGGCATCGATCCGGCTGAGGTCGAGCAGGTCGGCGGCCAGACGCCCGAGCCGGCGTGACTGAGCACGGGCGCGGCCGAGCAGCATGCGGGCGTCCTCCAAGTCCGGGGAGCCCGCGTAAAGGTCCTCCTGGAGCAGCTCCAACATGCCCTCGAGGGAGGTCAACGGGGTGCGGAGCTCATGGGATGCGGTGGCCACGAACGCCCGGCGCGCCTCCTCCTGCTGGGCCAGGCGCCGCTGCATGGTCGAGAACGTCCGGCCGAGGTCGCCGACCTCGTCGCGGCTCGGATCGACAGGAAGATCGACCGGGCTGCCCTGGGCGAGCTGAAGCGCGGCCACGCGCAGGCGGCGCAGGCGGCGCACCAGGGTGGCAGCGAGCGGGATGGCCAGCACCAGCGTCAGCGTCAAGCCGGCCAGGGCGGCGTCGATGAACGCAGTGCGGACGGCGTGAACGGCCCCGGGAATCTCGCCAATCGGCTGGCGGGCGGCGATCACGAACCGCTGGCCACGAACGGAGGTCGGGATCGCCATGCGCGCGTACTGCGTCCCTCCGTCGGCGCCGAAGCTGGAAACCGTCCGGCTGGTCAGGAAGGCCTGGCGCACGTCGGGGAATGAGTCCGGATCGACGCCGCCGTTGAGCGGCACCGCCCGGCCCTGCTGGTCGAAGTAGCCGAACATCGTGATCTGCGCACCGATCCTGTTGCCGATGCTCTGCTCGAGCGCGTTCAGGTTCGCCAGCTGGCTCTGCCCCGTGCTCTTCTCCCTGTCGTGTTTCCCGAATCCACTCGCGTCGAGAACGAACCTGAGGTCGAGTCGCTTGAACTGCTTGATGGTGCCGTACCTCATGTCCTGCTGGAGCGTCTTCAGCGCCGCGCTGCGCAGCGACTGCTCCAGCGGACCGAGAAGCGCCAGCGCCGCCACGGCCAGCGTGGCGCACGTGGTGACGACCACCGCGCCGACGATGCGGCCGCGGAGACCGAGCGCGCCACGTCGCGGCCTCCGGAACATGGGCTAGGGCCCTCGCAGGCGATAGCCGGCGCCGCGCACGGTGAGGATATGACGCGGCTTCTCGGGTTCCGGTTCGAGCTTCTCGCGCAGGTGGCGGATATGGACGTCGATGGCGCGCGGATCGCGGTAGGCGCTGTCGCCCCAGATCGCGCGTAGCAGCTCCTGACGGTTGAGCAGCCGGCCGGGGTCGGCCATCAGCGCGTCGAGGAGCTCAAACTCGGAGAACGTCAGGCGGACCGGCTGGCCGTCAATGGTGACCTCGCGCTGGGCGCGATCGAGCACGATCGGACCCACGACGAGGACCTCGTCCCCCATGGCGCGGGTGCCCGCCCGGCGCAGCACGGCCCGGATCCGGCTGCGCAACTCCGCCAAGCCGAACGGCTTGGTGACGTAGTCATCGGCCCCGGCTTCCAGACCGAGGACGGCGTCGGCCTCGGAGTCGAGCGCGGTGAGCATGATGATGGGAACGACGTTGCGACGCCCACGGAGCGTTCGGCACACCTCGTAGCCATCGGGTCCGGGCCCGAGGGCGACGTCGAGCAGGACGATGTCGAAGTGATCGGTGCTGGCACGATCGATCGCGGCGCGGCCGTCGGCCACGGCCATGACGCGATGGCCCTCGCGCGAGAACGAGCGCGTGAGCATCTCGCGAAGGTCCGATTCGTCGTCCACGACAAGGATGCTGAGCGAGGCGTCCGCTGGTCGCGGGGGCGGAGGCTGGGGCGAAACTGAGCGCTCGGTAGCCATGCCTGTGCCGATCGTAGCGAGCACCGCCCCTGGCGATGACGGTTAAGGCCCGCGGGCGAGGCTCAGGAGGGGGTCAGCGTTCCCGTTCGCGTGTCCGAGAAGGCCGAATGGCCGGCGGATTCCGGGGCCAGAACCGGCTCCGTGCGCGGGACGAGGGCGCCCGCCGCGGCCACCGCCCACAGAACCACCAGCCAGGTGATCGTGGCCAGTGTGACGTGGACCCAGACCATGTCGGTAGGCAGCCGGAGCTCGTACTGAACACTGCCGACCAGCCCCTGCGCGGCCAGCAGGATGGCCAACACCGTGACCGGCTCGAGCGCCTCCTGCGTGACGCCGCGGTGGCGGCGCAGGAACCACACGCCGATCACGGCCATCCCGAACAGGACCGCGATCGTGGCGTGGCGGTGCACCACCCACGTCAGCGTGTCAGCGCCTTCGAAGTGCAGGCGATGGATCCGCTGACCGGCCGAGCCCCCGGCGTGGGGCCCGGCGGCCGTGGCGGCCGTGCCGGCGAAGATCGTCAGGGCGCCGAGCGGCGCCAGGGCCCGGACCGACCAAACGGAAAGCCGGTCCGAGGAGCGAGGGCGCGAGCCGGGTTCATACGTGGCCCGCCAGGCCAGCGCCACGGCGGCGATCAGGATGATCATCGACAGGGCGAAATGAGCCATCACAAAGCCGGGTGCAAGGTGCTCGCGCACGGTGAACCCGCCGAGGACCGCCTGGGCCACCACGCCGACCGGAAGGACGAGGGCCAGCAGTGCCAGATCCCGACGGAAGGGCCGGCGCGTGAAGGCGAGCACCGCCGCGATCACGGTCAGGACACCGACCACTCCTGAAATCGCCCGGTTGCCGAACTCGATCAGCGCGTGGCTGCTCAGCGGTGGAAGCGCGCTGCCGCCACACTTGGGCCAGTCGGGGCAGCCGAGCCCGGAGTCGGTCAGACGCACCGCCGCGCCGGTGAGCACGATCAGGGTCAGCGCCGCCAGCGTGGCGTAGGCGACGCGACGGTACTGAGTCGGATTGACCTCGAGACGTCGGCGCATGCGCTCTCTAAGCATGCCGCAGGACGGTCACAACTGCATAGTGGCGTACTCGAACGGCAGCGCCGGCTCGAGGTCGGCCAGCCGTGGCGCCCCCGCGTCACGCGGCGAGGCGATCAGTTCCAGCCCGGCGGGCCAGGCGATCGCCACGTCAGGATCGTGGTAGGCGAACCCGCCCTCGAGTTCAGGGGCGTAATAGCTCGAGGTCTTGTAAGCCACGTCGGCCAACTCGGACAGTACGCAGAAGCCGTGAGCGAAGCCGTTGGGACAGAACAGCTGGTGGTGGTTGACGTCGTTGAGCTCGAATCCGACCCAGCGCCCGAAGCTGGGTGAGCCCCGCCTGACGTCGACGACCACGTCGAAGATCGCGCCCCGGGCGCACCGAACCAGTTTGGCCATGCCGGGCTGGAAGTGCATCCCGCGCACAATGCCGCGCCGCGAGCGCGACTGGTTGTCCTGCACGAACTCGACGGCCAGGCCGAGGTCGTCCAGCGTGCTGCGCCGGAATGTCTCCAGGAAGAAGCCGCGCTCGTCCCCGTGGACGGCGGGTTCGAGCAAGACTGCCCCTTCCAAACCGGTCGGCACCGCGCGCATGGGCGGCACGTTAGAGAAAATCGCGTCATGCGCGTCCTCGTGACCGGCGGCGCCGGCTTCATCGGCGCCAGCGCCGCGGTGGGATTGGCCGGCCGGCATCCCGACTGGCGACTCCTCGCGGTCGACAACCTACGGCGCCGCGGCTCGGAGTTGAATCTGGCCCGGTTGCGGGCCGCCGGCGTCGAGTTCCAGCACGCCGACGTCCGTGAGCTCGATGACCTGCTGGCGCTGGGTGAGATCGACGCGCTGCTGGAATGCTCGGCCGAGCCCTCCGCCCTGGCCGGCGTCGACGGCAGCGCCGATTACGTGGTCAAATCCAACCTCCTCGGTGCCTACCACTGCCTGGAGCTGGCCCGCCGGCATCGGGCCTATGTCCTGTTCCTGTCCACCAGCCGCGTGTATCCGGTCGACCGCCTGCGCGGGCTGGCGCTGGCCGAGACCGACACGCGCTATGAGCTCGCCGAGACACAGTCGACGCCCGGCGTCTCGGTCGCCGGCATAACCGAAGAGTTCCCCCTCGGAGGCGCCCGCACGCTGTACGGCTCGACCAAGCTGGCCGCGGAGATGCTGATCGAGGAGTACCGCGCCGCCTATGGCCTGGCCGCGGTGGTGGACCGCTGCGGCGTCGTCGCGGGGCCATGGCAGATGGGAAAGGTCGATCAGGGGGTGTTCACCCACTGGCTGCTGGCTCATCATTTCCGCCGTCCGCTCCAGTACATCGGCTTCGGGGGCACCGGCAAGCAGGTTCGGGACCTCCTCCACGTCGAAGATCTAATCGAGCTCCTCGATGAGCAGCTGAGCGGATCCCTCGAGGTGGGACGGGGTCGTGGCCAATGTGGGCGGCGGGCGCGAATCATCGCTGTCGTTGAACGAGACCACCGCGCTGTGCGCCGAGATCACGGGCAACTCAGTCCCCATCGAGGGGGTGTCGCAGACACGGGCCGGCGATGTGCCGCTATACATCTCCGACTGCTCGCGCCTGCACGAGATCACCGGATGGCGAGCCGCACACGGACCGCGGCGGATCCTGTCCGACATCCACCGGTGGATCTGCACCCACGAGGCGTCGCTGCAGGTTGCGCTGTGAAACCGCCCGACGGCGATCACGAAGCTAATCTTGGCGCCGCGTGCCAATGAAGCTGTCGGTGATCATTCCCGCGCGGGATGAGGTGGAGTCGATCGGTAGCACCGTTGGTGCCGTCGCCTTCCGCTTGGAGCGCGAGGGGATCGACTACGAGGTTCTGGTTCTGCGCGCGCTCGCACCTGCCGCCGGGCTTCGGGCACGCGGTGCGGGCCGGTCTCGAGCTCTACCGCGGCGACGCCGCCGCGATCATGATGGCCGACCTGTCCGACTCCCCGGATGACCTGGTGACGTACTACCGGGTGCTCGAGCAAGGGTATGACTGCGCATTCGGGACCCGGTTCGGCCACGGGGGGAACACGCACGACTACCCGTGGGTGAAGCTGATCCTCAACCGAATCGTGAACGCGAGCATCCGGCTGCTGTTCCGACACGGCTACAACGACACGACGAACGCCTTCAAGGCCTACCGCCGGTATGTCATCGACCAGCTTCAACCGCTCCTGTCCAACCACTTCAATCTCACGGTCGAGCTGCCACTCAAGGCGTTCGCACGTGGCTACTCCTATGCGATCGTGCCGGTGAGCTGGACAAACCGGCGCCACGGCGTATCGAAGCTGAAACTCCAGGAGATGGGCAGCCGCTATCTGTTCATCATCCTCTACGTGTGGTTGGAGCATCACCTGAGCCGAGGCGATTACCGCCGGGCCGATGCCGCCGCCGCGTCGGCGCAGGAGCCGCGTGAGCAAGTGTTGAGCGGCCGGTCCTGAGGGCGTCCGCGGCGGGCCTCACCCGGCACCTCCGCCCCGGCTCCGGCGGCAGATCAATTTGCGCCTGGGCGGCGTTGCTCACACTCCCGTCGATCTCTCACCCGAGATTCCGTGGCATGCTCTTATCGTGCCCCAACCCAGCGTCGAGACATGCCCTTGGTGAGGCGCCGGCCCATGAGCGAGATCATGGCGCGTTTACGGTCCGGTCGGCGCGCAGGCCGCGTGGAGAGCTCTCCGAGCGATCGTATGAAAAGCGTCGTCGAGCGTGACATCAGCGACTCGGGCAACATGCGGCGTCTGCTTGCCTTTCTTCTCACCCCCGAGGCGAACTGCATCGATGTCGGTGCTAACCGGGGAGCGATGCTGGCGGAGATGAGTCGGGTCGCGCCCGCGGGACATCACATCGCGTTCGAGCCTCTCCCCCACCTGTGCCGGCTACTCCGAGCGCAGTATCCGGATGTGGAGGTCCATCAGGCGGCTCTCTTCAACGAACCGGGAGAGGCTGCATTCTCCTACTTCCATGGACAGGCCGACGGGTGGAGCGGACTGCGGTTTCGACCCCTTCCCGGGGGCCAACAAGCGGTCGTGGAGACGATCACGGTCGCGCTCGAGGTGCTTGATCAGGTGCTGGATCCGGCTTACCGCCCTGATGTGATCAAGATTGATGTGGAGGGTGCCGAGCTGCAGGTGCTGGAGGGCGCGGTGACGACGCTCCAGCGGCACCGACCGATCGTGATATTCGAGCACGGCAGTGGGTCCGCGGAGACGTACGGGACCTTGCCGGCAGACGTGTTTGGGCTCCTGAGCGACCAGGTCGGGTTCCGGATCTTCGATCTAGATGGGGCAGGCCCGTACACACTGGCGGAGTTCGAGCGCACTTTCTACGCCGGTGACCGAGTCAATTTCGTCGCACACTGCTGAGCCACGTCGTCGGTCGAGCTGTCCGTCCGCGCGGTAGCGACCCGATGACAAGCCAAATGCAGCCGATGAGCAATGCGGCGACGGATAACGCCTCCGCCGGCGGGGCATAGGAGAAGGTCACGCGGTGGGTGCCCCGGGGCACGGAGACTGCCTGGAAGATGCCATCGGCCGTTCCCAGACTAACCTCGTGACCATCGACGCTGGCGCGCCAACCCGGGAAGGAGGTCTCCCGGCGCACCAGTGTCGTCGGCCCCGAGCAGGACAGCTGCGCGACGTCCCGGCCATGCTCGTTGACCTGACAGCGTGGATTGCTGGCGGTGAAGTAGGGCGACGCGCCTGCGAGATGGTAGATCCATGTGGTTGGTGTGCGAAGAACCAGCTGGAGGGCGCCCGGGCTTTGCGGGAGCGGATGCCCGGCAAGCGTGAGCACGTAGATGACGCCCGCGTTTCGAAAGTTGTTTAGGTTCGCGATCAGCTCAGTCAGGGTGGAAGGCACGGTTGCCGGCCTTCCACCACTGTTGTTCCCGATGAAGCGGTGTGGGAGGGTGTACGGATCAAGCTTGTTGTGGACGAATCGGGAGAACACGGACGGCACCGGGAGATCATTCATGTCGAGCTCGCTGATGCCGAAGTAGCTTCCGTAGTTGGGAGCCAGTGGCCCCAACGTGAAGAAACGTTGGATGCCAAGGTGGCGTTGGAGAAACGCCACCGGTTGCAGATCGATGCTCATCTTGCGCGGGGCTGAGAGCTGAGGCGCGACGAAGAGCGCAGCCGCGTCGAGAACCACCAGCGTCGTGATCAGGCGCATACGCCATCGGTCGCTCTTGAGCAGAGCGATGGTGGCGACACAGAGGATGATTCCCAGCGCCCAAACAGCCGAGACGTGCGAGTACAGCTTGTGACCGGGACCCAGCTGATGGTCGATCGGGACCGCAGCCAGGACGGCGATGAGGAGCAGTCCGAGCGATACCGCCGCCGCCAGCGCGATCCGTCGCCGGGCGGCGGGCGCTGACACCAGATCGTCGAGGCCGAGCGCAGCGAGCACGATCAGGGCGAACTCCACCGACGGAAATGCGTAGCGATAGAACGCCACCCGGGACATGCCGGGGAGGACGCCCAGTACGTCGCCGAGGGCAGGTGGAAAGGCGTAGATTCGGGCCACCGCCAACACGATCCACCCGAGCAGGATCAACTTCAGCGCCCGACGCTTGCCCGACAACAGACCGAACAGGGCCAGCAGCAGCAGCGACACGGTCAGGTAGCCGCCTACACCACCCCAGATCGCGAAAACGAGGCCGCTCGGGCTGTTGTAGTCGAAGATCGGACCAAAAACGTAGGGCAGCAGAAGCATCGTCAGGCCCTGGTGCGGGATCGAAAAATCTCCCGCTGTGCCCGCATGGATGCCAAGGTCGCCGTGGTGCACATAGTTGACCGCAGGGATCAGGAGCGGCGCCGTGAGCAGCGTCCCGACGACCGCGCCGGTGAGCCCCTTGACGAGGAACGGCCGCCAAATGGTCCGTCTCGAGGTCCAACATCGCCACGCGAACCAGGCCGCGGCCAGAAGGCTGTCGATATACGCCGTCTCTGGAAATCCGCCATAGACCGACAGCGCGCCGGCGAGCGCGATCAACCACCAGCCGCCCCGACGGCCCTTCACGCTGGCGTCGTAGGCGAATTCGATGCCCAGAACCAGCATGGGCAGGAACGCGACCGGATTCACCGGGGCGTGCGCGAACCATGCGAAGGTCCCGTTGAGCGCGAACGCGATGGCTGCGGCCAGGCACGCAAGCCGCGCCACGCTCAGTCGGCGAAACAGCAGGTATGTGGAGGCGCCGGCCAGGAACTCGAGCAGCACGTGTTCGTACAGTTGGCCGTTCGAAAGGGCCGTCAGTAGCGTGGGTGGGAAAAGGGCCGCGGACTGCATCTCCCCGGCGAGCGGCGCTCCGGTCCCCTCGAACGGCGTCCACCAGGGAAGGTGGAAGTGCAGTAGATCGAGCGCTGCGCGGTGTCCGAGCGCCTGTGAGACAAATCCGTTGTTGGGGTCGATCGTGGGCAGGCCATGGGCGAACGACGGTGTGGTCACGATGTCCAGCCCGCTGCGCGGCCCGAGCGGGTTGACGTCAACGATGCCGAGGATCGAGAGAAGGTTGGCCAGCAGAACGGCCGCGGCGACCGCAACGACGTTCCACGCGTCCGGGGAGAGCCGGGCTACCACAGAGGCGAGCCGAGGACGATTCAACCGGCCGGGCGCCGGTTCACGGCTCGTCCGATCGTGCAAGCGCTCGCCGATGCTCACGCGGCCTTTGATCGTTCGCTGCGATGGGTATTGATGGCATTCGGTCCCGCCAGCCGCCGCTGGTACCGTCCTACCCGATGAGCACAACTCTCCGGTTGCCCAGCCCGCCGGGCGACTCCGTGACGGGGACAAATCGACCGCCCGCAATCCGACTGTCCGACGTCAACAAGACGTTCAGACTGCCGCACGAGCAGTACCACACGCTGAAAGAGAGGGCGTTGCATCCATTTCAAACCCGCCGGTTCGATGAGTTGCGAGCGCTACGGGATGTGAGCCTCGGCATCTCACAGGGTGAGTTCTTCGGCATCGTAGGGCGCAACGGCAGCGGCAAAAGCACCTTGCTCAAGTGCCTGGCCGGAATCTACAGCATCGATTCGGGGAAGGTGGACGTGCACGGGCGGTTGTCCCCATTCATTGAGCTCGGTGTGGGGTTTAACCCCGACCTGACGGCACGCGACAACGCAATCATCAACGCCATCATGCTCGGGCTCTCGCGGCGGCAGGCGGTCGACCGACTCGACGAGATCATCGCCTTCGCCGAGCTTGAGTCGTTCATGGACCTGAAGCTCAAGAATTACTCGTCGGGCATGCACGTCCGTCTCGCGTTCTCCGTGGCGATCCAGGTAGACGCGGACATCATTCTGATCGACGAGGTGCTGGCCGTCGGGGATGCCTCTTTCCAGCAGAAGTGTTTCGACGAGTTCGCGCGCCTCAAGGCCGAGGGCCGCACGATCGTGCTTGTCACTCATGACATGGGCTCGGTTGAGCGATTCTGCGATCGCGCGATGCTGCTCGAGCGCGGCCGCGTTGTAGACACCGGGGTTCCTGAGTCGATCACCCGTCAGTACAACGAGCTGAACTTCCGTCGCGTACGCGAGGAGGCTCGCGACCAGGGAGGCCCCGAGGCCCTGCGGCGGGCGCCGGTGGCCGAGCTGCTGGGGGCCTGGTTCGAGTCGGACGACGGTGGGCGGCTGGTGGAAACCCCGCAGGGCCAGACCTGCTGGGTGCGGATGGACGTTCTCTTCCACGAGCGCACGAAGGACCCACTGTTCGCCATCGCGCTGCACGACGACAGTGGCCGCACAGCGTTCGCCACCAGCACACAGCTAACGCATGGCCCGACGGGCGAGTTCGGCACCGGCGAGCAGGCCTCGGTCCGGATTCAATTCGACAACTGGCTCGCGCCGGGCCGCTACCGCCTCACGGCTTCGGTCAGCCGCGACGGCTTCGGCGCCGATGCCTACGACATGCGCGACGACATCAGCTCGATCATCGTCCACGGCGGCAAGTCGGGCGGCGGCGCGGTTGACCTGCCGAGCACATTCGAGATCGACCGGCGCTGAGGAGCCGCCTCAGCTCGTGTCGCGCCGCCGCCGGCGCAGGCGGTACGAGGCGCGGTACCCGAGCTTCATGGCGCGGAACATCGGCTTGCCGATCTGGGGGTGAGTGGCGAGGGCCAAGAGCGGTCGCTGGACGTCCGACGGCAACGCCCCTCCGGGTCCGATCAGCCGCATCGCGTCCTCGCTGAGGACCCCGCTCATGACACCGTGCCGGCGCTCGATCGCGCTGGCCGGCGTGGCCGGTGCGTCACAAGTTTCGCCGTAGCACTCGATCAGCTTGGTTGCCGTCGCCTCCCAGGTCAGGCCGGTCCCCGCTGCGCGGATCGAGGCCACGTTCTGACGCCGAGTCTCGTCGTCGCGGAGAAGATGCAGCGCGCGATCAGGCGCTCGAGGACGCGTTCCACGGCTCGATCTGTGCCGCCGAGTCGGGGAGCAGCTCCCTCAGCGATGTCCCCGCGCCCCACAGCGCTTGGCCGCGCAGCTGCTCATAGCGATCGACATTACCGTGCTCGCGGGTCGGGTCATCGATCGCCCTCCTCTCGCGGGCGATCAGCACGCGCGAGCGCCCGCTCGATCGAGCGGCGGTGGACCCTGACCCCGAACCGCTCGGCGATCAGCTCAACAAGATCCGCTGAGCGCAGCGCAGGATCGCCAGCGAGACGCTCGCGCGCGAACGTGAGCACCTCATCGGTCAGCTTGTGCGCGCGCCGCGGACCCGGGCGTGCCGGCACCAGCCCCGCCAACCCGCCCGCGTCCAACGCGGCGGCCGCCTCATAGAACGACGGACGCGAGAACCCGAACTCCTGCACCGAGCGCGCGACCGTGTCACCGTCGACCCGAACCCGACGGACCATCTCGTACTTCACCTGCACCAGATCCCGCGGGTCAAGGAACCCCGAGGCAGCGAAGCGCTCATCACGGACCGTTCCGGGCCGCGGGTTCAAGCTGCGCTCCGCCCGCAACGCCTGAACCTTCGGATCCTCTCCCTCACGAGCCATCACAAACCTCCCTCGTGTAATGTCAGACTAATTAGGCCGCTACTATCGGACGGAATCGGCACCTCGGCTCGCGACAGCCAAGCAACACTGGTGATACGTGCCCTCCATGCCGCGCTCCTCAGAGCGCACATCACCAACAAGCGGCATAAATGCCCTTACGGCAGCGGCAGAAGTCACTTTACACGCCTCGCTTAGCTGACGGCTGCACAGACCGTCGATCAGCTCGCCAAGCGCCAGCAAATCCACGACCCGGAACGCGCTACGCCCGCCCGAGACCGCGACAAACGGGTCCGGCGTGGCAGCGTCTGTCCACCCAGTTGGCAACGATCGCTGGGCTCCGTAGTCATCGAAGAAGAACACGCGGTCCTCGCCCCACGCCTGCCGGATCCCGACGAACACGAACTCTCGCCCCACCCACGGGTGAAACGGATGCGTCACACGAACTCGCTGCTCACCGCTCGCACTGAGCGCAGTTGACGGCGATCGCCAACGCGCTGGCCGAATCTTTCGTGGATTCGTTCAAAACCGAGCCGGTCTCAGACCGCGTCTGGCAAACGCGCGCCCGGCTCGAGCTCGCCGCCGTCGAGTACATCAGCTGGTCTAACTCTAACTAACCACGACCGCCTGCACGAAAGCCCTCGGCGACATCCCACCCGTCGAGTACGAGACCCTCGCCGCTCTACGGTTCAGAACACTCGCTCGATGAACAACAATCAGAACCTACAAACCCAGTCACCGCGGAACCCGGTCCGGCTCACCACCACCTCATCCACAACCACCACCAGATCCAAACCTTCCCACCCCAGCTCGACCCCCTACAGACCCGGCTGCTCGACCTCCTCGATGTCCCACACACCCCCTACACGCAATGACTCACCCCACCCAGCCCAAACAAATCCGCACCCCGAAGTGCGGAAAGAGCGTCAGAGCGCCACAACGTCGAAGAGCGGCGGCCGAGGGTCGGCCGTTTTTCAACGTTATGGCGGTTGGATCGTCGGTCCGTAGCGACGAAAACGTTGCGCAGCGGCCCGGCGCCGTGCCGCGATGCAACGTTTCGGTAACCGTTCAGTGGTCTGATTCCCATAACAAGGATCGTTTGGTGGGGCGCCGAACTCTTGGTGTGTGGATCGTGCTTCGAATCCGGACCGGCCGAGGCTCAGCCGTCCCGTCCGGCCACGTGCGGATTCCCTGGACAAATGCGCAAGCTTCGCTGCACCAGCAGGCCTGTCGTGGCGAACGAGACGGCGAGCAGGAACAGCGTGAACGTGGGCCACCAGCTCACGCCGGTGGGATACACGAGCACGTTGGACAGCGTCGCCGCGGCGACAGCAACTCCGATCGTCAGCTGATCGCGGCGGTCACGAGCGGCCAGACTTGCCGCTACCAGCCACGCTGCCACCACCGTCACGAGGTACTGCGGGCTAAACACGCGATTGCTCAGCAGGAAGACGGCGGGGGCGAGCGCAGCAAGGGCAACGCCCGAGGCCAGGCTCGGCGCGCGGTAGGCGAGCACGATCAACCACACCACGAGCGCCACCTGGACCACCCCTGCTGTGACATTCGCCCAGCCGGGAGCGCCGACGTCGTGCGAGATCACGGCAATGGAGTGCCGCAGCCCGATGATCGGCGGGATGTAGAAGACCGATTCGGCGGAGATGCCACGCCGGTTCTGCAGCCGGTAGGAGGCGATCAGTGCATGTGGCGAACTCACGAGGAACGGCAGATTCACGAGCAAGAACGTCCCGACGAGGGCGAGCAGATGCCGGACTGCGTCGCGCGTCCGGCGTCGACCGAGCAGCCACACGACGAGCGCGATCGCGGCCAGCGCAGGGGTCCACTTCACCGCTGCGCCCAAACCCAGCACCACTCCTGCCCAGATCCATCGGCGCCGCAGCGCGAGCAGCAGACCGAGCGCAAGCAGCGCGGTCGGCAGCAGGTCGAACTTGAACTCCCAGAAGAACGCGTTGAGCGGCCACAGCGCCTGCACCGTCGCCAACCATGGGCTCCAGCGGGTCCTCAGCTTCCAGATCACGATCACGGTCGCGACCTGGAACGGCACCATCGCGAAAGCCTGAACGATGCGCGCGCCCTGGCCACCGCCACCGAACAGCGAGTCGAAAGCGAACAGCAGCACCGCGCCCGGCGGGTACTCGGAGTGCGGATACGTGCCGTGGAGCAGCGCGTGGCCTTGGCCCGCGTAGACGGTGCTGGAGTCGCCGTCTGAGTGCACGCCGAGGGCGAGATGGAGGACGATCCAGCCGAGCTGCAGCGTCAGCCCTAGCAAGAGGACGCGGGACAGCCTCAGGCGGTCCTGCGCTCGCCACGCGAGCGTCAAGCCGCAGGCTGCGATCACCGCCTGAAGGATCGGCCAAACCGGCGAGCTGAGGAGCGTGGCCGAGCCTCGTAGGCCCTCGCAGAGGAGGACGAGCGCAACGCTCACCAGCAGCGCCGCGTGCGGATCGGCTTCGACTCGCGCGCGAACTGCAGACGTTCCGCCGGAGTGAGGAGTGGCCGCGGTCACGGCCGTCAGGATCTCATCCCCGGCTCTGGACCGAGCTCCGCAGCCCCAGGCGCGCGCCGATCCGCGTCACGGCACGTCGCAGCACGCCATCCCCGACCCCGATCGCCGCAGCGGCTGCCAGTGGCCCGTACGAGGGAAGGAGAAACCGTGGGTCGACCGAGGCGACGGCAACCGCTATCAGTGGCAGCAGCCACCCCGTGCAAGCGAACAGTATCGCGGTCTGGCGAGCCGCGACATTGCTCGCGAACAGGCCGGTCAGCGGCGCGAGCAGCAGCGCAATCATCAGCACGCCTGTGATCTCGATCGTCTCTCCGTACCAGCCCACAAAACCGGTCTCGCCGCTGGTGATGCCGGCCGGGCCCGCGTAGTAGCCGGCGACGGCCGCCTCTACGTTCGGGTCCGGGTGCACGTCGGCGCGGATGAACGCTCGATGGTGATCGGCCCAGAAGTGGTGAAAGTCGTCCGCGACGTGGGTGACGTAGTCGAGCGGCTGATGCAGGATCGCCGCGATCCCAAACGCCTCGAGCTTGCCGTTACCGGCGGGAGGAGGGCCGAACTCCCGCCAGGCTGGGCTGATCATCCGATCGACACCGACCGTGCTCGTGGCGTGGTCGGGGAAGCCGGTCAGGTACTGGTTGAAGCTGCCGCGCACCGACGGCGGGCTACGCTCGCACAGCGCGGCCGTCCCCTTGGGGGGCGTGAAATCGGAGCAGTTCGCGAACATCGCCGCGCGCGCGTAGATCACCCGACCCGAGTCCTGGGTCAGGCCGAAGTAGCCGGTGTCCGCCTGCTGGGCGAGCAGGTATGACACGACGATCACGCATGCGGGGATGATGACTGCGCCGGCCGCGAGCGCGCGGGCCCGCCAGGATCCCGGCTTGACCACGAGAACCCAGATCGCCACGATCGGGACAAGCGTCAGCCCGACCGGCCGCACCAAGCCGGCAGCGCCGGCCAGCACACCGGCACCGAGCAGCGGCTGCAGCGAGCGCCGGGCATCGCGCAGCGCGAGAAACAGCGCGGTCGCTACCAGGAACGTGAACAGCGTCTCGGTGATCGGCGTGTGCTCGACCCAGAGGCCGTAGCCGTCGAACAGCACGACAACCGCGGGCAGCAGCCCGAGCAGAGTCGAGCCGGTCACACGCCGAACTGCGACGTAGAACAGTGCCGCGGTGGCGACACCGAGCCCGTGCTGAACGACGATCAGGAGCGTGAGGTGCGGATAGAGGGCATGAAGCGCTTTGATCAACAACGGATAGCCAGCGGGGTCGTAGACGTTCGAGAACAGCCCGTGCCCGGCGGCGTAGACGTAGGACCCAGCATCCGCGTCTCCGAGGAACGCCGGCCTGTAGAGGACGACGAAGGCCATCCTGATCAGCACGCCAGCGAGGAACACGGCCACCACAACCAGCTCCCGTGGCGAGGAACGCAGAGTGCGCACGCGGGTCGCGATTCCGTGGCCGGCGGCCACCGCGGCGAGATGCGATCGGCGCACGCTCGGCAACACCGGCACCGGAACGACGCTCAGCTCTGCAGCCAGACGGTCGTCTTGAAGGTGACACTATGCCCTCCGCCCACCGGACGGCTGATCACCTTGAGCGTCACGCGCAGCTTGTGCTGATGCGAGATCGCTTTCCGCGCTCTCTTCGTCAGCCTGATGACCACGGACGTGGTTCCCCCACGCTTCAGCGACGCGGTTCCCTTGGCGATCGCCAGCTGATGGCTCCCGAGCTTCAGCTTTCGTGCGATCGATGCCGAGATCGACAGCGAGGAGCTGATCGAACAGCGCTGGTTGCAGCCCACCTTGATTAAGATCCCCCGCTTGACCAGCGTGGAGAGCCGGTACGAGCCGACGACCTTCTTAACGCTGCTGCGCAGCGACGGCAGCGTCTTGAACGTCCGGTCCGCACCGACCCTCGTCCCGGCTGAGTTGGAGGCCACTAGCCGGTAGTGGTACAGCGTGCCGGGGCGGAGGTTCTTCAGCACCGCCGAGACGTTCTTGGTCGCGGAGCTCGCCGCGACCTTCGCGTCCGAGGTCGAGGACCCGTAGCTGGAGGTCTGTCCGTACTCGACGTGGTAGGTCGTGTCGAGCCCGTTCGTGTCCACCGTCCCGCCGACATCCGCCGAGACCTCCGTGACGTTGCTCGCGGGTCCTGTGCGGACTGTCGGCGCCGACACTGGCGGAGCCGGAGGACGCGGCGGACCGTAGCCGATGTACCGAGCGACGAAGGCGGCCGACCCGCCGCTGCCGCTGCACGGATTGGTCCTCTGAAGCGCGCTCACGTGATAACCGATGACGACGAGCCCTCCGTCCGGCGCGACGGCGAAGCCGCAAGCCTCGACCCCGGTCTGCTGCTCGACCACGCCGCCGCTGCCGAAGCCTGACTCGGGTTGGCCCGAGGCGGAGGTGGCCCATACGCCGGCGCGGTGATCGGCTCCGTTCAGGATGACCGCGCCCGCGCCCGTGACGCGGCCGCCGCCGGCGATTCCGACACCGTAGGCGCCCGCCGGCAGCGAGGTCGCGTTGCCGGACGAGAGCGCGGCCTCGCCGCTCGTGCCGAATCCGGAGTCGAACGATCCGTTGGGGTTGATCCGCAGGAAGATCGCGTAGGGACCGCCGACATCAGCACCGGCGGCGACGATCTTGCCGTCGTTCTGGATGGCCACCGCGTTCATCGTGTCGTAGCCGCTGTTGGCCTTGTGGTAGCTGACCACGCCGTTCCCGTTGAAGCTCGAGTCGTACGCCCCGCTGGAGGTCAGCCGCACCACCAGCCCGTTGTAGAACCCGAAGTTCGGGGAGCCCTGCTCGTACCCGGCGAACACGATCTTGCCGTCCTGCTGTGTCGCGACCGCGGTCGCGGCCTCGTAGGGAAGGTTAAAGACGGCGAGCGTCTCCGTGCCGCCCGACCCGAAGCTCGTGTCCAGGGTCCCGTTCGAGTTGAACCGGGCAATAGCGACGCGCGTGTCGATCGGGTTGACCGAGCCGACCACGACGATCTTGCCGTCGGGTTCGACGGCGACGCCGTTGGCGATGCCCGACCCGGCGAACGCCCTGGCCACCCCGCCCGAGCCGAAGCTCGAATCGACGGAGCCGTTCGTGTTGAAGCGCTCGACGAACATGCCACCGCTGGTGCCGGCCACCACGATCTTGCCGTTCGACTGGAGGGCGACCGCCCGCGCCTCGCCGGCCACGCCCGTGGCCTGCCCGCCGGAACCGAACGAGGAATCGGCCCGGCCCGAGCTGGTCAGCCGCTCCACCAGCGCGCTGCCGCCGCTTGACTGACCGGCCGCAACGACCGACCCGTCCGATTGCACCGTGACGCCGAAGAACTGCGCGGCGCCCGCGGGCGAGACCACACCCCCGCCGAAGTTGGGGTCGAGTGAACCCGGCGTGGCGCCCCGCGCCACGCCGGCGCCCATCAAGCTCATCAGCGCAAGCACGGAAATCGTGGCTGCGTATCGAGCGCGCCTCATCACTGCCCCCTCGTTGCTCTCAGCGCTTGAACACCAGGACCTTCGTGGCGGTCTTGTTCTTGTGGTTTGCGGTTGCCGTCACGTGCAGCGTCGCGTTGAAAGACTTGGCCCTCTCCAGCGCCTTGACGTACTTCCTGTTCAGGCGCAGCGTGAACTTGCTGGTGCCCGAGCCGCTGAGCCTGCCGCTGTGTGAGCCCAGCGTGATCGAGCGGTAGCCGTGGACGGTCTTGCACCGCGTCTTGCCGTGGACCTTCTTGCACCGCCTGAAGGTGCTCTTGATGTGGAGCTTCTTCGCGGTCCCGGAGCTCAGCGTGAGCGTTGCCCTGAACGTGCAGGATTCGTTGCAGTTCACACCCACCGTGAGGCCCTGCTTGGCGACCGTGGAGGTCTTGTAGAGCTTGCTGAGACCGGACAGCGACACCTTCAGCGCGGAGGTGGGCGGCGGTGGCGGGGCCCCGAGCCCGTTGTAGCGCGCGACCATCCCAGAGTACGCCCCGATCGGGTTGCGGCGCAAGTCCCCGGCGAGGACCAGCTTCCCGTCCGGCGCGATCGCGAGGCCGTTGCCGTCCGCTCGCGTGCTCGCGCCGAGGCTGGTGATGGTCTGGCCCCCGGACCCGAATCCGGTCTCGGTCGCGCCGTTGGACTTGACCGCCCACAATGCGAGCTCCGTCAGTCCCCCGTTGCTGGCCGTCCCCGCCGCGACGATGTCGCCGTTGCCCGTCACAGTGACGCCGGTCGCGCCGGGAACCACGGTCGAGATCACCGTGTTGACAGCGGCGGTTTTGTAGACCACGCCCCCGCCGAACGAGCCGTCGGTACTCCCATTGGTGTTGAAGCGGGCGATGAACGCGTCAGCGCCGGTGTTCCCAGCGGTCGCTGCGCCGGCGGCGACGATCTTGCCGTCGCGCTGGACCGCGAGCGCATTGAATGCCGAGTTCGAAGCCCCGCGCGCGTATTGGTGGGCGTAGGCGCCGCCAGTGCCAAAGCTCGGGTCGAGCTTTCCGGAGGTGGTCAGACGCGCGATCAGCGCATTGGGCACCTGGAGGCCGGGCGCCTGCGACCCGGCGATCACGATCTTCCCGTCGCGCTGCAGAGCCACCGCCTGCGCCACCGAGTAGGCGCCGAGATCGATGACGTCCACCCCGTGAGACGCGAAGCTCGAGTCGAGGGATCCGTTCGAATTCAGTCGAATGACGGCAACCCGAGGGGTGAAGCCTCCCTGGCCGTTTGCGTCCGCGCTGCCGGCGGCGATGATCTTGCCGTCGGACTGGATCGCCACCCCGTACCCGTCGGCGAGCTGGTCGCCGAGGGCCGTGACCACGCCGTGGGAGCCGAACGAGGAGTCTATGCTTCCGTTGGAGTTGAAGCGCTCGACGAGGATGCCGTCGGTCCCTGACGCTGGAGAGTCGGTGGCCTTCCCGACGACGACGATCTTGCCGTCCGACTGGATGGCCACCGAGCGGCCGACTGACCCGGTTCCGAGCGCAGTCGTCACCGCAGGTCCATGGGCCACGCCGCCGCTGCCGAACGAGCCGTCGAGCGCACCGGACGTCGTGAAGCGCTCGACCACTAGGGTCGCGCCCGACGCGATCCCGGACTGCCCGACTGCAAGAACTTTCCCATCCGACTGCACCACCGCACCGAACAGCCGCACGTTTCCCCCGCCGCCGGCGATCCCTCCCGAGCCGAAGCCGCTGTCCAGCGTGCCCGGGGTGGCGGCGGTCGCGGCACCGGGCGCCAGCGCCGCGATCAGGCCCGCGGACAGGACGGCAAGCAGTCCCAATCGGGCCGTGGCCGTGCGTGAGGTCGGTGCGTGCATGTCTCTCGTTCCCCTCGGCGAACCGCGCCGTCGCTTACCGGACTTGGAAGAGGCTCTAAACTCCGGAACTCGGGTAGGAGCGCCGGCGGCCAGGTCAGCGCCTCTTTCAGGCGTAACCGTACCACGACCAACACGCAGGAGCACAACGGAGGCGGTCAGAAATCGACCCAGGGAACTTGCAACGCACTATTCAGGTACCCGTACGGTTTACCGCAAATAGCGGCAATTGGAGTTCGCGGGGCTGCGTCGGTTCTGAGCGGATTCACCAAGAATAGTGAGCTTTGGGGTTACCTCCGAGCAGGTACCTGAATAGCTACCTCGCAACTTTCTCCGCCAGGGCCCGTTGTAATCGATGGAGGGCACGCTTCGAGCAGATCTCGATGCCGGGGCGCCCACTTCCTCTGCCCCAACATTTGGATTTCTCTTCCTCTCATCTCGTCCTTCGTCCTCGTATTCCGGAAACCCCAGAAACGCCAATGTCTCATGCACGGACATTTTGCACTCTCTGTAAAAAATACGTTGTGACAGTGCTGACCTTGACGGGGCGACCTTATCTGCTAGAAGATGCACCGTCCGGCCGATCCCAGAGCGGGAACGCTTGGACATCCCATATCCCAACAATAGGAGGATGGTTCTAATGGCAGATCGACTGAAGCGTGCACCTCGTGCACGCCTTCTGGTCGCGCTGGCCGTGTTGGCGTTCCCGCTGCTTGCGGTAGGAACGGCGCAAGCCGCGATCGCCGGGGCACCCCCGGAGCAGACCAGCAACCGGCCAGACCTGGTGAGCGCCACGGCGCTCAACGGCAACAACGTGGACTTCTGCTTCGACAAGGTCCTGAACAACGCCGGCTTTGTCGGCCCGAACTTCGCGCTCGGCGGATATCGCGCCGGACGCTCGGTCCTGGCCACCAACGCATTCCTCGAGCAGACGTTCGACCACAGCGGGAAGTGCGTCCGCGCGCTCTTCGCCTCCGGCAACAGTGGGGGGCCGGAGATCGGTGACATCGGCCAGTACACGGTCGCTGAGGTGAACGCGAGCGCGGTGCAGACGACCGCGACGGTTACCAACCCCAACGTCGACTCCGTCACCCTGACGGTCCCGGCTTCGCTGAATCCGACCCACAACGGTACGGCCGGCTTCACCGCTGGGCCGGACCTCGTCAGCGTCTTTCCGGATCCGACGACCAACACGATCACCTACTCGTTCGACCAGAACCTCCTCGCTCTCGGCGCTCCGGTGGCGGGCGATTTCTACTTCACTCGCTCCGGTGGCACCCAGTGCACCGGCGTCGCGACCACCCCGGTGAGTGACAACACGGTGACGGTCGTGTTTGCTCCGACCTCGACCTGCCCGGTGAGCGACGCTCAGCGTGCGGGCACGGTTATGGGTGCGCTGCCGGGCGGCGCTGCCGCCGATCCGGGCAATCCGAGCACGCCGAGCGGCGTGATCGTGCCCGCCTCGGCGACCAGTACCGGCACCGGCACAACGGCCGCGCCCGACCTGACGAAGGTGGTGGTCGACCCGACGGATAAGACGTCGCTCGACTTCACCTTTGACAAGGAGGTCGCGCCCCTCGCGCCGGCCGGGTTCCACGCCGTCGTGTCGCCCAGCGGCTCGAGCGCGGTCCTCACCGCCATGTCGGCGAGCGTGATCAACGCGTCCACTACCTCGACGACGATCAGGGCCGGCTTCGGCGCCGCTCTGAGCTTCGCCAGCGAGTACGTGGTCAAGGGCGCTGTCGACGGGGGTGCGGTCGTGGAGACCAGCCCGCCGTTCATCGCGAACGTCGCCGACGCTTTGCCGTCCGGCGGTAACGCGGGCGCATTTTCCCGCGGGTTCACCACCGGTCCGGACGTGACGGCCGGCATCATCAACACCACGACCGGTGTGCTGTCGCTCAACGTCGATCAGCGCGTGTTCCCCGGGGCCGTCAATCCGACCACGCTCATCCTGATCGATGGAACCGGGTTCGACGTGACGCCGACCGGCTCAAGCGGGATCACGGTCCCGACCCAGGGACCAGGGCCTGAGACCATCCAGGCGCAGTTCACCCCGGGTCAGGCCTCGGTGGCCAAGAACGCCGCGCTCACGTTCGGCGGCTCGCCGTTCACCGGCGGTTTCACGATCGCGGCGCTTCTCGGTGTGAACGTGCCGCAGGTCCTGCACATCACGTCGACCGCGTCGATCCTGCACGGCCTCAAGCACGCGAAGAAGCAGTCGGCGGCTTCGGTCCGCAAGGTCAACGCTCGCTCGCGGGCGAAGAACCGCGCGGCGGTGGCGAGGCTGATTCGCCGGCATCACTAGTAGTAGCTAGCGGCTCCCGCTTCCGCCCTCGGGCGGGAGCGGGAACGCGCGCAGTACAGCGGCCGCCGCGGTCTTCGCGGCGGCCGTTTTGTTCCCGAACGGCCCGGCGGGCAAACTATTGGCGCACCGGCGTGTTGTCGTTCGTGATGCCTTCACCGTGCCCATCCCGATTCTCTGCCTGGTTGCTCGCGTCCATGGCCGCACTGGCCGTGGCGGCGCCCGCTGCCGCTAGCGCCGCCCTCACACCGGCTGACATCCACGCCGCCTACGGACTGCCAAACACCGGTGCCGCGCATCAGACAATCGCGGTCATCAGCGCGTACGACGACCCCCCGGCGCAGGCCGACCTGAGCGACTACGCGAAGCGGTTCCACATCCCTGCCTGCACGACCGCCAACCACTGCTTCCAGAAGCTCAACCAGGACGGTGCGACGTCTCCGCTCCCGATCCCCGATCCCACGGGCGGGCAGTTCCTGACCGAGTCGTCCGTCGGCATCGAGGCAGCGCGTGGCGTCTGTCAGAGCTGCTCGATCATGCTCGTCGAGGCACGGTCGCTCTCGAAGTTCGATCTCTCAGCGGCGGCCGCCACAGCGGCGCGCGCTGGCGCAACGGTCGTCGCCACGGCATGGCAGATCGGGCCGGCGCCGGACGACGCGCAGTTCGAGGCCGACTACGTGCACCCGCACACGATCGTCGTGTCGGCGACCGGCGACTCCGGCTACTCCGGCCTCGTCTCCTTTCCGGCCACGCTCCCCGGGGTGCTCGCGGTCGGTGGAACGCACCTGACGCTAAGCTCCGGCCACTACCGCAGCGAGAAGGCGTGGTCCTCCACGGTCAGCGGCTGTAGCCCCTACGACGCCGCCGCCGTGTGGCAGACGAATCTGGCCGCGGCGGTTGGCTGCCACGGCAGTCGCGCGATCGCCGACCTCGCGGCCGTCGCCGACCCCGGGCTGATCGTCCATGTCGCGGCCGTCGGAGACCCCTGCGGCAAGTCCTTCTGCGAGGCAATCGGGACCAGCGTTTCCGCTCCGGTCATCGCGGGCGTGATCGGTCTCGCCGGCAGCGCCGGGAGCAACGAGCTTCAGAGGATCTACGAGCACGCGCGCCGCGAGCCCACGGCGCTGCACGACGTCACGGCCGGCGCCGACAGCACGACCTGCGCGGGCGCACCGATCTGCCAGGCCCGCCCCGGCTACGACGGTCCCACCGGCCTCGGAACGCCCGACGGATTGGCTGCATTCCTCGCCTCCGGCGGGGCGGTGAGCGCGCGTCATCGGCGACTCCGCGTGACGGCCGCGCGCAACCGCCTGAGCGTCAGCCGATCCTGGACCACGAAGCTGTGGCTGCGCAACGGCAACCCATTCGCCGTGCGAGGATCGATCACGATCCGGCAGGGCGGACGCATCTATGCCGCCAAGAACTTCACGCTCGGCTCCCTCGTCTCCGCGATACGGACGCTTACGATCGCCGGCAAGAGGCGGGGCGCGCTGACACGGCTGCGGAGCGTCCCGGTCACCATCGAGGTCAGCCTGCGCGGACCGGCCGGTAAGTCCGTCACGGTCACCCGCAAGCTTCGCCTCCACGCGCCCTGAGTCGGTCTCAGTCCTCGTAGCCGACGAACACGATGTTGCAGGGGCGGCTGACCTCGAGCGTCAGCGACTGCGCGGGCACGGGCAGGCGGAACGAGCTGTAACCCGTGTGGTGGGCCGGGGAGCTGACGACCGCCACCAGCGGATCCTGCCGGCCAGGCGGCCGCAGGACGATCGCCACCGGCTGCCCGTCCTGCGTCACGGATCCGACCAGGAGCCGGCTCGTCGCGTGTGGGAGCCATATGGGCAGCTGGGCGGCCGGTCCGTCCAGCCGCAGGTTGTCCCAGCGGGTCCACGCCGCGCCGGATGCCCCGATCGTCTCGGCCGCCCAGGGTCGTATGAACCGCGGACGCCGCTGCACCGGTTCCGGCGAGAGGATCATGTCCAGCCAGTACCGCGACCACGTTGGCGCGAGGTCGGGGCGCCAGCCTTCCAGGTGGCGCGACAGGATCGCTTCCTCGGGCTGGACCGGTCGCTCCGGGAACAGGACCGGATCGTAGCTGGAGGCGATCACGTGCCGGCTGAGATCGTCGAAAACGAGCTCGAACTCGTGGTAGCTGACCCCGCGGCCCCAGCGCACGATCGCCTCAAGCCGCGCCTCCGGGCCGCGCTCAGCCGCGGAGTCGATCGCGTCCTTGAAGTCCCTGCGGTTCGAGTACGGGTAGTACTCGGCCGCCAGCTCGTCGGGCAGGAAATGGAAGAACGGCATCCGGGCCGTGTGATGGTCGAAGTAGATCAGTCGATTGGGTGTCTCGCAGACGACGATCGCGCCGTCGTCGGCCACGACGTCGCGTGCCAGCCTGATCACGGACAGTCGCTCCTGCACGGTGAGGTGCTCCAGCACCGCGTACAGCAGGAACACATCGACCTCACCCTTGTGCGCCCGGACCGCATCGAGGATCCCGTCGAGCGGGTGGAGCTCGAGCTCGACGTTGTCAAGATCGCGCTCGGCGACCTCCCGCTCGCCGAGCGCGATACCACCGGCATCGATGTCCAGGCCGATCACTCGGCCTGCCTTCTCGGCGACCGCACAGCTGACCGCGGCGTTGCCGCAGCCGTACTCGAGAACCGTCTTGCCGGCCAAGGAAATGCTCTGCTCGATCCAGGGCACCAGAACGGTGGCCGCCCGCCGGCGCCTCTGCTCCCAGCTGTTGGGATCCTCCCCTGCGGGGATCTGCGCCGGAGCCGCGTCGAACACCTCGACCAGGGCCGGGGTCGCCGCGAGATCGGCTGGCCGACGTACAACGTGCCGGTCCGCCTCCTCGGCGCCGATCATCGCCTCGAGCTCGCGCGCTCTGGCTTCGGCCTTCCGGCAGCGTTCGACCAGTTCGTTTGTCAGCCCCTGCCGCTGGGCCACCGTTTCAAGGGCGGAGCCAGCTGCCGATCCGGCTCGTTCGAAGCGTGACCTGGCGAGGCGGGCGTTCTCGCGCCGCAGCTCGTGTATCTCTCGCTTGAGCTCCTCGGAGGAAGGGATGAGCGACGGACCCGCGTCAGCGCTGAGCCGCAGGCGATTCGCGCGCTCCAGCGCTTGGGCATCGACGCCGACGCAGAAGATGAACTGGTCGGCGTCCTCACGCTGGTGGGTGTCATCGAGCCGCGCTCTGACATCGGCGCCCTGGGCCGCGGGAGGGGCAATCACGGAACCCTCGGCTCGGAACTGCGGCACCAGCACCACCTCCGGGAACCCGCCGAACGCTCTGCGAGCCTCGTCATAGTCGAGCCCGCGGCCCCCTGACGAGTTGGGGACCGACACGATCAGCCGCGTGCCGCAATCCGCATGCTCGTGCAGCAACGCCAGTGTGCGATCGAGGTCCCGAAGGCGCACGAGGCCGTCGAGGCACACGACGGCGTCAAACTCGCGCGAGCGATCGGAGGCCAGAAACTCGAGGGGGTCGGCGGCCTCGAGACGGGCTTTCTCGGTCACCTTTCCCACCGACGCGCCGAACTTGGCCACGTCATGGTCGACCCCCAGCACGGTCTCCGCCTCGCCGGCCAGGATCCGCGTGCCGAACCCCGAGCCGCAGCATAGGTCGATAACGCGCAGACCGCGACACAGGACGCCGGCGAACTCGTAGCGCTGGCGCAGTTCGGCCGCGAGCATTTCGTCGTATGCGGCGGTCTCGGGACTCACGCGTCCAAGGACGTCCACTGGATCTCTTGCGCTCGCATCAGCGCCTCGATCTCACCCAGGAGACGCTCCCGTCTGGGCTGAGCGACCAGCGCCTGCATGGAGTCCTCGCGGACGCGGTAGCCGAGCAGCCGCTCCGGGATCACCGCCCCAAGATGCCCGGCGCGCTGGAGCTCACGGTACAGATGCCAGTCCTCGTAGCTGGTCAGCTCCTCACTGTAGGAAAATCCGGCATCGAACAGGCGACGGCGCAGGACCGAGGCGGCATCCCCGGAGACGTTGTCGTCGGCATTGACCGACGCGTGGTTTCCCAGCGGTTGATAGCCGATCGTCGTCCGGCCCAGTGGCTCTCCCGTCTCATCGATGTAGTGTGACCAGGACGTCACGTATGCGACATCCGGGCGACGCTCGAGCACCTGCACGCAGCGGTCGACGAAGCCGGGATCGGCGACGTTGTCGGCGTCGAGCGGGAAGACGTAACGTCCGCGACTCTGGAGAATCCCGAAGTTCCGTGCCGCACCGAGGCCCTGGTTCATCTGCGTGACGACGACCACGTGATGCTGGCCGGACAACTCGGCCACGATCCAGTCGTTGTCGTCGAACGAGCCGTCGTTCACGAGCACGATCTCGATCCGGGGATATGTCTGCTCGAGGAGCGACTCGACCGTCGCGCGGACAAATCGCGAGGCACGGAAGTACGGGACGATCGCGGAAACGAGCGGGAGCTGGCCGGTGATCGGGCGAGATCGACGCTGTGACGTGGCGCTCGCCAGCCCCTGGTACGCGTCGAGGATGCCCTGTTCCTGAACGAGGCTTCGTCCGTGACGGAGTGGCTCGCCGTCGCGGATCATCTGCCCGATCTGGTCGCGGTTGTCGAGCAGCGTCCTCAGCGCGTCCTCGATCGCGAGTGCATCGCTGTCTGAAGCGAGCCAACCGCTCCGGCCCGGCGCGATCATCTCGGTGAGTCCTCCGACCGGCGTCCCGAGCAGGGGTCGGTTCAGGTGAAGTGGCTCGAGCGCGGCATACGGCCAGCACTCCCACAGCGATGGGATCGCGATCACGTCGTGGTTGCGGATCGTCTCCATCAGCTCGGCTCGCTCGAGCGCCTCGGCGAGCACGATCCGCGGATCGTCAGCGATCGCCAGCTCGAGCTGGGTTCTGAGCGACACGCCGAGGGGTCCCGTCGGCGTATCCGAGCCGACGAGCGTCAGCCGGAAGTCGTCCCGGTCCAACCCAGTGGCCGCGCTGACGAGATTCTGCACTCCCTTGCGCCGCTCGATGCGGCCGGCGTACAGGATCTTCACCGGGCCGTCCACGGACCGCCCGCGGTCGTCGTCGGGTGAGGCCTCGGCACCGCGGTACGGGTAGCGGATGCGCACAGCCGGAGTTAGCGCATCGCTGCCGTAGTAGCGGCGGTAGGTGCCGAGGATGTCCCCGCCCTGCCAGATCAACCGGTCGGCTCGGGCGAGCGAATAGCGCTCCATGTCGTGCAACGCGCGAGAGCCGAAGTCGGACTTCGAGAACCCGTCGAGGACCTCGCACATCTCGGCGGCGGTGTGCAGGCGCACGCAAATGCAGGTGCGCGCCAGAAGAGGATCCAGCGTCTCCGCGGCCTGTTGGATGACGAAACCCTCGCCGAGGAAGTCCGGGAATTCGATGATGTCGGGACCGCCGTCCGGATAGAGCTCCCGGAGGCGCTCGAGGACCCGGCTGCCGTAGATGTGCATAACGTGGTACCAGCCCTCGGTCTCCTCGACGCTGGGCTCCTTCACGAACGCGAACCGCACGCGCGGATCGGGGAGGCGCGGATCACCCTTCTCCTTCAGCTCCCGATAGCGCTCCTCCCACAGCGAGGTCGTGATCACGGTCACCTCCGCCACCCGAGCGAGCAGGTTCGCAGCCGATCCGACGAACTGGCCGATCCCATGGCCGCCCAGCGGGTACACCTCGCGGGATGAGAATGCTATGCGCAAGGCCCGGGCCGTGACTCAGCGCGCCCGGACGCGTCGCTTCGCCGTCCGGAGCGGCTCGGTCAGCTTCCAGCTAGCCGAGTTCATCACGTTCTCCAGCGTCCGGCGGTCGCGGTCGCGCCGGTCGGTCTCGTCCTGTAGCTCGCTGCGCAAAGCGGCTTCGCGTTCGAGGGACCGGTCGAGCTCCGCGATCATTGCATTCAGGCGCTGCCGCAGCACGACGGGATCGTCGTTGGCGCTGAGCGGCACGCCAGCGACGCGCTCGCGCATCATCAGTAGCTCGCGCACCTCGGTGAGTAGTGGGGCGGCGGGACGATAACGCTGCTCATACACCGGACCATTCTCATACGCCACCCGCGACGCATCGACCGCCACCAAACCAAGCCCGTACCACAGCTCATTACGCAACAGACGCTCAGCAAACAACCGACCGGGCAGCCAATCCAGATCAACATCGAAAACCTTCGGCCACGCCCCAAACCGAACCCGATCAAGACCCTCCCGCACACGCTCATTCGCCGTGTCATGAATCAAGATCGTCGACCGCGACACCGCCGGCGAATTCAACAGATCCTCAACATCCCGCCGCACCCCCTCCGGCGTGTGATCCCCATCAACCATCACGAAATCGACATTCCGCCCCTCCCCAGCCAACCGCTCCAAAAACTCAGGCAACAACACATGACTATCGCCCGTATGCAAAACCACATTCCCCGGCATCGGCAAACTCGGCGGCTCCAAATCAAACGAATGCGCCTCCCCCGCATGAGCAGCAATCCGCCGCAAACACGCCCCCTCCATCGACCCTACCTCGATCGCCAACGCCGGCTTGAGCTGCGACAAAACCCCCTCCACCGCCGCACGCTCACCCAACGACATCTGCCAGACCTGATCCTCAAAGATCTCGATCCGCACGCCGACGCATGATAGAGCGGCAGCAGCGCGCTCGCAGTGTGGGTGGTTACGCTCGCCGCATGCGATTAGGCATCAAGCGCTTCAAGCGACGCGCGCACTTCCTCCACATCGGCAAGAGCGGCGGGACAGCCGTCAATGCTGCGCTCGAGCCGGTGCGGTCGTCCGGGCGCTACGAGATCGTGCTCGACGGTCACGACGTGAACCTGAGGCAGATCCCAGCGGGTGACAGGTTCTGCTTCGTTGTGCGGGACCCGCTGGAGAGGTTCGTGAGCGCGTTCAACGATCGGCAGCGCTGGAGTCACCCGCGCTATCACCAGCCCTGGACCCTCGAGGAGGAGCGAGCCTATGGATGGTTCACCACGGCGGATTCGCTCGGTAGGGGGCTCTCATCTGCGGATGACGGGCTGCGCGCGGCGGCGTTCGAGGCGATGGCCACGATCTACCACGTGCGGCATTCGTACTGGCACTGGTTCTGCGATCCCGGCTACTTCCAGAGCAGGCTCGACGACCTGCTGTATGTGATGTGGCTTCCGAACCTGCCGGCGTCGTTCGCTCGGCTGTGCCGGCTGCTTGAGGTCCGAGCCGAGTTGCCGGTCGACGACGTCGGTGCACATCGCGACCCTGGCCACATGCCGCGGCACCTCAGCGCCGTCGCCAGCGAGAACCTGCGGCTGTGGTTTCGGCGAGACTTCGAGTTCATCGACATGTGCAGCCGATTGCGCCAGGCGGATCCGGTACTTGGGTCTGCGCAACTCGAGCGGGGGTCAGGCCTCGTAGCCCACGAACACGACCTCGCACGCGTCGTTGGCTGACAGCTCCAGGCGCTGCGTGGGCTCATCGAGAGCGAACGTCGTGAACGCCGGTACCTGGGCGGCCGCCTTGTGGGCGCTCACCAGTGATCTCTCGCTGTGCTCAGGACGCAGGTAGATCGACAGCCAGCGTCCATCGAGGGTGAGCGTTCCGACCACGACCCGACGGGTGGGACGCGGCAGCGTTATCCACGCGCTTGCGTCCGGCGCCTCGAGGAGCAGGTTCTCCCAGGCCGTCCACGCAACCGCGTGACTGTCCGTGGTCTCGGCGGTCCACGGCCTCAGCATCGGAGGCGGGTCGTCGACCGGGCTCACCGACAGGATCAGATCGAGTCGACACCGCGACCAGACCGGTGCGAGATCCGGGTGGGTTCGGCTCAGGTATCGCGCAAGCGACACTTCCTCGGGATTCACCGGACGCTCCCCGAACAACAGGGGGTCGTAGTTGGAGGCGATCACGTGGCGATCGAGGCGGCCTTCGAACACGATCTCGAACTCGTGGAAGCTGACGCCGCGGCCCCAGCGCCTAATCGCATCGCGCCCGGAAATGGGCGCCCTCAGCGGAGATGCGTAGTACTCCGCGGCCAGTTCGTCCGGCAGCAGGTGGAAGAACGGCATCCGCTCGGCGCCGGGGTCGAGGTAGGTCAGCCGGTTCGGGGTCTCGCAGACGACGATCACGCCGCCCGGCTCGACGAGCTCGCGACCGAGGCGAAGCACCCGCAGGCGGTCTGCCACGGTCAGGTGTTCCAGCACCGCACACAGTAGTAGCACGTCGACGTGGCCTTGGCGGGAGCGTGCCGCGTCGATGATCTTCTCCGGCTGGTGGCGCTCGAGCTCGACGTTGCTGAGCCCCTGCTCGCGAACGTGCCGGTGGGCCTCCTGGATGCGATCCTCGCTCACGTCGATCCCGATCACGCGGAGAGCGCGTTGCGCGACCGCGCAGCTCACTGCCGCGTTCCCGCAGCCGTAGTCGAGTACGGTTTTGCCCTCGAGCGAAACCGTCTGCTCTATCCATGGGACCAGGATGGCACGGCTGCGGTGGAATCCGTGGTTCCAGCTATCGGGGTCGTCATCGCCCTCGGGGCTGACCGGCAGCGCCTCCACCGCCTCGAGTCTCGCTGCGAGAGTCAGCGGCGAGTTCGTCACCGCGCCGTCCCCGGCATGCCGCAGCGATCTCTCCAGCTCTGCGGCTCGTGCTTCGGCGGCGTCGCAGCGTTGTCTGAGCGCGGCGATTTGGGCGTCGTGGCCATCGACCGACGCCAGGGCCGACGCCGCCGCCGAACCGGCCTTGCCAAGCCGTGCTCGGCCGAGTCGCGCGTTCTCCCGACGCAGCGCCGAAGCCGCGAGCCGGAACTCCTTCGTGTCGCGGTTGGAAACCGGACTGGCCTGTACCTGCGTATTGCCGGAGTGCGCTCGCCGGAGCGTCTCGTCGTCGAAGCCGACGCAGAAGATGAACTGAGCCGGTTGCGCCGCCTGATGCTGGCCGAGGTCGACAGTCACCTCACCATCTGCGGACGGCCATATCACGGAGCCCTTCGCAGAGAACTGAGGCAACACCACCACCGAGGGGAACCCCGAGAAGGCCGCCGTTTCGTTATCGGGCAGCGACGCGATGATCCGCACGCCGCGATTGGCGACATCGCCCAGCAGCGAAAGCACCCTGGCGCGATCCCGGAGCTCGGCCAGCGAGTCGAACCAGACGAGGACATCGAAGCGCCCGGCAATGTCGCGCTCCAGATACTCAGCCGCGGCGGCGATCTCGAAGCGGAGGTTCGGCTTGCGCGCCGTCATCGATGCCGTCTCGACGGTCGCCGCATCGAGGTCGATGCCGGTCACCGAAGTCGCGCTGGTGGCGAGGATCGCCGATCCGTACCCGCTGTCGCAGCACACGTCGAGTACCCGCTGGCCCTCGACCAGCCGGGCCGCGAACGCGTAGCGATGCCGCTGCGCGGGGCTGTTGATCGTATCCGTCTGCGTGGCTTCGAGCACGCGGCGCTCGGCGATGTCCATCGGACTTACATTCTCCTGCATGCCGCGTCAGCTCTTGCGGCGCGCGACGATCCCCTTGGCACCCCGCAGGGGTTCGGTGACCCTCCAGCTGGCGGAGCTCTTCACGTCCTCGAGGACCCGCTCGGCGCGGTCCAACATCTGCTCGGCACGCTCAGCCCGCTCGGTGAGATGGAGAATCTCCGCCTGCAGCTCCACCTCGTGCATCCGCGCCGCGGAGAGCTGCCCGGTCATCTCCAGCAGCCGCCTGCGCAGGGCTCTGACATCACCCAGCTCGTCTTTGGAGGACGGCATCGCGTCACGGAGGAGGACCGCCTCGCGCACCTCGGCGAGTAGTGGGGCGGCGGGACGATAACGCTGCTCATACACCGGACCATTCTCATACGCCACCCGCGACGCATCGACCTGCACCAAACCAAGCCCGTACCACAGCTCATTACGCAACAGACGCTCAGCAAACAACCGACCGGGCAGCCAATCCAGATCAACATCAAAAACCTTCGGCCACGCCCCAAACCGAACCCGATCAAGACCCTCCCGCACACGCTCATTCGCCGTGTCATGAATCAAGATCGTCGACCGCGACACCGCCGGCGAATTCAACAGATCCTCAACATCCCGCCGCACCCCCTCCGGCGTGTGATCCCCATCAACCATCACGAAATCGACATTCCGCCCCTCCCCAGCCAACCGCTCCAAAAACTCAGGCAACAACACATGACTATCGCCCGTATGCAAAACCACATTCCCCGGCATCGGCAAACTCGGCGACTCCAAATCAAACGAATGCGCCTCCCCCGCATGAGCAGCAATCCGCCGCAAACACGCCCCCTCCATCGACCCTACCTCGATCGCCAACACCGGCTTGAGCTGCGAGCACACCCCCTCCACCGCCGCACGCTCACCCAACGACATCTGCCAGACCTGATCCTCAAAGATCTCCACGAGGACGCTGGATCATAATCGGGCGCGGGCTGGCCGCCTGGTCGTTACGCTAGCCGCATGCGATTAGGCATCAAGCGCTCAGGCGGCGGCGGACCTGGAATATGTCGGTCCGTCCCTGCTGCGTCACGAACCGGAACAGGGAGCCTGATTCGACTGCCGCCGGCTTGCGCACCATGCTGACCGGCAGGATCATCCACTGGACGTGCAGTGCCGCGAGCCTGCGCCAGAGCGTTAGACCGCGCAGCGCGCACCGCCGGGGCTCGAAGATGTTGAGAATGCGTCGCCGATCAGCAGCGCGTCGAGTAGTAGTGCGCCTGCTGAGCTGTAGCCCAGGCGCGATAGTTTGCCGGCGCCCGGCCCCGAGCCGTCTTCCGGCACACCGGATAAAGATGGCGATGGCCAGCACCACGCCGCGCGCCCGAGGACGCTAGCCACAGATGGGCCAAGGCGATCAAGAAGGGCAGTTAATGGTGGGCCGCGCTTGACGGCGCCAGCGGCTACCGTCCAGTGACGTGAGCGAGACCGCGCAGGCCAGACACCAGACCGGGCCAAGAGGGGCGACGGCCGGCGTGTCGCTGCGGCACGTCAGCAAGGCTTCCGGTTGCCGCACGAGCAGTACCACACGCTAAGGAGCGGGCGTTGCATCCGTTCCGCACCCGCCGATTCGACGAGCTGCGGGCGGTGAGGATGTGAGCGTCGAGATCGCGCAGGGTGAGTTCTTCGGCATCGTCGGGCGCAACGGCAGCGGCAAGAGCACCATGCTGAAGTGCCTGGCTGGAATCTACGACATCGACTCCGGCGAGGTCGAGGTGCACGGCGCCTGTCGCCTTCATCGAACTCGGCGTCGGCTTCAACCCCGATCTGACCGCGCGTGACAACGCGATCATCAACGCGATCATGCTCGGCCTGTCGCGCCGCCAGGCGCTCGAGCGGCTGGAGGAGATCATGGCGTTCGCGGAGCTGGAGGAGTTCATGGACCTGAAGCTGAAGAACTACTCCTCCGGCATGCAGGTGCGCCTCGCCTTTCGGTGGCGATCAGGTGGACGCAGAGATGGTGCTGATCGACGAGGTGCTGGCGGTCGGCGACGCGTCGTTCAGCAGAAGTGCTTCGACCGAGTTCGCACGCCTCAAGGCCGAGGGTCGCACGATCGTGTTCGTCACTCACGACATGGGCTCGGTCGAGCGATTCTGCGACCGCGCGATGCTGCTCGAACGCGGTCGCGTCGTGGACAGCGGCGATCCGGCGCTCGATAACGCGTCAGTACAACGAGCTCAACTTCCGTCGAGTCGCGAAGAGGCGCTGAAGCATGGCGGTCCGGAGACGCTCCGTCGGCGTCCGGTGGCCGAGTTGCTTGGCGCCTGGTTCGAGTCAGCAAGGGGAGAGCGGCTCGTGGCAAGCCCTCAGGGAGAGCCCTGCTGGGTGCTGATGGAGGTGAGGTTTCATGCCGACACCCGCGATCCCCTGTTCGCCATCGCCCTGCACGACGACAGCGGCAGCACCGCCTTCGCGACCAGCACAGAGCTCAGGCACGGTCCCACCGGCGAGTTTCGCGCCGGTGAGCTGGCCGTGGTGCGGATTCGATTTGACAACTGGCTGGCCCCGGGCGCTACCGCCTGACGGCAACCGTAGCAAAGACCTCGGTGCCGACGCCTACGACATGCGGAGCGACATCAGCTCGATCATCGTTCACTCCGGCAACTCGGGCGGCGGCGCTGTCGACCTCCCGAGCACGTTTGAGATCGAGCGCCGCTGATTGCGTGCCAGCAGGTCTCGGCGCCGGCGCCACCGATACGAGGCGCGGTAGCCGATCTTTAGCGCACGGAACATCGGCTCGCCGATCTGCGGATGCGTGGCCAGCGCCAGCAGCGGACGCTCAACGTCCGCCGGAAGTGCTCCGCCGGGGCCGATCAAGCGCATCGCGTCCTCGCTGAACAAGCCGCTCATCACGCCGTGGTAGCGCTCGATCGCGCTGGCCGGCGTGGCAGGTGCATCGCACGTCTCTCCGTAGCACTCGATCAACCCTGCCGCCGTCGCGTCCCATGTCAGCGTGGTGGCCGCCTCGCGAACCGCCCTGACATTCCGGCGCCGAGCGTCCTCGTCGCGCATCAGACGCAGCGCGCGGTCCGCACTCTCCGGCGCGTCCCACGGGACGATGTGCGCGGCCGAATCGGGAAGCAACTCGCTGAGCGACGTACCGCGCGCCCACAGGCACGGGACGTCACGGTCGGCGGCCTCGAACGGGACCAGCCCGAAGCCCTCGTACACGGTCGGGTACAGCACCAGCCGCGACCGCGCGTAGAGCCATTTCTTCTCCGCTTCGCTGACGGCGGCGAAGTCAACCACGGCGTTGGCGAGCTGCGGATGCAGTGCGAGCAGGTCGGCCTCATCGGCGGTTGAGGAGCCCTGCGCGACGCGCGGGCCGACCAGCAACAGGTAGCCGTCCCAGCCATGGCGACGTTGTAGCTGCTCGAGGATCCGCAGCGCGAACAGTCGATTCTTGTGACGGAAGTCGGTGCCGATGCAGAGGATCGCCTCCGCGTCGTCGGGCAAACGGCCAGCTCCGGGCGGCGGCAGTGGGTCCCCGCTTTCGCCGCCGAACCTGTGGTCGACGCCGATATGCACCACGCTCGCGCGGCTCGGCTCCACCAGGTCCTCGGCCAAGGCATCGTTGCGTGCGTGCACGGAGAAGAACAGGACGCGGTCGGAGACCGACAGCGCCGAGCGGGTGATCCGCCGGTAGCCTTCCCAGGCATCGGCGGACCGGAAATATGCCGGGTTGTGATAGCCGATCAGGTCCTGGTTGGTGATGATCAGCCGCTCCCCCAGACGCGCGAGGAACGACAGATCTTCGTCGTTGCCCACCTGAAACGGGCGATGCACGACATCGGCCGGGTCGCGCCGCAGGGTCGCCGTCTGCCGGCGGGTGAGCAGTTTGACCTCCGGCATCGTGGCGAGCGCCCCCGCAGCCCACGCGCTCGGCTCATCAGGAACAATCGCCGTGATCCGGGCCTCCCGGGTCCGAGCCAGCGCCCCGATCAGCTCGACCACGTGCAGTTGAGTGCCCGTCGTCGGGCCAACGAGGATCCGTGCGTCGATCGCCACGGAAAGTCCCTTGAGCGCCCGCCGCGCCGAGCTTAGAGAGCGGGCGAGCGGTCCGGCCCGATCCTCCTCAAGGGAGACCACCCCGCGGTGGTAGTAGGGGTAGCGCGCGGCCAGGATTCGCTCGTGCTCCTCCTGGACGGGGCTCGGCTCCCCGTTGCGTGAAAAGCTTCCGCCGCCGTGGTGAAAGACCAGCACGTCGTCGGCGAGTACGTGGCACAGACCGTTGAGCAGGCTCCGCTGCGAGAAGTCGACCTCCTCGCCGTACCCCGGAGTGAACGCGGGATCGAAGTCGCCGACGAGCTCGAGCGCGGTCCGGCGTATGAGCATGCAGTGTCCAATTGCCGTAGGTAGCCGGGGTCGGATGCGCAAAGACCGCTCCCGTACCGCGGCGGCGGCCTCGTCAAGGCTCCAGTGCTCGGGAAGCCGCGGCTGGGGCCCTCGATCCGGTACCGAGACCAGACTTCCGTGATTGGTCAGCGCGGTGGCGGTGGCGACTGTGCTATCGACGTAGGCGGCCTCGCGCAGGCCCTCTAGCCAACCCTCGGCGACCAGGCAGTCCGAATTGAGCACCACCACATCGGCAAGACCCGCGGCGGCGAACGCCGCGTTGACGTTGGCCGGAAAGCCGACGTTGCGCTCCTGGCGGGCAGTAGACCAGCTCGTGCTCGCCGGCGACGCCGTCGAGCGCCCGCACGAAATCCTGCGAGCGCGAGTCGGGGCTGGCGTCGTCGCTGATCAGAATCGGGCTGGCGGCCGGCGTGTGCTCGATCACGCTGCGCAGGCAGCTGGTGAAGTGCTCATGGCCGCCGTAAACCGGGATGCAGACCACGACCTCGCCACGGTGCGCACCGATGTTGAGCCCAGGCTGGCTCCAACGGACTTTCACGCCGCCATTATGACGCGACGCCTGCTGCTAGCTTGCGCGACGATGAGCACGCACGCGGTGCGCACGTATGGGCCCTCGGCGCTGGGCGGCAACGCCCGGCGGTTCCTCGAGCTCACCGTCACGCTGGCGCGCACCGAGTTCAAGCTCCGCTACTTCGGCTCGGTCCTCGGCTACGTGTGGTCGCTGATGCGGCCGCTGCTGTTTTTCGGCGTCCTATACGTCGTGTTCACGCAGATCTTCACCTTCGGCAAGGGCATACCCCACTACGGCGTCTATCTGCTGACCTCGATCGTCCTGTGGACGTACCTGCTCGAGGCGACCAGCGGCTGCGTTCCGTGCCTCGTCCAGCGCGAAGCCATGCTGCGCAAGATCCGCTTCCCGCGCATGGTGATCCCGCTGTCGGTGTCGCTCACCTCGCTGTTCAACCTCCTTATGAACTTCATCGCCGTGATCGCGTTCGCGCTGGCCAACGGGATCACGCCGATGCTCTCGTGGCTCGAGCTGATCCCGATCGTGCTCGGCTTCGTGATGCTCGCCACCGGGATCGGGATGCTGCTATCGGCCCTGTACGTGCGCTACCGGGACATCCAGCCGATCTGGGAAGTGATCGTTCAGGCGTGGTTCTACCTGTCGCCGGTGATGTATACGGCGGAGAGCGCCGGCAAGCGGCTGGGCGAGGGGTTCAAGCAGCTCGCGCTGCTCAACCCGGTGGCCACGCTGCTGACCCAGATGGGTCACGCGTTCATCGACCCAAGCCAGCTCGAGTCGGCGAAGGACGTCGCCGGCGGCCCGCTCATCCCACTCATCGCCCTGGCCATCATCCCCGCCGTGTTCGCCCTCGGCTGGTGGGTATTCACGCGCGAAGCGCCACGGGTGGCCGAGAACCTGTAGGTGGTCCACGACCAGGCTCCCGTCCGATACCGCCTGCGTGGTGGGCCCGTACCGTGCATCTGCACGGTACGGGCCCGACCGCAGGACGACCCTGGTAGGGCTGGGGGCCGTCCGAGGCCCGCGAGGAAGGGGGCGATGCTCGCAGGCCCGAGCGACATCCATGTCGACGAATAGCATAATGTGAGCCCGTTGCGTGCTGCATAAAATCGAGCAAAGAGTCACGGCTCAATTTGACGCAACCCGAGAAGGCTCGATCTCACTGCAACCCATAACGTTGTGAAGCAACTTTCGCGTAAGAAGATCAGAGAGCGAGCCGTGCGATCCGAGGGCTTCGTCCAGCAACCGCCTAGCTCTTCCTCGCTGCCAGCGTCGGTCAACGTGGTCGACATTCCCCTCGCGCTGACCGACTACGGGCGCACGCTCGATTGGATCGACGCGATGGTGGAGCAGCGCCAGCGCGGTTACGTGTGCGTATGCAACGTGCATGCCGTGATGGCGTCCTCCGAGGACGCGGAGCTGCGCGCGGCGCTGCGCCAGTCGTCGATGAACCTGCCCGACGGCAAGCCGTTGGTGTGGGCGATCAACGCGCTCGGCCACTCGCTCGCAGGACGCGTATATGGGCCCGAGCTAATGTCGCGGGCATGCGCGCGCGGCGCCGCTTCCGCCCGACGTTTCTATCTGTATGGCGGGCGCAATCAGGGAGCACTCGTTCAACTCGTGCTCAATCTCCGCCAGCTCTATCCCGGACTGCAGATCGCCGGCGGCTATTCACCACCGCACCGCTCGCTGACCGAGGAGGAGCAGGATGCCGTACTGCGAGACATCAACTACTCGCGGGCCGACATCGTGTGGGTCGGGATCGGAGTACCCAAGCAGGAGAAATGGATGGCCAAGTTCCGCGACAGCCTCGACGCGCCCGTGCTGATCGGCGTCGGCGCCGCGTTCGACTTCCACGCCGGACTGGTGCGGCAAGCGCCCAGCTGGCTCCAGGAGGCGGGCCTGGAGTGGGCCTACCGACTGGCCCACGAACCGCGCCGGCTGTGGCGCCGATATCTCCGTTACAACCCGATGTTCGTGGCCGCCTTCGCGCGGCAGCTGCTCGCGGCTCGGCGAGGCGAGCGGAACGCATAGCAGGCCAGGGCCGGCGTCGGCCAGCCTCCGCGCTCCCGTGCCCGGAACAATTCGCGCTGTGGCTGACATGCCCACCGCCTCGATCGTGATCCCGACCCGGGGACGCACCGACTACCTCGACATCGCGCTGGCCTCAGTACTGCCCCAGGCGGCTGAGGCCGGCGCCGAGGTGCTCGTGGTGAGCGACGGAGTCGATCCGAGCGCGCGCACGGTCGCTGAGCGTCGCGGCGCAGGCTTCCTCGAGCTGGCTCGCCCCGCTGGCCTGAACGCGGCCCGAAACGCGGGCCGCGAGGCGACGCGCGGCGAGCTTGTCGTGTTCATCGACGATGACACCTACGCGCCCGCGGGCTGGCTGGGCGCTCTGCTCGAGGGCGTATGCAACGCGCCCGACCACGATGTGTTCGGCGGCCCGATCCGGGCGCGGCTGGAGGGCGGCGGCCCGCACGGCTGCGGGCGCGAGCCGGCGCCGATCACCACCCTCGACCTCGGCTCCTCGGACCGCGACGTGCCACTGGTCTGGGGGGCGAACATGGCAATTCGACGCCGGGCGTTCGAGCGGGTTGGCGGCTTCGACGAAGCCGTCACCGGACGTGGCGACGAGGAGGAGTGGGAGCGCCGGTACACGGCGCTCGGCGGCCGGGTTCGCTACGTCGCCGCCAGCGGGCTGCATCACCGGCGCACCCGCGAGGATTCGAGCGTTCGGGCCCTGGCCCTGGCCGATTTCCGACTGGGCCGTACGGCCCGTCGCAACGATGTACGCAAGGATGCCGCGCCACCGTTGCGCCACGAGTTGCGCACGCTGGCCGGCTGCGTCTACCACGTGCTGCGGCGCCGTTGCGCGATCGGGATCGTGCTCGCCGCCCACGCCGCCGGCCGGCTGCGGGAAGCGCTCTCAGAACCGACCGCCGAGCGGCACGCCGGCCCGCCTTCCGACTTTCTCTCCGGTACCGGCGGTCAGGTGTTTGGGATCCGGCGGACGGCGGCGGCAATGGCGCTCGACGCGTGGGGCGATGCGATGGCCCGGGCGCAGATCCAGCCCGCTCGCCTGCGTCGCGCCGCGGCTGCGTGGCCGCGGCGGCGGGTGCTCGTGTTGTCCATCACGCGCGAGGGTGTGCCGAACGTGCTCGCGGCGGCCAGGCGCGAACTGCTGCGCTCCCACCATCAGGTCACTTTTCTCAGCGCTCCGGCCGGAGACAGGGGAAAGTTCGAAAACCTCAACCGTCTGCTCGAGGGAAACCCCGCCGAGGGGCACGACTGGCTGATCGTGATCGACGACGATGTCGCACTTCCACGCGACTTCCTCGACGATTTCGTGTTTCTGGCCGAGCGATTTGACCTGCGACTGGCCCAGCCGGCTCACCGCGCACGCTCGCACGCCGCATGGCAGGTCACGCGGCGCCGGCCGGGCACCGTAGCGCGTCAGACGCTCTATGTAGAGATCGGCCCCGTGACCGCCTTTCAGGCCGTCACGTTCGATCATCTGTTGCCGTTTCCGGACCTCCGTGCCGGTTGGGGCCTCGATCTGCATTGGTCGGCCCTGGCCCGGGCGCATGGTTGGCGCCAGGGCATCATCGACGCCACCCCGATCCGTCACGGCGTGAGACTGATCGCGGCCTCCTATGACCGCGATGCCGCGATCGACGAGGCGCGCGAGTTCCTGGCCACGCGCCCGTACACGAACGCGACCGACGCCCAACGCACGCTGGCCACCCACCGAACGTGGCAGTAAGGGCGCTGATCGTCGCCGAGTACTACCCGCGTGCCGGCGACCCGGTTCGCGGCGTGTGGGCCCACCGGCAGGCGCAGGCGGCCAGCGACGCGGGCGCCGAGGTCAGGGTGCTCGTCCTGCACCGTCCCGTGCCGCCGCGCGCCGCGCTGCGCCGCGGCGACATGGCCGCCATCGGCCGCGAGCTGCGTCAGCCCGCCACGGCACAGCTCGACGGCATCCGGGTCGAGTACCTCCGCTATCTCTCGCCGCCCCGACCGTGGAGCTACGCGACCTGGGGAGCATGGGCAGCGCCGCTGCTGGCACGGAGGTTACGTCGTGTGGCGTCGGAGTTCCGCTTCGACATCGTGCATGCCCACTACGCCGTTCCGGCCGGCGACGCGGTGCGGCGCGCGGCCGCGGGCCTGCCGCTGGTGCTCTCGGTGCACGGCCACGACGTGTACGGAGACGGCCCCGCCATGCCCGCCGTGCCGGCCACGCTCGCCCATGCCGCGCTGGTGATGGCCAACAGCGCCGGCACGGCCAGGAGGTGTGAGGCAAACGGCGCTGGCCGGACGCGGGTCGTGCATCTCGGAACCGACCTGCCGGACGCGGGCAGCGCGCGGCCGCCGACACCGACGCTCGTCACCGTCGGACACCTGGTGGCGCGCAAGCGTCACACCGACGTGATCGCGGCACTGGCCCGGCTGCGCGCGCGCGACCGGACGATCCGCTATGTGGTCGTGGGCGACGGCCCCGAGCGCGAGCGACTGCGGACCCAGGCCGCGGCCCTCGGGGTGGCCGATGCGGTCGAGTTCCGTGGCCGGCTTCCGCACGATCGGGCCGTGGCGACGGCCCAAGCCGCCTCACTGTTCGTGATGCCGAGCATCGACGAGGCGTTTGGCGTGGCCTATGTCGAGGCGATGGCCGCCGGCGTGCCCGCTGTCGGCTGCGCCGGCGAGGACGGGCCGACGGAGATCGCCGCCGCCGGAGGCGGGATCGCGCTGGTGGCCCCGCGAGATCCGCGCGGGCTCGCCGCGACGATCGAGGCGCTCATCAGCGATCAGGCAAAGCTCGAGGCGGCGGGCAGCGAGGCGCGCGAGACGGTCGCTCGCTCGTTCACGTGGCAGCGCTGCGGCCGCGATACGGTGGCCGCCTACGAGGAGGCGCTGCGCCCGTAGGAACCCGCGCTCGGGAGGCCGAATCGCGGGATCGGCGTTGCTAGTCTCGCCGCCGTGTCGTCTCTTGCCTCGACGCTGCGCCGCGGCGCGTCATCCGCCGGCCAGGCGACGCGGTCGACCTATCTGAGTCAGGCGCGACTGCGCGGCGACGTGCTGCTCGGACTCGTCCTGGGCGGCGGCCTGTCCGCGGTGACGTTCGTGACCAGCGGCGGGGTCGCGCTCGGCTCGAACACATGGACGGAGATCCTGCTCCTCCTGCTCGGGGCTGCGGCGGCGATCGCGATCGTGCTGTGGGGAGCGCCCGGCCGCGCCTGGGGGGCCGTCACGGTGAGTCTGCTGGCCGCCCTGGTGGTACTGACGGCGGTGTCGATCAGCTGGTCGGTCCAGCCCAACAACTCGTGGATCGAGGCCAACCGCACGCTGTCCTACCTGGCTGTGTTTGGCGGCGGGGCGGCGCTGGCGCGGCTGCTGCCGGGGCGGTGGGCTGCGGTCGTTGGTGCGATTGCCATTGCCGCCACCGTGGTGAGCGGCTACGCCCTGCTGGTCAAGGTGTTCCCGGCGGCACTCGACCCGGGCGAGACCTTCGGGCGACTGCGCGGGCCGTTCAGCTACTGGAACGCGACCGGTCTGATGGCGGCGCTCGGAGTGGCACCGTGCCTGTGGGCGGGAGCAAGGCGCGACCGCGCCGGCGCGCTGCGAGGTCTCTCCGTGCCCGCTCTGGCGGTGCTGCTGAGCGTGATCGTGCTCTCCTACTCGCGCGGCGCGTTGCTCGTTGTGGTGATCGGACTGGCGTGCTGGTTCGCGCTCGTGCCGCTGCGCCTGCGCAGCGCGCTGATCCTCGCCGTGGGAGCGGCAGGCGCGGCCATCATCACCCTCTACGCGCTGGGCTCGCACGCGCTGACGGCCAACCTGGTTGGGCTGGATGCCCGCCGCCAGGCGGGCTACGGGTTCGGCGTGCTGCTCGTACTCGTGCTCGCAGCTCTGATCGTGGCCGGCTTCGCCTGCACGTTTGCCATGGATCGCGCTGCCGTGGCTCCGGCGCTGCGCCGGCGCGCGGGGGCGGTGCTGGTGACCCTGGTGGCGCTGGTCCCGCTGGCCGGCGTCGGTGCGATCGCCGCGTCCTCGCGCGGTCTGACCGGCGAGATCTCACACGTGTGGAGCACGCTGACCGCTCCCACGAGCGGCGTGGGCAACAGCGCTACGCGGCTCGTGCAGCTCGGCAACAGTCGCGGGCGCTACTGGCGCCTCGGCGTGAAGGTCGGCGATCACGCACTGTTGGCCGGAGTGGGCGCCGCCGGATATGGAACCGCCGTCACGCGGTACACGGACAACGAGCGGGTCGTCGCGCACGCCCACAGCTACGTCGTGGAGACGTTCGCCGACTTCGGCCTGATCGGGATCGCGCTGATGATCGCGATGCTGGTCTCGTGGGCCATCGCGGTGTGGCGCCCGCTGCGTCCGCCTGCCGAACGGACACGTACCGCTCGCTTGGACGATGAGCGTGCCGGACTGCTGACGCTGCTCGCGGTCGTCGTCGTGTTCGGCGCCCACTCGGCCATCGACTGGACCTGGTTCGTTCCCGGCACCGCGATTCCCGCGCTTCTGTGCGCCGGCTGGCTGGCCGCGCGCGGTCCACTGACCGAGCCTGTCGGCACGCGGACCCGCCGCCCGTTCTCCCCCGGCGTGATCTCGGCCATGCTGGCCATCGTCACCATCGCGCTGCTGCTGTCCTGGGCCGTGGGGCAGCCGTTGCGCTCGGCCGACGCCGACTCGGCCGCGCTCAACGCGATCGCCGGCGGTCACGCCGCGGCCGCCATCACCGATGCCCGCTCAGCCGCCGACGCCGACCCGGTGTCGATCGACCCGCTGCTCGAGTTGAGCGCCATCTACAGCGCGGCGGGACAGACCGAGGCGGCAGAGATCGAGCTGGTCACGGCGACCCAGCGCCAGTCGCAGAATCCGGCGTCGTGGCTGGCGCTGGGGCAGTTCCTCCTCGACCAGCACCAGTGGGGCAATGCCGTCAAGGTGCTCCGCGAGGCGCATCGGCTCGACCTGGGTTCGGTCGCAGCCAGACAGGCGCTGGAGCGAGCGCTGGTCGGGCTGCAGTCCAGTTAGGGTTAGCCCGTCGGGACGGGGTCGCGGTCGATGAGGAACTCGGGCAGCGAGCCGTACCCGCGCGCGGCGTGGATGTCGGTCAACAGGGCTTCGTACTTGTCGGTGACCGACTCCCACGAGTACTCGTCGGCGCGCTCCAGCGCGCGGGAGCGATAGTCGGCAACCAGCGCCGGATCGTCGAGCAGGCGGCCGAGCTGGCGGGTCAGATCGTCAACCCCGATGCGACCGGAGAAGTAGATGCCGGCATCGCCGACCGTCTCCGCGTTCGGCTTGTGGTCGTTGACGAGCACGCAGTTCCCGGCCGCCATCGCCTCGAGGATCACCGGGTGGGTGCCCCCGACCTCGGTGGGGGCGCAGAACAGGTACGCATGACGCTGGAGCTCCCAGTAGCCGCGGCCGAAGACGTAGCCCGGAAACACGACACGCGGGTCAGCCGCGCGCCACACCTGGCGGATGTACTCGTCGGCATACGGAGCGCCGCCGACGATGGCCAGCTTCATGTCTCGGGCCTGCTCGCGGCTGATGCGCGCGAACGCCTCGACGAGCAGATGGGGATTGTTCTCGGGCTCCAGGCGGCCGACGAAGAGCACGTACTTTCGCGGTTCGAGCCCCAGACGCTCGAGCGTGGCCGTGCCGCTGTGGCCGGGGTCCTCGACCCCGTAGGGCACGACGCCGATCCGCTGGCCGTAGCGCCGCTCGAACACATCGGCGACGGCGTGGCTGTCGGTGATTGCCCGATCGGCCCAGCGTGGTGCCGTGCTCTCCGCGAACCGCAGGTAGGCCTTGGCGAAGGCGGGCCATTTGCGACGGTCGGAGTCGAGCCCGTCGACGTTGATCACGGCTGGGATCGACGCCCGTCGTGTGATCAGGCACAGGGGTGAGTTGCCGGCGATGAAGAACAGCGCGACATCGGGCCGGGTCCTGCGGGCGGCGTGCGCGGCGGAGCGGGCCGTGTGCACGAACGTGTCCAGGTACTTGTTCTGGACGGTGCGGAGGTGAACGAGTTGGGCGCCCTTGTACGTATCCAGGCTGGGATCGACGACGTGTCGCCGGCAGTAGACGATCACCTCGTGGCCCCGGGCCGTCAGGCGCGAGGCCAATTGCTCGACGGCGGTCTCGAAACCGCTGTAGGAGGCGGGGATCCCGCGCGTGCCGAGGATCGCGATCTTCATTCGCCGAGAGCTAGAGAGTAGGCCTCGACGTGTAGGCGTGCACATCCGGCCCACGAGAACCCACCGGCGCGCTCGAGACCGGGTGCGCGCAGCCGCTCCTGGACCTGCTGCTCGTGACCAACCTCGACCATCGCGGCGGCCATCGCCCGTGGATCGGCGGGATCCACGTACTGCGCCGCATCCCCGGACCCGCGTAGAGCTCGGCCAGTCGCTCGGGCGCCGGCCGAGCGCCAGGCGGATCCCCGGTCCGCGGGCCTGGGCACTGCCGGCAAGCACAAGCTCGAGAGGTTCGGCGACCAGCTGGCGGTAGCGGCGGTACGCCTCGCTGATGGCGATCACCGCGCCGGCGCGCGAGAGCTCGGAGCACAGCCGCTGGATGTAGATGCCGGTACCCGAGTACGGAGCCCGGCGTGCGTAGGTGGTGTCGAGCAGGATGCGCGCGGGAGCTCACCGGACCGCGCGTGCCAGCAGCAGGCGGCGCAGCAGGGGCGCGCCCCCGGCGGCGCGCACCTTCACCTCCCCGAATCCGCATTCGACCAGCAGCTGGGACAGCGAGCGGCGGGTGTACAGATGCAGGTGATCGCCGAGCGGGTTGGAGAAGCGCTCGACCCCGAAGAGCGCCATCGGCAAGCGGCCGTGCGACGGCGTGGTCAGGAGCAGGCGCCCCCGCGGGATCAGCACCCGGCGAACCTCCGAGAGCCAGCGGGCCGTGTCGGCGACGTGCTCGATCACTTCGCTGGCCCACACGAGCCCGAACGAGTTGTCCTCCAGGGGCAGCGGATCGTCGATCCGCGCGAGCCGGAAATCGAGATCGGGGTAGCGCTCGCTGGCTCGCGCGACGGCCGCCGAGGCCACCTCGACGCCAACCGAATCGACGCCCGCCTCGGCGAGCACGGCCGTGAACTCGCCGCCACCACAACCGAGGTCCAGGGCGCGCTGGCCGGCACCGGCCTCGCTGAGAAGAAACGCACGCCGAAGCCCGAAATCGGGAAGCTCACGCCGCTCGGGCAGCCGTTGCCACAGATCCTCGTAGTAGTCCTGCACGCCCGCGACGGTACCGTTCGCCCCGCCGAGATGTGATCGTTCACGCGGCCGCACGACATGTGATCGCTCACGTGGCTAGAGTGGCCGCCCCGACATGAACCGTCGTTTAATCGCGATCTCGCCGGTTGACCATCCCGGAGGCGCGGAGACAACGTTGCTTCGCCTCCTGGCTGGATTGCGAACCAGGGACTGGGGCATCTCGCTGACGACGCCGGGGCACGGGGCGGTGTGCGGCCGGCTGCTGCCCGCCCTGCCGCACCGCAGGGGGCCGCGCCTGGTGCTGCACATTCACGACATGGTCAGCCGGGTGCCGCGGATCTGGCGGTGCGCCAATGTCGTGCTGGCCAGCTCGGAGGCCGTGGCCAGCCGGCTGCGCGGGCTGAATCCTCGAGTCGTATGTGCCCCGGTCGAGCCGGACCCGCCCGACGAGGCGCCGCCGTGGCGGACGGGCAACGGGCCCGTGGTGGGGTTCATCGGGCGCATCGAGCCGCGCAAGGGCCCGCTCGACCTCGTGGTCGTCGGCGATGACCCGTACGCGACGGCTCCGGATTACACGCGCGCCGTGCTCGAGTCGGGTCAGGTCGAGCACTATGGCTGGAGTACCAACGCGCCGGGACTGATGCGCCACCTCGATGTGCTCGTCCTCCCCTCCCATCAGGAACCGTTCGGCACCGTCCTGGCCGACGCGGTCGACGACGTTCTGCGGCACCGCAAGGAGATGAGTGCGACGGCGCGGGATCACGCCCGCCGCTGCCACGTCGATGCATACCTGAGCACGGTCGAGGACCTGATCGCGCCGTGAAGATCGCTTTCGACAGCCGACCGACAAAGGACAAGACCGGAATCGGGCGCTACACCCGCTGCCTGCTCCAGGCGCTCAGGGAGCTCGGTCGCGGCGAGATCGTCGAGTCCCACCAGCCGAAGCGCTGCGACGTGTACCACTCGCCGTGGATCGATGGCGCCATGCTCTCCTCGCCGGTGCCCATGGTCGTGACCCTTCACGACCTCATCCCGCTCAAGCGGCGCGGCGAATACCTGCGCACCGGACTACGCTTCAAGCTTCGCTACCTGGCCGTGCAGCGCGCCGTCCGGGTGATCGTCCCCACGCATGCCGTCGCCGAGGACGCGGTCGAGCAACTCGACCTCCCCCGCGAGCGGATCGTCGTGATCGGCGAGGCGGCGGCGCCGGAGCTGCGGCGGCGTCCGCCCCAGGAGGTCGACGCCGTCCGCGAGCGCTACTCGCTGCCGGGCGAGTACCTGCTGTGGGTCGGAGAGCTGCGAACCCCGGACCCGCGCAAGCGCGTCGCGGCCCTGGCACGCGCCAAGCGGACCATGCCGCTGGTCCTGGTCGGTCCCACGGCACGGTGGGCGCGCGAGCTGCCCGACGTGACGCTGACCGGCGTGGTCAGCGACGACGAGCTGGCCGCGATCTATACCGGCGCCCACGCGCTCGTGTTTCCCAGCGACGATGAGGGCTTCGGGCTGCCGCCGGTCGAGGCGCTGGCCTGCGGGACCCCGGTGTCGGCATTCGACGTTCCTGTCCTGCGCGAGGTCCTGGACGGCCGCGTGGCGCTCAGCGAGCTGGGTGACCTCGACGCCCTGGTCACGGCGGCCGAGACGGCAGAGCGACCCGCCCCGCCGCCGCTGACGTGGAGCTGGGCCGACGCGGCCAAGACCACCTGGGATGTCTACTGCGCGGCCGCCGAGGCGCCGCGGCACTGGCGCGGCGCCCGGGGCAAGCGCGAGACCGCGCCCAGGGCGGGCAGCTCGTAGCCGGCGATGAGTGCCCCATCGCGGACCAGCCCGGCGCGCGTTTCGTTCTTGATCATCATCAGGTAGCGGTTGCGGAACTGAAGTCGCCGAGCCTGCTCGCTCATCTGCCATCGGGTCGATGGGCTGTAGGTGCGAATGTGCTCGGCCAGTGCCCGCGGCTCGTACACCGAACGCCGGCCGAGGAGGCGCGCGCGCCAGGCCAGATCGGCGTCGGTGGCCCACAGCTCCATGTCTTCGTCGAGCACCTCTCCTCCGGGCGGCAGATCACACGCTGGGCCGAGCGCGCGGCCAGCCGGGATCGGGCAGGAAGGCGTGGGCGGACAGGGCGACGAGAATCTCGCCGCGCGCGTTGGCGGCGCCCAGGTTCAGCGATCGCCCAAAGGTGAACCTGCGGGCGGGGATGTTGACCACGCGGGTCCCGACGCCGGCGGCGATAGCCGCGGTGTGTGATCGCGAGAATCGTTGTCGACCACGATCGTTTCCACCACGGCTCGGTCCGTCTGCTGGCCGGCGACCAGGTCCAAATAATGGCCGATGCTGACCGCCTCGTCGCGGGCGCGGACGATCATGCTGACGTCGATTGCCGGCATGCGCGAATTCTGCCGCGGTGACGTGGGAACGGGCGTACCATCCGGCCACGTGACCGCGAATGCTCTTCGCGATGCGGGCAATGGAGCAGGTCCGCCACAGCCCGCACCTGGCCGGCCAGCCTCGGCCATCTTCGACATCTCGATCGATCTGGCTCAGCCGGCGGAGCTGCTCCATACGATCTCGGGGTGGGCCTCCGAGGGTCGCACGCGGCGCGTGATGTATGTGAACGCCCACGTGGTCAACCAATCGCGGCTGATTCCCTGCTTGGGCGAGGCCCTGCGGCGGGCTGACCTCGTCTACTGCGACGGCTACGGAGTGCGACTCGCGGCCCGCGTGCTGAACATGCCCGTGCCGCATCGGATGACCGGAGCCGACTGGATCTGGGGCCTGGCCACGTTGTGCGAACTGACCGATCAGCAGATCTACCTGCTCGGCTCGAAGCCGCCGATCGCGCGAGAGGCGGCCGCCCGACTCCGGCGCTGGTATCCCCGCCTTCAGGTTGTCGGGGCCCATCACGGGTTCTTCGATCTCGACTCGCCCCACAACGAGCGGGTAATCGAGGACATCAACGCCCACCGGCCGCGGATCGTGCTCGTCGGGATGGGGACACCGAAGCAGGAGCTGTGGGTCGACCGCTACGCTGAGCGCCTTGACGGCTCCGTCGTATGGACGGTGGGAGCGCTGTTCGATTATGTGTCAGGCCACACCCCCCGCGCTCCCAGGTGGCTGGCCGACAACGGACTCGACTGGATCTTCAGACTCGCGATCGACCCTCGACGGATGTGGCGAAGGTACTTGCTGGGGAACCCGGTGTTCCTCTCGAGGGTGCTGACCGAGGCAAGGAATCACTTCCGCTCGGAACGCTGCGAGCGCGTCTCGAGGCGGCTCCATGGACGGCCCAGCTCATGCTGGCCGGGCTGATCCTACTCGCGTTGGCCGCGATCTCCTGGCATTTCAACGCCAGGCCCCGCAGCGATGCGTTTGCGGCTGTTCCCGACACGCTGCGCGTGGAGGCGGCCGGCGTCGTCCTGTTCGGGGTGACGCACAGCACCTGACTGACTCTCATTCCGGCGGCTGGCCACCCTCGTCGCGCTGGCGCGTCGCGTGTTCGAGCGCGGCCACGCGCTCCTCGAGCCGGATCACGTGGGCGGCGATCTGGGCGTTGAAGCGACTCTGCTGAGCGCTCATCTGCCCGAGGTACTGCGACAGCATCCGAATCATCAGCCGCTTCGTCGCCGTGATCGGCTGGCCGAAGCGCCGGGTCGAGTAGACCTCAGGGCGAGGAGAGCAAGAGCGTGACCGGTCCGTCGTTGACCAGTTCGACCGCCATGTGAGCCCCGAACTCACCCCGCCGCGCCCCCAGGCGCTCGCAGAAGCGGTCGTACAGCGGCTCGGCGCGCTCCGGTGGCGCTGCGGCGATGTAGCTGGGCCGGTTGCCCTTGCGCGCGTCGCCGTAGAGCGTGAACTGGCTCACGGCCAGGACCTCGCGCTCGCCGAGCGGCTCGTTCATGCGGCCGGTAGCGTCGGGGAACACGCGCAGGCGGCGAACCTTGTCGGCCAGCCAGTCCGCCTGACCTTCGCCGTCGTCCACGGCCACCCCGAGCAACACCAGCAGCCCGGGGCCGATCGCGGCGATCACGCGATCATCGACCGACACCGAGGCGCGGCTCACCCGCTGGACCAGGGCCCGCATTCAGATGTCTCGCAAATCCGCGGCGACCTGCTCGGGGGGGACGATGTTCAGGTGCACGCCGGCACCGAGCTCGAGGCCGGCGAGGTGGGTGAGTCGCGGAAGGATGTCGATCCGCCAGGAAAAGTAATCGGCGCCCTGAGGGGCCGTGCGCACCCACAGATTGAGCGGTGGCACGGCTCCGAGCCGGCGTCCGAGCCGACTGAGCGCCTCATGCAGCATCGACGCGCCGGTGGGACCGGCGTCCTCGAAGCGCGCCCTCGGGACCCGCGGCGCCAGCAGAAGCTGAAACGGCACGCGCGCTCCGTATGGCGCCATCAGCACGGTGTCGTCGTCGATGGCGACGATCCGCTGGCGTTGGCGCACCTCGTCCTGGACGAGATCGGCCAGCAGGTTGCCGCCCATCGTCCGCGTGGCGTAGGCGCGGAACCGCTCGCGTTCGCGGGCGACGTCGGCGGGCACGAAGTCCAGCGCGTACAGCTGGGCGTGGGTGTGGGGAAGCGACGCGCCGGCCTCGCGGCGCTCGTTGACGATCACGTGGACGTAGGCGGCATCGGCGTGCGAGCGCATCCGCTCGCGCCAGACATCCATGGCCAGCTCGACCTCGGGCACCTCGAGCTCGGCCAGCGAGACGACGGACTTGGGAGAGTTGATGATCACCTCATGCGCCCCGAGCGCCGGTGCCGCCCAGAACAGATCCTGGTTGGCGTGTCGCTCGGGCAGACCGTCGGGCTCGCTGCTGAGCGCCGGGTACAGGTTGGGCACGACACGCACCGCCCAGCCGGGGCCGTTGGGCTCGCCGCCGTCGGGCCGGACCGTGTACAGCTCGGGCGGCGTCCGGTCCTCGTGGCCCTCCGCGAAGGGATCGGTCCGGGGATCGAGCTCGGGTGGTGGTGACGCCGTCAGCTCGCCACCGGGACGCCCCGCGCGGGCGCCGGCGACGATCGCGCGTCTGCCGTTCAGGGGATCGATGCGGATCTCAGGCATCGCCGACTCACAGCTGCTTCTCCATCGCGATGTGCTTGATCCCGGCCTCGGTGAAGACCCGGCCGCGTGTCCGGTAGCCGGCGCGTTCATACAGGGTCTGAGCGTAGGTCTGGGCGTGCAGGACGAGGCGATGGCCACCAAGCGCACGCGTCTCCTCGTCGGCCAGCCGGAGCAGGGCGGTGGCGATCCCCCGCCGGCGAGCCGAGCGGGCAACGGCCAGGCGGCTGAACTGAGCGGTCGTTCCGACCAGCAGAACCCGGCAGGTGGCCACGAGCTCGCCGTCGACGACCGCCACCAGGTGGATGCCATCGTGATCGCGACCGTCGAGCTCCTCCCGCTCAGGGACGCCCTGCTCGACGCAGAAGACGTCATGGCGGAGCTGGAGAGCCGCCTGCATCTCGCCGTCGTCGCGAACCCGGCGGATCTCGTAGGCCGCAACCCCGGTCATTGATTTCCGAGCGCGTAGCGACGGACGTCGCGCTCGAGTGCGCTCGCGCTCAGGTACGGCCCGGCGTGGTTGAAGACGATCTTGCCCTGCCGATTGATGTAGATCGTCTCCGGGAAATACGTGGCCGCCTGCAGGGTGCGGGCGATGCTTTCGTTGGGGTCGGTGTAGCTCGGATAGCTGACCGGGAACTTCTTGAGGAAGCCGGCCGCGGATTGGTTGTGGTCCTTGCCGTTGACGCCCACGAAGGCCACCTGCCTGCCGTATCGCACCGAAGCGCGCTGGAAGGAGGGGAACTCGGTCTGGCACGGATCGCACCACGACGCCCACTTGTTGATGACGATCGGATAGCCGCGAAGGCTCGCCCGCAACGTAGTGAAGGCCGGCACGCCGCCGCCGATCAGCTCGTTGGCCTTGGCGTGCAGCGCCGCCAGCGGCGGCGGGGATCCTTTGAAGGCGGCGTTCGTGGCCGCCTTGGATGGCGCCTCGTTGTGAGCCTGGGTTCCGCACCCCGCCAGCGCCATAACCGCGAGGAGCAATGGGGCGACGGAACCGAGCAGCGACGGGGCGACGGAACGGTGGACGCGCACCAGGACAGATTGCCATACGGCGTATTCCGGTTAGTCGGAACCGGATCTGCTTAAATAGGCGTTATCCTGTAGGTGACTGGCGAGGGGGCACTTGAGGGACTTACCTCGCCGTCCTCGGTTGTTGCTGAGACCGCCTGAGCCGCACACGTTCTGCCGCGGCTCGCCCTTCTACACGCAAGCTTCCAAATATCCATGGGTGATTCCACCCCATTTCCGAGCCCTGGCGCGATCGCTCGTGCGGAGTTATTCACGCGCGAACGATTCGTGTATGAGGGCGAGACATTAGAAGAGGCTCTATCGCCGGGATCGGCCAGGCGCCGGGCGCTCGACGCTGCCCTGGCCGAGGTGGATAAGGGAGCCAATCAACCTTCGATCGAGTGGCGGCGCAGGTTCTCGCTGCTGCTCGGACTCGAGCGGCTGCTGTCCGAAGATGAGCCCCACCTGGTCGACGGCACCGTCCTCTCGGCCCATCAGGTCGACGCACTGTCGGGAACCCTGACCGCCCTCTTGGCCGAGGCGCAGCGCAACGGCAACGGCGCGAGCAATGGCAGTGGCCCGGCGCTCGAGCCAACCGAGCTGGCCTCGGCAGCGATCCCTGGCGAAGAGGAGTCCGATCTCGAGCTCGACGACGAGGACGAAGACGAGCCCGAGGACGAGGAGCCCCAGGACTGGCAGGACGAGGACGACGAGGATCTGGAGCTGGTCGAACGGCCCGAGGATCCCAATGCTGACCGCCGCTTCTGGTTTGAGCATGCCACCGGCGCCGGCAAGACCGTGGCCGCGCTCGGCTTCGTCGAGGCCTCGCGGACGGGCGGCATCCTGATCCTCACCCATCGGCGCAATCTCGTCGACCAGTTCCACGGCGAGCTGCGCGACCGCGGTTACCGCGAGCGCATCTCGGGGCCCCTGCTTGGCGACCACGATGCCGCCAACGGGCCGGTGACCGTCGAGACCTACCAATGGTTCGTGCGCAACGCCAGCCGGGTCTCGGACGCCTACACGATCGTCATCTGCGACGAGGCCCACACCGCCCTGGGCGAGAAGACGTCGGCGTCGATCCGGCGCTGGGCGGGTCCGATCTTCATCGGCATGACGGCGACCGGGGCGCTGATCGCCCGCCACGTCACCGATCTTTTCCCCACGCAGACGTCACGGTTCGACCTGGCCCAAGCGGCCCGGCGCGGCGTGATCGCGCCGCTGCGCTGCATCCGCATCCCGCCGGGACCGGGGGTTCGCACGATCGCGAAGGTGCCGCTGCGTCGAGGCGAGGTGGATACCGAATTCGATCAGGAGATGCTGGCTGAGCTGCTGGACCAGACGCCGTTCAACATGGCCATCGCCGACCTCTACAAGACCCGGTTCAACGGCGTTCCCGGCGTCGTCTATTCCGCCGGCGTCCGCCACGCGTACAACGTCGCCCAGTCCTTCCGCGAGGTGGGTATCAAGGCCAAGGCGGTGTCGGGCGAGACGCCCAAGCGCCAGCTGGCCCGGATCCTGGCCGACTACGAGTCGGGCAAGATCGATGTGCTGATCAATGCTCAGCTGCTCGCCGAGGGTTGGAACAGCCCGCGGGCGACGATCTGCATGCACCTGGCGCCGACCGCCTCAAAGCGGATCTACCAGCAGCGAGTGGGGCGCGTCACGCGCCGCCATCAGGGCAAGGAGGCGGGGATCGTCGTCGACTTCGTCCATCCCGCCACCAAGCACGACGACCCCGTCGTCACCCTCCACTCGCTGCTCGACCGCGACGTCTATCGCGGTGGCGCGATCGTCGTCGGGCCGGTCCGCCGCGGTCGTGGTCGCCGGGTCCGTGTCGAACGCCGCGTGCTGCCGGTCACCCCCGATCCTGAACGGCGTGCCGAGGTATTCGAGCGGGAGCTGTGGCGGATCGCCGTCGAGCACCTCGACTATGGCGAGCAGCACGTGTGGGCGGCGCTGGCCGGCGCGCGTGTGGCCCCCAACGGCTGGCGCCGTGCCAAGGCGATGCTCCACTTCGATCGCGGCGGCGAGCTCAAGCGCCGGTTCCTGCTCACCGCGGTGCAGCGCAACCGAAATTCCCAGCTGCGGCTCCGGGCGCTGCAGGAGATCGCCGCCGGCCGTGACGCGGAGGCCTTCGACACGGCGATCGACATCATGGCCGGATGGCCGCGCGACGAGCGACGCGAGGGCGTCAAGATCATGCTCCAGGCGCTCGCCGAGCGCCGTATCGGCCGCCGCGATCAGGCCAACGCATGGATTTGGAGAATGGCCGAGTACACCCGCGAGGTCCACGAGGAGTACGCGGTCCAGCGCTGGCCCGAGACCAAGCGCCTACTCGGTCTGCTGGTCAACTCGAGCGGGGCCGCCCACGCCCGCAATGCTCGCCGGCTGGTCCATGCTGCGCGCAAAGAGGACCGGCGACTATCGGCGGCGCTGCTGGCCGCGGCGCTGGCTCACACCCCCGAGGCCGAGGAGGCGTTGCGCGGCGCTCGGACCCGGATGGCGCGTAAGCCGGCCGCACTGGCCCGCGAGCTTCTGCGCAACTTCCCCAAGGGACGCCGCGGCAAAAACCGGCGGCGGCGCAAGTCGGGCGGCGCCGATGGGCAGCCCCAGACTGTCGGAGAGTCCGTCAATGGCACGCCGATCGAGGACGAGATCGAGAAGGAGCCCGATCTCGCGGGCGCCGACGACGACGGGCGGGACGAGCCGGATGCGGAACCTGATGAGGGTGATGACGCGCCCGACGAGGCTGATGCCGGGCCGGACGAGGCTGCCGTCGAGGCCGAGGAGCCGGAGGTCGCGCCGGCCGGCCGTGACGCCGAGGCCGCCGCGTAGGATTTGCGCTCGTTTAGCGCCCCTTCAACCCAAGTAAGGAGCATCCTCGCCCATGACCAATCGAATTCGCTATGGGATCGCGCTTGCCGTGGTCCTTGCCATCGCGGCCCCTGCCGCGGTCAGCCTTGCCGCAACCACCTCGCACGCCAAGCTCTTTCAGAACAAGAGCAGGAGCGCCACGTGCGGAATCATGATCCACGCGCCCAAGAAACCGGCCAAATGGGTCCTGTGTGCAGCCAATGGCGTTCCCAAGGCCAAGAAGGGCGTCGGCGACCCATTCGTTCGGATCTCCAAGACGGGCAAGCCGCAGCTGATCCTGATCAGCCAGGCCTCGTGGGTTGGCAAGCACGCCAAGACCCTGGGCCCGGGCTCCAAGTGGTCCTCGCTCGGCGTGACGTGCAGCATCCAGTCCAAGAAGACGATCAAGTGCTCGAACACGTCGGGCCACGGCTTCAAGACGGGCGACGGTCACTACAAGGCGTTCTGATTTAGCGGCCCGGGCCTGACGGAATCGCCCGTAACTACGGGACTTCTGCGGGCCCGGGCTCTTTCTGTGTCAACGGCTTGTCCACGATCGCCGCGGCCACCGTCTCGGCGGCCATCTCATCCGAGTGCGGCAGCAGGTGCGCGTACTTTTTGAGGATCGTCGTCGGATCGTCGCCAAGGCGCCCCGCCACCACGTGAAGCGGGACGGGTGGCCTTGCGGTGAGCGCCGAGGTCGCTGAGCCCAACTGAGCCGCTTGCCCCGCCGATTCGATGGCTGTTCTGTTTCGCGCCAAGCGGAAGCACGCAAGCGCGGATCGTTAGCCTTCATGGCATGAGTGAGAAGACGTTCTTCACGACCGAACAAGCGCGTACGGCGGGCGAACAAATCGGCATCGACTGGGCCACGGCGCGATTCGACGTCGAGCAGCTGCGGATGGGGATGGACGTCGAGCTCGAGCACGGTACGCACGACCTCGAGACGAACGTCACCGATGACGATGTCGTCGTGACGGCAAAGATCGCGCGAGCTCACCTGAACGAGTTCCCTGACTATTACTCCCGCTTGGCCGTGATGGAGTCCGAGGCCGAGGCCTACTGGGCCGCCCTGGACGAGTAGCGCTGGCGCGCACCCTACATCGTTGACGGCGCTCGATCGGCTCCGCCAGGGGCCGGCCGAAACGCAGGGCGGCCGCGGCGCCGCCACGCATGAGGTCAAGTAGATCGGCGCCCCGGAGCACGTTGCCTTTCAATCATGGTCAGCTGCCTTCTCCGCAAGGTGGTAGGAAAACGCGCTGGAAGTGCTTTGGCCGTGGCGGTTTCTGCAGACATAACTCGTATCGTCATCACTTGAAAACAAGTCATGTCCCTCTCAACGTTCAGTCGCGTCGTACACCTCGGTCGGAGCCGCCGTTGGCGGCCCGCGCGAGAGAGCGCCTACCCAGCAACGCAGGCTGAACGCCAGCGACTCCAGCGGCACCCCTCCATGGCTGGGCCCAACGTCCCTCCTGTGCACGGGCGCCACTGCATCTGCGAGCGATGCGAACGGCTGCCGGACCAAGGGTGACCGCTCAGGACGAGATCTAGCGATCAGGAGGCCCGCCGTTCGCTGCTGCGTGTAGCCGTGGTTGTTGCACAAACCACTCAGGAACCTGGTGCATCAATTGGTCGCTGGGATAACAGTCAGTGGACCCGCCGAATGACGCACGGGATTGGGTCGGCGCCCTCGATTCAGCCAGATTTCAACCTGTCTCTTCCCACCGTCATTCAAACAGTGATTACCCGACAGGTCTGGGCAACAGCCTCAGCCCGAAGCAGCGGCGGTCAGCGTCCTGACTGCCGACCGCGCCGTACCGCCCTTCGGTATTCCAGGCCCCGCAATGCAGAATTTGCTGCCGCGCGGACGCTTACGGGGCGGTCTTAGAGCGCTTATAGCTGGTGTTGGTGCTGTGGTACACGTAGTTGACGACCGCGTCGAGCTGTTGCGGGGTGAGCGCCGTCGCGTAGTTCGGCGGCATCACGTTGGCGCGGTAGCCGGGGACGATCTCCTTGTTGGGATCGACGATCGACTCGCGCGTGGCAGAGGGAGGGTCGGAGGTCAGTTGCTTATCGAGGTTCGGCCCGGTCGTCCCGCTCGTGCCCGCGGCGTTCATCGTGTGGCACGATCCGCAGGCCTCAGCGCCGCCGGGCGTGCCCGAGACGAAGATCTGCTGGCCTAGTGCATCGCCCTTGAGCTGCGTGGCCGGCGCGGCCGCCGGCGCAGTGACCGTGACCGTCGTGTTGCTCCTGTGCGTGCTGACCACCAGCGCGATCGTGGACAGCACCAGAGATGCCACGATGCCCAGGCCGCCGAGCTGGATGATGAACTTCCCAGACGCGCGGGCGATCTGCTCGTCGAAGACCTCCTGGTCGGTCTTGCGCCTGGTCTCGGGCTGACCCGGCTCGCGGACATCATCGTCACCCATGCTCGCGTCGCCTCCTTCACTCATCCACGGCGTTTCACCTAAGTCGGCACGACCTGACACGTCCGGGGTAACCCTACCGGCAAGTCGCCCGTCGCTGTGAACATTGCGAAACGGACCCAGGGCAGACGGGCGGGTTGCCCGCCCCCTCCTGGCCGCCAGCAAACGCGAGCGTGAAGACGGCTGTGCTCACAGGCGTCGAATGTCTGCCTCTCCAGGGAGGACCGGGTGCAACCCGCGCCCCCGAGCGCTCAGTCTAGTGGTGGATTGAATCGAAAGTGACAGCAGTCCTGTCAGCTGGACGTCAAGCGCCTGCGAACGGCACCACATCAGCGCGAGCGTCCGCGCCTCGATCGATGGCGTGATCTCAGCGCGCCCCCCCGCTGCTGCTCGCGCCTAAGCGATTACTCACGAACGCACAACTTTGCGTTGGTGCCTGCACGTTACAATTGTTGCAATCATGAGACGCCTCCGTTCGGCGCTCGCCTTCATCGATCGGTACTTGACGCTCGCGGGCAAGAGCTGCTGCAAAGGGCAGACGCAGCGCATGCGGAAGAGTATGGAGCGGCGGGCGAACGACTCTTCCTAGTACAGGCATCCGCACGTTCGATCCGTAATCGCTGGAGGGACCGCCGCTACGGCGAACGGTCTGGCGAGAAGGGCGGGACAGCGAGGATCGTCCTTCCCAGGTGCGCGTTCTAGGGACGCGAATCCGGGAAGACGGGGAGTGAGCGATAGGTGGACGACGTGTCAGCTCCGCGCCTGAGGCCCATCGAGCGGACACACTTCATTCACCCGCCTTGAGCTTGATCGGCGGCCTGGGCGACCTACTTGTTCGTGCCAGCTGCGCTCCGGATGGCTTGCAAGGGCGCACTGGAAGCCGGGGACCATCGGCCGGCGCGACATCCCTGCTAATCCTGGATTTCTGAGAACAAGCCGTCACCCGGTAACACGGCGCTCGCATAACAAGGCGTTCTGATCCAGCACTGGTGAGTCAGCGGGCGAGGTGAACCTCGCCCGCATCCAGTGCCACCCGGCCGGAATCCATGTCCACGATCAGCCGGCCGGCGTCGTCGATGCCGGCCGCCTCGCCCTCGCCGTCACTCCAGCGGATGGGGTGGCCGAACAGGGCGTCGCGCGCCCGCACTGCGGCCAGGACCTCATGCTGATCGGCCGCGATCCAGCGCCCCAGAGCGACCAGGAGCCGGCTCAGCGTCGGCTCGATCTCGCTGGGCTCCAACCCGAGGGTGCCGGCCACATCGCGCAACTCGGAGGGAAAGTCGTCGTCCTGGACAGCGACGTTGAGTCCGATGCCGACCACCGCCCAGCGCTCCTGCGGGCGTCCCTCGACGAGGATTCCAGACACCTTGCGCCCCCGCACGAGGACATCGTTGGGCCATTTGAGCCGCGCCTCAGGGCCGACAACCTCGGCCACGGCGACCCCGGCGGCGAGCGGCAGCAGGCGCGGTGGCTGGCGAACGAGCAGGGAACAGAGCAGAGCCCGTCCGGGGGGAGCCACCCATGTGCGCCCCTGCCGTCCTCGCCCGGCGGACTGCTCGGCGGCGGTGACCAGCGTGCCGTGGGGAGCACCGCGCGCGGCGAGCTCACGTGCGTGGGCGTTGGTCGAGTCGGCGAGGCGGAGGTGGACCCTCGGAACCCCGAGAGTCATTCCGGACGGATCCGTAGCTCGGCGTCGGTGCTCAGCCCGAGACGTTTGGCGGCATTGCCGTGGCTGACGGCGATCGACAGCCGGCGGTAGGCGTCTTCGTAGACCAGCAGCTCGCCTGGCTCGACCTCGGCGAAGGTTCGGGTGAACTGAGCCACCTGCGCCTTGCGGCCGGCGACCTGGAGGCGGACGCGCCCACCGAGCTTTACGCCGGTGCCGCGCAGCTGGTCGTGCGCGACGTCGAGCGCCACGTTCCCGAAGCGATCGATGTACAGCACGTGGACGACCAGCGCCCGCTTCTGCCGGCGGGGCTTGGGAAGCTCGAGCTCGACGAGGGCGGCCGGATCGCACGGCTCTCCCGCATCGACCAGCGGGGTGCCGGCCGCGATGTGCGCGGCTACCGGAGCGAAGATGTCCCGTCCGTGAAAGGTGGCGGCCACGGGCTCCAGGCGCAGCGGAGAGGTGGCGATCTCGACCGCTTCGACGATACCTCCGCAGCTGGCCGCGGCGAGCGCGAGCAGTCCGTTGTCCGGGCCGACGAGGACACGGTCGTCAGCCAGGCGCAAGGCGACGGCTCGACGACGAGCCCCGACGTCGGGGTCGACCACGGCCAGGTGCACGCCGGCCGGCATGTAGGGGAGCGCGCCGGTCAGGATCAGTGCGCCGCCGCGAATGTCGTGGCGCTCGATCCCGTGGGTGATGTCGATCACCCGCGCCTCCGGGCAGATTGCGGCGATCACGCCGTGGCAGACACCGACGAAGTCGTCCTGGAGCCCGTAGTCCGAGAGGAAGGTGATCACCGGGGCACGCATCGATCGCTCCCCGACCTTAACGACCTCGACGCTTCAGCGATCCGTCGCTGCCGGTTCACGCTGACCCCGGGGCGCGATTTACGCCCGTCGGGGTCCACGCGAGCTAAGTATCCGCCCCTAAGAGCCGGTCGGCAGCGGGAAGGAAGCTGGGGTCGAACGAAGCCGTGTAGCGCAGCGGCTTCTTGAGGGTGCAGTGTCCCCCGCGAGCGCTGAACTCCCCGGTGATCGAGCTCGGGCTCTGTACCTTGCCGGTGAGGGACAGATGCAGCGTGACGGGCTTCTCGGTGCTGCCGAGAACCGGGCGGCGGCGGGCGGTCCACTTCACTGAGAAGCTGTAGGAGCCGTTCGTCAGCTTCAGCTTCGCGCCCGGGAAGCCGAACAGCACCGAGGCAAACCGGTAACGCGGCTTGAGCGGCGCCTTGGCACAGCGAAGCGTGCCACTGCCGCCCTCGGGGCCGTGGTGGTAGATCGCCGGCCCGCCGTTCAGCTTGCTGGGATTGTTCGCGGCCGTGACGAGGAAGATGTCGAGCGTTTTCGACTTGTGCTGGTGGAAGTTGTCGTAGGCGCTGGCCGCGTGCAACTGCGGTGCCGCCGCGAGGGCGACTCCGGTTAGGGCCGACACGACGATTGCGGCCCCGATTGCCCCGGTGATCAAACGCTTCCCGTTGATCATCTTTGAGCAAAGTTACTTGTGGGGCTCGGACCTCACAAGGGGAAACTGCGTAGTCCTAACGCGGACCAAATGTGCGCTCAGCATCCTCGATCAGGGCGGCGATCAGCCCGTCGAGGTCGTGCTGGACGGCTTCGACGTCCGGCTCTCGCCCGTGCTCGCGGAGTGTCTGGCTGGTCACCGGACCGATGCTGAGCAGCCGCGCGGAGCCCGCGAGCCGATCGCCGGCCTGGGCGAAGAAGTTGCGCACGGTCGATGACGAGGTGAAGGTCACGTAGTCGGCACGGGAGACGGCCTCGAGCTGGGCTTCGGCGAGCGGTTCGACATGGGTCTCGTAGAGCGAGATGACGTCGACCTCGGCGCCGCGCGCGCGCAGGCCGTCGGGGAGCACGTCGCGCGCGTCGGCGGCGCGAGCGACGAGTGCGCTGCTGACCGGTTGGGCCGCCAACGCATCCAGCAGGCCCTCGGCCACGAACCGCTCGGGCACGATGTCCGCGCGAATTCCGTGGCCCTCGAGGGCGGCCGCCGTTCCCGGGCCGATGGCGGCGACGCGGGCTCGAGCCAGTGCACGAGCATCGAGCCCGTCCTGCGCCAGGCGGGCGAACAGCAGCCGCACGCCGTTGGGGCTGGTCAGACAGATGAGGTCGTATCGCCCGAGGTCGGGTAGCGAGCCGTCGAGCGGAACGATGCGGATCGCCGGCGCCTCGACCACGCTCGCCCCCAGCGCCCGCAGACGCGAGGCCAGACCGCTGGCCTGCGCACGCGCTCGGGTCACGGCGACGGTCAGGCCGGTCAGCGGGGGCGCCTTGAACCAGGCCAGCCGCTCGGCCAGCCCGGCGACCGGTCCGAACACCGCGATGGCCGGAGCGCCTACCTGCTCCTCCGCAGCCCGGAGCGCGATCGTCGCCAGCGTGGCAGTGACTGTCCGCTGCACGGGTAGCGTTCCGCGCTGCACCACCGCGGCCGGCTCATCGGCGTCGCGTCCGCCGTCCTGGAGGCGGCTGGTGATCGCGGCCAGCCGGCGCACCCCCATATAGACGACGAGCGTTCCCGGGAACGCGGCCAGCGCATCCCAATCGAGCGCCGATTCGGGTTTGCCGGGGTCCTCGTGGCCGGTGACGAACGCCACCGCACTGGCCAGGTCGCGATGGGTGACCGGGATCCCGGCGTAGGCGGCGGCGGCGACCCCGGCCGTGACGCCCGGCACGACCGCGAACTCGATTCGGGCCGCCTCGAGCGCCTCCGCCTCCTCCCCGCCCCGGCCGAACACGAACGGATCGCCACCCTTCAGGCGCACGACCGAGCGTCCCGCCCTCCCGTGCTCGACCAGCAGACGATCGATCTCCGACTGGGCTGCCGATTCGCCGCCTCCCTCCTTCCCGACGTAGATGAGCTCGGCGTCGGTCCGGGCGCCGTCCAGCGCCCCCTCGGGAATCAGTCGGTCGTACACGATCACATCCGCGCCGGCGATCAGCTCAAGCGCGCGTGTGGTCAGCAGGCCCGGATCGCCCGGGCCGGCCCCGACCAGAAACACGGTCACGCCGCGCGCTCCGCGATCCGCAGCAGCTCTCCGGCGCCGGCGGCGATCATGCGCCGCGCGACCGCGTGGCCCAGGCCGGCGGCGGCACCGCACAGGCGATCGGCGATCCAGGCCGAGCCATCGGGGGCTCCCACCCACGCCGACAGTTGCACCTTGTCATCGAGCGGACGCGCGTAGGCGCCGACGGCGGTGTTGCACGACGCTCCCAGCGCGCTGGTCAGCTCGCGCTCGACCGACACGCAGAGGAGCGCGTCGGCATCGGTGATCCGGGCCAACCGAGCGGGATCGAGGGTGCCTGGCCGGGCCTCGACCGCCAGCGCCCCCTGCCCGGCGGCGGGCACCAGATCGTCGAGCACGCCATCGGCCTCGGCGGCACGTCCCAGCCGTTCCAAGCCGGCCATGCCCAGCACGAGCGCGTCGCATTCCCCCGCGGCAAGCTTTCGCAACCGGGTGTCGACGTTGCCGCGCACCGCGACGATCCGCAGGTCGTCGCGGACGGCGCGGATCTGGGCCGCCCGTCGCGGGCTGCTGGTCCCGATGCGGGCGCCGGCGGGGAGTTCGGCCAGCGCCGGCGCCCCGCAGATGGCATCGCGCGGGTCGGCCCGAGGCGGGATCGCGACGAGCTCGAGCCCGGGCGCCAGGTGGGCGGGGACGTCCTTGGCCGAATGCACGGCGATGTCGATCACCCCGTCGAGCAGTGCCTGCTCGAGGGCCGACACCCATCGTGACTTGTCGGCCAGGCCGGACGCCCCCGAGGTGGCGATCGGGACGAGCTCGCAGTCGTCCTCGAGCCGCCCGGCCACCGAGCGGGCTTGCGCCAGCGCCAGCGCGCTACCGCGCGTTCCGATCCGCATCAGCGACGGCGTTCTGAGAGGGCCCGAACCTCGGCCAGCGGCTCGGCTGATTCAGCCGGTTGCGCCGCGTCCGCGCGGACATCGTCAGCTCCGAGGTCAAACAGGTCGCGCACGAGAGCCATCCGCGCGTGGACTCGGTCATCGCGGAGTTCCTTCATCCGCAGGGTTGGCTCGTGCAGCAGGCGGTTGACCACCGCCCGGGCCACCGCGTCGATGCGCTCAAGGTCACGCGAGGAGGCCGATTCCCACTTGCCACTGTTTTCCTCCACCACCTGCTCAGCGATCTCGGTGGCGCGGCTCCGGAGCGCGGCGATCGTCGGCAGGACCTCGAGCGAACCCAGCCAGGCGGCGAAATGCTGGATTTCCTCCTCGATAATTCCCTCGGCCCTGCGTGCCTCGGCCTGGCGAACCCTGCGATTGCGGGCGATCACCGCCTGGAGGTCGTCGATGTCGTAGAGCGAGACGTCGTCGAGGTCCGCGCACGCCGCATCGATGTCGCGCGGGACGGCGAGGTCGATCAGCAGCATCGGGCGCCCGCCACGCGCCTGCATCACCTCGGCGATCTCCCCAGCCTCGAGCAGCAGGTGCGGCGAGGCGGTGGCGGAGACCACGATGTCCGCCTGCATCAGCGCCGGCGGCAGCTCGTCGAAGCTGACCGCGCTACCGCCGTACCGGCGGGCCAGGCTGAGCGCGCGGTCGCGGCGACGATTGGCCACGAACACCGTCCGTCCGCCGCTGTCGGCGAGCGCGCGTGCCGTCAGTTCGCTCGTCTCGCCGGTGCCGATGATCACCACCTCGCGCCCGTCGAGCTCGCCCAGCAGCTCGCGAGCCAGCGTCACCGCCACACTCGACATGCTGAGCTGCCGCTCGCCGATGCCGGTTTCGTTGCGCACCCGCTTGCCGGTGGCCAGCGCGGCCTTGAACAGGCGGTTGGTCAGCGGCCCGACCATCTCCTTGGCCAGTGCGGCGTCGTAGGCGCGCTTGACCTGGCCCTGGATCTCCGCCTCGCCGACGATCATCGACTCGAGCCCGGCGGTGACCCGGTAGAGGTGGCGCGCCGCGTCGCAGTTGCGGTGGGAGTAGATCGCCGAGGCGAGGCCCGTCGGGCGGATCTCCGCCTGCCGAGCCAGCATCGACAGAACCATGCTCTCGGCCTCCACCGGGTCGCCGACGACCAGGTAGAGCTCGGTCCGGTTGCAGGTCGAGATCGCCACCGCCTCGTGGACGTCGGAGGCACCGCGCAGGTCGCGCAGAAACTCAGCCGCCCGCGCCTCGGGCAGTGCCAGCCGCTCACGTACCTCGACGGGGGCCGTCTTGTGCGACATGCCGATGGTCAGGAGCTCGCTCATCCCACCGGCTCTGGTTCGCGATCGCGCTGCTGCGCCGTCCGTTCCTGCTCGTTCAGCTCATCGCGAAGCCGCGCGAGCTCGCGCTCGGTGCGGTTCAGCCGCCTGGCCATGATCGCGACGTAGATCAACACCAGGGCCAGGAACACGATGTACGCACCGGCGACGTACTTGCCCGCGCTGTGCAGCGGGAGTGCGGGAGCGGCGATGACCAGTCCGCTCATGACGGTGCCGCGCTCCTGCTCAGCGGCCTCACGGCGTCCTCGCCCAGGACCCGGCGGCGCAGCGCCCGTAGTTGCATGCGGCTGTTCTTGGCGGCCATCTCGTACTTCCATAGGGTGACAAACAACAGCGTGATCCCCGCCAGTGACACGAGGAACGTGAGGCGCATCGAGCCGGGGAGATTCCCGCCGGTCAGCGTCAGCACGCGCGGGTGAACGAAGCCCTGGGCGAGCCGCACGGCGAGGAAGTTCAGCGGCACGAACGCACCGGCGACGATCGCGAACACGCTGGCGTAGCGCGCCTGGCGCTCGGGATCCTCGATCGAGAAGCGCATCGGCTGATAGGTGGCGAACATCAGCACGACGATCAGGTAGGAGACGAGCGTCGGCTCCTGCCAGACCCACCAGTGGCCCCACGACGCCTTGGCCCAGATCGAGCCGGTGAGCAGCCCCCCGACGGCGAAGATAAGCGACATGTGGATGGCCACGTAGGAGCGCATGTCCCATCTGCGCTCGCCGGTGCGCAGATGTCCGATCGCGAACAGTCCGCCGGCGATGAACCCGCACAGGGAGACGATGGCGAGCGGGACGTGCAGATAGAAGATCTTCTGGATGAAGCCCTGATCGGCGTCGAGCGGGGCGTAGAAGAACACCAGCGCCAGCGCCACGGTGATCGTGGCGACAGTGGCGAGAGAGAGGCCACGAAGGCCGCGGCCGTAGCTGGTCACGAACTCATTCCTCCAGCAGGAAGTCGAACACCGCGTAGGCGAGCAGTGCGAATACCAGATCATAGAGACCGACCACGGCAAGCCATTTGCCCGGCGGAGAACCCGAGGAATGCGCGGTGAGCAGCGGCCCGGCGGCCCGCGCGGTGCCGATCAACGCCGGGATCAGCAACGGCAGGCCCAGGATCGGCCCGATCAGGTCGCGCGCGCGAGTGTGGACGGCGATGGCCGACACCAGGGTCCCGATCACCGCGAAGGCGATGTCGGCGAGGGCGAGCACGGCGATCAGCCCGAGCAGTGGCGGCCCCAGGCTGGGTCCCAGCAGCAGCAGACCGAACGCGGGCACGGCGACCACCTCGAGCACGACCAGGAAGCACATGAGCGCGGCCGCCTTGGCCACGAGCAGCGCGCTGCGATCGACTGGTGCCAACAGGAAGGCATCGAACCCGCCCTGCTCGCGCTCGGCCACGAACAGGCGGTTGATGCCGAGCATCGCCGCGAACAGCAGCGTGGCGGTGAGCACGCCCGCGGCCAGCTGCCCTTCGATCGTGGCTCGGTTCAAGGCGAAATGGAAGATCACGAACGTGGTCAGCGAGAACAGGACCATTGCCGGGAGCGTTTCGAACGTCCGCAGCTCGAGCAGCAGGTCCTTGCGCAGCACGGTGAGGGCTGTCCTCATGCGTAGATCGCCTTCACGTCGAGCTTGTCGGGGGCGCCGAGGTACGCCGTGCGCCCGTTCCTGAGCGCCAGCACGACGTCCGCCTCGCCGATCGCCGCCTGCGGGTCATGGCTGGTGATCACGCGCGTGCAGCCGCTCGCCCGCCCGATCAGTGGCTCCAGCATCTCCGCCGCGGCCGGGTCGAGGTTGGCCCGCGGCTCGTCGAGGAGCAGCAGCCGAGGGCTGTGCAGAACGGCCCGGCACACGGCGAGACGCTGAACCATCCCACGCGAGAGCAGCCGCACGGCGTCATCTGCGCGACGCTCCATCCCCACCGCGTGGAGTACCTCCTCGACGCGCTGCTCCCCCACTCCGCGCAGGCGGGCGTGGTAGCGGAGGTTCTCGCGGCCGGTGAGATCGGCGTACAGCAGCGGTTCGTGGGCTAGGAAGCCGAGCTCCCCACGGACCGCGAACGCCCGGCTGGGCACCGGTTCGCCCAGCAGCTGGACCTCGCCGGCGTGCGGGCGCAGCAGCGTGGCCAGGATCCTCAGCAGCGTCGACTTGCCGGCGCCGTTGTGGCCCAGCACGGCCAGGGTCGCGCGGGGCGGCACGCTGACCGAGACGTCTCGCAGCGCGGTCCGCTCGCCGAAGTGGCGACACAGACCGCGCAGCTCAATGGCTGACTCTTCGCCCACCCTCGCGCTGGAGCGTCTCGACGGCGTGCCGCAGCGTCGGGGCGATGACCGGAAACAGCTCCCTGATCGCCTTCGGATTTCCGGGAAAGTTGATGATCAGCGTGCGACCGGCGATCCCCGACACCCCTCGGGTGAGAATCCCCAGCGGCGTGCGCTTGAGCGATTCGGCGCGCATCGCCTCGGCGAAACCCGGCGCCTCGCGGTCGATCAGGCCGCTGGTCGCCTCCGGTGTCACGTCGTCGGGCGTCAACCCGGTGCCGCCGGTGGTGAAGATCAGGGGGACGCCGGCGTTGATATGCCGGCGCAGGACGTTCTGGATCGCGGTCTCCTCATCCGTCGCCACCTCGCGGGCCACCACGTCGCCACCGGCCTGCTCGGTCAGCTCGGCCAGGATCTCGCCCGACGTGTCCTCCGTCGTGCCGGCCGCGACCGAGGTTGAGATCGTGACTATGGCTGCTCGCATTCCGCCGCGAGCTTACGGGACTGGGGTCAGGAGACCGTCCGCCGCCACGTGCCCGAGCGGCCGCCCGACTTCTCGACCAGGGCCACCGACGAGATCTCGGCGCCCCGCTCGAGCCCCTTGACCATGTCGTACACGGTCAGCGCGGCGACCGAGGCCGCCATGAGCGCCTCCATCTCGACGCCGGTGGGGCCGGTGGTGCGGGCCTCCGCGCGGAGCGCGATCTCGCCCGCCGCGGCATCGATCTCGCCGTCTACGCCGACGAAGCTCAGGGCCAGCGGATGGCAGAGCGGGATCAGCTCGGAGGTCCGCTTGGCCGCCTGGATCCCGGCGATGCGGGCCACGCCGAGCACATCTCCCTTGGGCGCGTCCCCGTCCAGCACGGCCCGGGCAGTGTCCGGCGAGACCCTGACCACCGCTCGGGCGACCGCGCGGCGCTCGGTGGCAGGCTTGTCGCCCACGTCGACCATCCTCGCGCGGCCGGACGCGTCGAGATGGGTCAGCTCGCCGCGTTCCATCGGCTCAGGCCGGGGCGTGGGTCCGCTGCGCGGCCGCGATCAGGTCGCGCACGGCCTGGACATCGCCGGCCCGCAGCAGCTCGACGGGATCGGGATCGCCGTTGACGATCGACTCGAAGAACTCCCTGCGGTCCTGGTAGGTGGGGAGGGTGGCCTTGGCCCAGCCCCGCGCGTCGTTGAGCAGGATGGCCAGGTGCGCGTACGGCTCGCCGAAGGTCTCCGCGATCTCGCGTTTCATCCGCTTGGCCAGGGCGGGAGATGCCCCGGCGGTCGAGATCGCCACGGCCAGGGGTCCGGTGCGCACGATCGCCGGCAGGATGAAGTTGCACAGTGGGGGCACATCGACCACGTTGATCAGCATCGCCCGCTGCTCGGCGTCCTCGAAGACGCGGATGTTGGTGTCGGTGTCGTCGGTGGCGGCGATGGCGATCAGGCAGCCGTCGAGGTCACCGGGGAGATACTCGCGCCGCTCCCAGCGGATCGACCCCTCCATGGCCAGCTGAACCAGCTCTGGATGAGCGTCGGGGGCGACGAGGATCACGTCGCCGCCGCAGGCCAGCAACCCCTCGACCTTCTCGAGCCCGACGTCGCCCCCGCCCACGACCACGCAGCGGCGGCCCCTCAGACGCAGGCAGGCCATGTAGAAGGGCGTCTCCAGCATGTCCTGCACGCATGACTGGTCGCAGATCCCCTTGCGGAGCTGACAGACACACTCTTTCCCTGCGTAGGCTTGAGCAGGCATCTGAGCTAAGGGTAGCCCCGGGCCGGGTCAGCGACGGATTGCGTCGCGGGCGATCCGGCCGCCGAGCTTGGCCAGCGGGCCCAGGCCGGCGCGCAGGGCACTGGCGCGAATCGACGGCCGTCCGTAGATCACGCTCGCGGCCTGCTGTAATGCGCGGCCGAGCGTTTCGTCGTAGGGGTGCCACCACAGGTCACGCAGGGTCGAGGGCTCCCACACCCTGAGCTTGATGTTGACGCACTCGTAGAGCCCGAACTTGGAGTGAGTCCGGCCCAGGCCGGACTGCTTGACCCCGCCCCACGAGCACTGAAACGCGCCGTGGCTGAACATGTGGTCGTTGATCCACACCATGCCGGCCTCGAGCTCGCGTGCGAACCGCTCGCCCTTGCTGCGGTCGGTCGTCCACACCGAGGCGCCGAGCCCGAAGTCTGAGTCGTTGGCCATGGCCACCGCCTCGTCCTCGGACTCGACGACGGTGATCGGCAGCACCGGTCCAAAAATCTCCTCGCGCATGATCCGCATCTGCGGAGTGACCTCGGTGAGGACGGTCGGCGCGTAGAACGACCCCGCCCCGTGACCGGGCGGAGGCTCGGCCGGCCCGCCACAACGCAGCTCGGCACCGGCGGCAACGGCATCGTCAACCAATCCCGCCACAAGCGCGAACTGCTCGCGCGAGATCATCGGGCCGATCTCGGTGTCCCAACTGGTCGGGTCGCCGACACGAAGCGCCTGGGCGCCAGCGACCACCCCATCGATGAAGCGTTCGGCCACATCACGCAGCACGTACACCCGCTCGATCCCCGAGCATGTCTGGCCGGCGTTGGCAAAACCGCCCCACAGAGCGCCGGCGATCGCGTGGTCGATGTTGGCGTCGGGCAGGACGATCATCGGATCCTTACCGCCGAGCTCGAGCACCGAGCCCTTGAGCCGCCGCGCGCACTGCTCCCCGACGCGCCGGCCGACCTCGACCGAGCCGGTGAAGAAGATCTTGGCCACGTCCGACTCGACCAGCGCCTGCCCGGTGCTCGCGCCACCGTGGATCACGCGGACCAGCCCGTCGGGAACCCCGGCGCGGTCGAACACCCTGCCGATCCGCTCACCGATCAGCGGGGTGAGCGACGCCGGCTTGACCACGACGCCGTTGCCGGCCATGAGGGCCAGCGCGACCTCTCCGAAGGGAATGCTCCAGGGGTAGTTCCAAGGGGCGATCACCCCGATCACCCCGAGCGGCTCGTAGATGAAGGCCGAGCTCTTGGTGCGCAGGAACACCTGCGGCATGCGGATCCGCTCGTCGCTGAGGATCTCGACGCCGGCCCGGGCGATCCAGTGGAGGGCATCGATCGTGGGAAGGACCTCCATCGAGAGCGCCTCGGCCCGAGGCTTGCCCTGCTCGTGAACGACCAGGTCGCGGATCTCGTCCGCCTCATCGATCAGCACCTGGGCAGCGCGCTCCATGTAGCGGGCGCGATCCTCGAGCGTCAGCTGCGCCCAGAACGGCTGGACGCTGGCGACCGCGGCCACGACCGATGGCACCGCCTCGGGCGGCGTGACCGGCACCGATCCGATCCGTTCGCCGGTGGCGGGATTGCGAGATTCGAGCTGGTCCGGCAGCGTCGCGCGCTCCACGCCGCGGAGGGTACTCGGTGACAATTTTCACGACCTCATATCCGCGCCCGGGATATAGTGCCGCCAAGCGCAAGCTGGGGTCGCCCGGCAGGACGGGCGAGGGCAGTGATCGCGGAGCTACGTCAACTCTGAGGCGTTCAAGTGACTCGCAGTGATCGTCCACACCGCTCGGCAGCAGTCGACGGGCGCTGCCGGCGCGGCTTGCTCCTGCTCGCGACATGCGTCGTCTCACTCGCCTCTGTCGTCTCAACCGCCGGTGCCGTCGGCTTCACCCAACAGCGCACCGGCAAAGCGGCATTTGACGCCCGACAGGCTCAGCACCCCGCGCCGCAACGCGGATCCAGGGCGTTCTCCACGTTCGCCAAGAGTCTCGGTGTTCAGGGGGTCGCCCAGCTGGACCCCGTGACAGGCACGCCGCGGCAGATCGCACGGCTCGACGGCTTTTTGACCAGCGCGAGCTCGGCGTCGCCAGCGAACGTCACGTTCAACTACGTTCGCGCGCACCTCGCGGCCTTCGGCCTCAATCCCGCGTTCTTTACCACCCTGCACCAGACCACGAGCTACCGCTCACTCAGCGGCGTCACGCATCTCGAATGGGAGCAGACGTATAAGGGCATACCGGCGTTCTCGGCTGGGCTAAAGGCCAACGTCACCCGCGGCGGGCAACTGATCAATGTCCAGGGCTCGCCGCTGCTAGAGCTCGCTGTCAAATCCACGAGGCCCAGGCTCAGCGCCGAACAGGCGATGGCCGCCGCCTTCCGCGATGCCGGCGCGACTGCCGCCCCGCCCGCCGCCGGCCCGTCGCTGGGCGCCGATCGCCTGACCGCGTTTGCCGGCCCTCAGACTCCGCAAGCCGCGCTGACGATCTTCCACGATCAGAACGGCAATCACCTCGCCTGGCACCTCTACGCGGAGGTCGACTCGACGCACGTGTACGAGTACGTGATCGACGCGATCAGCGGCCGCGTCCTGTTCCGAGCCAACCAGGTTGTGTACTCGAGCGGCGAGGGGGACGCGTGGCTGTACGCGCCGAGCCCGGACCTCGGACCCGCGAATAGCCTCGCCGACGGCCACACCGCGGTGGTGCGCAACTATCCCGACAGCTGGTCTGTCAATGGCTCGAGCGGCGGTATCTCGTCAACCGCCCTCGCGGGCAACAACGCCCACGTGTACTCGGACATCCCTGACGACAACGTCGCCAATCCAGGCGACGAGATACCGAAGTCAGGCACCGATATTGAAGGCCATCCTGAGTACAACTACACCGCGGCGTTCGACACCAACAATCCCGACAATAAGGGCCTATTTGAAAACTGCTCGACCGAGTTCCCGTGTACCTGGGAGGCGTTCCCCTTCAGCTACACGACGAACCTCAGACAGAACGCGGCGCAGGTGTTCTGGTTCGTTAACGACTTCCACGACCACCTCGAGAAGGCGCCGATCGGCTTCACCGAGGCGTCGGGCAATTTCCAGAATCACAACCTCTCCGGTCATGGCCTGGGCGGCGACTCCGTTCAGGCCCAGACTGACGACGGCGCCAATACGGACCCCAATAACCCGGGCACCCCGGACAACAATCACATCAACAACGCGAACATGCTCGCGCTGCAGGATGGGCAACCGCCGCGAATGCAGATGTACCTGTTCGACGGCGTCGATTTCGGCGAATCGTTCGTCGCGGGCAACGGCGGCGACGATGCGTCGGTGATCTACCACGAGTACACGCACGGTCTGTCTCACCGGCTCGTCACCGATGCACAGAACATCCCGCGCCTCGACGGCGAGGAGTCTGGCGCGATGGGCGAGGGGTGGAGTGACTGGTACGCCATGGATTACCTCGTCGCGCAGCATCTCGATGCTGATAACCCCAGCGTCGCGGGTGACCTGCCGCTCGGGTTCTACATCGACACGGGCAATAACAAGGATCTCCGCTCGCAGCCGATCGACTGCAAGACGACCGACCCGCTATCCGCCTGTCCCGGAGGCCAGAGCGGGCACGCGGGCGGGTATACGCTCGCCGACTATGGTCACGTGACCAACGGCCCAGAAGTACACGCTGATGGCGAGATCTGGGGAGAGACGCTGTGGCAGATACGGGAGGCGCTCGCTGACGCGCCGTTCTCGACCTCGACCGGCCAGACGTCTCTCAAGGCAGAGGAAATCATCACCGATGGCATGCGGCTATCCCCGCCAGATCCATCCATGCTGGACGAAAGAAACGCGATCCTCCAAGCCGACAAGGCCGACTTCGGGGGAGCGCGGCTCACCACCCTCTGGCAGATCTTCGCGCAGCGGGGGATGGGGTTCTTCGCATCGGATCTGGGCTCCAACGACACCAGTCCAATCGCCGACTTCCACACACCGCCGACACAAACCGGGACGCTGGCCGGCACCGTCACCGACCAGGACACCCACGCACCGGTCGCCGGGGTCACGGTTGAGCTGGCCAACCACAACGACCTTGTCGCGACGACGAACTCGAGTGGCCATTACACGATCACCAACGTCCCGGCCGGCACGTACCCACGTGCGTTTGCCTTCAGATCGGGCTACGACGTCGGTGCTCGCACCTCCGTCACGGTGGTCCAGAGCGCGACGGCGAACGACAGCTTCACCATTCGCCGCGACTGGGCCTCGCTGGCCGGCGGTGGGCAGGTCAAGTCGGCGACGGCGCCGAACCTGACCAGCTTCGGCTGCGGCCCGGCCAACGCGATCGATCAATCGCAGGGCTCGGGCTGGGGCAGCTACGCGGTCAACTTCGGTGGTAACCCGAGCCAGGGGTTGCCGTCAGCCCCGACCGGACCGCGGACGGTCGTGATCCAGCTGCCGCATACGGTGGATATCCGGCAGTTCGCGATCGACCCCGGTGCGACGTGCGGAGATGACGACACGGCGTCGCTCAAGCAGTTCCAGATCGCCGTCTCGTCCAACGGGTCATCGTTCCACACCGTGGCCAGCGGGGCTTTCGGCCGCAGCAACGATCACGTCATGAACCCGGTCTCGCTGACCGGATCCGGCACCGGCGTGCGGTTCGTCCGCCTGACGGAGCTGAGCAATCAGGGTCCGGACTCCAACTCGCAGGACATCGCCTATCAGAGGTTCATGGACATGAGCGAGCTGGAGGTTTACGGGACGCCCGGGTTCGTGGCCCCCCACGCCGCGTTCAGCGTCTCCGGCCCGCACACCCAGGGCGCGTCGCTGACCTTCAACGGATCGGCCTCGACCCATGACCCGAACCTGTCGATCACCCAGTATCACTGGAGCTTCGGCGACGGGTCGACGGGCAGCGGGAAGGTCCTGCATCACACCTTCCACCACCACGGCACGTTCACGGTCACATTGAGCGTCAAGGACAGCCACGGTCGCTCCTCGTCCGTGTCGCACAAGGTCGCCATCAACGGCCCCTGTCACGTGCCGAACGTCAAGGGCAAGTCGCTGTCGGGCGCCAAGCGTGCGCTGAACTCCGCCGGTTGCGGGGTCGGCAAGGTCAAGCGACCGAGCAAGCACAAGCGCAAGCCGCTGGTGGTGGGCGGCCAGTCGATCCCGCCGGGAACGACTAAGCCCCACGGGACGAAGGTCGGACTGAAGCTGGTCTACAGGTAGGCGGGCCGCGCCCGCCTACGCCGCACGCCGCTCGGCGATCACCGCCGAGCGGCTCACCAGCGCGCCGGTGATCAGCTCCGCAAGGCCGTCGGTAAGGCGGCCATCGACCACGACCGTGTCGGGCCGCTCGGACCCGACCTCGATCACGCCGACCCCCAAGATCGTCTCGCGCAGGCCCAGGAGGGCGGTGGCGCAGATCGCGATTCGCTCACGCGGGTTGGCCTGCACGGCGCGGGCGATTTCGAGGTCGCCGGGGTTGTCGGCGTGGCCCCGCAGCAGGTCGAGGATCGCGGCCCGGTCGCGGCGCTGGGCCAGCCGCAGCCGCACCCTCGGGCCACGAGGGAGTGTGTACGACCGGGCTACAAGGGCGTCGTCCATTTCCTACAGCGTAGTAGCTTTGTTGCTGGTGGGGGCAAACCTCCTGTAAAAACGGTGTATTTGGGTAGCGTTCAGTTCGGCTGCGGGCGCTGCGCGGCCGCGCATCGCTGGATGTGGCGCGTCGGCAGCGGCGTGGGTTCGGGCGCGTTGGCCGGGTGGTTCGGAACCGCCATCCCGGGTGGTTCGGAACCGCCATAACGTCAAGAAGCTCCGCCGGTATGGTGGCGCTGACTGACGTTAAGTCGGTCAGAGCGCCATAACGTCAACGAGCGCCGGCGGGTCCGCTCGCTTTTCTACGTTGTGGCGGTCGGGAAGCACGAAAACGTGCCCAGGAGACCGAAATCGTCCCTCCCACCGCCCGCGCCAGCACCCACCCACCCGCCAGCAGCCGTTCCCAGAACCGTCCGCCACCAGAGGCCGCGGGCGCAGCGCCCGCGAGCGGACTGAGCGCGGCCGTCACGGCGAGGCCCGGCTTGGCGATCGCCTACCCGCGCCCCCGCCCCTTGCGGATCCGCTCGAGGCGCTCGCGCAACGCGGCCTCGGCGTCGTCGGGCTGGTAGAACCGCGCCCCGATCGCGTGGTCGGGCAGGAGCTCCTGTGGAGAGACATGACCGGGCCAGCGGTGCGGATTGTCGTAGTCGCCATCGCTGCGCGTCGACGAGCGCAGGTGGGGTGGCGGAAGTTCGGCTCCGCGCTCGCGGATGTGCTCGCGAGCGGCGAACACGGCGTGCTTGGCGGCATCCGACTTGGGGGCGAGCGACAGGTAGATGGTCGCCTGGGCGAGGGCGAATTGGCACTCGGGCAGGCCCACGTGCTCGACCGCCGCGGCCGCCGCGGTGGCGACGAGGAGCGCCTGGGGATCGGCGTTGCCGATGTCCTCCGAGGCGAGTACGACCATCCGGCGCACGATGAAGCGTGGATCCTCGCCGCCCTCGAGCATAACCGCGAGGTAGTACAGCGAGGCATCGGGATCCGAGCCTCGGGTGGCCTTGATCCAGGCTGAGATCGTGTCGTAGTGCCGGTCGGCCTGGCGGTCGTAGAGCAGCGCGCGGCGCTGGAGCGCGTCCTCGGCGTGGGCGAGCGTGACCGGTGCCCCTTCCCCGGCCGCCTCGCAGGCCAGCTCGAGCCCGTTCAGCGCCGTGCGGGCGTCGCCGCCCGAGCGCTCGGCCAGAAACTCGAGGGCCTCGGGCGCGACCGCCTGCCCCGGCCCGCACTCGCCGCGCTCGAGCGCGCGCTCGAGCAGCCGGCGGATCTCCATGGGCCCCAGGGCGTCGAGCTCGTACACGTGAGTGCGCGAGATCAGCGCCGAGTTGACCTCGAAGTACGGGTTCTCGGTCGTGGCGCCGATGAGCGTGACCAGGCCCTCCTCGACCGCTGGCAGCAGCGCGTCCTGCTGGGCCTTGTTGAAGCGGTGGATCTCGTCGAGGAAGAAGATCGTCCGGGTGCCGCCGCGCAGCCGCTCACGCGCGCGCTCGATCACCGCCCGCACCTCGGCCCGCCCGGCCGCCACCGCGCTCTCCTCCTCAAACGCCGCGCCCGAGGCATCGGCGATGATCCGAGCCAGCGTCGTCTTGCCGCTCCCGGGCGGGCCGTGAAGGATCATCGAGTGGGGGTGGCCCTCCTCGATCGCGCGGCGCAGCGCCGATCCGGACGCCAGCAGCCGGCCCTGGCCGACAAACTCGTCGAGCGTCCGCGGACGCATGCGCGTGGCCAGCGGGGCGTCGGCGGTCGGTGCCGCCGTTCTCGCAGCCGCCGGCTGATCGTCGCCGAACAGGCGCTCCATGGCCACAGTATGCGCCGGTTAACGCCCCACGATGGCCAACGCCGCGTCGTGCAGCGGCCCGTTGGAAGCCAGCGCGTCGCCGCCGTCGGCGCCGGGAGTGCCGGCGAGGTCGGTGAAGCGGCCGCCCGCCTCCTCGACGATCACCTGCGGTACCGCGAGGTCCCAGAGCGAGGCGGCCGGCTCACACACGATGTCGGCCGCACCCTCGGCCAGCAGCATGTATGGCCAGAAGTCGCCGAACCCGCGCGAGCGCCAGCAGCGCCGGGCCAGGGCCAGGACCTGGTCCAACGAGACGGCGCCGTCCCAGTTCTCGAAGCCGGGGACGCAGAGCTGGGCGTCGGCCAGGTCGCGGACGGCCGAGACGTGGATCGCGCGCGGCGAGCCGGGAAGCCGCTCGTCGACGAACGCGCCGTTGCCGCGCACGGCCCACCAGCATCGGTGCAGGGCAGGCGCCGAGGCCACGCCGAGGGTCAGCTCACCGTTCTCCTGCAGGGCAATCAGCGTGGCCCACACGGGGACGCCCCGCACGTAGTTCACGGTGCCGTCGATCGGATCGATGATCCACCGGCGCGGCCTGCCGGAGGCGCTCGAGTCGCCGTACTCCTCGCCGAGCACGGAGTCGCCGGGGCGCTCGCCGGCGAGGCGCTCGCGGAGCACCCGCTCGACGGCCTTGTCGGCCTCGGTGACCGGTGTCAGGTCGGGCTTGGTCTCGACGGCCAGATCCGCTGCTCGGTAGCGGCCCAGGGTGAGCTCATCGGCGAGCCCCGCGAGCTCGAGCGCCAGGGTGAGGTCGTCGGCCACAGCGCGTCATCGTAGAGACAGCTACTCTCCCGCACCGATGACGGTTGACCTCCAGGCCGAGACCACCTCCGTCCTGCAGAGGCTGATCCGGTTCAACACCGTCAACCCGCCCGGCAACGAGCGGCCGGCGATCGAGTACCTCGCGTCATACGTCGAGGCGGCCGGGTTCGAGACGCAGGTCATCGCCGCCGACGATGATCGCCCCAACCTCGTGGCGACGGTCGAGGGCAGCGAGGCGGGACCCACGCTGTGCTACCTCGGGCACGTCGACACGGTGCTGGCCGACGCCTCCGAGTGGACGCACGATCCATGGTCCGGCGATGTCGCCGACGGGTTCCTGTGGGGACGCGGAGCGATCGACATGAAGTCGCAGGTCGCCGCCGAGGCCGTCGGCGCCGTCGCTCTGACCGGCGACGGGTGGCGCCCGCGGCGCGGGGCGCTGAAGCTGGTGTTCGTCTCCGACGAGGAGACCGGAGGGGACGTCGGAGCGCAATGGCTGACCGAGAACCACCCCGATCTGGTCCGCTGCGACCTGCTGCTCAACGAGGGCGCCGGCGAGGTGTTCGAGCTCGACGGCCGGCGCCTGTACGGCGTTTGCTGCGCGGAGAAGGGCGTGTTTCGCTTCAAGCTCACCGCCCGCGGCGCCAGCGGACACGCGTCGCTGCCGCGCACCGGCGACAACGCGCTGCTCAAGCTCGGGCCGGTGATCGATCGACTCGGCGCGCGCCAGCCGAAGTTCGACATCACCGAGGCTCCGGCCGAGCTGCTTCGCGCGATCGGGGAGGATCCGGCCGAGCCCGAACGCGCCCTGCGGCGCATCGCCGAGACCGACCCGGCGCTGCTGATTCTGCTCGAGCCGATGCTCGGCGTGACCCTCACGCCGACGATGATCCATGCGTCGGACAAGATGAACGTGATCCCGTCGAGGGCGTACGTGAAGGTCGACTGCCGAGTACCCCCCGGCATGGGCGAGCAGTCCGCTCGCGCACGGATCGATGAGGTTCTGGGCGATGAGGCCGAGCGGCTCGAGTTCGAGTTCACCGAGACGGTCCCCGGCAACAGCTCGCCGGTCCATACCGAGCTGATGTCAACGATCGACGCCTGGGTCGGGCGCAACGACCCCGGGGCCGAAACGGTGCCGGTGATCCTGCCCGGGTTCTCGGACTCGAAGTGGTTCCGCGCCGCCTTCCCGGACTGCGTGGCCTACGGCTTCTTCCCCACCCGGCACATGACGATGCTGGAGGCCGGTCCGCTCGTTCACAATGCCGACGAGCGGATCGACGTGCGCGACCTAGGCTTTGCTGCCGGCTTCTACCGGGACCTCGTGCGCGAGCTGCTCGGTTGAACGGGTGCCGAGACTGAGGACGCGAGTGCTCCGCGGGAGCATCCCGACGATCAACAGAGCCAGCCCGATCACGCTCCCCAAGCCGAGCACCGTGCGAGCCCCGAAGGAACTGGCCAGCGGCCCGGCCACCAGGTAGCCGAGCGGCAGCAGGGCCAGCGAGCCCATCCAGTCCCACGCGCTGACGCGCGACAGCGAGTGCGCAGGTATGTGGCGGGCGAGCGCGGTCTCCCACCAGATCATCAGCAATGAGAACCCGAACCCGGTGCCGAACGCGCACACGGACACGGCCTCGAGCGGCGCGCCGAGTGCGAACAGGCCGTCCTGCACGGGCCACGCGAGCACGAGCACGAAGCCGACCAGGAGCGGGCGGGCGGGGCGCCAGCTCAGGCCGGCGGCGGCGCCGAACACCGCGCCCAGCCCACCGAGCGTCTCGAGCAAGCCGAACACTCCCGTGCTTCCGTAGACGTCATGAGAGATGGCCGGGGCCAGCGAGTACCACGGCGCGTAGACCGTCATCACGGACCCGGCGAACACCGCGATCGTCACCCACACCCACGTACGGGAGCGAACCTCGCGCCAGCCCGAGTGGAGCTCCTGCATCATCGGCTTCGGCGGGAGAGCCTCGCCGCGCGGACGCGGCTTGACCAGCGCCAGCAGCGCCGCGCTGAGCAAGAACGTGGCGGCGTCGAAGACGAAGGCTTCGCCCGCGCCCACGCCAAGAACCAGCGCCGTGGCCAGTGCCGGCCCGACCAGGAAGGCGACGTTGGCCACCGACTCGGTCAGCGCACGCGCATCCTGGATCAACGGCTCGGGCACGGTCTGGGGAAGCAGGCCGCTGTACGCCGGCTGGAAGAAGGCCTGCGCGGCGCCGAACAGCGCCTCGATCACGGCGATCTGCCAGACCTGCACCGTGCCGGCGAAGATCAGCGCAGCGAGGACGGCATGGAGCAGGGCGCGCGACAGATCGGTGACAATCATGATGCGGTGGCGTGGGAGCCGATCGGCCCACACGCCACCGAACAGGAGCAGCCCGACGAGTGGCACGGTCTGCGCGGCCAGCACCAGCCCGAGGTCCGCGGGCGATCCCGTGCGCTGGGTGATGAACAGCGCGAGCGCAACCACCACGACGCGATCCCCGACCATGCTGGCCGCCTGGCCCAGGAACAGGTATCTGAAGTTTTGTTCGCGCAGGACGCGCAGGTAGGTACTCACGAAACACTCTCGACGGGTTGTTACGACTGAACGGCGGGTTTGCCGCGCGAGCCCTCAGTGGGCGTTGGGCGCGGTGAATGCGGTCAGCGTGGTCGAGAGATGGCAAGCATCGACTCTGGACGGTAGCACGCGCGCATGAGATGATCCAGCCATGGGCCCGGACCGGGGGACCGTCGCAATATTGGTCGTGCTCGGCGCGCTCGCGGCGCCGGCCAGCGCCGCCGCGGCCAAGAAGCCCCCGCCAGTAAAGCCACAGCCGGACCTGAAGATATCCAAGCTCGAGACGGGCGGCCTGGGCGAGCCGCCGTTCACCGTCGTGGGCACCAACGGGGTCGCGCAGCGGTTCTCGATCCACATCGAGACGGAGAACCGGGGCGACGCCACAGCGCCGGCCTCGACCACGGTTGTCCTGATCTTCGACGGCCGCGGCCATCCCTACAAGAAGAAGATTCCGATCAGGCGGCTGGAGCCCAAGGGTCGTGTTGATCGCACGCTCGAGATCACCGACCTAGAGCCCAAGGTCGGCTTCGCGGAGATCAAAGCGGTGGCCGATGTCAATCACAACGCCGATGAGTCGGACGAGGCGAACAACCTGCGGGAGGGGCAGCGGTTCGCCGTGATCGCCCGGCAGTGGACCGTCCAGCAGTTCACGACGATCATCACCAATCCGCTGAGCAAGAACACGACCGACAGCGGCTCGGGGTTTCGCTTTCGCTTCTCGGACTACGACCCCGACCGCGACGAGTTCGTCTACAAGGCGATCGGCCCGGTCACGAACGATCAAACCATGAGCGGCCCGTGCCCCTTCCACGCGATGAAGACCGTCACGCAAAACCCGTGGGCAGAAAGCTACTTGCACCTCGAACGCGACCTTAAGCACTACGACGCGTTCGTATCCCCTGATCCAGCGGGGGAACGCCAGATCACCGTCACATGCATCGGTGGCTTCAGCCACAAGGTGCCGCTGTTCTTCGAGGCGCTGGCCACATTTGTCGGGCAGCGGACGATCCCGGCCATGCGGCCGTCCCAGTCGGAGCTGTCCGACGACACGCACTCCACGCCGCTTCGCACACGCTGGATCTGGGACTTCGTCGCCACGATCCCCAACCGGTAGGCCAGCTCAGGAGGATCGGCAAGGGCGCGACGCGGCCGATGGCGCGCCGGCTTGCCAACATGAAGGCCGTGTCGATTCCGAGCGCGGTGAGGCGTTTGGCCACCGGCGAGGTGATCCGGGTGGTCTGGCGCAACGAGGACGGGGTGACGTTCGAGATCGGCGACGGGCCACGGCGGCGGTTCATGAAGTGGCGTCCCCGCGAAACGGGCCCGGATCTGACCGGAGAGGTGCAGCGGTTGGAGTGGGCGGGGCAGTACATATCGGCGCCGCGCGTGCTCAGCGTCGGCGAGGACCAGCAGGGGAGGTGGTTCATCTCGACGCCGCTGGCCGGCGAGAGTGCGGTCAGCCCCCGTTGGGAACGCCGGCCCGAGGTCGCGGTGGCGGCGATCGGGCAGGGGTTGCGGGTCATGCACGATGCACTGCCGGTGGTCAGCTGCCCGTTCTCGTGGTCGGTGCGGGTGAGGCTGGCCGAGGTCTCCGACGCTGCGCGTGCCGACGAGCTGCGGAATCCGCCACCGGTCGACCGGCTCGTCGTCTGCCACGGAGATGCCTGCTCGCCCAACACGATCATCCGCGACGACGGGCGGCTCTCAGGTCACGTTGACCTCGGGTCGCTCGGGGTGGCCGACCGCTGGGCCGATCTCGCCGTGGCGACAATGGCCGCGACGTGGAACTACGGCCCCGGGTGGGAGGACCGGCTGCTCGAGGCCTACGGGATCAACCCCGACCCGGTCCGGACGGAGTACTACCGGGCCCTGTGGAACGCGGCCCCGTGAGAGCAAAACCACGGGGGCCGCGTATGCGGCCCCGTTAAATAGACTCCCCCCATGCCGACGGAGACCTCGGCTCGCCTGGACCCAGACGTCTTTCGGCTGCCCGTCCAGCGGATGCGCTCGGGGTACTACTCCGACGCCTACTTCGTCTACACCAAGCAGTTGCTGGAGGCCGAGGATCACCATCCACACGTGCTGATGCAGGTGTTTCAGAAGCGCGAGTCGGTGCTCGGCGGGATCGACGAGGCGATCGCGGTGCTGAAGCTGTGCTCGGGGCACGTCGAGGGGGAAGAATGGATCTCGGGCTGGGATCAGCTCGACGTACGCGCGCTGCGCGAGGGTGACCGGATCGCGCCGATCGAGACGGTGCTGACGATCGAGGGCGATTACAGCCTGTTCGCTCATCTCGAGACGGTCTACCTCGGCGTCCTCGCGCGCCGGTCGCTGGTGATGCGAAATGTGGCCGAGGTGGTCGAGGCCGCCCGCGGCAAGTCGATCTTCTACTTCCCCGCCCGCCACGATCACTGGCTCGTCCAGACCGGCGACGGCTGGAGCGCGCACGTCGCCGGGGCGATCGGGGTGTCGACAGACGCCCAGGCATCGTGGTGGGGCGGCCGCGGGATGGGCACCGTGCCCCACGGTCTGATCGCCGCCTACGGCGGAGACACGGTGAAGGCAGCGACCGTCTACGCCGATCGGTTCCACGAGGAGACGAACGTCACCGTCCTGGTCGACTGGGACAACGACTCGGTGAAGACCGCCCTGGCGGTGGCGCGGGCGCTCGGGCCGAAGCTGTGGGGCGTCCGTCTCGACACCTCAGAGACGCTGGTCGATCGGTCGCTGTGGGACGAGATGGGCGCCTTCCGCCCCACCGGGGTCACCCCGCGACTGGCCGAGAAGGTCCGGGGGGCGCTCGACGGCGCCGGCTACCCAAACGTCAAGATCGTCGTCAGCGGCGGCTTCACGGCGGCGCGGATCAGGGAGTTCGAGGCGGCCGGCGTGCCGGTCGACGCCTACGGGGTCGGGTCCTCGCTGCTGCGCGGAGACAACGATTACACGGCCGACATCGTGCTCGTGGAAGGCCGGCCGTGCGCGAAGGTGGGGCGGGGGTATTCGCCGAATCCCCGCCTGGAGAGGGTTGAGTGAACCCCCTCCACTGCCGATGAGCGCTGAAGGGATGAGTTTCGCGAACTTCCTGTGGGAGCCGGACGTCCAGACGTTCATGCTGCACTGGCTGCCCATCCTGTTCATGGGCCTGCTCGTCGTGGCCGTGTTCGCGCTCATGCGCTACATGCCGAAGACCAAGCCGGTCGAGATCAAGCCCGAGGCCTCGCCGTCGATCGCCTGGTCGGACATCGCCGGGTCCGATGAGGCCAAGGAGGAGCTGCGCGAGGTGGTCGAGTACCTCCGCGATCCCAAGCGGTTTCGGTCGCTGGGGGCGAAGGTGCCCAAGGGGATCCTCCTCCACGGCCCGCCGGGGACCGGAAAGACGCTGCTGGCCAAGGCGGTGGCGCACGAATCGGGCGCCCGGTTCTACTCGCAATCGGCCGCGTCGTTCGTGGAGATGTTCGCCGGGCTTGGCGCGGCCCGAATCCGGCGGCTGTTCAGGATCGCGCGCAAGAACGCCCCGGCCATCGTCTTCATCGACGAGCTCGACGCCGTGGGCGGCCACCGCGGCATGGACATCAGCGGCGAGCGCGACCAGACGCTCAACCAGCTGCTGGTCGAGATGGACGGCTTCACCGCGAGCAAGGACGTGGTGGTCATCGCCGCCTCCAACCTGCTCGACAAGCTCGACCCGGCGCTGCTGCGCCCGGGTCGCTTCGATCGCCAGATCTTCGTCTCGCCGCCCGACGTGGGCGGCCGCGAGCGCATCCTCCAGGTCCATTCGCGCAACAAGCCGCTGTCCACCGACGTGGATCTCAAGCTGATCGGCCGCCAGACCTCGGGGCTGACCGGAGCCGACCTGGCCAACATCTGCAACGAGGCGGCGATCTTCGCCGCGCGCCGCAGCGCCAGCGAGGTCGCGATGCAGGACTTCGACGCCGCGCTGGAGCGGGTGGTGGCCGGAATGCAGTCGCGCCGGGCCCTGACCGATCACGAGAAGCGGGTGGTGGCCTATCACGAGGCCGGTCACGCGATGTGCGGCGAGCTCCTGCCTTCGGTGGATCGTGTCCACCGGATCTCAATCGTTCCGCGCGGACGGGCACTGGGGTACACGCTGAACCTCCCCGAGGAGGATCGGTATCTGAAGACGCGGGAGGAGCTGATCGACTTCATGACCATGCTGCTGGGCGGCCGCGCCGCCGAGCAGCTGGTCTTCGGGTCGATCACCACGGGCGCCTCCGACGACCTCAAGCGCGTGGCCGAGATCGCCCACGCGATGGTCCACGACTACGCGATGGGTACCGGTGTCCGCTCGCTGAAGGTGCTGTCGGAGGGTTCCGCTGAAGCCACGCGGCGGGTGCACGACGCCGAGGTGCAGGACCTCGCCGATGAGGCGTTCCGCATGGCGCTGTCGATCATCGACCGCCACCGACCGCAGCTCGACGAGCTCGCGGCGACCCTGCTGAGCAACGAGGTGCTCGAGCGCGGCGACATCGATCGGATCATGGTCGGCGTGCCGGCCGAAGCGCCGCCCCGCATGGGCGGAGGCGAGCTCGGGATCGCCGCGGCGACAGCACAAGATCCGGCAGATCGCTAGGCGGTCTAGGACCGCAGGCCCGGGCCGGCCAGGCGTTCGTCAGTATCCTCCCGGCCGCATGCTGACCACGATCGACCACGTGGGCGTCGCCGTCGAGGACATCGACGCCGCGCTGGCGCTGTATCGAGACGCGCTGGGAATGCCGTTGGTCCACCGTGAGACGGTGGCCGAGCAGGGCGTCGACGCGGCATTGCTCGATGTCGGGGACGGGCACATCGAGCTGCTGGAGCCGCTCGGGCCCGAGACCCCGGTGGGTAAGTTCCTGGCCCGCCAGGGGCCGGGGCTGCACCACGTCGCCTACCGCGTGGCCAACGTGGAGGACGCGCTCAGCGCGCTGGCGGGCGCCGGACTGCGGTTGATCGACGAGCAACCGCGGACCGGGATCCGCGGCTCACGCGTAGCCTTCCTCCACCCCGCGTCGACGGGCGGCGTGCTGACCGAGATCGTGCAACCAGCGGAGCATCATTGACATGGCGGACGAGAGACCTCAGAAGATCAGCATCGGCTTCATCGGCGGACAGGTGCTCAGTGCCCGCGTAGCGGCCGACCAGCTGGCCACGCTGCGCACCGCGCTGGGCTCGAGCGGGTGGCACGACCTCACGGCCGAGGACGGCACGGTGGCCGTCGATCTCGACAAGATCGTCTACGTGCTGGTCGATCACGAAGAGCACCGGGTCGGGTTCGGGACCTGATCCCGGGGTGGGCCGCGCAGCCGAGCTCGACCGAGCGGTCCTCGTGTTCGCCCGGACGAGGGGGCATGGTCCCCGCCGCGAGCGGGCCATCGCCGCCTACTCGAAGCTCGGTGAGCACGCGGCCTGCTGGCTGGCGCTCGGGCTCGGCGGAGCCGCCCTGGACCGCGACGACGCCGCGCGACGGCGGACGTGGCTGCGGGGGGCGGCGGTCGTCGCCGGCTCCTACGGGGCCAACCAGGCGCTCAAGTTCGTCGTCCGGCGCCGGCGGCCGGAGCTCCCCGGGCTGCCACCGCTGACGGCCACCGTGACAAGGCTGTCGTTTCCCAGCGCGCACGCGACAACGGCATTCGCGGCCGCACGGGTCTACAAACAGCACGTACCCGAGCCGGCGTTACTGGCCGCGGCGCTGGCGTTCGGGCTGAGCCGGCCCTACCTGGGGGTGCACTACCCCAGCGACGTGGCGGTGGGAGCGCTGCTGGGAACCGCGATCGGCGAGCTGGGGCGGCGATGAAGGTCGGAATCGTGGGGATGCCCAACGCCGGCAAGACCTCGCTGTTCACCGCCCTGACCGGCGTGGCGGCCGAGGCGGCCAACTACCCGTTCACGACGATCGAGCCCAACGTCGCCGTGGTCCCCGTCGCCGACCCGCGCCTCGACGCGGTGGCCGAGACGGTCAGGGCATCCAAGGTCGTTCCCGACACGATCGACTTCCACGACATCGCCGGCCTGGTCGCGGGGGCGCATCGCGGTGAGGGGCTGGGCAACCAGTTCCTGGCCAACATCCGCGAGACCGACGCGATCGTCCACGTCGTCCGCGCCCACGGGGACGCGAACGTGGTCCACCCCGAGGGCCGGGTCGATCCGCTGGCCGACATCGAGACGATCGAAACCGAGCTGCTGTACGCGGACCTCGAGCAGGCCGAGCGCCGACTGGAGCGGGTGACCCGCACCGCCCGCAGCGGCGATCGTCACGCGGTGGCCGAGGAGGGCTGGCTGAAGGAACTGATCGCCGCGCTCCAGGCCGGGCGGCCGGCGCGGACGGTGCCCTCGCCCGCCGACGCACCCGACGCGATGTCCCTGCTGTCTCCGCTGACTGCCAAGCCGGTGCTGTTCGTGGCCAACGTCGATGAGGGTTCTCTGGAGGTGCCGGAGGCGATTCTCGAGCACGCCCGCACCCACGGCGCGGGTGTCGTGGCGATCTCGGCCCGCCTCGAGGCCGAGCTGACCGAACTTGACAACGAGGATGCCGCGGCGATGCGGGCCGAGTTGGGGATCGGGGAGTCGGGTCTCGACGCCGTCGTGCGCGGGGCGTTCGCCCTGCTCCAGCTGATTGCTTTCTTCACCGCCGGCGAGGACAAGCCCGCGCAGTCCTGGCACCTGCGCAGCGGGCTGTCGGTGTGGCACGCCGCCGGGATGATCCACTCGGACATCCAGCGTGGATTCGTGCGCGCAGAGGTGATCCCCTGGGACGCGCTGGTCGAGGCCGGGGGGTATGCGGGTGCACGCGAGCGGGGAACGCTGCGCCTGGAGGGGCGCGATTACGCCGTCGCCGATGGCGACGTGATCACGGTCAAGTTCACGCCCTGACCCTCACCGCTCAGGGACGCTCAGCCCACGCTGAAGTGGCAGGTCGACGATGTCCGGCCGGGCCGTGGGTCGCATCGCCGGCGAAGGCACGTTGGCGGGTCAGGTGAGCTGAGGGCGTCGGCTGCGGACGCGGACACGTCAGCTGGTCGTGGCGCCCTCGATCAGCCTGGCCGTGACCCTCCACGTGCCGGGCGTGCTCGGCCAGGAAGGCGTCATCGAAGGCGCCGTCGGAAGCCAGCGCGACGGTCGCACGATGGGCGCAGTCCGGAGATCGTGACCGTCAGCTGCAGCGGGGCGAGCGCCGGCCCATGGACCTCGAGGGTCAGATTCTGGCCCGGCTGTAGCGCAGCCGGGCACCGGAGACCGGGAGAGGCGGACCGGGTGATCGGCCTCGTGGGCACCGGCAGTGGGAGCACCTTCACGTACCGGGACGTGGTCACCGCCGGCTGGGCTCGCGCGCTGGCCTCGAGATCGGTGCGCAACGTCCACACGCCCCGCGCGGGCAGCATGAGCTCGAAGTCGTAGTGACCGGCGGCGTCCGTAGTGGTCAGTCTGGTGAATGTCTGCGTAGCCCCTCCCACGACCAGCACCCGGACCCGGCGGCCGCGACGGCCGGGGGTCACCGTTCCGCTGACCGTGAGCAGGTGGCCGGATTTGACGCTGGATGGTGCCCTGAACGTAAGCGTTGAGACGGCGCGCACGTGTGTGCGCAGGCGGGCGACTCGCAACCCATGGGGCTTGAAGACGGCCCTAATTGCCTCCTCGACGTGCAACGTCGTCTCGGGGCGCAGGAGGATCTCGCGGGTCTTGTCGGCCCGGAGGAGAATCGTTTTCTGACCGAGCAGCTGCTGGCCCGAGTACAGCGACAGCGTCCCCTTGCACTTACGCGCGCACCCGATCTGAACCGAGAGCTTGTTGCCCACGCGGAAGATGCCGCCGATCCGCGCCGTCGCAAGTGCTAGCCGCCGGAACGGGCTGCAATCCGCGGGATCTGCGTCGAGGTTGTCGTACTTGATAACCGAGCCGGTGTCGTAGGCGGTGACGTACAGATTCGACTGGCAGTCGAAAGCCAGCGCCGTGAACCACCCGGTGGCGATGTTCGTGTAGCTCGGGTAGGGCGGCCGGTCCAGAGCGCCGAGGTTGGTGTTGTCCGGGCTGGCGGAGAGGATCTGGTCGTCCGAGGCATACGTCGCGTAGCTGTAGCTGCTCCCCGGATCGATCGCCACCCCGGTGAAGTAATCATTGGTGCCGAACCTTGTCGGGCTGCAGCTGAAAGATGCTCGTCGCGTTTGGGGAGAGCTTCGGTGCGGCGACGGCTGGCGTTGCGGCGAGTGCGGTCACCAGGAGGGCAACGACGACGACCGTGCCCGCCAGCACAGCAACGGCGGCTCGGGTGTGGAAGCCCCGCATGCTGATACCAGGCTAGGCCCCGGGTCGGCGATTGTCAGTGTCAGATCGGTCTCGGAGGGGTCCGAAGCGTGTCGGTGAGACGGCTACAGGTCGGTCAGCTGCGTCGCGTTCTCAAGCCGCTCGGCGAGGCGGTTGAGGCCATAGCTCCGGGCCGCCTGCTCCCCGCCGGCGAGGTCGGTGGCGCGATCGGGCGGGCGATCGAGGTCGACGATGCGCAGCGTGGCGATGTCCTTGAAGGCGCGCAGTTGGTCGGGCGCGTCGGTGAGCGCGGCCCTGATCTTCGGCCGCTCGGTGATCGCCGGCTCGAGGCTGGCCTCGAGCGAGCCGTAGCGGTTCAGCAGCTCCGCGGCCGTCTTGGGCCCGATGCCCGGAGCACCGGGGAGTCCGTCGGAAGGATCGCCGCGCAGGGCGATGAAGTCGGGCACCAGGGTCGGGGGGATGCCGTACCGCTTCTGGACCTCGGCGGCGTCGACCTCCTCGAAGCCGGTCGTGCCGGCCTTCAGGAAGAGCACCTTGACCTCGTCGCTCACGCACTGGTACATGTCGCGATCGCCGGTGACGATCAGCGTCTCGCCGCCGGCCTCGGTCTCAACCGCCCCCAACGACCCCAGGAGGTCGTCGGCTTCGAGCGCGTCGCTGCCCATGCACCTCCAGCCGAACTGCTCGAGGAACCCGGGGGCCTGCGCGAACTGCCAGTCGAGATCGTCGGGCACGGGAGGACGGGCGGCGTGGTAGTCGGGGTAGGAATCGACGCGGTACGCGGCCGCCTCGGCGCCGAAGCAGAAGACGATGGCCCGCGGCCGGCGATCGGCGGCGACGCGCAGCGTGATGTTGGCCGCCCCGAGCAGCGCGTTGACGGGGCGCCCCGCGCTCCCCTTGATCGAATCGGGCAGGGCGAAGAACGAGCGGTAGAGGACGTAGGGAGCGTCGATGGCCAACAGTGGTCCGGACACCCGCGAGAGCCTACCCCGGTCAGGCGGCCGGCTCGACCTCAAACAGCTCGACCGGTCCGATCCAACCGTCGCGTCAGGGAATTCCCTAACGTCGGTAGGTTATGCGTCGTCATGTCGCGGTGGATCCGGATGAATCCGCGCGCCGTCGGTCTGGCCGTCGCCTCGTTAGCTCTCTTCATGCCTTCCGCTGCCCGCGCGGCTGGATCGTGTGGCGCCCATCCCTGGTGCAACACGAAGCTCGGAGCGGCCCGGCGTGCGTCCATGGTGCTGGCGGCGATGACGACGGCGGAGAAACTCGCCCTGGTGGCCAGCGGCAGCTCCGGCGTGCCCAGGCTCGGCATCCCGCCGCTGCGATTCATCGATGGGCCGAATGGAATCGGTGAGGCGAGCACCGGCGTCACGGCGTTCCCGGACGCCGAGACGATCGCCGCCTCGTGGGACCGGACGGTGGCGAGCGCATACGGGGAGGCGCTCGGGGCCGAGGCCGCGGGGAAGGGCGACACGCTGCTCGCCGCCCCGACGATCAACATCCTTCGCACGTCGCTGTGGGGACGCGAGGCGGAGACGCTGGGCGAGGATCCGTTCCTGACCGGATCGTTGGTGGCGCCCGAGATCCGCGGCATTCAGAGCCGCCACGTGATCGCCCAGGTCAAGCACTACGCGGGCAACAATCAGGAGATCGACCGCTTTGGCCAGCCGCTGGGGGCTACCGCGGTGAGCGATCAGGTGTCCGAGCGGACGCTCCAGGAGATCTACCTCCCCGGGTTCAAGGCCGCGGTGCGGCAGGGGCGTGTGGGCTCGGTGATGTGCTCCTACAACCGGATCAACACCGTCTACTCGTGCCAGAACCCGGAGACTCTGGGCACGCTGAAGCGGTTCGGCCTTCGCGGGTTCGTGGGTCCCGATGCCTCGCTGGCCGTCCGTGACAACGTGGCGGCGGTCAACGCCGGCGTAGACAACATGCAGCTGGGCAGCATCGCCACGGCGACGGGCGGGAACGAGCTCACGATCCTCACCAAGGCCTACGGCGCCGGCAAGATCAGCCCCGCGCGGCTTGGCGACGCGGCGCGCCGGATCCTGACCGCGATGTTCGAGGTCGGTCTTTTCAACCACCGCCCAAGCGGCGGGGCGAGCCGAAACGTGAGCACTCCGGCGCATCTGGCCCTGGCCACGCGCGTGGCCGAGCAGGCGACGGTGCTGCTCCGAAATCGCGACCGGGTGCTGCCGCTGAGTCCGCGCCTCGGGTCAGTCGCGGTGATCGGGCATGACGCCGGTCCGGGGACCCAGATCGAGGAGAACGGCTCGCCGGCGGTGCGGCACGGGCCGGTGATCTCCCCGCTGAGCGGGATCCGCCGGCTGGTGGGGTCGCGGTCGCGGATCACCTACGCGCCGGGGACGCTGGGCGTCGTGCCACTGCCGGTCATTCCCTCCAGCGCTCTCTCACCGGCCGCCGGCTCGGGGCACGGCCTCAGCGCCAAGTACTACAGCGGCCAGAGGCCGACCGGATCACCGGTCGCAACCCGCGTCGATTCAACCGTCAATTTCGCCAGCCAGCCGGTGCCACTGGCCACCATCCCGCGCACGCCCAACGCCAACGCCGGCGTGTGGACGGGCGCGTTGACCCCGCCGAAGACCGGCCTCTACCGGTTCTCGCTGAGAGTCTCGGGCGTCGCCCAGCTCTACCTGGGCGGCCGGCGGATCATCGACGCCAACGCAGAGTTCTACACCGGTGGCCTGCCGGGTGGGATCGTCAGCTCCCCCGGTGCCCCGGCGATCACCTTCCAGGGGTTGGTCCGACTGACCAAGGGCCACCCGGTCTCGATCCGGGTCACCTACGCGACCGGCTCCTCGATCGCCGGGGCCGCGCTCCAGGTCGGCTGGCAGCCACCCCGCCCCTCGATGCTCGCCGCCGCCGTACACGCCGCACGGCGCGCCAAGGTGGCAATCGTGTTCGCCAACGACGTTTCAAGCGAAGGGATGGACCGCCCTTCGCTGCGCCTGCCGGGAGACCAGGACCGGCTGATCGAGGCAGTCGCGGCAGCCAACCCACATACGATCGTCGTCCTCCACACCGCCGGCCCGGTGCTGATGCCATGGCTGGCGAAGGTCGCGGGCGTGCTCGAGGCCTGGTATCCCGGGCAACGGAGCGGCGCGGCGATCGCCGCCTCGTTGTTCGGCAGGTCGGACCCATCCGGCCACCTGCCGGTCACGTTCCCCCGCAATGGGTCGCAGGGGCCGACGGCCAACCGTCCAGAGCGCTACCCCGGCGTGGACGACCTCGCGCACTACTCCGAGGGAATCTTCGTCGGCTACCGCTATTACGACCGCTTCGGTCAACGGCCGCTGTTCCCATTCGGGTACGGGTTGTCCTACACGACGTTCTCCCTGCGCCACCTCAGCGTCAAGCGGGGTGGCGACGGCTATCGAGCCACCGTGACGCTGCGCAACACCGGCCACATGGCCGGCGCCGAGGTCGTGCAGGCCTACCTTGGTTTCCCCGCCGCCACCGGCGAGCCGCCGCGACAGCTGAAGGCGTTCGCCAAGGTGTTCGTCCAGCCCGTTGGCATGAGGGCCGTTTCGCTGAGCCTTCCCCGTTACGCCTTCGAGTACTGGAGCGCGCGGCGCGGCGGGTGGACCGTCGCGCCGGGGCGTTACCGGCTGGAAATCGGGACCTCATCGCGCAATCTGCCACTCGCCGCGACGATCCGAGTTCGCTGAGCCGGCGCGGCGTTGGCCGCCTACGAAGCGAGCGCGGACTGGGCGGGGCGATCCGGCGGCACGCACACCATGCCCTCGGAGAACCCCGACGAGCCGATGTCGAACGCCGCGTTGAAACGGTCCAGGTTGACAACGGTCAGCAACGCGGTTATCTCCACCAGCTGCTCATCGCTGAAGTGTGCCTTCATCCGCGCGAACAGCTCGTCGGTGACGTCCACCGGTGTCCGCATCACCGCAGCCGTGTAATCCAGCGCCACCTTCTCACGCTCGGTGAACAGCTCGCTCTGGCCGTAGCGCGGGAGCGCCAGCAGCTCCTCGTCCGAGAAGCCGGAGTTCCGGCAGATCTGCGAACCGAGGTCAAGGCAGAACTCGCAGCCGATCATCTGCGAGCCCTTCAGCTCGACCAGGTACTTGAGCCGCTCGTCGACGGTGTCACCCTTCCTCACAGCCTGCTGGAACTTGCCCATGCCGCTCATCATCTTCGGCTGGTGGGCCCAGATCTCAACCGGCTCGATGCCGCTGCCGTGGGCGGCCTCGCGTCCGGTCATCTTCTTCATGCCCTTGCGCATGAATCGGTAGACGAGCCTGACCATCGGACCGGCCTGCTCCTGCGGTACTCCCTGAATCCGTGCCATCGGGCACCTCCGGCTGTGGTTGCGGGTGTATGGCCATGACCCGCGACGAGCCGGCGATGTGACGGCCCCCGCCACCGGGCTCACCGGGCGCAAGGCTTAGACGCGCAGGCTGCTCATGCCGCCGTCGACCCGCAGGACCGTACCGGTCACCGACGCGGCGGCGGGCGAGGCAAGCGACGCGACAGCGTGTGCGACCTCATCGGCCGTAACGAGCCGGCCAATCGGTTGGCGGGCCCGGAGGGCCTGAGCGGCCGCGGTGGCGTCCTCGGCGGCGGAGAGCAGCCGGCCCACCCACGGCGTGTCGACGGTTCCCGGCGCCACCGCGGTGACGCGAATCCCGTCGGCCACGTGGTCGGCGGCCATGGCCAGCGTCAGTCCGAGCACCGCGCCCTTGCTGGCGGCGTAGAGCGCTCGCTGTCGCACCCCAACGAACGCCACCGCCGAGCACATGTTGACCACGGCGGCATGGCGAGAGCGCCGCAGGTGGGGCAGCGCGGCCCGCGTGACGCGGGCGATGCCGGTGACGTTGATGTCGAGCACCCGCGCCCACTCCTCGTCAGGGTTCTGGCTGACGTCGCCGGCCGCGCCGATCCCGGCGTTGTTGACCACGATGTCGAGCCCACCGTAGGCTTCGACGACGGCCTCGACCGCGCGCCCCACGGCAAGCGCGTCACCGACGTCGCACGGCACGGCGAGCGTGCCATCGGGGACCGCGTCCGGGGCGCGATCGAGCACCGCCACGCGACCTCCACGAGAGTGCAGCAGGCTGGCCGTGGCCGCACCGATGCCGCTGGCGCCGCCGGTGATCAGCGCGGTCAAGCCGTCAAAGTCGCTCATCTCGAGGCCCTTCTCACGGCAGGCGAGGGTCGACGTGGATCTTCGGGCCCGAGCCGGCACCAGGGGGACGCTCACCGGCCAGTACGCCGCCGACCTCATCGAGCCCGACGGTAGCCGCGACGAGCGGCCGTGGGTTGATCGTGCCGCTGGCGTAGGCACGGATCGTCTCGTCGACACCGGGAGAGCCGGAGAGGATGCCGACGGCGGTGACGTCGTTCAGCACGAGCCGCCGGGTGTCGATATGGCTGGGGCTGCCGGCGAGGCCCACGTAGACCACGCGTCCGGCTGGTTCGACCATGTCGAGGGCCAAAGCCGGCAGATGCGCGGCGTTGGATGCGTCGATGACGGCGTCGAACGGCAGGTCAGGGAGCGTGCTCTCCGTCCAGCAGTGCTCAAAGCCGAGCGTGCCGGCGAAGGCAAGCGAGGCGGCCGTCTGGCCCATCAGGTGAATCTCCGCGCCGGCCGCGCGGGCGAACATCGCTGCCAGCAACCCGATCGTCCCGGGCCCGAGCACGAGGGCGCGATCGCCAGGACGTAGCTGAGCCGCCTGGGCGGCGCGCAGCGAGCTTCCGCCAGGCTCGACGAGAGCACCCAGTACGGCATCGACCAAGTCCGGAAGAACGTGGAGCGAGGACACCGGGACGGAGAGGCGTTCGGCCAGCGCACCGGGGCGGTCACCCCGGATCCCCACCTCCTGGCGGTTCTCGCACACGTGCCGCTCCCCCTTCTGGCAGCGCCGGCATTCGCCGTCGCCCAACATGGTGTCGCCCGTCACCCTGCGGCCGAGCCAGACCTCCTCCACGCCCTCGCCCACCGCCGACACTGTCCCCGCCCACTCATGGCCGAGGCGCATCGGATAGCGCGCGTGCCCGTCGTGCAGGTAGGTCATCTCACCGGTGAAGAACTCGACGTCGGTTCCGCATAGGCCAACCCGCTCAACGTCGACGACGGCTTCGCCGGGCGCGGGTGTGGGCGCAGCGAGAGTCTGCACCGAGTACTCGCGCGGCGCGGTGAGCACGAAAGCACGCATGCTGTGCGGGCTTACCGGGGAAAATCGAGTCTCTGGCGCTCGGGCGCGGTGGTTGCGCAATATAACTCCCAGTATTCCAATGCCCGGAGAAACCGTGACATCGCAGCTGCGAAGCGCCCAGTGGTATGCCGGGGATGGCCGCAACGCCTACATTCATCGCGCGTGGATGCGCCGCGGGCTCCCCCGTGATGCGTTCAGCGGCCGACCGCAGATCGCGATCGCGAACACCGCTTCGCAGCTGACCCCGTGCAACGCCCATCTGACCGAGGTCGCCGCCGCTGTGGCCGACGGCATTTACGAGGCGGGCGGCATCCCGCTGGAGCTCCCCGTTGTCTCGCTGGGCGAGAGTCAGGTCCGCCCCACCGCGATGCTCTGGCGCAACATGGCGGCCATGGCCGCCGAGGAGATGTTCCGCGCCAACCCGATCGACGGTGTGGTCCTGCTCGGTGGCTGCGACAAGACGATCCCATCCCTGCTCATGGCCGCCGCATCGGTCGACCTCCCGGCGGTGGTCGTCCCGGGTGGGCCGATGCTGACCGGCACCTTCCGCGGCGCCGCGCTCGGATGCGGAACCGATGTCTGGCGGCTGAGCGAGGAGGTTCGCGCCGGCACGTTGTCGCGCGAGCAGTTCATGCGCTCGGAGTCGGCCATGATCCGCAGCCGCGGGCACTGCAACACGATGGGAACCGCCTCGACGATGGCGATCGTCGCCGAGGCCCTCGGGACGGTGCTTCCGGGTCTCGCCGGCACGCCCGCACCCGATAGCCGGCTGCTGGAGGCCGCTCACAGCAGCGGTCGCCTCGCCGTCCAACTCGTGCGTGAGGATCGACGGCCCAGCAGCATCCTGACCATGGCTGCCCTCCACAACGCGATCGTGACGCTCGCCGCGGTGGGTGGGTCAACCAACGCGGTGATCCACCTGCTCGCGCTGGCTGGGCGGGTCGGGATCGACCTCAGCCTTGAGGACTTTGACCGGCTCGGGTCACATGTGCCGCTACTGGTCGATCTCCAACCCGCTGGTCGCTTCCTGATGGAGGACTTCCACCGCGCCGGCGGACTGCTCGCCGTGCTGCGCGAGATCGAGGACCTCCTCGACCCGAGCGCGATAACCGTCACCGGCCGGCCGCTCGTCGACTACCTGGCCGACGCAGAGATCTGGGACGGTGAGGTGATCCGGACACGGGCCGATCCGCTCATACCCGAGGCGGGAATCGCCGTGCTGCGCGGGAGCCTCGCCCCCGACGGGGCGGTGATCAAGCCTTCGGCCGCATCGCCGGAGCTGCTGCGCCACCGGGGCCCGGCGGTCGTCTTCGACAGCATCGAGGACTTCTACGCCCGGATCGACGATCCTGATCTCGACGTCGACGCCGGCTCGGTCATGGTGTTACGGGGATGCGGGCCCAAGGGCTACCCGGGCATGCCCGAGGTGGCCAACATGCCGCTACCGCAGAAGCTCTTGGCCAAGGGCGTTCGGGACATGGTCCGCGTCTGCGACGGACGGATGAGCGGCACCGCCTACGGCACGGTCGTCCTCCATGTCGCTCCCGAGGCCGCGGCCGGCGGGCCGCTCGCGCTCGTGCGTGACGGCGATCCGATCGTGCTCGATGTCGGGAGTCGCACGATCGACGTTGAGACCGATGCCGGCGAACTGGCCCGCCGGACGCCGAGCCCGGCCGCCCACGCGGGCTTCGCAAAGCCCTCGCGCGGCTGGGAGCGGCTGTACATCGACCATGTGACGCAGGCCAACGACGGCGCCGACCTGGATTTCCTGATCGGCGCGAGCGGATCATCGGTGGGCCGCGACTCCCACTGATCGGGGCGATAGGGTGCTGCCATGCCCGAGCGCAAAGCGTCAGATGTGTTTGTCGAGTGCCTGGAGGCGGAGGGTGTTCAGTACGTGTTTGGCATTCCCGGCGAGGAAACGCTCGACCTGAGCGAATCGCTGGCCGATTCTTCGATCCAGTTCATTCCAGTACGCCACGAGCAGGGCGGCGCATATATGGCCGATGCAATCGGGCGCCTCACCGGCCGCGCGGGCGTCTGCCTAGGGACCCTGGGTCCCGGCGCAACCAACCTCGTCACGGCGGTTGCCGATGCATTCCTCGATCGCGCCCCGCTCGTGGCCCTGACCGGTCAGTCAGACCTGGAGCGGATGCACAAGGAGTCGCACCAGTACATCGATCTGATCGGGATCCTGCGTCCGATCGTCAAATGGAACGCTCGCGTGTCCAGTCCGGAGATAGTCCCCGAGGTGGTTCGCAAGGCTTTCAAGGTGGCCGAATCGGAGAAGCCCGGCGCCACTCATCTCGAGCTTCCCGAGGACGTGATGGCCGAGCCTCTGAACGCGAAGCCGCTGGCCCGCCACGACCCTGTCCAGCCCGAGCCGGGAGGGCGCGAGCTCCAGCGAGCCGCCGAGATCATTGCCAGCGCCGAGAACCCGGTCGCCCTCGTCGGCAACGGAGCGATCCGAGCCCACGCCGGCCGGGCCCTGCGCTACTTCGTCGGCTCCACCGGCATCTCCGCGGCCGAGACCTTCATGGCCAAGGGGCTGCTCGACTACGAGGATCCGCACGCCCTCGGGACCGTCGGGCTACAGTCGCGCGACTACGCGATGGCCGGATTTGAGGACGCGGACGTGGTGATCGCGATCGGCTACGACCTGGTCGAGCACGCGCCCGAGCATTGGAATCCTCGGGCGGACAAGAGGATCGTGGTGATCGACAGCGTCGCGGCCGAGATCGACGAGTTCTTCGTGCCCGAGGTCGAGCTGATCGGCGACATCGCGCACGTGCTCTCGCGTCTGGCCCCGAGTTGCCGTCGCGGCCATGAGACGACCGGGTCCACCCGGCTGCGCGAGGTGGTGCTGGGGGCGCTCGCCGATGCGCGGACCGACGACACCTTCCCGATGCGCCCGCCCCGCGTGCTGTGGGATATCCGCGATGTGCTGGGGCGCGATGACCTGCTCATCTCCGACGTCGGCCTGCACAAGCTGTGGATCGGGCGAATGTTCCCGGCCCACGAGCCGGGGACAGTGCTGATCGCCAACGGCCTGGCGGGCATGGGCTTCGCGCTGCCGACGGCGATCGGCGCGAAGCTCGTCAACCCGGCCCGAAATGTGGTCACGGTGAGCGGCGATGGCGGCTTCCTGATGAATTGCCAGGAGCTCGAGACCGCGATGCGACTCGGCACGGCGGTGGTCAACGTCGTGTGGGAGAACCGCCAGTACGGCTCGATCCTGTGGAAGCAGGAGAAGAAGTTCGGCCGCCACTTCGGGATCGATTTCGGCAATCCCGACTTCGTCAAGCTGGCCGAGGCGTTCGGCATGCCGGCGTGGCGGTGTGCCTCGGCGGCCGAGTTCTCGCAGCGACTCGCCGCGGCGCTGGCGCTCGACGTGCCGTCGCTGATCGTCGTGCCGATCGACTATTCGCTCGACGTCGCGATCTCCGAGGAGCTGGGGACCGAAACCGTCTCGACCTAGCGGCGGCGCCTACGCATTGCCCTGGGCCATCTTGCGCAGATCCATGGCCTTGTTGTAGGTCTCCTCGTCGACGCCCATCTCGAGCGCCACCTCGCGGAGCATGCGGCCCGAGTCGGCCGCCTCCTTAACGATCTCGGCGCCTTTGTCGTAGCCGATGTATGGGTTCAGTGCCGTCGCCGCGGCAAGCGTCGACTCGGCCGAGCGGTGGGTGCCCTCCTGGTTGGCGGCGATGCCGTCGATGCACTTCTCGGCGAAAGCGCGGCTGGCGCTGGAGAGCAGACGGATCGACTCGAGCAGGTTGCGGGCAATGAGGGGGACGCGCACGTTGAGCTCGAACTGGCCCTGGGTGCCGGCGATCGTGATGGCGGTGTCGTTGCCGATCACCTGGGCACTGACCTGGATGACGACTTCGGGGAGCACAGGGTTGACCTTGCCCGGCATGATCGAGGAGCCCTTCTGGAGCTCAGGTAGGAAGATCTCGCCGATCCCGGCCCGCGGACCGGAGCCCAGCAGGGCGAGGTCATTGGCGATCTTGGTCAGCGACACGGCGACGACCTTCAGCGCCCCGGAGAGCTCGACCAGCGCATCGCGGTTGGCCTGCGCCTCGAACGGATCCTCGGGCGGGCGGATCTCGAGCCCGGTGGCCTGCGTCAGCCGCGCGCGAACCCGCCCCGCGAATTCCTTGTGGGTGTTCAGGCCCGTACCGGTGGCGGTTCCGCCGAGCGGGATCTGGGCGACCTGGGGCAGCGCGTTACGAATCCGGCGGCCTCCGAGCCTGACCTGCGCTGCGTAGCCTCCGAACTCCTGCCCGAGCGTGACCGGCACGGCGTCCATGAGATGGGTGCGGCCCGCCTTGACGATGTCGCGGAATTCCGTCGCCTTGGCGCTGAGCGACTTCTCGAGCTGCTCGAGGGCGGGCAACAGATCATTCGTGACCGTGTCCAGCGCGGCGAGATGCACGGCGGAGGGAAACACATCGTTGGACGACTGCCCCATGTTCACGTGGTCGTTGCGGTGGATGGTGTCGCCGGCCAGGGTGGCGATCACCTCGTTGGCGTTCATGTTGGTCGAGGTGCCCGAGCCGGTCTGGAACACGTCGATCGGGAAGTGATCGTCGAACTCTCCGCTCGCCACGCGGTCAGCGGCGGTGGCGATGCGCTCGGCGACATCGGCGTCGAGCAGGCCCAGTTCGGCGTTGACGCGCGCGGCGGCGCCCTTGATCCGCGCGAGCCAGTGCAGGACCGGGGGCGGAACGGTGTCGCCCGAGATCGGGAAGTTGCTCACGGCCTTCGTCGTCTCCCCGCCCCACAGCTGCCCCTTTTCCTGCACGCCCATTGCCTGTCCTTTCGCGGTTTCGGTTCTTTGCCTATCCCTAACGCTACCGCGCCGGGTCAGCCACAGAACGAAATCAGCTCGCGTGCCACGCCGACCGGATCGTCGTAGGCCATCAGGAAGCCGGTCTCGGGCAGCGTACGCAGCTGCGCGTCGGGGAGAAGGTCGAGCGCCTCCTGGGCGCCGGTGATCGGAAACCGCGCATCTGCCTCGGCCCACAGCAGCAGGATCGGCAGGTTCATGTCCGGATAGGCGTCGAGCAGCTGGCGCTGGGCATCGGTGGGCCAGCGCCGGGCGAACTTCGCCCACGAGCGGGCCAGGTTGCCGTTTCCGCCCACGTCGGCGAACGCATGGCGGACCAGGTCGCGGGCCGCCGGGTTCTGCTGCGTGGTCAGCCGCTCCCCCATCGAGGGGCGAAACACGAGCTTGGCCCCGTGGGAGAGAAGACGGTCGAGCCCGGGGACAGATGCGGCGCTGCAGACGAGCCGCCATGCGGTGCGTTTGCCGCGATCGGGGTCACCGCGGTGAAGACGGTTGGACATCAGCACCATCCTTCCCGGCTCGAGGCGTCCGGTGCTGACCGCGCGCAGAGCCAGCTCGGCGCCGATGTCGTGGCCGGCGATCTGCGGCCGCGGCCCAGCCACCTCGCGACAGAATCCGGCCATCACGTCGGCCATCCAGTCGGCCGTGTACGGGTGGCGCGGACGGTCCTCAGAGTCGCCATGCAGAGGCAGGTCGGGCAGCACGACGCGAAAGCGTCCCGACAGCGGAGCCACCACCGGCTCCCACTCGCGGTACGAGAGGCCGAGCGAGTGCAGCAGCACGAGCGGTGGCCCGGTCCCCGCCTCCCGATATGCGACCCGAGCACCGTCGTGATGGTGATAGAGCCGCAACTTCATCCCGGGATCCTCTCAGTCGGCGGCTAAGGCGAGCCCTAACGGCAAGGCCGACCCGGACATGCAGCCTCGACTACAGCCACGCTTACGGGAACGAATGGAGAAAATCCCTGCACTTCCCTCACACGCGCCGGCATGCACAAAACCCGCACGTTTGGCCAGGAATGGCCATCCGGTTGGTGATCTTAATGCTGAGAGGTTGTGCAATAGCTCCACGAGGCTCGTCAACCCTCCCCAAAAGCGGCGAAATTGGGGCCTATGGAACCACTCACCAGAAGTCCGCTGGGCCTCTCGACCTCTCAGGCTGCCCGCGCGCTCGGTGTGTCACTCGGCACGATTCGCCGCTGGTCGGACATGGGCTACCTCCAGTCCTACCGCACCCCCGGCGGCCAGCGTCGCTTCAGCCATGAGCAGATCGAGCAATTCATCGGCACCCTCCAGCGCGATACGCGGGAACGCGACCGCGAGCCACAGCGCATCGCCATGTAAACAGCTGAGACGGTTTGGGCCTCTATGCCGCCGCCGCCATGGGGCCCAAGCTGCGCTTTGCGGACGCCTACCCCGTCCCGGCTTCCTTGATCCGCCGCTCCATGTCGAGCTCGGAGTCGAAGTCGGCCGTGTCGGCATGCCTGTAATCGACGCCCTCGCCACTGAGTAGCTGGGCGAGAACCTCGACGTAATGCTGGTCGAGCTGTGTGCCGGCGACCCGGCGAAGCTCGCGCAACGCCTCGAACGAGCTCATCCGCGTCCGGTAGGTGTCGCTCGCGGTGAGCGTGTCATACACCTCGGCCACGGAGATGATCTTGGCGATCTCGGGGATCTGGTCGACGGGCAGGTTGCGCGGATAGCCGCGACCATCGATCCGCTCGTGGTGGCAGAACACGATCTCCGCCACCGGACCGTACATGCCGAGGTCCTTCAGCATGTCGGCACCCAGCTCCGGGTGGCGCTGGATCGCCATCCAATCCTCATCGGTCAGCGTCCGCCCCCGCTCGGCGACGCGATCGGACAGGGCGAAGTGACCGATGTCGTGCAGGAGGCCGGCGGTGTGCGCGAGCTCGCACTCCTGGTCATTCATCCCCACCGCGCGGCCCATGTCGCGCGCGAACCGCGCCACGGCCGCGGCGTGCCGCGCCGCACGCTGATCGCGGATGTCGAGCGAGCGCATGAGCCCGGCCAGCACACCCCACGACAAAGCGACGTATTGCTGGGCGCGCTCGCGCGACTGCTCGACCAGCTGGGCCATGTAGTTGAAGGCCAGCACGCCGGCCAGGGCAAACGTGATGCCGGCGAGCCCGAGTTTGACGTAGATCGCGGCGCCGGCAACGACCAGGACGATGTTGATCCCGATGCTCGGGAGGTAGAGCTTCCAGACCTTGATGCCCCATTCCGATGGATCATGGTCCAGGGCGATGAACAGCACGGCCAGGATCGCGAAGCTGAGGACCAGCTCGCCGAGCGAGACCCCCGCGAGCCAGGCGTAGAACGTCCACGAGTGGTGATCGGTGGCGTACTGCTGCAGGATCACGCCGCCGAGCAGAGCACACAGCCCGGCGCCGAATAGGTTGATGACAAAAGCTTCGGGACGGGGTCGTCGACGGTGCGCGCTCGTGATGTCGGCCAGCGCCGTGGCCCCGAAGGCGGACGCGGGGCCGAGGAACGCCGCCGCGAGCAGACAGACGAGGAACGACGCCGACAGCGTCGCCTTGCCCTGCGTCGGCGCATAGCTAAACCCGATCCATAGGATCGCCACAGCAAGAACCGCTGTGAGCGGACTCAGGTGATCGTCTGGGGCGAGGATGACGGCCCAGACGACGCAGGCACATAGACCAACTGACGCGACAACAACCGCCGCGTGCGCCCTTCGGCTTCTTGCCGTGACCAAACCCGCCTCGGTCATTGGGTCAAGGTACCGGGAAAAGCGGCGATTTGCGAGCTATTCCCACGACTTGGGTGCGGGATAGCTGCAACTCAGATCATCCGCCATGCCAATGCATGCTCTCCTCCTTCCGCGAAGCTCGACGTCCCATCCGCCGGGGACGGGACAATGGGGGCGTGCAGGCAACGACGACTCTAGTCCCCGTCTCTGCCAGACCACCCAACGGGGACCTCTTCCGACGGCCAAGTTGCGCGAAACGAGGAAGTCCGTTGCACAAGCTATGCTCGGAAAGTTGTGCAATTGTATGCGGGCCTCGCGAATTTCGCAATATTTCCCCCGACCTTTTCAGTGCATGCGTTACCTAAAGACAAGTGAGGCTGCCGCTCTGCTGAACGTCAGCCCGAATACGCTCCGCGCGTGGGAGCGGCGTTTTGGCTTCCCGAAGCCGCAGCGTTCGCCCGGCAAGCACCGCTTGTTCACGCATGGCGAGGTGGCCGCGTTGAGAGACGCCTTGCAAGAAGGGCTGTCGATCTCGTCCGCCGTGTCTCGTGCCCGCGAGGGGCTGTCCGCAGACAGCAACTCGCTGATCGGGGCGCTGGTCTCATACGAGCGCGAGCGGGCCGACGCCGCGATTGAGGCAGCGCTAGCGCTGCGCTCGGTAGAGCGGTCGGTCGAAGAGGTCCTGCTTCCCACGCTTGACGAGATCGCTCGACGCTACACGACCGAATCCGCAGCGTGGGCGTTCGCTGCACATTGGGGAGCGGATTGGCTGCGTCGAGCGCAACGTTTGGCACCTCCACCGGTCCGGCCGGTCTCGATCGTCGTCGGCGACGCGTCGCGCGACGAGCTCGATCCCGACGCGCCGCACATCCGGGCGCTCGAGTTGTTCTCCGTCCGCGCGGGCATCAGTGTGCTCAGCCTGTCGGCCCGCGGGGTCGCGGGCATCGCCGATGCGCTGGCCGTCCACCGGCCCAACCTGGTTGTCCTAGCGGGAGGTCATCTGGGAGACGATGCCGTCGCGAGGTGGGCCTACGCGGTCCGACTAGCGGCGGGAGCCATGCCTGTGGCTATATACCGGCGCGGGGCTCAACGCGTACGGATGCGCACCACGGGCACGAGCGTGCTACCGCCTGGCGCCGGCGAGGCGCAGCGGCGCCTGGTCGAGCTGATCGATGCGGAGCGCGGCGGACGGGTACTCCCCGATCTGCCGGCCGCTGGTCCGAGAGTGGAGCTGCGGGGCAACGCTCGGACGATGACCTTGTAGGGAGTCAACCCCGCGCGGCCCTCGTAGGCGATGACGAGTCCGTCTTAGGCCGGACGAGACGCGACGGCGGAGGGCGGTGCGCTCGATGCGTCGCGCAGCGACCCGCGCTCGAGTCGTTCGAGCAACCGGTCGCGGGCCTGGACGGGTGATTCGCCCACCCTCGGGCCGGTGAGCGGGGGGCGACAAACGCTTGAACGCCGACAGCCACCCGGTGGCGAAGCGCCAGCCAAATTCGTACTCGGCACTGGGGCCGTCCGTGTCGGAGTGGGAGCCGACCGCCTCAAGCAGCACCTCCTCGATCGTGCGCTCGACCGAGCGCAGGGTGAGGCTCTCCTCGATCAGGCGGTTGGCCTTGTCCTCGTCGAAGCCGGCGAACGCACTGGCGAGTCGGGCGGGGGACGACGGCTCATTTGTGCGGATTCCGTGCATTTGGATGAGTTATCGGCATCAAGCTGTGTCTTTTGAACCGCCGCAAGCCGCGCTCCACGGTGGCCTGCTGCGTGCAGGGGAAGGAATCTTCGTGTGCGGGCGCGAGCGGGCCACGGGAGCAGCCTCCTAGAATCACGCGCCCATGTCGGCCGCCGAAAACCAGCGCACCAGCCACTACCGCCCAGTCGATCCGCGGGCCTCGTTTCCCGAGCTCGAGGAGCGCGTGCTCGCGCGCTGGCGCGATCGCGACGTGTTCGCCGAGTCGGTGCGCCGCCGTGCCGGAGCCCCGCAATGGGGGTTCTACGAAGGCCCGCCGACCGCCAACGGACCGCCCGGCTCGCATCACGTGCTGGCGCGGGTGTTCAAGGACATCTTTCCCCGCTACAAGACGATGCGCGGCTTCTACGTCGAGCGCAAGGGCGGCTGGGACTGCCACGGCCTACCGGTCGAGCTGGCCGTCGAGGCCGAGCTGGGCTTTACATCCAAGGACGACATCGAGCGGTTCGGGATCGCCGAGTTCAACGCGCGCTGCCGCGAGGCGGTGCTCAGTCATGTCGAGGACTGGAACAGGCTGACCGAGCGGATCGGCTTCTGGATCGATCTCGAGAACGCGTATCGGACGCTCGACGCGGACTACATCGAGTCCGTTTGGTGGGCGCTCAGGACGATCCACGACAAGGGGCTGCTGTACGAGAAGCTGAAGGTCGTTCCGTACTGCACGCGGGACGGAACGACGCTGTCCAGCCACGAGCTCGGTCAGCCCGACGTGTACCGGACGGTGCTTGACCCATCGGTGTATGTCCGGCTGCCGGTCAGCCAGACGCACGGCGCGGCGCGCGAGGGCGACCAGCTGCTCGTGTGGACGACGACGCCGTGGACGCTGGTCTCGAACGCCGCCGTCGCCGTCGGCGCCGAGCAGAGCTATGTCCGCGCCCAGATGCCCGGCGAGGACACGGCGTTCATCCTCGCCGAGGCGCTCCTCGCGCGCGTGCTCGGCGAGGGAGCGCAGATTCTCCACCGGTTCCCGGGCCGGGCGCTCGAGGGAGTCCGTTACGACCCGCCGTTCCCGTTCATCCCCTCGAGCGCGTACGGGCCGCTCGGTCACAGCGTGCTACCTGCCGATTTCGTCACCGCCGAGGATGGAACCGGTCTCGTGCACACGGCGATCGCGTTCGGGGAGGACGACTTCCGCCTGGGTGAGCAGTACGGGCTGAACGTCGTCAACCCGGTCCGGCTCGACGGCACCTACGACGAGCGGATCGGTCCCTACGCCGGCCGCTGGGTCAAGGACGCCGACCCTGATCTGATCGAGGACCTGAGGGCGCGGGGTCGGCTGCTGCGAGCCGAGACCTACGAGCACTCGTACCCGCACTGCTGGCGATGCGGCACCCCGCTGCTCTATTACGCCAAGCCGTCGTGGTATATCGGCACCAGCGAGCTCAAGGATCGGCTGCTGGCCGCCAACGAGACGGTCAATTGGCACCCGGAGCACGTGAAGCACGGCCGCTTCGGCAAGTGGCTCGAGAACAACGTCGACTGGGCGCTGTCACGCGAGCGCTACTGGGGCACCCCGCTGCCCGTGTGGCGCTGCCAGAACGATCACATGACCGTGATCGGCTCGTTCGCCGAGCTCGAGGCGCTCACCCACACGCCGCTCCCCGACCCCCACCGACCGTATGTTGACGCGCAGACGTTCCCGTGCCCCAGGTGCGGTGAGGCGACGGCGCGCGTGCCCGAGGTGATCGACGTATGGTTCGACTCGGGCTCAATGCCGTTCGCCCAGTATCACGCTCCGCACGAGAACCAGGCCCACTTCGAGGAACGCTTCCCGGCCGACTTCATCTGCGAGGCGCTCGATCAGACCCGGGGTTGGTTCTACTCCCTGCTCGCCATCTCGACATTGCTGTTCGACCGCTCGAGCTACCGCAACGTCGTCTGCCTGGGGCTGATCCTCGACGAGGAGGGGCGCAAGATGTCCAAGTCGCTGGGCAACGTCGTCGCGCCCTGGGAGGTGATCGACCGCTACGGGGCGGACGCATTCCGCTGGTACTTCTTCACCTCCAAACACCCGTGGGACGGCTACCGATTCTCGCTGGAGACGATCGGCGAGTCGGTCCGGCAGTTCCTGCTCCAGCTATGGAACACATACGGCTTCTACGTGCTCTACGCCAACGCCAGCACGCCGCGACCGGGCGAGGGGCCTCACACCGATCTCGACCACTGGGTCCTGTCGCGCCTGCACGCCACGACGGCCACAGTGATCGAGCGGCTCGATCAGTTCGATGCCACGATGGCCGGCCGGGCGATCGCGGAATTCGTCGACGACGTCTCGAACTGGTACGTCCGGCGGTCGCGACGCCGGTTCTGGGATGGGGACCCCGGGGCCCTGGCCACGCTGCACACGGTGCTGCTCACGGTGGCGAGGCTGCTGGCCCCGTTCTGCCCGTTCCTGGCCGATGAGATCTACGACAACCTGGACGGCAGCGACGCCAGCGTGCATCTGACCGACTTCCCCGAGCCGGGCGCCCGCGACACCGACCTGGAGGAGCGGATGACCGTGGTCCGCGAGACGGTGCGACTCGGCCTGGCCGCCCGCGGTCAGGCGAAGATCAAGATCCGCCAGCCGCTGCGGGCCGCCGTCGTCGTGGCCACCGGGTTCGAGCGCGGGGCGATCGAGCGGCTGGCGAGTGTCGTGCAGGACGAGCTGAACGTGCACGAGCTGCGCTTCGTCTCCGAGGCCGATGAGCTCGGCGAGATCGAGGTCAAGCCCAACTACCGCACGCTGGGCCCGCGGTTCGGCAAGCAGATGCCGCTCGTCGCCGCCGCGGTAGCCTCGCTCGACGGCGGCAGCGTGGCCACGGCGACGCGCGGGAAGCAGAACGTGGCGATCTCAATCGCCGGCCAGGACCACGAGCTGAGCGCCGACGATCTCCTCACATCGATGAAACCACTCGAGGGCTACCAGGTCGAGCGCGAGGGCTCGCACGCGGTGGCGCTCGAGCTCGAGATCGACGACGACCTCCGGATCGAGGGCTGGTCACGCGAGATCGTGCGCGCGGTCCAGCTCGCCCGCCAGGAGGCTGGGCTCGAGATCAGCAACCGCATCGTGCTCACGCTCGACGGCGACGAGGAGCTGCTGGCGGCGGCCCGCCGGCACCAGGACTACGTCGCCGGCGAGACGCTGGCCGTCCAGGTCGCCTACGAGGCCCTTAACGAGATCGCGCCCGTCACGATCGACGGGCGCGAACTCCGGATCGGAGTGGCTGTCGCCTAGACGGCTTCAGGCGAGCGCGGGCTCGAGCTCGGCCTCGAGGCGTTTCTTGGGGTACGCGCCAATGACGGTCTTGGCCGGTTCCCCGTTGCGGAACAGGATCAGCGTCGGGATCGACATGATGTTGAAGGCCAGCGCGGTCTGCTGATTCTCGTCGGTGTTCATCTTGACCACCTTGAGCGCGCCTGCGCGCTCCTGAGCGATCTCCTCGACGACCGGGGCGACCATCCGGCAGGGACCGCACCAGGGAGCCCAAAAGTCGACGAGCACGGGAACCTCAGACTCGATGACCTCAGCCTGGAAGTTGTTGTCGGTTACTTCGGTGACAGTGCCGGCCATGTGTCGGGCTCCTTGGGTTTCTTCACGTCTGGGGTTACTTCAAAAAGTATAGCGCGGGTTTGCGGTCGCCTTCCTGACCGGGACCACTAGCCTAGAAGTAGTACCCGATGCCTGACCCCACCAACAGCGAGATCGCCGCCGCTCTCGACGAGCTCGGCGACCTGTACGAGCTCGATGGGGCAGTCATTCATCGGATCGTGGCCTACCGCAACGCCGCCAAGGCGGTGCGCGACGCACCGGTGTCGGTCACGGCATTGGCGCGGCAGGGCAAGGCGACCGAGCTGCCCGGCGTCGGCTCGATCATCCAGGAGAAGGTCCTGTCGTTGGCCGACGATGGGGCGATTCCGGCGTTGGTCAAGCTGCGGGCCAAGTTCCCTCCCGGACTGATCGAGATGACCCACCTGCCCGGGCTCGGGCCCAAGCGGGCGCGGCGCCTGTTCGAGGAGCTCGGCATCGACTCGCTCGAGGCCCTTCGCACCGCCGCCCAGGAGCAGCGGATCCGGACGCTCAAGGGCTTCGGGCCCAAGGCGGAGGAGAGCATTCTCGCCGCGTTGAAGAAGGTCGGCGCCGGCGCGCCCAGGACGCGCGTGGTGCTCGACCGCGCGCTCAGCGTCGCCGAGCCGCTGGTGGCCGAGCTATGCAGGCATCCCGCCGCCGAGCGTGTCGAGCTGGCGGGCTCGGCGCGGCGGATGACCGACAGCGTCAAGGACCTCGACATCATCGCCACGGCCAGCGATCCGGCGGCGCTGTCGCGGGCGGCCGTCGAGCTCGAGCTGATCGAGTCGGCTGGGACGCCGAGCGAGGCCGGCGTGCGGATGCGCACCCACACGGGACTCGCCGTCGACCTGAAGATCGTCGCACCAGATCAGTTCGGCAACCTGCTCCAACACTTCACCGGCTCCAAGGAGCACAACATGACCCTCCGCGACGCCGCGGTGCGCAAGGGCCTCCACGTCTCCGAGTACGGGGTGCTCGACGACGCCACCGGCCACACGCACCGCTGCGCGACCGAGGCGGAGGTCTACGGGCTGCTCGGGCTGGAGTACATCGAGCCCGAGCTGCGCGAGAACCGGGGCGAGCTCGAGGCAGCGGCCACGGGCGCTCTGCCCGACCTGATCGAGCGCACCGACCTGCGCGGCGATCTGCACTGCCACACGACCGCTTCGGACGGCACCGCATCGATCGAGGAGATGGCGCTGGCCGCCAGGGACGCCGGCTACGAGTATCTGGCCATCACCGATCACTCGGCCAGCTTTGGCTTCGGCGATGACCTGTCCCCCGACCGGCTGCGCGAGCACGTGGAGCAGGTGCGGGCCACCTCCGTGGAGGGGCTGCAACTGCTGGCCGGCTCCGAGGTCAACGTGCTCCCCGACGGGACATTGGACTACGAGGACGATGTGCTGGCCGAGCTCGACTGGGTGGTGGCCAGCGTGCACTCCTCGTTTCGGATGCCCTCCGACGCAATGACCGAGCGCATGATGCGCGCGATCGAACACCCGCTCGTCGACGTCCTCGGCCACCCCTCGGGACGGAAGATCGAGCAGCGCGCGCCCTACAGCTTCGACGTCGAGGCGGTGATCGCCGCGGCGGCGAACTCGGGCACGATGCTCGAGATCAATGCCAGTCCAAACCGACGCGACCTGAGTGAGGTCAACGCGCGCGCGGCGGTGGCGGCCGGGGTGTCGATCGTGATCAGCTGCGACGCCCACCGGGTGGGTGGCTTCGAGGCCGCGCGCTACGGGATCGCCACCGCGCGCCGGGCGTGGCTGACCGCCGCCGATGTGGCCAACACGCGTCCCTGGAGTGAGGTGGCGGCGATGCGCTCTCGAGGGCGGTTGGCTGCGTGAAGAGAGTGGTCCTGCTCGGCGTCCTCGTGCTGGGCGGATGCGGGGGCGGCGGCGGCAGCACGTCGACGCACGCGAGCGCCACCTCCGCAGCGAGCCCGACGACCACCGTGGCCAGCCCGAGCCCGACGACCTCGGCGCGCAGCTCGAGCGTGCACCCGGTCACCCTGGCGCGCGGCTTTCACCTCTCCAGCCCGGCGTTCCACAACAACGGCACGATCCCGACCCGCTACACATGCAGCGGCGCCGGCGAGCCGATCCCGCTGACCTGGTCGGGCGTTCCGAAGAGCGCACACGAGATGGTCCTGGTCATGCGCGACCCGGATGCCCCGGGGGTTCCATTCACGCACTGGGCGCTGGCTGGGATCGGCCCGCAGACACACGGCGTGCCGCCGAACGCCATCGCCGGACGCAACAGCACCGGCGCCAACGGGTACACGCCCCCGTGCCCGCCCCACGGCTCACGCGCGCATCACTACGTGATCACCTTGACGGCGCTGTCGGCCGCCTCGGGGCTCAAGGCCGGGTTCGACCCCAACCAGCTGCGCACGGCCGCCGTCGGAATCGCAACGCTGGTGGGTACCTACAAGCGCAGCTGAGTTTTCCGCGGCGTTGCGGACACCTGGAGCTCGGACTGATGGGCCCACGGACGCTGCGCGGCCGAAGGCTGGGCAGCCCCACCCCCCGATCCACAGCCCGCCGCCCACATGGCGATCGGGATGAGGACGACCGCGGGGGCTCCGCGACGCAGGCGCCACCCGCGCTGGATGGCCACGAACCAGACCAGGCCGGCGATGCAGAGCGCCATGGCGACGAAGAAGTTCAGCCGGAAGCCGAGGATGTGGTTCGAGTAGTCGATCCGCAGGGTCTCCTCAAACATCCGGAAGGCGCTGTAGCCGGCCACGTAGAGGGCGAACAGGCCGGGGGCTTTCACCCTCCGGTGGTGGCCGAGCCATACGAGGAACCCGGCCAGGGACAGGTTCCAGATGATCTCGTAGAGGAAGGTGGGTTGGAAGGTGGCGTACTTCTCGTAGCCCGGCGGCCGGTGCGCGAGATCGATCTTGAGCCCCCAGGGCAGCGTGGTCGGCTTGCCGAACAGCTCCTGATTGAAGTAGTTGCCGATCCGGCCGATCGCCTGCGCGACGAGGAGGCCGGGGGCGGCCGCATCCAGGAAGGCCGGGATGTCGGCCTTGCGGCGATGAAGCACCCATAGCCCCGCCGCCGTGCCGGCGGCGATCCCGCCCCAGATGCCCAGGCCGCCCTTCCAGATCGCGAACGGCCCCCACCAGTGCGGCGGGATCTGGCTGGGTGTGGTGATGAGGAAGTAGATCCGCCCACCGACGAGGCCGGCGGGAAACCCCCACAGGGCGACCTCGTTGACCAGCGCCGGATCGGGCCAGCGACGGCGGGTGATGAGGATCGCAGCGGCGACGGCGAACACGTAGGCGATGCCGTAGGCATGGAAGAAGAACGGGCCGACGGACAGCCCATTGGAGGACGGGCTGGGGATGAAGCCGGTCGGGGTCACGAACCCAGCAGTCTAGGCAGGACGTCCTGTGCGATCGTGCGGTCGACCGCCTCACGGGTGAAGGGGGCGAGCTGGTTGGCCGCCGCGGCGGTGTAGTCGGGCCGGGGGTCGTCGATGGCGGCGCGGATGGCACCGGTCAGATCGTCGGCGACGAGACGTGGGTCGAGCCGGCGAGCGATGTCGCGGGCGGGGTAGGGCCCGGGCGCCGGGGTGGTGACGAGCTGGCAACCGTCGGCGAGGGCCTCGAGCGGTGCGATGCCGAAATCCTCGCGCTTGGGGGCGGCGATGAAGACTCGCGTGCGGCGCAGCAGCGCGCGGTACTCGTCTCCGGGCAGCCGGCCCACCGCCTGCACGCCCTCGACGGCCGCGGGTACGGCGTCCAGCCCGGCGACGAGCAGCGTCTCGCCCGGCCGGCGGGCGCGGCGCCAGGTGTCGAGCACAAACTCCAGACGCCGCTTGTCCGGATTGCCGGCGTAGGTCAGGGCGAGGATGTCGCGCTCGGCGGGCGGCGGGCCTGAGGGGTCGACGGGAACGGGAACGACGATGCTGGCCGGCCGCGGGCCCGTCAGGGGGTCCAGCGAGTGCTCGCTCATCGTCAGCACGAGCTCGGCCTCCGCCAACCGACGGCGCTCGACGAGCCGCTGCCAGATGCCGTGCCGCCCAGGGCGATTCTCGGCGGCCAGGCAGTCGAGCCAGATGACGCCGGGCTCCGGCCAGAGGAGCGCGGCCGTGACCGAGCAGTAGACGACCGCCCGAGGATGGTGGGCGGCGATGGCCTTATTCGCGGCGTCGCGCGCGGCTCGCGCCTCGACATAGTCGGTCAACATGAACGTGCGCACGGCGGGCACGGGTCCGTTGCTCGCCCGCTGCACGCTGGCGCCCCCGCGGCTGAAGGCCTGGGCCAGCGCGTTGGCCGCGCCACGCCAGCCGAGCGTGTGGTCGTGGGAGACGACGAGGATGTCGAGCGGCGCCACTGGAATTCAGTGTCGCGACACTACGCCGGCGGGCGGACACGCCCACGGGCGGAGTGCCCATTGAGCTCGAACAGATTGCTACGGAAACCGGGCGTGCGCACGAGGCGGATGGGCCGGAAAGGCGAGGTCCGTTCGATGTAGAAGCGAGCGCCGTCGCGCTCCTCGATCGCGGTCACGGCCGAGGACTGGCGCCGCCAGGCGAGGGCCCAGATGAGGGCGAACCCGGTGGCGACGGCGGGGACCTGTGGGAGGGTGAAGGCGAGAGCGCCGGCACCGAGCGTCGAGAAGAGCAGCGGCCAGAGCCGGTTGAGAACCGTCCGCGCAGGGGTGAGATCGGGAAGCGTGGCCTGGGTTCGCGCGCTGGCCAGCAGCGAGGCGATCGGTGGGTTGGTGCTGGCCCGCCGGCCGAGCCAGAGCCCGATCAGCCCAGCAACCACCCACCACCCGCCGGCGAGCTCGAGCACGAGATCATCGCCCTTGCCGTTTGCGCCGGCAAGGGTGACCGCGGCCAGCGCGGTGGCGGCGGCGGCACTAATCAGTACGGTTGTCCGCAGGAAGTCGGGGAAGCGCATCTATTCGGGGTCGTCAGCGACGAGCGTCGCGAGAAGTTCCCTCACGCCACTCGTGCCGTCAACCACGATATCCGCCTCGGAGATGATTTCGGAAGGTCCCTCGTCCGAGCGCACACCGACGCGGACGGCGCGCTCGAGGTGACCGGCCTCGACAAGCCTGCTGAGCGCACGGAAGGCGTCGAGGTCGGTGGCGTCGTCGCCGACGTAGAGGGCGGCGTCGATATCGAGACCGGACAGGAAGGACTCGATCCCCGCGCCCTTGTCGATTCGCACCGGCGGACGAACCTCGAGCACCTTGCGGCCCCAGTGGGTCCGGAGGCCTGCGGCCTCAGCACGCGCGGCGATGGCGTCGATGGCGGCGCGGGCGGCTTCCTCGTCGGGGGCACCGCGCCAGTGGAAGGCGGCGATGGGGCCCTTGTCCTCGAGCCGCACCCGGAGACGGCGCAGATCGCCGGTGTCGGCCTCGCGGCCGAAGTCGTGGATCCGCCGCACCCAGTCCTCTATGCCGGGGTCGAGCACGGACTCGGTCCAGCCGGAGCGCAGCAGCTCGGCTCCGTGGGACCCGAGGTAGGAGATCGACCCGATCGAGACCATTGCCCGGGCCTCGGACGCGCGGCGCCCGCTGACGCACGCCACTACGGCGTACCGGTTGGCGACCCGGATCAGCAGCTGGCGAGTTCCCTCGGGCACGTGCGCGTCGGCCGCGTGCTCGACGATCGGCGAAAGCGTCCCGTCGATGTCGAACAGAGCCGCAGATCGGGAGGGGTTGGCGCGCAGAGGCGCGAGCGCCTCGGAGAGGACCGCTGACGTCACAGGCAAAGTATGCCGCCAGATGCCCGCCGGTCACACTGTGAATCCGGTGTTGCGTCGAGTGGGCTCCGAGGATGCGGTCTCGCATCCGTCCGCGGGTGCGGAAAATCCGATACCCAATAGGATTTCGGGCGATGGCTGAGATCATCAATGGAGATGGCTACGCGGTGGCCAACCTGGACGCGCTCGGCGATGGCTACGGTTTTCGCAAGATTCGTCGCGAACTCGGCGTCACAGCGTTCGGCATCAACGCGATCGTGTTGCCGCCCGGGTACGCGAACGAACTCCACTACCACAACGAGCAGGAGGAGACGTACTTCGTCCACCAGGGCGAGGTCGAGTTCCGTTTCGGCGATGGATCGCGGCATCTGCTCGGGCCCGGCGGCGTCGTGCGCGTCGATCCCCAGACCCATCGGGGGGTGCGGAACGCCGGCGATACCGACGCGGTGGTCGTGATTGCCGGGGGCAAGGGCGGCTACGTCGGCCGTGACGGTCAGGCGGTGGGGGACGATTGGCGGGACGGGCCCCCCGGGGCCGGTCCGGCTCATTGACGACGCGCCCGGCGCCGGCGGTCCTGCTGCTGCATGGCCAGCCGGGCAGCGCACGCGATTGGAATGCCGTCGTGGCCGCGGTCGGGACGCGCGCGAGGTCGGTGGTCTTTGACCGACCAGGCTGGGACGGACGTGCGGCGACCGGGGTGGCCGGCAACGCGCAGGCGGCTCTCTCGGTGCTCGACGCCGCCGAGGTTGATCGTGCCGTGGTGGTCGGACACAGCTTCGGTGGCGCGGTGGCGGCGTGGCTCGCCGCTGGGCGGCCGGACCGGGTCGCGCGCCTGGTGCTGGTCGCACCGTCGGCCAATGTCGCCTCGCTGACACCGCTCGATCGCTGGCTCGCCGCGCCGGTGGCGGGCGAGGTGTCCAGCGCGGTGTTCCTGGGTCTGGGCGGACTGGCGCTGGCGGTGGCACCGCTGCGGCGGCGCCTGGCGCGTGCCTGCGGGATCGACGAGCACTATCTGGCGGCCACCGCCCGGCATCTGATCCGTCCGGCGTCGTGGCGGGCGTCCGCGGTCGAGCAGCGCGCGCTTGTCGATGAGCTGCCGACGCTGGAGAGCGCGCTCGGGAGCGTGCAGGCGCCGACGGTGATCCTGGGCGGGAGCCAGGACCGGATCGTGCCGGAGGCGTCGCTGCGACGGCTGTCGCGTCAGATCGCCGGGGCCGAGCTGGTCATGCTTCCCGGCGCCGGGCACCTCCTGCCGATGCGGCGGGCGGCCGAGCTGGCGGAGGTGATCGCGGGGCCGTAGGTATCAGCTGGGTCGGGATCGGCCGGGGTGCCGGGATCGGGATCGGCTGGGGTGATAGGCGCTCCGGGGACTGCAGGCGTGACGGGCTCGGAGGGTTGGGGGACCTCGGAGATGATGGTCATCGCTGGCGTGCTACCCGGAATCGGCGGCGCATCACCCTGGGCGTCGTGGCCCTCTGCCGGGTTTTGCCCGCTCCGGCAGGAGCCGCCCGGACAGGAGCCATCCAGACCGTCAAGTCACCCACGAAACGTGGTTCAGATAGCCGCACTGTTTCATCTTGGACGCCGGGACCATGAGGAGCTCGCTCTTCCACGCGTGCGGCGTCGGCTCGAAGTAGACGACCGGCCCGGGGTGGAGCCGCCCCCACCGCTGGGTCCAGTAGATCGGGCCGGTGTTGGAGCCGATGTCCCAGCCGAGGATACTCTGGTAGGCGACCGGTCCCGTCGGCTTGCCGCACGCCCACAGTGCCTTGGGCCCGCCGAGCCGGGCGATCAGCCCGGGCAGGTGGTTGATCCACTTGGTACGGGCACGTTCGTGCACGAGGTCGCTGCGCTCGCTGGTCAGCCGCTGATGGGCAGGTGGCACCATCGTCCCGATCAGCACCGCGACGAGGCCGACGGCGAGCACGCTGCCGGTCGGCGAGGGCATCCGCGGCATGTGTTTGGCCACGAACGGTGGCACGTCGAGTAGCACCCGGCCGGCGGCGACTCCGGCCAGAACGCACATCACGCCGACCGGCTCGAACAGGTAGCGCGGCACGCCGGGCCAGCCATGCAGGACGAAGGCGATCTCGATGAGCACCCAGACGATGGCGCCCGCGGCCAGCACCAGGATCGTCCACTGGCGCCGGAAGACGGCAAAGACGATCGCCAGCAGTGCGGCGATCCAGACCGGTGCCGAGTGCAGATGGAAGAAGCGGTCGATGGTCCCGGTGATCTTGTTCTCGTGCAGGGCGCGCGGCGACTTCAGCGCCAGGTTGCCGGCGCTGAACCAGCTCTTCGAGGTCAGGGCCGGAATCCCGAACCACAGCAGCGGGAGCACGATCAGGCCGCACACGAGCCAGCGGCGCATCTCCGGTTTGGCGCGCCACGCCCAGATCGAATAGATGCCGATAAACGGCCAGGCCTCGGGACGTCCCAGGCCGGCCAGGATGGCGAGCGCGAAGGCCCAGCGGTAGCGGCGATGGAGGTGGCAATCGATCGAGGCCAGGACGAGCGACACGATCATCGGATCGGACTGTGAGCTCAGGTAGAAATGCGTGTAGCCGGTGATGCCAAGCACAAACAGGCCGGCCAGGACCCCGGCGACCCACCCCGCGTAGCGTGCGCGACCCTCGGTGGCGCCGACGAGCGTGTAGGCGATGCGGCCGGCGAAGATCCCCCCGCTCAGCGAGATCGCCACGCAGGTCACCATCCACAGCCACAGCGCGTAGTGGCCGGCCAACGAGTAGGGCACGGTGAACAGAAACGGCAACGGCTTCCAGGACGGGGCCCCGTTTGTGCTGAGGCTCAGATGCCAGGTCTGGTGGCCCCAGATGAGCCAGCCGTAGGGGTCGTACCCGGGCCGCGTGCGGGCCCATAGGATCACGAGCAGCGACAGCACAAGCAGCACCGCGGCGCCGATCGGCCACGGGTAACGGCGGACCAGCTCGAGCACCGCGCCGTGCCGGGACTCACCGGCCGGGCGCCGGGTCGCGCGGCGCTGGAGTGGCGGGGCTGGAAGTGTCTGTTCGGGCACGGGAAGGAAAGCTTGCCGCAGGTAGCGGCCGAAACGGTAAAAGGCCACGCCCACGCGGGGGGGTCGCAGCCGCACCGATAAGTAATCAGGTGGAACCTACGAGTTACATAAAGGCTAGTGTCGTGCGGTCGTCGCCGGTGCGTGACCCTGTCCGCGCGGCACACTATGGACGGCGTGGCAAACAACGCCCAACACCTCGAATCGATGCTCCGCTTCATGCGGCGGACGACCGAGCTCTCGGCCGATGAAGTGCGTCCGCTCTCAACCGGTTGGGTGGTCAAGACGCCGTCGCTGGCGGCTGCCTGGGGCCTGAACCATCTCCGCCTGAGCCGGCGGATGTCGTTCGGCGAGGTGCTCGAGTTGGCCGAGAAGGAACTTGGGTACCTGCCCTACCGGCATGTCGTCGTCGAGGACGCCCGCGCCCAGCGCGAGCTGGAGCCAGCGTTCACGACGGCCGGCTGGAAGGCGGACCGTGAGGTGCTGATGGTCCTCGCGCGGGAGTCCGATCGCGTCACCGACACGAGCGCGGTGGTCGGGCTCGACGACACGTCGTTGGAGCTGCTGATGACCCGCTGGACGCTCGACGTTCACCCGGACACGATGCCCGAGACGATGCGCCAGCTGCTCGACTTCTTTGCGCGCGAGACCCACGCCCGCGGGGACCGCGGGTTCGCGATCCTGGACGAGCAAGGGTCCGCGGCCGCCATGACCAAGCTGAGAACCGAGGGAAACGTGGCCCAGATCGAGGACGTCTACACGGTCCCCGAGGCACGTGGGCGCGGCTACGCGAGGGCGCTGGTCACACACGCGGTGGCGGTGGCCAAGGCCGACGCGCCCGAGCTCATCTTCATCATGGCTGACGACGATGACTGGCCCAAGGAGCTCTACGCCCGGATCGGCTTTGAGCGGACCGGGCGACTGCTCCAGTTCCACAAGGAGCTGCCGCGCCGCTAGGCTGACAGCGCTCGGAAACGATGAAGCAACTTCGCGGAGCGACAGCATTCGTCACCGGTGCCTCGGGTGGGATCGGTGGACATCTGGCACGGGCGCTGGCCGCCGAGGGCATGCACGTGGTCGTCTCGGGACGGCGCGAGGATGCGCTGGCCGCGCTCGTGGAGGAGATCCAGCGCGGTGGCGTGCGCGCGGCGGCGGTGCCGGCCGACCTGTCCGATCTCGGCCAGGCCGAGTCGTTGATCGAGCGGGCTGAGCGCGTCCTTGGACCGATCGACGTGTTGGTGAACAACGCTGGAATCGAGATCGCCTCGTCCTATTCGAAGTACACGGTCGGCGAGCTGACCTCGATCGTGAACCTGAACCTGACCGCCGCGATGCTGCTCACGCATGCAGCGCTCCCGGGCATGCTCAGTCGCGGGCGCGGCCACTTCGTGTTCATCTCCTCGGTCGGGGGGAAGTTCGGCCCTCCCTATCAGGCGCCGTACGCGGCCACCAAGGCCGGGATGATCGGACTCACGCAGTCGCTGCGAGGCGAGTATCGGCGGAGCCCAGTTGGATTCTCCGTCGTCTGTCCTGGGTTCGTGGCCGGCGATGGGATGTACCAACGGGGGGTCGAGCAGGGCCTCGTTTCCAACCGGCTGATGGGGACCACCACCACGGCGCGGATCGCCGAAGGCGTGGTGAGCGCGATCCGCGATGATCGACCCGAGGTGATCGAGTCGGGCGTCCCGATCCGGCCGATGCTGGCGCTGGGTCAGCTGGCGCCGAGACTGGCCGAGCGCGCGGCGGCACTCACCGGGCTGACCGACCTGATGCGCCGCACCGCTGCTGTGCGCGGCAAGGACTAACCGAGTTGCGGAGCTCGTGACAACTAGGCCAGGGCCTCGGCCAGATCGCTCCAAAGATCCTCGACGTGCTCGAGCCCGACGCTCAGGCGCAGCAGGCCCGGCGGGACACGATCGCCCTCCCATCGGGCCCGCGCCTCGAGCGTTGAGGCGACGCCGCCGAGGCTGGTGGCATTCTCGATGAGCTTCAGCGAACGCTCGACGCGCGCCGCGCGCTCGGCGCCGTCGACGTCGAACGAGAGCAGCGGGCCGAATGCGCTCACGTATCGAGCCGCCACCGGATCACCGAGGCCGGGGTAACGAACGCACCGAACGGTCGGGTGCTCGGCCAGCCGGCGCGCGAGCTCGAGCGCGGTCGCCGACTGCCGCTCGGCCCGCAGGGCCAGAGTTTTCAGCCCACGCAGCATCAACCACACCGCGTCGGGCCCGGCAACGATCCCCGAGGCGGTGCGAAACGCCCTCAGCCGTTCGAAGTCCTCCGAGCGTGCGCAGGTGACCACTCCCAGGAGCGCGTCGTGGTGGCCGGCGAGGATCTTCGTCGCGCTGTGGAGGACGAAGTCGGCCCCGTAGGCCAGCGGGCGGAGTAAGACAGGGCTCAGCACCGTGTTGTCGACGAGGACCCGGGCGCCGGCGTTGTGCGCGTGGGCGATCGATGTCTCGAGGTCGGGGAAGCTCATCAGCGGGTTGGCGCACGGCTCGAGCCAGACCAGGTCGGCCGGCGGTGGCGGAGCGGTCTGGTCGAACATGACCACGCCCAGGCCCCAGCGGCTGAGCTCGCCCTGCAGGAGACCGACAGTGCCGTAGTAGCCACCCTCGGCGACGGCCATCGTCGCCCCCGGCGCGAGCAGGGCCAGGGCCACGGCCGTGGTGGCGCCGGCGCCTGAGGAGAACAGCAGCGACGAGCCGCCGTCGAGCTCGCCCAGCACGCGCTCGGCCTCGAGCCCGACCGGATGGGCCATGCGTTGGTAGGAGACCGGGCCGGGGACCGCGTTCTCGTACGGATGAACCGTGGCCCGGTCGAGGGCCGGGATCTGACCGCGGGCGAGCTGGGACTCCATCTCCATGCGGCCCAGATTAGCCGCGATGTCCTTCGCCGGCAGGGTCCTCCGCCCCCTGGCGCTCGTCGCGATCGGCCCACTCGAGCAGATCGCTGAGCGAGTAGACGGCGTCGTCGATGCCGGCGTGCAAGTCCCCGAGCCTGGCAAAGCGCTCAGGTACGGTGGCGATCGTGAAGTCCTGCGGCGACACCGCCTCGATCTCCTCCCAGCTGACGGGGGTCGACACGATCGCCTCGGTGACGCCGCGGACCGAGTAGGCGCTGGCGATCGTGTGGTCGCGGGCGTTTTGGTTGTAGTCCACGAACACCTTGCCGGGGTCCCGGTCCTTGCGCCACCAGGTCGTGGTGGCGTACTGAGGAATGCGCCGTTCCACCTCGCGGGCAAAGGCCAGCGCGGCGCGGCGGACGTCGCCGAAGCCCCACCTCGGCTCGATGCGCACGTAGATGTGCAGGCCGGATCCGCCCGAGGTCTTCGGCCAGCCGCGGGCACCCAGCTCGCTCAGCACCTCGTGGGCCACCGCGGCGACGCGACGCACGCGCTCGAGGTCGCATTCCGGCATCGGGTCGAGGTCGATCCGCCACTCGTCGGGCCGCTCGACATCAGCGCGGCGGGAGTTCCAGGGATGGAACTCGACGGTCGACATCTGCACCGCCCAGACAACGCTGGCCAGGTTGGTGACACACAGCTCGTCGGCGTGGCGGCCGGACGGGAAGTCGACGCGAACCGTGTCGACCCAATCCGGCGCTCCACTGGGGATGCGCTTCTGATGCACCTTCTTGTCGTCGACCCCGCGGGGGAAGCGGTGGAGCATGCACGGTCGCTCGCGCAGGGCGCGGACGATCCCATCGCCGACGCTCATGTAGTAGCGAGCCAGGTCGAGCTTGGTCTCGCCCCGGGCCGAGAAGTACACGCGGTCGGGGTTCGAGATCCGGACCGTCTTGCCATCCACCTGGAGATCGACATCGGGGACCTTGCTCACGACACCTGTTCTATCGTGACGCCGTGCCGCTCTCTGCGAAATTCGGCCCGGGAACCCAGCATGCGCCCGGCAACGCGATGGACAACGCGGGGGAAATCACCCGCTTCTACGATCGCTGCAGCGACCTGATGCGCGAGCTGCTGCGCGGCCTGGCCGCCGCCCCCGACCAGCCGCGGCCGTTTCCCGAGGTCGAGGACGCCATCGATTGGCCACGACGGCGGATCGCATCGGTGCTTGGTGGCGTCTTCCACCTGCGCCAGACGGAATTCGCCGGCCGCCGGCCGTACCGGCTACTCGACGCTCGAGACTCGCTTTCGGGACGGTGGGAGATCTGGATGGACAACGCCCAGGCCCGCGCGGTCCGAGCGGCGCAAGGGCGCTGAGCACCGTGGACCTGCCGCCCGGTCCGCGCGCACCGGCACTCTGGCAGACGCTCGGCTGGATGACGCGGCCCGGTGCGTTCATGCAGCGCGTGTACGGCCGCTTCGGCGACCCGGTGACGATTCGCACCTACTGGACCGAGGAGCCGATGGTGCTGTTCTCCGATCCGGATGCCGTGCGGGACATATTCCGCCTCGACCCGGCCATCGCCCCGGCAGGGCAGAGCTGGGAATTCCTGCGCCCATTCGCCGGACCGCACTCGATTCTGCTTCTCGACGGAGATGAACACATACGCGAGCGACGCCTGCTCCAGGGACCGTTCCACGGCGAGCGGATGCGAGCGTTCGGCCCGATGATCGCCGAGCTCGCCAGGGCGGAGCTGAGCACGTGGCGTGGCCAGGTCCGCGCGCTGGAGCGGATGCGGGAGCTGACACTCGAGGTGATCCTGCGGGTGGTATTCGGCGCTCGCGACGAACACGAAGCAACCCGGTTGAGGACGGCCGTCGACGACGGGCTCGGCGTCGTGCGCTCGCTACCGCAGATGCTGGCCATGGCCGTCGTCCGCCGTGACCTCGGGCCATACAGCCCGTGGGGTCGCTTTCGCGTCGCGGTCGAGCGCTTCGACGCCTTCCTGCTCGATCTGCTCGCCGAGCGCCGGAACCAGCCCCGCGCCGACTCGATGCTCGACGTATTGCTCGAGCAGCGCGACGAGCACGGCAACCCGCCATCCGATCGGCACCTGCGGGACGAACTCGTGGCGCTTCTGGTGGGCGGCCACGACAGCTCGGCCGCATCGCTGGCCTGGGCGTTCGAGCGATTGGCCCGCCATCCCGCGGTGGCCGCCCGCCTGCGCGAAGGCGAACCGGAGTACCTCGATGCGGTAGTCAAGGAGGTCCTGCGGGCGCGGCCGGCGCTGACGATCGCCCCGCGGCTGCTGGTGGAGCCGGCTCGCGTCGGCGGCTGGATGCTGCCCGCCGGCGTCCAGGTCGCGGCCTGTCTGTGGCTGGCCATGCGGCGCGAGGATCTCTGGCCGCAGGCCGGCGCGTTCCGACCCGAGCGCTGGCTCGAGGGCCCGACGCCGAACGCGATGACGTGGATTCCGTTCGGCGGTGGCGTGCGGCGGTGCGCCGGCGCGCCCTTCGCGGAGATGGAGATGCGCGAGGTGCTGCGCGTGGCCTGCGAGCTACCGATACGGCCCGTGCGTGCCGAGAGTGAGCGGGCCCGGCGCAGCATGCTCGTGGTGGTGCCCGATCGCGGCGCCGAGGTGGTGGTGGGTTGAGCGTCGCCCGCCCCAGCGCGACGGAGTGCGCGGCAATCGAGCGGGCACGGCGCCGGCTCGAGCCGCTGGCCCTCTACCCTCGGCCGATCAAGACGCGCCGGGTGCGGATCCTGACCGCGCCCTGGCTGTTCCATTTCCCATGGTTCCGGCGCTTCGATGGCTACACGATCTGGAGCACGATCCTGCTCCGCCAACCGCTGGAGCAGGTGGACGACGACCTGATCGCGCACGAGCTCGTCCACGTCTGGCAGGGCCAGCACGAGTGGGTTCGCCTTTGGCTTTCGTACGTCAGGCCCTCGACGTTCTGGGGCGATCACTCGGGGTACTGGGAGAACCCGTACGAGCTCGAAGCGCGCTCGGCCGTGGCTCAGACCCAAGAAAAAATCTGACCTGTCGATTTTCGCGCCGCTCGTTTGTCTTCGCGCGAACATCCGACCAGGAGGACGCAAATGAAGTACATGCTGTTGATCCATCAGGGCGACACGCCAACTCCATATGACCCCGAGGCATGGGGTCGCCTCTCCCAGGAGGAGCAGCAGGCGGTGTACCGCGACTACCAGGCCGTCAGCCAGACGCCGGGTGTCGCCCCCGGAGAGCAAATGCAGCCGCCGGAGACGGCGACCACCGTGCGCGTCGAGGATGGCAGGACGCTGACGACCGACGGACCGTTTGTGGAGATGAAAGAGGCCCTGGGCGGCTACCTGTTCTACGAGGCCGACGATCTCGATGCGGCCATCGACCTGGCAGCGCGCATCCCGGCGGCACGGATGGGCGGCGCGATCGAGGTGCGCCCGCTCGGGGGGTGATCGCAGTTCTAGACCAGGTCTTCCGCGAGCAGTGGGGACGTGTCCTTGCCGCTCTGATCGGCTTCCTCGGCGATTTCGAGCTCGCCGAGGAAGCCGCGCAGGAGGCGTTCGCGATCGCCGCCGAGCGATGGCCGCGCGACGGAACACCGGCAAACCCCGCCGCCTGGCTGATCACCACCGCGCGCAACCGAGCGATCAACCGGATTCGGCGCAACCGGACACTGGCCGAGAAGCTCCCACTGCTCGAAGTACGCGAGGCCGCCGAGGACGACGAGGCGGATGAGATGACCTATCCCGACGAGCGGCTCGAACTGATCTTCACCTGCTGTCACCCGGCGCTGTCGACCGACGCTCAGGTCGCGCTCACCCTGCGGACACTGGGCGGCCTGAACACCGACGAAATCGCGCGGGCATTCCTGGTCAGCGAGGCAACCATGGCGCAGCGGCTGGTCAGAGCCAAGCGCAAGATCAAAGCGGCCGCCATCCCGTTCCGGGTTCCGGCCGAGCACCTGCTCCCCGACCGCCTGGGCGCAGTGCTGGCGGTGATCTACCTGATCTTCAACGAGGGCTACGGCGGCCGCGGCGATCTCGCCGGCGAGGCGCTCCGGCTCGGCCAGGCAATGGCGCAGCTGATGCCCGACGAGCCCGAGGCGCACGGGCTGCTGGCGCTGATGCAGCTGCACGACTCACGGCGGGAAGCGCGATTCCTAGACGGGGAGTTGATTCTGCTCGCCGAGCAGGACCGCACGCTGTGGAACACGGCCCAGATTGCCACCGGACGAGCGTCGCTCGACCGAGCGCTCGCGCTACGCGGCCGCGGTCCGTACGTCGTGCAGGCGGCCATTGCCTCGCTGCACGCGGACGATCCCCAGGACTGGGCACAGATCGCCGCTCTGTACGGCGAGCTTGCCCGGCTGACCGGGTCGCCGGTGGTCGAGCTGAATCGGGCGATCGCGCTGGCCGAGAGCGAGGGTGCCGAGGCCGGGCTGGAGATCGTCGACCGTCTGCCCCTCAAGGACTTTCACTACCTGCACGCGACTCGCGGTGAGCTGCTGCGGCGGGTGGGACGCGTGGACGAGGCCCACGCTGCCTACGCCCAGGCCCTCGTGCTGGTTCACGACGACAGCGAGCGGAGGCTGCTGGAGCGCAAGCTGTCCGAGCTACCGTCCTCGAGCAACCTCCGTGCTCGCTGACGATTCGGGGTCAGTCATGTCGACCGGAGCAATGGAGCAACTGGTCGGTCCCACTCACGCCTATGTCCGATCAGGCCAGATGGATGATCACGGCGATGGACGCGGCAACCGCGAAGACCAGGATCCCGTAGACCAGGACATGGGGCAGCGCCGAGCGCGGCATCGGTTCTCCGCGCCGGAGCGCCTGCTCATTCAGGCGCCACAGCGGATCGGGTTCGACCTCCTCCCCCGGCGCCACGTCCGGCGGCCGCTGCCGAATTTCATCGACCTTGGGCTCCGGGCGGGGCTCCGGGGCCATCCCCGCCTCGTCACCCCTGGACCGCTGCGTCCGTGAGGGCATGGATCCCGGCCAGTCGCTCCGCCAATTCGTCGCCGAATCCGTAGCGGGCAGCGAGCTCGCTGGGTGCCGTGTAGACGACCATGGTCTGGCCGTCGTCATCGAAGACCAGGATCTTGAGGGGTAGATCCAGTGCCGCCAGCGGCGCCGCCTGCATGATCGGCGTTCCAGCCTTCGGACTTCCGAAGATGACCACCTTCGTGTCGCGCAGCTCGAGCCCGTTGGCTGCCGCCGCTCCGCTGTGATCGACCACCGCGAACAGCTTCAGGCCCTTCGACTCGATGAGCTCAGACAGGCGCGCGACCGTGTCGGGCACCGACTGGACACTCAGCTTTGTGACCAACCCACCCGATTGCATCGTGGTGACTTCAGCGCTCCTCTTGTGGGTGATGACGCGGATCTTAAGCCCAGCGTCGTCAGGCGGCCAGGGCTCGCGCGATCACGAGTTGCAGAATCTCGTCGGTGCCCTCGCCGATGGTGAGGATCTTGGCGTCGCGGTAGAAGCGACAGACCGGATACTCCTCGATGTAACCGTAACCGCCGTGGATCTGGACCGCCTCCTCGGTGGCGCGGACAGCCAGTCGTCCGGTCTTGAGCTTGGCCTGAGCGGCGGTGAGCGAGAACGGCTTTCCTTCGTCCTTGAGCCAAGCGGCCTTGTAGGTGAGCAGCCGTGCCGCCTCGATCTCGGTGGCCAGATCGGCCAGCTTGATCTGGATGGCCTGGAAACTCGATATTGGCTGGCCGAAGGCGCGTCGCTCGCGCGCGTAGTCCAACGCCTGATCGAGTGCGCCCTGAGCCAGACCCACGCCCATCGCGGCGACGCCGATGCGGCCGATGTCGAGCACGTGCAGGAACTGTTTGAAGCCTTGGCCCCGGGCGCCGAGCAGGTGCTCCTCCGGAACGCGGCAATCCTGAAAGGTGAGCGGCCGGGTATCCGAGGCGTTCCAACCCATCTTCCGGTATGGCTCGCCGGGCTCGTAGCCCGGTGTCCCGTTTTCGACGATCAGGTTGGAGATCTCGTTCTCGCCAGTGCGCGCGGTGATCGCCACAAGGCCGGAGATGTCTGTGCCGGCATTGGTGATGAACTGCTTAGCGCCGTTGATCACCCACTCGGGCTCCTCGAGCACGGCGCGCGTGCGCGTGTTGCCAGCGTCGCTGCCGGCTTCGGGCTCGGTCAGACCGAACGCACCGAGCTTTCTGCCTGCGCACAGGTCGGGCAGGTAGCGCTGCTTCTGCTCCTCGGACCCGAACAGGTAGATGGGTTGCGTACCCAACGAGGTGTGAGCGCAGAGCGTGATGGCCACGCTCGAGTCGACCCGCGTCAGCTCCTCGACGGCGATCGCGTACTGCAGCGTCGAGCCACCGGCGCCGCCGACCTCCTCGGGGAACGGTATCCCCATCCACCCGAGCTCACCCATCTTCCCGACGATGTCGTAGGGGAACTCCTTGGTCCGATCGTGGTGTTCGGCGACGGGAGCGACCTCGCCTTGGGCGAACTCGCGGACGGTGCTCTGCAGGAGCCGTGTCTCGTCGCTGAGATCGAAGTGCATAGCGCCTGCCAAGAATACCGAACGCACATTCGAAAGCCGAGGGTTCATTCTAAGTTCTGAAGGCGAATTTCGCTGCCTTCACCGCTACGATGTTCGCGTGCCGCCGGGCCCTATACCCACACGACCCGCTCTCCGGGATCGCTACGAGCGCAGGCACGATCAGGTGGTACGCGAGGCGGCCAAGGTCTTCGCCGAACGGGGCTACGACCAGACGTCGATCCAGGACCTGACGAAGGCTGTCGGGCTGGCTGCCGGCGGGCTCTATCACTACATCGGCAGCAAGGAGGAACTCCTGGTCAGCATCTGTGATCAGCTGATGGAGCCGCTCCTGGGCCGCGCACGCGAGCTGCTGGATGAGGAGGCCGCTGCTGCCGACCAGCTCCGCGATCTCGTGCGGCTGTGGGTGGCCCACGTGATCGAGCATCGCCACCACATGCTCGTCTTCCAGCAAGAGCGTCAGGCGATCGAGCGCGGCGCCCAGTGGCGCCGGGTGCGGAACAGTCGCAAGGCGTTCGAGCGCCTGCTCGAGGACGTCATCATCCGGCTGCGCGACACCGGCGGACTGGCGGTCACCGACACCCGGCTACTGCTGGGCGCGCTGTTCGGCATGGTCAACTACACCCCGCACTGGTATCGACCCCGCGGCCGGCTATCACCGCTGGAAGTGGCCGACGGCTACCTGGACCTGCTCCTCCACGGCGCCGCGGGCTAAGTAGAGGGTAAATGCGGCGCCGCGCGCTCCTCCGCAGCGCTAGCTTGGCGGAGGTGCACCGTCCACGTGGCCGGAGCCTGGTGTCGATGTCGTTTGCATTTCTGGCCATCGCAGTGGTGGTCGTCGTGGTCGCCCTGGCCTTAGCTACCGACGCGACCCGACCCGCTGGCCCCACCGCCCCCGGCGCGGGGCCGGCGATTCCGGCGCGGGCCACGGTCGTGCGGGTCGGCGGTCCCTGGCGCGGGACCCGGGCCATCCCGGCGGGCTTCCTGGGCTTGTCACTCGAGTACTCCGCTGTCAGCGCCTACGCGGGCCGGGATCCAAGCGCGGTCGATCCCGTATTCGAGCAGCTGATCCGCAATCTCACCCCCGGGCAGAGTCCGGTGCTCCGGATCGGCGGCGACACCACGGATTGGTCCTGGTATCCGGTTCCCGGCATGGCGCGACCCGCGGGCGTCCGCATCGACCTCGATCACGCCTGGCTTGGGGTGATGGCCGCACTGTCCAAGACGCTCGACGCACGGCTGATCATGGGCATCAACCTCGAGGCTGACAACCGGCGGCTGTCGGGCTATGAGGCGCGACGCTTCCTCGGCGGTATCGGCCGCGATCGGATCGCCGCACTGGAGATCGGCAACGAGCCGGAGCTGTATGGAAGCCTGGCCTGGTACGTGATCAAAGGCCACAAGTACTACGGCCGACCGCACAGCTACGACTACGCGGACTATCTGAACGACGTCGCAAGGATCCGTGCCGTCCTGCCACACGTTCCACTCGCCGGACCGGCCGTGGGTGGCCGCGAATGGATGCCCAAGACCGCCCGATTGGTGGCTGCCGAGTCACGACTGGCGATCGTGACATTGCACCGCTATCCGCTGGTGAAGTGCTTCAACCGGCCGTCCTCGCACACATATCCAACGCTCGCGAACATCCTCGCCCCGCGGGCTACGCGGGGGTTGGCCGATGGCGTGGCCCCGTACGTCAAGCTCGCGCATTCGCATGGTCTGCTGCTTCGCATCGATGAGATGAACAGCCTCTCCTGCGGTGCTGACGACCGCATCAGCGATGCCTTTGTCTCCGCGCTGTGGGCGGTTGACGCGCTGTTCGAAATGGCCCGCGTCGGTGTCGATGGGGTCAACATCTTCAGCAACCCCGGCGCGTCGGCTCAGCTGTTCACCTTCAGCACCGCACGGGGGCGGTGGCGGGCGTCCGTCGAGCCCGACTACTACGGGCTGCTGATGTTTGCGCAGGCCGCGCCGCCAGGCTCGCGTCTGCTCCGGCTGACCGGCGCGGGCGGTGCCGTCGAGGCGTGGGCGACAGGCGCGCCCGATGGTCGCACTCGGGTGCTGTTGATCAACAAGGGCACGACGGGCTCCCGAGTCCTCGCCCTCCGGCTGCCGAGTCCAACCGGCCGGGCGACAGTCGAACGCCTGCAGGCGCCGAGCCTCTTCGCTCATCACCGTGTGACGCTCGGCGGGCAGGGCTTCGGCTCGTCGACGACGACGGGACTGCTGAGCGGGCGCCCCGCGGGCAGCTCCCTCGCACCTCGCCGGGGCGTCTACGTGGTGAAGCTCCCGGCCGCCAGCGCGGTGCTCCTGACCACGAACCGAAAGTAGTCCCGGGTTCCTTTCCCGTGGTGTTAGCGTTGCGGCCACTTTGCACCTGGACCGCGATCCACTCGGACTGACACCGGACCAGATGCGCGAGATCGGCTATCGCACCGTCGACCTCCTCGTCGACCAGCTGAGCGATTCGTCGATCCCCGCGATGCGTCGAGGCGTTCCCGCTGAGCTGAGACAACGGCTGAGCCACCCACCGCCGAGCGCGGGCCGCGAGTGGCCAGCGGTCCTGCGCGATGTGGAGGAAAGCGTGCTCACCCCGATGAGCCGGCTGGCTCACCCCGGCTACTTCGCGTTCATTCCGGCGTCGAGCACCTTCGCCGGCGCGCTCGGCGACCTGATCGCCAGCGCGCTCGACATCGACGTGGGGTCGTGGATGTCCGCCGCCGGGCCGAGCCAGCTCGAGCTGACCGTCCTGGACTGGTTCAAGGAGTGGATCGGCTATCCGAGCTCGGCCGCCGGGATCCTTGTCAGCGGCGGTTCCGCCGCCAACATGACCGCGCTCGCGTGTGCCCGCGAGGCGCTCGCTGGGCCAATGTCGGACCGGATCGTCGCCTACTGCGCCGACCAGACCCACTCATCGGTAGCGCGTGCCGCCCGCCTGCTCGGATTCCGCCCCGACCAGGTGCGAATCCTCCCCACCGACCACAACCATCGACTGCGACTCGACGCGCTGAAGGGAGCGATCAAACACGACGCGGCGTCCGGCCTTCAGCCGCTGATCGTCGTTGCCAACGCGGGGGCGACGAACACGGGGGCGATCGACCCTCTCGCTGACCTCGCCTCGCTGTGCCGGGAGCGGGGCCTGTGGCTACACGTGGATGCCGCGTACGGCGGATTCGCGGTGCTGAGCGAGCGCGGCCGCCGTCAGCTCGCCGGGATCGAGCTGGCCGATTCTTTGACCCTGGATCCACACAAGTGGCTCTACCAGCCGATCGAGTGTGGCTGCCTGCTCGTCCGCGACGGGCACCTGTTGCGGGACGCCTTCACGATCAATCCCGACTATCTCGCCGATTACAAGAGCGAGGAGGTGAACTTTTCGGATCTCGGCCTGCAGCTCACGCGGACTGCTCGCGCGCTCAAGGTGTGGATGTCGTTCAACTACTTCGGCACCGACGCGTTCCGGGCCGCGATCGACCGCGCGATCGATCTTGCCCTGATGGCCGAGCGCATCGTGCGCGACTCGCCGACACTCGAGCTCCTGTCCCCTGCCTCGCTCGGCATCATCGCCTTCCGTCGCCGCTTCGATGGCGTCGACGACGAACAGGAGCTCGAACAGGCCAACGCGCAGCTGGTGGTCGCCTTGGAGCGCAGCGGGCGTGGACTCGTGTCCTCGACGCGACTGCATGGAACCTACGCTCTTCGCCTGTGCGTCATGAATCACACCACCGGCCCCGCCGAAGTAGCGGAGGTGCTCGAGTGGTTCGCCGACGCCGAGAGGCCGTCCGGCCCCGACATCGTTTCGCGCGCGGCGCACGAGGACATCCATGCCGACCTGCTGGGCGGCTGGGCCGACGCGGCCGAGTTCGACTCCGACACGATCCGCCGCATCCCGCTGTTCGCCGACCTCGAGCCAGATGCCCTGGAGCTGGTCATCGCGTCGGCCTCGGAGCTTCGCGTGGCGGCGGGCGAGACGGTGATCCGGCAGTGGCAGGGAACGCGACACTTCTACGCCATCCTCGAGGGAGCCGTCGAGGTACGCACGGACTCCGGCATAGCCGCCAGGGCCGTCGCCGGGGAATTCTTCGGCGAGCTGGCGGCGCTCGACTGGGGCGCCGGGTTCGGCTACGCGCGCACCGCCACCGTGGTGGCCAGTTCGCCCACCCGGCTGATCGTGCTCGCACCCAGCCCATTCGGTGAACTCCTTCGCCGAGTCCCGAGCGTCGAGCAGCGCATCCGAGCCGTGGCTCGCGAGCGTTTGCGCGTCGTGTGACTGGCGAGTGGGGCACGCTGCCAACCGCCGGCGGCGATCACGGCTGAGATGTGAACCGGTCCGCGATCAGCCCGATCTGAGACCCAGGTACGGGCCGAGGAGACCAAAACCGGCCAGCACCGCCGCGGCCTCGAGGACCGCGAACTGGCGGGCCAGTGCGTGCGGGAAACCCAGATCGGCATCGGGGTCGGATTCGAGATGATCGGCGAACTCGGTCACGATCCTTCGCCTCAGGGCACCCCGGATTCCGACCTGCGTGAGTTCGTCGGACAGCGTCTGGAGATAACCGGCGGCAGCGCCCGCGTCGCTGCTCATGCCAGCACCGCCTCGACCGTGGTCGAGAACTCCCGCCACCGGGCCCGGCGCACGCCCAGTTCACGCCGGCCTGAGCGGGTCAGCGAGTACACGCGCCGCCTGCGAGCGCCGTCCGACCAGGCGCTCGACAGCAGGCCGTTGCGCTCCAGGCGATGGAGGGCCGGATACACCGTTCCCTCCGGGAGCGCCAGCTTGCCCCCGCTCCGCGCGCGCAATTCCTCGATCACCGCGTACCCGTGCATCGGCTTGATGGCGATCACCGCGAGGATCAGCCCGTCGAGGTGTCCCTTGAGTTCCTCGGCCTCCATTGGCTCGCGAGAGTATACCTAGCGTTGCTAGGTGTCAACGGCTGGTGCGATCGGTTGGCGGTGCGGCCCGCACCCTCGGTGTCGGGCGCCAGGGCCGCCGACGCGTGCGAGCAGAGGTGAGAAATCAGACGCGCGGGCGACGGCCCGGTGGCCGCCGTCATCGCGCACTGGGATCCCGGCGACACCCCCGGATACCCGCACGGCTCCCCCGACTGCCGGAAGGTGAACGACGCCTCTGGTTTGGCGCGCGAGCATTTGTAGTTGTCCGAACCGGGCTCACTGCACCTCCAACCGGACGTCTTGAACGCCCCTACGCCTGTCAGGGCATCGGCTGAATGGGGTCGGAACTTGCCCGCGTCGAGCGCCCGGTAGACCTTCTTGCGGGTCACCCCGCCGGGTGACCCGGCGGAGCGCTGGCGATCGCGGCAGAAAAGGTGCCGCTGGCGCGGCCGTGGGCCCGGAAGCTGCCCCTAACCGTCTCGGTGAGTAGTCCGTGGTGGGCCGTGAGGGTGAAGCGGCCGTGCGCGATCTTGCCCGATTCGGGCGGTGCCGGCATCGCGTTCATCGCGCACGGCAGGTTGGAGAACTCGCCGCCGAAGTCAGACAGGGACCTGCCGCTGGCAGAGACCGTGAAGTGCACCTGATGCTTATCGGCGCCGAAGTACGCTCGCCCCTTGAGCGGCGCGGTCGCCGACGCGACGGCGGCGCCGACGAGGAGGATCGCCAGGACGAACAGCGTCGCCCGGCCCCAGTCCAACCGATTACGCGCCCGACTCGGTCAAACATCCCGGGTAACGTTAGCCGTGCGGTCAAGCCGGGGCCATTCGGACCCGCGGGCACGGCAGGCGACAACAGCGTGGCCCGTCAGCGGAGCCGAGCGCAAGTCGTTGGGCCGGCTTGCACGGACAGTCCGAGATCGGTAAACAGCCCATCTGTGCCGGCAGCGGCTGACTCGAGAAGAGAAGGCGAGATTGACCACGAGAAGCGCGTGGCAGCCGAGGCTGCCGCCCGGTTGGTGCAGGACGGGATGACCGTCGGGCTGGGCACCGGCTCGACCGCCGCGTACCTGCTGGCACCCCTGGCTGCGCGTGGGCTGTCGCTGACATGCGTGGCCACCTCGCCGGTGACGGCCAAGGAAGCCGTTCGGCTCGGTCTCAACGTGGTCGATTTCACCGGCCTGGAAGCCCCCGCGCACCTGGACATCACCATTGACGGTGCCGACGAGGTCGCGCCCTCGGGTTGGCTGGTCAAGGGAGGCGGCGGCGCTCACACGCGCGAGAAGGCGGTGGCCGCCGCGACGAAACGCTTCGTGGCGATCGTCTCGTCCAACAAGCTGGTGGACCGACTGTCGCCGCCGATCCCCGTCGAGCTGGCCGAATTCGGCCTCGCCGGCACGCTCGCGCGACTGGGGTCGGTGCGCATTCGTGACGCGCCCCCGAGTCCTGACGGAGGCGTGATCGCGGACTACACGGGCGAGTTCGACGATCCCGCGGCGCTGGCAGCATGGCTGTCAGCGGCCACCGGCGTCGTCGAGCACGGCCTGTTCCCCGCCTCGATGGTCGCCGACGTCCTGGTCGGCCGCGGCGATACGGTCGAGCACATCACCATCAGCTAGTGCAGCGTCCCGGAAGCCGCAAGTGATTTTCGGGATGTTGCCCTGGGCCTACAGGGGCGTGTTCGTGCAGGACGACAGGCTGAAGGTGAATGACGCGATGTCGTTGCCTACGACCAGGTTGTGGGGCCCGCTTCCGCTATTGAAGTCGTAGTTGAACAGGTCTCTGACCTCGCTCGGGTAGCCCGGAACGGATTGACCTTGAAGCAGACCCCGTAGCCGTTGTCGTATATGTAGTCGCAGAAGTAGCCGCTCGGACAGCTCGCGAAAGCCTGGCCAGAGGACACGAGGGCAGCGGGGGCAGTTCCCTTGCCGCCGATTGAGCGCGCCGCAGCGCCGCCGACTCCAAAGAGAATGACGACCGAGGCGATGGCACCGAAAACGAACACGACGGTCCCAATTCGTCGACAAATGGCCACGTGGCCCTCCCCTCAGGGTCGCAAGCTGCCGGTCGGACAAGCCTACCGCGGGGACCGGGGCCGTCAAGGTGGCCAGACTGTCGGCGACTTGATCTACGATCGGCATCGCCGTCATCAGGCGCGTGAATGCGAGGAGCCAGCGGATGGGAGATCCGGAGGAGCGCATCTCTGATGCCGACCGTGAGCAGTCTGTGGCGTCGCTGCAGGATCACCTGCTGGCCGGTCGGCTGACCCTGGAGGAGTTCTCCGAGCGCGTTGACCAGGCATACGCGGCGCGCGTTCGGGCGGACCTCGATCGGACCAGGGTTGGGCTGGAGCACAGCGATGATGCGCCGGGCGTCCGGTCCAACCGACGCGCCACCCGTTTCACCGGCGCCTTCCTCGGCCGGGTGGTCAAGCGCGGACGGGTCAGGCTGCGCCGCTGGACAGTGGCCGGCGGCGCCCTGTGCGATCTCGATCTTGACCTGCGCAAAGCCGAGATCGACGAGCAGAGAACTGCGCTAACCGTGCTGGTGGGATTCGGGAACGTAGACGTGTACGTGCCCGAGCACGTCAACGTCACCGTGACCGGGCTGGCACTCGGTGGCCACCGCCGCGAGTGGGGCCAGGACGTGGAACGCCCGCACTCGCCCGACCTCTCGGTGCGGGTGATCTCTCTGTTCGGCACCGTCGACGTGTGGCGCGTTCCGGCGGACATGCCGGGGGACTACGGTCAGATCTTGCGTCAAATGGGAGCTCGGCAGCGCGAGCTGCCACCGTAACCCCGTCGGCAGATCCGGGCCGCCGCGGGTCCCCACACTCAAGTCGCTACACCATCAAGGCCTTGTTGGTGTTAGTAGGATGTGAACCAAGCGTAAGAAGAGAGGGAGCATGGAAGCGCGAGCTGCCCAAATCCGCGCGATCGCGCCGTCACGGCGAGCCTGGCGAGCACAGGGGTAGATGTTCGCCCCGAGCGCACCGAAACGTCGGCTGACGGTTGCGTACGGGTTCCTGCTGGCGGTTCTGCTCGCTCAAGTACCGCTGTTGATCTCGCTGAGCGGGACGCGAGCGACCCGCTCATCGGTGCAGCGTGGAGTGCCCGCGGGCAGGCTGATCGCCCGGGGACCGGCGGATAGCCTGCAGCTGATCGCCACGCCCAACGGACTGATCGGCTGGTGGCTGACGGGCAGCGGCGCCCGCCGGCGACTGGCCATCGGGCTAGTCGATGGCGACCGCCTGGTTCGTCGTAGCAGCGTCGCGCTGAGCGCCCTGACAGGTCCCGGCGGCACGATCAAGGACACGCCGGCGCTGGCGCTCGGCCCGGAAGGACGGCTCCTGATCACGTGGCGCAGCGTCAGAGCGAGGGCCCACGTGGCGACCCTCGGGATCGGGGTGTGGAACACGGAGCTGACGGGCCGGCCGACGCTCAGGCGCGTCGGGTCCGTCCCCCTCGTCACAACCTCGCGCGCCAACGACCTGGGCCCGGACGAGCAGTACCTGGACTTTGACGCTAGGACCCACCGCTATCTCCTTGTCGAAGAAAACGTGCGGCCCTGGATGGCCCCCACCAGCACGACACCAAACCGGCCCGAGATCCTGATCAGCGAGATCGGCCCCGACGGCCGGCTGGTGCGGACGAGCGCAATCGGGCTGCCGGCCGCGGGGAGCTTCATCGGTCCGACCGTGCGCGTGCTGCCCTCCCCCGATGGCTACCAGCTAATCGTGACCACGCACAGCGTCGGACCCGACACAGTGTCGGGCCCCGATCAGGTGTGGCTGTACCCGGTTGGTCGCGGCGATGACCAGTCCGGCCCGCAGGCATACCTGTACTCGGCCCAGCCGCTCGATCAGATTCTCGACAGCGCGGCGGCCCCGGGTCCGCACGGCACTCGGCTGCTCGTACTCGAGGTCGCTGACCCCGAGCAGAACGGAGCGCAGGACAAGCAGCTCATCGGCCTGGCCTTCGACGGCTACGGCCCCGTCGGAGCGCCCTTTGTCATCAGCCAAGCCGTCGACCCGGGCGCGCAACTGCCCGCTCGGCCGCTGCTGTTCCGCACGAGCCGACCGGGCCAGTTCCTGCTGGTGTGGAACGAGGGCACCGCGGGGCTATTCGCCACGGTCACCCTGACGGGCGGACCCGTGCGATTGCGACCGCTGTTCGCCGTCCCCCATCGGTTGTTCATGCAACCGGCGGCGGGGATGACCTACGACCCGGCCAGCGGCCTGCTCGAGGCTCTCTGGCAAGATCCGGGGTCGGCGCCCGCACCGCAGGACATCGCCGCCCAAGCACCGTTGTATCTGAGCGCCGCGCCCGTCAACTGATCGGACCGGATTGCGTCGGTTCGCCTCAAGGCCACCGAAGCCGGGCCTCGCCTACATCGGCACCTTGATGCCGCGTCTGACGAGCCAGAGGTTCGCCGGCCACGAGGTGAAGTACCCGATGATCATGCCGATCTGCATGAGAAACCAGAAGGCGATCGAACTGGGCATCAGGTGATGCGGCGCCGGAAAGAACACGAACGTCATCAGGGCCATCCAGCCGAACAGGCCGATTTCGAAGAAGGTCAGTGAGACGATGTCCGCCTTCGCTGCCGCCTTCAGCCCGTCCCTGACCCCGAGTCCCCGCATGGGTGCGATCGCGAAGTACTGAAACACAATTCCGAACGAGACGGCGAGGATGTAGTCGCCGGTGTATTCGGCGAACAGCGCGTAACCGGCGATCGTGAGCCCCAGGGCGAAAATGATCCACTCAGAGATGAAGTCGCCCAACGTGCACCCCGAACCGCAGTGGCTCACCTCGATCGCCATCGTGACCCACGCCGGCCTTGCGGGCTCGGGCGGTTGATCCGGTTCATGCTCGCCACCGTGGTCCATCTCGTCGCCCGCAGGCCCGTCGTCGCGCCCGGACACGCCACGTACCGCTGAGACCGTCGCCATCTGCGGAGTGCTGGCCGGCGAGGCCGGTCGGACCCTCGAGTGGTTTGCCGCCGTCACCGCCGGCGCAGCCGCTCGGGCCCATCGCCAGTAGAGCCACAGCGCGAACGGTCCGAAGTACAGCGCGGTGATGGGGAACACCCAATTCATCACGCCCATCGGCTGGCGCCGGTGGTTGAAGACGATGTCGTAGGCGATTGCGCCCGCGCACACCAAGCAGATAGAGATGTAGACCCAGGCTGCGGCCGTCAGCCACGTCGGTGCCATGGACGCGATCCGATCCTTCCCGTTCGGCGCCAGAACAGGATGACGCAAGCGGGGCGTTATGTCACGGGCCGTGGCGCGATTCCTGGACGCGGCTCACCCGTACTTCCACGCCCTGACGCTCATCATGGCGGCCAGCCGAGCCGAGGTATCCAGGCAGTCGGCTTGTCACATCGCCGACTCCTCGCGGGTCTAGTTTCATGACACGAGCGCGAGGAGGAACCTGACGGTGGATCAACAGGAATTTCTGGCCCAGCGATTCGAGGAACACCGACCCCATCTGCGGGCGGTGGCCTACCGGATGCTGGGCTCGCTCAGCGAAGCAGACGACGCGGTCCAGGATGCGTGGCTGCGGCTCAGCCGAACCGACACGAGCGAAGTGGAGAACCTCGGCGGCTGGTTGACGACCGTCGTCGCCCGCGTATCACTGAACATGCTTCGCTCGCGGCGGACCCGCCGCGAGCGGCCGCTGGACGTCCACGTGCCCGATCCGATCATCGATCCCGCCGAGGGGACCGACCCCGAGCACGAAGCGCTGCTGGCCGATTCCGTCGGATTGGCCCTGCTCGTCGTGCTCGAGACGCTCACCCCACCCGAACGCCTCGCGTTCGTCCTCCACGACATGTTCGCCGTGCCGTTCGAAGAGATCGCGCCGATCGTCGAGCGCTCACCCGACGCGGCGCGGCAACTGGCGAGCCGGGCACGCCGCCGCGTGCGCGGCAACGCGCCAATCCCGGATGCAGATCTGACGGCCCAGTGGGAGGTTGTCGAGGCGTTTCTCGCCGCCGCGCGCGATGGTGACTTCGACCGGCTGGTCGCCGTGCTCGACCCCGACGTGGTACTCCGGGCCGACAGTGGGCCGACAGGCCCCACGCGCGAGGTCCACGGCGCCGAGAACGTGGCCCGAAATGCCCTCATGTGGTCACGCGTGGATTTGACCATGCGGCGGGCACTCGTCAACGGCACGGCCGGAATCGTGTCCACCCGCGACGGGCGGCCGTTCTCCGTCGGCGCCATGACGATCAGAGGCGGCAAGATCGTCGAGCTCGACATCCTCGCCGACCGCGAGAGGCTGGCACAACTCGACCTGACCGTCCTCGACGACTGAGGTTGCCCAGGGTCTGTTGCCATCGGTCCGCCTCGCTGGGATCATCGGGGGATGCGCAACCACGCGCTGGGGGTGGTGAGTGTCGTGGTCACACTCGTGGCCGTATCGATCGCAGCCATCGCCGTATCGTCCGGTGATCACACTGCTCCTCCGGCCCCGGCGCGGACGGCTCCTCTGCCCGCCCCACCCGTGGCCCGGTCAACGCGACCGACGGCGGCCGGGTGGGAGACCATCAAGGAGGCGGCTCACGTGCGCCGACTCGCACTCGGGCTTGACCGCACCGCGTACTACCGCGCGTTTGCGGCCTACATGGGGCTGAGCGGCCTGGTTGGACTCGCTCCGATCCTGCCGGGCCGGTGCTCGGCTGCGGTCCACTACTTATACGACAACCTGCTCGACCTTCTGCACGCGTACACCGGAGAGGACTGGACACCTCTGCGCCGGGCCATCGCGACCGAACCGTCGCTTCGTTCCTGTACCCCTCGACCCGCGCTTCAATACGTAGGCTAACCGCGTTCCCGTCTCCTGAAAGGGCCATGCCGCAAGCCGACGTCGATGGGCTCAGCATCAACTACGAGGTAACCGGTCAGGGTGAGCCGCTCATCCTGCTTCCCTACCTCGCCGCCGATAACGCCTGCTACGCGTTCCAGTTTCCGGCGTACACCCAGCACTTCCGATGCGTCTCGGTCGACCTGCCGGGGTCCGGAGAGAGCGATAAGCCGCCCGGCCCGTATTCCACCGAGATGTACGGTTGTGGCGTTCGCTGGCCGGCGCGCTGCCCACGGTCGCCGACGTCGTCATACAGGGGATCTTCCCGCTGTGCTTCACGCCCGAGATGTACGACGACCGACCCGACTACGCCCAGGCGCTGGCCGATTTCGTTCGCGGCCGGCCAGCGCAGCCGGTCGAGGCGTTCATGTGGCAGAGCGACGCCGTGCTCGCGCATGACGCCAGCTCGTCCTGGAGAGGGTGCAGGCGCCGACGCTGGTGACCTTCGGGCCCATGACCTGGTGACCTCGACTCGGTTCGCCGATCCGCTCACGAACGGGATCGCCGACACCGAGCTGGTCGTATTCGATCATCTATCGCACGGCGCGCTGCACGAGGATCCAGAGACGTTCAACGGCGCCACGGTCGATTTCCTGCTCCGGCACAACGGATAGCCCCAGCCTGGCCTTCGCTCTCAGGCCGGGGCGGGTCCGCTGGTATTCCGCGCCACCAGTGTCGGACGAACGACGATCCGGCGGGCGCGTCGTCCCGGCTGCTCGATCCTGGTGAGCAGCGCGTCCGCGGCCATCGCCCCGATGTCCGATGCCGCCTGATCGACGGTGGACAGCGAGATATGACGCAGGCCCGCGAACGGAGTGTTGTCGTACCCGACCACCGAAAGATCGCCCGGAACGTCGATGTCGAGATCGACGGCCGCATCGAGCACGCCGAGCGCGGCCAGATCACTGGTGACAAAGATTGCCGTGGGGCGTGGCGCTACCCGCTCGAGCAGCTGCCGGGCACCACCGTAGCCCCCGGTTTCGCTGAACCCCCCGGGCACGACGTCGATGTCCGAGCCGAGGCCGAGGGCGTGCATCGCCGCGCGGTAGCCACCGATGCGGTCGGCGCCAGCACGCTCGTCGCCGTCGCCGATGATGGCAATCCGGCGGTGACCGAGCTCCGCCAGGTGCTCGACGGCGAGCGTGGCACCAGCATGGTCGTCGTTGACCACGGAGTCGACCCGCGGCAGCTCCGGCGTCCGCGTGAGGTTGACCAGCGGGGTGGAACGAGCCGCGTCGAGGAGGGCCGCGCGGCCAAGCCGCGCGGTGGCGCACACGATCCCGTCGACGCGTAGCTCGAGCACTCGGTGCAGCGCCGTCTCCTCGGCCTGTTCGCGCCGCTTTCCGCTGAGCACCATCGTCGTGTATCCCTCCCCCTCCACGAGCGGCTCCAAGCCGTTCATGAACTCCGGCAGGAACAGGTTGTGGAGGTCGGTGACGAGGACGGCGATCGCTCCCGATCGTCTTCGGACCAACGTTCTCGCCGCCGCGTTGGGGCGGTAGCCGAGTTCGGCGATCGCGCGCTGAACCGCGGCGCGCTTTGACTCGCTGACCAGCGGGGAGTCACGCAGGACTCGCGAGACCAGCGATTTCGATACGCCGGCACGCGCCGCGTCGGCTTTCTCGGCGGCTGGTTCTGGGGAAGCTGGGTGTGCGCCCCCTTCTTCCTCTGCTACGGGGTCCTGTACGGAGCGTCATCGGATTCACGCTGGCACGAGTCCGGTCACGGGACGGCATTTCGCACACCCTGGCTCAACGACGCTCTCTACCAGATTGCCTCATTCATGAACATGAAGGAACCCACGCTGTGGCGCTGGAGCCACGCGCGCCACCACACGGACACGATCATCGTCGGGCGCGACCGCGAGATCCTCGCGATGCGCCCTCCGGACGTGCTGAGGCTTGTTCTGAACGTCCTCGGCATTCGTGATGCGCTCGACGTCACGCTCAGCGTCCTTCGCCATGCGGCGGGGCGGCTGACGGCCGAAGAGTTGACGTTCATTCCCTCCTCCGAACGCCACCGCGTATTCCGCGAGGCACGCGCATGGGTCGGCATCTACGCAGCGGTGATCGCGCTCGCCATCTATCTCGGCAGCCTGCTACCGCTCATGTACGTCGGGCTCCCCAGCCTCTACGGTCGTTGGCTGGCGCACTACTTTGCCTTCACCCAGCATGCGGGACTGGCCGAGAACGTGCTCGACCATCGGTTGAACTCGCGGACCGTATACATGAATCCGGTGTTGCGCTTTCTCTACTGGAACATGAACTACCACATCGAGCACCACATGTTTCCGATGGTGCCCTACCACGCGCTGCCCAAGCTCCACGCCGAATTGCGCGGCGACCTGCCGACGCCGTGCCGCAGCTCGATCGCCGCATATCGCGAAATTCTTCCGGCGCTGCTGCGCCAGACGCGGGATCCCGAGTACCACCTCAAGCCGAAGCTGCCGGCATCGGCGAGGCCGTTCCGGCCCGAGCTGCACCAGGTTGTCGTGGAGACGTGACCGACCTGCCGATCGCCAGAGGGAGAGACATGCTCAGTGACCGATGAAACCTGGGTCGAAGTCTGTAGGACCGACGAAATCGACGAGGAAGATGTCATCCGCTTTGACCATGACGGGCACACGTTCGCGGTCTACCGGAGCCCCGAGGACACCTTCCATGCCACCGACGGACTGTGCACTCACGAGCGTGCCGTGCTGGCCGAGGGTCTGGTCATGGGGAATGTGATCGAGTGCCCGAAGCACAACGGACGCTTCGACTACCGGTCCGGACGGGCCAAGCGCACCCCGGCTCGGGTCAACCTGAGGACCTACCCTGTCAAGGTGCAGGACGGAACGGTCTTCATCAACGTCCCACTCGAGCTTGGCTCATCAGACCGGTAGCGCCGCCGAGGGCTCGTGAAGCGCTCGGCCCTTACTGGCCAGCTGCTGTCAGGGTAATCGTGACGTGGTCGCGCGCATGCGAAAGGAGCCATGATGGATGCACAGGAGATCGTCGCCTTTCTCGATCGCCAGACGGCGCAGATCGCCTCACGGCACGCAGACCTGGCCTTTGCGCCCGAGGAATACGCCAAGCGGCTGAACAGGCTGCGGTCCGCGATGGACGAGGCCGAGCTCGATGTGCTCGTGGTCAGCGCACCCAACGCGATGTGCTGGCTGCATGGCTATCAATCGCGTTGGTACAAGGGTCACTCAACAACCGCATGGCCGCCATTTCAATGCACGGTGGCCCACGTCAATCATGACCGGCTGCTCCACTTCGATATGGAGCGCCACCGCTACCTCATCCCCCGCACCTCTGTCGTCGGCGATCTGCGGCTGAAATCGGCCAGCACGGTGGACGAGTGGCTGGACTTCTTCCTCGGCGAGCTCCAGGCCGAGGGTTGGCTGGGCGGTACGGTCGGGATCGAGAAATGGAGCTCGGTGCCCAACCGCGCGACGAGCGAGCTCGTCGAGGCCGCGCTGGTGGGCCGCGGCTGCTCGGTCCTCGACGCAAGCCTGCTGACACGGCGGGTTCAGCGATCGAAATCCACGGCCGAGATCGAGCTCATACGCCGGGCCGCCGAGGTATGCGACGCCGGGCTGAACGCGCTTCTCGATGTCCTCGCCCCCGGCGTCACCGAGCTGGAGGCCTGGGAAGCCCTCGAACACGCGATGATCGCCGCCGGGGGAGAGCCGGCCGCGCTCCAGGAGAACGTATGGGTTGGAACCAGCCATCTCATCCACGCGCTCAGTTCCCGTCGACGGCTTCTCGCGGGCGACATCGTCTGTGCCGACCCCTGTGGCGTGGTGCATCGCTATCACGCCAATGCCGCCCGCACATTCTCGATCGGTGAACCCGACCGGGCGGCGTTCGAGCTGATGGATCGGCTGGCCGGAGGAGCAGAGCTGTTCGAGGACACCGCAGCTCCGGGCGTCGCGGTCGCGGATGTCCAGCGTCAGCTTCGGGCCTACTACCAGGACTGCGGCCTGTGGGACCGCCGCGGGTGGCTGGGCGGCTATGAGCTCGGTGTTGCCTTCCCACCCGATTGGGTGGGCGAGTGGATGTTCGGCGTCGACGACGCCGACTCCGACGACGTGTTCGAACAGGGCCTCGTGACCAACTACGAGAGCATCGTCGGGCTCATTCTCATCGATACCTTCGTGATCGGACCGGGCGGAGCCGAGCGCCTCAGCGGCATCCCGCGCGAGATCCTGGTGGCGTGGACGTAGCCTCGCCCGCTCGGCGGCGGCAGCGTCAATGCACAGAGCTGGGCGTGACCCCGGCCAGCGCGCTCGCGCTGGCGGCGAAGAATTCCTCAACCTGACCGCGCCGGTAAGGCACGAAGCCCGTGAACAGGATGTCGGGAGTGACGTCCGGACGGTGGGAGAGGACAACGTTTGTCACGTCCTGCTTGACGGGCGCATCCGCCCCGGCGTCGACAAGCACCACGGGGGACGGGAGGTGGGTCTTGCGCGCGATTAGCCTGGTCAGACCCGCGTTCGCCGCCTCTTCCCAGACGTCCTCTTGGACCATCGTCGCGTCGACGAGGCCGGCCACGACAGCATCAATCTGACCCCCGTAAGGTGGAACAATGACGAGCTCCCCGAAAAAGTCGGCGATCGAGTGGCCGCATTCCTTCAGGACCAGCGCCGGTGCGAAGTAGCTCGTCGTGCAGTACGGATGGGCATAGCCGAGTGACCCGCCCTCCAGTTGATCGACGTCGGCCACGTCGCTCGAGGCGCGGACCACCAACACGCTGCTGAGATTCGGCGAGCCATCGCCGGCGTAGAGCGCACTGGCGATCGGCTCATACGCCGGGTCGTCGCGAACATAGAAGTAGTTGGCGGCAGGTAGGTACGACACAGTCTGCACGCTGCTCCGGAGCGCCTCCGTCAGCGCGGCCATGTCGTCATACCGGACCGGGCGAAGGTCATGCTTGTCGAACAGCTCTCTCCACTCCGGATCGTCGACGTCGAAACGGAAATTGCCGTCGTAGGCGAACGTCAACCCAGCCATTCCGCCGGCAATCGTAACTGCGCGCCGGCCGAAAGTCTGGGGCGTCTGCCTGGGGCAAGGTCAGCTGCAGCAGCCTAGGATTGACCTGGGCGAGGACGCGAGAAGGGAGCAATGTGAGCAGACACCGAAGGGTTGCCATCGCGACTGTGGTCGCTTTGGCCGCAGCAGTCGCGGCTTCGGCAGCGGGTGCCCACCCGCGCTGGCCGGTGATCGGTTGCTGGGACTTCCGAGACGGCTACTTCAATCACTACGCCTGGAGGTATGCACCTCGAGGCCTGTGCTCCATCACCCCGACCACCGAGGGGATCGATCATGCCCATTGGAGTTACTGGGGTAGACGGCAGGCAACTGCCAACGGCGATTTCGTCGACGACCTCGGTTTTCAGTACCCGGCAAAGATCACCGTCTACGACCGCCACCGGACCTGGAACTTCCTCGGAGGCGGGACGTATGCCGCGTGGTACGCGAAGATGCATGTCGTTGCGAGGCGCGAGTTCCGCGGGGACATCTGGCGGGGCCCGTTCAACGTCTTCATGAATGTGTCCCCTCAGGAATGAGGCGATAGCCTCGAGGGCGATGTGTCAGGACGAGTTGGGGCGCCTGCGCACACGTCCATCCAACTGAGCCTCGGCGTTGCGGTCGGACTCGCACTGTCCGATCCGAATCAGAATAGAGTCAACGCGTCATCGTGTTGCTCGCATCGATTGGCCGCCGATGAGCTTCAGCGTTCCGCCCGAGGCATATGACCGCTACATGGGACGGTATTCGCGCCGCCTGGCGCCGCTGCTCGCGGACTTCGCGGACGTCCGGCAGGGTCATCAGGTGCTGGACGTCGGTTGCGGGCCTGGAGCGCTCACCGCGCACCTGGCCGCCAGAGTCGGCGCCGGGCGCGTCGCGGCGGCCGAGCCCTCTCCGGGCTTTGCCCGCGCATGCGTCGAGCGGGTCCCGGGCGCCGATGTCCGCATTGCACCAAGTGAGACCCTGCCATGGGCCAACGACACCTTTGACGTCGTCGTGTCTCAGCTCGTCTTGAGCTTCGTCGCGGACGCCGACGCCGCCGTCGACGAGATGCGCCGTGTCGCCGTCCCCGGGGGGACGATCGCGGCCTGCACGTGGGACTACGCCGGTCAAATGCAGATGCTCACCACATTCTGGAACGCGGCGGCGGCGATCGATCCGGACGCGCCTGACGAGGGGCGGACCATGCCTTATATCGATCCCGATTCGCTGCGCGGGCTGTGGCAGCGGGCCGCCCTGTCCGACATCGATACGACGGCGCTGGTGGTCGAGGTCACGTACGCCGACTTCGATGACTACTGGACGCCGTTCCTGACCGGCGCGGGCGTGGGGGGCCAGTACTGCGTATCCCTCGATGCCCGCCGCCGCGACGCGCTGCGCGAGGAATGCTTCCGCGCTCTCGGCCGGCCGGCCGGCTCCTTTTCGATGACGGCTCGCTCGTGGGCGGTGCGGGGTAGGGCCACCAGGCCCTGACGCTGTTGGCCCGTCGCAGTCCCTGACGCGCGACCGACGGGAAAGCGTGAGATGATGCGCCCCGACCGATGTTTGGGAACAAGAAGAAGCTCGTCCAGGAGCTGCAGGAGAGCGGTGGCAAGGTCGCGTGGGCGACCGTTCTCCAAGCCGCGGACCAATGGCAGAGCTCGACAAGCAGCTTCTCTTCCTACAACGCGACCGACCACGTGAAGGTGACGCTCAGGGTCGAGCCCGACGGAGAGCCGCCGTTCGAGACGACCTTCCATCAGGCGTTCCCGGGGACGGTGCCGATGACGGGCTGGCAATGCAAGGTCATCTACGACCCGAGCGACCCCGAGAGGATCGCTGTCCTGTCCGATCAGATCTTCCCGCCGGGGATCGATCACGACAAAGCCGAGCAGGCTGCCGCGATGCGTGCACAGTGATCGTCGACGGCAACATGGTCTCCGGTGCCGCCGCGCCCCAACCCGACACGGTCGACCAGCTGGCCAAGCTCGCCGACCTCCACGACAAAGGTGCGCTGACCGACGCGGAGTTCACGACCATGAAGGCGAAGATTCTCGGGTCGGACTAGAAACCTCGTGGCCGAGGGAGTCATGCAGTGGGACGCGGGGTGGACCTGGTATCGCGTCGCCGGAGATTTGGCCGGCAACAAGCAGGCTCCGGTGGTCATCCTCCACGGAGGGCCAGGAGCAGCCCACGATTACGTGGAGCCGCTGGCAGAGCTGACCGATACCACGGGTCGGGCCACCGTGGTCTACGACCAGATTGGGTGCGGGCGCTCACAGCACATGCCCGACGCGCCGGCGGAGTTCTGGACGGTCGAGCTGTTCTGCCGCGAGCTAGCGGCCCTGCTCGAGCACCTCAACATCGCGGAGCGCTATCACATCCTTGGCCAGTCGTGGGGCGGGATGCTGGGCATGGAACATGCTCTGCGCCATCCACCTGGCCTGCGCGCGCTCGTGGTCGCCAACTCTCCGGCCTCGATGCCGCTGTGGGTTGCCGAAGGCAACCGGCTCCGCGGCCTGTTACCACCCGACGTGCAGGAGGCGCTCACCCGCCACGAGGCCGCCAGGACGACCGACAGCCCGGAGTATCAGGCCGCGATGATGAGGTTCTACGAGCGCCACCTGTGCCGAGTCGTTCCCTTCCCGCCGGAGCTTCAGCGCACCTTCGACCAGCTCGATGAGGACCCGACCGTGTACCGGACGATGAACGGGCCGAGCGAGTTCCATGTCATCGGCTCGTTGAAGGACTGGGACATCACATCCCAACTCGGGGGTATCAACCTGCCGGTCCTCGTCATATCGGGGGAGCACGACGAGGCGACCCCGGCCGTCGTTCGTCCGCTCGTCGAGGCCATCCCGGGCGCCAGGTGGGAGCTGCTCGAAGGCGGCAGCCACTCGACCCACCTCGAGCAGTCCGACCGCTTCCTCGGGCTGGTGGCGGACTTCCTGGCCGCGCACGACTCGATCCCGTCGGAATAGAAGAGCGCCGCTGCTTCGTTAGGCAGCGATCATCTCGCTGCAGACCTCGCGCACCGCCCGCTCGAAACGCGAGAGCCCCTCGGCCAATGATGACGAGTGGCGGGCATCAGGACACTGTGCGCGCAAAGAAGGCCGCCTCGGCCTCGCCAAGAGCCGTCGCCGGGGGCGCGTCGTGCAGATACTCAGCCACGATCGCGCCCCAGTCCGCACCGGCCCTGAGCTGCTGCAGCACGATCCTGACGATGCCGTGCATGCGCCGGATGAGAACCGACTCCGGGGGCACGGTGAACTGGTTGACCTGAGCCCTGACCGCCGCGCGCTCGTCGCCATCCGAACGCTCGCGATCGCGCTCGCGGCGCGCATGGTCTGCGGAGAAGCGGCGCGGGCCGGGCACCGCGTACCACTTGATCGCGCGTCGCATCAGCCTTAGAGCGACGTCGGCGTCGACAGCGTCGGCGCGGCTCGCGGGCAGGTACCCACCGTCGATCAGGGCGGTCTTGAGCGCCTGCGCATCCCGGTCACGGGCGGCCAGCGCGATCGCGCGCTCCTGGTCCACGCGAGCACGGTCGAGGTCACGAAGTAGGCCGAAGTCCAGAAAACAGACGCGGCCATCGGGGCACAGCAGATAGTTACCCGGATGCGGGTCGCCGAGGGCGATCCGGTTGCGATAGGCCAGCCCGAAATAGAAGCGGAACACGATCTCGCCGTAGCGGTCACGCTCGGGCTCGTCGGCTCGGCGCACGACCTCGAAGCGCTGCCCGTCGACGTACTCGGACACCAACACTCGCCGGGTCGAGAGCGCCGTGTAGACCCGAGGGACCCGCACGAACGGATGGCCGCGCATCAGGCGCTCGATGCGACGTTGGTTCTGGGCCTCGAGCTCGTAGTCGAGCTCCTCCGAGACGCGCTCGCGGAGCTCCGCGGCGAGGGCCTTCCCGTCCAGTCCCGGGGCTAGTCGCTTGACGAGCGGGAGCAGCACCACGGCGTTCCGCAGGTCGGTCTCGACCGCCTCGGCAACGCCCGGATACTGCACCTTGGCCACCACCTCCTGGCCGTCGACGGTCGTTGCGCGATGGACCTGGCCAATCGAGGCAGCGGCGAAGGCGCGCTCGTCGAATTCGGAGAACACCGTGTTCAGCGGCGCGCCGAATTCCTTTCGCATGAGTTTCTCCAGGCGCGCGAATGGCACCGGCGGGATGTCGTCGCGCAAAGTGGCCAGCTTGCGCTGCAGCTCGTCCTGCTGGTCCTCGGGGAGACCATCGAGCTCGGCCATCGAGAGCATCTGCCCCACCTTCATCGCCGCGCCGCGCATCTGGCCAAGCTGCTCGACGAGTTCGCTCACCAGCGCGGCGGTCCGAGCGTTCTCGGCCGCCGCGGCGCGTTCCGGCGTTCGGACTCGGTTGGCCGCTCGCATCCCGGCCCACCTCATCCCCTGCCCGGTGACCAGCCCGCCGACGCGTACGGTCCGTGCGACTCGACCGGACGGCAGCTTGCCTGCCTCGGGAGGCGGATCCTCTGCTGGCAAGCTCGTCATACGCCCGAGCCTAGCGGGGCGGCCCCGGCTGCCCAATCCGATGCCGACCGGGGATGGCCGCAACCGCTGGTCGTTGTCGAGTCCGACCGGATGCGCGAGACTGCCGACCCCTCGGTGAGCGACGTCTTCATCTCATACGCGCACGAGGACGCCACGTTCGTGGAGCGCCTACAGGCGGCCCTGGCCTCCCGTGGATGCGACGCGTGGGTTGACAGCGCCGGCATCGAACCGGCGGACCGCTGGCGCCCGTCGGCCGAGGAGGCAATTGACCGCTCTGACGCGCTGCTGTTCGTGATCAGCGCAGACTCGCTGCGGTCCGAGCCCTGCCTCGGCGAGCTGCACCACGCCACAGCGGTCAACAAACGAATCATTCCGGTCTGCGTGGACGAGGCGGCCGCTGACATCGACAAGCCGGCCGCCCTCGAGGAGCTGAGCTGGATCATGATGCGCCCCGGCGATGACTTCGACGCCGGGGCCGGTCGCGTCGTGCACGCGCTGCGCACGGACCTCGAGGTCGTGCGCACGCACACCCGGATCCTTGTCCGCGCCCGGGCCTGGGATCTCGCCGGCCGGCGTTCGAGTCCGCTCCTGCGGGGCGACGAGCTCCGGCTGGCCGAGCACTGGCTGGCGTCGGCCGCCGCCACGGGCTCGACGCCGACCCAACTCCAGCAGGACTTCATCAATGCCTCCCGGCGCGCGGCGGCGCGGCGACTGCGGGCCGTGGCGGGGGTAGCGACGGCCGTGGCCGTGGTGGCCATTGCCCTCTCAATCTTCGCCCTGATACAGCGAAACCGCGCCGTCCAGCAGGCATCGCTGGCGACCTCGCGCCAGCTGGCGGCGCTGTCGGAGAGCTCGCTGAGCTCGAATCTCCAGGTCGGACTCCTGCTGGCCGTCCGCGCCTACCGCACCGATCCCAACCCACAAACACGCTCAGCGCTCCTGCAGGCTGACCTGTACAGCCCACTGCTGGCGCAATTCCTGTCGATGGGTGGCCGGGTGGTGTCCGTTGCCGGCAACGAGGACGGCAGCACGGTGGTGGCGGGACTCGCGAATGGCGAGGTGATGCGCTGGCGCGCGGGTGCCCGAACCCCGCTCGTCTCGCTCGGCGGATCGGTGGCCAGCGTGGCGATCAGCGCGAGCGGGCAGACCGTGGCCGCGGCGACCGGGAAACGGGGGATGCTGTGGCGAGCTGGGATGGGCGTCCGTCAGCTGAGCTGCCCGGGCGGTCAGGGCCCAACCGCCGTCGCAGTGTCGCCCTCGGGCGATACGCTGATCGTGCACTGCCAGGCGGCTGGGTTTGCCGAGCCCGGCGTCGCTCAGTCGGTCGAGGTGGCCTCGGGGCTCACGGGCTCGATCGCGATCACACATCCGATCGCCAAGGGCAACTTCTTCCCCAACGACATCGCGCTTGCATCCGATTCTCGCGTTCTCCTCTTCGACGGGGCCGACGGGCCGTGGCAGGTGCGCACGATCCCCGACTGGGCGCTGGCATCCTCGTCCACAGGCACACTCGGCGTCCACCAGGGACTCTCGGGGTACTCGGGCGACGGCCGGTACGTCACCGCCACCAACGATGATCCGACCATCCCGGTGTGGCCCACGTCCTCGCCGACCGACCTCGACCCGAACACCGCGCCGCTCACCGCCCAAGCACCGCTCAGCGCCGCCACGGCGCTGACGATCAGCCCGGGCGGGGGCGAGCTGGCGGTGGCCGACAGCGGCACGATCTATGTGTCCCGGGTGACCCGCGCTGGGGCGGCGGGTCAGTCCCCGGCGGTGCTGCCCGGTAACGGCAGCATCAATGAGAACGCGCTGAGCTTCTTCGGGAATGGCCTCGGCTTCGTGTCGGCCACGGCGGACACCGTCGCGAGCTGGAACCTGACTCAGTTCGGCCGACTCGCCCGGGCCGAGACGACGCGGCTCCAAGCACCTTGCGACGGGTGCCAGGGTGCCCTCACCGCGATCTCGCCGGATGGCCGCACTGTCGCCGCAGTAGCCGCCGACGACGCTGTTGTCCAGGGGTTGGCCGGCGGCAGCGTGAACCGGCTCAGCGGCTATGACCTTGGGCCGCCACTATGGGACGGGGACAAGCTTCTCTTGCCGCTGGCCAGCCCGTTAACGCCCGGATCGGGTGCGACTCGCGTGCCCGCGGGCGTCGCGCTCGTGCGTCCCGCCCGAGCGCTTGGCGAGCCGATCGCGGCCGACGCGCTGATGGGCAGCGATCGTCAGGTGGCGGTGGTCGACACCAACGGCAACATCTACCTCCAGAGTGTCCCGTCCGGGCGACTCGAGCACGAGATCCACGGCCCGCGCGACCTCACTGGGACCACGGCGCCGGCCCTTCAGGCCGGGATGGCCGCGATTGACGCTGGGGCCGGCCTGGCGGCCATCGTCGACAACGGCGTCGCGCGCCTCATCCGCCTCCCCTCGGGGACTCCGGCTGGCCGCCTTCCGGGCACGGACGCGGAGTACGTCGCCTTCGCGGGCTCACACCTGCTCGTGCAGCGCACGGATGGGACTCTCGAAGTGTGGAACACCGCGGGGACGACCCGACAACGCGTGCTGGCGGGCGATCAGAGCTACGACCCCTACTACCCGGTGGCCGACCCGACCGGCAACCTGGTCGCTCGCCAGCGAGCCAACGGTTCAGTTACGCTCGCCGACCTCAGCTCAGGCGCCGTCCTGGCCACGCTCGCCGCGCCGGTCTCGCCGTCATTGGGTCTGCGCATTGGCCTGGCTTTTGCCCCCGGCGGTCAGGCCCTGGTCACCGTGGTGCAGACGGTCGCGGGATACACGCCTCAGATCATCGAGCGATTGCTCGGCCCCCGGGCGCTCGTACGCTCGGCCTGCGCCACGGCAGGCCGCAGCCTCACCCCCGGCGAGTGGCGGACCTTCGTCGGCACAACCCCACCGTCCGACCTCGCGTGCCGCTGATGCCGGCGGCGTGGCGTCGATGATCGTGGGCGATGCCAGCGCGCTGCGCGGGCGGGTTGGGGTCGGACCGCCTACATCCGGCGATCTGCCGTGACCTCGTAGAACTCGACCGCGCTGATCTCGCCCTTGGCCGCCGACGGACGGTCCATCGCCTTGAGCGCCGCGTCTCCGGTGCGCATATCGTCTTCGTTGTCGAACAGGCCAATCACCAGGCTGCGGCCACTCCCGGCATCGCTCAGCACCAGGATGCCGGAGGACGGCACGCCCTCGGGCGGGCCGTCCGAAGAGTTGATCATCTCGGCGAACTGGCGAATGGTTTCCTCGTCGAGGCCCTCCCAGTGGGCTACTCGGGCGTACACGTCGTCCTCCTCTCGTTGCCGACGGTCAGGAGCCGACTCTAACGCCATGTGCGCCACCGGTGCTAGGCCTGCCCGCGCGCTGGTTCATCATGGACGCTGCGTGCGTCAAGACATCCACGATGACAGCGCGGCAGAGGCGATCATCGCCTTCCTGCGCTCAGCGGGCGCGGCAGGACTGAACCATGCCGGCGTACGTGAGCTGCTCGATCACCTGACTGGGACCTACGTGATCCTGCGTCGCTGGCGGGCGCCCGTATGGGTCCAGTACGGCGGGCTCCTCCATAGCGCTTACGGCACCGATGCCTACCAGCACCAGCTGCTTGCCGTGAGCAGAAGAGATGAAGTCGCTCTCCTGGCGGGAGATCGGGCCGAACGTCTGGCCTATTTGTTCGGCACGACTCCCCGCGGCCCACTGCTGGCCGGGACACATCGCTGGGCGCGCGACATGCCGACCCGATCGATTAGGGGCAGCCAGGACAGCGCGGAACCCGACGCCACGCCCGAGGAGCTTGACGCGCTGGTACTCGTGCACATGGCCAACCTCGCCGAACAGACGCAGGCAGCGGACGGTTCACCGGGCCACTGGCTCGTGAGACTGGGCGAACTGGCCGAGCTGATCGCCGGCGAGCAGGTCGCCGCGCCGCCGTTCACCGCACGACTAGGTGAGCTCTCGGAGACCGACGAGTCGCTGGTCCGTGGGGCATACCGAGACGCGCTAGGCGAAGGCGATCGGGTCGCCGGCCGCGAGCGTCGGTTGGAGCTGGCGGCCGCGATGGGGTCGGTGGTGGGAGAACCGTGCGTGTGGCTGGCCCACCTCGCACGGTGCCGCGGAGAGCCCACCGAGCCGCGGCTGTGGGCGCGCCTCGCGCGCACCCGGTTGCTGGAGCTCGGTACCGCCTGGGACAAACGACTGACCTTCGACGCGTGGCTGGCAATCGCCGATGCGCTCGAACGCCAGCCAGACGGTGAGGTCCCGCGCGGTGCGCGAAGCATCGATCACCCGCGCGGCCTGCTTGCCGCCTACGTTGACCCCCACTCGACGGACGGTCCGCCGTCACGGAGTCAGCGGGCGATCACGCCACCGGATGGGGCGACGGGTCGCAGTCGGTTCCAGCGCTACATCGAGGCGCTCGCCGACGCCGGCGGCCCGAGTTCGGGAGCCGTCTACCCGGATCTCCCGAGTCGCCCGTGGCACAACGCGTCCGAGTTCCCACTCGTCGATTACCTCGAATCGAACTATCGAGCAATCCGCGATGAGATCCTCGCTCTCGGGGCCACGAGGTTCCACCACGAGAGCGAGCGCATCGGCAGGACCGGGGATTGGGACGTTGCGTTCCTCTACGAGCGGGGGCGCCGCCACGACGACGTGTGCGCGGCGTGCCCGGTGACGACGCTTGGCGTCGAGAGCCACGCCACGATTCGGACGATGACGGGGCTGGTCTATGTCTCCCGCATGCGGGGCGGGACCCGCATCACTGCCCATCGCGGGCCCACGAACCTACGCGTGCGCTGCCACCTCGCCGTCACGGTGCCTCAGGGCGACTGCGCGATCCGGGTCGGAGAAGACACACGGCGGTGGCGGGAGGGAAGGTGTCTGGTCTTCGACGATTACTTCGATCACGAGGCGTGGAACCTCACCGATGATGATCGCATCGTTCTGATCGTCGACATGTGGCACCCGGGCCTGTCAGACACCGAGGTGATGCTGCTCGAGGGCCTGGACAGGCACACCGACGCTCAGGCACGCCGACTCAACCGCTACTGGTCGGCCAACGCGATGGCGGCGCGAGGCGAGCCGCGACCAGGATGAGACGCCGGCGGTGGCTCAGCCGTGGACGGCGCTAGAAGCCGCCATCGCCGCCATCGCCGCCGAAGTCTCCACCGTCCCCCCAACCGCCATCGCCGCCGTCACCCCAGCCGCCATCGCCATCGCCGCCATCCCCACCGTCGCCATCGCCGCCGAACAGGCCGTCGACCGCCTCGGCCCCCAGACCGATGCCGGCACCCAGCGCCGACCCCACGAGAAGCGTCGAGAGCAGCCCGCCGCCTCCGAAGCCGTTGAAATAGCCACCGGCCCAAGGGCCGTAGTGCCGGGGGGCGTTCCAGTAGTCGGTGGGCCGGCCGTCGACCGTGACCTGCCGCCCATGGGGCTGAAAACCCTCTTTGATCCGCAGCGCATCGGCCGCGCACGCCGGAACTGGCCGCATCGAACCCCCGGGCGGCGCCCACTCGACGTCCTCGGTGGACGGGCCATGCCGGGGATCAAAGAAGCACGGCGGGCGGCGCTCCGGAGGCGCCTTCCCTTCGAGCAACGCCTTCGTGTAGGCCATCGCGTACCGCCCCTCCTCGAGGGTCTCGCTGACCGGAGCCAGATCCTCCGGTCGCTTGGCGCGGTCAAAGATTTCGCTGGCCCGCTGATAAGCCTCGAGCGCCTGCTCGTAACGCTGCCTGGCCTCCGCCGAGACGTCGGGCATCTGAATGTCGACGTCCAGCGAGCGGATGTCGTCGCCCAGCGCGACGAGGTCGTCCTGGGCGGACTCGCGAACCTCTTCCCACTCACGTTCGCGGCGAGTCTTGTGTCCGAAGAAGGGCACCTTTAGCTCACTCGTCAGCGCCCCGCGGCCTGACCGCCGTCGACGTGCAGCGTCTCGCCGGTGACGAACGTGGCGCGCTCGAGGTACAGGACCGCGCCGGCGATGTCGTCGATCTCGGCCAGCCGGCCCAGCGGATGCAACGCGGCCAGCCCTTCGTACGACGCCGCGTCGTGCATCGGGGTCCTGACAATTCCGGGTGCGACCGCGTTGACGCGGATCCCACTCGATGCGTACTCGATGGCCAGCGAGCGGGTGACCGCACTCAGCCCACCCTTGGTCAGCGCCACCAGCGCGGACGGCCGCGTGCTGTCGGCACGATCGACGATGCTCGTGGTGATGTTGACGACGTGGCCGCTGGCCTGGGTGATCATCTGCCGGATGGCGTGCTGAGTGATGTGAAAGAAGCCGGTCAGGTTCACGGCGGTGATCGCAGCGAAGTCGTCCGCCGTGTAGTCCGTGAACGGCTTACCGATGAACACCCCGGCGTTGTTGATCAGGCTGTCGATGCGACCGAACCGTTCGAGCGTCTGGGCGACGGCACGCCGGGCCGTCTCCTCGTGCGTGATATCGCCCGCGATCGTGAGGTAGTCGGGCTCCTCGCCGCGCTCGATCGAGCGAGCTGTGCCGACGACGGCGTACCCCGCGCTTCGGAACGCGCCGACCAGGCCGGCGCCGATGCCCTGAGAGGCGCCCGTGATGACCGCGATCCTGCGCCCACCCAGATTCGTCATCTCCCGAGCCTCGAAGTCTTGCGGCTTTGGCGGTTGTCGTGACATCCGCGCATTTATCCCACGCTGACCGGATCGAAGCTACAGTAGCCCGGACCTCACGAGAGACGCGCTCGATTGAGCGAGAAGGGGGATTGGCATGGCTGGTGAGCAGAATCTTGAGACGGCCAAGCGAGCGTATGCAGCGTTCTCAGCCGGCGACGCGCAGGGGGCGATGGCCGAAATGGCCGACGACATCGAGTGGATCACCCCGGGCAACAGCGCGATCAGTGGCACCAGGCGCGGTAAACAGGATGTCGGGGCGCTGTGGGCCTCGCTCGCAGGCAAGGGGTTCAGCACCTCGCCTGAATACTGGTTCTCGGACGATGCGCGCGTGGTCGTCCTCACCCACATCAGGATGGGGGACGACGAAGCCGACTCAGCCGACGTCCTCACCTTTCGCGATGGCAAGCTGGTCAAGTTCCAGACCGCCGGTGACACCGCGATGCTGGAGCGGGTGTTCGGCTCGAAGTAGCCGCGCCACCCGCGCCGCACACAACTACCACCACTCAGGTCCGCGCTGCGCTTGCCGGTCGGCGCGGGCGCTGACCCAAACACCGGACACGAACGCGCGGGTCCCTCGCCAGCCGCCTACGCCTCGACGGCCACGGGGTCAGCCCGCACAAGAACGGTGTCCGCCACCTCAGAGATCTCATCGGCCGGAAGGCCTGACCGCGACGCGTGTTCGCGGATCTTCTCGGGGCCGGATGCCTGGTAGATGCAGACGGTGCCAAGGGTGCCGTCGGGCTCGACGACGACATAGGAGCGGATCCAGCGGATGTCGGACGACATCTCGTTGTCACCAACGCTGGCCGATCGCGCACCGGCCGCCTGCAGCTGCTCGGCCGATCCCCAGCCACTGCGCCGTCGAATCACGTAGGTTCGGAGCTGTGGTGCGCTACTCATGTTCCATCCTCTCTGCGGTTAGTGCGTTGCACGCGCTAAGACGCGCGGGTCACCGCGATCCTTCCAACGGTCGGTTGGTCTGAGCCGGCGCTCCGTGGCTGGGCGGGGCCTCGTAGCGGAACCTCCTCGAGCAGCAGTACAACCACGAGCGCGGCGGCTGCCACGGGCGTGGCGAGCGAGAACACCGCCTGTACACCATGAATGATGTCCGCGCGCGCCGCGGACCCGACATGGGTGATCGCTCCGCTGGTCGTCGCGTTGCTTGCGCGGGCGGCCAACACGGCGCCGAACGCCGCCGCTCCGATAGCTCCGCCGAGGGCGCGGAAGAAGCCCGTCGCCGCCATCGCGATGCCGAGCTGCCGACGCTCGACGCCGTTCTGGACAGCGGTGATCAGCACCTGCCCCACCATCCCGAAGCCGAGGCCGAAGATCGCGATTCCAAGGCCGACCACCGTCTGCGACGGGTGACCGGCGGCCGCAGCCAGCAGCGCAAGGGCCGCCGTCATGAGCGCCAGGCCGGCGATCGGGAGCGCTTGTAGCGACCGGTGCGAGCGATGATCCGGCCGGCCAGCATCGTCGACACCGTGATCCCGATCATCATCGGGACCAGCAGCAGCCCCGCCTGGATGGGCGTCGCGCCGGTGGTCGTCTCGAGGTACAAGGGGACGAACACGTTGACGGCGAACAGGGCCGCGGTCGTCAGGAACAGAGCTGCGCTGGCCACCGCGACCACGCGGGTGCGCAGGAGCGCAATCGGCACGATCGGGTCGCCGGCGCGCCGCTCGCGCACCACCAGCAGGAGCGAGAGGAGCAACGTGCCCGCGATCAGCGACAGGATCGTTGCCGACTCCCATGCGTAGCGCTGCCCACCCCAGATGCACACGAGCATGAGGCCGCTGGTCGCGCCCGCCAACAGTGCAGCACCCAGGTAGTCGAGGGCACGACTGCCGTCCTGCACGACCACGGCACCGAAACGCCGGCGCAGTCCGCTCAGTGCGAGCAGGCCGAGGGGCAGGTTGACATAGAACACCCAACGCCAGCTCGCGTGTTGGACAAGCAGGCCACCGATGAGTGGGCCCGCGGCCGTGGCCACCGCGAAGGTGGCGACTATGTATCCCTGGTAGCGACCGCGCTCACGCGGGCTGACAAGGTCGCCAACGGCAGCCATCGCCAGCGTCATCAATCCGCCGGCGGCGGCGCCCTGAATCGCGCGGGCGACGATCAGCATCGTGATGCTCTGAGCCGCGCCGCAGATCGCGGAGGCGCCCAGGAACATCACGAGCGAGATCTCGAGCAGCCGTTTGCGGCCGTGCCGGTCACCGAGTTTGCCCCACAGGGGTGTGAGCGCAGCGGCTGCGACAACGTAGGCCGTGACGACCCACGACACGTCCGCCAGACGGCCGAGCCTGGTCGCGATCGTCGGCAGCGCGGTGGCCAGGATTGTCTGGTCGAGCACAGCGGGCAGGATTGCCACAACGATGGCCGCAAAGGGCACGGCCACGGACGCGGTCGTGTCCGAGCGACGGTCATTGGTTTGCCCAGACGTCATCGAAGATTCCTTTCGGGCCGCAGAAAGACGCGGTGGCGCCCGATCAGGACTCGGGATGCCAGCACGGTGACGATGAACAGTGGAACGAACGGATGGCCGACGAGGACGGTGGCGACGAGGGCCACGAGGGCGAGCGTGAGCGGCAGGGCGATTGCACCTGTCGCGCGGCGCCGGCGCGGGCCTGGCAGATCGGCCTCGAGCTGGCGCAGGTCGCTCGAGAAGACCGCGGCGTTTACCTGTTCGAGGCGCTGCTCCAGCTCCTCGACGGACAGGCGCCCCGCGGCAGCGTGCGCGGCGAGACGGTCGGCGGCCTGGTCTCGGTCGCGATCACCTATGCGCACGTCCTCGCCGAGGGTCATGGGCATTGTGGGATCTGCGGCCCTCGGAGATGCGCGATCGCCAGCTGTGGCAGACGCGCGATTGGCGGCGGTGCGGGATGTGACTTTGGCGGTCATTTGGACCTCCGGGTTGGAACAGTCCACAAAGCTTAGATATCTAAGACTTAGATGTCAAATGATCTGGTAGACTTCTGGCATGCCCCCGTTCCCGCTGCCGATCGGACTGCACCTCGCCCGCACCGCTCATCTCGCCACCGAGGCCTTTGAGCGCGTCATGGCCGATGCGGGGAGCTCCGCCTCGACGTGGCAGGTGCTGGTCCTCGTGCGGTCCCAGCAGTGGGACACCCAGGCCCGGATGGCGGAGGCGATGGGCATCACCGGCGCCACGTTGACGCACCACCTGAACGCGCTCGAGTCTCAAGGGCTGGTACGTCGTTGGCGCGAATCGAGCAATCGACGAGTTCAGCGAGTTGAGCTCACCGACGCTGGCATCGCACTGTTCGACAGGCTGCGCGAGGTGGCGGTGCGCCACAACCAGAGGCTGAGGTCAAAGCTGACCGACGAGGAGGTCGGGCTCCTGGCCGAACTGCTCGACAGGCTGCGAACGGGCCTCGAGGTACCGTCCGATCGCGTAGGCGAAGATGGAGTCGATCCGAGTTGACGGGGGCCTCCAGGCCGCCGGCAGGGGTCCACCGGGGACGAAGAGCGATCCCGGCATCTCACCCCGGGTGGAAGGTGCGAAGCGACCCAAACAACGTGGCACTCGCCGACCCAAATCGCTCCAGCGCCACGTTGAGGTTGAGGGTCAAAGCCAACGTGACAGTCGCCCCGGATCGCTCGACGAGTGCCACGTTAAGCATGTGGATCGGGTGCTCGCCGAGCTGGCCGCCAGAGGGTCGGCCGGGCCGGCGCGCCAGGCGGCGGGATCCCGCGAATCCGGCGCCGGCCTGCTAGGCGACGGCGGTGCCGCGAATTCGCCGCCGGCGATCGGCGCAGCTGCCACGGCTGACGTGCTCGCCGGCAGGAGAGGCGGAGCACACAAAGCCGTCGAGGCTGCACATCGGACGGTCCGTGAACCCGGCCGGGTAGCACTGCGGCGATCCACCGAGGAGCTCGCGCATCACCTGCCGCGCCTGCCTGCAGCTCACGTTCCTGGTCGCCCAGACCTGGTTCGGAGCCATGAGTCGCGCCGAACCGCAGGCGCGCATCCTCGGATGGGCGGCCAGCGCTCCGGAAGCGGTGAGCGCAGCGAGGACGCCACAGACCGCACAGGCCAAGATCATGCGAGCAGCGCGACAACGAGATCTCCGCGACACGCCTTCCCTCTTCCCGGTCTGACCCGATTCTCCTGCGCCGGAGCCGATCCGGCGGTCCTGCGCCCCGGGCGGGTGGCAGGCCTCATGCGGCTAATACATCTCGAAATATTCGCGGTGCTCCCAGTCGGTGACGTACTCGAGGAAGCGGCCGATTTCGAATCGCTTCAACTGCACGATGTAGTCGACGAACGTCTCGCCGAAGGCCTGACGGAAGAACTCATCCCGGTCCAACACGTCGACGGCGTCCATGAGGCTGGCCGGGAGGCGCGGCCGGTCGGATAGGTAAGGCTCCTCGCTCGCCTCTCCGGGATCGAGCTTTCGCTGCACCCCGTCGATTCCGCTCGCCACCTGAGAGGCGACGTAGAGATAGGGATTGGCGGCCGGATCACCAACCCGGTTCTCGATGTGGCAACTCTGGGACCCCGGGTTTCCCATGACGCGAAACATCGCCGCCCGATTCTCGGCCGCCCAGGTGACGCGGTCAGGGGCGAATGAATCGGGGAGATACCGTTTGTAGCCCGTGATCGTGGGTGTCGTGAACACGCAGGCCGGACGCGCATGCTCGATGAGCCCACCAAGCCATTGAGTCCCAAGCGGGTTCAGGCGGCGAGCCCTCTCCGGATCCCGAAACGCATTGTCGCCATCGCCCCCCGTTGTGAGTGACTGATGAATGTGCCAGCCGGTGCCGAACAGATTGGGCACGGCGGACTTCGCCATGAACGTCACGTGATACCCAAGGCGCCGGCAGATCTGTTTGACGGCACCGCGGAACAGCAGTGCGTTGTCCGCGGCGGTTAGCCCGTCCTGTGGCGTGAAGGTGAACTCGACCTGCCCCGGACCCCACTCATCCTCGATCGTCGAGAGCGGGAGACCGAGGTCCTGGAGGTGGTCTCGCAGCACGCGCAAGAGGTCGGCGATCTCGTCGGCGCGGCTCTCGGTCAGGTATTGAAAGCCATGCTGGAGGATCGAAACCTGTGGCGCCTCGGGCGGCCAACCAGATTCCTCTGGCCGCAGCATCAAATCCTCCAAACGGAATATGTAGAACTCGATCTCGAGTCCGACCGCGAGCTCGTAGCCAAGCTCGCGGAGGCGCGAAAGCTGCCGGCGCAAGACGCCACGCGTCGAGAACGGATGCTCCCGGCCACTCTGGAAGTACGCGTCGGCGAGTATCCAGCCGGTTCGCTGCACCCACGGGATTACCCTGAAGGTGAGGGGGTCGGGGACGAGCACCCCGTCCGGCAGGCCGTCAAGCTCGGGAACGCCCTTGAAGTTTCCGGCGGCGAAGGGCGGCACGATGGGGTGATTCGTCGTGTCGAAGATCGTGGTTACGAACTGGAAGTCCTTGCCGTCTTCGAGGCACCGGAGGAACTCGGGAATCGTGAGGGTCTTTCCGCGAATGATCCCGTGCTGGTCCCCCCAGGCAATCCGCACCTCTCGCAGATCCTGCTGCTCGATGAGTGCGACGAGCCGCTCACCAGCTGCTCGTTGCTCGTCCGTCCAGAGCGAGTGCTCCGCGATGAAACCGGTCCGGTCAGCGCCTGTCATTCAGTGCTCCCTCGTGGTCTTCGCAAAAGGAACCCGCCTGTGGCGTTGGCGGCACGGGCGGGGGGCTTCACCGCGATCAATCGCGACGACGCGGTGTTGATTCCATCAAATCGCTGCCGACAGGAGCAAACTCGGCTAGGACGAGACCTCGGACGATGCGCAACTGGGCCGCGCATTCGCCCGCCGCCCGGCAGCTCTGCATCGCGTTGGGTCAGCCGCGGCTTGGAAGCACTGCCTTGAGGCGCTCCAAGCTATCGGCCGGCCACAGCTTGCTGGTGTCGTAGTACACATCGAACGCCGGCACCTCCGCGGGGATGGTCACCCACCCGACCTTTGACCGCGCGTAGATATGTACATCCGGTGCGACGCCCCGGGGGTCATCGAGCGTGCCCGCGCGGACGAAGTACACCTGCTCCCAGCCGTACTGGCTGAACACCGCGACCTGGCAGTGCGGGCAGCGAAAGATCCGCTGCGCAGTGCCGTCATCGCGAGGGACGTCGATAGGCTCAGCCGGCTCGGCGAGCGTCTCGAGCTGGTTGGCCTCGATGAGCAGGTTTATGACGAACGCGCTGCCCGTCTGGCGCTGACAGTTCAAGCAGTGGCAGCAGTGAATGAACATCGGCTCGCACCCGAGCCGGTAGCGAACGGCACCGCACGCGCATCCGCCCTCCCGCCCGGCGGTCTCGTCGCCGTGGGTGTCCGGGGAGGTCATCTAGCCGGCCAGGCGATCGTGGCGGCGCAGGATCTCCAGCGTGCGCTCAACCGGCAGCTCGTAGACGGTGGTGTCGTCGCGTCCGACCATGGTTTCGGCGGCGAACAGCGCGTTGATGATCGCCTCCTCCGTCGCCTCGACGGCCCCGTCGAACAGGTGCGTCATGTACGCGTTTGCGTACATCTCGATCGGCGTGCTGACAGCGACCTGCTCGCTGTAGTCACCGGACGGCAGACCGCGATTGCCGGTGGCAAAGGCGAGGAAGATGTCCCCACTGAAGTGCTCGCCGACGCCGCCGGTGCGGGCGATCCCCATCGTCGCGCGCTGCGCGAGGCGGGCGCATTGGCTCGGGAGCAGCGGCGCGTCGGTGGCGAGGATGATGATGATCGAGCCGATGCCCTGATCGGTGCTACGAAGGTGACCGTGTGATGTCCACAGCTCGGGCCCCGGCACCTCCGACTCAGGGATCTCTCGTCCGATCGGGACGCCATTGATCTGCAGTCGCTCGCGCCGAGCATGGTTGGCCTGCACGAGCACGCCGACGTGATAGCCGCCGGCGGATTCATCGATCACGCGCGAGGCCGTACCAATGCCGCCCTTGAATGCGTGGCAGATCATTCCGGTGCCGCTCCCCACGTTTCCCTCGGCCACCGGGCCGGGGGTGGCGGCCCCGAGCGCCTGATAGACGTGTTCGGCCCTCACGTGCATGCCGTTCGTGTCGTTCAGCACGCCGTCCCATGTCTCGCCGACCACGGGGGTCCTCCAGAAGCCCTCCGGGTCTGCGCGGTGCTCGAGCTCGGCGGAGATCAGTGCGTCGTGCACGATTCCCACGCTGTGCGTGTTGGTCAGGGCGATCGGTGAGGTCAGGAGTCCCGACTCTCGAATCCATTCCAGGCCGGTCAGCTCTCCGTTTCCGTTGAGACGGTGGGCGCCGGCAAAGACGGGCTCGGCACCTGGATCGCCCTCGTGGGGCTGGATCACGGTCACGCCGGTGCGAACCGGGCCCTCGCCCATGACGAGGCGCCCATTGCCGCGGATGATGGTGGTGTGCCCGACACGCACACCGGGCACGTCGGTGATCGCATTATTGGCGCCGGTCGGCATCGTGCCGATCACGATGCCGAGCTGGCGAGGCCGGCCGTTGCTCATGTCTGTCCTCTGGCTTGGTGGTCTGCCACAAGGGCAGACATCATGTCCGAAATGGACGCTCCGCGGCCGGCGCGGCTCAACACCGCTCGCGACCCGCGGCGAGGAACAGTCCCCCCTGCTGAGTGTCGGTCGTCACCGTCGCGAGGTACGGGCGTAGACCTCAGCAGCAGCCTCGTGAAAGCCCCCCGGCTGGCCGGCACTGAGCAGGGTCGCCGCGACCTGGCGCATCTCGTCCTCCCATCGCCATGCCTTTTGCTCGGCCGCCTCTCGGGCAGCAGCGAGGCGCTTGGGTAGCTGCGGCTGGGAGATGGCCCACTCCTCGGCCAGGGCATCGGAGATCCCCTCCGCGTGTGCCGCGTGATCGATGGCAAGCAGCAGGGCCGCCGAACCCCTTGTCCACGCGGCATAGACCATCTTCAGCGCCGACGCCGACGTTGAATCCGGACCGCTGAGCACCCGCGGCTCGATGCGAGCGCCGGCGAACTCGTCGGCCACCTCAGTGGCCCGACAGCCCGACAGGTACAGACGCGTAGTGCCGGACGTCGCCGGCGGCGGTCCAATGATCCCGGCATCAACGAAGTTTGCGCCGACGATCTCGCCCACTCGCAACGAGGTGCCGGGCGAGATCGCGTTGGCCTCCACGAACAGCCCGGCGAAGCCCGCGACGCTCCGGGCCACGTCAAGCGCGGCATGGGGCGGGCAGATTGACACGATGAGCTCGCAGCGCTCGACGAGCGCGCAGACATCCTGCACCGGCCGCAGGCCACCCCGACGAGCCCGGTCGTGGCTCGCCGGGGAGCGCCCACCGGCAGCCCACAGGACAACGTGACCCCGGTCAACCAGTGCGGCCCCGACAGCCGCGCCCATGTGACCCGGATGAAGAACGCCGATCGTCGCCATCCGCGCGCGAGCTCACTGCGAGTCTTCGTAACCGGGTGCGTTGGTGCTGGCCGCGTCGCCTCGAGCGATCCTGGCGTCGGCGTCGGCGATCGCTTTGGCCTTGTGCTCCTGCTCCGAGGCTTGTGCACGTTCGATGGCGGCGCGCTTCTTCGCCTCGAGCGCCACGACATCAAGCACCACCTTGTCGTGGTCCGCAGGGTCGTACCGAACCGGGACGATCTCTCCCTCCTGGATGTCTCCGACCTTGTGCGAGCTCAGCCACTCCGACTTGAACTCGGTCTCGCTCCCGTCCGGGAACTCGATGTGACCTTCGATCTCGAACAGGATGCTGAAGCTACGGGTGCCGGTATCGGAGGCCTGGTCGTGCCGTTTCGTGACTACCCCCTGGCCGTGTTCGCCCTCCTTGAGCAGCTTGTGATGAAGCATCTTTTCGAGCATGGCCGAAGCCTCTCACATCGCCCGGCAGGGCTGCTCGTGGCTATAGGGTTCGTGTGCCCGCGGGCCGCTCAGCGGCGACCGGCGAAGACGTGGCTGACCGGTCAAGCATCGCGAACTCATACACAGGAGCACGTCAAGTGAACGAACAACTGATTCAGCAGCTGGTCGCCGTACGCGGCGCGATCGGCACGGGTGCATACGTGGCGCCCAGACTCTCGGGGCGGCTGTTTGGACTCGACCCCGCTGCCAACCCCCAGGCGGCCTATCTGGGGCGCCTGTTTGGCGCCCGCGACATTGCGCTCGCCTTCGGCCTCAGCGCTGCACCCGACTCTCAGCGCTCGCACTGGCTGCGAATCGGGATCGCCTGCGACCTCGCCGACGCTGTCGCCGGCGTGCTGGCGGGACGGCGAGGCGACCTTCCGAAACGCGCGACCGTGCTGGTCACCGCAACCGCGGTGGTGGCCGCCGCCCTCGGTGTCAAGGCGCTGCAGGGCGAGGAGCCCGCCACCTGAGCGGACGTCGTCGTTTTCAGGCGCGAATGGCCGGCTGAGCGGCTTCCGAGACGCGGCGGCCGAGATCGCGCACCTGCTCGTCGGACAGGTGGGCGATGCCGAGCCCTGTCTGCGCCAGCTCGCGGCGAACGTTCGAGATGGCATGCATGGTGTCGAGCGCCCGGCCCAGCTTCGTCAGGCAGCCGCTGACCAGCGGCTCATCGAGCGAGTTCCTTCCGTCGGCGCTGGCCTTGAGCAGCCAGGCACGTAATGCCTCGGCCTCGTCCAAGCCGAGGTCGAGCGACAGCCGCGCGTCTGGGTCGAGTTCGGCCACTTGAAGATCGGCCAAATGATCAGTTGTGGTCATAGCTTGCCTCCATTGCGCGTACTACCGGGCAATCGCGGCCCGAACGACGGTCGATCTTCTTTATCGATGACGCCGCGCAAGCGCTTGACCGGACACAGCGAATCTCGACGAGCGGGCGCACGTGTCGACCACGGCCCATCACCCGACCAGGAACACAGACCGACTGTCGGTTTGTCTTCGCTGTATCCTGTCGAGATCGCCCGGCCTGCGCGGACCTGGTCGATAACCAGTCGTGGCCACCCAACAGCAATCCACCCCCACTCAGGACCGGGGCGACGCTACCCGGGCGAAGATCGTCCAAGCCGCTCGCGAGCTCGTCGTCGAGCGCGGATATGACAACGTCAGCACTGGAGACGTGCTGGAGCGCTCGGGAGTCAGCCGCGGCGCCCTGTACCACCACTTCGAGGGCAAGACTGAGCTGTTCGCCGCGGTCGTCGACGCGCTCGAACGCGACTTCATCGTCCGGCTCGGCGCCGCAGTCGCTGACGAGCCCGACCCGTTCTCCATGCTCAGCGCCGGTGTGCAGTGGTACCTGGACGAGGCCGTTCGCTCGACCGAGCTGCAACGCATAGGCCTGCTCGAAGGCCGCAGGGCGCTCGGGTGGGACACGTGGCGTGCCACGATCACGCCTCATGGGTTCGGCGTGCTCATCGAGGCCCTACGCGCCGCAATCGCTGCCGGCCAGATTCAGCCTGCCGACCCGACTGTTCTCGCCCACCTTCTGCTTGCCATGCTCCACGAGGCCTGCGCGCTCATTCTCAGCGCCTCGGACCGCGAGGCCGAACGCGCGAGCGCCGGGCGCGCCGTCGCCAACCTTCTCGACGGGCTTCGGCTCAGCCCGTGAGAGCCCTGTACCTAGCGTGCCGTTCGTGAATTCCACCGGAAGGCAGACGAAACCATGAATGCGAACAAGGCCCTGTGGGAGAAGGGCGACTTCACACGCATCGCGGAGAGCATGCGAGACAGCGGCGAGGCACTCGTCGACGGCCTGGGTATCACCCGCGGGCTGGATGTGCTGACGTCGGATGCGGCGACGGCACGACCGCCCTGCCGGCGGCGCGCCGCGGCGCGAACGTCCTCGGCGTCGACATCGCCGCCTACCTCGTGGAGGCCGGCAACGAGCGGGCACGGGCCGAGGGCCTGACGAACTGCACGTTCCAGGAGGGCGACGCCTCGGACCTGAACGAGCTGGGCAACGCCTCGTTCGACCTGGTCGTGAGCATTTTCGGGGCCATGTTCGCCCCGCGGCCGTTCGACGTAGCCCGGGAGATGGTGCGGGTGACCCCGACCGGCCGGACGGATCGTCATGGGCAACTGGATCCCCAACGATCCGACACTCGTCGCGCAGCTCCTCAAGGTCAGCGCCGCCTACTCCCCACCGCCGCCGGAGGGATTCGTCAGCCCGGTCACGTGGGGCGTCGAGGACAACGTTCTCGAGCGGTTCGCCGGCGCCGGGATCCCGCACGGGCAGGTCTCCTTCTCCCGCGAGACATACAGGTTCGTCTATGGGGACCTCCGTGCCACGTTCCTGCGCGTCGAGGTCGCCGTTTGAGCCGTTGTGTTGCGCGCGACGGCGCGGCGCGATCAGAGCGCCGGCAGCAGGAGGCTAGGCAAACGTGCACGCCTCAACGCCGAAAATCGCCGAGTTGAACACGAACTGGTTGTAGTCCTTGGACTGCTGGTAGACCGTCCGTACGAAGGCAGGCGCGTCGTCGGCAAGGGCCGCCTTGATCTGGGCGGATTCATTGCTGAGCAGCGCCCGCCGTCCGCTTAGCACCTGCTGCCAGGCCCGGCTTCCTGCCCGCGGCCGACCCAGGTCTTGGAGCTCTGTCAGCAACGCGCGGGGCAACCGACGCCGCGTCGGCTGATCGAAGAAGCGACCGACTTTTGGCAGCAGGTTTCGATCCGGGTGGAACGGATCGAAATTCGAGAAGGGGAATCCGGGCAACTTTGCCGCCTTCGCCGCAGTCGCGTTGCAGGCAGCATTGGCGCGCCGGATGAAACGGGCGTTGCCCGGCGGACGGGGCACAACGCCGACATGCAGTCGACGGTTGCTGGTGACTCTGATCACGGCGACGCTGAAGCCACGTCCGGCCGCCAGCGGTACGTTGGGGTCGAGGGGGATGTCCGTGGCGAAGACCTGCTTGCCGCGCAACCCCTTGTAAGCGCCGGAGCGGCCGATGACCGTCCAGGGCGGATTCATCGAGAACAGGTGGCCAACCCCGGCGACAGTCACCGTCCCCTCGCTGGTCTTGGCCGACCCGGAGCACCGCTCCAGGACGTCGTTGGGGATCACCTTCGTGAAGACGCACCTGTCGCGCTCTGTGCCGACAAAACGGCCGGTCGAATCACGCAGCCTTCCAGTCGAGCGCTCAGTGTCTCCCGGGCTGGGGCCCGCGGGCGGCTTGTCGAAGAAGCTGTCCCTCGCCACCGTGTCGAACACCAACGTTTGCGTCACCGGCCGAGCGCCAGCGCCACCTGTCCACGCCCCGACACCCACCGTTACCGACAACAAAGCAAGAACGGCTGCCGCTCCACGAGACACTTGACCCTCCGATCCCGAATGCCCTGAGGTGTCCACTATCTCAGAGCTAGGTGGGGGCGACTGTGACGTGCGCTACTTTGCGCCGGTGCCGCTATTCGGTCACTCAAAGCACGACGGCGACGGGGAAGACCCGCCCGCATCGGCACCATCCGATTTCGACGCGCTGCTTCAACACTTCAGCGAGCTGCCGCTGGCGCAGCGTGCCGCCGAGTTGCTGACAGGGATCTCCCCCCAGCTCGCAAATGGCGAGCGGAGCGCCATGGACAGGCTTCTGACGCCATGGCTCTCCGATCAGTACAGCGCTGCGGATCGGCCTGATAGCTGGTACGCGCTGAAGTACGTCCTGGCCGAGGCGTTCCAGGCACTCGAGCTGGCTCGGATGGTGTTTCGGATCGACGAAAGCCCCCAGGGTGAGACGAGCTGTTACTACGCCATCAGTTCTGACGGCAAGGCGGCGCTCGAACGGGGTGACGTGGCCGCAGTCGTCGGGCGTCGGTTGCCCGACTGACCGCTCGCGGAGCACGCGGTCGAACGCGGAGCGCGTCCGTCAAGCGCGGACCAGGCCGTCAAAAGGCGCGGGCGCCGTCAGACGCGCAGCGCGCGGAGGGCGCCCAACATCGCGCCCACTCCGAGCGCGGTTCCGATCGCCCAGGCGGCAACGGCGTCGCCGGTGGGGGTTGAGAGTTCGTAGAAGTCGCGTAGGAACGGGACCAGGAGCGCGAGGGCGAACAACAGCGCCATCAGGGCGCACAGCCCGGCAACGACGAGGCGACGTCGGCCGCCCTCGTCCTCGAGCCGCATCACCACCGCGAGCCCGCAGACGACAACGATCCCGGTAGCCACGGTGCGCGAGCGAACCAACCCGAGGTTGAACCCGTACCGCGCGAGCAGGTAGCCCGCAATGATGCCGACCCCGATTGCCAGCCCGGCGGGGATCGCGAACCGCGCGACCGATTCAAGGAAGCGGTCCGGCCGCCACGGTCCCGAACTGGGCGCCAGGGCCAGGAGGAAGGCGGGAATCCCGATGGTGACCGTGGAGGCGATCGTGAACTGCCGTGGGAGAAGCGGGAAGGCACCGGTGGGGATCGCGATCGCGAGCCCGACGGTGGCGGTGAATACGGTCTTGGTGATGAACAGCCGAGCCACCCGCTGGATGTTGCGCAGGATCTGTCGCCCTTCGGAAACCATTCCGGGTACGACACCGAAGTCATCCCGGACGAGGACGAGATCAGCGACCGACCGCGCCATCTGAGTGCCCGAGCCCTGGGCAATGGCCAGGCGCGCCTCCTTCAAGGCGGGCACATCGTTGACGCCGTCGCCGACCATCGCGACGTAGCGGCCGCCGTCGGCGAGCGCGGCCACCAGAGCGCGCTTGCCCTCGGGCGAGATCCGCCCGACAGCGGGAGCGGCCATCGCCGCCTCGCGCAGGGCAGCCGGATCGTTTGGGAGCGCCTCGCCGTCGAGCGCCGGCGCCGAGCCCGGCACGCCGGCGTCGCGGGCGATCGCGCCGACAGTCGCGGGCGCATCGCCGGATACCACCTTCAGCTCGACCTGCTGGGCGGCAAAGAACTCGACGGTCTCGCGCGCGTTCGCGCGAAGGCGCTCAGCGAGCACGACAAGGCCGAGCGGCCGAACATCTTCGGGGAACTGCGGATCGGGACCCGCGCTGGGCAAAGGCGATTGGCTGCGGCCGAGCGCGAGCACACGTCGCCCGTTGCCCGCCTGTGCCCGTGCTTGGCTGGCGAGGGCGCTGTCCGCGTCGGCAAAGCGCTCGGGGGCGCCGAGCACCAGTCGTTCCTCGCCGAGGTCAAGCGCGCTCCAGCGCCGGCGCGAGGAGAACGGGATCTGAGCCACTGCCGGGCGCGTTTCGACGTCCGCCAGTCCCGCGTCGGCGATCGCCTCCAGCGTCAGGTTGCGCGACGGGGCACTGGCCGCGTAGCTCGCGAGCGCGCGCGCGACCGACGGCTCGTCCTCGCCACCAGCCGGCAGCACGCCGTCCACCCGGAGCTTCGGCTCAGTCAGCGTCCCGGTCTTATCCGTGCAGACGAGGTCGACGGAGGCAAGCGACTCGATCGCGTTGAGCTGCTGCGCGAGCACCCCGCGCGTCGCCATCTTGAACGCTGACACCGCCGCGGTGACGCTGATCAGCAGGATCAGTCCCTCGGGAACCAGATTGACGATCCCCGCCGTTACGGTCTGGACGCGCTCCTTGGAGGTCTCGTCGTGGGCGAAGACCGAAACGGTCAGCCCGATGGCAAGCGGGAGCGAGAGCACGACCAGCCACAGCAGCAGCCGGTCGTTGGCTCTCTCCAGCGGCGAGCGGGGATGTCGAAAGGCCCGCGCGGTCTCAGTCAACCGCTCAGCGCGGCTGTCCGGGCCGATGGCGGTCGTCTCGAACAGTGCGGCACCCTCGACCGCGAACGAGCCCGACCAGACCGGTTCCCCGACGCTTCGCGGGGCCGGCTCGGACTCGCCGGTCAGGTTGGCCTCATCGAGCGCGAGTCCGTCCGCGGACAGGATCTTCCCGTCCGCGACAACCTGGTCCCCGGGGGACAAGCGCACCAGATCTCCGACGACCACCTCCTCGACGGGCACCCGGCGGTCCGCCCCGTCCCGTACGACCACGGCCTCGGGAGCGACCAGCGCGGCCAGCCGATCGAGCGCGCGCTTTGAGCGAATCTCCTGAAACGACCCGATCGCGATGTTCGAGACCAGGAGCCCGAGAAACAACGCATCCCGCCAGGAGCCGAAGGCGATCGTCAGGACCCCGAACAGCAGGAGGATCGCGTTCGGGATCGTGATCGTGTTCGCGCGCAGGATGCTTGCGTAGGAACGACTGGAGCGCCGAGGCAGCTTCCCGCGCGCCTGTAGGCGCCGAGCGGCCTCGGCCTCAGTCAGGCCACTGCGAGCAATCCCGGTGGCGGTCGCGATCCGCCGACACTACCGGCTGCGCTGGACCGCTCCCCCGTGGCGGGCGCGCATCTCGGCCAGGCGATCGGGGTCGAAATCGGCGGACCGCACCCATCGCAGCAGCGCCTGCTCGCTCTCGATGACCCGGTCGGCCGCGGCCGGCAGCTCGGCAGCAATTTCGAGCGGGATCCTCAGGACGCCATGCTGGTCGGCGTGCAGGAGGTCACCGGGGGCGATGACGAGGCCGCCGATCTCGATTGGCTCACCGACCGTCTCGACCCGCACGTACGCGTGCGAAACCGACGGTCCGGCGGCGAAGAAGTGAAAGCCCATCCCGCGCGCCTCGTCAAGGTCCCTCACCGCGCCGTCGGTTACGCAGCCCACGCACCCGAGCGCCCCGAAGATCGTCGCGTGGACCTCGCCCCACAATGAGCCGTGCGCGGGCGGGTCGTCGAGGTCTTTGACGACCACCACGCGCGGCGCGCGAATGGTCCGCGTATGGGAGTAGAGGGCGTCGTTGCCGGCGCCGGCCCAGTCCGGGCCGGGCGCGCCACGGGCGACCATCGTCGCGGTGGCGGCGAACCCAACCATCCGGCCGAGCTCGGGGAACATGCAGCGGATCCGGCTATCGGCGAAGCCGACGTCTCGGGGCTGCAGGTCGAACGTCTCGATCGCGTTGGCGAGGGTCGGGGAGTCGTAGCGCGCCAGCGACTGGAGCAAATCTTCCACAGACGGCAGCCTATGCCATCGCCTGCGCGCCAGCGCGTGTGCGACCGGTCCCGGTCAGCGACCCTCGTCCGCGCATGGGACGTTGACGTAGCCGGATCGAAATGGACGCTCCTGGCCGGATTCGGGCTCGTATGCGTGGCGCCAGACACATCCGGTGTCGTTGGTGAGGAGGTGGATCGAGACCGACGTCTCGGTCGAAGTCGTGCGAACTCGGTGGATGTCGTCCGTCGGTGGGATCAGTGCATAGAAGTCGCCGGGGCGGAGGTCACGTCGCTCCGCGATCTCGAGCCTGCCCGCGGTGCTTTGGTATATCTCCTCCTCCTGGGTGCCCCGGTACAGACCAACCAGTCCCCAGGCGAGGTGGTCGTGGATCGGGGTCTGCGAGCCGGCCGGGACGACGAGCGAGAACAGCGACAGCGAGCCATCCTTGGCACGGTAGAGCAGCCACTGGCCAATCCCGCCGCCCATGCCGCTCTCCGGTGCGGCGTCGTCGTACGGTGGCGGCAGCCACACCGGGTCGGCGAGCAACTCGCTGAAGCGCGGACGAATGGCGTCCAGAGCATGTGTCGTCGAGGTAGCACTCTCGATCGCGGCCTTTACGTCTGAGACAAAGCCGCGGACCGCCGGGGTATCGAGCACGAACTCGTCAGTCTCGCGGAGGTCGGCCACCGAGCCAGAGTAGTCATTGTGGACGCGAGGAGGCTGGCCCTCGCGTGTTGCAGGTTCGCGGGTTAGCTTCAGCGGTAAAGAGCCGTCGCGGTGGTTGGTCCGGCATGAGGGACTCATGCGGGCTCGGACTCCCCGACGCGCTGGGCGTGGATCTGTCACATCCGCGCCGTCTGGTGGGTCTTTCTGTTAGACACGCGCCGAGGAAGGGATGTGACATGGACGAGCAGGATCGGCTGGCTGAGCGCTTCGAGCGGCACCGGCCTCGCCTGCGGGCCGTCCCCTACCGGATGCTCGGCTCGCTCAGCGAGGCAGACGACGCCGTGCAGGAGGCGTGGCTGCGCGCGAGCGGTGCAGACACCAGCCAGGTGAATGATCTGGGCGCGTGGCTGACGACCGTGGTCGCTCGGATCTGCCTCAATGCGTTGCGCTCCCGTGCAACGCGACGCGAGGAGCCGATCGGCCCGCACATGCCCGACCCGATCGTGTCGGCGATCGACGCGGCCGACCCCGAGGACGAGGCGCTTACGGCAGACTCGGTCGGGCTCGCGCTAGCTGATCGTCCTCGACACGCTCGCTCCCGCCGAGCGGTTGGCGTTCGTCCTGCACGACGTGTTCGATGTGCCGTTCGAACGGATCGCCGCGATCATCGATCGCTCAGAGCCCGCTGCGCGTCAGCTCGCCAGCCGTGCTCGTCGCCGTCTGAGAACGACCGCAACTCCCGACACGGGCATCGCGGAGCAATGGAAACTCGTCGACGCGTTCCTCGCCGCGGCCCGCGACGGCGACTTCGAAGCACTGCTCACGGTGCTCGACCCGGACGTGGTGATCCGCGCCGACGGCGGCGCGACGGGTCCAGGCGGCTCGCGAATCGAACGCGGTGCGCACGCCGTGGCTTCGGGCGCGATCGGCTTCAACCGGCTCGGTTACGTCTCCCGGCGCGTGCTGGTCAACGGTGCACCAGGCGTGGTCACGTTCGCCGGGAACGAGCCGTTCGCAGTGGCCGGCTTCACCGTCGCACGCGGCAAGATCGTCGAGATGAACATCCTGGCCGACCCCGCCCGTCTCCGGCGGTTGGACCTGGCCATTGCGCGCGAATCGGCTGCCGGATAATGGTGCCGTGGTGGCTGCGATCCGACGCTTCACCGATTCTGATCTTGATGTCGTCGTCGCGTTCTCGGTAGCGGCATGGGAGGCTGTGTACGCCAGCTTTGAGCGCGTGATGGGTCCGGACGTCTTCCCGCTCCCGGACTGGAGAGCGACGCAAGCCGACGACGTCAGAGCTGCCTGTCAGGACCCCAAGAACGGCGTGTGGGTCGCCGTCGTGGATCGGCGACCGGTCGGCTTCGTCGTAACCCAGACCGAGCGCGAGGGAACGGTCAACGGCGGGCAGGTGTACATGATCGCCGTTGACCCCGCCCATCAGCGCCGCGGAGTCGCGGACATGCTGCTGAGTCACGCCGTAGCGGAGCTTCGAGCAGGTGGCGTCGATGTCGTGAGTATCGGTACCGGGGGCGACGCGGGCCACGCGCCGGCGCGAGCGTTGTATCGCAAGCACGGCTTCCGCGGCCTCCCTCTTGCCGTTTACTACCTTCCGCTGGGCGCGAGTGCGACACCGGGCGACGGAGCGGTAGGGTGGTCGAAATCGCGATGGGTGGCTGATGAACGACACGATGACCGCGACGCTGATCCGTGAACACGGAGGTCCCGACCGGCTTGTCGTCGAGAGGGTGCAACGTCCCCACCCGCGGGCCGGCGAGGCGCTCGTTCGGGTCGCGGCTTGCGCCCTGAATCACCTCGACATCTTCGTGCGCCGCGGAACGCCCGGAATTGCCGTGCAGTTGCCCCACACGGGCGGCGGCGACATCTCCGGGTGGATCGAGGAGCTCGGCCCGGGAGTCACGGGGAACGAACGTGGCGCCGCGGTTCTGATCGATCCAGCTGTGCCCAATGGGACGCTTGGCGAGAACTCACCTGGCGGACTTGCCGAGTTCGTCTTGGTGCCGGCGGACAACCTGATCGCACTTCAGGACACGGACCGACTGATCGACATGGCCGCGCTGCCGATCGCCTACGGGACGGCCCATCGGATGCTGCTGACCCGTGCCGTCCTAGGTGCGGGTGAGACGCTCGTCGTGGTGGGGGCCAGTGGCGGCGTCGGGGTCGCCTGCGTGCAACTCGGCAAGCTGACGGGAGCGCGCGTGATCGCGTGTACGAGCAGCGAGATAAAGGCCGAGCGCCTGCGGGAGCTGGGGGCCGACGATTGCGTGGTCGCTCCCGACGGCGAGTACTCGGCTCAGGTGTGGCGGCTCACCGGCCGCAAGGGGGCCGAGGTCGTCGTCGACTATTCCGGCGTCGACACTTGGCCTCAATCGGTGCGCTGCGTTCGCCGCCACGGGCGCCTAGTGACCTGTGGCGCCACGAGTGGCTACGACGCGGTCACCGATCTCCGCTACGTGTGGGTGCGGGAGATCGACATCCGTGGCTCGGACGGATGGGCCCGCGATGACCTGCTCCGCCTTCAAGATCTTGTCCGCAGCGGCGAGTTGCGACCGGTGATCCACGCCGTGCATCCGCTCTCGGGTGTACGCGATGCGCTGGCTGAACTGGAGCAGCGCCGCACGCTCGGCAAGGTAATAGTGGTCCCAGATACTCTCTACGACGAGGTGGCACGCGATGTCGGTGAGTGAATTGTCGTCGACGTCCGCGGACGCGAAGGCGACCAGAGAGACTTCGTCAAACCAGCGCCCGCTGGGTGACTTCAGCGAGGAGTGGGTGCTCGAACGCGCCCGCCAGCAATACACCGACGGCCGGGCTCAGATGGAGATCGAGCCGGGGCGGACCGCACTGCTGGTGGTCGACATGATCGACGAGTTCGTCAAGCCCAACTGGTCGCCTTACTGGATCCCGGAGGCAACGCGCCAGGTGCCGACGATCCGCCGGGTCATCGAAGCCTTCCATGCCGCTGAGCTGCCGGTGATCTTCTTGGCCTACGAGGTCGGAGTACAGGGACGCAACTTCCCAATCACCGAGACGCTGGTGCCGATCGGCGAGGACGTGGCGAACTACGCGAGCAGCATCCTCCAGGAGGTCGCGATCTTCGAAGACCTGGCACCCGAGGAGCGTGACCTCGTCGTCCTCAAACACTGCTACTCGGGCTTTCACGGCACCGAGCTCGACCTCGTCCTGCGCGGCCTCGACATCTCCACCCTCGTGATCTCCGGCACGATGACCAACTACTGCTGTGGGGCGACCGCACGCGAGGCGTTCTGGCACGGCTACAAGGTCTTGTTCGGCTCGGACATCAACTCCACCGACGATCCACAGCTACACGACGCCGAGCTACAGACGCTGCGGCGCGGGTTCGCCCGGATCATGAGCTCCGATGACATCGTCGATGCGCTCAGCCGTTGACGGCACCGCGTGGCGTCAGGAGCTCGAGGGTCGACGGGCGCGAGCCCGTGAACTAACGGCGGCGGCCGGCGCCGACGCCCTGCTGGTTTTCGGGTGTGACCGTCACGGCCAGGGCTTCCGCTATCTCACCGGGTTTGAACCGGTGCTGGGCGACATGTGGCTGGTGCTGGACGACACAGACGCGCGCTGTGTGCTCACCTTCGGGTGGCAGCGCGTTGAGGCTCGCGCCGCGTCGGGGATCGAACGGTGGGAGGCAGCGTTCGATCCCGTACCGCTCGTCGTGGCCGCGGTGCGTGAATCCGGGGCACACCGCGTTGCCCTCGGGGGGTTGGACCGCCTGCCGGCGCCCGCGTATGCGGCAATCCAGGAGGGCATCCCGGGCCTGTCGGTGGTGGATCTCGGGGCCGAGCTCGCCGCTCTGCGCCGATGTAAGAGTCCGCTCGAGGTCGAGTTCCTGCGAGCGGCGGCTCGTGCCACCGATCGAATGCTCGACGTCGCGCGTGAGCGAGCCCGCCCCGGCGTGACCGAGAACGAGATGGTGGCCGCGATGTCGATCGTCCCGCGAGAGGTTGGCGGCGGGCTGTCATTCGAGCCGTCGGTGGTGTCCGGCATTGACGAACCGATCCCGATCCGGCGCCCGACCGATCGACCGCTCGCGCTCGGCGACACGGTGATGGTGGACATCGGGGCGGAGATCGACGGCTACCAGGCCGACGCCACGCGAACGTTTGTCGTCGGCCGAGCCAATGAGCGCCAGCTGGAGGCGTGGGACGTCGTACGGCGGGCGTACGAGGCCGCGGTCGCGCTGGCGCGCCCGGGCGTGCCGTGCCGTGAGCTCCATCGGGCGGCGGGCGCGGTTATCACCGCGGCCGGGTTCACAATCGAGCACCGGATCGGCCATGGGATCGGGTTGGCGACCTCCTATGAGTGGCCGAGCCTCGACACCGAGGAGGCGCCGCTGACGCCCGGCGTGACGATCTGCATCGAGCCCGGCGTGTACGCGCGCGGCGTCGGCAACATGAAACTCGAGGACGACTTCGTGATCACGCCTGATGGCTGCGAGGCGCTGACCAGCAGCGATGCGACGCTCGAGGTGCTGGTGTGATCGCCGGCCGGCCGTGGATGCGCGCGGCCAACTTCGCGCAGGTGACCGACCCGGCCGTGGCGCTGAGGCCTGGCCGGACCGCGCTCATCGAAGGCGGCGTCACGCTGAGCTATCGAGAGCTGGACCAGCGGGCGCGCCGCTGCGCGGGAGTGCTGGCCAGCCGCGGCGTCGGTCCTGGCGACGTCGTGGCGCTGGCGACCGGTAACGACTGGCGCATGGTCGAGGCGTTGCTGGGCACGCTGCGTCTTGGCGCCGTGGTGCTGCCACTCAACGTAAGGCTCGGCACCGACACGCTCGCCTACATCGTGGCGCACAGCAACACCAGACTCGTGATCGCCACCGAGCAGCAATCGCAACGGATCGATGGGCCCGAGCGGATCATCGTCGGCGACGACTACGCGGCGGCGCTCGTACAGGCCGGCGAACACGACGTCCACGCCGATGTCCACCCGGTCGAGGCGGACGAACTGGCGATGCTGCTGTACACATCCGGCTCGACTGGGCAACCCAAGGGCGTGATGCTCAGCCACTCCAACACCTGGTGGCAGGCGCGCTCGCAGGCCAGAACCATGCTCCACGACGAGCACGATCGCGGGCTGGCCATGGGGCCGCTCTATCACGCAAACGCGCTCTGGCTGATCTTGCTCCCGATGCTGTTCACCGCCGGCAGCGTGGTCATCCTGCCCGAGTTCGACGCCGGAGCCGCCCTGACCGCCATCGGAACGCACGGCGTCACCTACACGTCCGGGACGCCATCGATGTACACGCTGCTGCTGTCGCATCCCGAGCTCGAGCGGTGTGAGAAGCGCAGCATCGAGCTCCTCGAATGCGGCTCTGCGCCCGTGCCCCCCGAGCTGCTGCGGCTGATGATCGAGCACTTCGGCTGCGAGCCCGTCGAAACGTATGGGCTCACCGAGGGCGGCGCCAACGTGCTCACGCCGCGCTGGGGGGTGAAGAAACTCGGGAGCACCGGGCTCCCTGTGCCCGACGTCGAGATCAGGATCGTCGACCCCGACGGCGATGAGCGCGACTGTGACCCCGACGAGGTCGGTGAGCTGTGGACCCGGTCGCCCGCGAACGCGCTGGGCTACTTGCACGATCCCGTCACGACAGCCGAGCGCTTCGGCGCCGATGGTTGGTTACGAACGGGCGACCTCATGCGCCGCGACGACCAGGGCTACTGCTATTTCTGCGGGCGGGTCGACGACATGATCAGCGTCGGCGGCGAGAACGTCTACCCCAAGGAGGTGGAGTCGGTCCTGCTCAGCCACACCGCGGTCCGCGACGTTGGGGTGGTCGGCGCTCCGCATCCGATCAAGGGCGAGGCCCCGGTGGCGTTCGTCGTGCTCCAGCCTGGCCGGCCTGCCACCGAGGGGGAGCTGCGCCAGCACGCGCTCGCCAACGGCCCGGCATACGCCCATCCCCGGCGTGTGTTCTTCATCGACGCGCTGCCGCTGAATGCAACCAACAAGCTGGACCGCAGCGAGCTGGAGCGCCGCGCCACGCAGCTGCTCCCCGACGGGCTGACGCCCGGCCGCGAGCCGACCGCGCTATGAGTGCCAGCGATCCCGCGCCCGGTCTCTCGCGCGACGACGCTGAGCAACTTCTCCTCGAGTGTCCGCTGCACGCGGCGATCGGGCTCGAATTGGTGGATTGGAAACCTGGCAACGCCAAGTTTTGCCTCACGCCCCCGGCGCTGGTCCGCGCCGGCGAGGCCGGTGTCGTCCACGGCGGAGCCCTGGTCACCGCTCTGGATGTCGCAGCGTGCTTCGCGGCGATCGCCCAGATCGGACAGGATTGCTCGACGGTTGACCTGCGCGCAGACTTCCTGCGGCCGGCGCTTGACCCTGGCTTTGACGTCGAGGGCAGGCTACGCCGGGCCGGGCGGCGCCTTGCCTGGGCGGACGCCACGCTGCAGACGCTCGACGGACGGTTGGTCGCCTCCGCCCGCGGCGTCTTCACCTGGTGACCGACCGCCATGGTGCGATTCGCACCACGGCCGCGGTCAGCCGGTTGCCTCATCCGGTGACCAGTCGGGGCTTGGCTTGCCTTCCTCGAAGATCCATCGGCCAGGGCCTTCGGTGAAGTAGATGACCGATCGCGCCGCGCCGAGCTCGTCCGCGCGTGTGGCGACCAGATCGGTCAGCGCTACTGCGAAGGCTTCGCGCTGGGGGTCCGGACGGCCGCTGCGGATGTCGCAACGGATCGCCACCACGGGACGCCCGCCGCGGAGCACACGCCCGGCGCCGAGCTCGCGCACAGCCACCGTGACACCACCTGGCGTGGTCTGCATCACCTCTGCGTAGAGGTCCGAAACGCCCTTCGCCACCGGACTAAAGTCGGCCTCGCTGGGGTTCCGCGGCAGGTCGAACTGGATGTACGGCATGGCTTCCTCCTGGTCGTGATCCACGTCTGATTCCGGTACAGATCATCGAGCGCCATCGAAACTGTACGTCTTGCCGTTGACCTCACCTGAGGCGGATCGACACGTCCGGGGATGCCGTGACCGGGTGTAGACACGTCTGGGGATGCCGATAGATAGGGTCATACGCGGTCCCTACCCGAAGGGAGTGTCTATGACCGGACCCGACACGCTGCGAGTCCTGATCGCGTCCTACGACGAGCCGGGCCCCGCCAACTCCGACTACGAGGCCATCAAGCACCTCTATGACGAGGTCGAAACCTCACACGGCTTCGACGCGGCGGTCGTGTTGCGCGACGGCGTCGGCAACATGGAGGTGGTCAGAAAGCATGAGGACCCGACGCGCCATGGCGCGGTGCATGGGCTCAAGTGGGGGCTGGCCATCGGCGTCGCCGCGGCTCTACTGCCCGGCGTCGGCCTGCTGGGCGGTCTAGCGGCCGGGGGAAGCGCCGGTGCCGCTGTGGGCGCTGTCGCGGGGCACATCAAAGGTGGTCTGGACGACGAGGATCTCAGAGGGATCACCGACACACTCGAACGAGGCCAGGCGGCGCTGATCGTTGTCTATGCCGCCGACATGGCCGACCAGATTGCCGCCCGCGTCACGACGCCGGAAACGTACGTCTCCAAGGACGTCCAGGCCCGCGTCGACAAGCTGGCCGCGCAGATGCGGGAAGCCGACCTCCAACGCTGACCCACAATCGCCGTTGGGGCCTCGGCAATCTCTAGCGCCGATGCCTCTTCACCCTGAACGTGATCGTGTGAGCGCGACCCCCCGCGGGAGACGCCGTCAACCGGTACCGGCCCTGAACTTTTACCGCCCATCTAGGAGTCAGGGCCCCGTGGATCGGCGGTCAGCGCCCACGAACGTGACCGGCGGCCATTCCCCCGAACTCGAAGGCCGCAGTTCCACTCGTCACGACGGGGTCCTGGGCGGCGAATTCGCGGAGCGCCTGCTCGTCGTCTGTCTCGACGACTGCGAGGCCGTACGAGTCCTCGTCGGTCAGGATCGGGCCGAACACGACCATGTCGCCGCGGTCGAGGTACGGACGCCAGTGGGCAGCGTGGCGGTTCATGATCTCCCGCTCCGAGTCGGTCATGGTCTGGGCGAAGTTCGGGCGTGGAGCGATCAGGCGCAGGACGAATGTGGGCATGCGGGGACTCTACGCCAGCGATAGTCGCCCTGACCCTCTACGACTGATCATGTGTGCGATACCGTGGCTGACGCTGGGGTCTTGAGCGTTGGAGAGGGGATGGCTATGTGGGGCAGTATCAAGTCGCGCGTGAGCTAAACGAACGTGATGGCGACGATTGCGATGTTTGTCGGCTTGGGTGGTGGGGCGTACGCCTTGACCGGGATACCGGGCCGCGGCGGCGTTTTTCACGGCTGCGTCAGCCACAAGACGGGCGTGCTCCGTGTTGTCAAGAGCTCCTCGTCGTGTGTCAAGCCGAGGACGCATGGCAAGCACCGGACCCGCGGCGAATTCGCCGTCGAGTGGAATCAGCGCGGACGTCCGGGGGCACCTGGACGGCCCGGGCCGCGTGCGGTCAAGCTGTACTTCGACAGAGCACCCGACAACCAGCTCGTGACCCTTGGCTCCGTCGGGCCGTGGACGATCAGGGCGCAGTGCGGCCCGGGAGCCGCCTCGGTTCCCGCGCCCGTTCGCCTGTTCGCCGACGGACCAGGGTCCGCGGACCTAGCCTACACCGAGAAGGTCCAGGAGGGCACAATCCTGTCAGGGCAAGACCATACGGATCTCACCACCGACGACACCGTGTTTTCGTTCCGGGAGAAAGGCGGTAACGCGGACCGTTTCGTGGGCACGATCGTGCTTAGCGCCGATCCCGCCACGCCTGTCGTCGAGATCTCGTTCGTCGCTGTTGAGGACGCGCTAACACCTGGGGGCCACTGCACGATGATCGGTGCAGCCACGCCCCGCAGCCTGATTTCCCGCCGCCGACTTGCCCCGGAGCGTATTCGAGTATTGACCGAGAAGTGGCTCTACGGCTGCGGGCGGTAGCGAAGGCCGTCGAGGGCGATGCGCAGAACGTGCTCGACCTGCCCGGGCTCGCCGGCCGGCATCTTGGTGATACCGCCGACCATATGGAGCACGTCTGAGAAGTCGACGTCCACGCGGACGACGCCGGCATCCTGGGCGCGTTTGAGGAGTGGCTCGCCGGCGGCAAACAGGCCCGCGCGACACTCCGTGAACAGCGGGGCGTCCGCATCAAGATAGTTCGTCAGTTCCTGTGCCAGCGCCCTTTTCGTGGCCAGATAGCCGATCAGCCGCTCGAACCAGTCGTTGAGCGCTTGCCACGGGTCGGCAGCCTCGAGCTTGGCCGCCGAGCGACAGATCTCCTCCACCTCATTGACGTAAAGCGCCTCTAGCAACGCCTGCCGGTTCGGGAAATGCCGGTAGAGCGTGCCGATGCCGACGCCCGCACGGCGCGCAATCTCCTCGAGCGCCGTCGATTCCCCATCGTCGGCGAACGCCTCGCGCGCGGCGGCGAGCACGCGCGCGCGATTTCGTTTCGCATCTGCCCGCTTAGGCCTGGAAGGCGTCATCGGTGCGGTGTTAGCCACGGTGCTCACGGGAGTTGCTTGACAAACGGAGGCTACCTCCGCTACTGTTTCTACCGGAGGCACCCTCCGGTACGTAGGCTCTTTCGGAGGCGACCTCCAGTTTAGCTCAGATCCGAAATCTCGTCAGGGTAAACATGACCACAGCTCCCGCTTCCAACGTTCCGCGCTCATCCGCCAGCGACCGCTTCGCCGCCGCTCACCAGCCGGCCAGTCTTCGGGGGGGTTTCTGATGCGCCAGGGTCCGCTTGCGGGCCGCTATCCCGCGGCCGCGGCCATGGTGATTTTCGCCCTGGTCCCGTACCTGGGGCTCTCGGCCGCGCTGCAACCGCTCACGCCGATGATCGGTCAGCAGCTGCACATGAGCATGCAGACCATGAGCCTGGGCTTGGGCATGGCGAACGCGGGTTACGCGGTAGGGACGGTTCTCGCTGTGCAGTTTGCCCAGCTTCTCCCACAGCGACGGATGATGGTCCTCTACGCGGCACTGCTCGTGATCGGCTCGGTGCTGGCTGCGGCTGCTCAGAACCCTGCGATGTTCATCGCCGGCCACGTGCTGCAGGGCCTTTGCACGAGCCTTCTCTTGATCGCGGCCGTACCCCCGCTGGCGATCGGCTTCGGGCTGCCCAAGATCCGCTCGACCGCCGTAATCATGAATGTCTGCATCTTCGGCGCGGTCGCACTCGGGCCGACGATCGGTGGCATCCAGGCGGGCGCCCACGCGTGGCGGCCGCTGTTCTGGATCATCGCCGGCATCTCCCTGGCGGCGTTCGTCCTGTCGGTGCTGACATTCGAGGACGCCCCGCCCGCCGACCCGTCAGCGCCACGCGACCCGCTCGCGCTTGGCCTTGCCGCGTCGGGTTGCGTGGCCGCGTTCTACGGAGCCTCCGAGCTGCTCACCCATCCCTTCTTGGACGCCCAGACGTTCTTGCCGCTCGTCGTTGGGCTGGCGCTGATCATCATCCTGATCGTCAATCAGTACCGCGCGAAGCGGCCGCTCCTGACCATCCGCAGCATGGTCACCAGCACGGTGCCGGTGGCGGGGATCGTCGTGGCCCTGGCGGCAGCTGCCGCGTCGGTGACCGCGACCGACCTGACAGCGGGCCTGCTGGCGCCGCACTACACACCGCTGCACCTCGGGCTCCTCTTCCTGCCCGAGCTGGCCGGCGCGCTGCTGACGGCGGTAATGCTCGGCCTGGTGCTCAAGAAGCGACAGCTGCACTACCTGCCGCTCGTCGGCATGGCGTTCCTCGCGGCGGGAATCGCCGTGTTCCGTGTGCAGGTCCCGCCCACGCAAGCGCTCACCCTGGTCGGATCGGCGCTGACCGGGATCGGTCTCGGGGCGGCGGTCGCCCCGGCGCTGTTCGTCGCCGGCTTCTCGCTGCCGGCCGCAAGCCTGCAGCGGGTGTTCGCGATTGTCGAGCTGCTCCGCGCCGTGGCCGCGTTCATGGTCGCTCCGGTGTTCGCGCACTTCGCCGTCACCGTCGGCGGTAACCCGCAGACTGGGACCAGCATCGTGCTGTGGATCGGTCTAGCGATCGCGGTCGGCGGTGCGTTTGCCGCCGTCATGCTCTACGTGCTCGGCGGGGCGCGACCGCGGACGCCAAACCTCCAGCGCTTCATGGACGGCGAGGGCCCCGCGTGGTATTCGCCGCCGCTCCTGGCCGCCGTCCGCAACCGGCCACCCCATCGCGCGCTCGCTGAGGAGACCGCATGACCATGACCACAGAAATCAACGACGCTCCACGCGGGCCGGTCGTCTTCGCCTACGACGGCTCGGACCTGGCGAAGCTCGCGATCGACGAAGCGGCACGCCAGCTGACCCCTGGACGGGATGCCATTGTCCTCACCGTCTGGCACCCGTTCGATGTCGGCTTCCTACCCGCCGGAGGCGTTCAATTCGATGCCGCGCAGGTCTCCGACGTCGAGCGAGCGGCCCAAGACACCGCCGCCGAGGGCGCCTCGCTCGCCCACGCAGCGGGGTTCAAGGCGCGCGCCGTGGCGGCCGAGGCCGCGCCGACCTGGAAGGGCATCGTCAACGTCGCCGACGAACACAACTCAAGCCTCATCGTGCTCGGCTCCCACGGGCGCACCGGCCTTGCCAGCGTGCTGATCGGAAGCGTCGCAGAGGCCGTCGCGGCGCACTCGCGACGCTCCGTATTGATCATCCACCGTCGCGACGCACAGGATCGAACCGCACCTGAGCACAACCTCGAGACAAAGAAAGATGCGCCATGAGAAGCCTCAGCCGCTCCCGCCCCCACACCACAGCCGCAAACCAGGCTGGGCGCCGACCAGCCTGGAGCAACGAGATGCCCGCTCGGCGTCCGAGCCCGCAGCGAGTGGCTGAAGCGGTCACGGCCAGCTATATCCACGACATCTCGCAACGCCGGCGCACCGTTCGGACATCGGTGGCTGAGGATCCAACACTCCACACTACCCGGGCCGATGCAAGCTATGGGAGCGGGCCTGAATGCTAGAGCTGGTCCAGCCGACCTTGCGGATAGTCCGGATCCTCTGAGCTGTACGGATCGCCTTCGCCGCACACATCGCGGTAACGGCGATCGAACAGCTCGAGCGCCGCGGTGATGTCCGCGGGGCCGCGGATCGAGTGGCTGACCCCCGTCGAGCCGCCGGTCAGCTCCGCCGGCTCGGCGTCTCCGTGCTCGATGAGCGTGTCGTGCTCGCGCTCGAGTACGGGAAGCTCGGCCACACCGCGCTCGGGATACAGCGCGCCGAGCTCGACGTGCTGGTGGCTGACAATCGCCGCATCATCGCCTCGACGGTCTATCCGGACCCCCGGCCATGTCGCCAGCTCGTTGGCAACCTGATCGACAAACGCCGAGACGTCCGGCACACGGCGATCGTACATCGTTACCGCCCCTAGGCATCCTGGCGTAGATCCGCTAGTCCTCGCGCAACCTGCGTCGCCCACCCGCCGGCGCGCAAAGGGTGGACCTTTGCCCAGACATCGGGCGGATCGCCCGACCTCGCCAGATCACGACCGCTGAGGCGCGAGCGCTCAGCCGCGGCTGAGCACGTCGCGCACAGGGATCCCTCCGCGTTCGATCACGTATGGCACCAGCGACACCTGGCCCAGTCCGCCGGCGCCGGGGGGCCGGGCTCCACTCGGCGATGGCCAGGGTGTTGTTGCCGTCGGTTCGGAGCAGGCCCTGTGGCAGGTAGAACGTGTTTTGGGGCCCCAGGTTGTTGATGTACCGACCGATCAGCCACCCCTTGAGGCAGATGAGCGCCTGGAAGTTGCTCGCTCCGGGCCCGGGGGTGCCGCCGCCGGGGGCGTCAGCTTCAGCCCCAGCGGCGCCCACACCCCGGACGGTACGTGCAGCGCGAAGTGGGTGCGGTACCATTCGTTCTCGATCTGGTACATGATCACGTCGCCACCGCGGGTGATCTGGTGGGCGGCGATGATCGGGTAGACCTCCGACAGCCACTGGTCGGCAGCGGGCAGGTACTGGGGGTCGGGGTTGTGCGAGCGGGCCGGCTCGGAGGCCAGCCAGTCGGCCAGGCCACCGGCATCGGTCTCGGCGTTGATGTAGGGGCCCGGCCGGGCGATCACGTACAGCCCGACGCGCTGGGCGTCGTTGAGCAGCAGGTTGATGTCGCGCACGCCACCGAAGCTGTAGACCCCGGGCGCAGCCGAGTGGTAGTCCCAGTCGAAGTAGATGCTGACCGCGTTAAACCCGGCGGCCTTCATCTCCTCCAGACGATCGATCCACAGTGACGGCGAGGGCAGCCGGTAGTAGTCGAACTCGCCCGCCCAGATGAGCACGCGTCGCCCGCCGATGGTCACGGAGTATTTGTCGAAGGCGTCCGACTGCGGGCGACCTCGCAGCACGTGATGTGGTGGGGCCAGCGCCTCGGGGGTGACCGGCGCCGAGGCGGGCGACGGCGCCGAGGTGGCGGCCGTGCTGGTCGCGGTGACGGTGAACGTGACCGGCGTACCGTCGGTCAGACCCGGAACGATCGCCCAGTGGTTGGGCTCGTCGGCGGTCATCCTCTGGCCGGTTGACGCCGTGACGGTGTAGGAGGTCACGGGCGCGCCGTCGACCGTCGCCGGGGCCTGCCAGTGCACCGTCGCCGAAGCCGACCCCGGCATCGCGGTCACCGACGAGGGTGTCGTGCTTGGCGCCGAGCGTGACGCGTGTTCCGCCTGTGCCCGCGCGGACGCGCGAGCCCCCCGGGCCGCCTGCGCGATCGCGGGCGCGAGCGCCGCGCTCGCCGCGGCGAGCAACGCCGCAACCAACCGAACGGACCGTGTCATGTCTGGCCTCCCAGCGGCGTTACTCCCGGTCCAGCCCGCGTATACCCACCAGACCTTGTGCCAAACGTGGCGATGTGCGCGCTAACAACTCTTAACCCGGGAGCTCGCCTTAACCCACGCGGTCGCCCGAGTGGCCGCAGACGCTCAATAACGTGGCGCCGTCGACTTCGCCGCCGAATCTCTTACTACTGCAGGTTTTCTTGCAGGGTCCGCTGACGACGGTGAACGCGGGGGAAGCCGTGTTAGCGTGCGGCCGCACCGAGGCCGTGATCAGCCGCCGAGCCCGGCCAAGACCGGATCAGCTGCGCGACCGGCCCCACCAAGCTCAATGTCAAGCGCGACGAGAACATTCAACCGCCCCTTCCGAGCCACGATCCTGCTCGCGCTCGCGGCCGCCGCTCTCCTGTGGCTGTGCGTGGGCCCGCCGGCGGCGCGCGCGGCGGACCCTGGCGCGCTGCAGCAACAGATCGGCGCCGGGCAGAACCGGGTGTCGTCCCTCTCGGGGGCCGTCGGCGCTGATAACGGCCGACTGCGAGATCTGGATGCCAGCATCGCGGAACTCCAGAGCAAGATCGCTCGCATCCAGTCCGATCTCGATGCCAAACGAGCCGAGTTGTTGCGTCTGCGCCGGGAGCTGGACGCAGCGCGAGCCAGGCTGGCGCGCCTGAAGGCCTACGAGCGTAAGGCCGAGCACGCGCTCTCCCAGGAGCTGGTCGCGAACTATGAGACCAATCCGCCTGACCTCGTCGACGTGGTGCTCGACTCCACCGGCTTCTCCGACCTGCTCGACCGCCTGTCCTTCGCCCGGCGGATCAGCACTCGCGAGCAGCAGATACTCGCCGCGGCGATCCAGGCTCGGGATCACGTGGCTGCGCAGGCCGTGAAACTGGGCGACCTGGAGGGGCGCCAGCAAGATGTCACCGCGCGAGTGCTAGCCGAGCGAGACCAGGTCGACGCGGTCAGGGAGACGCTTCTCAACCAACAGATCTCGCTTGTCCGCGCGCGCGACAAGCACGTCAGTCAGCTCACGACCGCCCGCGTCCACGTCGCCTCGCTGCAGCGTCAGCTGACGCAGCTCCAGGCTCAGAGAGCCCGACAGGCGGCCCAGGCCGCTGCCCCCCAAAGCCCGAGCGGAGGTGCACCCGTCAACGCGGCGCCCGGCCGGTCAGGATCAGATCCGATTCCCGGGTTCACGATCGGGCGTGACGATATGGGCGTGGATGCGACCGCGGCGCCCGGCGCGGGAATCTACGCACCCCTCGCGTCCACCCTGGTGCAGGTCTTGAACGACTGGTACGAAACGGAACCGCTGCTGCTGTTCCAGTTCGATAATCCTCCACCCGGTTTGCCATCGGACTACTGGTACGTGGCCGAGCAGATCGACCCGGTGACAACCGCCATCGGCACCAGGGTGCAGGCTGGCCAAAGGGTCGCGTCTTTTGCCTCCAGCGGTACCGGCATCGAGATCGGATGGGGGTCGCCCACCTCTAACGCACGCACCCTGGCGGGAGCGACGGATCCCGCGGCCGCCAGCCCACCGGCTGGTTCCACCACCAGCTGGGGCGAGTCGTTCAAGAGCGCCTTCGGAATTCCGTAGCGACGACAGCGCTTTGTGCTCGACCAGTCGATGAGCATGGCCGCTCTGGACGACGTCCTGAACGGGGATGCGCTTCAGCGCTACTTCACCGCCGACCGCGAGTCGTGGGCCGCCCACCTGTACCTGTCGCACGAGCGGATGTCGGTCCACTAACCGGCCGTGAGAGGACTGCTGCTTCCGCCCCAACCCGATCGCCCCCCCTATAGCAACGCCCCGGACTTTGGCGCCTGCCGGGCCTGGTCGTACTACTGTGCGCTGCGACTTGACAAATGGCGCTGCGTCCAACGACCGGAGTGCCAGCGTCCGCCGGCTGGTGGCCCTGGCCTACATCCTGGCGATCTCGATTCCGCCGCTCGGGCTCATCCTCGGCATAACGCTGAGCCTCAGGTCTGGGCGGCAGTACGCAAAGCACGGCATGGCGATCATCGGGCTCAGCATCATCGCGTCGATCGTGTGGGTCGTGATCCTCACCTCCGGGGCACTCACTGCGTCCACGACGAGCTACTGATCCGGGCCCAGGGCAGCTTCTGCGGACCGCGGGCAAGAATCGTCGCCGGGCTTCGCGCACGAGTGGGACCGCCTGTGCGACGAGTACATCCCGACGCCGTCTAGGCGATCGTCTTGGACACGATCGAGGAGCGCTTCGACGAGCGCGCCGTCGCCCACGCTGGCGCACCGGCCGTCCTTCGCCACTGTGATCGCGGAAGCGCGGCCCTACCGGCACCTGTTCCCGCTGCCCTGGCCGGTCGACTTCGACCGGTACCACTACTCCCCGGCCCCGGACGGGCGCGCCGACCAAGACTGACGCCGCGGTCCGGCTTGACCTGCTCGGTCGATCTCGCCGCGCCACCCCGGAGCTTTACCCCAATGCGCGAGCGCCCCATGTCACGTTTCTGGCGCGCAAGGAGTCATAGAGGTAGACCCGCATTCCGATGAGTGAGCCGACCTTCTGGGGTCTACACGTGTAGGAGAACCAACCATGACCGAAACGACATCCGAGCCAGTCATCCGCGAGCTGGATCGCCGAACCGGTGACGGCATCGATGTGCGCCTGCTGTGGAGCCCTCTCACGGACCAGGTTGTCCTGGCTGTCCACGACGCGCGCACCGATGAGTCATTCGAGCTTCAGGTGCCGGCCGCCGATGCCCTCTTGGCCTTCCACCACCCGTATGCCTATGCAAGCTGTCCCCGGACCACTGACTCGCTCGTCGTATGAGCGTGACCGCGCGATGACGACTCGTGAGCTAACCCCGGCGACTCGGCAGTCCCCCAACCGCGAGATTGGGCCGACCCAGCGACGCCGACTGCGTTCCGGCCTCGTTAGCACCGCCGTGCTGTCCCTCATAGTGGGAGGCCTGGTGCTGGCGATCCCCGGTCTGGGGGCGGTTGGCCACCGGGTAGCCCATGCCCGCTGGGTTTGGGTCGTGCTCGCTGGCGGACTCGAGCTCGCATCCTGCCTCGGTTACGTGCTGGCCTTCCAGGGGATTTTCAATGACATCCCGGCCCGATTTGCCGCGCTGGTTGCGACCGCAGAGCAGGCGTTCGGGGCTGTGGTTCCCGTCGGCGGCGCTGGCGGCATCGCGGCCGGCGGTTGGCTGCTCTCACGCGCCGGAATGCCGGTGCGGGCCGTCGCCGAGCGCTCCGCGGTCCTGTTCCTGTTGACCAGCGCGACCAATGTGGTGACGTTGGTGCTCGCCGGGGCAGGACTGGCGATCGGGCTATTTGCCGGGCCACACGACCTTGCGCTCAGCGCTCTGCCTGCCGGCGTGGGTTTCGCGGTGCTGGCCCTGTTCCTCGCTTTGGCGCTGCGCGCTGACGGCCGCGCCGGAGACGGCCCGTCACTGCCATCACGCGCGCTGCGAGTCACAGCGGAAGCGAGCGCCACCACGCTCCGCGCGATCCGGCGGCCCGGCCTGCGCCTGGCCATCGGCGCCATCACCTTCCTGCTGTGCGACATGGCCGCTCTGTGGCTGGCGATTCACGCACTCGGCTACGACGCACCGGCGGCACCGCTCGTCCTGGCTTATCTCATCGGCTACTTGGCCAATGCGATCCCCGTCCCCGGTGGCGTTGGCGTGCTGGACGGAGGACTCGCCGCCGCGCTGCTCCTATACCACGTCCCTGCCGCCGCCGCGCTTGGTGGGGTGCTCCTCTACCACGCGCTGGCCCTATGGATTCCAGCCCTCTCAGGTACGGTCGGTTTCATTGGCGCCCAGCGCCAAATCAACTCCGGCCGCGTGCGGGCCGACAGTAGGCGAGCGACCCATGGCGCCACCCTCCGCGCCTCTACAACTGACCAGGGCCGAGAACATTACGCGGCGTGCGAGCGACGGTCATCGTCAGCGATTCAGCAGACGTGTAGGCCTCACCTCTCCGAGTGCTGAACTTCCGTGCAGGTTGCTCCCTCGGTCCGGTGGGCTCGGCGTCAGGCAAGTGAGCGGTCGAGCACCACCTCGCGCAGCAGCGCGTTCACCGCCGCCGGCGCCTCCAAGTTGACCATGTGCCCGACGCCCGGGACCGTGACTTTGCGCGCGTTGGCGATCCGGCTGGCCAGGACGTTGGACATCTCGCGGAAACAGGGAACGTCCAGCTCGGCGCTGACAACGGTCGTTGGCACGGCGATCGTCGCCAGCAGCTCGATGCTCTTCGGATGCGGAGCGTGCGGGTCCGCGCTCGTCCAGTTCACGCCGGAGTAGTCGCCGACCATCTCGGCGAGCCGGCGCGCGACGTCGGGCGTGCGCTGCGCGGGGACGAAGAAGTCGTGGCGAAGACACGCCTTCTTCGCTTCGTCCAGACCGCCGGAGCGGAGTCCCTCGCCGATCGCCTGAATGCCGCGCTCAGAGTCCGGATCCCACGGCACGCCGTCCAGCACGGCGTCGAGGAGCACGAGCGCCCGCACGCGTTTGGGTGCGGCCAGCGTCGCCTCGACCACGATTCGCCCGCCCATCGAGAGCCCCACAAGCACCGCCTTATCGATTTCAAGGTGGTCGAGCAGGCGCCAGAGATCGTCGGCGTGCGAGTACGAGGTGTCAGCGTCCCGTGTCGAGCGGCCGAATCCGCGGACGTCGTAGCGGACAACCCTTGCGATGTCCTTGAGCGCAGGCACCTGGTCGTCCCACATGCGTGCGTCGAGCGCGAGCCCGTGTACGAGCACGACTGCAATGCCATCGTTCTCGGCCTCGTAATACAACTCGCCGCCCGGCACCCGCAGGACCGCCACAGCGTGATCGTAGTCCGGGGGTGCCCGGCCCCGTGGTCGCCAGCCCGAGAACCGAGCGCCGCCGTTCCTTGCCGTCACCGACGGCTCGAGTAACTCCTCAGAGGCCCACATTCCGCGGCAACAAGGGGTCCGGACGAAGGTGGCGGTGGACAGTACGCGGTCACCACGATGTGGTCGCCTCCGCCCATCCGGGTCCACACCAGCCTCCCGGGATGCACCCGCGGGCCACCTAGGAAGTGGTAGATCAGGTGGTTGTAGACCAAGTAGGCATCCCGTGAGCTGTAGTGGAACGTCACCGGAAGCCCATTCAGGACGTCGCCCGAGAAGTAGCGCCCCTTGCAGCCGCCCGGTCCCGAGTAGGTGAGCTTCGGCTGGCCGCCGTAGGACTCCTGAACCGTGGACCCATCTGACACCGAGATCGTTACGGACTGCCGTCATACGCGATCGTCACGGACGATTTCGGCCCCGAGGCGTCACCGCAACCGCACAACGCAGAGACGAGTACTACGGTGAGGAGCCCGGCCACGCGCTCCGACACAACCGAGATAGCCGCACGCCAACCCGATATGTAAGTCCTGTGCATCCATCAGCCTTCAGTGTGGGGCGTGAGTCGCCCTAGGCGGGGAAGTTCGATTCGGCGAGGTAACCGTAGTCGGCGACGAGCGGGTGACCACTGATCGTGCGTGTCGCTGGAGCGGCAAGCAGGGTCATGTACCGGGCGATGTCGTCAGCGGTCTGGACGGGATAGTTGGCCGTGTCGAACCCCTGTTCGGTCAGTCCGAGGTCTGCCCGCGACATCGGGGTATCGACAATGCTGGGGCACACGCAGTTGACGCGGACCCCGTCGCTTCGGAGATCCACTGCGAGCGCCTTGGTCAGCATCAACACCCCTCCCTTCGACGCGCAGTAGGGGACGTGCAGCGGCGATGCAACCAGTGCGGAGTCCGAGGCGATGATCACGACCGCGGCCTGCTGGCTGCGACGCAGGTGCGGGACCGCAACCTTGACCGGCAGCCACTGCCCGCGGATGTTGACCGCCATGAGCTGGTCCCACTCGGGGACGGTGACCTGCTCGATCGTGCGGCCGTACAGTCCGGAGACCCCGGCGCAGCACAGCAGCGCGTCGATCCCTCCGAAGCGCTCGACGACCTTCTCGATCGCGGCGCGGGTCGAGTCCTCGTCAGCCACATCGCAGACGACAGCCAGGGCGTCTGCGCCTGAAGCGCTCAGCTCCTGCGCGCCGGCCGCCGCCTTCCCGCCGTCCAGGTCAAGGAGCGCAACCTTGGCGCCCTCGTTGGCAAGACAGCGGGCAGTTGCCGCCCCGAGACCTGAGGCGGCGCCGGTGACGACCGCGACCGCGTCCGTAAGCCCTAGTTCCATATTTCCTCTTTCCTCTCCGTTGATTTGCGCCGCGCAGATTCTCTACGACGGCAGGCGTTCCTGCCAGCCTTGAAGTGCGTCCCGAGCTCAGCAATTGCCCTGTAAACCGCACAGTTATTGGCGGCCTTTCCAGTTAGCACAGGTCAGAATTGCCGAGTTCGGGACTCGACCAAACGGCTGCACTGACTTGCCGGACGATCGCCTCGTCCGCCAATCCGACCGCACATCCCGTCGACTACAAGATCACGCGAGCACTTGTCGGCCGTACACGTTCCACGTAGGGTGTTGGCGGGATGAAAGCTCCAGAGACGCGATATGCGCGTCGCGCTGACGGAGTGAATATCGGGTATCAGGTGCTGGGAGAGGGCCCGGCGACGCTCGTCTGGTGCTGGGGCTGGATCTCACATCTCGACCTCCAGTGGACCGATGCGGGATTGGCGCGGATGTTCGAGCGACTGGCAACGTTCTGCCGACTCGTTATCTACGACAAACCGGGGACAGGCGTATCGGACCCGATCACACACGTGGCGACGCTGGAGGAGCGCATGGAAGACGTGCGCGTGGTGATGCAGGCGGCCGGCGTAGCGCATGCCGCGATCCTCGGCGAGTCGGAGGCGGGGCCGGCGGCGGCGCTGTTCGCCTCGACGTATCCGGAGCGTACGGATGCGCTGATCATCTACGGGTCGCTATCGAGCGGACGCGCGGATGACGAAGAACTCGCGGCGTACGGCGGACAGCCCGGAGAGACCGCGGCGCTGTTGGCCAAGCTGCGGGACACACACGAGCACTGGGGCGAGGGACGCAGCGCTGATTTCCTTCTGCCCAACATCGTCAGTCCGGTAGTCCGTCGCTCCTACGGGATGGTCGAGCGATCGGCGGCGTCTCCCGCGATGGCGCGAGCTCTGATCGAATCGACGATGGTGGAGAGCGATGTGCGGCCGGCGCTCAGTGCGATTTCAGTGCCCACGCTGGTCATGCACCGTCGCGACGACCTCGTGCCGATCGCCCATGGGCGATTGATTGCCGACCGAATCCGCGGTGCCCGTCTCGTGGAACTGGACGGACCCGATCATGCGATCTGGACCACGGACAGCAATGTCATTATCGGTGAGATCGAGCAGCTGGTCACGGGCTCCCGCAGCGCCATCGATCCCGATCGCATACTCGCCACGGTGCTGTTCACAGACATCGTCGACTCCACACGCCGGGCGGCCGAGCTCGGAGATGCGACCTGGCGCCAGCTGCTCGATCGACACGACGACCTAATCCGAGGCGAGGTGGAGCGGGCCGGCGGGCGGGTTGTGCAGTTTCTGGGCGACGGGATGCTGGCGGTGTTCGCCGGGCCGGCCCGAGCGATCGCATGCGCCGAGGCGCTGGTCGCAGGTGCCGATGAGCTCGGGCTGTCGCTGCGCGCGGGCGTGCACACCGGCGAGTGCGAGTTGCGCGGGGAGGATCTAGGTGGCATCGCGGTTCACATTGGCGCGCGTGTGGGAGCCGTCGCCGGACCAGGCGAGATCGTGGTCACGAGAACGGTCGTCGACCTCGTGGTGGGGTCGGGACTCGCGTTTGCCGACCGGGGCGAGCACGAGCTTAAGGGCGTGCCCGATGTCTGGCAGCTCTACCGCGTGGCCGGCCGATCGGCGGCTGCCCGCACGCCGGTCGAGTCCCCAGAGGGCTACATGACGAGTGCTGACCGGCTCACTGTCCGGCTTGCCCGCCGCGCGCCAGGGGTAATGCGTGCACTCGGTGCGCTTGCCCAGCGAGGAGCCGACCGGCGCGCAACCAGCACGGTTAACGATCCCCGTTCACCGGACGACGGCGCGACAGATCGCTGACCGCGAATCTCCAATCACGACGCGGCGAAGAAGCGAAGCTTCCAAACGGCGGCGGCAAGCTGCGCGGCTGCAGCTTCCGAGCTGCACCGCGAGCTGCGGCGCGAATCTGGCCTAGCTCTTGGTGAAGCGCACTTGGATCCTGATCTTGGCCGCCGGGGGGCGGGCGCCGCCGGGGTGGGAGGCATAGTAGGCCTTGTCGGCGGCAGCGAGCCGGGTCAGCAGCTTGCGCCCAGCGCTGTTGAGGCCGATCGAGAGCTTGTGGCGACGGCGGTTGAGCCGGTGTTTGAGAGCGGCGATCTGCTTGAACTTGGCCCGCGCGACACTCGCCGCGTCGGTGTCCGCGGCCGGGTGATCCCCCGCGATCGTGACAGTGAGCAGGCCGCCGCGGGGCGGGGTGACGATCAGCCTGAGCTTCCCTCTGTTTTGGACGCTGCGGTTGATCTTGCCCTGCAGTGCGTTTTGCAGCTCGGCCTGCAGCTGATCGCACGCGTCAGCCAGGGTCGGGTGAAGCTGCACCCACGCCTTGGTCCCGAACGTTCCGGTCGGCGGGCCGCCCGGGCAGTTGCCGCTCGCACTTGACCCGCCCGCGGCAGACCACGCGGCAAACCCCTTCGGAACCCGGTACTTGGCCCCCAGGCCGGTGATGCTGGCCGGCCCGATCGTGCCCGGGCTCGCCCACCACCTGGTGCCCTCGCCGATGTTCGAGTACCACACCGCCTCATAGCCAGGCCCGCCCGGACCCCGCGCGGTGGGGGGTGGCGGTGGAGGTGGCGGCGGATACCCGGGCCCGCCCGGTCCATACGGCAGCGCGACCTGCGCGTAGTAGTTGACCACGCAGCCGCCGGTCACCCCTCGAGTCACGACCGTCACAAGTGAACTGCCCAGCGGAACGCACAAGACGGAGGGCGAAACCCCCAGCCCCAACGGCCCGAGGATCGGACAGCCGGTCTGCTTGTCAATCCTGCACTCCCCGGGCGAAGGATCACTACAAGGATCAGGCGCAGCAGCACGGGCGGTTGGCCCGGCGAGAAGCGCCGACCCACGGCGCCCGCCCTCTGACCCGACGCGGCCGCAGCCACCACACAGAGCCCCGCAGCCGCCACAGCAACAGCCAGCACGCCCGACACTAGCCCTGCATGCATCACGCCCACCCAACGCCCAACACGCTGGTCAAAACCGGCCCCACAAGGACAATATCCCACCAGCCAACTAACCCGTCAAACACCAACCCACCGGCGGGCGGACGCCTGGCCGGTACATCGTCGCGATGGTGGTCACACTCAGCGCCAAGCTGGTCTTGCGCCTTCGCTGAACGGGCTAAACGGTGCGGGATAGGAGTTCGATCCCTACCACTAGCAGCCCGGAAACCGTGAGCCAGCCGACGTAGCTGGCCATCGCCCAGCCCGTGGCTCGCAGCCGGTGGGCCGTGAGGAGTCCGCCCGCGAGCAGTCCGCAGACACCCAGGGCCTGGCCGATGTGGAGGCCGACCGTGACCGACCAGAGCCCGCCGGCGGCGCAGGCGAGCGCCAGGACCGGAGGCAGCGCCGCGAGGACCACTGGCCAGGATCGTCGGAGCTCGGCCAGCCCTTCCGGGAGGCACGACCCCATGTGGCCGCTGCCCTCGAGCATCACCAGCCTGAACGACGCCCGGGCGAGCCAGATCGCAACGCCCCCGGCAGCGACGATCGCCATCGCCGTCGTCGCCTTGAGGTCATTGGCGAGGTATAGCCCGCCGATCGCCACGAGCGTCGCGATCACTCCCGTCACGTAGCTGGCGAGGTGCTCGGGACTAAACGTCGTGTCGATCCGGGCTGCGGGGTCGCTCATCTGCGATTCTGCTCGCGGTGCCGATCGACGCGGGTGCCGCGATCGGACTACCAATGTCGGGCGACATAATCGTTCGAATATGCCGCTGGCGTCGGGGTCGGGCTGCTCGTCTTCCCGGCGCTGTTCATGCGAGACATGCTCGGCGGCAGCTATCTCGCGACGGTGAAGTCTACGGTCCTACCGGAATGGCGATCAATGAATTGCATGGTCGGACGGCGACAGGAGCTCGTCGATCAACGTTCCGCAGCGCTCAGGGTCGTCGAGGAAGGGAGCGTGGCGCCCTGGGATGACCTCGAGGCGCGCGTCGGGTATCAGGGCGCATGCGCGTTGGCCAATCTCTGGGCCGCCGTAGGGGTCCTCGTTGCCCCAAATCATGAGCACGGGCACGATCAGCTGCCGCAGTTGGGCCTGCGAGAGAAAGTTCTCCGGGCGGGGCCGCCCGACTCGCATGGCGAGCCGCATGTGGCTAAGCATCGCCGTCCGAAAGCCGGGCTGGTGCATGCCCTCGTGGACGACCTCGAAGAACCCGTCAGGCGCTCGCTCGGCGGCGCGGGGGCCGACGACGCCGCGGGTCAGCGTCCGGCGTGTCGTGGCGACGTTCGGCGAGCGGATCCGCGCCGCGAGCTGGCGCAGGCCGGGTGTAGAGAGCGCGGTGAAGAACGGGTCGCCGTGCATGCCGGGCAGCGCGACGGCGGGTACTCCCAGCGACGCCACGGCGGCGGTGCGGTCCGGCGCGTCGAGGGCTAGGCAGAGCGCCCACATTCCACCCAGCGAGGTGCCGACGATCGGCACCCGCTCGAGGCCGAGCGCGTCCAGCAGCGAGGTGAGCTGCGCAACCGCGTGTGCTCGCAACGGCCGGCCGCTGTAGTCGAAGGCATCGCTGAGGCCGAACCCAGGGAGGTCGAAGGCGATCAGACGGCGCCTGCCCAGGCACGGCATCAGCGGCGCCCACGTCGAAGCGGTCATGCCACTACCGTGCACCAGGACCAGCGGCGGGCCGTCCCCCGCCTCCAGGACGCGCACGGCAACCGGCGGATCAGCCAGACGCACGCGCCGGCTCGCGGCCTGCACGCCACACGCGGCAAACAGCCGGCGCTCGGCCTGCTCGAACGAGATGGTCGCGCGATCGCTTCCACGCTGAGGCATGGCTCGGTCCCTCGGTCGTCGTTGTCGGTGCTGAGATGATCGCGGATCATCGACCGCTTCTGGCTGCGCGCGTCGAATCAGCCGCAAGCAGGACCGGCTGGGGCCTGGATGCGCATCAAGACCGGGCGAGCGCCTCGGCGACGACGGACTCGTCCCGGTGGTCAGGCCGCGCCACAGTGCTCCGCCCACCTCCACCGTTTCGGGACTTGCGTTCTGCTGGGTTCTTCGCTCGGTGCACGCTAACCCCGCCTTGCCCTCGCCAGGTTCCTCGAAGACAATTGCCCCACACTGTTCGCGAACGATTGGAGGCTGACATGCCGCTCTATCTAGGTCGCTTCAAATACTCCGCCGAGGCCTTAAAGGCGATGATCGAGAACCCGCAGGACCGCGGCGCGGTCGCCGCCAAGGCGGCCGAGTCCCTTGACTGCAAGCTGCACGGCATCTGGTGGGCGTTCGGCGAGCACGATGGCGTGTTCCTATTAGAGGCGCCGGACAACGTCGCTGTAGTCGCGCTGGCGATGGCGGTGGGCGCGAGCGGACAGATCAGCACCGAGACCACTGCGCTCCTCGACATGACCGAGGCACAGGAGGCCATGCGCAGGGCCGCGAGCGCGACTTTCCGCCCGCCGAGCTGATCGGAGTTCGCCCGTCCTTGGATGGGCTCGCAACGCCAAGCACATCAAGAAGCGGCCGAACGAGGTTAGGCTGTTCGCCTCACCCCATGAACGTTTTCAACTTCGACAGAGCCGCGGCAGACATGCGCGAACGCGACGAGACCTGGAGCCAACCGCTGCGTGTGGCTCCAATGAGCGTCGGCGTCTACGTGCTATCCGCCGGTAGCAAGGATGAACAGACGCCGCATCGCGAGGATGAGATCTATTACGTGGTCCGTGGCCGGGCTGTGCTGCGGATCGGATCGTCGACCCGTGCAGTCGCGCCGGGCGACTGCATTTTCGTCGCCGCGGGAGATACCCATCGTTTTGAAGACATCAGCGATGATCTCGAGCTTCTCGTCGTGTTCGCGCCCGCGTACAGCGGCGCCTGAGACAACAGTCGCACCGCCGCAACGCCTCGGGCTGGAGCCTGCGTACGTGGGCTCAACAGGCGGCAAGGTCTTCGACCGCAGCATCGGGCTCGATGGCGTGCCCGACGGCTGCCGCGCGATGGCCGACCGCGAGTCCATCAAGGTCATGGTCTCACCGTAACGGGCAAGTCCATCTGACGAGCACCAAGGAAAGGAACGAGATTGCAGATCACGCGCAGCAGCATCGAGACCCAAAAGGGCCCGGCGGACTGGTTCACCGGCGACGTGTACATCGACGCCGTCGCCGCGCCTGCCGGCAGCTCGACGTTCGCCGCCGCGAGCGTCCACTTTGCCCCCGGCGCTCGGACGGCTTGGCACACCCACCCACACGGCCAGACGATCTTCGTCACCGAGGGGGTGGGGCTCTGCCAGCACGAGAACGGTCCGATCGAGGTCATCCGCCCCGGCGACCGGGTCTTCTTCGAGCCCGGAGAGAACCACTGGCACGGCGCCGCGTCGGACCGCTTCATGGTCCACATCGCCATGCAACAAAACGACGAGAACGGCAGCCCGGTCACCTGGGGTGAGCACGTCACCGACGCGCAGTACAAGGGGAGGCCCCGATGACGGCATGTGGCAGCCGGGTCCACAGGCGACGATGAACCCCACCCATGGCTTTCAAGGACGCATTCGCCCGAGCGGAGGCGTCAGTTTGATGGCACTTGAAGAAATTCCACGAGTGAGGGCATCGCGGCCGCGTCCTGGAACAGGAACGCGTGGCCTCCTTCGTAGCCGCGCGGCTCGGCTGCTTCGATGCGCGACGCGATCGCGGTGCTGTTCTGTGCCGGAGCGATCCCGTCGTAATTGCCGTAGGTAACCAGGGTCGGGCATGCGATCGCGCTGAGCCGGTCCCACACGTCATGCCCTGCGCGGGCTTGGAGCTGTGCCTCTTGAGCAGCCTGGGGCGCGTTCGCTTGGCTTGACGCCAAGCGTTCGGCCAGCGCACGATCGGGTGGGTGATCGTCAAGCCAGCGGTCATCCCAGCGGCTGTCAACGACCTTGCGGCGGGCTGCGGCCTGTTCGTCGGGCGGGAGTTGGAGCAGCTTCTCCAGCGGATATGAGGACCCGCCTTCGCCACCGGCCGACGTGCAGGCTAACGCGAGGCGCTCCACCCGCGCCGGGTTGGTGACAGCGAACTCCAGGGCCACCATGCCGCCGAAGCTCAGCCCCATGACCCGGCAAGTGCTCCAACCCACGATCTCCAGCAGACAAATCGCGTCGGCGGCCATGTCGGCCATCGTGTAAGGACGCGTCACCGGAGCGCTGTGGCCAAAGCCACGGTAATCCCACGTCAGCAGATCGAACGTGGCAGCCAGAAAGCCGAGTAGCGGTCGGACACCCTCCAAGGTCACGCCCGATCCGTTGCAGAACAGCAACCGCGGGCCACTGCCCGCGTGCTCCCAGTACAGCTCGACTCCGTTCACATCACTGTCGGGCATCTCGATCCTTGACACTACCTCGCCTGCGTCAGGGCGGCCCTGGTCGCCACCCCCTCAACAAGCTTTACCCACCGAGAGATCGATCGACGCGTGAGTAAGTGCTTGTCACCCTAGGCTGCGCGCCGTCTGATGAGGTTGGGAGCGGGGAAGGTCAGCCCTGATCTCGGTGCCTCGGCCCGGTGCGGAATTGATTTGAAGGGTTCCACCGATGAGCTCGGCGCGCTGGCGCATGCTGTGCAGTCCAAACCCATTGTTCTTTGTGTTGGGGTCGAAGCCGTGCTTGTCGTCACCGACGGTGAGGTAGAGGTAGTGGTCATGTGCTTGGATCTCGATGTGCACGTGGCGGGCTCCGCCGTGTTTGCGCGCGTTGGTGAGCGCTTCCTGAGTGATGCGGTAGAGAGTGGTTTCCAGCTCGGTGCTGCGCCGCCCGGCTTCTCCGCTGCCGAGGTCGATTGCGAGTTGTATGTCGAAGTCGTCTTGCCGGACGCGCTCCGCGAGAGCTTCGATGGCAGCCTCTACGCCGATGTCATCGAGCACCGTCGGACGCACCTCGGTGATCAGGGAGCGCAGGGTGGTGATCTCGCAATCGAGCTGGGTTACTGCGTCGGATACGACTTCCGTCAGCGTGTCGGGGTCGCCGGTCCGCAGTTGTGCGGCGAGCCCGATCCGCAGCGCGGCGAGATTTTGCAGGGTCTCGTCGTGCAGCTCGCGGGCCCACCGGGCACGCTCCTGCTCGGCCGCGGCGAGGCTTTGATTGGTGCGCTCGACCTCGACCGAGCGCGCCGTGGCAATCGCGATTACCGCGCTGGCCGCGAACGCCTCCAGCAGCCGCTGATCATCGGCGGTGAACGCCGGCCCGTGTTTGAGCCGGTCAACCGCGATCAGTGCCCCGTAGCCCTGGCCACGGAAAAGCAGAGGCACCACCAAACCTGCATCAGCGTGAAACCCGAGACTGCCCAGATCATGGCGCTCGAACCGCACCCGGTTGAGCCCGTCTTCTAGGTGGAGGGTCAGTGAGGTCCGAAGCGCGGACCCCGCGAGGCTGTCGCGAGCGTCCACGGTCTGTCCGATCAGTCCCGGCGCCAGATCGCCGGCACCGGCGGCCACGACCATCTCGCCGCCACGCTCGTACTCGATGACAAGGGCGCGCGCTGACACCAGCGCCCGCCCTCGCTTGGCCACTAGCTCCACGATGGTCTCGAGGTCGGTTTCGCCACCGATGGCACGTGCGATCTGCACAGTGGCGTCGAGCGCTTGCACCGTGCGCGTGAGCTGTGCGCGCTGCTCGTCGATCCAGCTGTAGCGGCGGGCGTGGTCGATCGCCACTCCGGCAAACTCCGCCAACCGGAGCAGGGCGTGCTCGTCCTCCTCGGTGAACTTTTCTCCCCGAGGCTTCTCGGTCAGATAGAGGTTGCCGAACGGCTCTCCCCCGACGAGCACCGGGACGCCGAGGAACGTCTTCATGGGGGGATGCCCAGACGGGAGACCATACGAGCGGAGGTACGCGCCGACATCAGCGAGCCGCAGCGGCCGTGGATCGGAGATCAGCTCGCCCAGCACCCCTCTCCCGCGCGGCGGCGCCCCGATCTTCCGGCGCGTCCGCTCATCCACCCCCGCCGTGACGAACCGCTCAAGCTCTACCCCGGAGCTGTCAACGACACCCAATGCCGCGTATCGGGCCCCGGTCAGCTCACGCGCTGCCTCGAGCACGCGCTCAAGGACCACATCAACGTCCAGGTCAGACAACACGCCGCACGCCACATCCAGGACCCCAAGCACACCTGAGGCAGGGCCTCGCCGGCGATCAGCCACGCTCGCCACCGCGCCCTCGTGACCGAAGGTCCGCGCCGAGATTTCGTCGTATCGGCACGTGGGGGCAGGCACAATGGACTCCCTCATCGTGCGCCGTGACCTCGCGCATTCCCCTAGCGGTCCTTGAACTGCTCGACCGCAATCTTGGTTTGCAGCTCGGCCATTATCGCGAGCAGCGGTTCCTGACGTTGGTTAGTAGTGGCGGTCGACGGCTTCATCTGAGGCTCTCCTCCTGTGCTTGCCTCTCGCCGTGGCGGACGCTGACGCTGAACCTCGGTGGCGTATCCGCAATATGCATCCGCGTCAATGGGGTTGGCGAATCGGACTACAGCCCGACGCACACTGCTTTCGCCTCGTGTGCTCGTGGATCACCGTTTCGCCTGCCATCTCATCACTACTTGGTACAGAGGCGGTTCGAGCCGACCAGGCTACGTGCAGGTGAGTTGCAATTGCGTTGCACGCAGCCGCCGCGCCGCCGCGCCCCTGTTCGCAGGTCGGTCAGGCGGGATGTGAGAGGCGCCGCGCGATTGCCGCCGCAGTCGCGGTCGCGGCCGCCCGCCGCGGGTCGCCACATGGAAGTACCGCGACCAGTGCCCGAGCCGCCGCGAGGTCATCCGCTCCAGACGGGTGCGCGAGCCAACCCGAGAGCAGTTCCGGGTCTGCGGTGGTCACGATCGAACGCCGCAACGACTCCTCGAGCAGCGCCCGGGCCTCGATGATCCCCGGGGCATCGGAGGCCGGAAGCAACGGTCCCCGATAGGCACGCAGCGCCTCACCCGGCCGCCCTGCAGCCACGAGCCTGCTCACCTCGAGCCAATCGGCCTCGACCGGAACGCTCAACCGATACGGGTGCGGCTCGACCGATCGCACCCCAAGGCACGTGCGGACGCGGTGGACCTGCGCCCTGATCGTCACGGCCTTGCCGCGCTCGCCATACAGCGCCAGCGCCAGCTGCGCCGTGGTCATCCCCTCGGGGTGCATCGCCAGCACGGCCAGCAGCTCCAGGGAGCGCAGCCTACGCTCGCGGCGCCCGGTCCCGAGTCGGGCGCTCGCGTGTTGCCCCAACAGCTGCAGTCGCAGAGACGCGGGGCGCGCCCGTGATCGCCGCCGTAGCCAGATCATCGCGCCGCCGCCCTGCAACAGCTGAAGGTCACCGCCGCGACCGTCCGGGAGAACGACGGTCCCATCCTCCATGGGCAGCTCGAGCCGGCTCGGCAGCTCGGACATGCCCCGCGTAGCGATCACCCAACCGTTCTTGTCGAGCAGCGCGCCCGGCGTCCCCCGACCGCTGAAGACCGCCTCCCAGCGCGCGCGCAGACGCTCCGCATCCTGCAGCGACCTGAGGTGAAGTGCGCTCTCAGCGGCGAGGGCCGAAAGCGCCGCGACCGTCAAGGTGTGCGGGTGGTGCGTTCGCAGCTCGGACGTCAGGTCGACCACTCCAATCACCTCATGGGTCCGGGGATCATGGATCGGCGCCGCCGAGCACGTCCACGGATGCACGGCCTCGACCACATGCTCGGCCGAGAAGATCTGGACCGGATGATCAAGTGCGAGCGCGGTGCCAACCGCGTTCGTTCCGACCTCGCCCTCCGACCACGCCGCGCCCTCCTCGAAGCGCATCTCGCGTGCGCGCTCACACGTATCGCGATCACCCGTCACCCACAGGAGGTTCGCCTCGGCATCCGCGATCGCGACGATGTGACGCGCATCCTCATCGAGACTTGAAAGCTTCGAATGGATCACATCAATCACCAGGCCGAACGGCGAACGGAGCCGCGCCTCGTCTATCTCGCTTGGCGCAAGTCGCATTGGTGCCCCACCCTGGTCCGGCGCGACGCCGGCGGCGAGGCTCCGGCGCCAGCTGCTGCGCACGAGATCGCGCACATCGCTCGACGGCGCCGAGTCCTCGGTCAGCTCCCGCTCGTGGACACGCCGAAGCAGACGAGAGCGCACCACCGGATCGGTCCTGACGTCCATCGCCACCCACGGATTGCAAGCGACACCCGACACTGCTGGTTCCTGACGTCGAAATTAGGTTGCCTACCGCGATCGCCCGAAGGGCGTGAATGCGGCGCCTGACAGGAACTCAAGATACTCCGATGACGCCTCTGTCCATCCGCGCCACGTCACCTCGCGTGTCCGTAATTTCCCGCAATGCTCCGACGCCATATTTTGCGTTGAAATTTGTGCCCAGCGCGGCCAGCGGAAGTCCGACGGAGCCGCCGTTACGTGCCGGGCTGCATCCTTCATCGGTGAGGTTAACCGCCGATACGCGCTAGCTGGCCTCCGTCGACCGGCAGCGCCACACCGGTGATGAATGCCGCCTCGTCGGAATGAAGGAACAGGCTGGCGTACGCGACGTCCCAGCCGGTGCCCATACTTGCGCGGAGTGGGACCATTGCGTCGCGCTGAGCGCGGATCTGTTCACGTGGCACGCCCCGGTTCGAGGCCCGCGCATCGATCGCCATTGGTGTGTCGAGAAGCCCGGGCATGATCGTGTTCACGCGAACGCCGTGCTTGGCGTTGTCCAGCGCGAGTGAATGGCTGAGAACGTTGACGCCAGCTTTCGAGATGCGGTATGCCGTGAGGGGAACGGCAGCCGCGACCGCCGCGATCGAGGAGATATTCACAATCGATCCGGAGCCCTGATCGCGCATCACCGGTACGATCGCTTGGCAGCAGAGAAGACAGCCCTTGAGGTTGACGGCAATGATCCGGTCAAAGGCGTCTTCGGTGAGCCTCAGGGGGTCGGCGTCATCGGCCCCGATCCCGACGTTGTTCTGAAGAAAGTCGATTCGCCCCCAAGTGTCAACGCACGCGGTGGCGATCGCCTTGCAGTCCGCTGCCCTCGTCCAGTCCGCAGCCACGCACTCGGCGACGCCTCCCTCGTCGGAGATCATCTGCGCTGTTTCGCGTGCTGAGTCGAGGGCGCGATCGGCCAGCAGGACCCTTGCTCCCTCGCGCGCGAACACGATCGCCGCCGCTCGACCGGTGCCGACCGTCGCGCCGGGCGACTGCCCGGCACCGACGACGATCCCGACCTTCCCCTCCAGTCTCATAACACTCCTTTCAGCCGAGCCCAGCGTCTTGCCATGGAGAGATACCTCGCCCCAGGGTGCATTCAGGCGCGAAGCACACGCCGTGGAGAGCTCAGAAATGAACCTGAACGACGTTCTTGATCGCCATTACCGATGTTTGCGATCCGCCACACGCCTTCCGCCGACGATCAGCCAAACCTGTGGTTGCTTTCCTGATCGATCGCTGCCGCGACACCCGGCAGCGCGACGGTCCGAGCCGCATGAGCCGCGACAGCGTCACCACCGAATGTAAGCCCGTCGATCTCCACAGACCAACTCCCCAGACCCTGGAGGAAGAGATCGACGACCGATGGCGCATCACCGATGAGCGAGTCGCGCCCTATGAGTTGCCGCTCAAGCCAGGCGCCACGCGCCGTCAACGTCGCGACCGCGCCGGCCTGAAGAGCGCCAACGGCCTCTGGGGCGACCATCTCATCCGCCTTGAACCACCGGTAGAAGGCGGACATCAGGTTGTTCGTCAACCACGCTAGCCAGAAGTGGAACTCCGGCCGACCCGGCTCGCCTGCCCGGGGCCCGAGCCTGGGCAGCTTCTCAACGAGGTACTCGAGAATCGCCACGGTCTCGTAGAGCACGAGGTCGCCGTCGATGAGCGTCGGGACGGTCCCGCTTGGGTTGAGCTCGAGGTAGCCCGTCGGCGTCAGGCTCCCGTCGTCACCGGGCTTGACTTCAAGCACCCGGTGCGGCTCGCCCGAGAACTCAAGCACGGAGTGCACGATCGTGCCCGCCGTCTCACTTCTTGAATAGAGCTCTATCACCGGCTAGATCCGCACTGCGCTTCAGCCGAACGCTAACACCACAGCCGAGAGCTGCCGTTGGGTGGACGATCATCGAGACAACCAGACGGGTGCTACACGGTGCCGCGGTCAGTCCCCGCCGCGCCCAGATCGGCCAGATCGAGATCCCCCGAGGAGCACACATTCGCAACGCGAGCCTACGACCAAGCGTCGTCGAGCGGTATCGTCCACAGGCAAGACCGCCGACCCGAAGGAGAACGCTGTGGCGACCACGATCCAACCCAGCGCCACGTCGGTTGCGGAGCTGCTCGGCCCTGACGCAGAGGACCTGCTCGGCCACCGCTGCCAGACGATTGACGCCGAGATGCTGCATCTGCCGGGACCCGACTTCATCCAGCGGGTGCTGATGGACAGCGACCGCAGCACGGCCACCTTGCGCAATCTCCGCCAGCTGTTTGACCACGGCCGCCTGGCGCGTTCGGGGTACCTGAGCATCCTGCCGGTCGATCAGGGCATTGAGCACAGTGCCGGAGCGAGCTTCGCGCCCAATCCGGTCTACTTTGACCCCGAGCGCATCGTCGAGCTGGCAGTCGAGGGCGGTTGTAATGCCGTCGCGTCGACCTTCGGCGTGCTCGGGGCCGTTTCCCGCCGGTGGGCGCATCGCATTCCGTTCATCGTCAAGCTCAACCACAACGAGCTGTTGACCTATCCAAATCGGTTCGATCAGGTGCCGTTCGGCAGCGTCAAGCGGGCCTGGGAGATGGGCGCTGCCGCCGTGGGAGCGACGATCTACTTCGGTAGCGAGGAATCGACGCGCCAGCTTCGCGAGGTCTCAGAGGCTTTCGAGGAGGCCCACCAGCTGGGGATGTTCACCGTGCTCTGGTGCTACCTGCGGAACTCGGCCTTCAAGGCAGACCAGGACTACCACCTGTCAGCGGATCTCACCGGTCAGGCCAACCACCTCGGGGTGACCATCGAGGCCGACATCATCAAGCAGAAGCTTCCGGAGAACAACAACGGCTACGGGGCGATGAACCGCAACAACGGCGGCTACGGCAAGACGTCCTCAAAGGTATACACCGAGCTCACGACCGATCACCCAATCGACCTCTGCCGCTACCAGGTGGCCAATTGCTACATGGGCCGCGCCGGCCTGATCAACAGCGGCGGCGCATCGTCGGGCGAGTCCGACCTGGCCGAGGCCGTGCGCACCGCCGTGATCAATAAGCGCGCCGGAGGCACCGGGCTGATCAGCGGCCGCAAGGCATTCCAGCGGCCGACGGAGGAGGGTGTCCAGATCCTTAACGCCATCCAGGACGTCTATCTAGCGAGTGAGATCACCATCGCGTAGACAGCCGCGGCGGAACTGGGGGTTCGGCCACAGGACGGCCCGGTGACCAAAATGGTCACGGAGTGCCCTGAGCCCCGGATTGGCCGGGTTGGAGCGACGCCCGGCGGTCTTTCGTTGCCGCTGATCGCTACGTGTGCAGCGTTCTCGCGAAGTCGACGCTCGGCCGCCAATCGTTTGCTGCGGAGCTGCTAGCGGGCGGGCCGGCACGCGCCCGCTCCGGGCGGAGCAGGACGCATGTGCTCGGCAGCCAGCGGCGCGTCATTTCAGGAGAGCAGCACGCGGGTGCCGGTTACGGTCGCGGCGCCTCGTCGACGGCCGGATGCCGGCCGGGCGTGGTGGCCCAGCTGGCGAGGAGGTCTAGGGTCTCGTTTGGAGCGGCTGCCGGGTTCGGCGGTGAAGATCGCCAGTCGTAGTCCGGTGTCGGCTGAGAGTTCCATGACCTCGTAGTTCAGCTCGAGGTCGCCGACCACGGGGTGGTGCAGGCGCTTGGTGCCGGTCTGGTGGTAGCGGACGTTGTGGGCCGCCCACCAGGTGCGGAACGCGTCGCTGCGGGTGGACAGCTCGCCAACGAGATCGGAGAGCGCACGGTCATAGGGGTTGCGGCCGGCCATCGAGCGCAGGGCTGCCACCAAATCCTTTGCCGCCTTCTCCCATTCGAGGAAAAACTCTTGGGCGGCGGGGTCGAGAAACGTGAACCGCGCGCTGTTGGGCGGCTGCTCGCGGCTTTCGAACAGCGGCGCGTAGAGGGCCCGGCCAAGCTGGTTGGCGGCCAGGTAATCGCAGCGCATGTTGCTCACGGTCGCCGGCGCGGTGATGCTGTCGAGGATCTGCTGCACCGCCGGACGGACGCGCTGCTGAGCCGGTCGGCTCCGCTGCCGTGGGGCGATCGGGCTGGCGGCCCGGGCGAGGTCGAAGAGGTGGGCCCGCTCGGCGTCGTCGAGGCGCAGCGCGTCGGCAAGAGCTTCGAGGACCTGGTCGGACGCGCCGGTGGCGTTGCCGCGCTCCAGGCGTTTGTAGTACTCGACGCTCACCCCGGCCAAAGAGGCGACCTCCTCGCGGCGCAGCCCGGGGACGCGTCGTTGGCCGTAGGTCGGCAAGCCGGCCTGCTCGGGCGTGACCTTTGCGCGCCGTGAGGTCAAGAATTGCGAGAGCTCGGTTACGGCGTCCACCGTTGGCACTGTACGCCGCGCGGGCCCGCTCAGGGGTGCCCTGCCAGTACCCCTCTGACAGGGCCTCTCAGATCTCGCCGCTGGGTGCAAGAGTGCGAGCCGGGCCCCACGACTTCAAGGCGAAAGGGAACACGAACGTGAGCACCGAGAACACCAATGGCCGCGTCGCGGTCATCACTGGCGCCTCGTCGGGCATCGGCGAAGCGACCGCCAGAGCGCTGGCCGCAGACGGCCTTCGCGTCGCGCTGCTGGCGCGGCGCCTGGATCGCGTCCAGGCCTTGGCGGACGAGCTCGGCGCCGGCGCCGTCGCGATCGAGGCGGACGTCACCGACCGCGACTCCATCCTCGCCGCCGCGCAGCGTGTCCAGGAGGAGCTCGGCGGCGCGGACATCCTGGTCAACAACGCCGGCGTGATGCTGCTCGGCCCGTTCTCGGCTGAGCTGTCCACCGACTACCGCCGCATGATCGAGACCAACCTGCTGGGCACGATCACGACTACCGAGGTGTTCCTGGACCAGCTTCTCGCCGACGGCGGAGGTGACCTGGTGAACCTTTCCTCGGTGGCCGGCCGGACGGCGCGGGCCGGCAACGCGGTCTACGCCGCGACCAAGTGGGGGATGAACGGCTGGTCAGAGTCGCTGCGCCAGCAGCTGCAGCCCGGCGTGCGCGTGATCGTGATCGAGCCCGGCGCGGTGGCCACTGAACTGACCGACCACATCACCCACCGCGAGACCAAGGTGGCCGCCGAGCAGATGTATGCGGCAACCGCGATCGCGCCGCAGGACATCGCGGAGATCATCGCCTTCACCGTCTCGCGGCCACGCAGCGTGTCGCTCAGCGAGATCCTCGTGCGCCCCACCGCGCAGGAGCTATGAAGACCGGCATCCTGCACCAACGCCCCAAGGGAGGAACGAACCGACCATGACCGCCACCACGACCCCAAGCCTGGAACTGAACAACGGCGTGCAGCTGCCCGCCCTCGGCCTCGGCGTCTTCCAGACGCCCCCCGACGAGACCCGCGACGCCGTCCGCGCCGCGCTCGCCGCGGGGTACCGGCACATCGACACCGCCGCGGCCTACGGCAACGAGCGCCAAGTCGGCGAGGCGGTGCACAGTTCCGAGCTGGACCGCTCAGAGGTGTTCCTGGAGACCAAGATCTGGATCAGCGACTACGGATACGACCAGACGCTGCACGGCTTTGAGAAGAGCGCCGGCAAGCTCGGCGTCGAGCAGATCGACCTACTGATCTTGCACCAGGCGCTCCCGTCCGCGTTTGACCGGACCCTGGAGGCCTACCGGGCCCTGGAGACGCTGCTCGCCGACGGCAAGGTCCGCGCGATCGGCGTCAGCAACTTCATGGTCGAGCACCTCACCACCCTTCTCGAGCGCGCCACGATCGTGCCGGCGGTCAACCAGATCGAGTGCCACCCCTACTTCCAGCAGCGAGACGTGCAGGACTTCGGGACTGAGCGCGACATCCTCACGCAGGCTTGGTCACCGATCGGCGGCATCACCTTCTACCGCGACGGCAACCACGGCAGCACCCTCGACAACCCCGTCATCGGAAACATCGCCACCGCCCACGGCAAGACTGCGGCCCAGGTGATGCTGCGCTGGGGTCTGCAGCACGGCCGCTCGGTCATTCCGAAGTCGACCAAGTCCAGTCGCATCACGGAGAACATCGACGTGCTCGACTTCGAGCTCTCCGCCGAGGAGATCGCCGCGATCGATGGCCTGGACACCGGTCGGCGCGGCGGACCGGAGCCCGATGCGATCACCCTGGAGGCCTTCGGCCGCGAGATCCCGGAGGCCTGAGACCACCATGGAATACCGCCCGCTCGGACGCACCGGCGTCCACGTCTCGAAACTGTGCCTGCCTGGGCAAGCCGACCACGACGACTCGATCCGCATCATCCACCGCGCCTTGGATGCCGGGATCAACTTCCTTGACACCGCCGACGTCTACTCCGCCGGCGAGTCAGAAGCGATCGCCGGCAAGGCGCTCAAGGGCAGACGCGACGACATCGTGCTGGCCACAAAGCGCGGGGTGCCGATGGACGAGGACCTTAACCACCGCGGCGGTTCGCGCCGCTGGATCATCACCGAAGTCGAAAACTCGCTGCGTCGCCTCGGCACCGACTGGATCGATCTCTACCAGCTCCACCGCCCCGACGCGCACACCGACATCGACGAGACGCTCGGCGCGTTGACCGACCTCGTCCACCAGGGCAAGGTCCGCTACATCGGCTCGTCCTCATTCTTCGCCGGGGAGCTCGTCGAAGCGCAGTGGGCGGCACGCGAGCGACGCCTGGAGCGCTTTCGCACCGAGCAGCCGCCGTACTCGATCCTCGTCCGCGGCATCGAACTCGACGTGCTCCCCACCGCCCGACGCCACGGCATGGGCATCCTCACCTACAGCCCACTGGCAGGCGGCTGGCTGTCGGGCCGCTGGAGCGCAGACGCGACACCCACCTCGCCTGCCAGGCAACGACTCGTCGCGCGCTTCGACATGACGCTGCCAGAGAACCAGCGCAAGCTCCAAGCAACCGAGGCGCTCGACAAGCTGGCCGACGAGGCCGGCCTATCACTCATCCAGCTCGCGATCGCCTTCGTCGTCAACCACCCCGCCGTGACCTCAGCAATCATCGGTCCACGCACGATCGAGCAGCTCGACAGCCAGCTGCCCGCCGCCGACATCGCGCTCGACCCGGCGATCCTCGACCGCATCGACGAAATCGTCCAGCCCGGCGTCAACCTCAACCCGGCCGACACCAGCTACGGCGAGCAGGCAGTCGAGCCACACCTCCGACGGCGGTAGATGGCACGCCGGCTGCGCCCCCGGGCTCGGGTGACCGGCGGGCGCGCGAGATCCTTTGCGCTCGGCTGCTCGCGGTAGGCTGGCTTGCCGCATGCGTGCACGTCGCTCATGTCTATCGGTCCCAGGCTCCTCCCGGCGGATGTTGGCCAAGGCGGCCGGCCTGCCGACGGACGAGGTCGTAATCGATATGGAGGACGCGGTGGCGGCGTCTGCCACAGACAAGGCACGGGCTGCCGTGGTCAGCGCCCTTGCCGGTGGGCAACTGGATGCGCGGACGGTTGCCGTTCGCGTCACGTGCCTTGACACGCCGTGGTGTCATCGGGACATCGTGGCGCGACCGGATGATGAGGAGGCGCCCGTCCTGGACTGGCGCTTCGTGGCGCTGGTGGCCTGAGCGGGCCGTGCGAGGAGGTTCGTGATGAGCGGGATCCTGGAGGGCATGCGGGTCGTCGAGGGATCGGCCTTCGTGGCCGCTCCGCTGGGCGGGATGACGTTGGCCCAGCTCGGAGCCGACGTGATCCGCTTCGATCCGATCGGCGGGGGGCTGGACCGCGGACGCTGGCCGGTCACCGCGGAGGGGCGCAGCCTCTTCTGGGCCGGTCTGAACAAGGGCAAGCGGTCGATCCAGGTCGACCTCACCTCGCCGTCGGGCCGCGAGCTGATATCCGAGCTCATCGGCGCGCCCGGACCGGACGCCGGGCTGTTCCTGACCAACTTCCCGGCCCGTGGGTGGCTGGCCTACGACGCGCTGGCCGCCCGTCGGCCCGACTTGATCATGATTAACATCACGGGCAACGCGGACGGCTCTTCCGCCGTCGACTACACCATCAACCCGGCGACCGGTTTCCCGTGGGCGACCGGCCCGCGCAACCTCGGCGTCCCGTTCAACCACCTGCTGCCCGCTTGGGACGCGATCACGGGGGCGCTGACGACCACGTCGCTGCTGGCGGCCGAGCGCCACCGCGCGCGTACCCACGCCGGCCAGTACGTGCGCGTCGCACTGTCCGACGTCGCCTTTTGGATGGTCGGCAACCTCGGCAAGATCGCCGAAGTGGAGATCAACCGCCACGAGCGTGTCAAGGACGGCAACTACCTGTACGGCGCCTTCGGACGCGACTTCCGCACCCGCGATGGGCGTCGCATCATGATCGTCGCGCTGACGGACCGCCAGTGGCGTAGCCTGGTGGCGGCCGCCGACCTGGGCGAGGCGTGCGCCAGCATCGAGAAGATGATGAAGGTCGACCTGAGCGACGAGGGCGGGCGTTTCACCGCTCGCGAGCTGATCGGAGCGACGCTAAGGCCGTGGGTGCTGTCCCGCTCGATGGCCGAGGTGCGCGAGATATTCGAGGCCCACGACGTCTGCTGGGGCCCCTACCAGACGTTCACCCAGCTCGTCGAGCAGGACCCACGATGCTCGCCCGCGAACCCGATGTTCGCCAACGTCGAGCAGCCGGGGATCGGCACCTACCGAATGCCCGGCTCGCCGATGGTCTTCGGGGCGGCTGAGCGGCTCGCGCCCCAGCGTGCGCCGACGCTGGGCGAGCACACCGAGGAGGTGCTCGCCGACGTGCTGGGCCTCTCCGACGCCGAAATCGGGCGGCTGCTCGGCGACGGCGTCGTGGCTGGCGCAGCGGCGATCCCGCCCGAGTAAATCGTGGCGAGAACGAGCGTTGTTGAACGACGGCCTTGAGCCTCCAACGTCGGCGTCGCTGACGACTGCTGACTGACTCACCGTCCGGCTTTCCCGCCGCGCGCCCGGGGTAACGCGTGCGCCTCGGTACCTTTGCCCAGCGAAGAGCCGGCCAGCGCGCAACCAGCGCGGTTAGCTACCCCCTCCGCCGGATGACGACGGCACGACAGATGGCTGACCCGTATTTCCAGCCACGACGCGGCGAAGGAATCGAACCCTCCAAGCTGGGGGTTGCCCGCGCTTTGGGGTTGTTTTGGCAGGCCTTTGGTCGCGCGGACCAGGCTCTCATCTTGTGCGGTTACCGCAATCACAGTGGGAGCGAGGCGTCACGATCTGCCTCGCGGTCGGGGTAACGCGCTGGTGGTCTGCCCTCGCGCCGCGAAGGGTGTTTCACCGCTCAAGTCACAGAGGAGGGCTCGTATGAGGTTCTTGCGTCCTGGACGCCCGAGCGCGGTGCTCGTGGTTTCGATTATCGCGCTGATGCTCGCGCTCGGCGGAACGAGCTACGCAGCATTCGTCTTGCCCAAGAACAGCGTCGGCACTTCGTTGCCCACAGAGCCAGCGAGCGCAACGTCGGAGCTGGTCAATGGCTACAAGCTGACCAACCCAGCCTGGGGCGACCTGAGCGGAAGTTACGCCAAGCCTGCAGTCGGTGTCCCTCCCTCATCGCCGCCTGCGGTAACTCCCCGGCGGCGGCCGGCCCGACAGGGGCGGGCGATTCCGGCGGGGTTGGTGCGGGCGATTCGCGCGAGGCTGGGGGCCGGCCCGATCGGTTTGGAGGCAGCGCCGCGTTATTCCGGAATCGCGCCCGTGGGCAAGGATTGGGCGGTGCAGGCGCGCTCGCACTCGTTGTCGGCGCAGATCAGCGCGACCGGAGCGGTGCGCGCTGTTCTGTGGGGTCGGGCGAGGGCCTCGCTGCGGGCGGTTGGCCTGGACTGGGGTTTGGGGCGGAGCACGTTGTCCGTGAGGGGCAGTTCGCTGGTGGATGGGCGGCTGGTGCAGGATCTTGGCGTGCTTAGCAGCGCTTGGCGGGTAACCGCGGGGGGGCTTGAGCAGAGCTTCACGGTCAGGCGGCCGCTGCGGGGCGCTGGTCGGCTGGCGGTGGTGCTGGGCTCGCCGCAGCGGTGGCGGGTGATCAGGCAGGGCTCGGCGATCATTCCCGTCGGGGGTGCGTATGGTCCGCTGGCCTATGCGGGACTGCGGGTCACCGACGCGCGCGGCCGGCTGCTTGGCTCGCGATTTGTGACGGGCGCCGATGGCATGCGGATCGTGGTCGACGTAACTGATGCCCGTTACCCCGTCAGGATCGACCCGACGTGGACGACGACCTCGACGCCAACCGCGACGTTGACCACCAACGCGCGCACCGCAAATGACGCCCTGGGCCTCGCGGTGGCGTTGTCGGCGGACGGGACGACGGCGCTGATCGGCGCTCCCGGTGTCAACAACAGCAGCTCTCAGCGCGGTGCTGCATATGTCTTTCATGTCTCCGCGGACGGTTCGTGGTCCTCGAGCTCGATCCCGACCGCGACGCTGACAAACGGCCCCGGCTTCTCAGGTGACGCGCTGGGCTTGTCCGTTGCATTGTCCGCGGACGGGACGACCGCGCTGGTCGGCGCCCCCGGTGTCGGCGGCTTCGCGGGTGCCGCGTACGTGTTCCATGTTTCCGGGGAGGGATCGTGGGCGTCGAGTTCGTCGCCGACCGCGACCCTGACCAACAGCGGCGGTTCCGAACATGACGACCTGGGCTGGTCGGTGGCGCTGTCCTCTGGCGGAACGACCGCGCTGATTGGCGCCCCGCGCGTCGGCAACCTCAAGGGCGCCGCATATGTCTTCCACGTCTCCGGGGAGGGGTTGTGGTCCTCGAGCGGGACACCGACCGCGGCCCTGACCGACGGCGGCGGATCCGACGGGGACGAGCTGGGCGTCGCGCTCGCGCTGTCCGCGGACGGCACGACTGCGCTGATCGGCGCTCCCTACGTCAACGGGAGCTCGTTGGGCGCCGCGTACATCTTCCATGTCTCCGGGGCGACGTCTTGGTCGTCGAGCTCGACACCGACCGCGACCCTCACCGACAGCGCCGGCTACTCACTGGCAACGACGGGCAGTGACGTGTCGTTGTCCGCCGACGGGGCGACCGCGCTCATCGGCGCCCCGCGAGTCAGCAGCAAGGGAGCCGCGTACGTGTTCAGAAGCCGCTATTACAAGGTCAATCCGCCCACGCCGCAACTGGGCGGGATGACGCTCAACCCAATCGCGTTTCGTGCCGCGACCAACGGCCCGGCGGTCGGCGGTGGCTCCGGCACCGGCACGACTATCCGCTATCACGACACGCTCCGAGCCCGCTCGACATTCCGGGTGCTGCGCTGTATTGGTAAGCACGGACGCTGCACACGCCTGGTCACGATTGGGTTCTTCACCCACGATGACCGTCGCGGGGCCAACCGCCTGCACTTCACCGGCCGCCTGCACGGGCGCGCGTTAATGCCTGGGCACTACATGCTGCGGGTGATCGCCACGCTGACCAGGCGAAAGAGCCGGCCGGTCAGCAGACGCTTTGTGATTCTGTCCAGCCGCTGAACATCGGGGGATTTCCGCCACGTCGACCTTCGACCGTCCTGACTGGAGCAGGGGCTCAATGACCAGATTTGCAGGAGTTTTGTGGCAGTGGTTCCAGTTAGCGCAGGTTAGATCTGCCGAGTTCGGGACACGGTTCGGGACAAAGTTTGGGCTGAGGCTGGCACGGAGGCCTGCCGTCGCCTCCCGGCACGCTCCAGCACTGAACCCGGGTTCCGTGATGTCCCCCTCTGGGCGACGAACCGGCTGCCGCTCAATCGTGCCGCGCACCGGCGTCCAGCCGATGGCTCTGGCATCGTCGTCACAGCGATGAGCCCGACCGTGTTCCGCGAAGGCCCCTTTCGATTCTTCTTCTTCTCACGCGAGGAGGATCGCCTCCACATTCACGTCCAGTCGGCTCACGGCGAGGCAAAGTATTGGATCGAGCCGAACATCGAGCTGGCCCGCAACTACGAGTTGAGCGAGCAGGACTTGAGCCGAGCCCTACAGTTGGTGATCGAGCACGAGCAGGAGATCAGAGATGCCTGGCAGCGCCACTTCGGCCGTTGAGGTCACGAACATTTCCCAGCACGGCTTCTGGATCCTCATCGACGACCAGGAGCACTTCTTGCCCTTCGCCGAGTTCCCCTGGTTCAAGCACGCCACCATCGAAGCAATCCTTCGCCTCGAGCGCCCATCCCCACGGCACCTACACTGGCCCGGCCTCGATGTCGACCTCTCGCTCGACTCCATCGAGCACCCCGAGCAATACCCGCTCACTTCCAAGCTATAGCCCGATCAGAGCGACAGTGACCCGAGTGCGCCTCAGGCTCCGCGACCGTGCTTATGGCTGCCAGCGGGTGTTCTCGCCCCGGTACATCGTGTGCTCTTGTCCTGCCAAGAACTGCGCCTGTGAGATCCCGAGCCCGCCGACGTCCGGATCGCCGCTGTCGGACACGGGATCGAACATCCGGTCCAGGATCTCATTCGGCGGCGGGGTCACGTAGCCACAAGCGAGGAACACCGGCTTACCGAGGGCGTACAGCTGGTACTGGTTCTTCTCGACCCCGCTCGGGTCGAACACCTGCAGAAGCGTCGCCGACGCTTTGGTCGGCACGTTCGAGAACGGATGCGGACCGAAGCGCCCTCCGCACTTGTACTGCTCTTGATAGATCGGGGGCTTGAAGAGCTGCGCGGGCGGATCGAGCGCATACACGCGGTAGGCGAGCGGCACCAGCTTCTCATAGGCGAGCGCTTCGGTCGCCCGGTAGACGTCGACCGACGCCCGGACCTGGTCCGCCGTTGTGAACGCCCATTGTGGAGGGCACTCTTTGTCTGTCGGATTGCAGCCGGCATGCGTTCCGAGCTCCTTCAGCGTCGCGTAGTCGCTGACGATCGCGTCCCCGACCCGCTCGTAGGTCAACTTCGCCTTCTCGGCCCGGTCGGCGAGCTCCTTGCCCAGCTTATTGGCCTTGACCCGAAACTCGCCGCTGGTCGGAACTCCCGACGTGCTCGCGCCGTAGGCCCAGACGCCGAAATCGAGTAGGTCGGCGACGTGACCGCTGATGTCGTGGGTCACTGGGTCTGCCAGGTGCAGGATGATCTTGACGAACTCGATCCATGACATCGCGGTCTCGTCGTCGGGCGGCTTGACCGATTCGTAGATCTCGTCGGCGACGGTTTGCGCTGTCACCCAACTCGACAGCGCGTTGTCAGAGAACGGCGACGACAGGTCGGTCAGATACATACGCACCTTCCCGACCCAGCCGAGCTCCTCGATCAGCTCGGCTCGCGCGGTCTCGAACTGCTCTTTGGTGAAGTCGCTGCTGGCGGGATAGGCGACGTGGTCGAGCTTGTCGATGATCGCAGTGGTTGCCGACTGGTTGAGATTCTGGATCCAGTATGCGGAACGCGGATCGCTGCCAAGCCGCTCGTCCTGCGAGCCGAGGTAGGCAAACGCGCGCATCGCGCCCGGGTCGTTTGTCAGGGGCCACTTCTCCTTGCCGCGATCGAGCACCAGCTCCGAGAGGGCGCTGGGACCCTCTCCATTCGTCGTGACCTCCGCCGGGCGCAGCAGCGAATGATGGTCAGGGCGCAGCACGAGGTCCAGGCGAGCCGTGTCACCGACGCCATTTACGCCGGCGGCCGACTCGGCGCCCTCGCCCTCCCCGGCACCGGCCCAGCCCACCAGCGTGTACACCGCCCCACGGCTTTCCGCCGCCGGAACCATCCCGGCGGCCCGGTTAAACCCGTTGCGCGTCCCGCCGACGTGCGCGATCGCGAGCGCAAGCTTCTCCATATTCGAGCGGGTCAGGTGGTCCCAAACCGGTCTGGGGTCGGCCCCGTCGGCGGAGCGACTGCTGAACGATTCGACCGTGACGAGATCCCCGGGCGGGATCGCATCGAGCTCCTCGGCCATGGAATCCGCCTCAGCCCGCTGGGCAAATGGCGTGGGGTTGGCACCCGTGTAGAACAACCTGCTGTTGATTGGCCTGAACGTGTAGGGGTCGAACACCCGCACCCAGAAGCCGGAGGTCCGCGTCTGGCAATTCGGGGCGGAGGCGCACCGGTCGCTCGCGCCGTAGCGCAGGATGATCTCCGTCGAAGGGATGTAGCCGTAATCGAGGTGCTGATCGGGCGAGAGGTAGCCGCGCATCCCGACCGACGCCTGGGGCGCAGTCGCCGGAAGGTACCCCTCATCGGCGTCGCCCGCATGCATCCCCGGCACCCCGATCGCCGAGTAGAAGGCGTTCGGCTGGGCAGAATGATCGAGCAGGTCCGCGCCGATGAAGGCAAACGGGTTCGACGAGGCGGCATCGTGCCGGCCGGGCCAGATCGACACGATCACGAGATCGCCTTCGTGATGGCCGTTGTTTAGCTGATGGTCGGCGATCCAGCGAGGCACGGCCTCCGCCCAAGTCTGCAAGCTGAAGGTAGCTTCATCGACCTTGCTTAAGTCACTGCGCTTCAGCACCAGCACGAACGCCACCCCCCAGTCGGGCATTCCGGTGGTGAGGGGGTGATAAAGGTTCGCACCAACCGTGATCGCCGGGTGGTTCGGGTCGCCGGCGTGGGTGTTGATCGGGACCATCGGAGTGCCCGGGACCGCCTCCAGCTTGACCGTGCTCGAGACGGTGTGGTTGCCGCGGCCGACTGTCAGCCGCAACGCGTATTGACCCAAGACCTTCGCTTGGAAGCGGGCGTCGAGCGCCGCCGGAAACGACAGCCTCGGCGCCTCGCTCCCGCGGGCGTCGCCGGGCGCCGCGACGATCCGCCACCGGGCGGGCTGGCGGCGCCAAGCCGCGGCGACCCGCCCCGCGAGCTCGGTGACATCGCCAGCGACGACCCGTCGGTCGCGACCAGCCGACACCGCCCGTCGCGCGCGCTGAGGTCCGATGGCGACCCCACCTCGGTGTAGCTGCCCTCGCGCGGTGCTGGAGGCGCGCGCGAGCCCGCCGTACAGAACCAGCGCGGAAACGATCGCTGCCGTGACCGCCAGCGCCCGCGACCAGCTAACTGGCCGCTGCCCGTTCGATGCCCATGGATCCGTGCGCTTCATCCCCACTCCGATCTGCTCGTCTTTCGCCACTAGCGGCTGATCGTCCGGCGGGTCCACCGACGCTCGCGGTTGTCCGTCCGACACGCCGCAGCTCGATCTCAGTATCACCGGGGGACCCTTTCCGCGCATCGTGGACACCCCTAGACATCACCCCCAAGGTTTCGGTTCATGCTGACGGCGCCGCGTCTGTGCCACAGGCCCGGAGGTCGTCGCCCATGCCGGCGCGCCGGCGCGCGACTACCTGCATCGTTGCCCGGCTGATCACCGGGTGTTTGAACCGCCGTTCCCGCAGGATGTGGTTCGGATCGCGACTGTCGCGCCGCAGCGGCGTTCGGTGGGGGCGATGCAGGCAGGGCTGTGTGCGCTGGTTGGCCGCTGAGCGGCCAGGGACGCGGAACGGCTACGCGGCGTCGTGCGCAAGCGAGTCTGACAAGGCCGCACGCTTCCCGATCCCGAGCTTGCGGTAGATGCTCGTGAGGTGCACCTCGACCGTCTTGGGCGTGACGTACAGCATTTGCGCGATGTCGCGATTGCTGTGCCCCTCGGCCGCGAGCTCGGCGACTCGTCGTTCGCTCGGGGTCAGTGACTCGGGTCCGCTGAGCGCCTCGCGCCGCGGCCGGCCGCCGGCGCTGTAGAGCTCCGTCCTGGCCCACTCCGCAAGCGGCGATGCGCCGCAGCGGCTGGCGAGCTCGAAGCCGCGCCGCAGGGGCTCGCGGGACTCCGACCGCTGACCTGCTCGCCGCATCGCGGAGCCGAACTCGACGAGCGCCTTGGCGTGTTCGAGGCGCGCCGGCGAGCCCTCAGCGATGAGAACCGCTTCGCGCAGGAACTCGTGGCCGTCCTCGCGACGGACCGTGCCGAGCAGACGCAGCGCTCGCGCAAGCGTCCCTGGAGCGCCCCAGCGCCGCGCTGCGGCGAGCTCGTCGTCCAGCAGCGCGCAAGCTTGGTCGCGACGGCCGATGCCGTCGAGTGCGAGGGCTGTCAGGGAGCGCCATGGCCCCCACGCCGGATTGTCGATCCCGCGCAGTCGCGCGTGATACTCATCTGCGGCCGCGAGCGCTTCATTCCAGCTGTGCTCGGCGAGCAACAGCTCGAGCTCAACGCGGCGCACCAGCGCATCGGCGTCGGATGCCGGGTTTGGTGTGCCGCAGGTGGCGAGGGCGGCCCGGGCGCCGGCGAGGTCGCCTCGCTCGGTCAGCACTCGCGCAAGGTGCGCGGCCCCGTAGGCGACGGAATGCGAATCGGGTTCGAAGAGGTCATGGAGCTGCTCATGCGCTTCACGCAGGGAGGCCTCGGCTTCCGCGAGCTCGCCTCGCTGCAACCAGGTCCAGCCTCGCCAGATGTTCACAGCGCAGATCGCATACAGCGAGCCGCGCCTGCGGGCTGCGCTCATCGCCGCGTCCCACACCGCCGGCGCCGAGTCGTCGTCGGCGAGCACCAACACGCCGCCGGCGATGCCGGCACCAAATCCGGGATAGCGGACGATCAGCGATCCGTCGGCGACGATTGCGCGTATGAACTCGGAGCACTCCCGCGCGGAACCACCGCCGAGCGCCCAGTCCCACGCCGAGACAGCGGCGAGCAGCTTTGCGCCCAGTCCGTCCGGGACGCCGGCAGCGCGCACGCTCGCAAGCCGGGCTGGGGCATCGGGTACGTGGGCGCCGAAAGCGATCCCGTAAAGCTCCATCGACTCGAGCGCCCGCCGCTGGTCCCGGACCCGGTCCCCGAGCTCGGCGACCGCGGTCCGCGCGACCTCGACGGCGTCATCCGCGGCGCCGCTCAACATCAACGCCTGCGCGAGCACCTGTGCGGCGAGCGCCCGCTCGAGCGGGTCATCGAGCAGCTCGCGCGCCTCCCGCAGGTGCTCACTGGCGGACCGAACGCTGACAGTCGACTCGACGGCCCCGAGTTCGAACAGCAGTCGCGGCCGATCCTGACCGGGGCCGCGTTCATCCAGCGCGCGACGCAGATACGACACGGCACTCGCGGGGTCGCCGCGGCGCGTCGCGAGACCTCCCGCCCGCAGCAGGACGTCGGCCACCCAGCGCTCGCCACGCGGCGGCACAACCAGCAGGTGACCCGCGACGACCTCGGGCGCGGCACCGAGGCCGGCGAGAGCCCTCGCGGCGCGCTCGTGCTCGAGCTCGCGCTCGGACGCCGACAGCTCGTGATACACGACGTCGCGGACCAGCGCATGCACGAACCCGAGCGGCGGCTCCGGCCGCAGGATCTCCGCGGCAATCAGCGCGCGCGTGGAGTCGGCAACGCTGCGCTCATCCAGTTTCGCGAGCGCCGCCGTTGCCGGCAGGCTCGCGCCGTCGCCGAGCACCGCGATCGCACGGGCGACCCTGACCGCCTCCGCCGACAGCCGCCCGAGGCGCAACAGAACCGTGCGCGACACCGCCCGCGGCCCGATCTCCCGGATCGCATCGGCGTGCGCGGTGTCCGGCTCGATCCCTTCCGCGCGCAGCGTCTTCAGAAGCTCTCCGAGCAGCAACGGATTGCCGCCCGTCGCGCGATGACACGCCGAGCAGAAAGCGCGCTCGGCAGCAGCGCTCAGACGATCGCGGACCATTTCGCCGACCGCATCCTCACTCAGCGCCGCCAGCCGGACCGCGACCGCGGCCGGAGCCTGCACGATCTCCCAGAACAGCCTCGACTCAACATCGCTTTCCTCCATCCGCGCCGCCGCCATGACCAGCACACCGAGACCCTCGAGCCGTCGCTCCAGATACGCAAGGAACCGCAAAGAGGCATGGTCCGCCCACTGCAGATCGTCGATCGACACACACAACCGCCGCTCCGCCGCGAGGTTCGCGGTCAGCCAGAACAGCCCGTGCAGAGCAGCGAAGCCATCGTCGCCGGTCAGGCTATCTGCATCCTGGGGCTCGAACACACGAGCGGCGGCTTGCGCCGACCCCGCGAATACCCGCTCGCGACCGCCGGGCTCGAGCAACAGCGGCTCGAACAACTGACGAACGACCCCATAGGGCAGCTCCCGTTCCAGATCGCTGCCTCGTGCGCTCAGCACCCGAAAGCCGGCCGCACTCGCTGTTTGACGCGCGCTCCCGAGCAGCGTGCTCTTGCCGATCCCGGCGGGTCCCTCGATCAGCGCCACGACGGCCTCACCCGTGCGCGCCGCCAGCACGACGCGCTCGAGGCGATCCAGCTCGCCGTTACGCTCGAGCAGAACACCCCCGCCCGCCGTCAAGCGCCCCAATCCCGGGACTGTCGTCATCGACCCAGATAATGCCGGGCGCGGCAGGAGGACGCGTTCCCGATCGCGCGGCGTGAGGCGCGTAGGGGGTCGCGGCCGAAACGCTGGGGGGCGAGTCTGGGGGTCGTTACGACGTGCCGCGGCCTCCCGAGCCGGATGCTGTCGCCGGCACGAACGGTGAGCGGCACGCGGCTGATGTCAACCAGTACGGAGCTGGTGGATTCCGATCAGCCGACTGATGCTGCCGAAGTCCGGGACCGGCGCGCTGGCGGCGGCGTCCTCACAGGGCGCGGTCCCGGCGTGAGCCGCCCGCGGTGCGGGCGCGCGCATCGACCAAGCACCGATCCGGCGGCCGTTCGCGCAGACCGCGGAGAGTCTCATCACGCTGGGGGCGTTCGTGCTGCCGGTCGTCGAGACAGCAGCGACGTCGTCGGGTGCAAGAGCGAGCACCGCCGGTGCTGGACTCGGACAGGAGCACTTCGTGACGCCGACCGCGCTGACGACTGATTTCGTCTTCCGATGGTGGTAGAGCCGCGCTTTCACTGAGCTGCTCCTTAT
>CAVVNG010000002.1:0-65338 GCA_963749545.1 uncultured Solirubrobacterales bacterium
GCCCGTGGCTCGGAGGAAGGAGGAGATTGGACAGGATGCTGACGACGGGCGGCGTCTGGTCGATCCCGATGTGTGTGGTGGCCGACCCGGTGTAGCCCGCTCGGTCAGTCCACGAGAACACGGCGGCGTACTCGCCGTCGCGGACCGGCGCTCCGGATGAGTTCAGGCCGATCCACGACGAGACTGTGGGTTGTCGATGCTGACACGGGCAGGCGAGCGGCCAATGTCCGTACGACCTGTCCTGCACCGTTTCTAATCGTCGCGGTGAGCGACACGTCGCCTTCAAACGCGTACTGAAAGCGATCGATCTGTCCCGGTCGGGCAAAGCGCGGTCAACGCCAAGTGAGGTCAGCCGAACCGGCAGCGCGTGCAGCGCGATCGTCCATTGCGCCTGCGGTCCGTCCTACGGGTAAAGGTGAGGTCCTCGTCCAGGGGAGAGAACACCGATCAGGAACTGACCAGAGGAAGCAAACGTCTGGTCGCGTTGGCCCTCAGGGGTGTCGATGGAAAGGTCGACTGCTCCCTGCTGCAAGGACAGGTCGGCAACGTAACGAGCAGTGCCAGGAACATTGAAGACGAGGTCGTCAGAATCGCAACACTCGCCGTTCTGCGTCTGTCGGCCAGAAAAGGCAACAGGCGTGGTCGGGACGTCGAAGAAGTCCACGGAGTAAGACACCGGAGACGTCTCCTGGCCGCAGTCCACTAGGCCCGATGCGGAGGTGTTAGCCGGGAGGGGTGTGGTCATAAGGGCTCCGACCCCCAGATATGACATCGCCATCCGAGAATGTGTAATAAACGTTTGTCACCGTACGGGGTGAAGACGCCGGGGCCGCCAGTCGCCGAGAACCGCTCAAGAACGTGAGCGTGAGTCGAGGCAACAGGCGCGGTGGAGAAATCTGTCAATGGCCATCGGTTTCTCCCCAATCGCGGCCACGAAATTCCCCACTGGTGGCCATGGTTTCTCCCCACTGGTGGCCATCGGATCTCCCCACCAAGGGCTGGTCGCGGGATCAGATCAGGGGCCTCACCCCTTTGCCGGCGGTCGCTGGGCGAGCCGGTAGCTGTCCTGGCCTTCGGTGATCAGGACGTGGGCGTGGTGCAGGAGCCGCTCGACGGTCGCGGTCGCGATGCTCTTGGGCATCAGCTCGTCGAAGCCGGACGGGTGAATGTTCGACGAGATCGCGATCGATCGTTTCTCATAGGCGGCGTCGACACGCGGAAAGCGCCTCGGCGGCGTCGGCTGAGACCGGAAGGAGGCCGACGTCATCGACCACCACCAGATCGGCGCGGATGAGCTTCCAGATCGCCTTGTTGACGCTGTCGTCGGCGCGGTGTCGACGCAGGAGTTGCGCGAGCGTCTCTAGGGTGTGCCAGGTGACGGTGCGGCCCTTGTCGATCGCCAGATGGCCGAGCGCTTCGACGAGATGGCTCTTGCCGGTACCGCTCGGGCCGCAGACGACCAACACCTCCGCGCGGTCGATCCATTCCAGCGTCCGCAGCGCGTGCTGCGTCCCGCTGGGATCGCCGATCGGTCGGGCTCCCAGGCGTCGAACGTCTTGCCGGCCGGCAGCCCGGACGCGCGGCGTCTGTCCGGATCGTCGCTTGTTCGCGGCCGGCGGCCTCCTCGGCGAGCAAGCCCTTGAGGACTTCGGCGTGTTCCCAGCGTTGGCTGGTTGCGGTGGCGATCACCTCCGCCGCCGCTCTGCGGACGTAGGCAGCCGCAAGCGGTGCAGCAGTCGCTCGAGCTCTCAGGAAGCGGCGGGGGTGCTGGCGGCTTGACGGTCATCGCCGGGCTCCGATCTGCTCTGCCTCCTCGGCGAAGGTGAGCAGCTCAACGTGAACTCGGGCGCTTCATCGGGGGTCAGCGTGCAGATCGCCGGCGAGTCGCCGCACCCTCGCGCCGGTCGTCGAAGCGGTGATCGTCGGTCTTGATCGCGCTGAGCTCCTGCACCGGCCGGTCACCCTCGGGTCGCCATACCTGTTCGGGGTCGATCCGGCAGTGGATGCCGTCGCGGTAGTCACTCATCGTCCCAACCCCTCCCAGCTGCGGGTTGAGCGCTGCAGCGAGTGATCCTCAGAGCGGGCGGGGAACAGGATCAGCTCTCCAGCTTGCTGCTGATGGGCGATGATCGCCGCGAGATCACCGTCGGCGAACCGGCCGTAGCTCGCGCACCGCTCCAATGCCTCGATCTCCGGATCTGAGCCGTGGAGCTTGGCGAGGTCGACCGCTTCGGCCATCTTGCGCCGGATCCGCGGGGTTCCCTCCGCGGCGGCCCGCTCAGCCACCGCTCCGCACCATCGCCGATCGCAAGGAACTCTCGCTCCTGCTCTGAGCGGGCACGCGGACGACGCTCGAGCGCGCCGGCCGGCCGCGGCGGGTAATGCGCGTCCTGGATGCTCGGGCGGCCGGGCGTGGTCAACGGGTGGCGGGCGACCTCCCGCGGCCCCTGATCGGGATCGATGTGCACAACAATCAGCTGCTCGGCCACGGCGCGGACCCAGACCCGCTCGCCGATCAGCTGATGCGGGACCGAGTAGATCGCCTCACCCACGCTCACCGTCGCCTGGCGGTCGACCTTCCGGGTCTGCCCGAAGCACAACGTGTGCGGCTGAGCGGCAGCCGGTGCATGTGCTCATGCTCTTGGGCGAGCAGGAACACCGGCGGCTGCCGCGTGGCGCGGTGCTGGCGCGTGTTGACATCGGCCATGAACTCCTGGCACGCCTGCTCCAGCGCCTGCCAGTCTGCGTACTCGTCGCGGAGGTTGTGATCGGTCGGGACCAGATCCCCCTTGGCGATCTTGACCGTCGCCTCGCTGCCGCCCTTGCTCTGCGGGTCCGCGGGCTCGCAGGTCTGAATCGTCAGCCCGTAATGGCGCGAGACCTCAACGATCGTCGCGTTCCGGACCGCGATCCCGCACACGTGCTCGACCGTCACCGTCTTCTCGTTGTCGGTCAGCGCGTAGGTCGGACCAGCCCACGAGCCGCAGCGTCCGATCCAGCCCGATCACCACGCTCGCGAGCGTCTTATCGCGCAACGGAACCACCACCCGAAACCTGCTCCACGCCAGCCACGCGCAGAACAACACCGCCCGCGTGCCCGCGACCTCGGCCCGTCCCCGTAATCCCACTGCAACCACAATCCCGGCTGCGGGATCCACGGCCGCGTCCGCCGCCCATGCCGCTGCCGCCACCGGCGTTTGGCGTCCGCGACCGCCCGCCGCGTCGTGCGATACGACCCCTCATAGCCCATCGCCACCAGGATTCCGTGCGCCTTATCAGCCCGGATCTGCGCGCGGGAGCGATCGACCAGCTCATCGATCTTCTCCGCGAACGGGTCCACCAACGGCCGCGAACGAGCTCGCACCGGCAGCCCGCCACCAGCCTCCTCCCGCGCCGCGACCAACCGCGCGACCGTCTTGTGATCACACCCCGCGAGCGCCGCGGCGCCACGCAGAGTGCCCGTCAGGTCATACGCCTCAAGAATCTCCATCGCTTCCTCGCCTTTCTTCACCGCCGGCCTCCTCAGATCGCGCGTCAACAGCAACGCGCGCTCGATTACCGGCACCTCAGGACAGAAACGTGGGGAGAAACCCTGGCCACCCATGGGGAGAAACCGTGGCCACCAGCGGGGCGATTCGGTGGCCGCCTATGGGGAGCTTTCCATGGCCACCGTCAAAATCCGACCGCCCGCCCATCGTGGGGTCACAGACACCTGTCACCGTGGCGAACGACCAGAGAGATCCGCCGACGCGATGGCCGTAGGCAACAGGACGAACGCCAACAGAAGCGACAGCAGGAAACGAAGCCGCGCTCGAATGAGGGTGGAATCGGGCCATGATGCGGTCTGCTCGCGAAGGCCGCTCAGTAATCGCTCCATCTCTTGCCATAGGCTGGCGTGATCTAGTCATGAAGACGATCCTCGCTACTGCCCGTAGAGCGTCTTTGAGCAGTCTCGGGAGATGATCGTCGGGTTCGGGCATCGTCAAGCGCGCTGCCCTTTCTCTGGGGGTGTGGATGGCTATCACCCGCTCCTTTACTAGTTCCCGGTCAACTCCTAGCTTGGACCGCGCACTCGCCGCTCGACATCCGACCTGGCCCGCAGTTCAACGCGTGCGAACTACGCAATAGAAGAACCGACTTTGGGACGGACCTGTGTCGGGCAGGGCCCACTGCTCCGCGGAGACCGTGACCGTTCCGCGATCGTGCGCGAACAGGACCTGCGGACAGCGCCGAGTTTCACCAACCCTCCTAGCTCAGCCGGCTCCGCGTCGTTCGCTGCGAGCGAGACCATACTGGGCTGACGATCGCGTCCGTGGAGGGCTTCCGTTCCGAACCTGGGGCATCCGCCAGTCGAGCTAGTTGCCGAGTAGGACCTGGCTCGTTACGTTGTCGACCGTGGGGAACGGACGCACCCTGCTGCTGACCGTCATCTTGACAGCGGCGCTTGCTACCGGAGCTGGCGCCAGCGTGGCTGCGAGCCGGCACTACTGCGGCAGCTTCCATGCAAATGGACACAGGCTGTACGTGTACGTCCTGCGCAGTCACGTTCTGTGCAAGGAAGCGCGGAGGATCCTGAAGGATTGGTTCCTGGACCGGCATCACACCCAGAGGTACGGACGCTGGCTCTGCTTTGACTCCCACGGCTCAGCCTTGTTCCGAGGGCAGATCGAGTACTGCACCACCAGGTCGGGCGCCAAGATCGCCGACTACGCCCATCGGCTGCATGCGCGAATGGCTGCGCGGAAATGGTGCCGATCGGCGTCGAATTGCTAGCGCGGCGTCGTCCTGAAGCCGTGCATCACATGCGGGCGGCTGATCACCCGAGTCGTACTGTACCCGCCCAGCCCGTGGGCGCTCGACCCGAGCATGGCGTAAGGTGCGGAGACAGGTCCTCGAACGTGACGGCCAACGATGCCGGCTCTGCGGGCACCCTGCCACCGAAGTCGATCACCGTGATCCCGGTCATCGCGATGGCGGCTCAGACGAACCCAGCAACCTCCAATCGGTCTGTCCGAAGTGCCACGACCGAGATGGACGGCAAGACTGACCGTAGTTCGCCCCACCAGAAGCGTCCGTTCCCCGGATGCCGCCGCGCCCGGAAAGGCTCATGCTCGACTGGTGGAACTTGCCACCACTGCTGGAGGGGGTCGCTATGAGGAGCCATGCACAGGCGAGTCATCCGGAGACTCCGGAGACTGAGCAGGATCGTCCGAAGCGCCAAGAGGATGGACAGGTAGACGTTGTAGAAGCGAAACTCGTTGGACCGGCAGAGGCAAGCGACCAGGATTCCCCACTCTCGCCGGGACCTACGGATTATTCGGTCGAAGTTTCGTTCCAGTCGCCCATAACCAAGGCGCCGCCGCCACCGGTCGCACTGCAGCCATCAGCGCCTGCACGTGCAAGCCAACTACAGAGCGAGAAGGTCGTCATCGCTGCACCGATGAGCTTTGCCGGATCCGCAGCGCGGATCTGGAAGCTCGTACGGATGAGCGACGAGACATGGGCACGCGTGCTCCTTGCCGTGCTCGCGGTGTTCCTGATCGCGATCGCGTGGGTCATCGTGCTTGGGTGGTACCTGATCTTTGGCATCTTCCTCATCCCGTATCGGCTCATCCGGCGGGGGTCGCGCAAGCGCAAGCGTGAGGCTCTACAGCACCGCGAAATGATCGCTGCGATCCAAGGTCAGCGCCCCCCGGAGAGCCACGATTAGACCGGACTCAGCAGACTTCCGCCGAACCGCCATCAATCAGCCTCAACGCGGCAAGACCTTTCTGCGCAGGCGGCTGGGAGTGTCCACGCGGCGTTCTCAAAAAAACCCGGTGTGACTGTGAAATGGGGTTGTGCGCACGGAACGCACGCGGTCTGGGCCATTGCATCGGGATGCGACCTCGATGCGACCTCGACACCCTATGCGAGCGTCTGCAATGGCCTGCAACCGTGACGGCGCCCCTGCCGTCCGACTGCGAGGAGCCCTGCGATTTGCAGGGGTTCGCGTGGTGTCGCAGGCGCTCGCATAGTGGGCGGTACTGGACTCGAACCAGTGACCCCCTGCTTGTAAGGCAGGTGCTCTAGCCAGCTGAGCTAACCGCCCGGCGCGCCCCGATGCTACTGGCGCACAGCGCTAGTGGCTCTTCTTGCGGCCGAGCTTGACGGCAACGCGAGCTCCGGCCGCCAGGCGCTGGCCCGCCGACGGGTGCTGGGATACTACGACGAGCGTTCCCATTGGGTGGCTCGGCCTGGTCACCTTGCCGAGTGCGCAGTGGGCCTGCTTGAGTAGCTTCTTGGACTTGGTGAGGGTGTGGCCGACGAGCTTCGGCACGGTGCAGGTGGCGTTGGCCCGGACGAGCACCCTGGCCGAGGCGGTGTTGTTGCTCGAGCTGGGGTCTGTGTTTGTCGACTCGCCGGAGATGGTGGCGATGCTGGTCTTACGGCCGGCGTTGGTGGCCCTGGCGTTGACGAGAATCGAGTCGCCTGACCCCGGGGCGAGGGGCGACAGCCGGCAGGTGACGACGGCGCCGCCGCCGCAGCTTCCGTTTTGGGCGATGGCCGAGATCGTGGTCAGACCAGCGGGGAGTTTGTCGGTCAAAGTGGCTGTCGAGGGCGCGGGCCCGGCGTTCGAGACTCTGAACGACAGCTGCACGAGCTGGCGCGTGTGGACCGTCGAAGGGGTGGCCGTTTGGGAGACACCGAGATCAGCGGATTGGTGGACCGTGGCGGCGATGTTGAGCAGATCGCCAAACACGGCGTCGCTCTCGTCGAAGTCAATCGAGGTGCCCACGGCGACCGACCCGGAGTAGCGGAAGGTGAGGCGGTTGACACTCTCGCCGGGGCGAAATGCGCAGTGGATCGTGTTCGCCGCGGGCCACACGAGCCCGAGCACGTCGCCGGCCTGCACCGACAGCGACGTGGGGAAGGTACTGATCCCCGCAGCGTTCGGAGCCAGGGTCTCGTCATCGAGGCCGACCAGCTCGTAGCGGGCCTCGGTCGTGGGGTCGGAGCGCCACACCTCGAGCGAGACGGGCGAGCCGTTGGTTCCGTACCTCGTGCTCCAGCTTGTGAGCGTGCCCCCGCCGGCAGGCACGGTGTAGCTCGGATCGCCGGGGGCGACGGCGGCCTGCAGGTAATTGAGGTTCGCGCCGACGCACAGGCCGCCACCACCTGGATCGGTGCTGCTCGGATCGAGGGCGCCGATGACCGTGGCCTGCGCCGCGCTGGCGGCTGCCAGCACGACGAACGCGACAATCGCCCCGATCCACCGACGAGGGTCCCGCATGGCCCGATCCTATGCCGACCGTCAAGTCGCCGGCAGGCAGGACCGCGCCTCGCGCGCGGCCCAGATCAAGCCGAGGCTCAGGCCGACCAGGTACGGCACGCCGTGAATATCGCCCAGTGCAGTGTCCAGAACGGCGAGCGGAATTGCCACTGCCGCCTGCAGTTTGAACTTGTGCAGATCGGGGTCGCGGTCGAGCAATGCGTAGGCGCCGAGGCCGCCGAGTATGCCGACGAACGCCACCGACGTCCCGCCGGCGAGTGGCTGGAAGGCCTCGCCGACGGCGTGGCCAGCCAACGCCCCGGCGAGGTACAGGGCAAGCCAATGGCTCGGCGACAGACGGCGCTCGGCGAACGTCCCGATCGCGGCACACACAACGAACACGAGCAGGACGTTGGCCAGCGACGCATCGCTCTGCACCAGCACCGGGGAGAGCAGGCGCCAGATCTGTCCGTGGCCGAGTGCGGTGGGATCGCGGCGGAGCGCATCGAGCGGGCCGTCGCCCATCAGCCTCGTCGCGGTGACGACGGCGCTCAGGCCCAGGGTGATCGAAGTGAGTGGGGGAAATCTCTTGATGAGCTTCATTAGGGTAACTATATCATTTGAGTGACCAAAATGAATGCTACGATGCCTGCCATGGCCGGATTGCGAGCGCGCAAGAAGCGCGAAACGGCGGAGCGGATCGCTCTCGCCGCGGGGAGATTGTTCGCAGAACGCGGATACGACGAGGTGTCGGTCCTCGATGTGGCCGCCACCGCCGATGTCTCCGAACAAACGGTCTATAACCACTTCCCGACTAAGGAAGACCTCGTGTTCGATCGGACGGCTCGTCTCGATGCGGCGCTCACCGAAGCGGTCAGGCAGCGCGCGCCGGGAATGCCGGCGGCAGCCGCTATCCGCCCGGTGCTCCGCGAACAGCTGGCGCGGACGGGTCGCTTCTCGGCCGAGGCGCAGCGCGGGGGGTTGCCCAGGCTTGCCGCTGACAGCGTCGCCCTGCGCCGGGGGGCGCTCGAGCGGACCCGGCTCCACGCCGAGAGCCTGGCCGACGCCCTGTCGCCCGGCGACAGGCCGACCCCGGAGGCTGCGATCGCGGGCTGGGCACTGGCTGGAGTGCTCCAGTTGATGCTCGAGGAACTGGGGGCGGCGCAGCTCGCCGGCGAGGACACCGCGAGCACGGCGACCAGGCTCGGCCCAGAACTCGATCGGCAGCTGACGGCGCTCGAGCCGCTTGGCTAGATGATCCGCACCCGCGGATGGCGCGCACGACACCGCGCCGGATCGCCGCCCACGCGGCCGCATGGGCAGACGCCGCGGAATAGGGTGCCGAGCCGGTGGAGCTCGGCGAGCTGCAAGGGGTGGTTGAGCAGTGGCTGCGCGAGTCCCTCGGGGAGCCCGCCCTGCGGGTCGAGGACATCCACCCGCCTGAACGTGCCTCCGCCGAACTGGCCGAGACATGGCGCTCAGAGAAATACGGCGGCGGTGACGATCAGCAACTCATGGGCGTCCTGGCCCTCGACGCGGTGGTTCGGCCGGCATCCGGATCAGGCCGGGCGACGCTGCCGTTGCTGCTCAAGGCCCGGACCGGAGCCGGCCTGGGACGCACCGCGATGCCCGACTGGTTCCGCCGCGCCAGGGTCGAGCTGTCGCGATCATTGCCCTCCTACGCCTCGACGGAGGAATTTCTCGACAGCCGCGACCGCGAGATCGGGGTGTACCGACTTCAGAAGCAACACCCGGCATTTGCGCAGTACATGCCCAGGCGTCTGGGCGATCGCGTGCGTCCCGAGCACGATGAATATGTGCTGCTGGCGGAGCGAGTTGACCACACCAAGCTGATGGATACAGCCGACGATGTCTCGGCCTGGAATGCGGAGCGGACGCTGACGATGACCGACGCGATGGCCGCCCTCCATGCGCCATGGCTGGGTCGTACCGCGGGGCTGGCGATGGGCCCGTGGCCGAAGGAGGTCAGGGCGGCGAGCGCGATAGTGAGCGATCGCGAGTTGTGGCAGCAGCTGATCGAGGCCGGCCGGCGGAACTTCCCCGCCATCGTGGGTGACGACACCTACCGGACCTGCACCCAGCTGGTGGACACGATCGGCGCCTGGTACCCACCTCGGGACGCCCTGCCCCAGACGCTCGTCCACGACGACCTCAACCCGCGCAACGCGTGCTTCCGCGAGGACGGCCGACCGCTGATCTACGACTGGGAGCTGGCCATGCTCGATGTGCCCCAGCGGGACCAGGCGGAGTTTCTGACCTTCGTCCTGACGCCGCGAAGCGACGGGACGCTGGACCGCGACCCGGTGCTCGAGCTCGTCGAACGCCACCGGTCCACGCTGGCACGCATGTCCGGGCTGTCGCTCGACCGGGATGCGTGGTGGGAGGGGTTCCGGGTTGCGGTGCGCCTCGAGGCGATCAACCGCGTCCCCTTGCAATGGCTGTTCTACAGAGTGATCGAGCTCGGCTACGTCGAACGGATCACCCGCACCGTCCACGAGCTCGTACGTCTATGCAGCTGACTGCACGCCGGGTCGCTGGTGCTCATGTTCGTGGGTCCCGCGTGGGCTGACAAGATATCGGCGTGCTTGGAGGGGGCTCGGATCAGATCGCGCTGCGCCATGAGGATCGGACGATCACCTATGGCGAGCTGGCGGCGGCTGTCGACTCGCTGACCACGGGCCTGTTGGACTCGGGGCGCAACCCGGGCGACCGGGTCGCGCTGTTCATGCCCAACTGCCCCGAGCTGGTGATGGCCTACCTGGCCTGTTTCGCAGCGGGCCTGGTTGCCGTGCCCGTGAACACGCGCTATCGCGCGCCTGAGGTTTCCTACGCCGTATCGCGTTCGCGAGCCGGCCTGATGATCGTTCACCCGGCCGTGGCCGTCGAGGCGGGTGAGCGACCCGAGCAGCGGTGGCGCATCGACGATGCCGGGGGCCCGTGGCAATCCGCGCTGGGCACCAACGCTCGCCCCGTGCCGGATGTGGAACTGGCCTCGCCCGCCCTGATCCTGTTCACGTCAGGCAGCACCGCGGCCCCGAAGGGCGTCACACACAGCCACGCCACCATGTCCCATACGGTGACCGTCCAGGCCACGGTGCAGGAGCTCGAGGCCGACGACGTCAACCTGATCACCCTGGCCATGTGTCATATCGCCGGCCTGTTCGGGCAGCTGTTGCCCACGCTGCAGACCGGTGGCACGTGCATCCTCCACTCGCACTTCGAGCCCGAGGCGGCCGTTCGCGACATCGACGCCGCCGGTGTCACGCGGATCCAACTCCTCCCGGCACAGCTTTCGTCACTCCTCGATGCCGCCGAGGCGAGCGGCTCGGGGCTGGCGTCGCTGCGCTGTGCGATCGCCGGTGGCGACGCGCTGAGCGCCGATGTCCATCGCCGGTTCCGGGATCTCACCGGATTCGAGGTCACCGAGGTCTGCGGCATGACCGAGAGCTTCAACTACGCGATGAACCCGCCCCTCGGTCCCAAGCGGCAGGGGTCGATCGGACGGCCGACCCCGGGCAACGAGCTCCGTCTCAGCGACCGCGACGGTAAGGAGCCGCCGCTCGGAGAGCCCGGCGAGATCCTGGTTCGCAGTCGCGGAACCATGGTTGGCTACTGGGATGACCCCGAGCACACCGCCGAAACCCTGCGCGATGGTTGGCTGCACACCGGGGACGTGGCGCGGCTTGACGCCGACGCCTGGTTCTGGTTCGTCGGCCGCTCCAAGGAGCTGATCATCCGGGGCGGCTCGAACGTGGCGCCCGGCGAAGTCGAGGCAGTGCTCCACGCCCATCCGGACGTCGGCCAAGCCGTTGTCGTCGGGGTGCCGGACCGCACCCTCGGCCAGCGGATCGCCGCCTGGGTGGCACCCAACGATTGCGCGGTGCTGACCTCGTCGCAGCTCAAGACCTTTGTCCGCTCGCGGATCGCCGATTACAAGACGCCGGAATGGATCTTCGTCGAGCCGGAGCTTCCGACCAACTCGGTGGGCAAGATCGATCGCGCCGCGCTCAGCCGGACGGCCGCCGAGCGGGTCTCGGAGCTGGTCAGCTAAGCGCATCTATGCTTCGCTCAGCTGACCAGGGTCGGTACAACTAGGCTGTAGGACATGGATCTCGGACAGTTCGGCGTGTGGACTTCGTATCGGGCAATCGGCGAGGACCGCGCCGGCGAGGCAGCCCGGCTCGTGGAGGATCTCGGCTTTGGCACCTTCTGGCTCGGCGGGTCGCCGCAATTGCCCGGGCTGCGTCCTCTGCTGCAGGCCACTGAGCGGATCGTCGTCGCCACCGGCATCCTCAACGTCTGGCAGAGCGAGCCCGCCCAGGTGGCGAGTGACTTCGGCGAGCTCGAGTCCGAGTTCCCGGGGCGCGTGCTGCTGGGAATCGGCATTGGACATCCCGAGGCGACGAGCCAGTACGCCAAACCGCTGGCGTCGATGCGCGAGTTCCTCGACGCCCTTGACGGCGCCGCCAGCTCGGTCCCGCAGGACCGGCGCGTGCTCGCGGCGCTGGGTCCGAAGATGGTCGCGCTGGCGGCCGAGCGAGCCCGGGGAGTGCACAGCTACTTCGTCCCCGTGGGGCACACGCGCGCCGCGCGCGAGCAGCTCGGCGCCGGTCCGACTCTCGCGCCCGAGCTCGCCTGCGCCGTCGGTGACGACGCCGAATCAGATCGCGAGAAGGCGAGGACGTACGCCACGCTGTATCTCGGGCTGAGCAACTACACCCGCAACCTCCTCAACCACGGCTTCAGCGAGCAGGACATCGCCGACGGCGGGTCCGAGCGGCTGCTCGATGCCGTGGTTCCGCAGGGCAGCGCTGAGCGAGTCGCCGCCGTGGCCCGCGAACATCTGGCCGCCGGCGCCGATCACGTGTGCCTGCAGCCCGTCGCCGTCCGCGGCGTGCCGCAGGCCGAGTGGACCGCGCTGGCGGAGGCCCTGGGAATCACCCCCTAGGGGGCTACCGAAGCAGCCCGCGGGAGATCACGAGCCGCTGAATATCAGAGGTGCCCTCCTCGATCTCCTCGAGCTTGGCGTCGCGCATCCACTTCTCCACCGGGTACTCGCGCGAGTAGCCCCAGCCCCCAAGGGTCTGGACGGCGGCCCAGGTGCACCACATGGCGGTCTCGGAGGCGTGGAGTTTGGCCATCGCGGCCTCCGTGGTAGCGCGCCGTCCGCCGTCGAGCAGCGACGCCGCGCGCCAGGTCAGCAAGCGCGCGGCATCGACGCGGAGCGCCATGTCAGCGAGCCGGAACGCGACCGACTGGTGCTCGGCGATCGGCTTGCCGAACTGGATGCGCTCCTTGGCGTACTCGACGGCGTACTCGAGCGCCGCGCGAGCCAGGCCGGTCGCCGACGCCGCCAGCGTCACCCGCGAGCGGTCGAAGGTGTGCATCAACCCGGCGAATCCCTGACCCTCGTCGCCCAGGCGGCGATCGGAACTCACGAACACGTCGTCGAGGAACAGCTCGGTGTTGGGAATCGCCCGCTGACCCATCTTGCGAATCGGCGGGCCGCACCGAAAGCCCCTATCGCCATCCTCGACCACGAACGCGGTGATCCCGCGGTATCCGGAGCCGGGCGCGACGGTGGCGAAGATCACGTAGAGACGCGCCGCGCCGCCGTTCGAGATCCAGGCCTTCTGACCCGAGAGCACGTACCCGCCCTCGACGCGCCGCGCTCGAGTGCGGATCGAGGCGGCATCGGAACCACTGGATGGCTCGGTGATGGCCAGCGCGGTCAGCGGCGGGTCCGCTCCGGCCAGCGGCGCGAGCCAGCGCCGCTTCTGCTCCTCGCTGCCCAGAGCCATGACCGGCTCGGCGAAGAACCCCCCCGATGTGATCAGGTTGCCGATCCCCGCGCACCCGAACGAGAGCTCCTCCTGGACCACGCACGAAGTGAGGCAGTCGGTCATCCCCGCCCCCCCGAACTCCTCGGGCAGCATGAACGAGGTCAGGCCCAGGCCGGCGGCCTTGCGCCACAGCTCCCACGGCACCTCGACGTCGGCCTCATCCACAGCCAGCGAGGCCGGCCGTATCTCGCGGACGGCGAACTCGCGACAGACAGCCTGGATCGAGCGCTGCTCGTCGCTCAGGCCGACATGCCCCGCGCTCACCTGACCCCCTTACCCGATAGGGCATCGTCGGCCTCGCCGGTCTGAGCCAGCATCCCGTAGGCGATCCGCTCGAGCATCAGCCCGGCCGAGCGCGACGACTCTGACATGGCGCCGATGACCTCGCGGGTCACGTTCACCGCGAGCGGTGGCAGGCTGGCCAGACGCCCGGCCAGCTCGAGCGCCCGCTCGAGTGCTTTGCCCTCACCGACCAACTCGGTGAGCAATCCCAGACGCAAGGCCTCGGAAGCGTCGATCCGCTCGCGCAGCAGGATCAGCTCCTTGGCCGCCGGCACTCCGAGCAGCTCCACCAGGCGCTGGGTGCCACCCCAGCTCGGAAGGATGCCCAGCGCCACCTCGGGCAGGCCGAACACCGCGGTCGGCTCGGCGATCCGGAAGTCGGTGGCGAGAACGAGCTCGAACCCGCCACCCATGCAGTAGCCGGAGATCGCGCTCAACGTCGGCACGGGCAATGCGGCGATGCGCTCCACCCAATCTCCGGTGCCCCGGTAGGAGGCCATGATCGAGGCCGGGTCCAGCCCGCGCATCTCGCGCAGATCCGCGCCGGCGGAGAACACGCGGGGGCCTCCGGTGAAGATCACGGCACGCGACGAGAGCACCTCATCGCGCTCAACCGCCTCGCAGAGCAGGCGCTCCATCTCCGCGGAGATGGCGTTGAGTTTCTTCTCGCGCTGCAGGGAGATCACGCAGGCCTGGCCGTGGACCTTCACCGAGACGAGCTCAGGCATGGCCCGCGACCCCCTGGGGAAGGTTGGCACCGAACTCGAGCAGGCCCTCGAGACCGCGTTTGCCCGCTTCGTTGGCGATGATCAGGCGCTGGATCTCCGAGGTCCCCTCCCAGATGCGATCGACACGGATGTCGCGGTACAGACGCTCGACCGGGTTCTCGCGCATGTAGCCCCGCCCCCCGAAGATCTGCACAGCGCGATCGATGACCCGGCCGGCCGCCTCCGAGGCCGTGAGCTTGACCATTGCCGCCTTGGCGTGGAGCTGTTTGCGCGGCAGGCCCGCGGTTGCCTCCCAGGCCACCTGGTGGGTGAGCCCACGGCACAGCGCGATGTCGCACGCGCTGTCGGCGATCATCCCCGCGATCAGCTGGTGCGACGCGATCGGCCCGCCCGACTGCACGCGCTCGTTGGCCCACTCAGTGGCCAACCGCAGGGCACGCTCGGCGGCTCCGGTCGCTCTGGCGCCGATCATCAGGCGCTCCTCCACGAACCAATCTCGCGTCAGTTCGTAGCCCTGTCCGATCTCGCCCAGCACCCGCTCGGGCCCGAGCTCCACTTCGTCGAACACGAACTCGGGGTGTTCGAAGACGAACGTGTGCATGTAGGCCGGCGTGCGCTTGACGCTCACCCCAGGCATATCCTTGTCGACCAGAAACAGCGTCGGCGCCCGGTCCTCGCCGACCAGGGCCTGAACGATGAGGAAGTCGGCCACATCACCCACGGTGACGAACCACTTCTCGCCGGTGAGCAGAAAGCCCGACCCGTCGCGAATGGCCACGGTCTCGATCAGAGACGGATCCGAGCCGGCGTTCTCCTCGGTGACCGCGAAACAGTCGCGGCGCTGGCCGGCGATGGCCGGGATCAGGTAGCGCTCGCGCTGCTCATCGTTGCAATGCCTCAGCGCGTTGGCCGGTCGCCACACGGCGTCCCAGAGGGCGTTGGTGAGCTGGCCGAGCCGCTCCTGAACGATGACCTGCTCGAGCAGCGACAGCCCCTGGCCACCCCACTCGATGGGCATGTTGATCGCGTTCAGCTCGGCCTCCAGGGTCAGCTCGCGGATCCTGGCCAGCGACTCGGGCGGCAGCCCCCGATCGGCTTCGCATGGTTCCTCGAACGGGATTAGCTGGTCGGTCAGATCGTTGGCGCGATGGCGGAGGGCAAGCTGCTCGGGGGTGTAGGTGAACTGCACTTTCTGAGCTCCTGTGTGGGGGTGGCACGTACAAAACGCGCGTCGAGTGCGATCGCCTCGGCGGACGTGACAAGCAGAGGATTGATCTCGAGCTCGGCAAGCTCGGGGTGGGTGGCAGCCACACCTGACAGCGCAGCCAGGGCGTGCGCGGCGGCGGCCAGGTGCAGCGACTGGCGGCCCCGCGCGCCCAGCAGCAGCGGAGAAACTCGCAGCGATCGCAGCATCGCCTCGGCCTGCGCCTCGGTCACCGGGGCCAGCGCCACCGCGGTGTCGCGCAGGACCTCGGTGTACACACCGCCGGCGCCGACGAGGGCAACCGGACCGAAACGGGCATCCCAGCGCGCCCCGATCAGCAGTTCCGCTCCCTCGGCGACGGGCGCCAGACGCTCGATCGAGTACTCGGTCGGCGCCAGCCTCGCGTGCATGCCGTCGTACGCGCGGGCAAGTGAATCCGCATCCGCGATGCCGACGACGACGCCGCCGGCATCCGACTTGTGCAGGTGCCCGAGCGCCTTGAGCACGACCGGATAGCCGATCTCGGTCGCAGCGGCCAGCGCTGCGTCGAGACCGCGCACGGTGTGCTGGGCCACGAAGGGAATCCCGGCACTGGCGAGCAGCTCTCGCGCCGGCTCGTAGCCGTCGCCAGCCACGGGAGGCTCCGGCTCGGGGATCGGCGGCACCGTGCCGGTGCGCGAGGTACCGTGCTCGACCAGCTGCCGCAGCGCGAAGCATGCCTGCTCCACGGCCTCGTACACGGCGACCCCGGCCGCGCGCAGGGCGGTGGCGGCCGCGCCGCGCGGATACATCGTGTGGGCGACGATCGGCTTGCCTGTCACGCGGGACAGCTCGCCGATCGCCTCGGCGGCGCGCATCTCCTCGAGTTCCAGCTCGGGGCCGTACTCGGCATAGCCGCCGAAGTAGCCGGTGAGGAGCAGCGCGTCGAGCTCGGGTGCGGCCATCACCTCGGCGGCGACGCGGGGGAACATGTGGGTGTCCTTCTCGGCTGCACCGGCGAGATCGATGGGGTTGAGAACGGCGGCACCCGGCGGGAGCTGGGAGCCGAGTGAGTCGGCCAGCGCCGCCGGAAGCTCGGGGATCTCGAGGCCCGCCTGCGCGGCGACGGCAGCGCCGACGCTGCTGTGGCCGCCTCCATCGGACAGAACCACGACTCTGCGCCCGCGGGCGGGCGGACAGCGCAGCAGGGCCTGAGCGGCGTCGATCATCTCGCGTGGAGTATCGACCCGCTCGATACCCGCCGCCCGGCAGGCAGCATCGATCGCGGCGCCGTCGCTGGCCAGGGCACCGGTGTGCGAGCGGGCGGCGCGGGCCGTGGCCGGATGGTCGCTTACGGCCAGAGCGAGGACCGCCTTGCCATTCGAGCGCGCCTGCAGGGCGGCACGCATCAGCGCCCGCCCGTCGCGGAAGTCCTCGACGTAGAGCATGATCAGCCGAGTTTGTTCGTGGCCGGCGAACTCGGCCACGAGATCGGCGGCGGTCAGGTCAGCCTGGTTGCCCAGCGATGCGAACCGCGAGAACCCGAGACCCTCGGCCGCTGCCATCTGACCCAGCTCGAGCGCCAGATTGCCGCTCTGGGAGATCAGGCCGACCGCTCCGGCGGGCAGGGGGTTGGACGAGAGCTCGAGCTGCTCGGCCGAGTCGAGTACGCCGAGGCAGTTCGGTCCGAGCATGACCGCCCCCGCCCCGCGCACGCGGGCCGTGAGCGAGGTCTCGAGCGCGCGAGCCTCGGGACCATCGCTGCTGCCAGCGCTGATGGCAACGATCGCCCGTGCTCCGGCGGCGAGGGCACCGTCCACGGCGTCGGAGAGCGCGTCGATCGGCACGGCAATCACCACCAGCTCGGCCGGGCCGGGAAGCTCGGCCAGCGAGCGGTACGCGGGTCGCCCCAGCAGCTCGCCGGCACGGCGGTTGATCAGGTAGACGGGCCGGCGGCCCTCACCGGTCAGGGCGCCGCGAGCCAACCAGTGGCCCCACTTGCGCGGGTCCTCGCTCGCGCCGAGAACGGCCACCGAACTGGGCGCAAACAGCGGGCGCAGCGAGCGATCGGCGCTCATCGCGGCGGAAGCTCGGCCAGGCCCCAGGCGTCGACGCCGCCGTCGACGACGATCGTGGTGCCGGTTATGTAGGCGCCCGCGGCACTGGCCAGAAACGCGATCATTCCGGACACCTCGGCGGGCTGGGCCAGCCGGCCGAGCGGAACGGCGCGCTCCCAGCTCTGGACCTCCTCCTCGCCGTACTTGGCCAGGCCCTCGGTGCGAACCGAACCCATGGCCAGGCACACGCTGCGGATCCCGTGGACGCTCCACTCGAGCGCCAGGCTCGAGGCAAGGCTGGCCACCGCGGCCCGCGCCGCCCACGCGTGGGCGAAGCCGGGACTGCCACGCAGCGGGCTGAAGCCGACAAACACGATCAGGCCCCCGTCACCGGGGATCATCGATCGCGTGGCCACGGTACGGGTGATCGTCCACTGGGCGTCGACACTGAGGCGCTGGACCGCGCGCCAGCCGTTGTCGCTGATCTCCACCGCCGGCGCGCTGAACTGTCCGCCCGCGTTGTTGACCAGGACATCGATGTAGCCGAAGCGCTCGATCCCGGCCTCGACGACGCGCTCGACCTGATCGGGCTGGCGGATGTCGGTCGGCACGGGGAGGCAGTCACCGCCGGCGGACGTGATCATGTCGGCCGTTTCGCGCAGCAACTCCTCCCGCCGTCCACAGACGATCACGCCAGCTCCGCTGGCCGCCAGTTCCAGGGCCACGGCCCGTCCGATCCCGGTCCCGCCGCCGGTGACCAGGGCCACCCGGCCGGCGTTCGCGTCAGGGCGAAAAACGGACGTGATGGGAGCGGCCGAGGCCACAACTCGCGGAGTTGACTTCCATCGCGGGCGGGAGTATAAGCCCGACTTCAAATCGTGGTTTGGACTCACCGTTTGATCACGGAAGCGACTTGGTGACGAGTCAGCTTCAGCCGCGGCCGAGGCGACGATTGGACGCCATTCGCCGGCCCCAGATCCTCGCCACTGCCGCCGAGTTGATTCGCGAGAAGGGCCTGTGGAGCGTCCGCATCTCCGACGTGGCCAAGCGTGCCGGAATGAGTCCCGCCAACGTCGTCTATTACTTCGGGAGCAAGGATCAGCTGTTCGCTGAGGCGATCTCGGAGGTCGACGATGCCTTCTACGCCCAGGTCGACGCTGAGCTGCCGCGATTGGAGCGGGGCTGCGACCGTCTTGGCTGGCTCGTCGCCCGCTCGAGCACCAGCGACTGGGTCCTGTGGATCGACATGTGGGTCTATGCCCGCCACCACTCAGACAGCCTCATCGCCCAGCGCCGCTTTCACGACCGCTGGCGTCGCACGTTCGAAGACATCATTCGCCACGGCATCGGCACGGGCGAATGGCGCGTGGATGACCCCCGCGGGGTGGCCCAGCGCTTGTGTGCGCTGACCGACGGTTACGCCGTCCACATGACACTGGGGAACCCCGACCACACACCCGAGACCTACGTGAACATGGTCCTGACGGGCGCTGCGCGCGAGCTCGGCTGTGACGTCGGCACGCTGCTCGAGGCGGCCGCCTGCTGCCCGTTGGATGGAAACGCATGAGCTCGACGAGCTGCGAACTCGACCGCGTGGAAGCCACCCGCCTCGGCGTCCATCGCTCGCTCGAGCCCCGCGGCACACTCGCCCACATCGCCCAGCGCCTCGATGCCGCCACGCCGGCCAACGACTATGAGGCCGAGCTCGACGTGCGGAGGCTCGCCGTCGACTCGACCAGCTTCCGCGTCATCCGCGAGCGCTGCCAGGCCGACCCCCAGCGGATGGCCGGCACGATCGCCCAGATCGTCTACGAGCGCGGAAAGCTCCAGAACCCATGGACCGGCTCCGGCGGAGTGCTGTTGGGATGTGTGGCGCACGTCGGCGAGCGGCGCGATGACCTGGCGCCGGGCGAGTCCGTCGTGCCCCTGGCCTCGCTGGTCACGATACCGCTGTCGCTCGACGCGGTCGGCCCGGTCGATCCCGCCGACCACCAGGTGCCGGTCCGCGGTCGCGCGATCGTCACCGGGGCGATGCCGTGCGCGCGGATGCCGTCAGACCTGACCGAGACCGTCGCCCTGAATGGCTTCGATGTCTATCCGGTGGCTTCGCATGTCCGCGCGCTGGCCGCGCCCGGAGGACATGTGCTCGTGCTCGGCTCGGGCCAGGCCGGACTGCTGGCCCTGGCCGCCGCGCGCGCCGCGGTCGGCCCCAGCGGAACAGTCAGCGCGATCGATGTCTCTGCCGAGGCGCTCGCCCGGGCCAGGGCGGTCGAGCCGGGTGTCAATGCGGTCGCCGGCGATGTCACCGACCCGGTGCTGGTGGCGGGCGAGCTGACTCGCCGCGGGTTCTCGGGCGCAGATCTCACCCTGGTTTGCACGAGCGTGGCGGGTGCAGAGGGCGCGGCCCTGCTGGCCACCGACCCACGCGGCACCGTGCTCTTCTTCTCCACGGCAACCCAATTCTCCGCCGCGGCGCTCGGTGCCGATGCCGTGGGCAGCCAGGCCCACCTGGTCATTCCCAATGGCCTGACCGACGACCGTGGCGAGTACGCGTTCGAGCTCCTGCGCAGCAATGCACCACTGAGGGCCGCCTTCGGCGGACACGGATGAGCGAGCCAGCCCCGACGATGACCGGACTGCCGCGCCAGAGCTACGGCGAACACACCTGGCTCGAGCTGCGCGAGCTGGCGCGCCGCGACGATGTCGTCGTCGTGATTCCCACCGCCACACTCGAGGATCACGGATATCACCTCCCGATCGATACCGACGTCCGTCTCATCGAAGCCATCGCCTCGGGGGCGGTGGAGCGATTCAATCGCGGCGTCGACGGCCGCGCCATGCTGTTCCCCACCGCCGTACACGGCTACACCCCGCACCATATGGCTGCTCGACTGCACCGGCAATCTGTGCCGTCACGGCTTCGATCGCATCCTGTTGCTCAACGGTCACGGCTCGAACGCCCCTCGTCGACATGGCGGCGCGGCTGACCAATGTCGAGCACCGCGGAGCGGTCTGTCTGGCCTCGACGCTGTATCTGACCACCCCCGAGTCAGGCGAGCTCCTGTCGCGTGAACGCGACAGCGGCCTGGGTGGGATGTCGCACGCGTGCGAGCTCGAGACCTCGCTGTACCTGGCCATCGACCCCTCGCTCGTGCAGATGGACAAGGCGGTGCGCGAGGTCCCCGAATGGAACGAGAACGTCTACAGCGATTGGCCGGGGACCGGGCCGCTGTCCTACATGCCGTATTGGAGCGGGCTGACGGATTCCGGGGTGATGGGCGACGCGACCGTGGCCACCGCCGCCAAGGGTCGCGCGTTCCTGGACCGTGCGCAGCAGGAGGCGGCGGGCTTCATCGCCGAGGCGGCCCAGCGCCGCCGCGCACCGGGACGCGATCGCCACGCCGAGGAAAGGCAGGGTACGGGTGGCTGGTGAGGTGACACTCGTCGGGCGGACCAAGCACTTCGGCGCCGTTGTCGCGGTCGACGCGATCGACCTTCACATCGAGGGCGGCGAGTTCTTCTCGCTCCTGGGGCCCTCGGGCTGCGGCAAGACGACCACGCTGAGGATGGTGGCCGGCTTCGAGGAGCCGACGGCCGGTCCGATCCTGCTCGACGGCGATGACGTCGCCCACCGACCGCCGTACAAGCGCGACGTCAACACGGTGTTCCAGAGCTACGCGCTGTTCCCCCATCTCAAGGTGTTCGACAACGTGGCGTTCGGCCTGCGGCGCAGCGGGGTCAAGTCCGACGAGGTCCGCCGGCGGGTGAGCGATGCCCTGGCCCAGGTGGAGCTGACCGGCTACGAGAAGCGCAAGCCCAAGCAGCTCTCGGGCGGCCAGCAGCAACGCGTTGCCCTCGCCCGCGCGCTCGTCATGCGTCCGGCTGTGGTGCTCCTCGACGAGCCGCTCGGGGCCCTCGATGCGCAGATCCGCCGCAACCTCCAGGTCGAACTCAAGGCTCTCCAGGAGGAGGTTGGACTGACCTTCATCTACGTGACCCACGACCAGGAGGAAGCCCTGACGATGAGCGATCGCCTGGCCGTGATGCACGACGGGCGAATCGAGCAGATGGGCCGGCCCAAGGACGTATACGAGGAACCCAACACCACGTTCGTGGCGTCGTTCCTCGGCATCTCCAACCTGATCAGCGGCGTCGCCCGTGGGGCGAGCGGGAACCGCTGCGTTGTCCAGGTGGGTGAGTTCGAGCTGCACGCGATGCAGGGGAGCACGTCCGCGCGTGGGGACACGAAGCTGATGATCCGGCCAGAGCGGGTGCGACTCGAGCCCCACGGTCCGGCGGGCGACAACTGCATCCCGGGCATCGTCGAACGGGTCGTGTACCGAGGCAACAGCGACCAGGTGTTCATCCGCCTTCCGGCCGGCGATCAGATCCAGGCGCTGGTGCAGAACTCGGAGGGAGAACAGGCCCGCGTGGCGGGAGACGCGGTGCGGTTGCACCTGCCGGCGGAGGCGCTGCGCGTCCTCGCCGACACGGGAGCGGCGGCGGAGGGGAACGGAGCAGCGGCTGCGGGACTGAAGGACCTCGTCAACACCTAAGGAAATCGTTCAGAGGAGAGGCACATGAAGGACATCAACCGGCGTGACTTCCTCGCCACCGGGGTCGCCCTTGGCGGCGCGGCGCTGCTCGGCGGGTGCGGATCGAGCGGCAGCAGCAGCTCGGCGCAGAAGACGACGCCCGTGAGCTCGCGGCCGCCGATCAGCAAGGAGCCCGGCAAGCTCTCGATCCTCGAGTGGGGCGGCTACGAGGCGGGCGGGACTCCGGCTCAGACCTCGGGCCTGTGGGCGGGCACCGATTACACGAAGGCGTTCGGCAAGCACTCGATCGTCTACACGTACATCGTCAACGACGACCAGTCACTGAGCAAGGCCGGGACCAGCGGTCCGTTCGACATCATGCACCCCTGCAACGAGATGTTGCCCAGCTTCCACCAGCAGGGCCTGATCCAGCCGTGGGACACGAGCCTGCTCCCCAGCTTCAAGAACCTCAACCCGTTCCTGGTTGACAAGGGCAAGATCAACGGGCAGCAGTACCTGATCCCGTGGGATTGGGGGTACGCCAGCCTGCTGTATCGCTCCGACAAGATCGCCCCAGCCGACGCCACCGGATGGGAGCTGGCCTGGAACCCCAAGTACAAGGACAAGATCTCGCTCTGGAACGGCTCGGGATCGAACATGGAGGTGGCGGCCCTCAAGCTCGGCTACCACAACATGGACACGATGTCCGACAGCCAGATTCAGGCGGCCAAGAACACGCTGATCGACCAAAAGCCGCTGAACAAGTTCTACTGGTCGAGCGAGTATGGGCAGATGCAGCCGTCGTTCAAGGCCGGCGACATCTGGATCACGTACTCGTGGCAGGACGCCTATGTGTCGATGTCCAAGGCCGGCCTCCAGGTCGCCTATCTGAACCCAAGCCAGGGCAAGCTGAGCTGGTTCTGCGGCTTCGTGCTCGGCAGCCAGACGAAGAACTTCTTCCACGCGCATAAGTACGTGGAGTCGTTCATCAACCACCACGCGTGCGTGCAGATGACCAACCTCTTCTACTACGGCACGTCGGACCGGACGATCAAGCCGTCGGAGATCCAGGACCAGAAGCTGGCCAAGCAGCTCAACATCGGTAACCCGACCGCCATCGAGGCCTCCGATGTCCACCTGCAGAGCTGGCAGCCACAGCGCCCCAGGTACGAGCTGGCGTGGCAGGAGGTGCAGGCCGCCTGAGCGCTGCCGACACCACTCAAGCCGTCGGGCCCGTGCGCCGCCGCCGGCAATGGTTCAGCTCGCGGGCGTTCGCGCGCATGCTGGTGGCGGCGTCACCGTCGCTGTACGTGGTGATCGTCCTGATCGTGCCGATCGTGCTGATCGGTCTGTACAGCTTCGGGATGCTGACCAACGTCGTCGGCACGCATGCGTCGTTCTCGACAGCGGACTGGAAGGACTTCCTGACCGGCCCCGGGAACCCGTTCCGCAGCCGCTTCTTCACCTCCATGGCGGTGACGTTGTTCGTCTCGGCGGTGGCGACGCTCGGCGCGTACCCGCTGGCCTACTTCCTCGCCTTCGTGGCCGGCCGCCACCGGTACACGGTGCTGCTGGCGGTGCTGGCGCCGTTCTTCACGAGCTACCTGCTGCGCGTGATCGCCTGGCAGGTGATCCTCAACAACAACGGCGTGATCAACAGCGCCCTGTGGCAACTGGGCCTGCGCGCCAACGGACACGCCATCAGCTGGCTGATCTATTCCAAGTTCTCGGTGGCCCTGGTCCTGTTCTACGCCTGGGTGCCGTTCGTCGCCCTGCCCATCTTCGTGGTGCTCGACAACGTGGATCGGAGCGTGCTCGACGCCGCCTACGACCTCGGCGCCGGGCGCTTCACCACGTTCCTGCGGGTGACACTGCCGTTGAGCCTCCCGGGAGTCGCCGCGGGGTTCGTGTTCGTGCTGATCCCCACCACGGGCGAGTTCATCGCGCCATTGCTCGTCGGCGGGCCATCGAGTCAGCTGTTCGGCAACTCGATCCAGGCCTTCTTCTCGGACACGCCGGACTGGAACTACGGCGCCGTCCTCGCTCTGACCCTGGTCGTCGTCGTGCTGATCCTCCTCGCCATCTTCGGCCGCTTCGTCGGGGCCGACCTGAGCGAACCGGAGACAGCGTGAGTCGCGCGCGCGGGAGGTGTACGCCGTGAGGCCGATCGGCCGCGCCGGCCGCACGCTGCTGTCCACGTACTTCGGCCTGCTCCTGGTGTTCCTGTATGCGCCGCTGGTCGTCCTGATGATCTTCGCCTTCAACAGCGGGACGATCCCGACGCTGCCGATCAAGAGCTTCTCGACGAAATGGTTCAGCGCGGCGTTCGCGGACACCACGCTCACCGCGGCGCTGGTGCGGAGCCTGTTGATCGCCGCGATCAACGGCGTCGCCGCCACGATTCTCGGCACGATGGCGGCCATCACCCTGGCCCGGCGCCGGCTGCGCCTGCGGCGGCTGATCGTGGTGCTGATCCTGATCCCGCTCGTCGTTCCCTACATCGTGCTCGCCGTGGGAATGGTCGTGCTGCTGCACGAGCTGGGGATCGCCACCAGCCTGGCGGCCGTGCTGGCCGGCCACGTGGTGATCTCACTCCCCTACAGCGTGCTGGTGATCCTGCCGCGACTGCGCACCTTGGACGAGTCGATCGTCGAGGCTGCGTGCGACCTGGGCGCGTCCGAGTTCAAGGCCTTCTTCTACGTCACCCTGCCGCTGCTGCTGCCATCGCTTGCTGTCGAGCTTCCTGATCGCGTTCACGATCAGCTTCGACGAGTTCGCGATCGCCTCGTTCCTGGCGCCGCCGGGCTCGCCTACCTACCCGGTCGTGCTCTACTCGAGCAGCCGTACACCGGCCCTGTTGCCCGAGGTGATCGCCATCGGCTCGATGGTGATCGTCGTCTCGCTGCTCATCGTGATGGTCGCCGAGGTGGCGCGGCGCGCCGCCGAGCGGCGACTCGAGGCGCTCCCCGAGGCGCCCCCCGTGACGGCGGGATGAGCCGACGGCTCGCTGGTCTGGCCACCATCGCAGTAATGCTGCTGTACGGATGTGGCTCGAGTTCGACGCACTCGACGGTGGCGCCGGCGAGCGAGGCTGCACCGTCGACGTTGCCGGCCCGGGCCGTTCCCTACCTCCCGAGCACGCTCAGACCCCTGACGGCCACGCTGCTGACGCGCGAGGCGCAGGCACCGGACCTGGCAGCAAGTCTGCGGGCATGGGGCTACGAGTCCGGCTCGGATCGCTACTTCCAGGGCGAGTCGCGGCGGCTGCAGGTGGTCGACTCGCGCACGCTGCGCTTCGGCCATGCCTCCGGGGCGGCGGCGTACGTCGCCTTCATGCGCTCCCATCTATCCACCTACCTGGGCTCACTCCCCAAGCTGCGCGAGTTTGAGCAGGACGGCCGCCGCGGGTTCCTGGCCATCGGCCAGGAGTGCCAGTGCCACCTGGCCAACCCGACCTACCTGGCCGTGCTGGCCCACGGCAACACCGTGAGCTGGCTCGAGATCAACGGGCCCGGGGCGAGTCAGCCGCGGCTGGCGACGTTGCTGCACCGCGCTCCGTAGATCGGTCAGGCGGCTGGGCGCGCGAGCAGGCCGTGCGGGTCGCGACCTTCCAGCACCGCGGCCACGGCCTCGGCCGCCATCCGGTAGGGGGCGGTGGCCGAGGCCGTCGAGTACCAGGCCGAATGGGGCGTGATGACCGTCCGCGGCCAGCCGAACGCCGGCTCGTCCCCGGATGGCGGCTCGCGCGGGAGCACGTCGAGCGCGCAGCCGCCAAGGCGGCCACTTCGCATGGCTTGGCCAAGCGCCTGGTGGTCGACCAGCGCGGCTCGGGCACAGTTGATCAGGTAGGCGCCGGGACGCATGCGCTCGAATTCCCGGGCCCCGATCATCGCCCTGGTGGCGGGCGTGAGCAGCGCATGCAGGGTGATCACCTCGGCGCGCTCGAGCAGTTCGTCGAGCGTCACCAACTCGGTCCGGCCGCCGTCGTGGACGAGCGGGTCGGTGGCCACCACCTCCATACCCAGAGCGGCAGCGCGGCGTGCCACCTCGCGCCCGATTCGCCCGAGGCCGACGATCCCCAACACGCTGCCGGCGATACGCCGCGGTGGCGCGGGGGTCTGGTCCCACACGCCCTCGCGCGCGGTGCGGTTCAGCTCGACCAGCCCCCGCAGCAGCGCGAGCGCGAAGGCGATCGCGTGGTCGGCCACCTCCTCGTCGCAGTAGCCCGGACAGTGGGTGGCCCACGCGCCGGCGGCGGCGATCGCGTCCAGATCGAGGTGGTCAAAGCCGGTGGAGGTTGTCGCCGCGATCCGCAGATTGGGCAACCGCTCGAGCTCCGCCCGACCGACCGGGATCTCGGGTGGCACCAGGACGGCGACCACGTCGGGGCCCGACGGCAGGACGTCGGCGCGCTCCACGCGCAGCTCGGGATGCTCGACCAGCGCCAGCTCGACGGTCGAAACCTCGCCGGCTGGGTCGAGCAGGACGACCCTGCTCACGCCGACCGCCCGCGCCCGACGATCGCGGCGATACGCGTGCCGACGGTTTCCATGAGCGCCTCCTCGCCGGTGGTCACGCGGGCGAAGCCGGCCAGCCCGAACTCCGAGCCGGGACGCACGAGCATCCCCTCGCGGGCCAGCGCGTCGCCGACGCGGAGGTCGTCGTCGCCGAGCTCGAGCAGGACGAAGTTGGCGTCCGAGGGCAGCGCGCGGACCTGGCTGTGCTCCAGCGCCGCGGCCAGCCGAGCGCGAGCTCGTCTGACCTGCTCGCGACGCGCGGGCAGCAGCACGGTCCGGCGCAGGCTGGCCAGTCCGGCCGACAGCGCCGCACGATTGACGTTGAACGGCTCGAGCACGGAGTCGATCAGCGGCGCCAGGGAAGCGTCGACGATCATGTACCCGAGCCGCAGCCCAGCCAGGCCGAAGACCTTGGAGAACGTCCGCAGGACGATCACCGGCCGGCCGGCGCGGATGTCGGCCAGACGGTCGACCCGCTGCTCGGGGTCGATGTAATCGCGATACGCCTCGTCGGCGATCGCGATGCACCCCGGTGGCAGCGCGTCGAGGAAGGCATCCCACTCCGCCTGCTCGAGCCGCAACCCGGTCGGGTTATTGGGGTCGCACACCCAGGCCAGCTTGGCGTGATGCTCTCTCGCAGCCGCCGCGATCGCCGGCAGGTCGAGGGCGAGCGACGGGGCGTTGTCGACGCGCACGACCTCGGCGCCGGCGACCGCGCAGGCCTGCGCGTAGAGCGCGTAGGTCGGACGAGGAATGATCACGCGGTCGCCGACGTCGATGAACGCGCTGACCAGGCCGAGGGTCAGCCCCTGAATCCCGTGGCCGGGAACGACCTGACCGGGGTCGGCGCCGGCCCAGGCCGCCACGGCCTGACGCAGCTCGTCGTATGCCTCCTCGGGGTAGGCCCACACGGACGGGAGCTCGGCGGCAACGTCGTCAAGCACGCCCGGCAGCGGGCCGAACAGGTTCTCGTTCCAGTTGAGGCGGATCACGTCGTCGCGGCCAACCCGGGCCTTGATCTCGGCCGCGCTGATCCCGGGCACGTACGGACCAACTCCGAGCACCGAGCGGCGGACGAGGCTGTCGAAGGAGGTGGAGCTCACGGTGTCGGACGGGCAGCGGCGATCTGTGTGCGCACCAGGACGACGGCGGGCCCGTCCTGTCCCTGTGCCCAGCTGAGCCCATCGGCCAACTCGTGCGGTGCGGCGGTGCGGACGGGGACGCCGAAGCCCGAGACGACCGCGGCCAGATCCGTGCCGGGCAACTCGACGGCGGTGGTCTGTGCGAACGCGTCGCGCTGGTACTCGCGGAGGATGCCGTAGCCGCCGTCATCGATGATCAGCAGCTTGGCTCCGAGCTTGTGCTGGGCGGCGGTGCCGAGCTCGGCCAGCGCGTACTGGAAACCGCCGTCGCCGACCACGGCGAGCACATCGCGGTCGGGGTGCGCGATGCTCGCGCCGAGCGCAGCGGGCCAGGCGTAGCCCAGGGTTCCCGAGCCGAGCGGGTAGAGGAACTGCTGACCGGCCCGCATGGCCAGGTGTGGCGCGGCCCAGTAGCCGAGGATCGTCATGTCCCAGGTGCCGATCGCATCGGGGCCCAGCGCCGCCTCGATGCTGGCCAGCAACCCGAGCTCGGTGTCGCGCTCCTGGGCCTGGAGACCGGCCCGGATCCGCTGCCTGACTGCGCGCACCCGGTCGCTGGCGTCTCCGGCCGGACGGGACGCGACGTCGACGAGGAGCGCCTGCAGGGTCAGCCGCGCGTCACCGACGAGGGGCAGAGCGGGATATGTGGCGCCGGCGCGGGCCGGCGCGGCATCGATGTGAATCACCTGCCCGCCGAAGCACAGGGCATATTGACCCGTCGTCTCAGCGCCGAGCTCGGTGCCCACGCACAACACCACGTCGGCCTCGGCGAGAAGCTCCTGGAAGGCTGCCTCATCGCATCCGCAGCCGGCGGCCAGCGGATGGTCGTCGGGCAGTGCGCCCTTGCCCATGTAGGTGGTCGCCACCGGCGCGTCGAGCCGCTCGGCCAGCGCTTGCAGTTCGGTCTGCGCGCGCGAGCGGAGCACACCCCCGCCGGCCCAGATGACCGGACGCTCGGCGGCTTCGATCAGCGCCGCGGCACAGCGCACCGCGTCGGGCTCGGCAGCGCGGACGACCGGCGATCCGTCGAGCGCGGAAACCGGCGTGCCGGTCACCGGTGCGGTGAGGAGGTCGACGGGAATCTCCACGTAGGCGGGCCCGCTCGGTGGAGTGCGGGCCACGCGCCAGGCCTGGGCCAGCAGCCCCGGGATCGCGTCCGCGCTCTCCGCCCGGACGGCGTATTTGACCAGCGGCTCGAATGAGGCCATCTGGTCGGTGAGCTCGTGCAGGAAGCCGCGACCGCGCCCGACCATCGCGCTGGGAATCTGGCTCGAGATCGCCAGCACGGGAACGTGCGCGCTGGCCGCCTCCATCAGCGCGGTGAGGGAGTTCAGGGCGCCCGGTCCCGTCGAGAGCAGCAGCGGCGCCGGCCGGCCCGAGGAGCGCGCGTAGCCGTCGGCGGCAAACCCCGCGCACAACTCGGTGCGCGCGCCGTAGACCGGCAGCGCACTGGTCCGCAGGGCCTCCCAGATGGCCAGCGAGTGGATCCCGGGAACACCGAAGGCGACCTGTGCGCCCAGTGCGGTGAGGCTCTCGGCGACCAGATGGCCGCCGATCCGCCGGGTGGTTTCCGGTGTCGCCGTCACCGGCGCTCCAGAGCAGCTTCCAGCCGGTCCGGCTCCACCCCGACCTGCTCGGCCGCGAACGCCACCAGCAGCGAGCGCATCCGCGCCGGCGTGCTCCAGCGGTAGCCGACGACAGTCTCGAACCCGAGACCGTCGACCAGTGCGATCAGTCGCTCGGCCACGACGTCGGCCGGCGCGGCCGGCAGGAACTCGCCGCCGGTGACCCCGTCGGCGACGATGTCGAAGAAGAAGCCGCGCCAGCGCAACGACAGATCCTCCAGTGCCGCCATCCGCTCGGGCGCGCGCAGCACCAGCATCCACATCTCCACCCACAGCACCCAGTCGTCGCGATCGGGGAAGGGGATCGATGCCACGAGCAGGCGGGCGAGGCGTTCGAGCGCGCTCGACTCCCCAGCCGCCTCGATGCGGGCGAACAGCGACTCGGTCGCCCACCGCAGAGCGGACTCGAGCACCTCCTGCTTGGAGGAGTAGTAGTAATGAATGGTTCCGGTCGAGGTGCCGGCGGCGGCAGCGATGTCCCCGACCCGGGTTTCGGCGTAACCACGTTCGACGATGGCCCGGCAGGCGGCGGCGAGGATCTCGTCGGGGCGCGCGGGGCGGCGGAGCCTGGCCGCCGTGCGCCCGCGTGGCGGGGTGCTCAGGCCGGTGTCCATCGTCTCGCCGACTTTAACTGACGCGTCAGTTAATCGGCAAGGGTGTGCCTGTCGGCCGTTGCGTCTAGCTCGGCTGCGGGCGCTCAACGCCCCCGGCATCACGTTGATTCCAACGTTGTGCCGATTACCGGAACAACGTTGAAGTCGTCCCCGATCGACCCGCGCATCAAGAGTGCGATCTAACGCTCAGATGTACATCTGCTCGCGCCGGCGGCCCGGCGCGTCGACCGCCTCGGTCCTCGTGTCGGCCTCGACACCATGGGACTCGGGAACGCTCTCGGCGATCCGAGCGCGCCCCTGGACGCGCATCACGGCCACCATCGTCAGCAGGTTCAGCGCCGCCAGCAGCAACAGGGGCACGGCGTCGCTGGTTGCCTGCGAGAGGTTGGCGGCCGCCGGCGCGCCGAAGGTCTCGCCCAGCGCCCAGGCCAGATTGACCATCATCGACCCGATCGCCACCGCAATGCCGGCGTGCTCGACCGCGTCGGTGAGGATCGCCATGCCCGGAATCGACACCGAGGTCGTGGGAGGCCCGAGCACGATGGCGGTGAGGATGCCCAGCAGCAGCGCCGACTGGGGCAGCGGCAACAGGACCAGCGCTCCCGCGAGCATGATCTCGCCGCTGACCAGCGGCAGCCCGGGCCCCCGGCGGTCGACCACGCGTCCAACCGGATTGGCCACGAGCCAGCTGAACAGCGAGGCCACGACGAAGGCTCCGCCGATCAGGACGCTGGAGGCGCCGAAGTGGGCCAGGCGCAGCGGGAGTAGCGTGCTGAGCGCGCCGATCGTGATCGCGTCGAGGACGATGAGCCAGAACCCGAGGAGCAGGCGTCGGTTGGCGAATATCTCCCGCACCGGCGGACGTGGACCGAGCTCCCGATGGGGCGGCTCGGCGTGTTGGTAGGTCCAGGCGGCGAGGCCAAGCGCCACCGCGCCGACCAGCGAGAAGACGAGCCTCGTGCCCACGGTGACGGCCAGCGTGCCGAGCACCGGACCGATGAGCGTGCCGAAGATCGCCGACCCGATGACCGCGCCGATCACCTGGCCGCGGCGTTCGCGGGGCGCGACGGCAATGACCCAGGTCAGCGCTCCGCCCCAGATCGCACCGACGGCCACGCCCTGAATCAGACGCAGGACATCGAGACTGACGATGTCGGTGCCGAAGCCGAACGCGGCCACGGCGACGGCGAAGACCAGCAGTCCGTACATCGTTGTGCGGCGAACGCCGACGCGATAGGCCAGCCATCCCCCCAGAAAGGCGCCCGGGATCAGGCCGGCCGAGTAGGACCCGGCCAGCACGCCGACCGCCGGCTTGGACACGTGCAGGACATGGGCGTAATGCGGCAGCACCGGCGTCACGGCCGAGTACAGCGAAGCCTCGAACATGAACAGAATTCCCACCAGGAGGACGATCGGGCGCTCGGGAGCCGAGTCGGCGGACCCGCTGGCGCCGGGCGGCTTGAAGCCGAGGATGCTCACCGGCGGTCCACCAGCGCGTGGACGAGTCGCCGCAGGCGCGGCCGCGGGTCGTTGGACGCACCCGAGGCCAGTTCCTCGACGATCAGGCCGTCGACGGCGCACAGCAACAGCTCGGCATCCGCGCGAGGATGCTCCGATCCCGCACGCTCGAGCAACTGCCCGAGAGCGAGCAGGTAGACCTCGTTCCAGCGGGCGGCGATTGCCTGCATGGCCGGCCGGCGGGCGCCCTCGAGCAGGAGCCGATAGGTGGCGATCAGCGAGCCGCGGCCCTGCTCAAAGCCCTCGTCGAGCGGGTCGGCGATGACCGCCACGGCTGCCTCGAGCGCGGCGGCGGCCGACACGCTCTCCTCGCCGAGGATCGAGGATGTGGCGGCCAGCAGTCGGTGCGTGTCGCGGTCGGCGGCCAGATCGAGGGCCGCAGTGAGAAGGTGCTCCTTGGATTCGAAGTAGTACGTCGTCGAGGCCAGCGGGAGGTTCGCCTCTTCGGCGACCCGGCGGTGGGTCACCGCGTCGGGGCCGATCTCGGCAACGATGCGCAACACAGCCTCCAGCAGGGCCTCGCGACGCGCGGCGCCCCGGACACGACTCGAGACCCCGCCGGCCTTGGCCGCCCGCGCACTCCTGCTCGCCCCGCGCGATCGACGCCCCTTGTCAGTCGTCGCCGCCATATTGGTACAAACGTACCAGAGTGTGGTACGCCTGTACCGTTTGCTTCCGGACGCTACGCGGTCCCGTCGGCGACCTCCGCACTCTCGGCGGCCCAGCGGCGCACCAGATCGGCGGCGGCCTCGATCTCCAGGCCGAACGGCCGCTCCTCCAGGCCCGTCGGCAGGGTCCGGCTGCAGAGGGCAAACAGTCGCCGGGTGCCGGCGCCGCCCGGCGTCCGTCCGGCCGCTCGGAGCGCCCGCAGCGTGACGACCAGTTCGGTGGCGATCAGCAGGCGCATCGCTTCCAGGCACCAGGTCGTGAGCCTGACCGACGTCGCCGCCAGGCTCGAGTGCGACTCGACGCCCAGCGATGCGCCGACGTTCTGGACGGCGACGTTGAGGGCCAGCGAGCGCACCTCGGCGGCCGCGGCCTGGGCGGTGTACTCGAGCATCATCACCCCCGACTCGAGACCCGGCGCTCGCGTGAGGAACGGGGGCAGACCGGTCATGCGAGGGTCCATCATCGAGCTGATTCGGGCGGCGATAAGCGAGGCGGACTGGGCCAGGGCGGCCCGGGCTCGGTCGAGCGCCGCGGCGAGTTCGGCGGCGTGGAAATTGCCGTTGGGAAGGACGAGGCCATCGTCGATGAGCGCGTTCTCGGCGCGTGCATTCAGCGCCCGGATCACCACGTCGTCGAGCGCCGTGAGCGCCTCCTCGGTGACCCCGTCGACCTGCGGCAGGACGCGAAACGGGTACGGGTGCTGGACGGGTCCGGCCGGATCGTCGTGCGCGAGCGGCGCGCCGGCGAGTAGGTCACGCATGCGTCGCGCCACGGCCACCTGACCGGGACCGCCGGCCGCGGTTTGGACGCGCTCGTCGAGCACGACGAGATCAGCGTCGAAGGCCTCGAATGACAGCGCAGCCACGGCCAGCCAGGCATCCTGAAGGATGCGCACATCGACGCTCAATAACGAGGCATGGCCCACCGTGATGGCGTTCGAGCTCATGAACCCGAGGGCGTCGCGCAGCCCAAGCCGTACTCCCGAAACGAGTACCGGCGCATCGACCAGCTCCTCCTCGCGCCATGACTTTCCCTCGCCCAGAATCGCCAGCGCGATCTCGGCCATGGCAGGCAGGTCGCCGGTGCCGATCGAGCTCAGCTCGCGCGTTAGCGGGACGATGCCCTGATTCAGCGCGCTGATGAGCCCATCGACGAGCTCGGGTAGGACGCCGGCGCCGCCGGCGCCCAGCTGATTGGCGCGCACAACCATGCCGGCCCGGACCAGCTCGCCGGCCATCGGGCGACCCGCGGTGACGGCATGGCTACGGAGCAGATTCCACTGGTACTGCTCGCGATCCTCCTCGGCGATCGGGCGATCGCGAAACGCGCCTACGCCGGTGCTGGCGCCATAGAGCCGGCGCTGGTGGCGCAGGTGCTCAGCGATCGCCCGTCGGGCCTGCGCGTTGCGGTCTCTCGCCTCCTCGGCGAGGGCCACGCGCTCGCCTCGACGTGCGACGGCCGCCACCTGGTCAGGAGCGATCGGCCGTCGAGCGTGATCACCGCGGCCGGCCCGACATCCGGAGGCTGACCCCGGCCAGGTCCTCGTAGAGTCGCACCGCGCTGATCTCACCGGCGTCATCGCCGTAGCGGACCTGGGCGCGGTGGTGGACCTGCTCAACGAGCGCGGTCAACTCGACCGGCACCCCGACGTCGCGCGCGAGGTCGACGGCCAGCCGCAGATCCTTGGTCACCATCCGCATCGGGAAACCGTCGTCGTAATCACCATGATCGAGCACCATCCGCAGGTCGCGCTCGAGGAAGTTCGAGTTGGCCGGAGATCCGACCAGGGCTTCATGCAGCTTGTCGAGCTCGACCCCCGCGCGCACACCGACGGTGAGGATTTCGCCGGCCGCGACGGACTGGATGAACCACGAGAGGTTCAGCAGGAGCTTCACCGTATAGCCGGCGCCGTGGGAACCGACGTGGAACACGCGGTGTGGGTCGCCCATGACCTCGAGCAGGGGGCGAACGCGCTCGAGCACCATGGCATCGCCGCCCACGTAGATGGCCAGGGTTCCCGCCCTGGCCCCGATCGTCTGGCCGGCCACGGGCGCGTCGAGCACATCAACGCCCCGTTTCACAGCCGCCTCGAGCACCCGCCGGCCGACCGCGCGTGAGCTCGAGCTCATGTCTATCGCCACGGCTCCGGGCCGGAGGCCGCGGATAGCCCCACGGTCGCCGAGCAGCACCTGCTCCACCTGTGGCGGGGCGGGGAGCATCGTGATGAGCACCTCGACCGCGGTGGCGCAATCGGCGGCCGAGGCGGCCGCACGGGCACCCTGTGCGCGCACCCGCTCGAGGGCGTCGGCATCTAGGTCGAACGCGGTCACCTCGTGGCCGGCCGCCAGCAGGTGCCCACACATCGGACCGCCCATGTTGCCCAGCCCGATGAAGCCGATCCGCGTCATGCCCTGGCCGCCGCCGCGCCGATTTCATGGAAGGCGACTGACTCCTCGTCGAGCACCGCTCCGAGTCCCGGCGCCTCGGGGACTCGCACCATCCCCTCAGCGTCGATCGCCACCGGCTCGGCGAGCATGAAGTCGCGCCGCTCGGTCGTCCACCCCGGCGGGTCATGCGGGAACTCCAGGAAGGGACCGCCGCCGACGCCGGCGCACACCTGGAGGTTGGCCAGCAGCCCGATGCCGTTGGTCCACGTGTGCGGTGTGAACCAGCGATTACGCCGGAACGCCAGCTCGGCCAGCGTGCGAGCGCCGGAGATCCCCAGCGCCAGGACCACATCGGGCTGGTAGACGTCGAGGGCATCGGCCTCGAGGGCCAGGCGCAGCTCATCGAACGTGGCCGCCATCTCCCCACCCGCGATGCGCACGCCGGTGGTCTCGCGAAGGGTTCGCATCCCGCTCAGATCGTGCCCGGGCAACGGTTCTTCGACCCACAGCACGGCGTGCTCGCGCAGCCGCTGCACGATGTCGCGGGCGCCGGCGGGATCCAGGCCGCGCGCGCTGTCGCCCGGCATCCGCCACCCCTGGTTGAGGTCCACCATGATCGCCAGGCGCTCGCCGACCGCCCCGCGGACGGCGGCGATGACGGCCAGGCCCTCGGGGACCCGACCGGGAGCGATCCTCACCTTGACGGCGCGGAAGCCCCGCTCGAGAAGCGCGTGAGCGTCCTCGGCCCGCTGCCCCGGCTCCCGTAACTCGCCCCACGAGGCGTAGGCGGGGAGCCGGTCACGCGCGCCCCCGAGCAACCGCGCCACGGGTTGCCCGAGGATCTTGCCGGCGAGGTCCCACAGCGCCGCCTCAACGGGCCAGCAGCGCCCGGCGTGGAACGAGATCGTCTCGAGCATGCGCGAGTGGCGCGCCAGCGCGAGTGGATCCTCGCCGATCAGCAGGTGCTCGTAGCTCTCGAACCCGGCCAGCGTGTCCCCGCTGGCGATTCCCACCAGTCCGGAGTCGGTCTGCACGCGCACGATCGTGGCGTCGAAGGCTCGGCGCGGCGTGGGATCCCACGCGGCCAGGAGGGGCGGATCCAACGGAAGGCGCAGCCGCTGCCTACGGATGGCGGTGATCCGCACCCTCAGCCTCCGCTGTAGAACGGACTCGTCAACTCGTCGCGGCGGTCGACGAGCGCCTGTGCGGCAACCGGATCGCGCCCCTGGACGGCCACGCCAATGGCCTTGCGGGTCGCCTCGCGGCTGGCGGCGCGTACGGTCGCCTCCTCGGTCGCCGCGGGATCAATCCACACGCAGACCAGAACGAGCATCTCGTCGGTGGCTTCGAGCAGCCCTTCGCTCACGGAGTCGAGCACTCCCTGGGCGATCCCCAGCTGGGCCGCTCCCCAGGTAATCGTCTGGTGGCGCTCGTCGGTGGCCGTCGCCTTGTTGATCATGATCGTCGGCGGCCACACGGGCTCGTAGCTCGGCTGATCCTCGCCGACCACGACCAGGATCGGCGTGTGTCCGGGGGCGGGCGAGGTGAACGTCCCGAGCAGCACCGCCGCGGTCGCGCTCCCGCGACGAGCGAGCACCACGTTGACGTGGCTGCCGTTGGCGCCCGGCGGGCCTCCGTAGCCCTCGCCGACCGCGCCGTCGAGGTCACGACGGCTCACGCCGCGCTCCCGGCCAGCGCCCCGCGACGGACACCCGCACCGGCCAAGCCCTCGTCGATGACGACGATTGACCGCGCGCCCTCCTCCCGCCGCAGACGATCGAGTGCCGCCTCGACGTCATCGAGCGAGACGATGTGCGACACGACATCCCCAAGGTCCAGGTGGCCGTCGCGCAGAAGCGCGACCAGCTCACCGATCGCCGTGTGGGGGTCGGCCGAGCCGTAGTAGCAGCCGGTGATCGTCTTCTCGTTGAGGAACTCGATCGCCGGGAGGGAGACCTCGACTCCGCGGGGGGCCAGACCGACGACCGTGGCCGTGCCGCCCGGACGCAGCACATCCCAGGCCACGCGGATCGTCGCCGCCGACCCCACGACCTCGAACGCGTGCTCGACGCCGCCGCCGCTGAGGTCGAGCACGGTCTGGACCAGTTCCGCAGCCCCGTTCGCGTCGACGGCGTGGGTCGCGCCCCGGCGACGGGCGCGATCGAGCTTCTCCGGATGGCGATCGACGGCGATGATCTGGCCGGCGCCGGCCAGGCGCAGCCCGGTGATCACCTGCAGTCCGACGCCGCCGCAGCCGATCACGCAGGCGCGGGTGCCGACCTGGACGCGGGCACGCTTGACGGCCCCGATGCCCGTCATCACGCCGCAGCCCAGCAGCGCTGCCTGCCAGAGCGGAACCTCGCCCGGGAGCTTGACCGCGCCGGCGGCGGGGACCACGGCAAACTCCGCGAAGCAGGCGATCATCAGCCCGTGCTGGAGCGTCGTTCCGTCAGCGGTCCGCAGCCGTGAGGTCCCGTCGAGCAGGTTGCCGCCGACGCCGCAGGTCGCGGCCGTCTCGCACAGGGTGCGCTGGCCCGAGCGGCACGGACGGCACGACCCGCAGGCGGGAAGGCTGAACACCACCCGGTCGCCGGGCACCGGCGCGTTCACGCCAGCGCCGACTGCCACGACCACACCGGCTCCCTCGTGGCCGAGGACCATCGGCCAGCGACCGGCCCCCAGCCGCCCGTCGGCGAGATGAAGATCCGAGTGGCACACGCCGGCGGCGCCGACGCGAACCAGGACCTCGTCGCGACGGGGTGGATCAAGCAGCACGGTCTCGATACGAACCGGCTCTCCCGGCCCACGCAGGACGGCGGCCTGCATCTCAATCGGCGCGGGGCTGGCGTCGCCCTCACTCATGCGTGGCGGCGAGGTCGACTTCGCCCGTCTGGAGTCTGCGAAGCTGGTCGATGGGGATATGACAGCGGATCGCGTGTCCCGGCTCGGCCTCGGCCAGCGGCGGCTCGGTCGTCTCGCAGATCTCCCCGAGCTTGCGGTGGCAGCGGGTGTGGAACACGCAGCCTGTGGGGGGATTGGCGGCACTGGGAATCTCGCCCGTGAGCGGGATCCGCTCGCGCCCGCCGTCCTCGAGCGTGGGCACCGCCGACAGCAGCGCCTCGGTATACGGATGGTGCGGCCCCTCGAACACGTGCTCGGCAGGACCGAGCTCCATGATCCGGCCGAGGTACATGACAGCGATCCGGTCTGACAGATAGCGGACGACGCCGAGATCGTGGCTGATGAACAAGTAGGAGACCCCCTCGCGCCTCTGCAGATCTGTGAGCAGATTGAGGATCGCGGCCTGCACGGAGACGTCGAGCGCCGAGGTCGGCTCGTCGCAGACCACGATGTGGGGGTCCCCGGCGAAGGCTCTGGCGATGGCCACCCGCTGCTTGAGGCCGCCCGACAGCTGCGCGGGCCGCATGGGCAGATGCCGCTCGGACAGCCGCACCTCGGCCACCAGGGCCTTCAGCCGCTCGGCCAGCGCGTCGCCGCTGTAGCCACCCAGCCGCGACAGCGCGCGCGAGATCAGCCGCCTGACCGAATGGCGCCGATTGAGCGCCGAATCGGGGTTCTGGAAGACGATCTGCAGGTACTTCTGCTGCTCGTGGGAGCGCCGCCGCCAGTCAGCGCCGAGCGGCTGATCAGCCAGCGTGATTGCGGCCCCGTCGTCGGGCGCGGTCAGCCCCAACAGCACCCGCGCCAGCGTGGTCTTCCCGCTGCCCGATTCGCCGACCAATCCGAGCGTCTCGCCGGAACTCAGATCGACATCGACGTCGACGAGGGCACGAATCGTCTGGCCGGCCAGCTCGAACGTCTTGGACACGCCGCCGGCGTGCAGGATCGGATTGCCGTTCTCAGACTGGTCAGCCGGCCGCTCGACCTCGGCGGCCGCGACGCGCGGCAGGGTGTCAGCTCGCTCCTGGAAGTGACAGCGCGAGCGGTGGACCGGGCCGGCGTCGTACAGCGGGGGCGCCTCCTGGCGGCAGCGATCCTCCACCAGGCCGCAGCGATCGGCGAAGATGCACCCGGTAACCTCGGCTCCGGGCTCGGGCAGGGAACCGGGGATTGTGTCGAGTGCCCGACGGCTCTTCAGCGTGTCGCGGCGGGGGATGCAGCGCAGGAGGCCCACCGTGTATGGGTGGCGGGGGTCATGGAACACCCGATCGGCGGAGGCCTCCTCGACCAGCTCGCCGGCGTACAGAACGCCGACGCGGTCACACATCTTGGCGATCACGCCGAGGTTGTGGCTGATGTACAGCAACGAGGTGCCGAACTCCTCGCGCAGAGCGTTGATCAGATCGAGGACCTCGGACTCCACCGTCGCGTCGAGCGCGGTCGTCGGTTCGTCGAGGATCAGCAGGGAGGGCTCGGCAGCGAGCGCCATCGCGATCACCGCTCGCTGGAGCATGCCGCCGGAGAGCTGGTGCGGGTAGCGCTGCATGACCCCGCCGGGGTCGGAGATCCTCACCTTGTCGAGCATCTCGCGCGCGCGCTCGCGCGCCTGGGGACGGGGGAGGCCCTGCAGCTCGTACACCTCGGCGACCTGGCGCCCGACCTTGATCGATGGGTTGAGCGCCCGGCCGGGCTCCTGGTAGACCATCGAGACGCGGTGGGCGCGCAGGTCGCGGAGCTCGGACCGGTTCAGGCTGAGCACGTCGCGGCCGTCGACGGCGATCTGTCCGGCGCTGACGCGGCCGTTGCGCGCCAGGTAGCGCACGACCGCCAGGGCGACCGTCGACTTGCCGCACCCCGATTCGCCCACCAGCCCATAGGACTCGCCGGCCTCGATCTCGAAGGCGACATCGCGCAGCACCCGACGGTCGTGGCCGCGGACGCGATAGACGACGTCGACACCCTCGAGGCTCAGCGCCGCGCTCACCGCTCCAGCGCTCCCTCGACGGAGTCGGAGATCAGGTTGACCGCCACGACCAGCGAGGCGATCGCCAGAGCATCGAACAGCACCTCCCACCAGTACCCGGCCGTCACCTGGCCGTAGTTCTGGGCGATCTCCAGGCCCCAGTCAGGCGACGGCGGCTGGATCCCGAAGCCCAGGAACGACAGCGTGGCCACGGCGAAGATGGCGTAGCCGAGGCGGACGGTGAACTCCACGGTGATCGGCGCCATCACGTTGGGCAGGATCTCGACGAACATGATGTACAGCGAGCTTTCCCCCCGCAGGCGGGCGGCGGCCACGTAATCGAGCTCGCGCTCGAGCAGCACGGCCGCGCGGACCGTCCGGGCGATGAGCGGCGTGAACACGATCCCGATCACGATCACGATGGTCCCGTTGGAGTGCCCCAGGGCCGAGATCGTGATCAGCGCGGTGACGATCAGGGGAAGGGCGAGGAATGCCTCGACAAAACGCCCCAATACCTCGTCGGTGAAGCCGCGGAAGTATCCCATCAGCAGCCCGATGATCGTTCCCAACACGGTGCCGAGCAGAGTGGCGAGCGGGGCGATGATGAGGATGTCGCGTGACCCCACGATCACGCGGGAGAACATGTCCCGGCCCAGCTGATCGGTGCCGAACAGGTGAGCGCTCGAGGGCGCCTGGTTGATCCCCTCCAGGTTCTGCGCGTACGGGCTGTGCGGCGCGATCGCCGGACCGAAGATCGCGCAGATGATCCAGAACAGCAGGATCGCGGCACCAACCAGGAACAGTTTTGAGTGCAGGAGCTGACCGACGACCTCGCGACGAACGCTCGTACTCTGGCCGGCGGAGACCGCGCCGGCCGACTCGACCGGAACCGCCCCGACGCTCATTCGGCGGCGCGCAGGCGGATGCGCGGGTTGAGCAGGGAGAACGTCACATCGGCGAACAATGTGGCGACCATGTAGACGATCCCGATGGTCAGCACCCCAGCCTCGAGCATTGGGAAGTCCTTGTTTGTAGCCGCCGTGGCCACGAGCGAGCCGATGCCCTGATAGCGGAACAGGGTCTCCACCACAACCAATCCGCCGATCAGGTATCCGGTCTGTGTCGCCACCACCGTGATCGTCGGCAGCAGCGAGTTGCGTAGGACGTGGCGGCGGATCATCACTCCGCGTGGCAATCCCTTGAGCGTTGCCGTGCGCGCGTAGTCGGAATCGAGTGCCTCGATGGTTCCGGCGCGAGCCATGCGTGAGATGTACCCGAACAGGATCAGCGTCAGCGGAATCGCCGGCATGATCAGGTACTTCAGCGACGTGAAGAAATCCGACCCGTCGGGCGGGGTGGCCGAGATCGGGAGCAGCCCCAGCCCGATGCCCAGGACGAGAATCAGGATGATTCCGGACACGAACTCGGGCACGACCGTGGCCGAGAGGCCGACGATGCTGATGACCCGGTCGGCCGGACGGCCGACGTACAGCGCCGCAACCACGCCGCCGAGGATGGCCAGCGGGACGACCAGCACGAAGGCCAGTGCCGCCAGCTTCAGTGATCGCCACAGCGCGCTGGTCAGGATCGGCCCGATCGGCGCCTGGTATTGGTACGACTTGCCTGGATTGCCCTGAACGAAATTGCTCACCCAGTCCCAGTACTGCGTGAGCAGCGGCCTGTCGAGCCCTAGCTGGTGGTTGAGGTTGGACACCGCCTGCGGGGCCGCCAGCGGCCCGAGGATCGCTCGGGCCGGATCGCCGGGCAGGACCTGGCCGATCAGGAACACGAGCACGCTCAGGATCCACAGCGTGATGAGCGCCAGGCCAATCCGCTTGAGGATGAACAGAGCCATGTCCCTGACCGGCCCGGGCTGGCTACGCCGACTTGTACGCCTGCCCCAGGAACACCTGGGCGATTGACGTCGGGTTGACTCCGCCGACGCTGGGCAAGGTGGCCGTCAGCCCATCAATCCAGTACGGAATCACAATCGGCGTCTCGGCCAGGAGCAGGTCCTGGATCTTCCCCGCGATCTGGCGCTGGGCCGACAGGTCAAGGGCAGCCACATACTGCTTGACCAGATTGTCGTACTGGGTGTTGTGGAACCGAGCCGCGTTCCAGGGACCCTTGGACGTCAGGGGCGCCTGGAGGTAGACGTTGGGAACGCCGCGGTCACCGTAGTCCACCAGGCTCATGGTTCCGTCGAGCCAGGGAGAGTTGCCGTACGTGTCCTTGCCGTAGTAGGCGGTCTGGTTGAGGATCTTGAGGTTGATATTGATCCCGGCCTTGGCCGCGTCGGCCTTGATCACCTGCGCCAGCTGGGGGATCTCCTCGTACTGCTCGGTCTGCAGCGTGGTGGTGAACCCGCTGGCATGCCCGGCCGCCGAGAGCAGCTGCTTGGACTTGGCGATGTCCTGCTCGCGCTGGGGCACACTGGTGTCGGTCGACGGGAAGCGCGGTCCGAACGGGTAGTCGTTGGCCACGCTGCCCAAGTTACTCAACAGTGCTTTCACCATGCCCGCGCGGTCGAGCGTGTACGCAACGGCCTGTCGCACACGAGCATCGGTGAACGGCGCCTGGTCGTTACGCATCGACAGCTCGCGATGGCTGGCCGACTTCAGCGAGATGATCTTGTAGGCGGAGTTGTTGAGCAGCGACTCCGCCCCCGAGGGCACGAACTGCCCAATGACGTCGACGTCCGAGCCCTGGAGGGCGAGGATCTGGGGCTGCTGGCTGGTGTAGAACTTGAACATCGTGGTCGAGAGCAGCGGCTTGGGTCCCCAGTAGTCCGGATTGGGGATGAAGTTCGCGCCAACGCTCTGGGTGTAGCTCTGCAGCTTGAACGGACCTGTACCGATGAACGTCTTCTGCCATTTGCCGAAGTCGGTGCCCTTGGGGACGATGATCGCGTTGTAGTTGTCCGAGGAGACCAGATATGGGAAGTTGCCGTTCGGGGCCTCGAGATGGAACGCGACGGTCGAGGCATCGACCTTCTTGACGCCCGACGGACTCAGCACCCCTTGGAACGTCGACAGGGCGTTGGACGCGTTCTTGGGGTCGGCCAGCTGCTGCATCGTCCACACGACGTCGTCCGCCGTCATTGGGTTGCCGTTGTGGAATTTGACCCCCTGGCGCAGCTTGAACGTCCACACGCTGCCGTCGCTGTTCGGCTTCCAGCTCAGGGCCAGCTGCGGCTGCAGCATCAGCTTCATGTTGTTGTCGAGGATCAGGAACTCGCCCGTCTGGCCCAGCATGCACAGACCACCGGCGTCGGCCACGGTGAGCGGATTGACCGCCGCCGCGGGAGCGGAGATCCCCACCCGCAGCGTCCCGCCCTTCGTCGGCGTGCCGGCGCTCGACGAGCTCGCCGGACTCGACGAGGATGACGAGCTTCCGCAGGCTGATAACACCGCGCCCAGCAGGGTCGCGGACATACCGATTGTGCTGCCCCGCCGTATGAACTCGCGCCTCCCGATCCGTCCGGAGGCGAACTCATCGATGTAGTGGTTCTCGACCTCGCTACGCCCCACGCGTAGCTGGTCGAGCTCATTGCCGCGCTTGCTCATCACTCACCTTTCTTTCGGGATCAACCGCCTATATGGGCCGCGAGGCCCATTTCCTGCGCAGCGCGCAGCAGGTCGGTAACCATCTCCTGCCAGCGGCCCGGCGTGATGCGGCCCGACGGAACACACAGGGTCAGAGCCGCGAGGACCCGCCCCGGCGCTCCGATCGGCGCCGCGATGCTGTGCAAGCCGAGCGCCGTCTCATCGATGCTCTCGGCATAGCCTTTCGCGCGCGCCTGACGAAGAATCGATTCGAGTTCAGCCAGGCCGTTCAAACGTCGCCCGGTCGGCGTGATGAGATCGGCGCCCGCGTAGAGCGCGGCGACCTCCTCACCCGGGAGATCGGCCAGCAGCACGCGACCCGACGCCGACGCAAACGCCGGCAGCCGACTGCCGACAGGCGCGACGAGGCGCACCGGGTGCGTCGTCTCCTGCTTGGCGATGAAGACGCTGTCGAGGCCATCGCGCACGGTGAGACACGTCGTCTCGTTGTGGCGAGCGAGCTGCCTCGCGGCCACGACGTGGAAGTTTCGCGTCAGCGCCGAGGCCGGGCTCGCGTGCGCCATCCAGGCGATTCGCGGACCGAGCTCGAAGCCGCCGGTCGTGGCATCACGCGAGATCCACCCGCGCTCGGCCATCACCGCGCACACCCGATGCAACGTGCTCTTCGCCGCGCCGGTATCGCGAGCGAGCTGGGCCAGGCTGCGGGCGCCTCGGCGTTCGAGACACTCGAGCACGTCAAGCACGGCCGTGACGCCGGCGGGGGCGGGGGGCGGTTGCTCACCGGAGGATGGGGTGTTGGCCGCCCCGTAGCGCTTGGTGCTCGACGGATGCCGAGTCCTGGCCGGCCGGACGGCGGGCGGAACGGCTGGGACAGCCGAGCCGGTGCCGGTGCCGGTGCCGGTGCGCGCGGCAGGAGGGTGTTGGATGGCGCTCAGCGGTCCTCCTCAGCGATCCACGGACGGAACACCAGCCTCCGAGATGGACCGGATATGGGTTCTCCCATAGCCCGCGAGGAATGTCAAGTTAACAAACCGTGATGCTGCACATGTGGGGCCTACCCACTACGCTGACCCGGTGACGCACGATCTCCGCGGCAGGGGACTGGACCTGTCTGGCCACACAGGGCAAACGATTTTGATCCGCCGGCCATGCTGACCCAGGTCAAGCGGGCCGTGGCCAGCGCTCCCACGCAGGTCTCGGATCGGATCGCCGGCCTGGTCGGGAACGTGCCCGACCGTCAACTCGAACAGCTCATGCAGAGTCAGGCCCGCCGGGTCGTACTCGACGTGGTCTTTTCGCAGATGCCGCGCCGGCTGCACCGTACCCGTGCGGCGGGAGTTGACTCCACCGTTCGCTGGCGCATCACGCGCCCCGGCGCCGCGGCCGACGTGTACCAGCTCGAGATCGTGGATGGACGCTGCCGGGTGGTCCGCGGGACGCCCGATCGCGACGCTCGCGTGACGATCACGATCGGTGGCGCCGACTTTCTGCGCCTCATCCTCGGAACCTCCGACGCCATGCAGGCCTACTTCAGCGGCCGGCTGGAGCTGTCGGGCGACATCATGCACGCGGCCAAGCTCACGCTTCTGTTCCGCGCGCCGCGGACTTGGGAGCAGCGCGCGCGGTAAGCCGCGCGGTCGCGTCCGATCCGAGGCGCTCGGACGGGAAAGTGGGAAGAGCGGTGGTTGACACGTTGGTCCTCCTAACCGAGCGATGTCTGTGGGTGGACGGGTAAAGGCTTCGTGGTGCCGCGCCTGCGGGCGAACACCCAGGTCCGCAGCGCCATGTACCGGCTGACCGTGGCCGCCGTGCTCGCGGCGACCAGCACGATCACCTCGAGCAGGTGCGCCGGGCGCGGATCGAACTTCCGGAGAAGCTCCAGGGCTCCGGCGGTCAACGCGAGCGCCACCAGGTAGATCAATCCTCCGGCCAGGTGTTGACGCACGAGGCCGCTGCGTCCGCGCAGTCGGAACGTAAATCGACGGTTGGCGTGGGTGTTGGCCAACGCAGTGACAGCCAGCGCCACCGCGTTCGCCCCGCCGGGGCCGAGACCTCCGACCAGCAGCAGATACAGGGTCGCGTATGCCAAGGTCGAGGCCACGCCGACGAGCAGAAAGCGCACCAGCGGAGTCTCCACGCGCATCCTTGCCACGCCCTTGAGGTCGCCGATCGCCGTGCTGATGATCTTCACGCGCGAGTCGGGATCATCGACCCAGTCGACGGGGACTTCGTGAATCCGGAGCCCGTGGCGCTGCGCGAGGACGAGCAGCTCGGTGTCGAAGAACCATTCCTCGTCCTTGATCGATGGCAGCAGTCGCCGTGCTACGTCGGAGCGAATGGCCTTGAAGCCGCACTGAGCGTCCGAGAATCTTGCCCCAAGGACGAGGCGGAGCAGATGGTTATAGGAACGCGAGATGAACTCGCGCTTGCGGCCGCGAACGACGCGGGCACCGCGGGCCAGGCGGCTGCCAATTGCGACGTCGCTGTGGCCGGAGATCAACCCGGCGACCAGCGGCAACAGTGCCCGCAGTTCGGTCGAGAGATCCACGTCCATGTAGCAGAGGACTTCGGCTCGGCTCGCCGACCAAGCCGCACGCAGAGCCCGTCCGCGCCCCTTGGCCGGGAGGTGGAGCACCTCGACGCCGGGTAGCTCGAGCGCCAGGGCCCGGGCCACCGCCAGCGTGTTATCGACGCTTGCGTTGTCGGCCACGATGATCCGCCAGGTGAACGGCATCTGGCCGGACAGGAATCGGTGAAGGCGGCGGATCGAGCGCTCGAGGCCCACCTCCTCGTTGTATACGGGGACGACAACGTCGAGGAGAGCCGATCGCGTCGGACCAGAATCGACATCCATGTCGTCGCGCCGTGTGACAACTGCGGCGGTCATTGGCATCACCTAACTGGGTGGAGTTACTTGAGTCAGTCAGGTTGCCGACGCCCTGGAAGGGGTCGGTAGGAAGCGCGTAAGACGGATGTCAGAACGTAGCCGGCGCGGTTCTAGCTCACGGAAGCCGGAGCGGAATCGGCCAAACGACGTGACGGATGCGGCCCACGACCGAGACGGTGCGGTTGTACGAGTCGCGCAGCACCTGGGCCACCTCCTGATGATGGCGGAGGGCTTCCCCGATCGGAAGGACCGCATAGTCGGGATGCCGGTTCCACGTCGGCACATAGCTGATGCTGGTGACCTTCGATTTGTCTCCCCTGACCAGAATGTGCAGGAACACCATCATGCCGTCCTCGGTTTCGATCGGGCAGCACGCAGCGGTCTCGTTCGACAGCAGCTGCCCTTCGCCAAACACGACCAGCTTGTGGTGCACGCGTTCGATCGGCTGCACGACGTGGACGTGCTGCCCGACGATCGCCGTGATGTCGGGATCGCCGGCCAAGGCGCGGGCCGTGCTCATCTGGAATGCGCTCGGCTGCGAGACGTCCTCGTCACCCCAGTGGAAGTTGACGATCACAACCTGGGCCCCCCGTTCGCGGGCCAGGCGAGCGGCGCGACGAACTGCTGATACGTGGATGAGGTTGACCGACCACGGATGCGGCAGAGGGATGCCGTTGGTCATCTCGGTGTAGGCCAGGAAGGCGATCCGCACGCCCTTCACGGTGACCATCACGGTCCGCTTCTGCGCCGCCCGTGACGGGAACGATCCGGTGTGCATGATCCCAGCCCGGTCCAGCGCGCGACCGGTCTGATCGATTCCGTACTGGCCCTCGTCAACCGAATGGTTGGACGCCGTGTCGCAGATCCGCCAGCCAGTCTTCTTGATCGCCGAGGCCAGAGCCGGCGGCGTGTTGAACACGGGATAACCGGTGGGCGGCCGCGGGGTCATCGGCGTCTCGACGTGGCAGATCGCGAGATCGGCGTGTTTGATGTAGGGCGCGATCTCGCGCAGCATCGGATAGAAGTCGTATCGCCCGTGTCCGTCGACCAGAGCCTGTTCCCAGACCGGCGAATGGATCAGTAGGTCGCCGTTCACCTCGACGGTCAATCGGACCGCTTTCGGGGAGGAGGGCTTGGTCGCGCTCGACGCCTCGGTCTGCTGATCCTGGGTGGTGGTGCTCTTCGCTGGACCGCCACCACCACACGCAGCCAGCAGCACTGACAGCAGCACACAAGCTCCCAGCCACCGCACCAACAGCCAAGGTCGGGGATCCACCGACAAGAACATACCCCGCCAGCCCGACGTCGTGGCGCGTCACCATCCTGCCAGGCGCCGCCCCATCACTGCCCTAGGCTTCCAATCGGGGCCGCGCTAATCTGGCCCACATGGACGAGGGGCTTCCGATCGCCTACGCCGTACTCGACGAGGGGATCCCCGTCTACTCGTCCGACGGCAAGTCGGTGGGAATCGTCGAACACGTCGTTGCGGCTTCGGAGCAGGACATCTTCCACGGCATCGTCCTCCACACCACGGCCGGTAGCCGCTTCGTGGAGGCCAGTCAGGTCGCGTCGCTTCACGAGCGCGGCGTGGATCTCTGCATCGATGCCTCGGCAGCAGCAGCGCTTCCGGCGCCGGAGGGGGCCGCTCCCGCCTGGCGGGTGCACGAGCCCGGGGTCAAGCCCAGCCGCTGGAGGCACCTCGTGGATCGGCTCGAAGGTGTGAACCCCAAGAGTCGGGACTGGACCCGAGACTGAGCTGGACGAGGAGACGATGAGCGCGATCGCCACGGATAGACGATGAGCGTGGTCATGTACGTCAAGCCGCGCTGTCCCTACTGCCAGGCGGCACGCGAGCACCTGGCGGGCGAGGGCGAGGCGGTCGAGGAGCGGGATGCGACGACGAGCTCGGAATGGAGGGCCGAGCTCATGAGCTACACGAACAATCGCGGCATCGTTCCGACGATCATCTGGGCGGACGGCAAGCGCCAGGTTGGCTTCCCGCCCGGCCGTGGCTGAACGGTGCACTAGCGAGCGGTCGCTCGCTGGACGAAATCATCCGCGGGCATCGCGCCACCTCGCCGGCCACAACACTCGCGGCCGGCATCCCTAAGATCGAAAGCGGTGGAGCCACAGCCCCCAGAGCCTGACGGCACCCCTGATCGCCCAGTCGGCGTCCGGGCCTCCGACCACGATCGGGAGACTGCCCTCGAGTTGCTGTCGGCGGCCGCCAGCGACGGACGCCTGACCTTGGAGGAATACTCGACCCGTGCCGACCAGGCGCTCGCCGCACGCGTACTCGGTGAGCTGTCGGAGCTCACCGCCGATCTGCAGCGCCCGGTGCAGCCCGCGAGCGCGGAGGTCGAGGAGTTCACGGCCATCCTGGGCAACGAGTCGCGCAAGGGACACTGGCGCGTTCCGCCACGACTGAAGGCTCGATCGGTCCTCGGCGACTGTCATCTCGAGCTCCAGGACGCCGTGCTGACCTCACATGTGACCGTCATCGAGGCGAAGGCCACGCTCGGTGCCGTCAGCATCTTCGTCCCTGACGGCGTCGAGGTCCGGCTGTCCGGTAAGTCGATCCTGGGGGCGAAATCCTCCGAGGTGGCGGACGCTCCGATTCCCGGCGCCCCGATCATCGAGGTGCGGGCGACTGCCCTCCTCGGCAACGTCAGCGTTCTGCCGCCAACGCTGCGCCGCCGGCGCCGTGGAACGCTCGAGAACATCAGCCGGGCGATGCTCGATCCGCCCCGCGAGGGTTAACGGCAGCGATAGAATTCCGGCGCCCAACGCGGGCGGGACCGTCCGGCCCGAACAATCGGAGGTTGCTGTGTGCCGGCTGTCCATCGCGTCTCTCGCGGCGAGATGTGCGGTGCTCACCTTCTCCGCGGCGATCCTGCTGGGCGCCACCGGGACAAGCTGCCCCTCGGTAAACAGATGCTCACTACGCCAGGCGGTCTCGCAGGCCGTCGACGGGGACACCATCGACGTGCCCGCATTTCACATCCACCTGGCCAGCCCCCTATCCATCAACCAGTCGATCACGATCAACGGATCCGGAGCGAGCTCGACGATCCTCGACGGCGACGGCGCCCACCGCGTGATCTCTGTGATCGGCCCTGCGCCCAGCTTCCTGGAGTCCAACGCGTCGCTGACGCTGGAGCACCTCAGCGTCAGGAGCGGAGCCGTGACGAGAACCAGTGAGGTGCACCTTGCCGGCGGGGCGGGGATCCAGAACAACAGCTTTGGCGCGCTCCACCTGGTCGACGTGAGTGTCACCAACAACACGTTCACCGCATCCTCAGCCCTCTTTAGCGGCGGCGCCGGGATCTTCAGCCAAAGCACCGTGGACCTGAGCGCCTCGAGCGTCACCGGTAACCACCTGACGGTGACGGCGGCCAGCGGCTCGACGGGCGGCGGCGGCGTTTATGTCTCGTCCGGGGATCTGATTCTGGCCAGCAGCACCGTGTCGAACAACACGGCCACGTTGACGGAGGGATCGACCAGCCCAGGCGGGGACGGCGGTGGCGGCGCGTTCCTTGGTGCTGACGGCGGTGACGATGTGATCCTCGAGAGCAGCACGCTCGCCGGGAACACCGTCCAGGTGCTTGGCACCGAGGTCAGCGGCGACGGCGGAGGCGCGCTGTACCAGGCGGGTGCGGTCTCCATCCTCTCCAGCGGCAGTACGTTGTCAGGGAACGTCGCCGACATCGGTGCCACGGAGGATGACGCGGGCGGCGGCGCCGTGTTCGACGCCGGGGGCGGAAGTGAATACAACAACACGACGTTCGCCAACAACCGGGTCCAGGCGACAGCGCCCGCCACGAGCGACGGTGGCGGCGCGATCCTCTCTACCTCCGATATCTCCAGCTTCGCCAATGACACGCTTTCGGGCAACTCGGCCGGGCCGGGGTCCGGGGCGAATATCTATGACTTTGGGACGCGTGTGATCGTGAAGGACACGATCATGTCCAAAGGCTCTTCACCGGCGGCTAACTGCGCCCAGAACGCCTTGAGTCCCGGGACCGTGATCAGCGATGGCTACAACCTCTACCACGACGCCGCTGATTCATGCGGATTGACTGGTGTCGGCGATCTGCACGCGGCTAACCCCGAACTCGGCCCGCTGGCCAACAACGGAGGCGGCCTCCAAACCGAGGCCTTGCTGGTTCTTTCAGTACGGCCGGACCGCTGCCTATGGTGCGACCACACCCGTACGGCCACTGGCGCCACGAACGACCGCGCCGGCGAGCGGCGTCCTATCCAGGCTGGCACCCGGGACCTACCACTGTCGGCTCGTGGTGGCCGATCCTGACGGCACGTCGCACGGGTTGGACAGCACGTTCGTCGTTCCAAGGCCGGCGCGGCCACCCGCCCCGGCCGTGCTGACAGGACCCGCGAAGTCCGTGGGCGCAACTCGGGCCAGGCTGACCGGGGAGATCGATGGCTTCGGGGCGGCCACGAAGTATCGATTCCAGTTCGGCCCCACACGTGGGTACGGATCGAAGACGCGGCTGAAATCGGCTGGATCGCGCAGCAAGGCTGTCAGCATCAGCGCGCTCGTGCGCGGGCTGAAGCCGGGCCACGCATATCACTATCGCCTGGTAGCGATCAGTTCGTCCGGGCGCACCGCAGGGCCCGACGAGTCGTTCACCACGAGGTCGGTGCATAAGCACGGCGTCTCATAGTCGTCCTCAGTGGAGTGGCGCGGCCTGAAGCCCGGTGGCGGGTGCTCGCGCGCCCAACCACCTGGGCCTCGCGAGTTGGCAGGATTCGTGGCGAGCATGACCTTGCGCCCGGAGCGGGCGCCTGGCCATGATTACGGCATGCTTGCCCTGCGTCCAAACTGCGAACTATGTGACACCGATCTGCCCCCGGAGGCACAAAACGCCCGGATCTGCAGCTACGAATGCACGTTCTGCGCCGACTGCGTCGAGAACGTATTGCACAACGTCTGCCCCAACTGCGGAGGAGGCCTCGAGCCACGGCCGATCAGGCCATCAAACGAGTGGCGACCGGGCGCGGGGCTCGGTCACGATCCGCCCGACACGTCCCGCCGCAGCATGAGCTACACGATCGAACAGGTCGCCGAGCTGGCCTGCACGCTCCGTGATGTGCGCCCAGAGCAGCGGTGACTTGATGTCGACTTTCACCGCCAGGCTCCAGAGGGCCCATCACCTGGACGCCGAGCTCGCGCACGAGCAGGTGTCCAGCGACTGGTGACGTGCGTTAGATAGCATTTAGAAGGTATCAGCAGTTTTTGGGCGGTTCATGCCCCTAAACGGGGCGGCCTTGGTGTCTACCTAGGTGCGTGAGCCAGAGGGCAAGATGACCGGACGCATACGTGGCTGGAAAATTCCAGTCGACGGGGGCAACACAACATTCACGGGGGCGCTGTGATCCGCGAAGGCTCGGGACGCAGACAGGTGCCAAGGCTGGCGCGAGGCGCGCGGCGGGCACCAACTTCGACGCCGCGCGGACCGTGGCTGAGCAAGCTGCTGATCGGTCTGGCCGTCATAACGGTCATAGCTACTTGGACCGGCCTGCTGGGGACAGGCCACGCGACTCACCCGACGGGGCGCGGCGCGATCGAGACGGCAATAACGATGTGGGCACTGGTCGCCTCGATCTTGTTGTACAAGATCTTTGAACACACACGGAGCCGTAGGGATCTCATGCTCCTGGCCGCTCTCGGTGTCGTTTCGCTGACCGATTTCGTGTTCTCAGTCTTGCCGGCGTTGGCCGGCTCGAATGCCCTCTCGGCCGAATCTGGCGCGCGATATGCCAGCGAGCTGCTGGTGGCGCTCGCGTTCATTGCCGCGGCGTTCAGCCAGAATCGCACCATCTCGGGCCGCGGCCGCCGACCGACCGTGATCGCGGCGCTGACGAGCCTGGGCGTCGTTCTGATTGGCTGGCTGTTCGATCTCACCGTGCAGCCGCGAGCGGCGCAGGGGTCGCGTATGGACACCGGATTGTCGGCAGCGATCCATCACCCGGTGTCAACAGGTCTGGCCGTTCTCTGCAGCGGCGTGCTCCTGGTCGCGGCGGTCGCGTTTGTGATCAGGGCACGCCGCGGCTATATCGACGGATGGTTGCTGGCCACGGCAGCATTCCTGCTGTCAGCGTCGCGCCTTCAGTATCTGACGCTCCCGGACGTGGCGGCAGATTGGATTACACCGCGGGACGCGCTGCGCCTGGGTGCCTACGCAATGTTGCTGGCAGTCGCCGTACGTCAATACGTGAGGCTGCGGCATCAGACCGCCGTGGCGGCAGAGCGAGAGCGGATCGCACGTAACCTGCACGATGGACTGGCACAGGATCTCGCGTTCATTGCCGCACATGGTCAGCGCCTTGACACTGCGCTCGGGCCGGAACATCCCATGATGATGGCGGCCCGTCGGGCGCTCGCCGCCTCGCGGGGAGCGATCGTGGATCTGTCAGCGTCTGGAGCGGGGAGCACGGGCGCCGCGTTGGTAGAGGTCGCGAGCGAGCTCCGTGACCGCTACGCCGTGGCGGTCGACGTGGCTATCAAGTCAGACGCGAATCTTCCCGCCGCCGATAGAGAGGAAGTGGTCCGCATCGCCCGCGAGGCAATCCTGAACTCGATACGCCACGGTGGCGCGAAGCGCGTTGAAGTCACCTTCGACGGCAGGCGGTCGGAACCCCTGCTGCGCGTGCTTGACGACGGCTGCGGAATCGGTGGCGCCCGCGCCGGAGCGTCACACGGCTTCGGACTGCCGACGATGCGCGCGCGGGCCGAGTCACTGGGCGGAGAGCTGGTGACCCGCCCCAACCCAAACGGAGGCACCGTGCTCGAAGTCGTGCTCTCCTGAGCAGCCCCGCGGGGTCGCCCTAGGACGCACAGATGGTTCACTGCGTCGCGGCGACGAGGACCTCAATCCCGTCAACGATTCGCTGCAGGCCGAAGGCGAACTCCTCGTCCGGATCGTCGGCGACATCGAACACTCCGGCGTCCAAAACGGCGTGGAGGGCCGGAAACTGCGATCGGTCGGTCAGGCCGCGGAGCAGGTCGGCGTAACCCGACATCATGGTCCCGGGAACCGGATTGGCGGCAGCGAGCTCAGCCGTCAGTGTCGCCTCGCTGCGGACATAGCTGCTCAGCAGGAGCACGACGGAGGCTTTCTCGGCCTCGGTGAGCCCGGTGGCGCGCAGCGACCGCAGCCCGTCGTCCAGCCACGCGACCTGGTTCGGAGCGGTGGGCGGTCCGCTGATGGGCACGTGCAGCGCCCAGGGGTGCTGCCGCATGCGAGCGTGATAGCCCCACGCCCAGCGGGTCAATCCAGCGCGCCAGTCCTCGACCTCGGCCACCGGGACGGGCGGCCCGAGTGCGGCGTCCACCATCAGCGTGACCAGCTCGTCCTTCGCAGCGACGTAGCGGTACAGCGACATCGTTGAGACGCCGAGGGCGTCACCAAGGCGGGACATCGACACGGCGGCCAGACCATCGCTCTGCGCGAGCAGAATCGCCCCATCGACGATCCGCCCGAGCGTGAGTCCCGGTCTGGGCCCCTTGTTCGGGCGCTCGCGCTTCCCCCATGCGGCCTCGATGCTGGCCGGCAGGGTGGGGCGAGGTTGACTCTCCATGCAACTGTGTATACCATACGCTTTTCTGCGTATGTCATATACAGAAGGAGGAACCCGTGCTAGAGCAATCGGTCATCCAAGCTCCCGCCCCGGATGGGCCCCCGGCAGTTGCCACCGGCGTCGCCGGACCCGGAACCGAACTGCCCGTCATCTCCTCGGTGACCACCTCGGCGGACGGGACGACAATCGCCTACGAGACCGTCGGATCCGGAGACGGGGTCATCGTCGTCGGGGGCGTGCTGCGGAGCGCGAGCGATTACACGGCCATCGCCCAGGTCCTCGCCGCCTCCTTCACCGTTCACGTGATGGACCGGCGCGGTCGCGGCGCCTCGGGGCCGCAGGGTCGCAGCTACAGCATCGACAAGGAGTGCGAGGACCTCCTCGCCGTGCAGGCGAGCACCGGAGCCGAGCGCGTTTTTGGACACAGCTACGGTGGATTCGTGACCCTGGAGACCGCCCGCCGGACAAACCGTCTGCGGCGGATTGCCGTCTACGAACCGGGCATTTCCATCGATGGCTCGCTGCCATGCGGTTGGATGCCCCGCTATCGAGAACTGCTCGCCGAGGGCGACACCCGCGGCGCGTTCGCCGCCATGGTCAAGGGGATGGGCTTCGCCCCCCGGCCGCTCACGATGATGCCGCTGGTCTGCGTGCGGCAGATTCTGCGCCTGGGGATCCGCGGTCAGGAGTGGCGACAGATGGAGTCGCTACTCGAGGCCAACCTACGCGAGCACCAGGAGCAGCTCCGCCTCGATGACGGCACCGTCAGTCGCTACCGAGACGTCGGCGCGGAGGTCCTGATCTGCGCAGGCACAAAGAGCCCCAGCTTCGTGACCTCGGTGCCGCCGGCCCTCCACTCCGCCATTCCGAGTTCGGAGATCGCGATCCTCGATCGTCTCGACCACATTGCTCCCGAGAAGGAACCCGCGGTTCTGGCGCGATCGATAAGCGACTTCTTGAGGTGAGGGTCGATCGATATCCGTGTCGGACCGATGGATTCGCACCGTCTGAGGCTCTCAACCGGAACGACGCTAGAGGAGAACCATGAGTATCCAGAGCGCCCTGGGGTCGGAGACCTGTCGGCCTTCCGGCGACGCCATTGAGCCGGCGCTCAGCGCTGCCGATGAAATGAGGGTTGGGTTGTGGTGCGTTCGGGCATCGACAGTCTCGGTAAGTGATGAGCGATCTATCGGCACACAGGAGGGCTAGCGCCCTGGCGTCCCTGCGAACGGTGGCGCTGAGCGACGTGGGGGCGCCTCTGCGGCGAGTCGAGTGCACGGTGTCTGCGGGCTGGCACGGCTGCCCCAATCTTCCTTTCGAGGACGCCGCCGTTGGCGACTGAACGGGAAACTGGCCGGACGCGGCGGCGCTATTTGCCGGGCATCTGGATTGGAGAGCGCGCGAAATAGCGCGCTGGCGTGTGTGCGCTCACCCCGGCCGGGGCACAACGGCCCGCTGGCTCGGCTGGAAGCCTGGCAGGTCACGAGCGATGGGGTGCTGAGGCTGCGTTGCGGACACACGAACTATCTGACGCTGTTGACTACATCCGGCGTCGGCTTTGAGGCCCAGCCGAAGCTGCGCGAGTTGTGCGTTGACCGGATGCTTGACCGGCCGGCGTCGTGTCTGAACGCGAACCATCTCAACGTGCTGATGCTCGTCGGCAGCGCCGATGGGTATCTGATGCTCTCGCGCCGCGGCCGCGAGCTGGGCTGGGCGCCGGGATTGATGTCAACCACCGCCGGGGGTCTGGTCGACTGTCCGGCGGGCGCCGATACGGTGGACGTGGTGGCCGAGGGGCTGCGTGAAACCGAGGAGGAGTTCGGGGCGGCGCTGGGCATCTCCGCGCAGCGCACCTCGATCGCGGGCCTGTTCCTGTCGGTCGAGTTCGGCAACATCGCCCCGTGGCTGCTGTTGCGCGCAGACAGCTCGTTGACCTTTGAACAGCTGGCCGACAGACACCGCGACCCGCAGGCGGCGCTGCGCTGGCTGGTTGCCCACGAGGCTGATTTCTGCCGCGTGGGTGCGGCATCGGTGACGGTGGCCCTGTGGGCGATAGCCAATCACGGGGAGGCGGACCATGGGCGTTTCTCGGTGCCCGCCACCCGCCATCTGATGACCGATTTTCGCGAGCGGTCTTGGCCGCCGCGGGGGTGCTCAGCGCCTCATTGGACAGGAGCAGCGCTGGAGGGACCGCCGCTGCCGACTGCAGCAACTGACGTCGAGTGAGGCCACCGCCCCTGCGGCGTTCCGTGGTCTGCTTGCCCGACATGTCTATCCCCCTCATGCGAGCCCTCTCTGAGCCTGGGCATGAGGCTTGCACCATCGGACGAATGTGTCAAGGCCGTGCTGCCAGTCGAACCGTCGCTCGCGCGCCGGACGCTATTCCCGAGCTGGAGTTGCGACTCCCGGACGACGGTCGACAGCTAGATCTCGATTGCTTCGCTGCGTGGCATTACTCGCGTCCGGCGGCTGATTGATGTCAGCCTCTCTAGGGCGTCGGGAACCGGCTCGTAGAGTCCGGCCAGCTCGTAGCCGCCGTAATGGATCGGCAGGAGCTGTTCGGCGCGGAGCAGCTCGGCCGCCAGTGCCGCCTGTTCGGGATCCATCGCGACGGGCAGCGGACTTCGCGGGCGTCGGTGCGGGAAGCTGACGCGAGGTCCGTTGATCGGCGCCAGAACCGCGTCGGGCGGTCCGAAGCGCTCGGCGATCCGCCACCACCAGCCGTGGAACATGGTGTCTCCGAGATGCAGCACGCGCTTGCCGCCCCCCTCGATCAACCATGACACCTGAGGATCTCCGGTTCCGTCAGCCGCGGGCAGCGCGGTGATTCTGAGCGGTCCGGCGCTGAAGCTGGTCCAGGCCTCCGTCGGGCTGCGAGCCAGGCCCGCGGCCGTCAACTCGCGATCCGCCTGGACGAGCGCGAGCCGCTCCAGATCGCTGCCTCCGTAATCCCGCGGTTCGTGAACCGCGGCGCCCTCGGCCAGCGCGCCCGCCAGCGCGGCGGCATCGGTGTGATCGCGATGGAGGTGCGTGACCAGCCCAGCCACCGCACCCGGTCGTGGAGGGGTGACCAGTGGCAACGGCATACCCGCCGCCCGCTCTCCCAGCGCTCGGAAGACGGCCGCGGCGTCCTCGAGCGGGTCGATGACGACCAGCTCTCCCTGCTCCTCAATCTCGACCCCAGCCCAGCCAAGCCACCGAATCCTCATCTACACCCTCCATAGTCTGAAACGGAACGACCGTGCGCAATATATAGCGAACGATCGTCTCGTTTCCTAGACTTTGCTGTCGAGATGGCTCGCCGTTCCGCCACCGATGTCGCCGGCTCTCGGGCCGACACGATCGCCGCCGCCGTGGCGCTTGCTTCGGTCATCGGCCTCGAGGGCGTCACGCTCGGACGGCTGGCCGAGACGCTCGAGATGAGCAAGAGCGGGCTCGTCGGGCGCTTTGGCTCAAAGCAACAGCTCCAGCTGGCGGTCCTGGAGCAGGCGGCCGAAATGTTTCGGCAGGCTGTCTACGACCCGGCCGCGGCGCAACCCGCCGGCCTACGGCGCCTGAACGCGATCTGCGACGCGTGGATCGACTATCTCGGTCACCCCCCATTCCCCGGAGGGTGCTTCCTCACCACCGCCTCGGTGGAGTTCGACGCACGGTCCGGTCCGGTCAACGACGCGGTCAGGCGCATCATGCGCCAATGGCTCCGAGTGCTAGAGCGCGAGGCCCGGGCAGCGATCGAAGCCGGAGAACTGTCGGCGGACCGCGACGCCACTGACGTCGCGTTTACCCTCAATGCACTCGCGGTCGGGGCCAACTGCGAGTATCAGCTGCACCATGACCCGGACACTCTCGAGCGCGCCCGTCGCGCCATGACCGCCGTGGCGCCGCGGCCGAAACAGGTCGGATAGCGACCTGTTTCGGAAAGCTCCGCGACAGCGAGCGGAGACGGCAGCCGTCAGCTAGTGCGCCACCAGGGTTGCCAGTCCCTTGAGCACGCCGGCAAGTGCCCGCCGCGAGGAGATGCCTAGTTTCGAATAGACGCGTGTGAGGTGCGTGTCGATCGTCTTCGGGGTGACGAATAGAGCCTGCGCGACCTCATTGTTGGTCCGTCCCTCAGCGGCCAGCCGCGCGACCCGCAGCTCACTCGGCGTCAGTGCGTCGCGCCCGGTGACGCGTTCGCGGCGCAGGCGCGCGCCGCTTGACTCGAGCTCGGCGCGCGCGCGCTCGGCGAGGCGGGTCGCCCCGCCCTGCACCGCGATGTCGAGGCCGGTGCGAAGGGGTTCACGGCACGCAGCCCGTTCGCCGGCTCTGCGCATTGACGCGCCAAGCTCGATCAGCGCGCGGCCGTGCTCGAGACGCGCGGGGGATGGTGCGAGCACGGCAGTCGCTTGCTGTAGGAGGTCTCGATCGCCGCTGAGCACGCCGAGCGCGCGCAGGGCGACACCGATGCCGCGCGCCTGGCCGACCCGTTCGGCATCCTCGAGCTCCTCGGCCGCCAGCCGCAACGCCTCCTGGCGCGCGCGGGGCTCGAGCATGAGCGCGAGTGCCGAGCGCCAGCACGAGCCATTGGGGTTGTGAATTCCAAGCGCCTGAAGAATCTCGCCCGCCCGGCGAAGGTCCTCGATCCCGGCGATCGTGTCCCCCGTGGCATGCCGGACCCGTCCGCGGACATCGCGCCACAGCGCTTCGACCAACCCACCTGCCATCTGTGCCAGGTCGAGCCGTTGCGCCAGGCCGGCGAGATCGGCGCACTGCGGCCGTTCGACGACGACGTCCATGGCGAGCCATAGATAGATGGCCAGCGAGTACCTGGCGTGGGGCGCCCGCACGGGATCGATGGCGGCGCGCAGTTTGCCTTCTGCCGCGTCCACGCGGCCTTCACGGGCGTCGACCCAGCCTCGATATGCGGAGGCCAGCACGAACCGGGCCATCGAGCCCTGCCGGCGGCCGTTGGCGAACAACGCGTCGGTGACCTCGCGGGCTCGGTCGAGGTGCTCACTGATGACCAGCGCCTGGAGACCCTGGCCCAGCGACCACAAATCGGCTCCCGCATCCAGAAACCGACCGTCATCCCAACCGCGCTCGACGAGCGCGACGCCCCCGTCCTCATCGGCCGCACGCCAGACCGCGTTTGCCGCCAGCAGCAGCGCCAACGACCGACCCTCGGGGCCGCCACGGTCGACGGCCTCGCGCAGCATCGGCAGCCGACTGTCAAACCCGGCGACGAGCCGTGGGTCCGAGGCGGTGATCGCGGCGCGGTAACACTCGAGACGAGCCGCGAGCTCTCGATCGCGATCGCCGAGCTCCTCGAGCGCATCGTCCAGGAGCGTCATCGCCCTCTCCCATTCGCCTTTGAGGCCTAATGCGGTGGCGAGCTCGAACGCGACGTTGCCGCGGAGTGCGGGATCCTCGGCCAGCTGTCTTGCCTCCCTGAAGTAGTCGAACATCGCCGGGTCGGTGTTCAGGCGCGCGGCTCGCCCCAGATCGAACAGGATCGCGGCTCGCTCCTCCCGCGCGCAGCCTTCCGCAAGCGCCCGCGTGAGGTAGGCGATGCTGTCCTCGGGCGCCGCCCGCACGAGCGCAAACGCTGCTCCTTGCCGCAGTTGCTCGATCACGTGCTTCGAGCCGGTGGGCTCGCTCGGCATCAGCTGGGCAGCGACAGCGTCGAGCTCGGCGCCCTCGCTCGCCAACAGGTCCGCCGCCTGGCGGTGGAGGCGCGAGCGCTCGCCGGGTGCCAGCGCGTCGTAGATCGCGGCCCTCAGGATCGGGTGCACGAACTCGATGCGCCCGGTCACTCGCACAAGGCCCGCAGCCACCAGCGCATCCAGCGCGTTCAGCGCGTCCAATTCCTCCAGCCGCGCGAGCCTCGCCGCCCGCGGGAGCTGTGCATCGCCGCCCAGCACCGCGAGCGCGTGCGCAAGCGAAAGACATCCCTCCGGCATGCGCGCAAGCCGCACCAGGGTGGCCTGCGCCACGGTTTGTGGGCCGAGGTGGGCCACCCGCTCCGCCTCCTCAGCGCTCGGCTCGACGCCGTCGCATGACAGCGCCGCGACGAGTTCGCTCAGGAGAAACGGAACACCGCCCGTCGCCAGCGCCGCTGCGGCGACGAACGCCTCATCCGGCTCTTGGCCAAGACCGGCGGCGAGCACGTCGCGCGTGGCCCGTTCGCTGAGCGCCGCAGGCGTGAGCACATCGAACAGCGGATCGCTGACCATCCGCGCCTCGAGCGCGGGCGCGGGTGTCGCCGGCTCCACTGGCCGCGTCGCCCCGATCACCCCGCACGCCAAGCCGTCGAGGCGGGCCACGAGGTAGAGCAGAAACCGCAGCGAGCTCGCATCCGCCCAATGCAGGTCGTCGACGACGATCAGGACCGGGGCGTGCGTCGAGAGATTGACCGTCAACCAGTACAGCCCGTGCAATACGCCGAAGGAGCCATCCGGCGGCGTCGGCTCGGGCGCGATCCGGTTTTCGACAATCGGCGCAGCCAGCCTCGCCGCGCCTGAGAGCAAATCAGAACGAGCCTGTGGCGAGGCGCGAAGCAGCACCGGCTCGAACAGCTGCCGCGCCACGCCAAATGGAAAATGACCCTCCAGCTCGTGGCCGCGCGCTGTCAGCACGCCGATTCGCTGCTGGGGTGCGCAGCGCCGAGCCACCTCCAGTAGCGCTGTCTTGCCGATGCCCGCCTGACCCTCGATCAGCAGCGCACGCCCTTCTCCGGCGAGCACGTCGGCGAGCAACAGCTCGATCTGCTCCAACTCGCTCGCCCGCTCACGCAGGGCGACGTGACCGGCAGTCAAACCTCCCCCCTTCCATGCGATGACTCTACCTGCTCGGCGGGAAAAATCAGGTGCTGTTCCCGACGCGACCGACTGCGAACCGCGCGATGATCGCGCTCGCACAAGATCAACGTGATCGCCATAGGGGGACGAGCACGATGAGCACAGTTCAAACCGGGCGCGACAGCTACGCGCTCGAGCGCACACCTCGGGAATACGATCGGCTGCGCGCCCAGTCGCAGGCATGGGAACCGGCGACTCGCCGCCTGATCGACCCGATCGCGCTCGCGCCCGGCGCGCGCTGCCTGGACGCCGGCTGCGGTCCGGGCGAGACGATGCGCCTGATGGCTGAGCGGGTCGGACCATCGGGACGCGTGGTCGGGGTCGACCTCGACGCGGCGTTGGGGAGCGATGCGTTGACGGCGCTGCGCGAGGCCGGCCATCACCAATGCGAGTTCGTGGCCCTCGACGTGGGCTGCGACGAGTTTCCTGGCGGACCTTATGACCTCGTCTACGCACGACTCCTCCTCTACCACCTGCCGCAGCGAAGCACCGTACTGCGGCGCCTGTGGACGCCGTCGCCCCGGGCGGTCATCTGCTCGTGCAGGACTACGACCTGCGCGCGATCAGCGTACTGCCGGCGCTCGCAAGCGTTGACGAGTTGGCCCGCGTGGTGGTGGCCGCGTTCACGGCCGCCGGCTGCGATGTGCACGTCGGCGCCCGTCTCCCAGAACTGTTCGCCCGCGCCGGGATCGGGTCGCCTGACGGCACGGACGTTGCCGGCCGCCTCGATGCGCTGGGAGACGCGCACACGGTGTTGACCGGCGTGTACCGAAGCGTCATGCCGAGTGCGATCGCCCGCGGCATCACCACCGAGGAGCGCGCCGCTGCATTGCTGGTCGAGACCGTTCGTGACGCCGCACGGTTTCCCGATCGGGCGATGCTGTGGCCGTTGTTGGTCGGCACATGGAAGCGGAAGCCGCTCGCCGGCGAGCGGGGCGCGTGACATGAGCTCCCTCTTCACCCAGCCGGCTGCGACGGCGGGCAGGCTCGTCGCACTGCGCCCGCCCGTCGAGGCCGCTGCCGATCCGATCAAGCGGATCCGGGAAGCCGTGATTGGCGATGATGTGCTGCTGGACGGGCCCTTCGGTCCGCGTCGGCTCGTCTATGCGGACTACACAGCGTCCGGCCGCGCGCTGTCGTTCATCGAGGACCACATCCGCGAGCGCGTGCTCCCCTTGTACGCCAACACGCACACCGAGGCCTCGGCCACGGGTTCCCACACGACCGCACTGCGGGAGGATGCCCGGCGGATCATCCACCGGGCGGTCGGCGGGGGTGATGAGGACGTCGTCATCTTTTGCGGGTCGGGATCGACGGCAGCGATCGACACGTTGATTCGCGTGCTCGAGCTTCACCTCCGTGAGCGACCGGTGGTGTTCGTCAGCCCGTACGAGCACCACTCCAACGAGTTGCCCTGGCGCGAGGCGGTCACAGACGTCGTCACGATCCGCGAGGGCGCTGACGGGAGGCTGGACATCGACCACCTCGAGCAGCAGCTGCGCCGCTATGCGAGCAGGGCGATGAAGATCGGCAGCTTCTCGGCCGCTTCGAACGTGACGGGCATCATCACCGATGTCGACCGTGCCGCGGACGTGCTCCAGCGCCACGGTGCGCTCTCCTGCTGGGACTACGCGACGGCCGGACCGTACCTGCCGATCGACATGGGCGGCAAGGACGCCGTGTTCCTCTCCCCGCACAAGTTCATCGGCGGCCCCGGCACCCCAGGTGTGCTGGTCGTCAAGCGCGCGCTGCTTCGCAATCGCGTGCCCTCCGTACCCGGCGGCGGAACCGTGCTGTTCGTCAGCCCGCACGGCCACACCTACGACCCCGACCCAGTGACTCGCGAGGAGGGCGGGACGCCCGCGATCGTCGAGTCGATCCGCGCCGGGCTCGTGTTCGCGCTGAAGGAGGAGATCGGCGCCGAGGAGATCCACCGCCGCGAGCGGCAGCTGGCGCATCGTGCCCTGGCATCTTGGAGTGCGAAGGCGAACATCGAGATCCTCGGCGCCACCCTCGCGCCACGGCTTCCGGTTATCTCGTTCGGCTTGCGTCACCCGCCGCGGCTCTTGCATTCCAACTTCGTCGTGACGCTCCTCAGCGATCTGTTCGGGATCCAGGCGCGCAGCGGCTGTTTCTGTGCCGGTCCGTATCTCCATCGCATGTACGGCGTCGATCGGGTCTGGTCAGCTCGAATGGAGACGGAATGCTCGCGTGGCCACTTGGGCGCGAAGCTTGGGTTCGCGCGCCTGTCCTTCAACTACTTCATCAGCGAGGAGGTCTTCCGGTACATCGTGGACGCGGTCCACCTCCTCGCCGATCACGGGTGGAAACTGCTCTCGCTGTACCGATTTGATCCGGCGAGTGGATTGTGGCGCCATCGCGCGTGGGAGCCCGAGGTGAGGACAAGCCTTCGTGCCTGGCTACACGAGCAGCCCGTGAACCTTCCTTCCGCGTCCGACAGAGTGCTAACGGGTCAGCTCGACGCTGCCCGGCGATCATCAGGGCCGTGGAGGCGCATCCGCCGGCGGGTCCTCTCGACGATCCCGAGGTCAGCGACGATTTCGAGCGCATCCGCTGGTTCCCGCTCCCCGGTGAGGCCATCACGCGGCTGCGGCGCGACCGCGATCTTCGTCAGCGCCGCACGCGGCAGCGATCACCGTCATCCGCCGAGTCTCATCCTGGGGGTTCCCATGTCCACAGTCACCGGTAAACGCGCCCTAGCGATCCGTCCAGCGGTCGTCGACGAGACCGCGGTCCGTGCTGCAGCTGGTCTGACGATGGTGATCGGTGCGGTGGCGTTCAGCTACGCCTACTTCGCGAAGCAGTACGTGCCGCTTCAGGTTGCCTCCAGTCTCTTCTTCGTCGAGTTCCTGACCCGGGTGACGATCGGGCTGCGCCACGGCCCGATCGGGGCGATTGCGAGCGCGATGACGCAGGGCCAGCCGCCGGAGTGGGTCTCCGCCCAGCCCAAACGGTTTGCATGGACGCTCGGCCTGGTGATGACGCTCGCGATGACCGTCATCACGAACAGCGGCATCCGCGGCTACCTGCCCCGGACGATGTGCCTGATCTGTCTGACGCTGATGTGGATGGAATCCGCGCTCGGCCTCTGCCTGGGCTGCAAGATCCACGGCCTGCTTGTGGATCGCGGCTGGATCGGCCGAAATGCCAGCATTGCGCTGTGCGCCGACGGCGCCTGCGACCCGCCGGTGCGGACACCCGCGCCGAGCGATTCGAAGTTCGCCGGCGACGACTGTCAGCAGGCGTGAGCCTCGTGTGGTGCATCTAGGCCGGGCTCGTCGCCGTCGCCGTCGCGCTGTTTGTCCTGGCGGCCTCGGCCGCTGCGGCGCCGAGCGGCGATCCTGTGCGGTTCTGGTCTGTCAGCAAGGTCGAGCAGGGCGCGGGCGAGGTGGAGGTCGCACACCGCGCACAGGTCGGAGGCACACTGCACAAGGTCGTCGACCCTGGGCGCACGGCGTTCAACTTCCGCGGCACGCCGCTGTTCGACCGCGCGGCCGCCGACCTGTTCTCGAGCGCCGACGGCAAGAGCTACGACGTCGTGGCACAGGCGCCGCTGATCAATCCCTTCGCGGCCGACTCGGCCAAGGGCAGCGTGGCGCACCTGGACGAATACCAGGCGTATGAAAAGCGCAGCGGAGAAGCGTCGCTGCGGATCAAAATCGACGCGGTCCTAATCGAGACGATCGACGGCAACCTGCGAGTCCGGGACTCCGAGTGCCCCCCGACCGCGCTGCGGTGCTGGCCTCTCCGCAGCATCGTGCGCTTCCACGCTCGGGCCTACGCGGCATCGGCGGGCGGCGACTTCTTCAATGTCGGCGGCGTGGCCTTCATCAAGGGGCACCACGGCGTCTGGGACCACTGGGTGGCGACGCCGTCTGACGCACAGGCGCCGGCGTGGACGAGAGAGAACTTCATCTTCGACCCTGACTTCGACGACAGCAACACATTCTCGAATGCGCGGATGGACGCCATCGCCCGCCCACGCTCAAGGTCCCGCTCGCGTCCGTCCGCACCGGCGAGCTGTTCGCCGTCCACGTCAGCCTGGAGGCCGAGGCGGTCGACGACATCGGACGCGAGTCGGCCGTCCAGGCCTACATCGAGGATCCCCAGGACCGCGGGCCAGCGCTCCTGACCGCCCGCGGCTTGAAGCCCGTCGGGAAGCCGAGGTTCAAGCAGTTGCCGGTCCTTTCACCCAAGCCCGCGCGCTGCCTGCGGGGTGCGGCGCCCAAGGCAGGAGCGCTTCAGCTCAGCAGTCCGGCGTTCGCGGCGGCCGAGTCGTCCCACGACCCGCCCTCGGTGGCGGTGCCGGGGGACGTGAACGTTCCGTCGACGGTCTCCAGGGCAGGGGACTCGCCTACACGACCACCAATAGCAGGGAGCCGATCTCCGTCACCCAAAGCCTGACCGTCGAGACATGCGCTCACAACGGTCATGCCGTTGATGCGGTCGGGTTTGCCGCCGCGAACGGCGAACCAATCCCACTCAGCGCGTCCTGTGATCGCTGGGTCGGGCTCGTGTGCGTACACGGGAGCGGGACAACCACGCGAAACGGGATCGCCGAATTCGTGATCAGTGACGTACGTCCACAGACAATTCCGGCAAACGAGGACACGGTCCAGGCTGCGTGGCGTGACGACATCGATCATTGCTCATCACGGGGACGAGAGTGGTACGTGATCAAGCTGGAACCCGGCGTAGGGGGTGCTCCGCTGCCCGGTCCCGCGGAACGATCGATCGACAATGTGACGTCCGGGAGGCAAACCATCAGTACGCCGTTCTCGGGCGTCCGGTTCAAAGGCAAGATCCCGGCCACTCCGGACGACGCGAACGAAACGGCATATCGAATCGACAGCATCTCGCCCGTTACGACGCGCGAGCACTATCCGATCCGAATCACAGACAGCGCGCTGCCAGCAAACGTGCGGCTCGTACGAGTCGGAGACCGAGACAAGTACCCCGACTTCAACTATCGCGTAGGACATAACGACATCAGGTTCTAAAGGCCTGAGCAGCCTACGGTGACTCGCGCCGACTCCGCCCTGACTTTCGGCAATCACGGGCACTGACGGCGAATTGCCGTCCGGCGCTCCCACGGGGGTGCTTGCCGTGTGACCGCAGATACCGCGTGGTTGCGGCTCGTTCCTGCCATACCCCCAGCCGGATTCGAACCGGCGATCTCCTGCGTGAAA
>CAVVNG010000003.1:0-274037 GCA_963749545.1 uncultured Solirubrobacterales bacterium
TACGGAACCGAAGGTCGGGAGTTCGAATCTCTCCGGGCGCGCTAAAAAGGCCCCGCAAATGGGGCCTTTTTAGCTGGGACGGGGCTGGGGCGCCTTGATTCGTGCCTACGGTTTGCCTACGGACTTTGGCTTTGGCGCGGAGTTGAGCCAAGCCACCCGCGGCGTTGCGGTCAGCCTGCTTGGTGAGATGGCCGCAGATGTCGGCCGTCGTGGCGATGTTCTTGTGGCCAAGCCGCTTCTGGACGATGGTCAGAGCCGCCTCGACGTTGCCAGCGACTTGGAGCGTGAACGACGCCGATGTGTGGCGTAGGTCATGGTTGTGCCGACCTCGGCACAAGCACGACCTCGCCAGACGTTCGGGACGCGCATGATCGCCAAGGCCGACATCCGTCGCATCCAGGAATGGATGGGCCATGCCGACGTCCAGACGACCATGGGTTACCTGCACTACGCGCCGCGAGCGGACGACGCAGCGCTGGTCGCCGAGGCGTTCAAGATCGAGTCGCCGGCCGACGCTGTCGCTGAACCGGCAGGCTGATGCCCCAAATCAGCTTCTTCCGCGGGATCGCGATTCTGATGTTCTTCAAAGAAGCGCACCACTCGCGTGCCCACTTTCACGCTCGATACGCCGAGCACAAGGCAGTATTCGCTCTGGACGGCGAGCTGATAGCTGGCTCGCTGCCACATCCCGAGCTTCGGGCCGTCCGCGAGTGGGCATCGCTTCACCAGACCGAGTTGGCCGGCGATTGGGAGCTCGCACGAGCCGGGGCCACCCACCGCCGCGTGCCGCGTGCTGCGTACGTCAGTCCCGCAGGCCACCTAGCGGGACGCTCGCGGCCGCAGCGTCGCAGAGTGAAAGCAGGCTCGGTGACGCCGAAGGCCTCGGTATCGCCGCGGCGGCGAAGCGGCGCACCGCGCCGGTGGTTCTCTGGCCCGGCGGTACTAGATCTGGTCCCCTGCGGCCGCGCCCCCATCATGCACGGTGATAAGCCGGGCGGCAGCCATCGGATCAGCGCCCGCTTGCACACCATCGGTCCGGAAACCTGGTGCGGCCTCGTGACCAACTGACCGGCAGCAGCTGCCTGCCGCACGGGATGTACGACAATCACCATCAGGTCGTGATGTCGCAGCCAGAGAGCGCCACCGCCTCATCCGGATCGAACGGCGATGAAGCTGTCGCGATCATCCGGACGGAGGGTCTGACCAAGGTCTACGAAGGCGCCGACTTCGCGGCTGTCGATGCGCTCGATCTGACGGTCTGGGCGGGCGAGATATTCGGGCTGCTGGGACCGAACGGAGCCGGTAAGACGACCACGGCGGGGATGCTGACCACGCGTGTGATCCCGACGGCCGGTAGGGCGCACGTCGGCGCGATTGACGTGGTCGCCGAACCTGCGCTGGCCAAGCAGCTGATCGGCACGGTCTCGCAGACCAACACGCTGGATCGGCAGCTGACCGTGTGGGAGAACCTTTACTTCCATGGACGCCTGTTCGGCTACGGCGCCGCCGAGTCGCGGCGGATCTCGGATGAGCTGCTCGAGCAATTCCGCTTGGCCAAGTGGGGCAACGCCTCGGTGTACGCGCTGTCGGGCGGCATGGCCCAGCGCCTGATGGTCGCGCGCGCGATCTTCCATCGGCCCGCTGTCCTCTTCCTCGACGAGCCAACCGCGGGACTAGATCCACAGAGCCGGCTTGCCCTGTGGGAGATTCTGGGCGAGCTGCATGTGGCCGGGCAGACGATATTGCTGACGACGCATTACATGGAGGAGGCCGATCAGCTCTGTGACCGCGTCGCGATCATCGACCACGGCAAGATCCTGGCGCTGGATACGCCGGCCGCGCTCAAGCGGTCGGTTGGCGCTGACACAATCGTGACGGTGAAGGCCAGCGGCGATCCCACCGAGCTGGCATCGACTTTCGAGCACGAGTTGAGCGGGGTTACGCGCACCCGGGTGCTCGAGGATGGCGTTGAGCTCCACCTGAGGGGCGCGACCCGGATCGTGCCCCTGGTCGTGGCGGCGGCTGAGAGCGGCGGGGTTGAGCTGGTCGACCTCTCGATCGCCGAACCGACGCTCGAGACCGTGTTCATCAACCTGACTGGCAAGGATCTGCGCGAATGACAGCGACCACGCCTGGCGCCGCGCCCGCCGCCCCTCGTCCTAAGCCGCGCCAAATCTCGCTTACGCCCACCCGCTCGACGGTGGAGGCGAGCCGCACCGCGCTGCGGGCGCTGATTCTCCGTGACCTGACCGTGCTGAAGAAGAACTTCGGCGAGTTCGTCGCGCGCACCCTGATCCAGCCGTTCCTGCTCGTGTTCGTGTTCCTCTACGTGTTTCCGCGGATCGGACAGGGCGTCGGGGGTGGCCATGGCGTGGCCGCCGAATCGGCGTTTGCCACCGTGCTCGTGCCTGGTGTGGTGGCGATCTCGATCATGTTCCAGGGGATCCAGGCGGTCGCGCTGCAGATGTCGACCGAGTTCGGCTACACGCGCGAGATCGAGGATCGAGTGCAGGCCCCGTGCCCGATCTGGCTGGTGGCGGCGGCCAAGGTACTCTCGGGCGCGGTCCAGGGGCTGCTTGCCGCGGCGATCGTGTTCCCGATCGCCGCGGTGATCCACGCCTCCCACGTCGCTGCCCACCTGTCCGTGCACTGGGCGATCGTGGTCACGCTGATCCCGCTGGCGTGTGTGGCGATGACCTCGCTCGGGCTGCTGCTCGGCACCTCGTTCGAGCCCCGCAACATCGGACTGATGTTCGGCTTCGTGGTCCTCCCGCTGACCTTCCTCGGTGGCACGTACTACCAGTGGACCAAGCTCGCGCCCGTGACCGTGGGCGGCATTCACTGGCTGCAGATCCTGGTGCTGATCAACCCGCTGATCTACATCACCGAGGGAATGCGTGCGGCATTCACACACGCGTCGCACATGCCCCTGTACGTGATCTACCCGGTGCTGTGCGGGTTCGCCGTGCTGTTTTGGACCGTGGGGCTGCGCAATTTCAAGCGCCGCGTCCTCGTGTGAGTCCGCGACCGGAGTTGCAAGACGCCCTCAGCCGACGTGCGCATCGCACCGTCAAAGCAGGGCAGAGCCGCCGCGCAGAGCCGGGTCTCGGAACTCGTCACCAGCCCGACCAACCGCAGCCTAAGACTGTCCCGAACCGTGTCGCCGTCCGAGCAATTCTGACCTGCTCTAACTGCACTCTAGGGCGGGCGACCGGGTCGTCCCGGTGGTCTTTGCGCCGTGCGATCCTGCGGCTGCGCCGATGGCGCCGATTACCAACAGCAGGCTGAAGCCGAGCAGCTGATCTTGATGAGCTTCCTCATGGGTCTATTCCTCGTGTCGCTGAAAAATGGTTGGCGGAGGGCAGCCCGGACGTCGGGCTGCCCTCAGCCAACTGCCCCCAACTTCCCTGATAGCACATATGCTAGCAATGGTGCTAGCGAAAGCGCTAGCACGAGAAGCGTTCATTACGAAGTTCTTCGCCGCCACCGCAGTAGCCATGCGCGCCGTCGCTGGTGATAGCATCGGCGCTAGCAGATGACCCGCTCACGACCTCTCCGCTAACCCTTCGCCATGCCCATGACGCGCACCACGATCAGCTTCACCCGGGAGGGCATGAAGCTGATCCAAAGAGCCGCCAAACGCCAAGGCTCCAGCGTCTCGCAATTCGTCCGCGAAGCCGCGCTCATGCGCGCAAGAATGGCCACCGACGAGAACCCCTACCCGATGCGCGCCCTCGCCGAGGAACTCCGGGCGATCGGCGATCGGGGGTACGCGCTGGCGGAGAAGGCGCTGAAAGTGGCCGAGGACGAGGCTGATCGCAAGCGGTGATGATCGACAGGAGCACCGCGATCGGCTTCGCGCCAAACCGCGCCGGCTGAACACAATCGAACTTTGGTCGCGCCCGGCCCGGTCAATCCGTTCGCGTCGTATCGTCTGGCTCGCGGCCCTCCAATGCGATGCACAAGGCGCTCGAGCGCGCGTATGGCTTACGCCGAACGCAGTCGGCAGCAAGTCGCTGCCGATCCAGATCAAGACATTCGCGTGAAGCTGGCGGATCTCATCGAGCTGAATGGCATCGATTCTCGAATGGAAGGCGACCTTCGCCAACGGAAGGCGTCCATCCCCAGCCGAGGACGTCGTCCGTGCTCCGCCCGGCAGCGCTGTTGCTGGATCCTCGGCTACGTCAGGCGTCTCGGTCGGCAGCCGCCCGCATCGCTTCGGCGATCACGGGCTCTTGCTGCGCGTCGGCACCGGGCGGATAGGCCAGGCGCTGCTCGGCGAGGACGACGAGCGTCGAGCCTGTATCGGGGTACTCGACGACGTCGGGGCGGTTGGTCGTGGAGACCACGATGTAGCGAACAGGCGCGTCGGAGCGGTTGACCAAGCTATGGGCGCCTGCTTGGCCTCGAGGGAACGCGACCACCGCGCCGGCCGACAGGGACTGCGTCCCGTCCGGACCGCGCAGCGAGGGGGTCCCGGCGAGGACGAGCAGTAGCTCCTCGTTGGCGTGGTGGACGTGCAATGGCGAGCCGACGGCGCCCGGGTCGAGCTCGTAGACATTGGCAGCGAGCTCTCGGGCCCCGGCCTGAGCGCCCACGGGAGCGACGTGGCGACCAGGGTATTTGGCCGCCTCCCAACTTGGCTGGTCGAAGTCAACGGGCACTGAAGACGACCGTAGCGGATCTCCGGGCCGCGGCCTTACTGTCCGTCGAACTGCTCACATGCGGCGCGGGATGAACGAATCGGTCTGCAGTCGTGCTCCTGCGATGCCGTGATCAAGCCGTCTCAGCATCTGCAGCCGTGGCTGCACCGTAACGACCGATTGCAGCGGAAATGGCCAAGCTGATCTATGGGGCGATCGCCTCGCTCGACCTCCGAGCCATCAGAAGATCCCTACCGCCCTCGGGCCTGCTCCAGGTTCGACTGGTGGGGGCCGGAGAGCCAGTCCCCAGCCGCCCCAGACGCGCGTCGACCGGTTCCTCTCCTCGCCGCAGCGCGTCGATGTAGGCATGATCGGCGGCGAGGCGGGCCGCCACCTCGGGACCCTCGGCAACGGCGCCGTGGCCGGGGACCACGACATCGACGTGCCTGGCGGCCTCTCCCAGCCGGTCGAGTGCCGTCTCGTAGGCGCCCAGCTGATCTGGGCGGCGAGAGTCGAGGAGCGGGATCAGGACATCGGAGAGCATGTCGCCGGCGAGCAGGACGCCACGGTCCGCGAGGAGGACCGCGGCGTGGCCGATTGCGTGCGCCTGATGCTCGATGATCTCGCCCGGCACGGGTCCGCCGTCCGCGGGCAGCGGGGTGACGAGCCCGATCAGCTCGAGAGGGATGCCCGACGCGCTCTCGGCTGCCATCGTCTGCGCCCGCTCTCGGGCTTCACTGGCAGCGTGGGCGGCGGCGGGAGTGGCGTAGCGCGGCACGTCGCCGAACCGGGGGTGCCAGAGCAGGTGGTCCCAGTGGGGATGGGTGGAGAACCCGGCGACGACCGGAATGCCGAGCCGGTCCAGGTCATCGGCGAGCTGGTTCAGCTCGGAACCATCGATGCCGGGATCGACCAGGATCAACCCATCCTCCCCGCGCACCACGATGGAATTCGTCCAGACCCACTCACTCTGCCGGACCCAGACGCCGTCGGCCACCTGAGTCAGCATCGGTTCACTGTGTCAGGTATCTCCCCCCCGGCGCAAGAGGAGAGCCCGGCCGCACTCGCGCGGAAGGTAGAAGCAGCGCTCACGCAGGGTAAGGACACCCCCAAACCCCGGCCGCGAAGGCTGACACGCCTCGCTACTGCTCCGCGTTCGGATCGACCCAATGCGGCACCGATCGCGCGGTCCCGGCCGCCCGACCTCGCACCTCATTCTAAGAGGGGAAGCGGTTACGCTCGCACGGTGGGCACGGAATCGCGACTCGCGCACCTGGAGGGTTATCCGTTCGAGGTGCGCTACAGCGACGGAGCGCAGAAGCGGGCGACTGCCGCCGCCGATGTCGCCGCAGCCGCGTATGTTTATTTCAACCGTCTGTTCTCTTCGGTCGAGCCCGACATCGCCCTCATCGTGGCCGACAAAGCCGACTGGCTGGGTCGCAAGTCTCCGTACGGGCTGCCGTTCTTCACCGACGAGGACGGGATCCGTGCCGGCGTCGTGGTGATGCCGGCCGGGGCGGGCGACTTCTGGATCGAAATGGCGCGAGTCCTTCGTGACGCGTCACCTCGCGAATACGCGAAGTTGGTTGCGGCATACCCAGACGGCGCCGGTGGCGTCGATCTGCAGCCGTTCTTTGACCTCGTCACCATTCACGAGCTGGCCCACGCATTCGAAACGCTCGGGGATCTGCGGCTCCCAACGTCCTGGCTCAGCGAGATCTTCGTCAACTTGGCCATGCACGCGTTCGTCGCCACCCAGATTCCGGAGAGCCTGCCGACGCTCGAAACGCTCCCAACTGTGGGAGCGGGAAGTCAAGGGCTTGCCGCTCAGATGCGGGCTGAGTGCTACAGCACGCTTGAGGATCTCGAAGCCCACTACACGGGCGGGGATGACCCGATGAATCCGTTGAATTACGTCTGGTTTCAGTATCGGTGGCAGCGACTCGCGGCAAAGATGTTTGAGGTTGACGGTGAGGACGGACTGGTTCGCTTCTGGGATTGCTTTCATGCGAAGGATCACGTCTCGACTGGCGAGGTCACCGCCGCGTCACTGGCGCCTCCTCTCACAGCCCAAGTCAGCCAGACGCTGGAGACACGCGGTACGAGACGGGCATTAGAGCCGAGCTGCGGGCTGGGGGGACAGATCAAGCTCGCGGTCTAAAACGCGACCGCGGCCTCAGCATTGTCCCGCCCGCGTGCAGGCCAGCTCGATGTAGCGCAGCCGGTTGGGCGTGGCCGCCGACGCCGAAGGTCGAGGAGCGCGTGAAGTGACGCCCTCCGAACAATATCCCACCCGGCGACGCCAGTCGAGTTGTTGGCCTTGCCGGCTCGGCGGGCCGTCGCCGCGGTCGATCAGCGTTATGGTCTTGTCGATGGACAGGCCGCTTGCCCTGATCGAGTTCCCCGCCGATGATCCAGACCGCGCGCGGCGATTCTGGTCGGATCTGCTCGGCGTCGAGCTGGCCGAGCGCGGCGAGGCCGAGGGCCGCGGCTGGCAGACACACACTGGGGATCCCGCCGTCGGCATCCACGAGCGCGGGACTGGTCCGGGCGACAGGGTCTCGCTCCCCTACTTCACGATCGCTGACATGGACGCGGCGCTCGGACAGGTCAGGGCGCTGGGCGGAAGCGTTATCCATTCCGGTTCGCGGTGGGCGATCTGTCGGGACTCCGAGGGGAGCCCGTTCGGGCTGGCCCTCGACTCCACACCCCTGTAGCGCTGTCGCGTGACTCCGATTGCGCCGCGCCGTCGAGCGCGCCGGCCACTCAGCAGCGAATGCATGCCGGTGTTCTGAAACCGCGTTGAGATATTTCTATACATCGTAGACATACGGTGTATAGTTTTGCTGATGCCGCGACAAGCGCTGATCTCACGCGAGACGATCCTCGATGAAACCCTGGCGCTGGCCGACGAACGCGGTCTTGCCGGGGTCAGCATGCGCGCTGTGGCGGCGCGCCTGGGAGTGACCGCGATGTCGCTCTACCACCACGTCCGCGACAAGGACGACCTGCTCGATGGGCTGGTCGAGCGCCTGCTCGCGGAACTCTCGCTACCGGATTGGGACCTGCCAGGCGAGGAGCGTCTGCACGCTCTGGCGAGCAGCATGCGTCAGACGGCCACCCGTCACCCCGATGCCTTCTCCTTGCTGCTCGGGCGGCCGGTGGCAACCCCCGCAGCGCTAGCCGTGCGCCAGGTCGCCTACACCGCGCTGAGCGACGCGGGCGTACCGGACGAGCTCGTGCCCAGGGCGGAGCGGCTGCTGAGCACGTTCGTGATCGGGTTTGCCGCCTCCGAGGTGGGGGGACGCTTCGCCGCCCACGACCAGGCGGTTCGCGATGCCGACTTTGAGTGGGCCTGGGGACAGATCTTCGCGCACCTCGCGCGTTCGTCCTCGCTGGAGCCTGGTGCGATTGAGGCTGATCGGTGATCTCGAGGACGTATCCCCGGGAGCTCAGCCACTTGCCCACTGTGGCTGCCGCTGACCGGGCGCGGGACCCGGCGCGAGCGACGTTTCTGATTGGACTCACCGGCGTGGCGGCCCTGATCGCGGTGACCGCGCCGTTCATGTCGCGCTACGGCTGGGACCGCGACGAGCTCTACTTCCTCTCGGCCGCTCACCATCTCGCCCTCGGCTACGTCGACTTTCCGCCCCTGATCGCGGTCGTCGGCTGGCTCGTGGACAAGCTCGCGCCGGGCTCGCTGGTCGCCCTGCGCATGGTCAGCCTTGCCGCGGGCGCGGCGACGGTGATCCTGGCCGCGTTCATCGCCCGCGAGCTCGGTGGCGGGCGCAGAGCGCAGTGGATGGCGGCACTTGGCTGGGCGCTTACCCCCTACATCCTCGGCTCGGCGAGCATCTTTCACCCCACCTGGCTCGACGCGCTCGCCTGGACATCGTTCCTGTACGTGGCCGTGCGCCTGCTGGTCCGGCACGAGCCGCGCCTATGGCTGCTGCTCGGGCTGATCGCCGGCATCGGGCTCGAGGCTAAGTACACGATCGGGTTCTTGGTATTGGCGTTCACCGCCGCGCTGATTCTGGGAGGTGAGCGCCGCCAGCTGGCGAGCGTGTGGCCATGGCTGGGGCTGGCCATCGCCATTGCGCTGCTTGTCCCGAACCTGGTCTGGCAGGTGCAGCACGCCTGGCCAAGCGTCCACTTCTTCTCGAGCCAAAACGCCCAGACCGCCTCGGGCACCTCGCGCCCGGCGTACATCGCCCAACAGCTGCTGTTCCTGGGCTCGACCGTTGTTCTGGCCTGTGCCGGTGTCGTGTGGCTATGGCGACGCGGGCTGCGCGCGCTGGCGCTCATTCCGGTTCTCGTCACGTCGCTCTTCCTCCTCGAGCGTGGCCGCAGCTATTACCCCCTCCCGGCGGACGTGCTGCCCGTCGCCGCGGGGGCAGTTGCCCTCGACCGTTGGCTGCGAACCAGGCGGCGGCTGGCGCTCCTCGTGAGCGCGCTCGCGCTCCAGGTAGCGGTAATCGCGCTGGCGGGGCCGATCGTCATCCCGTTCTACTCGACCCGGCAACTCGTCAGCTCCAGCATCTGGAAGATCGGCTACTTCAAGGACGAAGTCGGCTGGCCGGAGATGACGGCTCAGGTCGAGCGATCATGGACGGCCCTTCCCGCTACCGAGCGCGCCGGCGGTGCGATCCTCGCCCACAACTATGGCGAAGCCTCGGCGCTGCAGCTTTACGGACGCGGGCTGCCAACGATCCTCAGCGGACACCTCAGCTGGCAGTTCTGGCACCCAAGCCGACTCCCGGACCGCTTCGTCCTCACGGTGGGCTACCAGACACCGGGCCTCGAGATCCTGTGCAGGTCATGGACCGTGCTTGCTCGGGTAGACAACCGCTGGCACCTCGACAACGAAGAGCGCGGGCAACCAATCGCAGCCTGCACCCTCAAGCGTCCGCTCGGCGTCCGACTGGACCACGCTAATCGCCACCGACCGACTCTGAGCTCCATCGGAGACGGCCCGAGTCAGCCGGCGAGACAGGTACCGTCGACACCCTACGCCCTCAGAACGCTCCTGCGTAGCGCGTTGATGGCTGGCTGGCCGCCGAGATGCGCATACAGGATGGTGGAGCCGGGAGTGATTTCGCCCGTGCGGATGAGGTCGATCAGCGCGGCCATGGATTTGCCCTCGTAGACGGGGTCGGTAAGCATGCCCTCGAGTCGGGCGCAGAGCCGGATCGCGTCGAGCGTCTTGGTATCGGGGACCCCGTAACGGCCGGCGTGCCATCCGTCGAACAGGATGATCTCGTCATCGCGAAGCTCGCGCGAGAGCCCGATCGCGCGTGCGGTCTGCTCCGCGATCCGTGCGATCTGCTCGCGTGTCTGCAGCACGGTGGCGGAGCCGTCGATCCCGAGCACGCGCCGCGACCGCTCCTGTGTCGCGAATCCGGCGAGCATCCCTGCCTGCGTGGAGCCGGTGACGGAGCAAACGACGACGGTGTCGAAGAACACGCCAAGCTCTTGTTCCTGCTCGTGCACCTCCTGGGCCCAACGGGCAAAACCGAGCCCACCGAGCGGATGGTCAGACGCCCCGGCCGGGATCGCGTAGGGCTTGCCGCCCCGTTCTCTGACTGACTCGAGCGCCGCCTCCCAGCTTGGGCGAAGGCCGATGTCGAAGCCGGCGGGGTCCAGGCGGACATCGGCGCCCATGATCCGCGAGAGGAGGATGTTCCCGACCTTGTCGTAGACCGCGTCGGGCCAGTCGACCCAGTGCTCTTGTACGAGCACACAGCCAAGACCAAGTCGCGCGGCGACTGCCGCCACCTGACGCGTGTGATTGGACTGCACGCCCCCGATCGAGACCAGCGTGTCGCAGCCCGTCGCCATCGCGTCGGCCGCGAGATACTCGAGCTTGCGCACCTTGTTGCCACCGTAGGCAAGACCCGAGTTGCAATCCTCCCGCTTGGCCCAGATTTCGACACCGCCCCCAACGTGCTCGCTGAGGCGCTCAAGCCGATGAATCGGCGAGGGCCCGAACAGCAGCTCCACACGTTCGAACGCTTCCAGGCTCACGGTCCATCCCCCTCAGAGTCGCTGATCATCGACTGCTCGATCTGCTCGGCCAGCGATTCCCAGGTGATCCGCGTGGCCTCCGGCCCTGCGACCGCTACGCGGCGATGGGCTCGAACACGCCCATCAGGTCCGCGAGCTTGCCGATGAGGCCCGGGAGATCCTCGATCCGCCCAATGGCGACGTTCGCGGCGATCAGACGGAACATCGCGCCGAGCAGCAGCTCGTGCTGGATATCGCGCGGATGATCGGGGCCGTTCTCGCGATGGTGCTCGGCCGACAGCAGGCTGACCATCCGCCGCCGGGCCGCCTCGCGGCGGCGCAGCAGGCTTCGGTCGCCGCACAGGACCTCGACGAAACACAGTCGCGCCTCCCCCGGGTGCTCAGACATGCGCACGAGCGTCCGTTCCATCCCGAGCATCACCCCGTCGGCCCATGTCGAGCTCTCGCTGAAGGCGTCCCGGAACCCCTCGAACAGTTCGTCCACGACCTCGTCATAGGTGTCACCGACGCACGCGGCGACGGTCGGATAGTGATCGCGGAACGCGGCCTCGGACAGGCCGGTCAGCGCACACAGCCGGGTGAGCGACAGCTCTGACATGCCGCAGCCGCTGACGATCTGCAACAGCGCAGCCCGCAGCGACGCGCACGAGGGACACGAAACCTCACACGCCATTAGACCGGGACCTCTCCTCCGCGGCCGTGGGGGCGGCGACCGCGGGCAGGATCGTACTATATAAACAACATCGTTTGTCGATCTAAACGAATGTTCGATGCCGCCGCGGCACGGAGGCAACTCGGGAAAGTGGAGCAAAGCGGAATGGCAGGTATGTTTCTCTGAAATGCCACCCTCCAGACGTCGGGCGCGGCAGCCGCATCAACTGCCGCCAGGTCGCCATGGGCTCACCCGCGGCTTCGTGGCCTCCAATCAGCGCGAGCGGATCCTCGATGCGGTCGCCGATGTAACGAGCATCGCCGGTTACGCGGCGATGAGCGTCGAAGACATCATCGTCACCGCGGGCGTGTCACGGCGGACGTTCTACGACAACTTCAAGAGCAAGGACGAGGCTTTCTACGCGGCCTACGACGCGGCGGTCGAGCAGCTCGTGGCGCAGGTTCAGCAGGCATTCGCGTCCGCCAGCGGCTTTCCGGAGCGGGTTCGGGACTGTCTGGGGGCATTTCTGCAGTTCCTGGCCAGCGAGCCCCGCTTTGCGGACATGTGCATAGTCGAGGTGTTCGCCGCGGGTCCGCAGGCGCTCGAGCGCCGGAACGCCGTGATGGCCGGGTTCGCGGAACTGATCCGCACGGCGGCGTCGGAGCTCCCCAAGAGCCGCCAACCGCCATCGCTGACGGCGGAGACGATTGTCGGCGGGATCTACGAGGTCGTCTACTCGCGCATCCTCCAGGGCGAGACGCCCAGGCTGATGGAACTGCAGAACGATCTCGCGTACTCGGTGATGCTCCCCTACCTCGGTCGTGCGGCCGCCGGACGCGAGGCGGCCAAGCCGCCCAACCTGGCCGACGAGACCGGAGCGGGCTTCTGACGCCCTCAGCCGTCGCCGGCCGGGAATAGCGCTCGCCCGCGCTTGACGACCTCGCCCGCCGCGGTCAGATCGCGCACCGCCCGGTAGAGCGAGGTCGGAGCCACATCCATGATCGATGCGATATCGGCCACCGTCGCGCCCGGGTTCGCCCTGACGACCGCGAGCAGAGCGGGGACGTCCTCACCCGTGGTGCTCTGCGCGCGGCCGCGGCGGCCCTTCGACCCCCCACGTTGCGGCCTGGCCCGCCCGCGCCGTGCCGCCGGACGGTCGGCCACCGCCGGACCGTCGGCAATCACGAGAGCATCGGCAACCACGGGAGCATCGGCAGCCGACTCCTCGTAGTCCCCGGGCTCGAGGCCGAGCTCGTCGGCGATCTCTCGAAGCTGCTCGTACTCGCGGACGAGCGGCTCCAGCTCGGTCAGACGCTGGGCAACACGTCGCCTCAGAGTTCGAACTTCGTCCGCGAGAGACATGGCTTCCCTGCCGTGTGTATCAGACAGTCGCGACGCGTTCCGCTGGCCTGGCGGTCCGCGTCGCGGTGTCCCGGTGGCTTACTTCTTCCTTCCGTGATGCGCGCCGCACGGGGTGCCCATGGTGAGCGTCGCGTCCTGGACGGCACCGCTGTGGGCTGCCTCGTGCGCACTCGCCGTCTGCTTGGCCGAGCAGAGGTTCTTGGTCACCGCGAGCAATCCGCGGCTGCCTCCGCTGATCGTCAGCGCGAACCTCGATACCGGAGTGTCGGGAATCGTCGGGAAGGTGGTCACGAGCTTGCCGTGCGACACCGACGTCCGCGCCGTGACGTCGAGCGCAATCGCGCCCCGTAGCGGGATCAACAGCGTCGGCAGGGTCTTGATCAGCTGGCCGTGCAGTTGCGGCGCTCTCCCTGGACCAGGTAGACCTTGCCGCTCAGCGGCGCACTGAGCAGCGGTGTGAAGGCCGACGCCGCACCGACGATGGTGTTCGCCGGGCAGTGGTCCGCCGCTGCCGCCGCGACCGAGCACACGTGCTCGGAGTTCTTGGCGTCGAGGGCCAGCGACTTGGGCAGCGTCAGTGCCACCGACTTCAGGTTGGCCTGGCCGCGGTGACCGGTGAGGACAGCGCTGAGCTTCGGGTGGCTACCCGGCTTGGTCTCGCCGCTCCCGGTCAGCTTCAGGGTGAGCTTTGGCGAGAAGCCGAGGTCGCCGCAGCCCCCGACCTGGAAGCGTGAGGTCCGGGTGACGGTCCTTCCCGCGGTCGAGCCCAGAGTCGCGCTGACCTTCATGGGCGTGCAATTGGTCGGGTTGACCATAAACCCGGATCGGTTGAGCGTGATGTCAACGCGCCGCAACCGCAGCGGGATTATCCCCAGCAGGCTCGTGGGCAGCGGATCGCTGACCACGGTCACGTGCGCGTCGGTCTTGTCGATGTTGAGCGCCTGCCTGACGATCACCGCACCGAAGTTGAGCGGTCCGGCCTTGACCGGCACAACCTCGACAAGCCCGAACGGAGCGCCCTTGTAGGGGCCGGTGAGGAACACCTTCCCCGGCAGGAACAGCGGGTGCGGCCCAGGACCGGCTCCGGTCAGCGCTGTCCCCACCTGCGTGGCGGCGGGACACTTGCCGGCGGACGCCAGCGAGTTCGAGCACAGCGGCACGCTGCCCAGATGAGCCAGCAGGCCTGGCGGCAGGCTCAGGCTCAGCTTCGAGAGCTCCTGATCGGTGTCCCCACGCGACACGGACATGACGAAGCTCGAGAAGGCGCCGGCCTCCGTGTTGGTCACACCACCCACGAATGTGGGCGCGAAGCGGTTGACGCAGCCGGAGGTGATCTTGAACGAGTCCGAAAGCGTGATTGGCGCCGCTCCGCTCCACGGCGTCAGCGACACCGAGACCGGGAAGGTCCCACAGTTCTCGGGCGTGGCGAACGTCGCCCGAGGCCCGCCGAAGAAGTTCAGCTTGAGATCGGTGAACGGGAGCTGCGGCGTGTTGTCAAACGTCGTCGTCGTCTGGCCGGTCGCCGGGTTGACCCGAACGTCACCAGCCAGCTTGACCAGAACGCCGTCGGCCTGAGCGGCGACGTAGATCGCCAGCGGTGAGCTGAACTCGTTCGCGAGTGGCTGGGCGAGGTAGATCGAGCCCTGGAGAGGGTCGGCCGCCAGCGGTGAATCGATCTCCGCCGAGCCGATCTTCGACGGGTTCGAACACGTCGGCTGCGTTGATTTGGTCAGCCCGAACTGCGCCTCGGAGCAGGCGCCGAGCCCGTCGGCGGCCGACGCGTTCACCACGAAGCCTCGCGGCAACGTGACCGAGGAGTCCTTCAGCGCGGGGGTCGCGAGCGATGTCGGCGTATCAGGCGCCTGCGGGACATGTACGTCGACGTTCAGACCGCTGGGTGAATCGGCGACCGTCGTGTCCGGCTGCACGCTGATCGACGGATTCATCGACAGCCGTCCGCAGCCAGTGATCCCGACCGGGTTGCCGCTCGAATCCTGACTCTGGTACGAGTCGGTCGCGAAGTCGCTCTGGTCCTGCCACGAGTTTGCCTTCAACGTGGTCGTCAACGGGCCCGAGCACGCGGTGGGCATCGTCAGCAGCGGCTTGGGGTCACCGCCGACCGAGCAGGGCGACCCGCCATTCGCGCAGACGCGATCCGCGTCGTGGCTCGGATCCCACGGCGTGCCCCACAGCGTCAGCGACGTGCCGATCACGGGCAGGTTGGCCGAGATGCTGTTGACGAGGGTTCGCAGGCCGTAGTCCCCACCGGTGCGAACCACGACGTCGACGAACGAGTTAACGACGAGGATGTTCGTCCCGAACTGCGCCGCCACACCGGCGGGCGCGACCAGGTTATAGAGCGGCTGGGTCAGCGTCGTCGCCCCGCTCCCGAGGTTCACGGTCAGCCCCAGCTGACCAACCTGCGAGGAGCCTGGGCAGACATTCTGGTCGAGCTCTTGGACCGTGCACTTGCTTGTCGCGTTGGGATCGCCAATCAGCCCCGACGGGAGATCGACCTGGACGTCCTTCACGTTCTCGGTGGGGAGTCCCTGATTATTGGTGGTGAAGGTGAAGGAGGTGACCGACTGGTATGGGTGGGAGCCGGCCTGGGTCGCCGCGGTCCCGTCCTGGTTGGTCACGTCGCTCGTGAAGGATGCGATTCCCAGGCTGGCCATCGCGGGCGCAGCGGTCACCGCTCCCGCCAGCACGAGGCTGGCCGTGAGGGCGAGCAGCGTCACCGGAAGACGCCGCCGACGGCAGTCCTTGGTGTCATTGATGCTCGCGTCTGAACACACCGGGGTCTCCTTGTCGATCTGTTTCATGGCGGGCACCTATGCGTCCAGCGTCAGGTGGATCGTCGCCGTCGATGGCCTGGCACCCGCCCGGACGTACCGGACGGTCACCACAAGCCCCAGCTTTCGCCTCTGCCTGAGCAGGCCGGCCGCGTGGCGCTTGAGGTGCACCGTGATCGTGAACGTGCCGGCGTGGTGGACGGTCCGCCGGGCCGTCTTCAACCGGTGGCCGGCGATCGAGATGCGGCCCTTCGCCGGCACTTGACGCGCAGGCGGATCGCATCTCCCTTGAGCCTGCCGTGCTTGACCACGCGCACGTTCTTGACGTTGCCGGGACCGAAGAAGGTCACACTCGCCACGGTCGGTACCGAGGGCAAGGGCGACTCGGGCGGCTTGCAGTCCTCTCCGCTGCAGACCGGCGGAGGTGCCGAGGCGGGGAACCCGCCGTTGACACGCGCGTCGTAGATGTCCATCGCCCCGTCCGTGTCCTGCGGCACAGCTGCTGGCTGGTGGTGAAGAACACGTTGTTCCCGTCGGTGCTCGCGTCCAGGAACAGCGAGTCGTCGGTGCTGGTGGCGGTCGTGATCAGATGCAGATCGCCGCCCTCGTACTCGTACACGTCCTGCTTGCCGTTGTTGTCCGACGGCAGCAGCGACTCGGTGGTGTTGAAGAACACCTGCCCGGAGTTGGACACGTTGTGGGTCAGATACTCCTGGCCGCTGCCGAGGAACGGCGTCTCGGGCTGCGGGACTCCGATTCCCGATGACGGCGCGGTACCGTTCGGGTTGCAGGAGGCGCACGACAGCTGGTTGGCCACGGCGTCGTACTCGAAGATCTCCGTATTGCCCGAGCTGTCGAAGCTCGTCAGGTTGTTGTTCGAGTTGAACGCGATGAAGTGTCCGTTGGTCGACACCCTCGTGGTATCGGCGGTCGGCGACCAGTCGGAGGAGTCGCCGCCGCCAAGCGTGGCGATGAACGTCGTGGTGCCGTTGTGGTTGACGTACAGATTGGGCTGGCCCGAGGTCGCACCCGAGGCCAGGCTGCCCTCGGCGACGAAGTACACGTACGAGCCATCGTCGCTCAGGCCGCTGACGCCGTCGACGTTCGCCGGATTGGCGGGCGTGAGGTCGGTCAGCGTGCCGCTCGAGACGTTGTACTCGTACAGGTTCGCGCCGCGCCGGAGCGGTGTCGTTGGTGAGCCCGGCGCTCGCGTCGTCGGTGAAGAACACCTTCGAGCCGTCCGGCTCGCCCGCGAACGATCCGCCGCCACCCTCCCCGGCCTTGGAGGCATCGACCGACAGGCCGTTGGCGTTGAAGAAGATCGCAGCATCCGACACGCGTGGAACGCGTCCGGCCGCCCGCCCACGTGCCCCGTGCCGCCGACGACGGTGACCAGACGGACCGCGCCGCCGGTCCACTCGTACAGGTTGTCGCCCGCGGGCGCATTCGACGTGAGCGCCGCGTTCTCGTCGAACACGACATGGCTGAGGTCCGCCGAGCCGGCGTCGAAGTTCGCGTTCGAAGGCGTCACGCCATTCGGGGTGACGTCGACGAGCTGGAACCTGTTGGTCGTGTTGTTACGGACGAACAGGTTCGCGACACCGGTCGGCTCGCCGCTGACCAGCTCCGGGCTGTCGGTTCCGCACGTGCCGATCAGGGAGTTGCCGTCGCTCAGGACCGCCTTCGACTCATCGGAGGAGAAGGCGGAGATCACCGGGCCGGCGGTCGCGCACAGCAGGCCGGTCTCGGTCGACTGCGGCGGGATCAGGTTCTGCGTGACCCACGAGTGGGCTCCGCGGGCGGACCGGTAGAACGAGCCGTCGAACACCGACCCGGGGAAGGCGTCGAACGAGAGGAACGCCATCGAGTTGCCATTGGTGGCCGCCGGGTTGACTCCGAACACTCCGCCGCGCACGTATGGCTCGCCGTTGTCCTTCGCGGGCGGCGTGACCATCTCGAGGCCGCGGTGGTCCGGAAGCCCTGTGGGCAGGTTCTACCTGTAGGTCTTGAACGAATGGGCGTCGCCGGTGGCGGACCCGATCGAGTTGCTGGCCATCACCCGGAAGTGATAGGTGGTGGCCGGCGTCAGCCCCGTCAGATCGACGCTCGCCGCGACGTCGCTCGTGCCGTTGCCGAGATCGATCTTGTTGGCCGGCACCGTCGTTGCGTTGGTGAACCCTGTGGCCTGGAAGGAGGCGTCGTTCACGTACTGGAACTGGGCCTTGGTGTCCTGCCCCTCCGGATTGATCTGAGCGCCCAGCTTGGCCGAAGTGTCGGTGATGTTCGAGACCGACTCGGCGTCGATCGAGACCGCCGGCAGGGTCTGGAATGTTGTGTCCCCGCCGGTCACCGTGTTGAGGCTGTTCGTCGCGACGACGTGGAAGTGGTACGTGGTGTTCGGCTGCAGGTTGCTGAGCTGCGTGCTCGCGCTGACATCGCTCTTACCGTTGCCGAGATCGGCCGGGGTGCAGTTGACGGTCGTCGCGGTCGTGTAGCCGGTGGCCTGGAACGCCGTGTCGTCGACGTACTGGAACTCGCAGCTCGTGTCGGTTCCGAGCGGGTTGACCTGCGTGTCGAGCTCGGCGGTGGTCTGCGTGATGTTCGAGGCCGACTCGGAGTCGATCGTCGCCGCATCGAGCGTCGTGAACGTCGTGTCCGCACCGGTCACCGTGCCGAGGCTGTTCGACACGACGACGTGGAAGTGGTAGATCGTGTTGATCGTGAGGCCGGTGAGCTGAGCGCTCGCGCTGACATCGCTCTTACCCGCTCCGAGGTCGGCGGGCGTGCAGGCGACCGTCGTCGCGGTCGTGTAGCCGGTGGCCTGGAACGCCGTGTCATCGACGTACTGGAACTCGCAGCTCGTGTCGGTTCCGAGCGGGTTGACCTGGGTGTCGAGCTCGGCATAGGTCGAGCCGATGTTGGACGCGGACTGCGAGTCGATCGCGGCGGCGTCCTGCGTGGTGAAGGTCGTGTCGTCACCGGTCGTGGTGCCTGCGCTGTTGTTCGCGATGACCCGGAAGTGGTACTTCGTATTGATGGTCAGGCCGGTGATGTCGGCGGTGGCGGTCTGATCTGAGAAGGTCGAGCCGAGGTCGGCCGGGGTGCAGGCGACCGTAGTCGCGCTCGCGTAGCCCGTGGCCTGGAAGTCGGTGTCATCGACATACTGGAACTGGCAGGTCGTGTCGTTGCCGAACGGGACGATCTGGGCGCTCAACGTCGCGTAGGTGCTCCCAGGGCTCGCGCTCTCGGCGTCGATCTCCGGCTTGCCCGGAGACGGAGGCCCGAAGATCGCGACCGTGTTGTCGCCATTGGCGGCGTACAGCTGCGTGGAGCTCGAGTCGAACCCGATCCCTGTTGCTCCGCTCAGCACGCTCGAACCGAACGAGTCGGTCGCTGCGCACGGAGAGTTTGGGGCTGGCGTGCATGGCGTGCTGCCCGGCTCGATCACGTTGCCCGAGCTGTCGAACTCGTAGTGGTCGATTCCGGAGCCGTTGCTCACATAGAGGTCGCCGGAGCTGCGGTCGATCACTAGCTCCTGCGTGCTGCCGGACGTGACCTGCGCGACGTCGGTCCCGGTGCTCGTGAGCTTCTCGACGCTGCTGTCGCCGTTGACCTTGAAGATGTTGCCCGAGGCGTCGACGTCAAGGCCGTTGCGGGACATGCCGCGAACGGTCGCGAAGTTGGTCGTCGCCGAACCGTCCTGGCCGAACTCCCAGACCGTGTTGCTGTCGTCGATCACGAGGAGTTGCCCGTTCTTGTCGACCGTGATGCCGTCGATCGAGGTGAAGCCGCTGCTGAGCTGGCCGCCGGTGCCCCACGAGGTCACGAGCGCACCGCCGGAGGTGAACTTCGAGACGAGGCTGTCGCCGGTGTCGCCGACGTAAACGTCGCCGGCCGAAGCCGCAATCGGTCGATGACGCGCTGCGTGCGCTGGGTCCCGGTCGGTCGTGGCTTCACTCACGCGGATCTTCCCGGTCCCAACCGCTTCCGTCTGACCAACCGCTCGAGCGGGCGCAACCTGAGGCCCGGCGAGTACCGCCTCGTGGCGACCCCGCGTGCCGGTGGGATGACCGGAAACACCCTCAGGGTCAAGTTCCGCATCATCGCTGCGCCCCGCCACCAGTAGACGCCCCGTCCGTCTGCTGGAATCTGAGACCAGCCTCTGGTCAGCCCGTCCGTGAACTCGGATATATGACTCTGCGGGGTGATTCGCCCAAGCGCCCAGCCGGATCGCGGCGAGAGCGGCGGAACGGCTGCGATATCGTCATCGCGCGCGTGGGGTCGCTGACAGAACCGATAGGCCAGGACCGGGTTCAGCACCGGATCGCGGTGATCCCGGGCGACGGAATCGGCCCCGAGGTGACACCGGCGGCGATCGCCGTGCTCGGTGCCGCAGCCGCGCGAGCCGGTATTCACTTCACCTACGACGAGTTCGATTGGTCCTGCGCCCGGTTCCAGCGCGAGGGAGCGATGATGCCGCCCGATGGAATCGAGCAGCTGCGGCCCTATGACGCGATCCTGCTCGGCGCGATCGGAGCCCCGGGCGTCCCGGACCACGTGTCACTCTGGGGCCTGGTCATCCCCATCCGCCGGGCCTTTGACCAGTACGTGAATCTGCGCCCGGTCCGGTCGTTCCCGGGCGTGCCGGGTCCCCTCAAGTCATCCGATCCGATCGACCTGGTGATCGTCCGCGAGAACGTCGAGGGCGAGTACAGCGAACTCGGGGGCCGAGCCTATGCCGGCACACCGTGGGAGCAGGCGACGCAGGAATCTCTCTTCACCCGTCACGGCGTCGAGCGAATCGTTCGGTACGCGCTGCGCCTGGCGGCGGAGCGAACGGGCCGGCTGACCTCGGCGACGAAGTCCAACGGGATCGTGCACACGATGACCTTCTGGGACGAGATCGTGAGTCGGGGCGCCGCGGACTGGCCGGGGGTCACCGTGACGCGCGAGCACATCGATGCGCTGTGCGCCAAGCTCGTGTTGCGTCCCGGCGAGTTCGACGTGGTGGTCGGGTCGAACCTGTTCGGGGACATCCTCAGCGACCTCACGGCGGCGCTGGCCGGCTCGATCGGCATCGCTCCCTCGGGCAATATCAACCCGGATGGCGGGGGTCCATCGATGTTCGAGCCAATTCATGGCTCCGCCCCGGACATTGCCGGCCAGGGCATTGCCAACCCGCTCGGGGCAATATGGTCCGGAGCGATGATGCTCGAGCATCTGGGAGCGCCCAAGGCGGCGGCTGAGGTCTGCACCGCGATGGAACACGTGCTCGGCCTTGGACCGGGATTCCGGACGCCGGACCTCGGAGGAACGGCCGATACTCAGGCCGTCGCCGCGGCAGTCGTCAAGGCGGTCGCCGACCCCGCGACGATCGCGTCTCGAGGCGCCTCTCGTGATTGACCCCGCCACCGGCTGGCTCGATGGGATGGCGCAAGCCGAGCTCCTCAGAACGCGCCAGACCACCGCGGCGGAACTCGTCGAGTCCGCGATAGCCCGGGCCGAAGCGGCCGATGGCTCACTCGGGTTTCTCATCGAGCGGACGTACGAACAGGCGGGCCAGCGCGCGGCGGAGATGGCGATCGACGGGCCGCTGGCCGGGGTGCCGATGCTGGTCAAGGACCATCTCGCCACCTGCCAAGGGGTGCGCCACACATCCGGATCGCGCTATCTCCGAAACCATGTGGCCAGCGAAGACAGCGAACTGGTCCGTCGCTACAGGGCGGCGGGCCTGATCCCGATTGGCACGTCAGCGACGTGCGAGTTCGCCCTGATCTCCACGGCGGAATCGGCCCGGTACGGCCCGTGCCGCAATCCGTGGGATCTCGGGCGTACGGCCGGCGGGTCGAGTGGCGGCGCGGCGGCCGCGGTGGCAGCGGGCGTTGTCCCACTCGCGCACGGGAACGACGCGGGCGGCTCGATCCGCATCCCCTCGTCGTGCTGTGGAACGTTCGGGTTGAAACCGAGTCGGGGCCGGAATCCGCTCGGCCCTGCCTTCGGTGACGTCGGCGGCGGCATCTGGGCCGAGCACGTGCTCACGCGCTCGGTGCGGGACAGCGCCGCGGCGCTCGATGCAACCATCGGTCCGATGGCCGGAGATCCGTATTCGGCACCGGCCAGGCGCGGTTCATACCTGGAGGCGATCCGAGCGGACCCCGCGCGGCTGCGCATCGCCTTCTCCCCGAGCGCCCCGACCGGCGTCCCGGTCCACGAGGACTGCGTCGCGGCGCTGAAGTCCGCCGCGACTCTCTGCGAGGAGCTTGGTCACGAGGTGGATGAGGTACCGCTACCAATCGATGGAGCGCGTCTCGAGGAGGCCTTCTTCGTGGTCTATGCGGCTGGCGCGGCGTGGACCCTGCAGCGATGGGAAAGGGAGCTCGGCCGCTCCCCCGAGGCGGGCGAGCTCGAGCCCTTCACCGCGGCCATGGTCCAGCTCGGTCGCTCGTACACGGCGTCCGACTTCCTCCTGGCCGTTGAGAAGATCCAGCTCGACGCGCGCCGTATCGCCACCTTTCACACCACTCACGACCTGACGCTTTCTCCGACGCTGGGCGCCCCGCCCGTGCCACTCGGACATTTCGCCCCTCCGGCCGACGATCCGCTTCGCGTGCTCCACACCGACGCCGCGTTCGCGGCCTTCACCTGGATCGCCAATGCCACCGGTCAGCCGGCGATGTCGGTTCCCCTCCACTGGAGCGAGTCGAACCTGCCGATCGGCGTGCATTTCGTCGCCGCATACGGCGATGAGGCGACACTGTTCAGGTTGGCCGCCCAACTCGAGACCGCCCACCCCTGGGCAACCCGCCGGCCTCCGCATGTTGAATAGCCCAACAGGCTCCATGCCCAACACCTTCGACCCCGCCGGCGCCGGCGCGCTGCCAGCGCGAGAGCGCAGCCTGATCGAGCGCCGACGGGCGCTGCTCGGCCCCGGATACAAGCTGTTCTATGAGCGGCCACTGGAGATCGTCCGGGGCGAGGGCGTCCACCTCTACGACAGGGACGGCGTCGAGTACCTCGACGCCTACAACAACGTTCCCTGCGTCGGCCACTGCAATCCGACCGTGGTTGAGGCCATCGTCAACCAGACGCGGACGCTCAACACCAACACTCGTTATCTGGCCGAGCCCATCCTTGACTATGCCGAGCGGCTCCTGGCAACTCATCACGACGGCCTGCAGAACGTCATGTTCGGCTGCACAGGGAGCGAGGCCACGGACCTGGCGATGCGAATCGCCCGGTTCGTGACCTCGGGAACCGGCGTGGTCGTCAGCGCAAATGCCTACCACGGTGTCACCGCCGCGGCGGCCGAGCTCTCGCCGAGCCTGGGGCGGGGCGTGCCGCTCGGCGCACACGTGCGCACCGTCGCGCCACCGCGACCGGGCGACGATGCCATGGATGCCGGACCGGCCTTCGCGGCCCGCGTGTCGGAGGCCATCGAGGATCTCGCCCGCCACGGCACGCGCACCGCCGCCGTCCTGATGGACACCATCTTCTCGAGCGATGGGGTAATTCCCGACCCCGCCGGCCTCTTGGCCCCCGTTGTCGACGTGACGCGAGCCGCCGGCGCACTCTTCATTGCCGACGAGGTACAGCCGGGCTTCGGGCGGACCGGCGAGGCGATGTGGGGCTACCAGCGCCACGGGGTGGCGCCTGACCTCGTCACGATGGGCAAGCCGATGGGTAACGGCACACCGCTGTCGGGCGTCGCAACTCGCCCCGAACTCGTCGAGCGCTTCGGGCAGGAGGTCCGCTACTTCAACACGTTCGGTGCCAACTCAGTCGCGATCGCCGCGGGCGCCGCCGTCCTCGAGGTGATCGAGCGTGACGATCTGCTGGCCAATGCACGCGACGTCGGCCGACACCTGCGCGCCGGGCTCCTCGCCATCGCCGATCGGTTTCCGGTCATGCGCTCGGTCCGCGGGGCCGGACTGTTCGTGGCGGCGGATTTCGTCGAGCCGGCAACGGGAAGCCCCGATCCGGCGCTCACCGGCCGGATCGTCAACGGCCTCCGTGAACGTCGTGTCCTCATCAGTACGACCGGCGCCGCCGCCGCCTCCCTCAAGGTCCGTCCACCCCTTCCGTTCAGCCGCGCCGACGCCGATCGTCTGCTCGCCGCACTCGCCGACGTACTCGAGTCCATCCACGATCGCTGAACATGCAAACGCCGCGGCGAGGTGCCGATAAGGGCGAGATGCGGCGAACGATCGAGAGGATCGATGGGGGCCAGGCGTCTCGCGATAGTGGCGGTGGGCGTGCTCATGCTGACCGGCGCGGCGCTCGCCGCCACCAGGGGCACGGGCGAGCGCCCGGCCAAGCGGCTGATCACGGCGGGCACGGGAACACCGCTGGACTCGCCCGGCCGCAATCGCGAGTACACATGCGTCACGCGCCTGGACATCCAGAAGCAGGTGGTCACCAAGCCCGACCGCCGGTGGATCATTCAGGGCCCGAGCAGGGCCCGCGCGATCATCGTCATGGGCAGGAAGGTGTTCGTCAACGGGATGGTGCGCTGGCACAGCAAACTGAGGATCACGCTGAATAGGACCCAGCGCGTGTTCGTGGGCAACGGGTTGCCCAGCACGCCGACCGGCGTGTTCCCGATCAGAAAGACCTCGAGAGCCTACGCCAACTACAAGGACGCGCCGGCGATTGGATACCCGAACGCTGCGGCGATCCCCATCAAGCCGTGGAACCTGTCGGTCAAGCTTCCGCGCCGCCCCAAGATCGCCGCCAAGCCGACCTGGCTGGGACCGCACCTGACCACCGGGATCGCGCTGACCGGGGCGACCTATCACGTCGAGCTCGCGCCGATCAACACCACCAAGGTCATCGATCCGAAGGCTGACCTGGCCGACCCCAACGCCGCGTTCCCGCTGGACCGCTGCTTCGGGCACCCCTACCAGGGTCAATACCACTCTCACGGCCCATCGTGGGCGTGCTTTTCCGGTGTTCGCGGCCTGAAGGGCCTCGCGAATTCGCACAAGCAGCCCCCGCTCCTCGGATACGCGATTGACGGCTTCGGCATCTACGGACCTCGCGGGCCGGGCGGCAAGCTTCTGACCAATCACGATCTCGACGAGTGCCACGGCCTGGTCAGCCGCGTGTGGTGGGATGGCCACTACGTCCGCATGTGCCACTACGTGATCACCGCGCAGTTCCCGTACACGCTGGGCTGCTTCCGCGGAACGCCCGCGCGTCTGCCGCGCCAATTCGGCTGATACCGAGCCGGCTCCGACTGCCGCCGCCCAGGCCGGCCACACGCCAGCCTCGCGCGGTATAGGGTCACGTCCATGTCCGAATCAAATCGTCGTTTTCTCCTGCGCCAGCGGCCCGAGGGCCGAATCACCGATGACACCTTCGAGCTTGTCGAGGAGGCGATCCCCGAGATCGCCGACGGCGAGGCGCTCGTACGCACGCAGTGGATGTCGCTGGACCCGACCAACCGTGCCTGGATCGGTGCAACGCCGACCTATCTCCCGCCCGTGGCCATCGGAGAGGTCATGCGCGCGGTGGGCCTGGGCCAGGTGGTCGCCTCCAAGCACGACGCCTACCGGGAGGGCCAGCTAGTCCAGGGGCTAATCGGCTGGCAGGAATGGGCGGTGGTGTCGGACTCAGCACCCTTGCTCCCCGTCCCCGAGCTGCCGGGGGTCTCCTCCAGCTGGTACCTGGGAGTGCTGGGAGCCACGGGATTGACAGCCTGGGTCGGGCTCACTGACATCGGCCGCCCCCAACCCGGGGAGACGGTCGTGGTGTCGGCAGCGGCCGGCGCGGTCGGCTCGGTCGCGGTTCAGATGGCCAAGATCAAGGGCGCGCGCGTCGTGGGGGTGGCCGGAGGAAGCGAGAAGTGCGCACTGCTTACAGATCGGCTCGGAATCGACGCCGCCGTCGACCACCGCGCGGCGGACTGGCATGAGCAGCTGGTTGCCGCCACCCCCAACGGCATCGATGTCGACTTCGAGAACGTCGGCGGCCAGATCATGGACGCCGTGTTCGCGCGCCTGAATCTGCGGGCGCGAGTTGCCCTGTGCGGACTCATCTCTGGCTACAACGACCCCGATCCCCCAGCCGGGCCGCGCACCTTCTCCAACCTCCTGGTTCAGCGGGCCACGCTCCGGGGCTTCATCGTGCTCGATCACCTCGATCGGATAACCGAGGCGGCCACCGAACTCGGCGGTTGGATCCGCGAGGGCAAGCTGCAGCCGTTGGAGACGATCGTCGAGGGGTTCGAGCAACTGCCGAACGCCGTCAACATGCTGTTCGATGGAGCCAACACGGGAAAGCTGGTGCTGCGCGTCGCCGACTAACGCCAGGCGATCCTGAAGCGATGAGCGCGGGTCCGGTGACCGCGGCCGACCTCGAGGTCGAGCGCGTGGGCCGGGGACCGGCAGTTGTCTTCGTCCACGGGAGCATCGTCGGCGCAGACCGCACCTGGCGCAGGCAGCGCGAGCTGACCGCCAACTGGGAGCTGTGCCTTGCCAACCGCCCGGGCTTCGGGGCCAGCCGACCGCTGCCGCGTGGTGACTTCGAACTCGAGGCGCCACTGTTCGCCGAGCTGCTCGGCGATGGCGCGCATCTCGTCGGCCACTCCTACGGCGCCGTGATCGCGCTCCTGGCAGCGGCGCGGCGCCCGGAGTGCACCCGGTCGCTGGTCGTCTCCGAACCGGGGCTGCTGAGGTTGGCCACGGGACCGGAGGCCGACGCGATGGTGCAGCGAGGCGAGCGGTTGTATCGCGCAGGCCGGGAGCTCCCGCCGGGCGACTTTCTGCGCTTCTTTCGCACCGGGCTGCATTCGTCCCACGTCACGCCCGATGAGCTTCCCGACTGGCTCGAACGCGGCGCCCGGCACGCCGCGCACGAGCGCCCGTCCTGGCAGGCCGAGATCCCATTGGGTCAGCTCGCGACGGCGCCATTTCCCAAGCTGGTGATCTCCGGCGAGCACTCACCCGTGTTCGAAGCCCTGTGCGACCGGCTGGCTGGTGCGATCGGTGCCGAGCGGGCGCATCTGCCCGGCCGCGGGCACACAATTCCCGGGGTCGGCGAAGCCTAAAACTCGCTGGTGGACGAGTTCCTTCGCCGAGCCGAGGCGTCAGCCACGTGACGCCGCCTGGGCCGCGTGGATCGTCGCCACCAGCGTGTCTGACAGCAACTGCATGACCTCCTGGCGAGCCACGGCCTGGATGCGGGCCCGCTCGAGCGCGGTCTCGGCGAACGCGATGAATCCGGTTATGGCCAAATGGACGAGCCGCGGAGGTGTGCGCGTGCCGAGGTGGTTCAGGGCCACGCTCGAGATCACCGTCTCGAGGTAGCGGTCCACGATCTCATCGAGCTCCGCACGGTCGGCTGCTCGCGCGCGCCGGTGAATCCGCCAGGCGTCGCTCGGGGCGAAGGCGTGGGCGGACATGCGAGCGAAGTTGGCGGCCAGGCGGTCTGACAGCGGGAGCTCCTCGCCAAGGACCCAGTCGTCGGTCAGCTCGCGTCCGGCCCGCTCGACCACCGCCAGCACCACATCTGGCCGGCCGCGCGGGAAGTAGTGGTAGAGCAGGTTGCGGGTCACGTCGGCACGGAGCGCGACCTCCTCGAGCGAGAACTCGGCGAACCCCTGGTCCGCGATGACGGGCATGGCGGCCGCCACGAGCTGCTCTCGGCGCGCCTCCTTGGCGAGGCGCCGGGGCGGACGCACGCTGGTCACGCCAGGATTCTAGTCTTGGCCTCGACAATAAGTCAACTTGACGTTTTGTAAATAAGGCCTACAATCCCGAGCACGCCAGGACGGCTCGTGCCAAACCCGGCGGCTGCCGTGCCGCGGGCCGACACCGACGACGCACTGCCCCACTCGAAAAGGACTCGCATGCCATCCCCTGTCCGCCGGTTGCTCATCTGCCTGCTCAGCGTGAGCGCGGCCATCGTCCTCCCAGCCGCCTCGGCATCCGCCACCGGCGCTGCCCCGATCACCGAGACCGAGGCCCAGCAGATCGGTACCGATGCCTATGTCTACGGCACCCCGTTGTTGGACTTCGTGCGCCAGCAGAAGACCCAGACCAGCGTGACCGTGCCCAACGATCTGTCCGATGCCCCGATCAATCGGCTCGGCAACCAGCGGCACTTCGCCAGCGTCGCACACCAGGTGATCGTGGCCCCCAACAACGACACGCTGTACAGCATGGCTCACCTAGACCTGAGCAAGGGGGCGCTGCTCCTCCACGTGCCCGCCGTGCCACATCACCACTACTACGTGTTCGAGTTCCTCGATCCGTACACCAACGTGTTTCACTACATCGGGACGCGGACGACCGGCGACGGCGCGGGCAACTACGCGATCGTCGGCCCCAAGTTCCGCGGCAAGCTCCCCGCCGGCGTTCACCGCATCACGTCGCAGTACGAGCACGTGTGGGTCGTCGGCCGGACTCTCGTCTACGGACCCTCGGGCCTGCCGGCAGCGCACAAGGTCCAGGACGGCTACAAGCTGATCCCGCTGCGGGCCTTCGAGCGCGTCGGCCTCGGCTACAAGCCCCCGCGCCCGAGCAAGATTGTCAAGCGGCACAGGACCGCCAAGCTCCCCACCGGGGTGACGTTTTTCGACGCCCTCGGCACGGCGCTGGCCCAGAATCCGCCGCCGGCTCGCGACCACGCGATCCTCAGCGAGCTTGCCAAGGTGGGAATCGGGCCCGGCCGTCATCCTTCGACCGAGCGCCTGCCGGTCGCGACGATCGCCGGCCTCAAGGCGGCCGCCGCGGGCGGCTCGGCCAAGATCTTCGCGCTCCGCACGGCCATCGTTCTGCCCTCCGAGATGAAACACAACGGCTGGTATGTCGCGCCGAGCGACATCGGCCACTTCGGCACCGACTACAGCCTCCGAGCCGTGGTCGCGGTGTACGGAATCGCCGCGAACATTCCCGCCGAGGCGATGTACCCGGTCGGCAGCTTCGACAACCACGGAGCGTTGCTGGATGGCGCCAACAAGTACGTCATCCACATTCCCCGCGGGGGCTTCCCGCCCGTCAAGTTCTACTGGTCGTTCACGGCCTACAACAAGAATCTGTTCCTGGTCAAGAACCCGATCAACCGCTACGCCATCAACCAGTTCACGCCAGGCGTGAAGTACAACGCGGATGGATCGCTGGACATCTACGTGCAGTCGACCCCTCCCGCCGGGCATCAGTCGAACTGGCTCCCGACCCCATCGTCCGGCCAATTCGAGGTCATCCTGCGGATGTACGGACCGAAGCGACCCGCGCTCGACGACACCTACCACTACCCCCCGATCACCAAGGTCGGATAGCGCACCCGTTACCGAGGCTGGTCAGCTAACGGGAAAATATGGCCTGCTAGCTGACCAGCCAAGGGTCGTCATCCTCAGCCGCTATAGACGCGCGTCAGTGACTCGGCCACGCACACGGGCTTCTCGCCGCCCTCGCGCTCGAACGTCAGCTCGGTGACAAGCTGCGCGCCACCGGCGATCTCCTCAACCGCAGCGAGCTTGGCCCGCATGCGCACCTTTCCTCCAACCGGCATCGGAGCGGGGAACCGCACTCGGTTCAGCCCATAGTTGATCGCAAAGGCAATACCCTCGATCTTGAACATGTCGTACGTGAAGCGGGGGGCCAGCGACAGCGTGTAATAGCCGTGAGCGATCGTGCCCCCGAAGGGTGTCTGCTTGGCGCGCTCGACATCGATGTGAATCCACTGGTCATCCCCGGTCACCTCGGCGAACTGGTCGATCTTCTCCTGGGTGACCACCTGCCAGTCGCTGACGCCGAGCTCCTTGCCTTCGTGAGCCTTGATCTCCTCCAAACCCGTGAGAGTGAGCATCCGCAAACTCCTCCTAGCTCTAGATTGAAAGGCGCCCAACGGGCGCCCGCGCGTCCGCTAAGCCTACGGCCGTGCGTGGGCCGGCGTGTCCAGGGCTTGGGCGAGCTGGGAGCGGCTGCGCACGCCCAGCTTGCGGAAGCTCGCCGCGAGGTGCGTCTCCACCGTCTTCACGCTGAGGAACAGTTCGTTGGCGATGGCGCGATTGGCCTTCCCGGCGGTGGCCAGCTCGCAGATCTGGCGCTCGCGCGGCGTCAGCGCCGCGGCCCCTTCCAGTGCAGCGCGCCGGGGACGCAGCCCGGTCGCCACCAGTTCGCGGCGGGCGTGCTGGGCCAGCGGCGATGCGCCGGCGGCCTCGGCATCGGCAAACGCGGGCCGCAGGGCATGGCGAGCCTGGATTCGGCGGCCCATGCGCGACAGGGAGGTGCCCAGCAGGAGCTGCAGGCGCACGGACTCGAGCGCCGCGGGGTGCCCGTCGAGGATCGTCAACCCGTGCTCGCACAGTTTGACCCGCAGAGAATCATCGTCGGCCGCCACGGCGCGGGCGTGCAGCGCGCGAGCGATCGGGATCCGGGCGCCGAAGTGCCTGGCCATGGTCAGCTCAGCGTCGGCGAGCTCAGCGGCGTGCCGGCCGCGTCCGAGGTGGGCGAGCGCGAGCGCGGCCGTCGAGCGCCACGGGGTCAGGCTTGGGTTGGTTGTTCCCTGTCGTTCACGGCGGATGCCCGCCGCCCGCGCGTCCGCGTAGGCGCCCTCGAAGTCGCCCTCGGCAAGCGCCAGACGCGCGCGGGCGTATACGACCCCGGTCGCGTCGCGCAGCGAGTCGTGCTCGCCCAACACCTCTCGTGCCTGAGCGTGCGCCCCGCGTTCTGCCAGCGCGACCACGAGCACGCTGACCGCATCCGCCACGAACCTCGGGTGGTCGCCGGCGAGCAGTTCGAGCGTCTGGCGCGCGCGTTGTTCGGCCGCGATCACGCGCCCCGCGCGCAGCGCCAGCTCGGATGCGTGCAGGCCGGCTGCCGCTCTCAGCGGCCGCGATCCATGCTTGGCCGCGCGCTCCTCAAGCGCGGCGATGGCGCGCATGGCTCGTGCCGGGCGGTCGGCAAGCACGAGGACGCGAACGGCGAGGTGATAGGCCGACCGTCGCGCCGCCTCGTCGAGCAGGATGTCGTCGCTGAGTGATTGCAGCGCCATCGCAGCGGTGAGGCCGGCGTCGGGACTGCCCACCTCGGCGGCCAGCCACGCCTGGTGGGCAAGTGCGACAGCGCGCAGCAGCGGATCCGCGCCGGCGCTCACGGAGATCGCAGCGGCGCTCCTGCTGCGATTGAGATGGCGACCGGTAGCAGCGAGGAGCGCATCGAGCCTGACCGCGTCGAGCGCCGGGGGCAGGTGGGAACCGGGGGTCGCCTCGACCTCCTCCTCGAGCCACGCCGACAGCCTCTCGTCATCGCCATCGAGCCAGGCCAGGCCCCCGAGCATGGCCAGCGCATCGATGCGAGTGGTGGCGTCGGTGGCCACGACGACGACCTCGCGCAGACGACGCCGGACGTCGGGCATCCCGGCGTCATGGGCAGCGCCGGCGAGCAGGGTCAGCGCGCGGCCCCGGTCCTGCCCTGGAGGGCGCTCGTCGAGCGCCCGTTCGAGGTAAGCCGCTGCCGTCCGGGGCTCACCGCGATCCCGGGCATTGGCGGCGGCACGCATGAGCAACTCGCTGGCCGCACGCTCGCCACGAGGACGGCACCGCAAGAGATGGCGTGCCACCACCTCCTCGCCGGCGCCGTCGGCGAGGAGCGCCGAGGCCGCACGGCAATGAAGCCGCTCCAGCTCGACCGGAGCAAGATCGGAGACGATCGCCTGAGCGATCAGATGGTGAGTAAAGCTCCATGCATCGTGAGCCACGAGGCCGGCCGCGACCAGAGCCTGCTGGGTCGATCCCAGCAGCTCGAGCGGGACGTCGGCAACGCGAGCCACCACCCGCTCTGAAGCGCCCTGCCCAGCTATGGACAGCGCCGCCGCGACGGCACGGGACTCGGGGCCAATCTCGGCCAACCGCCGGCGGATCACGTGCTGCCCCACCGCCGTGATCGGTGCCACGCCGGTCGCCACCTCATCGGTGGGACCATGTGCGACCACCTGACGGCGGAGCTCGGCCAGGAGCCATGGCGCCCCGCAGACCGCGCCGTGGAGCCGGCGGCAAATCCCAACCGGCGACTCGGGAGCCAGTTGGTGGATCAGCCGCACGGCTCCCGTCGGCGTCAGCGGCTGCGGGCGCAGGACAGTGGCCGAGCGCGCGTTGGCCAGCAGGCTCAGAACATTGGTGCAGGCGTCGGGGTGGTTGCCGCGCGCGGCTATAACCAGCAGCACGGGGAGATCGTCGATGCGACCGGCCAGGTAGGACAGCACCTCGAGCGAGGCGCGGTCAGACCAATGCGCGTCGTCGACGATCAGCGCCAGCGGCTGCTCGGCGGCCAGCGCATCGCACAGCCACAGGATGCCGTGCGCAAACCGCGTCGTCTCGAGATCGTGCGGAACGACTCCGTCCACGAGCAGATCAGCCGCCGCCGCGGCCACGCCGCGCCGGAGCCCGGCACGGACGGTGCGCGTGGCGTCCCTGACCGTCGCCTCCAGCAACGCGCGGATCACGCCAAACGGGAACTTCAGCTCGAGTGGTCCGGGACTCGCGCGGCGCACCAGGCAGGCGGCATTGGTGGCGCGACGGGCGGCGAACTCCAACAGTGAGGTCTTGCCGAGGCCGGCGGGCGCGTCGACCAGCACGACGCCACCGCGGCCGTCGGTCAGTCCGCCCAGGGCCCGACGGAGCGCCTCGAGCTCCACGTCGCGCTCGACCAGCGTGGCCTCGCCCCCCGACGCCGGCACCAGCCCGAGCACGCCCGGCCGCCGGTTCGGGCGCCGGTCGTGGAACTCGAGCGCGAGACTAGACATGCGCCGTTAGACGTCTGATGACTCTCACACTGAGCTAGACGCGGCCGGGGCGACATTTGTTCCAGGCGGTGTGAAGTTCCGGGACCGGCCCGCCTCCGGTGCCTTGCCGACCGTCCGGTCCTACCGGCCGCGCCCGCGGCGGGCGGGGGCAAAGCGCCGCCGCGAGCGCGACCGTGCGGGGTGCCCGGTCTCCTCCATCACCCCGGGGACCGTGGGAGGGTGAGCGTTGGGCGCCGACTCACCCCGCCACGATTGTGAATTTGATCTTGCTGTTCCGGGACCGGTTGCCGGCGCGGTCGATCGCGGTGACGATGGCCGTGTAGCCGCCGGCCGCCAGCGCCTTGCGTCCGATCCGCCCGCTGAACGCCACCGTTGACGGACCGGGCCCCACGCTTCCTCGCACCAGGGTCCCGCGCACGGTTCCACGACGCCGAATCACGATGGCCACGGTGGCCCGCTCGCTCAGCGTCAAATGCACGGACGTGCCCACCGGTAGCCGGCGCCGCGCCGCGATCGTGGCCGTCCCCCGTGCGCCGACCCGGAAGCGGCTGTGCGAGAGCCGGAGCGCCACGATCCTCGGCGGGACGTGATCGCCGGTGCCGGTCGCGGGCTTCACGGAGATCGTCCGCGTCTGTGTCGAGCTGTTGCCGGCTCCGTCCGTGGCCGTGATCGTCACGGTCATCCTCCCGGGGGTTCCGTACACGTGGCTGACTCGCGCACCGGCGGCCCCGGAGCCATCCCCGAAGTCCCAGCGGATCGTGGCGCCGGACAGCTGGTCGGTGGCGCTCGCCGATAGCGCCACCGCCTGGCCCACCGCCGCGCTCGGCGGAACCGCGATCGCCCCGAAGACGGGTGCAGTGGCGTCGCGCTCGCTGACCCACACGCGCTGGTTGGCGACGCCCGACTCCTGCGAACCGGCCCAGGCGATCAACGCGCGTCCGCCGGGGGCGACGGCTGGGGCGGCCATGGGGGACTCGACCTCGTCGGCATCCTGGATTCCGGATACGTCCTCGGGTGCTCCGAAGGCGTGGCCCGAGGCGCGGAATGAGGCCAGCGTCTGGACGGTGTGATCGAACTCCGCGGAGAAGCGGTCGGGCAGCAGCAGCGCCGTACCGTCCGAGGCCACGGCCAGTCCGTCGAGTTGGCGACCGATTCCCACCGGCGTGATGCGGACCGCCGGGGTCGGCAGCGCGCCGGGAGCCACGATCGTTGCTGCCACGGCGCCGTTTGACGTCGTGACTCCCGGCGGGATCCCATCGCCGCCGACAAACAGGTTGCCCGACCCATCGACGCCGGCCGCGATGTCCTCGAAATCGGGGTCGGTCGGGATCGTGTGGATCGGCCCGCTGTTGGAGACGTCCTCGTAGGCGACCTGGGGATTCGATACGACCCGGTTCCAGACCACGTAGGTGTGACCACCGCCGGCGGCGATTCTCGGGAACGTCGACACCGCGTTCTCGTTCGTACTGCTGACCGTGTCGAGAGGCATCGGCGCTCCCATCTGACCATCCGGACCTCCTGGCATCCGTTTGGACAGGTTGACCGTGGTCGTGCCGTGCCCACCGGCGGCGGCGCTCTTCTCACGTTCCCATGACACGAATATCTGCCCGCTCTGCGCGGCGATGCCGGGTGTGAACTCGAAGTCCGCCGGACCGGTGACGGGAGAGGTGGCCTGGTCTATCCGGCCCAGCGGACCGAGGCCCGGCACGATCATGGGGTCGGTGCTGGCGGCAGCGAGGCGCGCGGCCCAGATGCTCGTGGAAAACCCGGCCCCGGTCTCGAAGGCGATGAAGACGTCGCCGCCGCTGACGGCGATGCGAAGATCGCTCGGTACTTCGACGGGTACGCCCAACGATCCGGCCTCGACGAAGCTCGACTGCCCCGGCTCGCGGCGGGCCACCTGGATCTTGCCGAGCCCACTGTTGATCCAGGCCAGCGCGATGGTGCCGTCGTTTCCGACGGCAAGCTGAAGCTGGCCGTCGCTGCCGATGAAAGTCTGGGTCGGCCCGAACGGGCCGTGGGGTGGTGCAACGCGCACAGAGATGCCCGCCGGCGCGCTGAGGCCGTCGCCCACCTCAATCCAGGCGACGATCCGCTCGCCGTCGGGGGCGATGGCCACCTGCGGCCCGACCGCGATCCGATCGGCCGGCGACAGCGGCCCGCTGGCCACCCAGCCCGTGGCCGACGCCGCCGTGGCGCCTGCGAGCGCCGCACCGAATGCGGCCAGAAGCACCGCCACTCGTACCCGTCTCATCGGCCCACCACCGTGAAGGCCACCGCGTGGAGCTGGGAGCGCGGTTCGCCAGCAACGATCCCCGTCACCGAGGCGATGTACGGACCCGGCGCCAGACGCGTGCTGCCGACCCGCCCGCTGAACGGGATCGACACCTCGCCGGGGCCGCGGCCGGCGCGGATCAACGTGCCGATCGCGACGGCCGGACGATGTCCCGAACGCCTGTGGGAAATCGAGACGACCAGCGTTACTCGCTGATTGACGCGAAGTTTCAACACCGTCCCCACGCCGATCCACCTCGCCGCTGCCAGAAGGGCGGTGCTCCGCTTACCGACGCGAAAGCGGCGGCTGGTCAGTCTGACCCGGGTGACACGGACCGGCGCGCGGGTGATGACGAGCGTCCTGTGCTCCGTCGTGGCGTTTCCCGCGCCGTCGCGTACGGTCACCGTCACGGTGTAGCGTCCGGGCGCGCCGTAGACCCGCCCGACCGAGCGGCCCGAGGCTCCGGACCGATCGCCGAAGTCCCAGGTCGCCTGCACGGGCGAGAGACTGTCGGTCGCATTGACCGACATGCGTACCGGCGTTCCCACCGGCGCCCGCGCCGGCAGTGTGACGGAACGGATGACCGGTGGCGTGGCGTCGCGCTGGCTCACATAGATGCGCTCGTTCGTCGTTCCCGTGCCGTCGTCGGCCGACCACGCGGCGAATGCGCGACCGCCCGGACCGACGGCCGCGGCGGCGAGGTCGAAGACGGCCTTGCCGGTCCGGTCGCGCAGTCCCGACACGTCCTCGAGCTGGCCGAAGCCACCGCCGGGCGTGCGATACGACGCCTGGACGTTTTCGTCGGCGTTGTCAAAGGCATCCTCGTCACCACGGTCGACCAGCACGAGCGCGCTGCCGTCCGAGGCCACGGCCATATCCGTGAGCTGGCGCTCAGCGTTTGACCCGGTCAGCTGGGTCGTCGTTCCCGTCGTCTCGCCGGGGCCGACCACCGCTCCGAACACCGCGATGTCGCCGCTCGGCGGCCGGGAATCCTGGCCGGCCAACAACAACGTGCCGTCAGGGCCAAGTCCGGCGAGCAACGAGCTCTCGAAGTCGGTGATCGGCACGGTCCGGGGCGGACCGCCACCGCTCAGGCTCAGGTCGACGAACTCACTGGGGGTCTGGCGCATCCAGATCGCGTCGAGGCGGCCACCGCCGGTGACGAGCTGCGGCCCGACAAGGGACGCGCCCTGGCGCCCCGAGCCAACCGCGTCGATCAACCCACGCGCGAACGTACCGCCGCCGAGCGGACGGGTGGCGTCGAACACGCTGGTCACACCGTTGGCGTTCCCAGTCCCGTCCACCAGGTGCTCCCACATGACCCACAGCCTGTCGGCCTGGATCGCGATCCTCGCGCCCTCGACCACGCGGCCGGGCCCCTTGGTGAAGTCGAAGCTGTCGTGGTCCATACCGTCGGGGCCGCCATCGAGGGCGACGGGCGTGGTGGACCCGGCGGCCAGCTGAACAACGCGAATCGCGCTGCTGTCGATCGTTCCCACCTCATCCGATGATCCCCACAGCGACGTACACGGCGCCGTTCTGGATGGCGATCGCCGGAGTCTGGTCCGCCAGCTTGCCGAGCGGGAACGGTGCCGCCTGGGCGAAACGTCGACTGCCCGGGCGTGCGTCGCGCGATGTGCAGCGCCTCCTCGTGCGCCGAGATCGGCGCCAGCCACGCCAGCACCGCCGTGCCGTCGCTGCCCACCTTGAGCGTGGGCTGATCGACCGCGCCGGCGATCAGCTGCGTCGCGCCGAAATCACCGCCGGGCGGCGCCTGGCGCACGGCGATGCCTTGGACGCTGGTGGTGCCCGGTTGCACCGGGACCCAAGCCACGATCCGCCCCCCTGATGGCGTCAGCGCGATTATCGGCGTCGTGGCCACCACGCCCGGAGGCGACACGGGCGGCCCGGTCACCCATCCGACCGCCGAGGCCGAGGCAGCGTCGAGAGCCGACACCGCCAGGGCGACGAGGACGGCGATCAAGGGGCAACGTGGCGACATGTCCGCGCCAACTATCGAGCGGCCGGCATGCGCTGACAATCGGTGAGCGACCCCGAACTTTGTCCAGGGCGACCCTGCAGTTTTGTGTCGTCGGCGTCAGTCCTCGCCGTCGGCGGAGGCTCGCCGGTTGACGATCAGTTCGAACGCGTCAGCGACGTGCCACTCGTGCGACAGCATTACCGCTCGCCCGCGCTCGTCGTAGTCGATCTGGTCGATGTGCAGAAGCGGGGTACCTCGCTTGACGGCCAGCAATCTGGCCAGCCGAGCCCCGGCCAGGGTGGGGATCAGCTGCGCACTGGCGCGCTGCACGGGGTGCCCGGCCCAGTCGAGGATCACATGCAGCGAGCTGTCCAGGGCGTCGTCGGCGATGTCGATCAGCAACGACTGAGGGATTCGGTCGCGCGAGTAGATCACCGGACGGCGACCGGCCAGACGCACCCGCTCCACTTCCATGACCTGCTCGCCCTTGGGGAGATCGAGCAGTGCGCGCTCGTCCTCGGTCGGGTCCCGCAGGCCCTTGCTGAGCACCGTCTCCCCCGGCTTCTGTCCGGCCTCGCGGATCATTGCCGTGTAGCTCACCGTCGTCTCGAGGGGATGGCGAGCCCGCGGCAGCGCCGTGACGTAGGTGCCCGAGCCGTGACGCCGGGCCAGATAGCCGGCATCCATCAGTCCGAGCACCGCCTCGCGAACGGTGGCGCGGCTGACCCCGAAGCGATCGGCCAGCTCGTTCTCGTTTGGCAGCTTGGCTCCGGCAGCGAAGTCGCCGCTGGTCAGATCCTCGAGCAGTCCCTCGCGAACCTGCACCACGAGGGAAGGTCGCTTTCGTCGGTTCATGGCGGCGGTTGCCCCTCGCGCATCACGCGGGAGTTTGCCAGCGCTCGCGCGTCCGTGGCTCCACGCGCCAATAGCATTCACGCCAATGGACTCTGCGAGCGCGGGCGAGCTTGATCACCACATCGTGATCGTCGGCGCTGGTTTCGCCGGAATCGGCGTGGCCAGCAGGCTGACTCGCGCAGGGCTGACTGACTATCTGATCGTCGAGGAGGGCGACGGATTCGGCGGCACGTGGTACTGGAATCGCTACCCCGGCGTGGCCGTCGACATCCCGTCGTTCAGCTACCAGTTCTCGTTCGCCAAGCGGACCACCTGGTCGCGCGTCTACGCCCCCGGCGAGGAACTGCGCCGCTACGCGGATGACTGCGCCGAGCGATTTGGCCTCTTCGATAAGGTCCGGTTCGGAACCCGGGTCACCGCAGCAGGATTCGACGAAGCGCGCGAGTGGTGGGAGCTCCGGACGGATGCTGGAGACACACTCACGGCGCGCCATGTGATCGACGCCACGGGCGTCTTGACCCAGCCGAAACTCCCCGACATCGAGGGCGTCGAGACGTTCGCCGGCATCACGATGCACACGGCGCGATGGGACCCTCGCCACACCCTGCGCGATCAGCGCGTGGCGGTTATCGGCACCGGCGCCTCGGCCGTCCAGGTAATCCCGGCCGTGGCCCCCGAGGTGCGCCATCTGACCGTCTTCCAGCGGACGCCGATCTGGTGCCTTCCCAAGTTCGACGGTCCTCTGTCGAGCACGTTCAGGGCCTGGCTCGGTCGCGTGCCGGGAGCCGCCGTGGCCGCGCGTGCGATGAGCCAGACCCTGGTCGAACTGACCTTCCCCACCCCGGCCCATTACCACCGAACCGTCCCACTGGCGACGCTGTTCGAGTCGCGGGCTCGGGCGTACATGCGCCAGGAGGTCGACGACCCGCAGTTGCGGGCCAAGCTCACGCCGCGCTACGCGCTGGGCTGCAAGCGGCCGAGCTTCCACAACGAATACCTGTCCACTTTCAACCGCCCGAATGTCAGCCTGGAGACCGACCCGATCGAACGGATCACCGCCGACGCGGTCCTCACCGAGACCGGGGCCGAGCACAACGTCGACGTCCTGGTCCTGGCCACCGGGTTCAAGGTCTTCGATCCGGGCAACTTTCCCAAGTACCCGGTCGCGGGACGCGGGGGCGTCGGCCTCGAGCAGTGGTGGGACGAGCACCGCTACCAAGCCTACGAGGGCGTGAGCGTTCCCGGATTCCCGAACTACTTCACTGTGTTCGGGCCCTACGGATACAACGGGTCGTCGTACTTCAACCTGATCGAGACCCAGTCCCGCCACATCGTGCGCTGCTTGGCACACGCCCGCCGGCAGGGCGCCACAACGATCGAGGTCCGGCCCGAGGCCAACCAGCGCTACTTCGCCGAGATGCTGAGCCGGCGCGGGCGCCAGGTCTTCTGGCAGCCGACCTGCACGCTGGCCAACAGCTACTACTTCGATCCGCACGGTGACGTTCCGCTGCGCCCCAGTCCGACGATCGAGACGATGTGGCGAAGCCGACGCTTTCCGTTGGCCGACTACCGCTTCGAGCCGGCCGCCCCGTGAACGAGGTGGCGAATCTGGCCGAGGCGCTGGCCGACGATGGCGTCGTCGGTGTCGCTCTGTCCTACGTCGACAACAGCGGTATCGCGCGGGTCAAGGCGATCCCGATCTCGCAACTGGAGCGTGCGGTCGCGGACGGGGTCGGGATGTCGCCGGTGTTCGACCTGTTCATGTTCGACGACGCGATAACCGCCAGCCCCACCTCTCCCGTCGGTGATCTGCGCCTGTTTGCCGACCTCGAGCGATTGACCGTGCTCGCCGCGCAGCCCGGCTGGGCCTGGGCGCCGGTCGATCGACGCACGCAGGAGGGCGGGGAGCACCCGATCTGCCAGCGCGCCTTTGCCCGGCGGATGGTTCGCCGTGCCTGCGACCGTGGCCTCGAGACCCTCATGGGGTTCGAATCCGAGTGGGTACTCGACGCCGGCACCGGCGACGAACACGTCCCGGCGACGGCTGGACCCGGGTACGGGATGGACCGGCTGATCGAGGTTTCCGAGTACTGTCGCGACCTCCTGGTGGCCCTCGACGAGGAGGCGATCGGCGTCCTGCAGCTGCATCCCGAGTACTCGCCGGGGCAGTTCGAGGTGGCGGTGGCGCCCCGCGATCCGGTGGCGGCGGCCGACGATGTGCTCCTTGTGCGTCATACGATCCGCGCGGTCTCGCACGGGGCGGGCATGCGCTGCTCGTTTGCGCCGGTCGTCGTCGTCGGAGGTGTCGGCAGCGGATGCCACCTGCACACCAGCCTGTGGCGCGAGGGCCAGAACCTCATGACCGGCGGCGGCGGTCCGCATGGGCTCTCCGACGAGGGGCAGGCGTTCATGGCCGGAGTCCTCGAGGGGCTGCCGGCGCTGCTGGCCATCGGCGCACCCAGCGTCCCCAGCTACCTGCGCCTCATCCCACAGCGATGGTCTGCGCCCTTCCGCTGCTGGGGTCGCGAGAACCGCGAGGCGGCGGTGCGTCTGGCGGCCAGCGGCGCCGGCGCCAACTTCGAGGTCAAGAGCATCGACGCGAGTGCCAACCCGTACCTGCTGGTCGGCGCGGTCCTCGCGCTCGGTCTGGCGGGGATCGATCGGGGACTCGAACTGCCCGGAGAGGTAACGGTCGACCCGGCGACGATGTCCGTGCAGGAGCTGGCCGCAGCGGGCGTCGACCGCCTGCCGCAGAGTCTCGGGGAGGCGCTCAGCCACCTGCGCGATAGCCACACGCTGGCTGAGGCCATGGGGCCGGAGCTGCTCAGCACGTTCCTCGCCGTCCGGGAGGGCGAGCTGGACCATCTCGCCGACACGGCGGATGCCGAGGTCGTCGCCGCGAGTCGCTTCCGGTACTGACGTGGACGCCGCGCTGATCGACCACCACTGCCACGGCATCGTCGGCGGCGAGCTCGATCGGTCAACGTTCGAATCGTTTCTCACCGAGAGCGATCGCCCCCCGCCCGCCGGGTGCTCGGCGTTCGACTCGTCGCTCGGGCTCTCCGTGCGACGGCGCTGCGCCCCGCTGCTCGACCTCCCGGTGGACGCCGACCCCGAGGACTACCTCAGCCGCCGCGCTGAACTGGGCGCCGAAGAGGTCAACCGGCGGCTGCTGACCGGCGCCGGGCTCGCAGCGTTGCTCGTCGACACTGGTCTCAGCGGCGGCGCGCTGCTGGCGCCCGAGGACCTCGCGCGCCTCAGCGAAGCCGATGTTCGGGAGGTCGTCCGCCTGGAATCGGTGGCCGAACAGGTTGCGGCCACCGGAGTCGGGGCTGCCGAGTTCGCGGCCTCATTCGCGTCGGCGTTACAGGCGCGCGTGGCCGATGCGGTGGCGGTCAAGTCGGTTGTCGCCTACCGGCACGGTCTGGACTTCGATCCGCGGCGACCTACGGAGGCCGAGGTGGCGCTGGCCGCCGGCCAGTGGCTGACCGCGGGCGGTCGCCGGCTGGACGACGCCGTGTTGCTGCGCCACGTCCTGTGGGCGGGGCTCGACACCGGCCTTCCGCTTCAACTCCACACCGGGTTCGGCGACCCGGATGAGGACCTGCGACGCACGGATCCGGCACTGCTGACCGACTTTCTCCGGGCAACAGCCGATCGGGGCCCGCCGATCATGCTCCTGCACTGCTACCCCTACCACCGGCATGCCGCCTATCTGGCGAGCGTGCTGCCGCACGTGTACCTCGACGTCGGGCTGGCCATCCCGCACGTCGGCCACAGAGCACCGGCGGTCCTGGCCGAGACCGTGGAACTGGCGCCTTTCCACAAGCTCCTGTACTCATCTGATGCCTACGGTCTGGGCGAGCTTTATTTCCTCGCCGGAGCCGGCTTCCGCGACGCGGTGGCCCGGTTGTTCGGGGCCATGGATCTCGGCAGGGCCGACAGGATTCGGCTAGGCGAGATGATCGGCGCGGGCAACGCCCGCAGGGTGTACGGGCTGGCCTCAGGTCAGGGCGACGCGGTCAGCGAGAAAATCGGCGGCAGCTGAGTGAACGCGTTGAACCAACTCGCGCCCGCGTCGCCAGAGCCGTAGACGTCGCCCGAGGTGGCACCGAAGTACAGCTCGAGTCGCCGCTCGACCCCCACCCGATCGAACGCCAGGCGGAGAATCGTCAGGTACGCGTGGGTCTGCGGGAGCCCGTCGCCGCGGGCGGCCCAGGTCACGCCGCCGTCGCGCGTCTCGAACACGCGAACGTGCCCGTCCGGCGTAACTCGATCCATGTCGGCCCGCAGGGGAATCACGTAGGCGCTGTCCGGATCCTCGGGATCGACGGCCAGCGGGAAGCCGAAATCGGAGACCAGACTGCGCCCGATTTCGACCCAGCTCTCCCCGGCATCGTCAGATCGGTACACGCCTCCGTGGAACTGCATGAACAGCCGTTCGGGTTGCTTCGGCGAGCGCTCGATGTGGTGAACGCACAGTGCGGTCGTCTCCTGCTCCTCGCTCGCCTCGGGCAGGTAGCGAGCTGACAGACCGCCGTTGCCCCGTCGCCACGTGCCGCCCGCGTCCTCGGTGATCCACACTCCAGCGGCCGAGACGGCGACCAGCAGGCGGTTGGGATCGCCGGGCCAGGGGACGATCGAATGCAGGCACAGCCCGCCGCCGCCGGGTTGCCAGGAGCCTCGGCTCGGGTGATTCCACAGAGCCTCGTTCAGCTCCCACGTGGCCCCGCCGTCGCGGCTCTCGAACAGCACGCCCGGATCGCCGCCGGCGTATAGCAGTCCGTCCTCCTCGCCGGGGACGATCACCCACATCCGTTCGAGAGCCGCGTCGCCGCCCTCGGGGAGCGATATGCCCTCGGCCTGCGTCCACTCGCCGCTCGGATCATCGGCGAACCAGATCTTCGGCCCATAGAACGGGCTGGTCACGGCTGCGAACAGCCGGCCGCTGCGTTGATCTCGCCGGGCGTAGTCGACCGGCTCGCCGGCGAACGCCCGGATGGCCACCTCGAAGCCCCGATCGGCGTCGCCGTCGAGGACGAACAGTCCCTTCTTGGTTCCCAGAACGAGTTCCGTCACGCTGTCTTCACCCTCCTGAAATCGCCGGCAGCACCTCGACGCGATCACCAGTCGCGACCGGCGTGTCGGCCCCGCCGAGCTCGCCGTTCACATAGACATTCACATGCCTTCTGATCACTCCCCGCTCGTCGAGTACCCAGCCGCGCAATGCTGGGTAAGCGCTCTCGAGCGCACGCAGTAGCGCATCGACCGTATGACCGTCGAGCGGATGCTCGGACCGGCCGTCAGCCAGCTTCCGCAGGGGCCCGTGAACGCAGACCGTGGCCATCGTCAGAGCCCGCGGGCGCGCGGATGATCTCGAGACACAGACATGCTGACCCCTAGACCGCGCGGGCGAGCAAAACTCATCGGTTCGACACGCCACGACAGATCGGCGTGGCATGCTGTGGCCATGGCTCGAGCGTACGAGGAAATCGACCAGCGACTCACGGAGTGGATCGCTCGCCAGCAGATGTTCTTCGTGGCCACCGCACCGCTCGCCCCCGACGGTCACGTCAACCTCTCGCCCAAGGGGCCGATCGGCGCGCTTCAGGTGCTCGGGCCGCGCTCGGTCGCGTATCTCGACGTGGTCGGCTCGGGCGCCGAGACGATCGCGCACGTGCGCGAGAACGGGCGCATCGTGGTGATGCTGTGCGCGTTCGAGGGACCGCCACGGATCGTCCGGCTCCACGGCTTTGGCACGGTGCTGACCGCACAGAACGACCGTTTCGGCGAGCTGGTCGATCGCTTTGAGCAGCCAGCCCACCCTGAGTCGCGCCGGGCAATCGTGCTGATCCAGGTGACGCGGGTCGGAGACTCCTGCGGGTACGGAGTGCCGCTGATGAGCTACGAGGGTATGCAGCCGCATATGGATGCCTGGGTGGCGAAGAAACTTCGCGTCGGCGGCGAGGCAGCACTCGGGGAGTACCGACGCGATCACAACTCGGTCAGCATCGACGACCTTCCAGCCCTCGGGGAGCCCGTCCGGCCAAACCGGTGAGGCCGATGCGCGCAGTCTGATGCAGACGATCCGCTACGCCGATCGTCCCGAGCTGTGGGACGACACGGAGACCGTGACGGCGGAGGTCTGGCCGGAGTACAACCAGCACGGAGACGTCGTCAGTCCAAACTGGGGCCGCCTGTTCGACGCCTTTCCCCAGTGGCAGTTCGCGCTCTACGACGAGCGGGGCCAGGCGGTGGTGGCCGAAGGGCACATCGCGCCCTGCAATTGGGATGGCACGATCGAGGGGCTCGGCGACGGGATCGACGCGATGCTCGTGGCCGCGCTCGATGTTGAGACGAGCGGCCGCCCCGCGAACGCGGTGTGTGCGTTGGCGGCCGAAATCCGCCCGCAGCACCAGGGCCGTGGACTGGCGGCCAAGATCCTCGACGTCATGGCTGAGCTCACCCGCGAGGCCGGCTTGGCGCACCTGCTCGCCCCGGTGCGTCCCAGCCTCAAGGAGCGCTACCCGATCACCCCGATCGAGCGCTATGTCGAGTGGACACGGGAAGATGGGCAGCCGTTCGACCCCTGGATCCGGACCCACACGCGTCGCGGCGGCAGGATCGTCAAGCCAGTGCCCAAGTCGATGCGGATCAGCGGCACCGTGGCCGAATGGGAACAGTGGACAGGCATGCGCTTTCCCGACGACGGCCTTTTTACGTTCCCGCGTGGACTGGCTCCGCTGGCGATCGAGCGCGGCCGCGACATCGGCTCCTACTGGGAGCCGAACGTATGGATCGTTCACGCGATCGACGGTTGATGCCGACGACGACGCCGATCGACCGTTGACGCCCGACGCGATAGGGAACTGCTGACCCCCGGTTGGTGGAGGCTCTAGAGTCCGCTCATGGAGAGGTCCTATGAGGTGCTTGGAGACGCGGCGGAAATCGCGCGGGCGTTTGTCGACGGGTTGGCGACGCGGCCTGTCGGCGCCCGGGCTGACCTCGACGAACTGCGCTCCCGCCTGGCCCGCGGGCTCACGGCGGAGGGCGAGGATCCGCGGGAGGTGATCTCCGACCTGGCTCGCGACGTCGAACCGGGGCTGATCGCATCCGCCGGTCCGCGTTACTTCGGCTTCGTCATTGGCGGGGCGTTGCCGGTGGCTGTCGCCGCCGACTGGCTCACATCGATCTGGGACCAGAACACAGCGGGGTATGACGTCGCACCCGCGGTATCGGTGGCAGAGGAGGTCGCCGCGGGCTGGGTCCGCGAGCTGCTCGGCCTGCCGCCGTCGTGCGGACTTGGATTTGTCACCGGATGTCAAATGGCTCACTTCACGTGTCTGGCTGCCGCGCGTCACGGTGTCCTGCGCGACGAGGGCTGGGACGTCGAGGCCAAGGGTCTTCAGGGCGCACCCGAGGTTCGGGTGCTGGCGTCGGACGCCGCCCACGTGACGGTCAAGGTGGCCTGCCGGATGCTCGGGCTGGGCGCTGACCGCATCCGCTGGATCGCCACCGACGAGCAGGGCCGGATGTCGCCCGCTGCCTTCGATGACGCTCTGGGGGAGCGTTCGGGGCCGACGATCGTCTGCGCCCAGGCCGGCGATGTCAACACCGGGGCGTTCGATCCGATCGCCGAAATCGTCGACCGCTGCCAGGCCCGCGGCGCCTGGTGCCATATCGACGGCGCATTTGGGCTCTGGGCCGCCGCCAGTCCATCGCGGCGCCAACTCCTGTCCGGGTTCGAGCGAGCGAGCTCGTGGGCGACCGACGCGCACAAATGGCTGAACGTGCCCTACGACTGTGGGATCGCCGCCGTCGCCGACCTATCAGCACATCGCACGGCAATGACGTCGAGTTCCGATTACATTCCCAGTCATGAGGGCGACGTTCCGTGGGGCTTGGACTGGGCGCCGGAGTTCTCTCGTCGTGCGCGAGGGGTTCCGGTCTACGCAGCTTTGCGCTCGCTCGGCCGGGACGGACTGACGCGCCTCATAGACGGTTGCTGTAACCACGCTGTGCGAATCAGCGAGATGCTGGCAAAAGAAATAGGGGTGGAAGTGCTCAACGAGGTTGACCTCAATCAGGTACTGCTTCGGTTCGACGGTGACGACGACGTCACCGACGCGGTCATCGACCGAGTCCAACAGCGAGGTACCTGCTGGATGAGCGGCAGCACCTTCCGAGGCCGGAAGGTCATGCGCGTGTCGGTGGTCAATTGGCAGACGACCGCCGAGGACATCGATGCCTCGGCCCGGTCGATTGTCGACGCGCTTCACGAAGTGCGGGCGCACTGATCCGCGCCGCTCATGGACAGAGATGACGGCATGAAGCGGGCAGTCCTGATCGCGATCGCTGTTCTGGCCACCCTCGGCGCGACGCCGGCGGCCGCGCGGCCCCTCCGCGTACACGGTCGCACGATCTCGCTGACCTTCACCTCCCCCGTTGGTGCCATTCGCGCCGTTCTGCGCGTGATCCTCAACCCGGGCAACTACCAACTCGGCGGCATCGCATGCGCACGCGACGCGGTCGCTGCCGGGTACCGGCGCTCAACTCCTGCTCGTTGCCGATGCTGATCGCCCACGCGTATGGTCCGAGCTGGGCCAGAATCGTCCGGAAGAAGCTCTGCACTTGCGCGATCGTCCATATCACCTTCAGGCCGCCTACAACTCGGGACTCCCCGGAGTGCAGGCGGGAAGCGCGCACCCCTACAAGCTGAAAGGTGCGTTCGCGATCCCGGACTTCATCTCGTGGGCACAGTCCAAGCACCTTCCGTACTGGTTCGACGAGGGCTATCTCATGCCTGGCGTCTGGATGCCGTCCTGGACGTCTGGCCCCGACGCGCTGCCTGGCGCATCCGTGGTGGGCGGCTGGGTTTCCTGGACCGGGAGCTGGACGCCCCCGACGCACTAGAGTGCGGGCGCCATGAGCTACGAAACGATCATCTGGGAGCAGGACGATGCGGTGGGACGGCTGACGCTGAACCGCCCCGAGACGCTCAACGCGTGGACCGCCGCATTCGGACGGGAGCTGAAGCACGCCATCGAGCACGAGGCGGCGGACGAGTCCGTCCGGGCTGTACTGATCACCGGCGCGGGCCGAGGCTTCTCCTCCGGCGCCGATCTGCGCGCCGGGTTCGAGCCTGCGGACGACGGCATGCCCGACATCCGAACCGAGCTGCACGAGATCTACCACCCGGTGATCGCCGGCGTTCGCCGGCTACCGAAGCCCGTCGTCGCCGCCGTGAACGGGCCCGCGGTGGGCATCGGGTGCTCGCTGGCCCTGGCCTGCGATCTCATCCTCAGCGCCGAGTCCGCCTTCTTCGGCCTCGCCTTCGTCAACATCGGATTGATGCCCGACGGCGGGTCGACGGCCTTCGTTCCTCCGGCCGTGGGTCGGGCGAGAGCGTTTCAGATGGCGCTCCTCGGCGAGCGTGTACCCGCGCCGCAGGCACTCGAATGGGGGCTGGTCAACTGGGTGTACCCGGACGACCGCCTGATGGAGGAGGCCTGCTCGCTGGTGGCGAAGCTGGCCGCCGGACCCACGAGCTCCTATGCCAGCTCCAAGCAGGCGCTGAACAACTTCATCTACGGCAACCTCGAGGCGCAGCTGCACCTGGAGGGCGAGCTCCAGCACAGGCTGGGGCGGACCAAGGACTTTCTCGAGGGGGTTGCCGCCTTCGTCGAGAAGCGTCCGCCCGCGTTCACGGGGAGCTGAGCATCTGGGCGCCGGACATGCCGGCGAGCACGTCGCGCAACTCTGAAGCGTTGCGCACCGCGTAGTCGCGGTAGCAGTTGTTCATCAGTAGATGCGTCTCGTTGGCCGACTCCGCGTGGTCGGCGATCGGGCGCGCGAGCTCCTCCAGCTCCTCGTGCGGGTACAGATACCGAAAGCGCTCGGCGGCCGAGCGAGAGGTGTCCGACCAGGTGCTGTCGGAGCGCCCGTGAAAGCGGACGACGAAAAGCTCGGAGTTGGTGACGGCCAGCAGCCGCGGCAGGTGCGACACCTCGGGAGCGTCGACAGACACGAACACCAGGCCCTGGTCCTCGAGCGTCCCCAGCGTCCGCTCTCGGTCGCGCTCCTCGGCCAGCCACATTGGAGAGCGGAACTCGACGCAGATGCGGTAGTCGGGGAGTCGCTGCCGCAGCCCCTCTAGCTCGTGTCGGTTCTCGCGCCGCGGCACGAACCACGGCGGGTACTGGAACAGCACGCCGCCGAGCTTGCCCGCGTCGTGCAGCGGACGCAGCGCACTCTCGAACCGCCGCCACGCCTCGTTCAGGGCCTCGGGGTCGAGGTGGTGGGCGTACACGTTTCGCTTGCCGGCGACATCCTCCGGGAGCTGCTCGCGGAGGTCCTTCCACAGGCTCTTTGGTCGAGTCGGGTGGCCGGTGAGCAGCGAGTAGGCCTTGACGTCGAAGCGGAACCCGTCAGGCGTGCGCTCGGCCCACAGCCGGGTCTGCTGCTCGGCCGGGGGCGCGTAGTACGTCGAGTCGACCTCGGTGAGCGGAAACTGCCCGGCGTAGAACCGCAGCCGCTCCTCCGCCGTCATCGTCCGCTTCGGATACCAATCGGCCTCGAGCAGGGTCCGGTCGGTCCACGAGCAACTGCCCGTCAGGACCAGATGGTCGCCGACCTGCAGTCGCGGTCCAAGTGCCGAGTCAGACATGGGGCGATTATGGGGCTCCACGCATGACTGCAGGCTGGCGGTCCGGGGCGGTCCGGCGTGTCCGGGGCGGTCCAGGCGGTCCAGGGGGTCCGGGCGGTCCAGGGGGTCCGGGCGGTCCGGGGGGTCCGGGGCGGTCCGGGCGTTACGCGCCCCAGGCCCCATGACGATGTAAAAGGTGGCGAGGCTCGTGACCAGCGCCAACCTCGTACACATAAGCCCCGGGGGGGTGCTTATGCGACCGATGTCGAAGGGGCGCCTGGAGGTTCGTCACGTTTACAGGCGCGCGCGTGTTGGTCCGGCCGCGCGCCTGTCGGTCCGGCCGCGCGCCTGTCGGTCCGGCCGCGCGGTCCCCGAGGCCGGCCTGCGCGCGTCGGACGAAACAAAGGCCGTTGCGCAATCATCGAGGTGTGCGGGACTACTACGACGCGCGCGCCAACGAATATGACGAGTGGTACCTGGGCCTGGGCCGGTTCAGCGAGCTCGACCGTCCGGGCTGGCACGAGGACCTCGAGGCGTTGACATCGGCGCTGGCGTCGCTACCGCCGGCCCGAACCCTCGATCTGGCCTGCGGAACCGGCTTTCTGACCCGCCACCTACCGGGCGGTATCACTGGGTTGGACCAGAGCGAGCGCATGCTCGAGATCGCCCGCCGGCGCGTGCCCGGGGCGGACTTCGTGAGTGGCGACGCGCTGGCGCCACCGTTCCCCGATGGCGCCTTCCAACGGGTATTCACCGGTCATTTCTACGGCCATCTACAGCCGGCGGAGCGCGAGGGCTTTCTGGCCATGACGCATCGCCTGGCCCCCGAGTTGGTGGTGGTCGACTCGGGCGTGCGCCCCGATCACGAGACCGAGGAGTGGCAGGAGCGGGTGCTCAACGACGGGTCGCGCTTCGCCGTGTACAAGCGCTACTTCACCGGCGACGGTCTGGCCGCGGAACTGGGTGGCGGCGAGGTGCTGTTCGAGTCGCGGTGGTTCGTGGCGGTGGCTTCCAAACAAAATGCGCGGTCGTGATCGACGACGCGCGTCGCAAACGTGCGCCTCAACGTGACACCGGCCATGCCGCGACCGGCCACTGCCACGTTGGCTTTGCCCCTCACAGCCAATGTGGCACTCGCCTCGCCACCGAGGTCGAGTGTCACGTAAGCCACCGGGCTTGCTGACAGCCCGACCACGCGCCCCCACGCCGGATCGCTCGGGGCGCCGGGGCGCCCGCGGGCCGGATCGCTCGGAGCGCCGGGTCGCCCGCGGGCCGGATCGCTCGGAGCGCCGGGTCGCCCGCACGCCGGATCGCTCGAAGCGCCGGGGCGCCCACGGGCCCGGCTAAGCCTCGCCACCGCGATACGAAGCCGCCACGTCCCGCAGGATGCGGATCATCGTCTTGGCCGCCGGCGCAACCCCCGGTCCGAGCATCGTCGCGGCCACCACCCGGCGGGTTGGGCTGGCCGGCGACAGCTCGCGGACGACGATCCCGGGGTGAACCCGGGTCAACGCCAGTCGTGGGATCAGCGCGACGCCAACGCCGGCCGCGACGAGCCCCTGCACCGTCTCGTAGTCGTCGCTCTCGAAGGTCACGTGAGGCTCGAATCCGGCCGCCAGGCACGAGCGCACGACATGACGTGCGCATGGGCTCGAGGCCGAGGTCTGCACCCAGTCCTCCTCGCGCAGGTCAGTGAGGGTGAGCTGAGACTTGCCGGCCAGCGCGTGATGGGCGGGCAGGGCCACGTGCATCTCGTCCTCGAGGAGAGTCACGTTGCGCAGGTTCTCGCCAGGGCGCTCGCGCGAGCCGGCAAACTCGAACAGCAGCGCGAGGTCGAATTCGCCCGCGTGTAGCCGCGGGGCGATCTCCTCGGGCTCGCCCTCGGCCAGCGTCAGGGCCACGTCGGGATGGCGCTCGCGGAACGTCGCCACGGCCAAAGGCATCAGCGTGGCGCCGGCGGAGGGGAACGAGGCCACGCGCAACCGCCCACCACGAATGCCGAGGACCGCCGCCAGCTCGGCCTCGGCCGCCTCCACCTGCGCGAAGATCGCCTCGGCGTGCTCGACCAGCGTCGCGCCCGCCGCGGTCGGGCGGGCACCACGGCGGTCGCGGACGAGAAGCGTGGCGCCGGTTTCGGCCTCGAGCCGGGCGATCGCCTGCGAGACGGCGGATTGGGTGTAGGACAGTGACGCGGCCGCGCGGGAGAACGAGCCATGGGATACGACCTCGGTGAGCACGCGCAGGCGCCGCAGATCCAGCATTAGCAGTGCTAATCGTATCGATGAACAACTTCATTGGTCGTGATAGGAGGCCGATGCGATCCTCGCGCCGAACAGCGCACGGACAACGCCCGTACGTCTCAGGAGATATCCGGAATGACTCCCACGGCGATCGTTTCCTACGACGACACGCTGAACGACCGCGATGCACTCGTCCTCGCCCGCGTGCTGGCCGACGCCGGCGTCGAGCTCACGCTTGCGTACGTCCGCCACACCACCCAGGTCGAGCCCGAGCGCGAGCACCTCGAAGAGCACGAGGCCGAAGCGCTGCTGGCACGCGGAGCTCGTTGGCTCGGCGATCTCGATGTCCCCGTCCGCGTCGTGGTCAGTGGATCGACCGGCGAAGGCCTGAAGTGGCTGGCCGACGAAGAGGAGGCCGACATCGTGGTGTTCGGGTCTGCCTACCGCACGGCGGCCGGGCACGTTGCTCCGCAGCATTCGACGCAGACGCTGCTCGAGGGCGGAGCCGCCGCAGTGGCCATTGCGCCGGCCAATTACGGTGCCCACCGCGATCCCGAGATCCGCACGGTGGGCGTGCTGGCCGAGACCGATGACAAGGCCGCCCTGCGGACGGCCTACGAGCTCTCAGAAGAGCTCGAAGCCGGGCTGACCCTCGATGAGCATGGCGTCGACGTGCTGATCGTCGGCTCCCGCGCCGAGGCTCCCGACGGCCGCGTGATGATCTCATCGCGAGCCCAGAACGCGATCGAGAACGCGACCGCGCCGGTACTCGTCCTGGCGCGCGGCGTGCCGGTTCGTTTCGGCGCCACGATCGGCGTCTAGCAGCACTGTCCTCGGCGGCCGCGGCTATCGTGGCGCCGCGTGCGCACGCTCGTCGTCTCCGATCTGCATCTCGGCGGCCGGCTCGAGCATGATGTTCTCCGCCGGCCTGAGCCGCTGCGTCAACTGCTCGACGCGCTGCGCGGAATCGACAGGTTGGTGTTGTTGGGCGACGTCGTCGAACTGGCGGAGGCTCGGAACGAGTACGCCATGACGGTGGCCGAGCCGGTACTGCAAGCGATCGGCGAGCGCCTGGGAAGTGCCGCGGAGGTCGTCTGCGTACCCGGCAACCATGACAAGGCGCTGGTGCGCGAATGGGTGCGGGCGAGGCGGGCGTCCCTCTCGGTCGACACCACCGTCCCCCTGGATGCCAGCCCGGCGCTCGCCCGGCTGACCTCCTGGCTCTCGCCGGCCACGGTACAGGTCCGCTACCCGGGCGTGTGGCTGTCGGATCGCGTATGGGCGACGCACGGCCACTACCTCGATCTGCACCTGTTTCCGGTCTCGGCGTGGGGGATCGCCCGCGGGCTCATCGGCCGGCCGCCGCGCGACGGCGCGACGCCGGAGGCATACGAACGAGCGCGCCGTCCGTCGACCGCCCGAGCCACGCGATGGCTGCCGCGCCCGGCGGCCGAGTTGCTCGACGAGCTTGCCGAACTGGTCCGCGCTTCGACGATGCCGCGAGCGCGCCGACATCTGGCCCGCCGCTGGATCGCTCCGCTGAACTCGAGGCTCCTTGGGCTGCAAATGCGTCACGCCGCGCTCCCGGCCTTCCGCCGCGTGGTACACCGTCTCGGCGTCGACGCCGAATATACGATCTTCGGGCACGTCCACCGGCTGGGCCCCCTGCCGGGCGACGATCCGGCCGATTGGTGCGGCTCCACGCACCAGCCCCGCATTCTCAATTGCGGCTCGTGGGTCTACGAGCCGGCGCTGCTGCACCACGCGGTGCCGCCTCATCCCTACTGGCCCGGCGGCGCGGTGCTCCTTGAAGATGGCTCCGAACCTCGCGCGATCGGGCTGCTCGACGAAGTGTCCGTGAGCGACCTGCACCCGAAGACGCGGAAGGGCCCGCACCCCATCCCGTGATACGGGAATGAGGCGCGGGCCCGGTCCAGCCGCCCCTTAGTGGTTGCGTTTGAACGTGACGCTCTGCGTGGACACCGTGATCGTCCGCCCATTGACCAGCGTCTGGCGGATCTTCAGCGTCGCGACCACGCGACGATGCTTCTTCAACAGCCTGCGGCCCGCCGCATTGAGCGAAACACGCAGCGTGCGCGACTGGCCGGCGGTCAGCGTCACCGCGGCCCGGCCGATGACGGCACCCTTGTGAGTCAGCACCCCTGCCAGTTGGCAGGTCGCGCCGGCCTGGCCGGTGCAGGACACAGGAACGTTCGCCGTCTTGCCCGACACCGAAGCGCTGCCAACCGAGGTGTGACCCGCCGCAGCCTTCGTGCGCAGCGTTCTATCGTTACCGGTAAGGGTCCCGAAGTCACTCGTTGCCACGGCCCGGTAGTGGATCGTGGTCCCGGCCGGCAGGCCGCTCAGATGGCCGACGAACACTACTGAGACGTCGTTGGGGCCCGTCGTCGCTGTCGATGTGAAGTGACCGTACGCGGTCGTCGTTCCGAACTGGAACGAAACCCTCACCGACGCCCCGAGCGGGTTGACCGACCCGGCAATCGTCGCCGTGCTGCTCGTCACTCCAGCCGGCCCTCCCGTCACCGGCTTGGTCGGCTGGTAGGCGTCTGCGAACAGCCTCGCGATCCCCGAGCCCTTGTCGGTGAACAGGAAGAACGGCGTACCGAGCGCTCCCGCCTGACAGGCCGCCCCGTCTCCGCTGAACGGATCGGCGATGCACCCGGAGGAGATCGGTGCGCGAACGCTGTCCGGCGTCTTCGTCCCAACCGGAGCACCGTCCTTGACGAACGAGTCAGGGGTGGTGAAGTGCCCGGTGACGACGTGATTGTCGTGGTGCCACGTGACGTACGGCGTGTTGCCCGAGAACGTGATGTCCGCCCGATCGCCGGTGCCGATCGGCTGGCCATTGTTGGCGATCACGAAGTTGGCGGTCGCGCCGGTGACGACGAGGCGAGCCACGAACACGCTGTTGTCGTCCGGCGAGGCGGCGCTGCCCTCGTCCCAGACGACCCATGGCACCGTCGGGTTACCGGCGGTCATCGTGCCTGAGGCGACCCGGGGATCCTCGGCGTCGGCGTTGGGGTTCTTGTTGATCGAGCAGTTCGCCTCGGCCGTCTGTGAGGTCGCACAGGTTCCCCAATGTTTGTTTCCGGACGGCGTAGTCCCCGTCGTGTCGAGCAGTCCGGCGCCCTTGATGCCAACTGCCGTCCACTGGAACCCGCCGTCCGCCGTGGTGGTGTTGCTGGTCGCCTTGGCGGCGAACACCAGCTCATTGCCCTTGAGGCCGACGCCGCTCGAGTTCTGTTCGTACCACACGACCCATGGGACCGTGTCGCTCGGCCCGGTGAACGCCATGTCGGGCTCGACGCCGTCACGCGACGGATCGACGTTCATCGACGGATCGCTCGTGGTGGTGGGGAATTCCCCCGTGCCCGGACCGAGGCGATCGATGCCGACCTGCTGGAAGCAGAATCCGTTGTTTGATCCAGTGGCAGTGGACGGCTTGATCGGGTTCGCGCCATCGTTAGGGCAGGTCGGGGCGCTTGTGGGTTTTACGGCCCTGCTGGTGAAGATCTGGTTCGGCCCGGGGCTGCCGCCGTCGCGCTCCTGCCAGGTCACCCACGGCACGGGATCATTGCCGACCTTGGCCGAGCCACCCTGGACGACCGGATTGACCGCGTCGCGGTTGGTGTGGATGTTCAGCGACGGGACGTCCGGACCGCTACCACCATTGCCGCGGCCCTGCCCGGCGAAGATCCACTTGCCCTGGTTGGGGTCACCGCTGGTGTTGTCGAACCTGCTGGCGAAGATGTTGTCCGCGCCAAAGTTGGGGTTCCCGGTCGTGTGCTCGTACCAGCTCGCCCACGGGACGGTTCGGCCAGCGCCCGCGAAGTCGATCGAGGGCGCCTCGCCGTCTTCACCCTGGTCGAAGTTCAACGAGCCGCTGAACGTCGGGCTGGTGCTGGAACGGCCCCCGACCGTGCCGTTGCCGCGCGTGGTCCAGGCCCCGGCCGCAAACGAGCGGCTGAAGATCTGGTCCTGGTTGCCCGAAGACTCGGTCTGACGGAATATCGCCCACGGCACCAGCGGCTTGGTGGCGACAAGCGAGCCACCGACGACGTCCGAGTTCGCCGGGTCCTCCGTGTTGACCGGCCGATTTGGGTTGATCCCGGCTCCCGGATCGTTGTTCACCTGTTGGCCCGCCGGCAGCTGTTGAAACGCCGCCGCCGACCCCGCCGCCGCCAGCGCGACGACGATCCCAGCCAGCCCTGCACGCTTCCCTTGTAACTTCCGCATCTGCATCCCCTTTCGGTCCCCAGTTGTCGGTTCGACTGTATGGCTTCGATGCCGACTACGGGGAAAAAGTGCGAACGGTTCGCGCGAATTTCAGCCCGCGGGGGTGATCGTTCCGATCAGCACGGTTCGGTGGGAGGAGGCCGGGTTCCCATTGGCCTGCTGCTCGGTCACCGTGAGGGTGCGGAATTTGGTCACCGGCACGCCCGACCAGAGCGTGACCTGCCGGGCATCGTTGAACGTCCCCACCGGCACGGTAATCCCGGCCGAGTTCTTCAGCCACGCCTGGTAGAAGCGTCCGTTCTCCAGGTGGGGCAGCCCCGTGGCAGTGAGCTCGATCCTCCAGCCCGACGCGGTCTTCGTGAGGTTGGCCTTTCCGTGAACGCCGGGAGCCAGCTGCGTGCCGTTGACGACCATCGCGAAGTGCAGGGGTGCCGGTCCTGAGCTTCCGGAGGCCAGTACGACGACGACCGCGATCGCGGCCACGGCGGCGGCGAGCGAGGCGAAGGCAACCGTCGGCCGCCGGAACAGCGAGCGCCAGCGGCTCGGCGCCCGCTGAGGCGCCTGGTCGACCGCCTCCGCGGTTTCGCCGAGCGCCGCCGTTTCGTGACCGGCGGCCGTCGTCACGGCGCTGACGATCCGATCCTCGAGTCCCGCGGCCGGCTCCACCCATGTGGCAGGCGACTCGAGCAGCGCTCGAAGCTGATCGAGTTCCGCACGCTGGTCCGCGGGCAACGGACCGGAGGACTCACCGGCGAGGTAAGCGATCCGTTCGTCATCGCTCGGCGTCACTGAACCTCCTCTGTTGTCTCGTACGACAGATCACAGTCAATCGGTTCATTCCCGCAGGTGCGCAAGTTGACCGGCCAGCCGTCGGTGGGCCCTGAACGATCGGGACTTGACCGTCCCCACGGCCAGCTTCAGCTTTTCCGCGATTTCCGTGTGCGTCAGCCCCTCGAAGTGCTGCAGACGGACCACCTCCCGCTCGTCCGCGGGCAGTCCATCGACCGCTTCACGCACCGCCCAGGCGTCGTAGATCACCTCCGCTGACTCCGGGTTCGAGGCCAGCGCCGGGTCCCCCGGAGCAACCGATTCGAGCGGGTCGGCCGTCCGCACCGCCTCCCGCCGGTAAACGTCGATCGCGGACCGTTTGGCGATCATGGCGAGCCACGGACCGAGCTCGCGGCTCAGGTCGACAGAGGTGGCGGCCCGCCATGCCTTCAGGAATGCTTGCTGCGACGCCTCCTCGGCCAGCCCTCTGTCGCCAAGCACCCGGTAGGCGACCGCATATACGACCTTCCCGTAGGCCCGGTACACAGCTCGCACCGCGTCGGGGTCTCCCTCGCGAAACCGCGTCCTCACCTCCCGGTCGAGCACCGGGCGGACGCTATCAGCGATCTCAGGCGAGGATCAGATGGGTGTCGCCGAACTCGTGCCAGAGGTAGCCGCCTGCCAGCGCGGCGTCGTAGGACCCCCGTAGCAACGACGGTCCGGCAATCGCCTCGAGCATCTGCAGGTGCGACGCCTGGGGTTCATGCCAGCCGGTGATCAGACCGTCGACGACCCGCACGCCGCGCTCCGGAGTGACCACCAGCCCCGTCCACCCTGCGCCACCGGCGGGACGTCCGTCACCACTCGTTGCGGTCTCGAGGGCACGCACCACGGTCGTGCCGACGGCGATCACGCGTCCGCTCCAATCGCGGGTCGCTCGCACCAGTCGCGCGGTCGCCTCGGGCACCTCGAAGTACTCTGGGAACGGTGGCTCGTGGACCTCGGGTGAGGACACGCCCGTGTGCAGCGTGACCGGAGCCAGCAGGACTCCGGCCGCGAGCATCCGGATCAGCAGCTCGGGCGTGAACGGACGGCCGGCGCTGGGCATCTCGGCGCTTCCGGGCTCCGTGGCGTAGACGTTCTGGTAGGCCTCGAGCGGCCAGCTCCGCTTGACATAGCCGTACCGGATCGGTTCGCCATGCCGAGCCAGGAAGTCCTCCACCGGCTCGCCGAGCTCGAAGCGGCCGAGCATCAGACGCTGCCCAGAAGCATATGGGGCGACCAGCTCGAGCGAGCCGCCGTCGGAGAGTGATATGCGTTCGCGCGCCCGTCCGGCGGCGGGCCGCCCACCGTTGGCGCTGCGAAGCTCCACCACGCGCCAGGACTGCTCCAATCGCGGTGCGCGCGTGGCCACGTGGACACGGACCGCCGAGCGGTCGCTGCGCCGGCCGGCGATCGCCGCCGGCAGCGTCCGGGAGATATTGACGACGACGAGATCGCCCGGGGCGAGGAGCTCGGGCAGTTGGTCGAAGCGGCGGTGCTCGATCGACTCATCCGCGCGGCGGGCGACGAGCAGCCTGCCCTTGTCGCGGGCCATGCCCCGAGCCTCGGGCGGCTCGCGCGCTTCCAGGGCGCCGGGCAGATCGAAGGCCAGTGCGTTCACGCGCCCACCTGGCTGTGGATCTCGCGCGCCCGGTAGCGGCCGCTCGGCAGCGCGCCCTCGATCAGCGCCAGCAGCCCGGGCACGCTCTCCTCGGGCGGCGGCCGATCCGAGATGTCCTCGTCCGGGAAGGCCTCCTGGTGCATGCGCGTGCGCATGTCCCCGGGGTCGACGGCATACACGAATACCGCCGGCTGCTCGGCGGCCAGGATGGCCGTCAGCTGGTCGAGCGCGGCCTTGGAAGAGCCGTAGCCGCCCCAGCCCTCGTAGGGTTCGACCGCCGCGTCGGAGGTGACGTTGATGATCCGCGCCCCGTCGCGCAGCCGTGGGAGGGCCAACTGGGCCAGCGCCAGCGGCGCCAGGACGTTGACGCGGTACACGTGCTCGAGGTCGTCAAGCGGATAGTCAGCCAGCTCGGGCTGCGGGCTCGGACCAAGCAGGCTGGCGTTGTTGACCAGCAGGTCGATGTCGGGACCGGCGGCGGCGATTAGCGCCCGGCGGTGCCAGGCATCGGCGATGTCGCCGGCAACGGCCACGACCTCGGTCTGACGGCCCAGCTCGCGGGCAACCTGCTCGAGCTCCGATGCGCCGCGGGCGTCGAGGACGAGGGCCCAGCTCCGGGCGGCCAGTTCGCGGGCCAGGGCCAGGCCGAGCCCGCGCGATGCTCCAGTGATGATGGCTAGTGGCATGCGGCCAAGCTACGCGCCGCCGGGTGCCTGTTACCAGGGGTAATTGGTCCTAGGACCCCGAGTCAACGAGGCCATGACGCACGGCGAGCAAGGCGGCCTGGGTGCGGTCGGCCACACCGAGCTTGGCCAGGACGTGGCCGACGTGGGTCTTGACGGTCTTCTCGGCGATCCCGAGCTCGAGCGCAATACGTTTGTTGGAGCGCCCGCGTGCGATCAGGGCGAGCACTTCACGCTCTCGCCTGGTGAGCGACTCGTGGCCGCCTGCCTCGCCCGTCGGTCCCTCGGAGATCGCGCTCAGCAGACGCGCGGCGACGGTGGGATCGATGATCGCCTCCCCGTCGTGGGCAGCGCGAATCGCTCGGGCCAGCTCGGCCGGCTCGGCGTTCTTCAGCAGGTAGCCCGCCGCCCCAGCCTGGATCGCCGGCAGTAGCCGCTCATCCTCCAGAAAGCTGGTCAGGACAACCACGCGCGAGTCGGGCACCCGCTCGCGCAGCACGCGCATCGCTCCCACACCATCGAGCGTTGGCATGACCAGGTCCATCAGGATCACGTCGGGGCACAGGCGCTCGGCCTCGCCAACCGCCTCGCGGCCGTCGGCCGCCTCGCCGACGACCTCGAGCCCGTCCTGCAGCTCGAGGAAGGCGCGCAGCCCCTCACGCACGACGGCGTGATCGTCGACGATCAGGATCGAGATCATCGCGTGAGCTGGAGTTCGACCGTCGTTCCCGTTCCCGGCGAGGAGCGCACCTCGATGCGGCCGCCGAGCTCGCCGGCTCGCTCCTCCATCGAGGTCAGCCCGAGGTGCCGGGAGCGCAGCTCGGCCCGCTGGGGCTCGAAGCCGATTCCGTCATCGCTGACCTCGATCCCGGCGGGACGCAGCCTGACGACGATGTGCTTGGCCCGGGCGTGGCGTAATGCGTTGTGGAGGGCCTCCTCGACGATCCGCAGGACAGCGAGATCTGTGCCCTCCTCGGATCCGTCGGGGAACCCGTTGCTGATCAGCTCGATCTCGACACCGTGGATCCGGCGCAGCATCTCGACCTCCTTGCGCAGCGTGGATTCGAGCCCGTCCCGCTCGAGCTCCGCCGGACGCAAACCCAGGATCAGCGAGCGCAGCTCGTCGAGCGCCTCGCGGGCCAGCTCGCCCAGCCGCTGGACCTGGCGGCCGGCACCGGCCGGGTCCCGCTCGAGTTGAGTCGCCGCCGCCTCGGCGCTGAGGACCAGGCTGAACAGCTTCTGGCTGACGACGTCGTGTAGCTCGAGCGCCAGCCGGTTGCGCTCCGAGAGGATCGACAGCTCGCGGCTGCGCTCGAACAGCCGGGCGTTGGTGATGGCAATCGCCGCGTGGGCGGCCAGCAGCTCGATCAGGGCCTGATCCTCGGAACTGAAAGTGGGCTCGTGCTCCTTCTCGGTGAGGTAAAACGAGCCGATCACCTCACCTCCGGCGACGATTGGGACGCCGAGGAACGAGCGCATATCGGGGTGCTGCTGAGGCCACCACCCGCGAAACCGGGGGTCGTCGTGGATGTCCTCGGTGCGATAAGGCGCCGGCGACTGGAGCATCGCGCCGAGCATGCCGTGCGTGCGCGGCAGCGGGCCCATGGCAGCGATCAGGCCGTCGCTCATCCCCGAGACGAGAAACCGCCGGAAGCCGCCCGCGCCGTCGGGCATTCCCAGCGCGGCGTACCGCGCCCCGACCAGCTCGCGTGAGGAGTCGACGAGTTGCTGCAACACCTGATCGACGGACAGCTGCGACGCCACGGCCAGCACCGCGTCGCTGACCGCCTTCAGCGCGGGGCTCAGCGGCTCAGACATCGTGGTCACGATAGCTTTGGCGGTGATGCCGCGCTTCTGGATCTGGATGCAGATATTGATCGTCGTGTTCGTACTCGCTGGAATGGTGATCGCGATCACCAGACTGGCCTGATGTTCGGCTCGGTTCTCGTCGGCACCGATGGATCGGACACCGCCACGACCGCGGTTCGCTACGCGATCGACCTAGCGCGCTCGCTCGGCGCCAGGCTGATGATCGTCAGCGCGTATGAGCCGGTGTCCGGACAGCGCCTCCGGGGCGAGCGGATGGAGGTGCCCAAGGATCTCCAATGGCTGGTGAACCCCCGTGAGGACGTGCTGGCGCTGCTCGATGCCGCCAAGCAGCAGGCTGACCTCGCCGGCGTCGCCGAGGTCGAGACGTTCGCGCGCCAGGGGGACGCGGCCGACGCAATCCTCGACGTCGCCGAGGAGCAGCACTCGGACCTCATCGTGGTCGGCAACAAGGGGATGACCGGAGCCAAGCGCTTTCTGCTCGGGTCGGTGCCCAACAAGGTCTCGCACCACGCCCCGTGCTCGGTGCTGATAGTGCGGACTACCTAGCTGCTGTATGCGCCGTGGCCGCGGTGCGCGCCGTGGCCGCGGCGGCATCGAGCAGGCCCCACCCGTAGCTTGAGTTCGGACGGGGCTGTTGGCCGAGCGGGCGCGCGGTCTGCTCGAGTTGCGTGCGTACCTGCTCGGGGGTGGGGTGAGAACCGATCACGCCGCCGGCGATGATCATGGCCGCGGTGGCCGCCACGTCGGGCGCCGCCATCGAGGTGCCGAAGATTCCGCCCGGGAAGCCGAAGTTGTTCGGATTGGACGGGTTGAAGAACGTCATCTGGTAGATCGGCGGCAGGCGCCAGGCGGGATGACAGTCGGGGTCCGAGGGCAGGTCGGTGTCATCGCCGCCGCCAGGGGCAACCAGTGACAGCGCCGCCCCGCCGTTGGAGTAGTCGGCCACGCAGCGGTCGCGCGTGGTCGCTCCCACTGATATCACCGACGGCGCCCGCGCCGGGTAGGCGATCTTCGAGATGCCTTCGTTTCCGGACGCCGCGACGACAACGACGTGATGGCGGGTGGCGTAGTTGACCGCCTCGATGATGTCCGGGATGTCGTTCGCGGTCACGTCAGGCGTGAACTCGAGGCTCATGTTGAGCACCCGCGCGCCGTGCTTGACCGCGTAGCGGATCCCGCGCGAGATCGTCGCCGCATCACCGGTGCCCTGAGCATCGAGCACACGCACGGGCATGATCGAGGCGCCGTAGGCGAGTCCGGTCAGCCCAATGCCGTTGTTGGTCGACTCGGCGACGGTGCCGGCCACGAACGTGCCGTGGCCCTCCCGGTCGAGCGGATAGTCGTTGTGGGCCACGAAGTCATACGGATGGACGAACCGCGTGCGGTTGAAGTCGGGCGAGCGACGAAAGTGGTGCCAGTTGCGGTAGGCCACGCCGGTGTCGAGAACCGCCACCGTCACGCCCCGGCCGCCGGGGCGATGGTCGGCCCTCAGGTTGGCCCACGCCTCCGGGGCATTGATGCCGGCCTTCGAGAGAAAGTTCCACTGCAGGCGTTCCCAGCCTCCGCGAACGTGGGCTCGCCCCGGGTCGTCCGGGATGAAGCCGGCGCCGGCGGCGCGGGCGACGAAGTTGGGGACGGCGAACGCGACGCCCGGCTGGCGGCGCAGCCGCGCCAGCGCGCGGCTGATCGTCTCGGCACGCGGGAGCTTGAGCAGCCGATCTTGGGGTAGGGGCGCCGGGGTGGTCAGCTCCCGGATCCCCATGTGCCTCTGGGCGCTGACGTCGGCGGAGGCCGCCGGCGCCGATGTATAGCCGACCAGCACCTCTCCGGGCACGTAATCTGCTGCGGCGGCCATGCCCGCCGAGACCGTCATCGATAGGCCGAACGCCCCCACGGCGCACACCCCGAGGACGGCCAGGAAGCGAATGAAGAGAGACGTGGTCAAGGTTCTGGAGCCATTCCCATTCCGTGGGTAACCAGTGGCTAACCGTTAAGACATCATCAGATGCCCGAAAGTTGCCCTCAAACAAAATTAGCGGGCACGATCCCCTCGACCATTGAGTTCACATTTCTTTCCTCGCGATGAGTACTTCATGCGCCTGGCCCTGCGCGAGGCCGAGCGCGCCCTCGGGCACGACGACGTGCCCATCGGAGCGATCGTCGTCCACGAGGGCGAGGTCATCGGGCAGGGCCACAACGAGCGCGAGATCCGCGCCGATCCCACCGCTCACGCCGAGATGATCGCCCTGCGCGAGGCCTCGCGGGCGCTGCGAAGCTGGCGTCTGCTCGATTGCGTCCTCTACATCACGCTCGAGCCGTGTGCCATGTGCGCCGGCGCCATCGTCCTGGCCCGAGTGCCCCGCGTGGTGTTCGGCACCCGCGATCCCAAGGCCGGCGCGGCCGGCAGCGTCCTCAACGTCCTCGACGTCCCCCAGCTCAACCACCATCCCCAGGTCCAGTCGGGCCTGCTGGCCGAGGAGTGCGCGTCGCTATTGCGTGGTTTTTTCGCCCCCCGGCGATGAGCGCCTGCGTCCTCTAACGTTCATATCGCCTACACCTGGAGAGGTGGCAGAGCGGTTGAATGCGCCGGTCTCGAAAACCGGTATGGGCGGTTTCGTCCATCGAGGGTTCGAATCCCTCCCTCTCCGTTAGGTTGTGCCGGAGGACTGGTTGGTGTTGCGCGGAGAATGGGATGGAGGGCACGTTGAATGACACGCGGCAGAAGCGGCTGGCCGGACTTCATCGTGGCGTTTCGCCTCACGCCGGGCGTGAATCGGCAAGCCGATTGCGCGGCGTCGTCAAGCGGCCGTATCGTAAGCCGGAGTTGGGCATAAGATGAAGTCGCCGTCGCTTCCCGGCATCAGGACGATCGCGAGCTACCGCGTCGAGTGGCTGCGGCGCGATGTGGTGGCGGGGCTCGTGCTGACCACGCTGTTGGTGCCGCAGGGGATGGCGTACGCCGAGCTTGCCGGGCTGCCGGCGATCACGGGCCTCTACACCTCGATCCTCTGCCTGATCGGTTATGGCGTGTTCGGCCCCTCACGGATCCTCGTACTCGGCCCCGACTCGTCCCTAGGCCCGATGATCGCGGCGACGCTGCTGCCGATTCTCGGCTCCGACGGGAGTCCCGAGCGCGCGATCGCCCTGGCCTCGATGCTCGCGCTGATCGTCGGGGCGCTGATGATCGCGGCCGGTATCGCGAAACTCGGGTTCGTCGCCGATCTGCTGTCCAAGCCGACGCAGATCGGCTACATGAACGGCCTCGCCCTGACGATCCTGATCGGACAGCTGCCGAAGCTCTTCGGGTTCTCGACCAACGCGAACGGGCTGATCCACGAGGCGCACGCGTTCGTGCACGGACTGGCATCCGGCGAGGCCGTCCCCGCCGCCGTCGCGGTCGGGGTACTCAGCCTCGTGCTGATCCTCGTGCTCGCCCGCTGGCTGCCCCGAGTGCCGGGCGTGCTGGCGGCGGTCGTCGTGGCAATCGCGGTCTCGGCGGCCCTTGACCTCGGCTCGCATGACGTCTCGCTGGTCGGAACGCTGCCCAAGGGCTTTCCGCCGCTGACGGTGCCAAGTCCGATATCCGATCTGCCACTGCTGGTCGCCGGCGCGCTCGGGATCGTGCTCGTCGCGCTGACCGACACGATCTCGACGGCCTCGGCGTTTGCCGCGCGGACGGGCCAGGAGGTCGACGGAAACGGCGAGATGATCGGGATCGGCGCTGCCAATGTGGCCGCCGGGTTCTTCCAGGGGTTCCCGGTCAGCACCAGCGGGTCGCGCACCGCGGTCGCCGAGCAGGCCGGGGCGAAGACGCAGGTCACCGGCCTCGTCGGGGCGGCGCTGATCGTGCTGATGCTGGTGCTGGTGCCCGGGTTGCTGAAGAGCCTCCCCAACCCGACACTCGCCGCCGTCGTCATCGCCGCGTCGCTGTCGCTCGCGGACATCTCAGGAACCGTGCGCCTGTGGCATCAGCGTCGGGTCGAGTTCCTGCTCTCGATCACGGCGTTTCTCGGGGTGGCGCTACTGGGAGTGCTCCAGGGCATCGCCGTCGCGGTCGCGCTCTCGATCCTGAACGTGTTCAGGCGGGCATGGTGGCCCTATCAGACGACGCTCGGGCAGGTCCCCGGGATGCCCGGTCAGCACGACCTCCGGCAGTACCCCGAGGCCGAGCAGCTTCCCGACCTCGTGATCTTCCGGTTCGACGGACCGCTGTTCTTCGCCAACGCGCGGACCTTCCGGGATCAGATCCGGCGGCTCGCGGCTGCCAAGCCGCCGCCGCGGTGGATCCTGATCGCCGCGGAGCCGATCACAGACGTCGACACGACCGCCGCCGACATGCTGGCCGACCTCGATGGAGAGCTCAACGCCGACGGCATCTCGATCGTGTTCGCCGAGCTCAAGAATCCCGTGCGGCGAAAGATCGAGCGCTATCAGCTGATCGGTCCGCTCGAGCCCGCCCACTTCTTCCCCACGCTCGACGCCGCGATCGACGCGTTCCGTGAGCAAACGGGGGCCAAGTGGGCTTATTCAACTCATTCCGGATGATGCGGTTGCGGGATCCGCGGCCAGCAAGCGCTGCCGAGGGCATCGCGCTCGGCTGACCGCGGGAGTGATCGTTCAGACGGTCAAGGCTAGGCGATCGTCGCTGCCGTCCGCGCCACGGCAGCAGGCGAATCCGTGCTCTCCTCGCAGATCGCCGGAAAGCTCCTGCAGCGCATTCGCGAGCTGGACATCCTCGTCAAAGACACCGCCAGTGGCGCAGGCGCGATCCGTGCAGTCCTGACCGATAGGGAGCTCGAGATCTTCACCCGGCTGGCCAGCGGCGAAAGCAACCGCGAGATCGCTCGCGTGCTCTCACTGAGCACGAACACCGTCGCCAACCACATCGCCAGCATCCTCGCCGAGCTCCATCTCGAAAACCGCATCCAGGCAGCCGTACAAGCGGTGCGCAGCGGCATCTCGTGACCGCGACAACCAGCTCGCGCCGAAGCCGATCCCGAGCACCCGAAGGGCCGCGCAGTTTCCACGCTTGAGGTTCGCGGGATCTCATCGTGGTTGACTCGGATCCCCACGAGGAGATCACCGCGGGTGGTTGCCCCCTATCCCCCAGCCCGTACAGGAGCGCGATCTCGGAGTTGATGAAGCGAAGTCTCTGATCAGCAGGTCAAGCTTCCATCCGCTGGAAGCATTCAGCGGCGTACGCGATCCGCCTGGGTGGATCGCCGTCGTAGCCCCGTGATGGCGTTTGGTCAAAGGCCGGGCGGGCTCAGAACACCGTTGGCTGAGATCGTGGCGCAGCAGTAGCGGCATAGGACTCCTGCGGTGGGACGGACGTTGCTGCTCCAACCACCCCCACATGCCGCCATCGGCCGCCGCGAGCGCGCTGTCTGCGCCTGTGCCGATGTCTGGCCGCGTCCCCCGAAGGGGCGACGCAGCCAAACCTCAACCCCAATTGACCCTACTCCCGATCCCATTCGAACACAGCAGTAGGACAATCCTCATTGAGGTACCCTCACAACGCGGCGACGCTGAGCCAGCGTCCGCTCCAGACACGGAGGCTTACGCGGTGGGCCACTCGCGACAACGAGCAGCACGGTCAGCAGAGCGATACGAGGTCGGCGATGAGCGAGCCTGACGATCGACCGCTGCAGCCACTCGCCGGCGGTCGACTGCTCGCCGAGATCACCAACCGGATCGTCTCGTTCATGCGCGAGCACTACGGGCGCGGGCCGATCAAAGCCAAGACCTACGTGCTCGACAACCTGATCGTCTGCGTGCTCTCAGACGGGTTCACCGCGATCGAGCGCACGATGATGGAGGGCGGCGAGCCCGAGCGAGTGCTCGACATGCGACGCGACTTCCAGCGGATGATGAAACAGCGCTACAGCGAAATGATCGAACAGCTCACCGGGCGGAAGGTGCTCGCGTTCCTCAGCCAGGCGCACGTGGAACCCGACCTCACGCTGGAGATCTTTCTCATGGACGGACCGCTGGCCGGATTCGGCGCACTCGAATTAGTCGACCCGGCGCCGAGCAACGCTGACTGATCGCCGCGTGCTCTAAGCTGGGTGCTACCAATAAACGGCGCCGACGACCTTTGCATCGGCTGGCCGGCTCCGCCTCTCGCGTTGATTCTGTCTCCCTCGTTCTCATGGGCGACTGCGGGCCGATCGCGCCCATTTGAAAGGACCTCGCTGTGCCTCTTTTCTTCTTCACCGTGGAGCAGCAGGAGCGTGCGATCGTCGAGCGGTTCGGCAAGTTCGTTCGTGTCGCCGGCCCCGGACTTCAGCGAAAGTCACCGTTCGTCGAGAAGGTGGCCGGCCGGATGAGCTTGCAGGTCGAGCAACTCAACGCGGATATCGAGACCAAGACCCAGGACAACGTGTTTGTCGTGGTCAAACTGGCGATCCAGTACATGGTGGGCAGCGACCAGGACAAGGTCAAGGATGCCTTCTACAAGCTCGATGACCCGGAGGTGCAGATGAAGTCCTACGCCTTCGACGTGGTCCGCTCGCACATCCCGACGATGGACCTCGATGAGGCATACGCCGACGCGGACACGATCGCCAAGCACATCCAGGACACGCTTCAGACGCAGATGGCGGACTATGGCTACGAGATCATCAAGGCGCTGATCACAAACATCGAACCGGACCAGCGGGTCAAGGACGCGATGAACAACATCAATGCCGCGCGCCGAAACCAGGAGGCTGCGACCGCCCAGGGCGAGGGCGACAAGACGCTGCGGATCAAGAAGGCCGAGGCGGAGTCCGAGTCGATGCGGCTTCACGGCGAAGGGGTCGCGGCGGAGCGAGAAGCGATCGCCCGGGGACTCAAGGACTCGCTGGCCATTCTCGCCGACGAACAGGGGATTGACCCGAAGGAGGCGATGGGGCTGGTCGCGCTGACGCAGTACATGGACACGATCCGATCGGTCGGCGAGCACGGCAATATGACCACGCTACTGCTACCCCATTCGCCGGCATCAGTCGGCTCGTTGATGGACCAAGTCCAACAGGGCATGCTCACCGGCACCCTGGCCGCGGACGCCGCGAAGAGCGGCGGCAACGGCGTCGGCCGTGCGGCGTCGCCCCAGCAGTCGCTCCCACCGACAGCTCGGGGTAAGCGGCCCTAAGACGCCGCGACAGGACCAACCGATGGGTAACCCCACCCCGGATATGGTTGCGTTTCTCGGGGTACGCGCTGACAGACGTCTGTTGGGCGAGGATCGCTTCAATCTTCCAGTTCCCGAGCAGTACCGGGCGCAGACGGTCTCTACTCAGAAGCACAACCGCCTCGTCGCGGCGGGGTCGCTCCTGACCGGCGTTACCCTGATTCTCGGCGTGGCGCTGGCGCTCTTTGGCGGCTGGGAGCTCCTCCTCAACGGCGGTGGCGCGATCGACGCCGGGCTGGCCGTGCTCGGAATCTTGATGGCTGGCACGCATTGGGGCTGGGTGCACGTGGCCGAATACATTGGACTGACCATCGATGATCGTCACCAGCGCGCCGCCGACGATCGCGATCTGGACTGGCTCGCGAGCATCGAGCCGTACCCCCGCTTCAGCGTCTCGACCAGTGTCCTCGACGACGCCTCGACTCGTGTCGAGCGTGTACTACACCAGCCCGTTCTCACCGCGCAGCACACGTTCACGTTCGTCCGCGAGACGGACGCCGAGAGGATCTACGACGCCGATGTCCCGGCGGAGGTCATCGCCTCCACGGTCGAGACGATGCGACGCCAGGCGCGGCTCGAGTCCGACCGTCTACATGGTCTCTGGCGCGCCGCGTCGGCCGCCTACGCAGCCGCGTTACTGAGGGCCGATGACGACCAACAGCAGCTGGCTGCACAGCGGGCCGCAGCCGCCGCCCTGTCCGAACACATCAACGCGTCGCTGCTCGAGCCACCGCTGGTCGAGTAGCAACCTGCGCTTTTCGATGTTCGCGCCACGCGGGCGCCGGAAACGTTTCAACGGCGTACACCCGGCAGTGCATGTCGAGCATCGCGTAGTTTTCCGACACAGGGCGGCGCAGGTCCCGCACGCGATCGTCCGGTTTCTCACGAGGATTTGCGACGGGCGCAGGGCTAGGCTGTCGTCATGCCCACGAACGTACAACCTTATCCCGTTGCGGCAAGCCAGCCGATCAGGGTTGTGCTGGCCGATGACCACCATGTCGTGCGGCGAACCCTGCGGCTGCTTCTGGAGCACGAGCGCGATGTGGAGGTGGTGGCCGAGGCCGGAGACGTGTTCACGACGATGCGTCACGTTACTGGCCATATCCCTCACGTGCTGCTGCTCGATCTACGCTCCCCGAACGGTTCGAGCATCGAGTTGATTCGACGGCTGCGCGCCCAGGTGCCTGATACCCAGATCGTCGTCGTGACAATGGAGGACAGTCCGGCATTCGCTCGCGCGGCGATCGATCTCGGCGCGATCGGATACGTGCTCAAGGACAACGCCGATAGCGAGCTTCCACTGGCCGTTCGTCGCGCGGCACGCGGTGAACGGTTTGTCAGCCCTCGTGTCGCAGCGCGCCTCGATGCGCTGAGCCGAGCCGTCGATGGCGATGGCCTCAGTCCGCGCGAGGCCGAGGTGTTGCGCTTGATCGCACTGGGTTACACGAGCGCCGAGATCGCCGATGCGCTTTGCCTCTCACGTCGGACGGTGGAATCACATCGCACGCAGATCCACCGCAAGCTGGGGATGTCGAAGCGCTCAGAGCTGGTTCGCCATGCTCTCGAACTTCACCTGATCGGAGCTCCCGCCGACGCGGCGTACGCCAGCAAGACGGGTTAGGCCATCCCGCACGTCGCGCCCTAGGCAGACGAACGGCTCGCTCACGCGTGAGCAGGGCCTCGACAAGGAACAACCGGTTGCGCTCATGTGCGGCCGGGTTGCCGCAGCGGCGCAGACGTAGCCGCCTGCCACGTTAGGCCGCCAACTTGCCGCGCTCCGCCCCCTACGCTCTCTCGTACTCAACATATAGGAGGAAGGGCGATGAACGATGAGTATCCCGTCCGGTTCGCGGTGGATCGTCCCGATCGCGAACTCGACCGCGTGACGACGGCGTTTCGCATCTTCGCGGTGATCCCGATCGCGATCGTGCTCGGGACGATCGGCGGCTACAGCGCGCGCTGGGGCACGACCACAACCGGCACGGCCGAGGTCGCGGTTGGCGGCACCGGCCTCCTCTTCATCCCACCCCTGCTCATGATCGTGTTCCGCCAGAAATACCCGCGGTGGTGGTTTGACTGGAACCTGCAGCTGCTGCGGTTCGTGAACCGGGTCGGCGTGTACCTGGCGTTGATGGACGACCGCTATCCGTCGACCGACGAGGAGCAGTCCGTGCACCTCGAGTTCGCATACCCCGATGCTCACGACGGGCTCAACCGATGGCTTCCGCTCGTCAAGTGGCTCCTGGCCATCCCACACTACGTCGTCCTGTTCTTTCTCTATGTCGGAGCCTTCTTCGCGGCGATCGGCGCATGGTTCGCGATCCTGTTTACCGGTCGATATCCGCGCGGCGTCTTCGACTACATCGAGGGCGTGATCCGCTGGCACAACCGGGTGGTCGGATACGCCCTGATCCTCGTCACCGACGTGTACCCGCCGTTTCGGCTGCGGCCCTGACATCAGGTCGCCTCAACGACGGCCGACGCCAGGGTCCCGGTCCCCGGACGTGGGCGGCCGGTCCGCCCGGCGCAGGGGATGAATGCTCCCTCTCGAAGGGCGGTGGATAATCCACTAGAGAGGGTTGACTTTGAGTACTGGTGCCATTCTGACGCTTGCCGTCGGCACGGTGAAGGTCTTTCGGGTCGACACGGGGTCGTTCCTGGCCATCGTCGTCATCTCGGCGCTGGCGGCAACCATCGTGGCGATCGCCGGCGCGCGCAACCTGTTCATCCCCCTGGTCGTGCTCGAGCTGGTGCTGGGTGTCGTGATCGGCCCGCAGGTGCTCAACATCGCCCATGTCAACGGCTTCACGAGCTTCTTCGCCGACCTCGGTCTCGGCATGCTGTTCTTCTTCGCCGGGTACGAGATCGACATCGAGCGCATCCGGGGTCGGCCGCTGAGGCTCGGATCGCTGGGCTGGGCGATGTCGCTGGCAATCGCCTATTCGCTGGGCGGAATCCTGGGCGCCTTCGGCGTGGTCCTCTCGCTGATCTACACGGGGTCCGCGCTGGCGACAACGGCGATCGGCACGCTGCTTCCGGCGCTCTCCGACACCGGCGAGCTGAGCACCGAGTTCGGCACGTACCTGCTTGCCGCCGGTGCTGTGGGGGAGTTTGGCCCCATCCTGCTGCTCACGCTCGTGCTGTCGACGCAGGACGCGGTCCACAACGCGCTGATACTCGTGGGCTTTATCGCACTGGCGGTGGCCGTGGCGGTGGTCGGGGTCCGCTCGTCGCGTCATACGCTCCCGCTGTTTGAGCGGACTCTCGAGAAGAGCTCGCAGCTGGCGGTCCGGTGGATCGTCGTGCTCGTGTTCGCACTGGCGCTGCTGGCCAACGACCTCGGGCTCGACCTGCTGCTCGGCGGCTTCGCGGCGGGGCTGATCACGCGCCAGGTGCTGCAGAAGCGCGAGATGCCGGCGTTCGACTCGAAACTCACCGCGGTGGCCTTCGGCGTCTTCATTCCGTTCTTCTTCATCGTCAGCGGCATGAAGCTCGACGTCGATGCGCTGTTCGCCAGCGTGTCCGGCGTCCTCAAACTGTTTCTCTTCTTCGTGCTGTTCCTGGTCGTGCGCGGCACGCCCGCGATGCTTCTCTATCGCAAGGCACTGCCGCTGAAGGAGGACCGGATGGCGCTGGCGCTGTTCTCGGCCGTCCAGTTGCCCCTCGTCGTCGCCATCACCACAATCGCCGTGAGCAAAGGTCTCATGCTGCCCTCCACCGCCGCCGCCCTGGTCGGAGCCGGTGCGATGTCGACCTTCGCCGGTCCGCTCCATGGGATGTACATGCGCCGGGTGGCCGCCCGCAAGCGCTCGGCCGAGCACTTACCGGCCGAGCCAATCCTGGCCTCGGACGAGCCGGCCATTCCATGAGCCACCCCGGGAACGCTGACCGGCACCATCATGTCGAGGCAGCCGGTCGCCTCTTCCGCGCTCGAATCTGGTTGAGCTCGGCCATGTGGGTCCCGGTGCTGGCCGCCAACCTGACCGCGGTGGCGTTGGCCGTCTGCCTGCCGATCCTCGACACCCACCTGGGCGACCAGCGGAGTTTGCCGATCACGAACTCGGCCGTGCAGTCGATCTTCGGGGCGCTGGCCGGAGGCATGATCACCTTCACCGGGATCGTCTTCTCGGCCGTGTTCGTCGCCGCGCAAATCCAGACCTCGTCCTATTCACCGCGGCTCGCGGCAAGGCTGCGCCGCGATCCGGTCATCATCGCGGGCCTCGCGCTGCCCACCGCGACGGCCACCTATGCGCTATTCGGGCTCGCCGCGATCGGCCGGCAGACCGACAAATTCGGCCACGACTTCGTCCCAGCCGCCACCGTGCTCTTCGGCCTGGTGCTGGCCTTCGTCACGCTTGGAGCGTTCGTCGCGCTCGTGCAGCGCGCGTTCGAGAACACCCAGATCGGGGGCATCCTCCGCAGCCTCATGCGCCGCGGGTACGCGGTCATCGAGGAGGTCCACCCGCATCACGCTCACATGACCACGCCCGCCCCGGAACCCGACGGGGGCCGGCGCACGGACGTCGCCTACGAGGGACCGCCGGCCGTGATCGCCGCCATCGACCGGGCCGCGCTGCTGCGCGTGGCCGAGCGATCGGGCGGTTTCGTCGAGGTCGTGCCGCTGGTCGGCGAATACATCGTCCCCGGCAGCCACGTGCTCCGCATCAGCGGCGCCAGGTCCGATCCGGAGCCCGAGCTGACGCGGCGTGTGTTCGTCATGGCCAGACAGCGAACGGTCGATCAGGATCCGGCGTTCGCCCTGAGAATGCTCGTCGACATTGCCATCCGCGCGCTGTCGCCGGCCATCAACGACCCCACCACCGCCGTGCAGTCCCTCGACCGGATCGAGGCGCTCCTGGTCGAGCTCGCCGGCCGCCAACCCGGGCCCGCGCTCGTCGTCGACGCCGACGGCCGGCCGCGCGCTCGCGTGCCCGCCCCCCGGTGGTCGGCCTATGTCGAGCTTGGCCTGACCGAGATCCGCCGCTATGGCGCCGGCGCGCCACAGGTCGTGCGGAGGCTGCGTGCGCTCTACGACCATCTGCTGGCGGTCGTGGACGAGAACGACTGTCCGCGCGTCCAACTCGAGCGGCGCCTCCTCGATGAGGCTATCGAGCACGAGTTTCCCGACCCCGAGGAGCGGGCGATCATCGCCCAACCAGACCGGATGGGACTGGGCGGCGCCTAGGCTAGCGAGCGACGGGCGGCGCTCAGGGCGAGCGGCGGGGTCAGGTCGTCTCGCGCCCGGCTGTGACCGTGTCCCCGACGCTCGGCTCGGGCCTCTCGCCGGCGTCGGACGTCTGCCACCACGGGTTGTCGATCAGACGTGAGCTTCGGCCGTGAGTGAAGAAACTCGAGGACCACTGGATCATCACCAGCAGGCGGTTCTGGAAGCCCATCAGGTACCAGAGGTGGACCAGCAACCACACGAGCCACGCGGGCAGGCCGCTGAGCCTCAACAGGTGGAGATCGGCGACGGCCCGGCCCCGGCCGATCGTGGCCAGGTTGCCCTTGTCGCGATAGCGGAACGGGTGGGTCGGATGCCCGCTCAAGCGATTGCGGATGAGCTTGGCCGCGTAGATGCCCTGCTGGATGGCGACCGGCGCCACGCCCGGGAACTCCACCGGCGCCCCGGCGTCGTTACGGACGCGGACCATGTCTCCAATCACGACGACCTCGGGGTGATCCTCGAGGGTCAGATCGGGCATCACGGTCAACCGCCCCGAACGATCGCGCTGGCCGCCAGACAGCTCACCGAGGCGGGCGGCGAGCTCGGAGGCCGTGACGCCGGCAGCCCAGATCACGGTGCGCGTCGCGATCTGCTCCCGCCCTCCCTCGACGTGCTCGATCGTCACCGAGCTCGCGTCGATGTCGACGACGGTTTGATCGAGCATCACGGTCACCCCGAGTCGCTCGAGCGACCTCCTCGCCCTGCGCGAGAGCGACGGCGGGAACGTCGCCAGCACGCGATCGCCGGTGTCGATCAGGAGAACCCGGGCCTTGCGCGAATCGATCGAGCGAAAGTCGCCGTGCAGCGTGTCGCGAGCGAGCTCTGCTATCTGGCCGGCCACCTCTACTCCCGTCGGCCCGGCCCCGACAACGACGAAGGTGAGCTCGGCGTCGCGGGCCGCGGGATCGGTGCTCATCTCCGCGCGCTCGAACGCGCGCAGAATCCGTGAGCGAGCGATGACTGCGCTCTCGAGCGACTTCACCTCGGCGGCGTACTGGCGCCAGTCGTCGTGGCCGAAATACGAGTAGCTCGAGCCGGCGGCCACGATCAACGTGTCGTAGGCCACCGACGGCGGCGGGCTGACGTCGGGCACGTCGGTGAGCAGAACCTTGCGCGCGGCGAGATCGAAGCCGGACACCTCGGCCAGCATCACCCGAACGTTGGGCGCCGACTTGAAGATCGTCCGCAGTGGATAGGCAACCTGACCGGCCGACAGCGCCCCGGTGGCGATCTGATAGGTCAGGGGCTGAAACAGGTGGAAGTTTCGCCGGTCGATCAGCGTGATATCCACCGGGGCCCGGCGGAGGTGCTGGATCGCACGCACGCCACCGAAGCCGCCACCGACGACGACGACCCGATGCCTGCGCGACTGAACGCTGTCCTCAGACCCAATCACGACTCCACAGGATCTGCCCCAACCGGGGCAATTTCAAGCGATTGCACTCAGCGGGAAGCCGCGCAGTCGATCAGCGCGTCGGCCACGGGTGATATCTCGCCGGCCAGTTCGGCGATGTCACCGAGCAGGCTGGGATCGGCGGTGAGCCCGAAGTTCAGCGTGTCCGCCATCGACACGACGGCGACGCGCAGCGCGTGGTCCTCGCGAATCTCAGCCAGCGAATACAGCGCCACGACCGGCACGCCGAGGACGCGTACGGGTCGCCGGGGGCCGGGGACATTGGACACGTTCAGGGCAAACGAGCGCGGATGCGTCAGCACCCGTTGGGCGAACTGCTGCAGACGCGGAGTGCGGCCGAGCCGGTGCATCATGGCGTCCAGGTGTTCGGCGTCGTGCCCGTTCTTGCGGGCCCTCGTCGCCCGGCGGACCGCGCTCAGCCGTGCCGCGGGATCGCCGGGCGCCAGCGGTACGTCGACGCAGAAGAACGAGTCACGATTGCCGACGTCGGCCTGCTCGTCCTCGTCTGACAGAACGAGACGATGGAGGCTCACCGGGACCTTGATCCGCACCTGCCCGAGATGGCCATGGCGCGCCTCGAGCCAGCGCCGCAGCGCGCCGGCCACGACCGTCAGCACGGCGTCGTTGACGGTTGCGCCGTCGATGACCTTCGCCGCATGGCGCAGGGCCCCAAACTCGACCGTCGCGAATCCCACCGAGCGCTCCGCTCCGATCTCACCGCGCAGCGGCGAGCGCAACCAGGGTTGCGGCGTCTCCCGCATCGCCGCGCGCAGGGTCTCGAGCCGCTGATGCGCGGTCGGTTCGGCATGGTGCGACGGCACGGCCTTTCCCGGCAGCTCGCGCGTGCGGGGCGAGTCCGGCGAACCGTCGTCGGCCCCGTCCCACAGCGCGACGTTGGCCATCCGCATCGCGGTCGACCCGTCGGCCAGGGCATGGTGGATGCGCCAGATCAGCGCGCTGCCTCCGTCGGCCAGTGCTGGGACCAGGTCGATCTGCCAGAGGGGTCGGGATCGATCCAGCCGCTGCGCGAAGACACGGGCCACCGCGGCTCGGAGCGAGGCCTCGTCAGGCGGTTCGGGCAAGTCGAGCACGGACACGTGCTCGCTGAGGTTCATCTCCGGGTCCCGCACCCACGACGGCGCGCCGTCGATCTCGCACAGACGCATCGAGAACTCGGGAGCGCGGTCGAGGCGCGACGCGATGTGCCTGAGCAGCCTCGCCGGCTCGATCGGAGTGCCCAGCAAGATGACCTTGCACGTGTGCCCGGCGACGGTCTCGCTCTCCAGCGCGAGGATGGCCAGATCCTCAGAGGAGAGCGGCCGCAGCACGCGTGAATCGCCCAGTACCCCATTGCTCGCCGTAGCGGGCATCGCACCGGCAAGATACCCGGCGTGCGGGCGGATGGCAATCGCCGCGCCGCTCTCAGCGAGTCTCGATGATCACCGTTGTCGCCTTGACCACCGCGGTGGCCTGCGCCCCCGGCTTGAGCCCGAGTTCGTCCGCGGCCTCCCGCGACATCAACGAGACGATCCGGTACGGCCCGCAGGCGAGGTCGATCTGAGCCATCACGTCGTCTCGCTTGACCGCGATGACGATGCCCGAAAGACGGTTGCGCGCACTGGTCAGACCGGCCGCGCCGCGTTCCCTGAGCAGGTTGGCCAGATCGGAGGAAGCTATGTAGCGCCGGTTGTCGCGGCGCTCGAAGGTGACCTTGCCCGCCTTCTCCCAACGGCGAAGAGTGTCGACACTAACGCCGAGCGCAGCAGCCGCTGCGCCGATCTTGACCAGGTCCTCGATCGCGTGCTTGTCGGGTGACATTCGGGCGAGCGGCAGTTATATCGCTCGGGCGCGGCGCCCGTCAGGCGACCGTGCCGCTCGGGTTTCCGCACGAACGCAGGCCATTTGCCACAGCCAACGCGGTCACGGGGCTGGCGCGCAGCGCGGCCTGGGCACTGGCCGCGCCCTCGGCGTCGCCCCGCTTGGCCGCTGCCTCGAGCCGGCGGTAGTCCGCGGCCACCTGGCCGACCGCGGCGAGATAGCGCTTGAGGGCGGCTTGCTCGCGGTCTGTCCCCGGAGGCGTCCTGAGCTTCAGCAGCTGGTTCGATTCGGTCTCGACGACCGGCACCAGCTGAGACATGTAGGTGGCCAGCGCCTTGATCTGGCCGGATTCGGCCGCCGCCGGTGGCGTGAGCGAGCGCGCCTGGCGCACCGCGGTGGCGCAGATCGCATTCGCCCGCGCGCGGAAATCCGCGCGCGTGTACTTGGAGCCGCACCCGCCGAGAACGACGGCGACCGTGAGAACAGCGGCGGTCCCTCCCACAAAGCGCACGGCGGGGAGGATGGTTCAGGGCAGATCCGGTCCCATACCTATGCAATGCCTATATATTCGTGCCATGACAAATACCCCTGCCCTCCCCACCAAGCTCGTTCGGCCGGACGAGCCGCGTTGGCACGCGGGCCTCATGCGCAGGCGGCTTCTCCTGCCGCTCGTCAGCCTGCTGGCCGGCGCCGCGCTCATGGTCACGCCCGCGCTCGCCAGCGCCGACAGCTCGTCGCAGCTGACAATCGTCGGCACCAGCGACGTCAGCGACTCCGGCTGATCCCGAACCTGATCGGGCCTGAGTTCGAGCAGGCCTTCCCGCAATACTCGTTCCGGTACATCGGGAGCGCCACCCTGGCGGCCATCAGCGCCGTCGAGAGCGGCGCCGACGGGGCCAGCATGCTGATCGTGCACGCCGCCTCGCTCGAGAACCAGTTCGTGGCCAGCGGGTTCTCGTTCCAGAACCAGTTCGGCCACGCGATCTTCCGCAACGACTTCGTGCTCGCCGGCCCGACCGGCGATAGGCAAGCATTGCCTCGAGCGATCCCCACAACATCGTGCAGGCATTCGCCGATCTGGCCAACGCCGGGATCAACGGCGATCACATCACGTTGGTCTCACGCGGCGGCGGCCCGGGGACGACGGTGGCCGAGCATCAGATCTGGGCCTCGTCGACAGCAACGGGCTGATGCCCTCGGGCGCCTTCCTGTGCTCCGTGCCCTCAACGCTGGGCGGCGGCGAGACACCGATCGCGACCGGCAACGGCGTGACCGCAAACGGGCAGGCGTGTCCGGGCGGCGTGTTGCCCAGCGGCTCGGCGCTGCCGAACTGGTACGTGACCACCGGCCTGTCCCAGGGTCCGAACGTCGTCGACGCCGACAGCTGCACCGGGTTCCCGAGCGGGGCCAACTCGTGCTACGTGTTCACGGACCGCGGCACATATGACTACCTCCAGTCGGGCGAGGATCCGGGCGCCACATCGGGCACGTTCCTCAGCATCCCCCACCTGGAGATCGTCACCCGCGAGAACAGCGCGCAGGCGCCGGGTGGGAGCGATCTCCTGATCAACTACTTCCACGCCTACATCGTCAACCCGCGGGCCCCGGACCAGTCGGTCAACCTGCCCGCGGCCGCGGCGTTCATGCGGTTCATCACCTCGCCCACCGTTCAGGCGCAGGTCAAGAACTACCTGAAGTTCAACACCGGCAACGACAGCGTCGGCGCACCCTTCATCCCCGATGCCTCGCCGACGATCACGCCGACGAGCTCACCGGCGGCGCGTGTGGTCAACCCCGGACAGTCGGTGACGCTCACCGGATCGGTGACCAACTCCGAGCCCGGATTGCCCGGAGTCGGGGTGAGGACGGTGACCATCGACCAGCTCGTGGCCGGCATTCCACAGGCGGTCAAGAGCGGCAAGACCGACTCGAGCGGCCATTACAGCGTCACGTTCACGCCTCCGTCCAGCGGGGCTTACGAGGTCTCAACCGGGGCGATCAGCCAGATCGAGAACCCCAACCTCAGCCCGGCGTACGGAGACATCCTGTCGCCCGGCGCATCGGCTCAGATCCCGATCAATGTCCGGTCGGCCGTCCACATCGGCTCGGCTCACGCCTCGTCCGGCGGCGTCACGGTGAGCGGCGCGCTCTCGCCGGCCGCGTTGGACAACAACGCCACGGTGACGCTGCTGGCCCGCAAGCAGGGGTCGAGCGGCAAGTTCGGCGTGATCGCGCAGAACTCGCTGGCCCGGGGCCAGGGCTCGTTCGCGATCAACGGGAACCTCCGCCCAGGGTCCTGGCAGCTAGAGGTGAGCTACCAGGACGGCAGTGAGGTGCTCGCCTCGACCAGCACCGCCAAGGTCTCCGTGCCCAACTCGAGCACGGCTGTGACCTTCAAGACCGTGAAGGTCAACAAGGGTCACCTGACCCTGACCGGCGCGCTCAGCCAGGCGCCGAGCGGGTCGGGAGCCCAGGTGACGCTGTTCGGAGTTCGCACGGTCAAGCTCGGGAAGTCGAGCAAGGCCAAGCGAGCCGCGGCGAACGTGTCGGCGGCATTCCCGCAGATCGCCAAGACAACGGTCAAGAGCGGTGTTAAGACGTTCACGATCAAAGCCAAGCTGAAGCGCGGCTTCCGCTGGGCACTCGAGCTCGAGTTCGTCCAGACGGGCCAGCCGGCCAGCTTCTCGAAGTCGAGAACCATCGCTGTTCGTTAGGGCTGGGGTCGGCACACGCGCCCGCATCCACATCATCGTCCGGCCAGTCGCCGCCTCGGGATGATCCCGGGGCGGCGGTTGGCGTTGTTACTGGCGTGCCTGGTCGGGTCGTTCGGAGCAGCAGGGGTGGCATGGGGGGACGACAGCGAGCAGATCGCAACCGCGACCGTCTATCCCGGTGGCGGCGGGAGCGTTCAGCATCCCTCGGCGACGCTCAACTCGCTGGCGAACTGCGTGGGCTACACGGGCCCGAGCGAAATGACCACGGAACCCGGCGGCAATCCATTCCAGCCGGTCCAGGGCGACTCGTGGTCGCTGTCGACGGTCATCACCTGCGGCCTCGGGATGGGACTGACGCTGGACAACCTATCGAGCGTGCAGGTCCGCAGCCCAACTCAAGGTTGGGAGCCCTTGACAGCATCAGGTCTGAGCCCCGGTGGCTACGAGGATCCAAACGCGTCCCCCGTGGTGTCAGTCAACGGAGCTAACGGCTCGGCCGGCGCGATCACGTATTTCCGACCGCAGCGCAACCCCAGCGACCAAAACGGCTCGGATGAAATCGGTCCGGGCGGCGCACTTCAGCTCAACGTCTATGAGAGCGGGGCCAACCTCACGGTCACGGCTCACGCCACCCAGCCGGACGCTCACAACAACGTGGGCTTCAGCGCGGACGTGACGGATCCGAGCGGAAACACGGTGCCGGACTCGGCGTTGACATGGGACTGGAACTTCGATGACGGCCAGCCCGACGCGTCGACACCATCGCCGCCGCACGAGTTCAAGAGCAGCGGCAACTTCGTTGTCACCGTCAGCGCGACCGAAACCGCCGACGGCGCCGGCGGGAGCGCCACTGTAAAGGTCAAGATTGACCCAACCTCTCCCTCGGGGGGAGGTAACCCGAAAGGAGGCGGTGGCCCATCTCCCAACGGCCCTGGGACCGGGCCGAACGGCCCGGGCCCGGGCGGCGGCAGTCCCGGCGGCGGCAGTCCCGGCGGCGGCAGTCCCGGCGGCGGCAGTCCTGGCGGGGATACCCCGGGAGGGCATCAACCCACCGGCGGCACCAAACCAACTCACCACACACATCACGTCCACCACAACCCCAACACCCACACCGCGACGACGCCCACTCCGTCCCAAACGCCCGGAGGGCGGGGCTCATCGTCCAGTCCGTCCAACGCCACCGCCGGCACGGCTCAGCAGAACAGCAGCACCCAGCCCACGCACACCACCCACACCCCGGGTGGACGCGCGCCCAAGAACCCGCTGAAGTCGCCGGCGGCAAAGCCAACCAAGAACCAACCGCCGCTCGTGTCGGGCCTGCTCGTCAGCGACGTCACACCGCTGCCCCCAGGAGCCAGCCCGCTCGTCCACGAGCAGTCGGGAGCGAAATCGCAGGCGCCGGCGCTCCGCCGCGCGGTCACGACCTCGGCGCTACCGGGAATCGTCGGCGCGCTGGCGGCTCTCCTGATCTTCTCTCTCGGCGCAGCGCGCGAGCTCCGAGGCCAGCGGCGCCGCCGCAGGCTCCTGTTCAGCAACTAATCCGCGATGCACCCGATCTTTGCCCTGAGTTCGCACGACATCGACAACGCGATCTTTCGCGTCGCCGACGCGCTCCAGGTCCCCGTGCTGATCGCGGCGCTGGCCGCTCTGGTCCTCGTCGTGTTCGAGCTCGGGATGTATGTGATCGAGCTGCGGGGACGCAAGCGCCGGCGTTACGCCGCGCTCTCGTCGGGAGCCACGCGCGCGCGTGAAGCACTGCAGACCGGCGACCGGGAGGCGGCGCTACACGCCGTCAGCGGGCTGGCGCGCAGTCAGGCGATGGCGGACACGCTGAGGTTCATCGTCGAGCACGCGCGCAACGGGGGGAGCGAGAACGAGCTCAACAAGGCCCTGGCGGATTTCGACTTCGCGGCGCAGCGCCGGCTCGGGCGCACGCGGATGCTCGTGCGGGCCGGCCCGGCCCTCGGGCTGATGGGCACGCTGATCCCGCTGTCGCCCGCGCTCACCGGCCTGGCCAACGGCAACACCACCGAGCTCAGCCACGATCTGCGGGTGGCCTTCAGCGTGACCGTGGTCGGTCTGCTCATCGGCGCGGTGGCGTATGCCATCTCGCTGTCGCGCGACAACATGTACGGCCAGGACCTGTCGGACCTCGAATACATCGCCGCCGTGCTAACCAGCGACGCGGTCCCCGAGCCGGTGCCGTCGTGATCTCGGTCAAGCCCCGCTCGCGCAGCCGCGAGGATCGCGCCGGCGACCCCCTCGACGGGCTGGTCAACCTGTTCGACCTGGGAATCGTGCTCTCCGTGGCGTTCCTGCTCGCGGCGCTGTCCTCGCTGCATCTGGGCAGCGCGATCACCCGCCACGGGCTGCATGCCACACCGGCCAGGGCGATCTACATCCAGCGTGGGCAGACGGTTGCCCCGCTGCCGAAGCCGGGCAAGCGGACGATCGGCCGCGGGGTCCAGACCGGCGTCGTCTACCGGCTCGCCAACGGCCAGCTCGTGTACGTCCAGCAGGCGCCACCGCGCGGCCACTGAATGGGCTATCTGTGGTCAGAGCTGCGTGCGGCCTTTCCCCTGATCGCCCAGGGGAACCACTACATCCTCGACGTCCTGTGGGTGACGATCAAGGTGGCGCTCGTGCCACCGGATCGGCTCTGGTGATCGGGTTGCCCATCGGGCTTGCCCTCGGACTCGGGCGCTTTCGCGGACGCCGGGCGCTGCAGATCCTGGCCAACGCCAGCCTCGCGCTGCCACCCGTCCTGGTCGGCGTGTTCACGCTGTTGCTGTTGCTGCCCGAGAGCGCGTTCGGCCGGCGGATGAGTCACGCTGAGGGAGGTCAGACGATCCTCGCCCTCCCGTACATCGTGGCTCTGACCCCGGCCGCGATCCAGGGCCTGCCGCCGGGGCTGCTGGCCCAAGCCCGCGCGCTCGGGGCCGGCCGCATTCAGCTGTCGATGCTCGCGCTGCGCGAGGCCAAGATCGGCATGATCGCGGCGGTCATCGCCGCGCTCGGCTCGGCGCTGTCGGAGGTGGGAGCGGTGATCATCGTCGGCGGCAACATCCAGAACTACGATCAGACGCTGGCCAGCGCGATCGTCGCCCAGGTCAACGACTCCGCCAACTACCCGTACGCGCTGGGCATCGGGTTGGTTTTGCTGGCGCTGATCCTCATCCTGGCCGGAGTGCTGACGGTGCTGCAGCAGCGCTCGGCCGGGATCAACCTCCGATTCCGGGCCGCCGCATGACCCAGGCGACGCGCTGACATGCACGTCATCTGGGAAGAGGTCAAGCAGGCCGTACCACTGATCCTCCACGGCAACCCCTACCTGCTCAGTGTGATCTGGTTCACCGTGCAGGTCGCCGCGATCGCCACCGTGAGCGCGAGCGTGATTGGATTGCCGATCGGGGTGGCCATCGGCCTGGGGCGCTTCCGCGGCCGGCGGCCCCTTCAGATCCTGGCCAACGCGAGCCTCGGCCTCCCGCCGGTCCTCGTCGGTCTGGTGCTGTTTCTGATACTCGTGCCGCAGGGCCCCTTGGGCTCGCTGCATCTGACGATCACGCGGCGGGCGGTGTTCATCGCGCAGACGATCCTCGCCCTGCCTTACATCATCGCCCTCAGCGCCGCGGCGATTCAGGGCCTCCCCCCGGGTCTTCTGGCCCAGGCCCGGGCACTGGGGGCCAAGCGCCAGCAGCTCTGGGTGCTCGCCGTGCGGGAGGCGAGGATCGGAGTGATGGCGGGGGTGATCGCCGCGCTCGGCACGGCGCTGTCCGAGGTGGGGGCCATCGTCATCGTCGGAGGCAACGTGTACGGATACGATCAAACGCTCGCCAGCGCTGCGCTTTACGAGGCCAACGCAGCTCACTACGAAGACGCCGTGGCGATTGGAATCGTGCTCGTCGGCCTGATCCTGATCCTGATGGGCGGTCTTGGCCTGCTTCAGCAACAGGGCAACGGCTTCCGCCTGCGCTTTCGCTCGGCCGGGTGAACGAGCCGGCCGACGAGAACCAGGTGGCCCTGCGGTGCGAGCGCCTGAGCGTGCTCCGCGGTCGCCGGGAGGTCGTTCACGACGTGAGCCTCGAGCTGCGCATCGGCGAACTGGTCGCGCTGCTGGGGCCAAATGGCGCGGGCAAGAGCACGCTGCTCGACGCGCTGGCCGGCGAGTTGGAGCCGGCGCAGGGCCGGATCGAGCGGCAACGGCGACGCGGCCGTGCCGCTCGATCCGGCCCTGCGCCGGCTCCAACGTGATGCTCGCGCTGTCGTGTGGGGCGTCCCCCGGGCCGAGCGGGCCGATCGTGCCCGCGACGCCCTCGAGGTGATGGGCGCCGGGCACCTGGCCGGGCGGCCGGCCGGGGCGCTTTCGGGCGGGGAACGGCGCCGGGTCCACATCGCTCGAGCGTTGGCCGTGACGCCGCAGATCTTGATGCTCGACGAGCCCTTCGCCGGGCTCGACGCCGAGGGCGCGCGACCTGTTGAGGACGGATGTCCGCGCTGCGCTCGCCCACCCGGGCCACGCTCGTCGTGGTCCACGACCGCGCCGAGGCGTGGGCATTGGCCGACCGCCTGCTCATCCTGATCGACGGTCGCCTGGAGGCCGAGGGCCCGCCGCGCGAGCTGCTCGAGCGTCCGCCCAGCGAGGTGGTGGCGCGCTTCCTTGGCTTTGACGGAGCGCTGCGCGAGGCCGACGCGCTCGTGCTGACCCGGCCGCCGCACGTGGTGCTCGACCCGGCCGGGACGCGGCCGGCGCGGGTGGCCCGGACAACTCCCGTCGAGGACGGCGTTCGCCTGGAGCTCGAGCTCGAGCATGGCCGCGTGTACGTGTTGGCCTCGCTGCCGGCGCCGGCCGTGGGGGAAGCGGTTCGCTTCCGCCACGACGGCGGCGTACGCTTCCCGCTCGCCGGCACCACGATTCCGGTGACAGCCCGCTGATGAGCTTCCGATCGCCCCTGACACAGATCGCCCCGAACTCCTTCCCGGGCGAGCTGCGGTACTGGCTTGAGCTGGCGCGGCTGATGGCCGACCCGGTGTTCCACGCCCGGACTGATCCGGAGCCGGGACAGCCCCGCCCGGTCATGCTGATTCCCGGCTTCCTGGCCGGGGACACGTCCCTGGCCGTGCTGGCCGGCTGGTTGCGCCGACGCGGCCACGCGGTGAGCGGAAGCGGCATCCGCATCAACACCGGCTGTGGCGGCAGCGAGCTCGCCCGGCTCGAGGCGCTGCTGGCGGGTTTCGATGCGCCGGTCATCCTGATCGGCCAGAGTCGTGGAGGCACATTCGCCCGCGCGCTGGCCGCGCGCCATCCCGACGCGGTTGACGCCGTGGTGATGCTCGGGTCCCCCATTCGCGATCCGCTCGCCGTGTCGCGGGCGGTGCTGAATACGGTTCGCGCCGTCGCACGGCTCGGCGATCTCGGCGTACCCGGCCTGTTCTCGAGCGAGTGTCTCGGCGGTGCATGCTGCGCGGAGTTTCGCGCCCTGCTCGAAGCGCCGCTGGACCCACGCGTGCGCGGTCTGGCTCTGTACTCGCGCAGCGACGGGGTCGTGAACTGGCGTGCTTGCCTCGATCCGGCCGCGCAGTGCATTGAGGTCGAGGGCAGCCATTGCGGGATGGGGGTGAACCCCCGTGTCTACCGGGAGCTCGAGCGTCTGCTGGCGCGATCGGAGGCGGCGTCATGCAGTCCATGAGCCCCCAGGACGCGATGTTCCTCCACGTCGAGAACGACGTGACTCCCATGCACATTGGGGGCGTGAGCATCTTCGACGGGCCCCCTCCGCCGTTTTCCGAACTGCGCGCGATGGTCGCGGGCAAGCTCCACCACACCCCGCGGTACCGGCAGAAGGTGCGGTTCGTGCCGCTGGGCCTCGGCGAACCGGTGTGGGTTGACGATCCGTACTTCGACATCGACTACCACCTGTGCCACAGCGCGGTTCCGGCGCCGGGAAGCGAGGCCTAGCTTCGCGCCACCGCCGCGCGCGTGTTCTCCCAGCATCTGGAGCGCGCCCGGCCTCTGTGGGAGATCTGGATGGTCGAGGGCCTGGACGAGGCCCGCTGGGCGCTCCTATCCAAGGTCCACCACTGCATGGTCGATGGGGTCGCCGCCACCGATCTGATGTCCGTGATGTTCGACGACAGCGGTGAGCCGGCGGAGCCCGACGCCTGGGAGCCCGCGCCCGAGCCCTCGAGCCTGGAGATCCTCACGCGGAGCGTTGCGAGCAGGACGCTCGACCCGGCCGCCCAGCTGCGCTCGGCCCTGGCCCGGCGCTCCGAGCTGATCGAGGTCGCCGCCTCGACGGCGCGCGCGATTGCCGCCACCGCGCCGGCACGGTCAACGACGTCGTGCTGGCGATGATCACGGGCGGGCTCCGCGAGCTGCTCGGGTCGCGCGGCGAGGCGGTTGGCGCCGGTCGCACGGTGAGGACGATGGTGCCCGTGTCGGTCCGGCGACCGGACGAGCACGGGGCTTACAACAACCGGGTGTCCGCCGTGTTCGCCCGGCTGCCCGTCTCCATCGACGACCCGGCACGACGCCTGGCCGACATCCGCGCGCAGATGGACGCAATCAAGTCCTCCAAGCAGGCCGTGGCGGGCGAGACACTGGCCCAGCTGTCTGGCTTTGCGCCGCCGATGCTGCTGGCCCTGGGCAGCCGGGTCATGACCCGCTCGCTGCGCTTTACCATGGACACGGCGACGACCAATGTGCCCGGCCCCCAGCGTGCGGTTCATGCCCTCGGGCGCAGGCTGATCGCCTCCTATCCGTATGTGCCGATCGTGGGCACGATCCGCATCGTGGTGGCGATCTTCTCCTACGACGGCCGGCTGTACTTCGGAGTGACCGGCGATCGCGACCACGCCCCCGACGTCGACGTGCTCACCGGAGGCATCGAAACCGGGCTGGGCGAGCTGCTGGACCGCGCGGGCGCGGCCGTGCCGGCCGGGAGTTGACGTACGCCCGTCTGCTCGGGTGATGACGTTCGTCATAGGCGCGCTTCAGGGTCCGGGGCTACCATCCGCCGGGGATCCGCCAGCAAAGGAGGAGCCGATGTCCGTCACCACAACCAGCATCGCCCGCGCCCGGGACGTGACCAGGCGCTACGGCGAAGGCGCGACCGCGGTCGACGCTCTGCGCGGAGTGTCACTCGAGGTCGAGAAGGGTCACCTCGTGGCCGTGATGGGACCCTCGGGCTCGGGCAAATCGACCCTGATGCACATTATGGCCGGCCTCGATCGTCCGACCAGCGGCTCGGTGGTCATCGCCGACACCGAGATCACCCGGCTCGACGATGCCAAGCTGACGCTGCTCCGCCGCGATCACGTTGGCTTCGTATTCCAGTTCTTCAACCTGCTGCCAATGCTGAGCGCCGAGGAGAACGTCCTGCTGCCACTGACGATCGCCGGCAAGGACCCGGACCGGCAGTGGGTCGATGAGCTGTTCAGCATCACCGGACTCGCCGACCGCCGCAAACACCGTCCGGCCGAGATGTCCGGTGGCGAGCAGCAGCGCGTGGCCATCTCCCGGGCGCTGGTGACCCGCCCGACGATCCTGTTCGCCGACGAGCCGACCGGCAACCTCGACTCGAAGACCGGGGGCCAGATACTCGATCTGCTGCGCAACTCGGTGGACAACTACGGTCAGACGATCGTCATGGTGACCCACGAGCCGCGCGCGGCATCGATCGCCGACCGGGTCCTGTTCCTCGCCGACGGTCTGATCGTCAAGGAACTGACCGAGGCCACCGCGGGCGACGTCCTCGAGGTGATGAGCGAGCTGTCGGCGTGACCCGAGTTGCCATCAAGGGCCTGCTCGGCCGCAAGCTCAGAGCGGCGCTGACGGCAATCGCCATCGTCCTCGGCGTGGCGATGGTCAGCGGCACCTACATCCTCACCGACACGATCAAGGCCGCCTTCTCGACCGTGTTCACGCAGGCGTACAAGAACTCCGACGCGGTGATCAGCGGCAAGAGCGCGATCACCAACAACACGAGCGGCAACGGGGCCACGGTGCCCTCGCTGTCGGATTCGCTGCTGACCCGCGTCCAGGCGCTGCCCCAGGTCGCGCAGGCCTCCGGCTCCATCGCCGACCAGGCCCAGCTGGTTGGCCACAACGGCAAGGTGATCTCGCGCGGCGGCGCCCCCAGCCTGGCCTTCAGCTACACACCGTCGGGCCAGCGCTTCAGCCCGCTGTCCTTGACCTCCGGCCACTGGCCGAGCGGACCCGACCAGGTCGACATCGACCAGGCCACGGCGAGCAAGCAGAACTTCGCCGTCGGGCAACCGATCGGGGTGATCGCGCGCGGCCCGGTGCAGCGGTTCAGGATCGTCGGAACCGTGAAGTTCGCCGGCCTGTCCTCGCTCGGCGGAGCGACGATGGCCATCTTCACCCTGCCCACGGCCCAGCGGATCTTCAACAAGCCGCGGCAGATCGATCAGATCAACATCGCCGCCAAACACGGCGTGTCCTCGAGCCAACTGGTCCAGGCCGTCAAGCCGCTGCTGCCGCCGAGCGCACAGGTGCGGACCGGACAGGCACAGGCCCAGCAGGCGACCAAGGACACCAGCGGCTTCCTCAACATCTTCCAGGACTTCCTGCTCGCCTTCGGGGGCGTGGCTCTGTTTGTCGGGAGCTTTGTGATCGCCAACACGCTGTCGATCACCGTCGCGCAGCGCACTCGCGAGCTGGCCACGCTGCGCACGCTCGGCGCCACGCGCCGGCAGGTTCGCGCCTCGGTTCTGCTGGAGGCGTTCGTGATCGGCGTCTTGGCCTCGATCGTCGGCCTGTTCGTCGGCTTCGGGCTGGCCCGCGGGCTCAACGCCCTGTTCGTGTCGTTCGGCATCGATCTGCCGTCGACGAGCCCGGTCTTCAAGACGCGGACGATCGTCGTCTCGCTGCTCGTCGGCATCGTGATCACGGTGCTGGCCGCACTGCGGCCGGCGCTGCGCTCCACCCGGGTGCCGCCGATCGCCGCCGTGCGCGAGGGGAGCGTGCTTCCGCCCTCGCGGCTCGAGCGCTTCGGAGCCTATCCGGCGATCGGCACGATCGTCGGCGCGGTCGTGGTGATGTTGGTCGGCCTGCTCGTCTCAACGTTGTCGACCGGCGTGCGCCTGCTGGCCATAGGACTCGGCGCGGTGGCCCTGTTCCTGGGTGTGTCGATGCTCGCGCCGCGGCTGGTGCCGCCGCTGGTTCGGGTGCTGGGCTGGCCGGCGACGAGGATCGGCGGTGGGGCCGGGACGCTGGCGCGGGGCAACTCCTCGCGCAACCCAGCGCGGACGGCCAGCACCGCCTCGGCGCTGATGATCGGGCTGGCGCTAGTCACGCTTGTCGCTGTGCTCGCGGCCGGGCTGCGCTCGCGCACCGACGGCGCCGTCAACCAGCTGTTCGTGGCCGACTACGCGGTCACGGCGACGAACAACTTCTCGCCGATCGGCACGTCCTCCGCGGCTGCGGTGGCCAGGGTGCCCGGCGTGAGCGTGGTCTCCTCGGTACGGGCCGGTGACGGCAAGGCGTTCGGCTCGCATATCAACGTGACTGGAGTCCAGCCCAATGTGAGCAGGGTGATCGCGATCAAATGGAAGGACGGAAGTCCCGCCACACCGGCGCAGCTGGGCACCAACGGCGCCTTCGTGGCGGACGCCTACGCCAAGGCGCAGCACCTTCATGTCGGCTCGCCGCTGATGGTCGAGACCCCCACGGGGACCAGGCTTCACCTGGTCCTGAAGGGCATCACCTCTCCACCCAAGGGTGGCAACCCGTATGGCGACGTGACCATCTCCACAGCGCTGTTTGACCGCGTGTACTCCAATCCGCAGAACCTGTTCTCGTTCCTCGACGTGGTCGGCGGCGCCACCCCGGCCAAGACTCAACGCCTGAGCGCCGCCCTGAACGGGTTCCCCGACGTCAAGCTGCAGACCAAGTCGCAGTTCAGGACCAATCAGGAGCAGGGCCTGAACACCCTGCTGAACCTGCTCTACGTCCTGCTATCGCTGTCAATCGTCATCAGTCTGTTCGGGATCGTGAACACCCTGGTGCTGACCGTTTTCGAGCGAACGCGAGAGCTCGGGATGCTGCGCGCCGTGGGGATGAGCCGGCGCCAGGTCCGCCGGATGATCCGCCACGAGAGCGTGATCACCGCCCTGCTCGGGGCCACGTTTGGCATCCCACTGGGCGTGATCCTGGCACTGATGATCGGCGCGGCGATCAACTTCGCCGCCTTCACCGTGCCGTGGGGGACGCTCATCGTGTTCGTGATTGCGGCGATCGTCGCAGGCCTCGTCGCAGCCGTGTTCCCAGCCCGGCGCGCGGCGCGACTCAACGTGCTCCAGGCGCTGCAGTACGAGTAGCCACGCTCGGGCACAAGTAACCCAGCGCTGCGAAACGCCGCTTTCGCCGGCCTTCTCTACTATCGCCCGCTCGGGGCAACTACGTGGCAGAGAGCCACAGAAAGGACCTGTAATGAACCGTATTGTGGGGAAGCGCGGCCTTGGTGTGCTGACGATTTCCATCCTCGCGGGCGCCGCGGTCGCGGCCGGCACATCGAGCGCCGACCAAGGAAGCGTGAAGCTTCCCCCGGGCCCAGGGACGGCGAAGATCACGCGCGCATCGACCGCCGGCGCGGGACCCGTAACCAAGACGTTCTCGTTCATCGGCAAGCCCGGTGGAAAGACCCAATCGCTCTTCAATATCGACGACTTCTCGATGAACGCCCGTTGCAGCACGCAGGGCAGCCCAATCATCTATGCCTTCTCGACCGCCCCGGCGGCGGACCTGTTCGGCCGCATCTTCGACGGCCTCGGGCGGATCCACATCGTCAAGAACAGCTCGTTCAACAAGGGACCCAAGGGGATGGCCGTCGCCACCAGCAGCGGCGACTTCGACGCCACCGGCACCCTGCTGTTCGAAACCTCGAAGGGCAAGACCGTGACCGTCAACTACGCGTTCGACAACAGCACGACGCTGTCGAAGCAGAAGGTCTGCACGGTCTACGGATCGCTGATCGCTTCCTGATCAACGTCCTGGCCACTGGCTCCCCGCGGTCGCGGGGAGCCGGCGTCAGGTCTGCCGCCTCGCCGACGCATTTTCTCCCCCGCATGGCGCACAAGCGCGTTTGCGGCAAGAATAGGCGCCACGTCCACACGCGCGGGCGCGCGCCGAGCGGCGCTAAGACACTCAAGACTCGCGACAGGAGCGGTGATGGCGACTGATAAGCCGATGCAACTGGGAATGGTCGGACTGGGGCGGATGGGCGCGGGGATCGTTCGCCGCTTGATGCGCGACGGCCACAGCTGCGTCGGCTACGACGTCAACCCCGAGGCTGTCCAGGCACTGGCCGCCGACGGCGCGGTCGGAGCCGACTCGCTACAGGACTTCGCCGCCAAGCTGTCCAAGCCACGCGCCGTGTGGGTGATGGTGCCGGCCGGTGACATCACGGACACGACGATCCAGGCCGTGGCCGACGTGCTCGAGGAGGGCGATGTCATCATCGACGGGGGCAACACCCACTACCGCGACGACATCGCTCACGCCGAGGCGCTCCGGCCGCGGGGGATCCATCACGTCGATTGCGGCACCAGCGGCGGCGTGTGGGGGTTCGAGCGCGGCTTCTGTTTGATGATCGGCGGCGAGACGGATGTCGTGGAGCGGCTCTCGCCGCTGTTCCAGTCGATCGCGCCGGGCGTCGCCAGCGCGCCGCGGACGCCGGGTCGCGACGGCGAGCCGAGCCACGCCGAACAGGGGTTCCTCCACTGCGGCCCGAACGGTGCCGGGCACTTCGTGAAGATGGTTCACAACGGCATCGAGTACGGAATCATGGCCGCCTATGCCGAGGGCCTGAACGTGATTCGCAACGCCGACATCGGCAAGCGCCAGCAGGAGATGGACGCCGAGACGGCCCCGCTCGAGCACCCCGAGTACTACCAGTACGACATCGACACCACCGCAGTGGCCGAGGTATGGCGGCGGGGCAGCGTGATCGGGTCCTGGCTGCTCGACCTGACCGCCGAGGCCCTCCTCCAGTCGCCCAATCTCGATGCGTTCTCGGGTCGGGTGTCGGACTCTGGTGAGGGTCGCTGGACGTCGACCGCCGCGATCGAGGAGGGGATTCCCACGCCGGTCCTCACCGCCGCGCTGTACTCCCGCTTCAGCTCGCGCAAGCTCGACGAGTTCGCCAACCGCACGCTGTCGGCGATGCGCAAGGAGTTCGGCGGGCACGACGAGAAGGCGAGCTGACCCTGCCTGCCCGTCGCTCCGCGACGGGCGCGCGTTGGTGACATATAGGATGGCGGCATATGGGGCAGCGGGCGGCTGTGCTTTCGCGCGTCCTCGCGAACCGTGGGTTGAGGCGCGCCGAGCTGGCATTTGCCGGCTTCGCCACCGCCGAATACGGCGTGTGGGTGGCCATGCTGGTCTATGCCTTCGCCCGCGGCGGGACGACGACCGCTGCCGTGATCGCGGTGATCCAACTGGTGCCGGCGGCGATCGTGGCCCCGCCTGCCGCGGCCATCGCCGACCGCCGAGGCTCGGCCTTTGCCCTGCGCCTCGGTTATGTTCTGCAGGCAGCGGCGATGGCGGGCACCGCGGTCGTGTTGCTGGCCGATGGACCGGCACCGGTGGCCTACGCGCTGGCCACGGTGGCGGCATCGGCGGTGACGATCACACGGCCGGCCCAGGCCGCCTTCGTCGCCGCCGTGGCCGAACACCCCGACGAGCTGACCGCCGCCACCGCGCTTTCGAGCTGGATCGAGAGCACAAGCGTGCTCCTCGGCCCCGCGGTGGCGGGCGTCCTGATCAGCGTCAACGGGCCGGGGACCGTGTTCGCCGCCTACGCCGTGATCGTCGCCATCGGAGCCGTGCTCGTCAGCGGAGTGCAACCTGGGCGTGAGCCAGCCGCCGACCACCACGAGGATTCCGAGGAGTCGAGCCTGCTCGCCGGTCTGGCCGTGCTTCGATCCGAGCGCGACACCCGCTCGTTGCTGCTCGTCCTGGTGTCCGATTTCGTCGCCACGGGTGCCCTCGACGTCCTCGCCGTGTACCTCGCGGTGTCCGAGCTGGGGCTCGGCGCATCGGGCGCCGGGTACCTGACGGCCGCGTTCGGCGCCGGCGGCGTGTTGGGCGGACTGGCCGCGCTCGGGCTGATCGGCGCCCGTTCGCTGGCGCGTCCCTTGATCGCCGCCGCGCTGCTCTGGGCGGCAGCGTTTGGATTTCTGGCCGTCTGGACGACCAAGTTCTCCGCGTTCGCGCTCCTGATCTGCGGCGGAGCGGCGCGTGGGGTGCTCGACGTGGCCGGCCGGACCCTGCTCACCCGGGTGACGGCGGCCCACGTGCTCGCCCGCGTGTTTGGAGTGCTCGAGGGGCTCGCCATGGCGGGGCTGGCGGTCGGCTCGCTGCTCGTCCCGGTGCTGGTGCACGTGGGCGGCGGCGGGGCCGCCCTGGGCGGCATCGCCATCGTGATCGTGCTGGCGGCACTGGTCGCGCTGCCCCGGCTGTTGGCCGTGGACCGCCGTGGGGTGGCCAGAGCGCAGGTGATGCTGCTGCGCAACAACGAGCTGTTCGCCGGGCTGCCCGGCGCCATGCTCGAGGCTCTGGCCGGGGAGCTCACACCGGTGGAGGCCGCCGCCGGAACGACGGTGATCCGCCAGGGCGACGTCGGCGACAATTTCTACATCATCGCGGGCGGCAAGCTCCGTGTCCTCGTCGACGGCGTGCTCGCTCGCACCCTGGGCCCGGGGAGTGGCTTCGGCGAGATCGCGCTGCTCCAAGATGTTCCCCGCACGGCGAGCGTGATCGCCGAGCGCGATTGCCTGCTCTACGCGCTCGCCCGCGAGCCCTTCCTCGACGCGCTGGTGCCCGCCGTTCCCCAGTGACGCGCGGCTAAACTCGCGCTCGTGTCCAGCGGCGTCGGCGCACTTTCCGGGACGGTGCGGAAGCAGCGCTGGGTCAGCTGGCTCGACTCGCACGGTTGGCTGCCGACCTGGTCGCCCGTGGCGGCCCAGCGCGCGCTGCGGGCCACACTCGTCGCGCCGAGCGTGTTCGCCTTCTGCGACCTGGTCATCGGCAACATCCAGACCGCGCTGTTCGGGGCGTTCGGCTCGCTGGCCACGCTGGTCTTCGTCAGCTTCGCTGGCACACGGCGTGAGAAGCTGATCGCCCACACGATGCTGGCGCTGGTCGCCACGCCGCTGATCGTCATCGGGACCGCCGTCAACGGATCCGTCGTGATCGCGGCACTCGTGTCGGTCCCGGTAGCCTTCGCCCTGTTCTTCTCCGGCGTGTTCGGGGCCACCGCCGCCGCCGGGGTCACCGCCGCGTTGCTCGCCTACGTACTGCCGGCCGCGTCGCCGGGCACCATGTCGATGGTTCCCGATCGGCTCGCGGGCTGGTGGCTCGCCTCGGTGGCCGGCACCGCAGCGGTGCTGATCATCTACACGCCGCCCGGCGGCAACACGCTCCGCAGCGCGGCGTCGAAGCTCGCCAGTGGACTGACGGATGTGATCGATTCCGTGCTCGCCGACGGGGCCACCGAGGAACAGCTCGAAGCCGCCATCGACACCAAGCGCGCGCTGTTGACCGCCTTCAACTCGACGCCGTACCGCCCGACGGGTCTGACGGGTCCCGATCAGGCGCTGGCCAACGCGGTCGAGCTGCTCGAGTGGTGTACCGCGTTGATCGTCGACACCGTCCACGAGCGGCGCGACCTGAACGCCGCGGTGCCTGCCGATCGAGAGCTACTCGAGGTCGCCGCCCGGTGCCTGCGCGAATGTGGCCAGTTGCTCGTCGGTCATCGCGCCCGCCCCGACCTGGAGGCCCTGGAGGAGGTTCGCCGGCAGAGCACCGCGCGGCTCCACGACCTCCAGCCCGGGACCCCGGACATGCGGGAACAGGCTCAGATCTCCTTCCACGTCCATCAGATCGCCGTGAGCGTCCTGGCCCTGGGAGCAGAGGTCATGGTCGCCTCGCGGATGGCCACGGCGGACTGGGTCGCCGAGGCCCGCACTCGCTGGTTCGGGATGGTCACAGGTGGCCCGGGCGACGAGCGACGGCTGGCCGGCGCCGCCAAGTACGCTGGCGTCGCCTGGCGGCACGCCAGTCTGCGCTCGGTCTGGTTCGTCAACAGCCTCCGCGGCGCGCTGTCGATCGCCGCCGCGGTCGCCGCCGCCGACCTGCTCAATGTTCAGCACGGTTTCTGGGTCGTGCTCGGGACGTTGTCCGTGCTGCGCAGCAATGCAGGCGCGACCGGAGCCACGGCGCTGCGCGCGCTGGCCGGAACGGTGGCCGGATTCGTCATCGGCGCCGGCCTCGTGCTGGCCATCGGCGATACGTCGGCCGTCCTGTGGATCGTGCTCCCGATCGCCGTGCTGATCTCCGCCTACGCGCCGGGCACGGCTCCGTTCGCCGTCGGCCAAGCTGCGTTCACGGTCACCGTGGTCGTGCTGTTCAACCTGCTGATCCCCACGGGGTGGAAGGTTGGAGAACTGCGGATTCTGGACGTCGCGCTCGGGTGCGCGGTGAGCATCCTCGTCGGCACCTTCTTCTGGCCCCGCGGCGCGTCGTCGGTCGTCGGCGACGATCTCGCCGACGCCTACCGCTCGGGGGCGCGCTACCTATCCCGCGCCGTCGACTGCCTGTGCGTGGTGGTCGATGGGCCACCCGACGGTGCCGTTCCGGCAATCACGGCCGGCCTGCGCCTCGACGCCGCCCTGCGCGGATTCCTGGCCGAACAGGGATCGAAGCGGCTGCCCAAGGTCGAGCTGTGGCGGCTGGTCGGTGGCGCGCTGCGGCTGCGGCTGACGGCCCACGCGCTCGCGGGTCTACCCAATCACGACAGCGAGGAGATCCTCGCGGCGCAACGGGCGATCGGGCCTCGCGCCGAGATCCTCACCGCCTTCTACGAGCAACTTGCAGAAGGAGTGGGAAGACCACGCGGTAGCCCGGTCCCGGTCCTGCGGGCACCGACGTTTGACGAGGTCGCCGCGCACCCACGGACGTGGCACGCGATCTGGCTGTGCGAGCACCTCCACCACCTCGCCGAGCACCTCGCCGAGCTTGTCGCCCCGGCCACGCATTTGGCCGAGATCAGGCGCCGGCCCTGGTGGCGCTGATCGCCGGCGCCGGGGTACGGCCCGGAGACTCCGATCAGTGCAGGAGGATCCTCAGCACGATCAGCAGCACCCCGAGCACCGCCCCCAGTGTCGCCTGGATCACCAGCTCGGACCCCGACAACCCGCTGCGAACACCGGCCACGAGTTCGTAGATCAAGATCATCGCCGCCGAGGCCCATACGGCGGCCCTGATGCCGCTGGCCAGCGGCACGCCGACGGCCCAGCAGATCAGCACCACGATGAGTGGCACGCCGGCGCCCAGCACGACCGTTATCTCGCCGGCCAACGCGTTCAGGAAGCCCGCCAAGCTGAACGACTGAGGCGTCTTCAGGCGTTCTCCCACGAATCCGGCGTAGGTGTAGGCCAGCCAATACAGCACCAGCGCAACGCAGACTCCGGCCACGGTGGCGCCGTAGCTCTGGCCCTCGGTGCTTTCGGCCGCCAGCAGTGCGCCCACGGCGATCGTGCCGTAGATCAAGCCGGCCGGATTGGCAACACTCAACAGGTGGCGCTTCAAGTCCCGGGAAAATAGTCACTTGCGAGCCATACTTGGCTGATGAGCCGGAAATGGCGAACGCGCACCACGGGCTGGCTGGCCGTGTTAAGACGTCCCGGGCCTGGCGCGGTGGCGATCGCGGCACTCGTTCTGGTGGCCGCCGACTGGGGCGCGGAGCTGGCCGGGGGCTCGACCTTTCCCGGCGGGCCTCTGGATGAGACCGCGCACCTGCTCACCACGCTCCTGGTTCTGTGGGCGATCGCCGGGCGCGCATGCGAGCGCTTCCTGATTCCGGCTCTGATCGCCTCGGTGGCGATCGACGTTGATCACATTCCGCAGCGTCTGGGCGGCGACTGGCTGACCGCCGGCAACACCTCGGCCCTACACCCATTCGCTGCTGACGATCGCCATCGTTCTGCTGGCGGCTCTGCTGTGGCGTCGGCGACGGGACGTCATGCTGGGGATCGCCATCGGCCTCGCCCTCCATTTCTGGCGTGACCTGGCCGAGCCGGAGAGTGGCGTCGCGCTGTTCTGGCCCTTCTCGAATCACTCCGTCACGATCCCCCACTCGAGCTGCGCGCTCGTCATGGCGGCGGTGGTTGCCACCGCTATGTACCGCTCGTGGCCGCGGCGAGCACGGGCGCGAACCGTGCCGGTGGCCCAGGAATAGCCAAACAACCTCTAAGGAAACTCTCACCGGCAACGGCGTGGGATCAGGCTTGCACGAGCGCCGCATGCCGTCGCGCGTCCCCGAGATAGGGCACAATGCCGGAAACCTGGACCGTTGGAGGGGCTCTCGTTGGCGCCAGGCGGGCGAGCGCAACTCATGCTGGTCCATCGTGTTGAGCCTGCTGACGGGCACGACACGTCTGGTGAAAGTTCCTGCAGGCACGGCGAATTGATGGACTCAAGCCCCAACGTGACATGGCAGGATGGTCGACTCTCCCGCGCACGACGCTGGCGAGCACTCGGCACGTCCGGCGCGACGGTCTGGCTGACCGGACTACCCGCCTCGGGCAAGTCGACCATCGGGGCAGCACTCGAGGAGCGACTCGTCGCCTGTGGCCGCCTTGCCTACCTGCTCGATGGCGACAACCTTCGCCACGGCATCTGCGGCGATCTCGGATTTGAGGCCATCGATCGCGAACGCAACGTGAGCCGTGTCGGCGAACTGGCGCGTCTGTTCGCCGACGCCGGAGCCATCGCCATCGTGGCGGTCGTATCGCCTTTTGCCGCGGCCCGGCACACCGTGCGCCAGCGCCACGCGCAGTGTGGACTTCGCTTCTTCGAGGTCCACGTCGACACGCCGATCGAGGTATGCGTGGCCCGCGACCCAAAGGGGCTGTACGCCCGAGCGCGTGCGGGGGAGCTGAAGGGCTTGACCGGGGTCGACGATCCGTATGAGGCGCCGCGCCGACCCGACCTACGGATGAGCGATGCCGTGGCAGTTCCGGCCGCGGTCGATGCATTGCTCGATCTGCTGGCGGAAACCGATGAGCCTGCCGCCAGTAACGGAGCAGGCCTGATGCCCCATGCTCAGGCCGCCGGCGCGACCCTGACCTAGAGAACCAACAAGGAGCAAATACATGAAGCTGATTGGAGCCGGACTGCCGCGCACAGGCACGCTTTCGCAGAAGGTGGCGCTGGAGATGCTCGGCCTGCAGCCGTGCTACCACATGGTCAACGTCCTCATGAACCTCGACCTAGCGCCCCAGTGGCGCGACGCCCTCGAGGGCAACGCGGACTGGGAGCAGATTTTCGACGGCTTTGAGGCCACCGTCGACTGGCCCGGTTCGTTCTTCACCAAGGAGCTCATCGAGGTCTACCCGGACGCCAAGGTCCTGCTCAGCGTCCGCGACGGCCACTCGTGGGCCAAGAGCATGCGCGACACGATCTGGGGTCTGTTCTACGACAACGTGCTCATCCGTCACGTATCCGATGCGCGGGCCACGATCGACCCCAAATGGGACGGCTACCTCGACATGATGCGCGAGTTCTGGCGCCAGAGCGGACTCATCCAGGGCGAGGCGACCACGGCCGAGTACATGGCCAACGCCATGGACCGCTATCACGAGGAGATCAAGCAGACCGTCCCCGCGGATCGTCTGCTCGTCTGGTCGGTGGCGGAGGGCTGGGAGCCGTTGTGCGAGTTCCTCGAGGTTCCGGTCCCGGACACGCCGTTCCCGCATTTGAACGACAGCAAGGAGTTCGGCAAGCGGATCATCGAAGGGTCGATGCTGGCCGTGCAGAACTATCTGGCCGAGACGAGCGAGGACCCCGTCCAGTCGGCGTCGTAGTGTCCTGAGCTGATCGCCCCCCGCGCCGTCCGCTGCAGGTCGGCGCGGGCCGGGTTCGTCGAACTCATTGCCGGGTAGATTCCGCGCGTGACGGAGGTTCTGCTGTTTCATCATGCGCAGGGCCTCACACCGGGGTGCTTGGGCTTCGCCGACGAGCTCCGAGCCGCTGGAAACGTCGTCCACACACCCGACCTGTACGACGGCAAGACCTTCGCCGAGCTCTCAGAGGGCGTCAACCACGCCGACAACATCCTCGGGATCGAGGCCATCCTCGAGCGGGGGCGCACCGCGGCGGAACCGCTTCCCACCCAGATCGTGTACGCGGGGTTCTCGCTGGGGGCACTTCCCGCGCAGATGCTGGCCCAGACGCGGTCCGGCGCTCGGGGAGCCCTGTTGTTCCACGCTTGCCTTCCCACCTCGGAGTTTGGCGGAACTTGGCCCCCGGGCGTCCCGCTCCAGATCCACACGATGGATGCCGACCCGTGGGTCGAGCTCGACGTGGCGCGCGAGCTCACGGAGACAATCGACGGCGCGGAGCTATTCATGTACTCAGGCGATCGGCATCTGTTCTCCGACGCCAGCCTGCCGGACTACGACGAGCAGGCGGCGAGACTGCTGAGGAAGCGCGTGCTCGGCTTCCTGCAGGGCATCGGGTAATACGGGGAGGACGTCAGGGGCCACCCGGGCACGGGCGCGCGGTGTGCGCTCGAGCCCCGGGCACGGGCGCGCGGTCTGCGATCGGAGGCCCCGCGCACGGGCACGTGGCCCGCGCGCGGGGCTCAGCAGTTCCTAGTAGCCCTGGTTGCCGACGGTGCCGCCGCCACCGCCGCCGCCACCGGAGCCGCCACCGGAGCCGCCGCCGCCGCCACCGGAGCCGCCGCCGCCGCCACCGGAGCCGCCGCCGCCGCCGGAGCCGCCGCCGCCGGAGCCGCCACCGCTGGGCGCGGGGGTGCCTCCGCCGGAGGAGGAGGGGGCCGGCGAGCCGCCGCCCGAAGAGGACGGGGCCACCGAGGACGATGAGGGCTGCGTGGACGGCGGGGGCGCCGCCTGCGTCGTCACCGGCGCAGCCTGCGTGGTCGCCGCCGCCACCGCCGTCGTGCTGGTGGTCGAAGTCTTCTTGTGATGCTTCTTCTTATGGTGAATCTGCTTCTTCTTGTGATGAACCTTCTTCTTGACCGTCTTGGTCGTCGGGTCCTTCACCGTGGTCGTATTGGCCGCATTGGACGTGGTACTGCTACCACCGCCACCGCAGCCTGCTACGGCCACAGCGGCCGCCAGACTCGCCAGCATCGCTTTTCTCATCGGGCCCTACTCCTTTGTACTGGACGGGGCTTGGTCGCGAGATTACAAAACGTTCGCGAACGCCGGAGCAGTGAGTTAACGCCTCAAGTCCTCTCTGCCCTCACCCACCGCGACGACCGCGAGCAGCTAAGGTTAGCGCCGCCGACGGAGCCACCTGGTACCACTTCTTGCACCAGACCGGCCTTACCAGCCGCACCGGCGACCACCAGACTGCACATGGAGCGTACAGGGGACGTTCAGGGAATGGAAGCTAAACGCGAAACCACCACCGCGCGCGAGAACGGCGAAATCGTCGAAACAGCGGCGGCTGTCGGCGATCCCGCAACGGGCACGACCAGGGTGGTGGCGCCGGGCAGCGAGGAGGGCGCTGAGCGCCCGGCGGGCCCCGCCCCCGATGTCCCGACGGCCGACGGGGGCCCGCATTCCCCGTGGCTGCTGGTCGTCTGCTGCGTGGCGCAGTTCATGGTCATCCTCGACCTCAGCATCGTCAACGTGGCCCTGCCGTCGATCCAGTCGAGCCTCGGCTTCAACGCCCCCAACCTGCAGTGGGTGGTCGACGCCTACGCGATCACGTTCGCGGGCTTCCTCATGCTGGGTGGCCGGGCGGCCGACCACTTCGGCCAGCGGCGGACATTCGTCCTCTCGCTCCTCCTGTTTGGCCTCGCCTCGCTGCTCGGCGGCGTGGCGCCCAGCCAGGGCATGCTGGTCGGCGCACGCGCGTTCCAGGGCCTGGCCGGCGCGTTGATGGCCGCGTCGTCGCTGGCCATCGTCACGTCGTCGTTCCCGCCCGGCCCCAAGCTACACCGCGCGATCGGCATCTGGGCGGCCATGAACGGCCTCGGTGGCGCCGCCGGCACGCTGTTCGGCGGGATCATCACCCAGGCCATCAGCTGGCGCTGGGTGCTTCTCATCAACCCGCCGATCGCCGTGGTCACCGCCATGGTGGGCTATGCCGTGGTCGTCGACCGCCGTCGCGGGCGCGACGCCCCGCCCTTCGACATCGCCGGCGCGCTCACGCTGACGATCGGCCAGATGATCCTCGTCTACGGGGTCGTCAAGGCGGGCACGAACGGCTGGAGCTCGCCTGAGGCAATCATCCCGATCCTCATCGGTCTGGTCATGCTGGCCGGGTTCGGACTCATCGAGGACCGCGTCGCCAGCGCGCCACTCATCCCGTTCAAGGAGCTGACCAAGCCGCTGAAGACGGCCAATGGGATTGTCGTGCTGTTCAGCGCGGCGCTGTTCCCGATGTGGTTCTTGAGCTCCCTCTACCTGCAGCAGGTGCTCGGTCTCTCGCCGCTGGACGCCGGGCTCTGTTTCCTACCCATGGCCCTCACGATCATGTTCGTGGCCCGAAGCGCCGGCGGGCTGGTGAGCCGCTTCGGCGTCCGCGCGGTGCTCGGCAGCGGCCTGATCATGATGACGATCGGCCTGCTGCTGTTCACGCGGATCGCCGCCAGCGGCAGCCCGATCGTGTACGTGGTCGTGCCCGGCATCCTCACCGCAGCCGGGATCGGCTTCTCGATCGTGCCCTCCACGATCGCCGCCACCCAGGGCGCCAAGCAGGGGCAGGCCGGACTCGCCTCGGGTCTGGTCAACACCTCGCGCCAGGTCGGCGGTGGTCTGGGTCTGGCGCTGCTGATCACCCTGGCCACGCAGTACACGACGCAGCAGATCGGCAAGGGCCACGGCGTGCCCCAGGCGCTGACCGACGGCTTCCGGATCGGCTACTTCATCGCCGCCGGGTTCACCGCTGTCGCCCTGGTGGTGACGCTGATCGCGGTCCCGAGGATGGCCGTGAAGGGCAAGCCGGTGCGGCGCGTGCCGGCGATCATCGCGCTCGGCTTGGTGATCGCGGCCTTCCTCGGCGTCGAGATCGCCACCGCCGGCAACCACGGCGCTCCGATCGGCGCGTACGTGAAGGACAACACGGACGTGTTCGTCACCCAGCCGAACCTCCACCCGCCGACGGTGCGGACGGGGAACATCGCGCTCAACCGGCTCGCGCCCGGCTACATCTTCATGACCAGCTTCTACGATCTCACCCAGCCGCCGATGACCGGCCAGAGCGGGCCGCTGATCCTCGATAACCGGGCCCAGCCCGTCTGGTTCCACCCCGTTCCCGAGAACATGGTCGCCGCCAACCTGAGCCGGCAGACCTACCACGGCCAGCCGGCCATTGCCTGGTGGCAGGGCAACATCACCAGCGCCGGCCAGACGCTGAGCGGCGAGGATGTGGTCGTCGACAAGCATTACCGGACGATCGCGACCCTGAAGGGCAAGGGCGGCTGGATCCTCACCTTGCACGAGCTGGTGATCGACGGAGACAACGCCTGGGTGACCGCCAACAAGAACGTCCCGATGAACCTGTCCAAGTACGGCGGCGCCTACAACGGGGTCGTGATCGACTCGGCGGTCCAGGAGTACAACCTCAAGACGGGCAAGCTGCTGTTCACCTGGGATGCGCTCAAGCACGTCTCGCCGACTGATTCCGAGGCGTCCCTGCCCACCAACGGCTTCCCATGGGACGCCTACCACGTCAACTCGATCCAGGTCCTGGGCAATGGCACGTTCCTCGCCTCGATGCGTAACACCTGGGCGGCGTACCTCGTCAACGCCAGGACCGGCGCGATCGAGTGGACGCTCGGAGGCCGCCACTCGAGCTACACGTTCAACCAGGGCGCCGGCTTCCAGTGGCAGCACGACGTCGGAATGCATCCGGGCAACGTCGTCACGATGTTCGACGACCACTGCTGCCAGATCACCGGCGGCGGCACGTACGTCTCGCCGACCGGGCCATCGCGCGGCCTGGTGATCAAGCTGAATCCGCAGACCCACCAGGCCGGCATGGTCGCCCAGTACGGCCGCGGCAATTTCGACGCCGAGTACATGGGCAATGCCCAGCCCCTGGCCAACGGCAACATGATGGTCGGCTGGGGTTCGCAGCCCTATTTCTCCGAGTACAGCCATTCCGGACAGCTGCTGCTCGACGCGGTGCTGCCCCACCCCGACCAGAGCTACCGGGCCACACTGCAGCCGTGGGTCGGCAAGCCGCTGTACCCGCCCGTGGGCGCGGTCCGCAAGGTGGGCGGCAAGACCATCGTGTACGCCAGCTGGAACGGCGCCACCCAGGTCGCCGCATGGAAGGTGTTCGCCAACCACGGGAGCGGGCCGCTGCAGCCGGTTGCCGCCGCCGAGCGCAACGGCTTCGAGACCTCGATCGTCGTGCCGGCGGGGTACGCGGATTACAAGGTCGCGGCTCTCAACGCCCACAACCAGGCGCTGGGGACCTCGGCGACGTTCAAGTAGCGGCCCTGTTGCGTTTCAGTCCCGTGGTCTTGGCTGGCGGGCGACTTCGGGAACGGCTTGCTGGGGAAGGGGGCGGACTGCGGTGGCTTCAAGAACCATTCCGTCGCATAGCAGCACCCGGGCCCGGTCGCTCGGTAACGAAACCCAGCGGAAACGGTGCCCAGCGCCTGGTCCCGAGCCGCCACGCAACGTTTTCGTGGCTCTCAACCGCCATAACGTAGAAAAGCGAACCCGGGCCGTTCCGAAGGCTCACGCCCCACCGGGCCACCGAACGGAACGCAGACGCGACCGAGCCCCTATGCCCTCACCGGGATGCTCTGCTCATCCCGGAACAGGTCATGCCGGTCATACCGCGCCTTGACCCGCACCAGCCGGGCGAAGTTCTCGGCGTAGTACTGCTGCTGCCAGTCCTTGATGCTGCGGTTGGGGAAGTTCTGATAGCTCTCGTTCGGCGTGTGGGGCCTGATCAAATTGATCATGTCGTCGGTCCAGGCGAGCAGTCCGTCCACCACGTGCTTAGGCGAGTCGATCTTCCACACCGGAGTGGCGCGGAGCAGGGTCAGCATGTCGCGGTGGACGTAGGCTGTGTGGCGACGGCCAATCGAGCCGACCACGGGCCCGCCGATCCACCCGAGCGACCACATCGAGCCGTTCTCGTCCTTGGTCCGGACGGGACATTCGGCCAGCAGGTCGCCCACCTTGGCCATCACGTGGTCCGGAAGTGGCTTGCGGGAGTAGCGGGAGATGTCGCCCCACGAGTGGCGCTCCGCCTCGGTGCTGGCGAACATTCCCTGCATATCCCAGTAGGAGAAGGTCGTGAGCGTGGTCTTCGCCGGCTTGCCGGCGGCAGCGATGAGGGGCGCCACCAGATCGCGCAACTCCGACAGCGGGCCGATGTACTGACCGCGCGAGAACACGTCAATTGCCTCCCGGGGTCCGCCGGCGCCCACCTCGGATGCCTGCGCCATGGCCACGGCGTTGAGGGCGGCCGGCGCGTGCTCCAGGATCTTGTCGAACGTGCCAAGGACGGCAGCCGCAGCGTCGGCCCCGCGCCAGTCGAAGCGGTAGAAGGCGACGTCGTGGCGCGGAATCTGGTGCAGCTGGAACTTCCACTGCGTGTTGATCCCGAAGCTGCCCCCCGCCCCTCCGCGGCAGGCCCAGAACAGATCGGAGTGGTGGCCCTCGTCGATCTCGCGCACCCGGCCATCGGCAGTGACGATTCGTGAGCCCACCAGGTGGTCAGCGGTCAGTCCGGCCCAATGGGTGTTGTAGCCAATGCCGCCGCCCAGCACCAGGCCCCCCACGCCCACCCCCAGGCACGTCCCACCGGGGAGGACCCAGTCACCGAACACGGTGGCGCCCAGGACGTTCTGGTTCTTCGCCGCTCCATCCATGACAGCCATCCCGGTGTGCTGGTTGAGGATCACCTGGTTGAGGTTGCTGACATCGATGATCAGGCCCTGGGTCGACGAGAACCCGGCATAGCTGTGAGCGCCGCCACGGGCGACTGGGTGTATCCCATGCGCGCGTGACCAGTTGACACAGGTGACGACGTCGGCCTCGTCGACACACTTGGCGATGGCCAGCGGCTTGATGTCGTCGAAGCGCGCGTTGGCGGCCTGGCTTGACACCACATAGCCGGGGTCGCCCGGCAGCAGCAGGATCCCGCGCAGTGCTCGCCGCAGCTCCCGAAGCGCACGGCCGCTGACGCGGCCGTTGGCCAACCGCGCGTGCCAGGTGGCGGAGCGAGCATCGGCGGCGAAAGGCAGCCACAGGCCGACCGCTCCGATCGCGCCCGACCGCAGCAGGTCCCGGCGAGTCAGCTGGGTCATCGGACCACCTCGACCGAGCCCATCATGCCCAGGTCCTCGTGGGCGATGACGTGACAGTGCTCGACAAACCTACCGGTGAAGTCGTCGAAATTGGACACGAACGTGAGTGAGTCACCCGAGCGCTTGGTGAGCACGAACGTGTCCCGCCATAAGGGTTTGTCGAGCTTCCGCCCGTTGATCTTTGTGATCTTGAACGGGTTCACGTGGATGTGGTACACGTGCGCATGGTCCATCAGCTTGTTGTCACAGTCGTTGGTCAGCGTCCACTCCTCCGCGGTGTTCAGCTTCACGCGATACGGCTCCTCGTCGGCCTTGAACTGCCTGCCGTCGATGCCGAATGACAGGAACTCGTTCATTGCGTCGCGCGCCACGGTGAAGCGGAAGTGCCGCTCGCGGACGATCGGTCGCATCGGAGGGTCGAACGCGGGTAGCGAGCTCGGCAGGTGCATCTCGGGTCCGGTGCCCCTGACCTCGAGGGTGGCGATCGAGCGCGGCTGGAGCTCCGGCGGCTGGTCCTGAAGCCCCCGGACGGGCATGTTGGCGGCCAGATTGCAGAAGAGATCGGACTCGTGCTGCGAGATCGACTCCGGCATCCCGGGGATGTTGGGTTTCTGACTCGAGCCGGGCGTGAGCATCAGCTCGTAGGTACCGGGCTTGCCGGCCTTGACCAGGATCTCCACCCGGTTTCCGGACGACAACATGACCAGGTTCTCCCGCTCCGGTTCGGCCAGCGTCAGCCCATCCCAGGCCAGAACGTGCAACTCGTGCTCATCGAGCTTGAGCGACATGTACTTGCCCTCGGCGGCGTTGAGCAGCCGCCAGCGCTGGACCTCGCCCGGGTACATCGTGATCTTCGGCCCCAGCTTGCCGTTCACCGTGTAGAGCACGTTCTTGCGCGGGAAGAACGCCTGCTCCTTGGTCGGGTCGGGGATCGGGTCGAGGAGCTCGTAGTCCTCCCCCAGCTCGATCGACTGGAGCACCATCACCTTCTCCCTCGCCCGGCGTACCTCGTGAACGCGGTCGAGATCGCCGCGCACGATGATCAGGCCGGCCATCCCGGCACGAACCTGCTGTGTGACGGCGCCGTGATGGTGCGGGTGATACCAGTAGATGCCGGCGGGATGATCGTCGGGGATCGGGATCCGGTAGCGCTGGCGCTCTCCGGGCGGGATCTTCAGGAAGATGTTGTCGGCGTTGCCGCTCGGCGATACGTGAAGGCCGTGGGTGTGGAGGTTGGTTGTCGTCCACTCGTGGGGCCGATCCATCTCCATTGGCGGCTGGTGAGGAATCTTGGGCAGGTGATTACGCAGATCGACGAACAGCTCATCGCCGGCCTTCAGCTCCCAGGTGTATCCGGGAACGATGCCGTTGTAGGTGTAGGTCCGGACCGCCTTGGGCGCTCCCATGTGCACCACGCCGGGGACACACACGAGCTTAAACTTCAAGCGCCCGTTGTGGCTCTTCAGCACCTGCGGCTGGCGCAGCTCGTGCCGCTGACCGGTGGCGGCCAGCGCAGTCGACGACCCCCCGCCGGGCCACAGCGCCTGCGCAACCTCGGGCAGGATGGCGACGCCCGCCGCACCGAGGCCGTATCGAAGAACCCGCCGTCGCGTGAATCCCCGCTCTGTCAAGGTTCCCTCCTGTTTGAATGCGATGGGGCCCCGTTTCCCGCGCGGCAGGGTATGTGCGATTGGGGGCCCTGTCAACCAAAAATCAGGGCGTCGACAGAAATTGCACCTAAGGTGACAAGACGGTGACTGAAACGACCACCGCTGACGCCACGACGACGCGCATGCCCGATGAGCTCGATTCGCGCCATCTCGTGCGGCGCCTGGTGGCACTGGCCGTCCTGCTCGCGCTGGTGGCCGCGCTCGTGGCCACCCTGCCGGGCCTGGGTTCGTTGCGGGCACGGTTCGCCAGCGCCGATCCGCTGCTGCTGGCCATGGTCGGCCTGTGCAAGCTGTGCTCGTGCCTGTCGAACGTAGTCGCCTTCCGCGATGTGTTCTGTCCGCGCATGAGCTGGCGGTTCAGCTACCGCCTATCGATGGCCGAGCAGGCCACCAACGTGCTGTTGCCGACCGGAGGCGCGGGAGGTCTGGCCCTCGGAGCCTGGGCACTGCACGAGAGCGGAATGTCGACCGAGCACATTGGGCGCCGCAGCGTCAACTTCTTCGTCCTCACCAGCCTGCCGAACTTCGTCTGTGCGGCCGTCCTCGGCCCGCTGCTCCTGGCGGGCGTGTTCGCCGGGGAGGACCCCATCGTGGTCACAGCGATCTTCACCTCCCTGGCCTGGATCACGATGGCGGTCATCGTCGCGCTCCCGTTCCTGCTCAAGCGAATCGATCGTGACAAGCCGAGCGGGCGGATCGTGTCCAAGCTCCGCACCGGCGCCTGGCTGCTCGGCGAGGGCATCCACGACACCGGCCGGCTGCTGGCCGAGAGGCGCTGGCCGGCGATCCTCGGGGCGATCGGCTACCTCGCCTTTGACATCACGGCGCTGATCGTCGCCTACGCCGCGTTCGGCGGGGCACCGCCGCTGGGCCCGCTCATCTTCGCCTACGTGATCGGCCAGCTGGGCGGACTGATCCCACTGCCTGCCGGCATCGGGGGCACTGACGGCGGAATGATCGGCGCGATGGTGCTGTATGGCAGTTCGCTCTCGCAGGCCACCGCCGCGGTCCTGGCCTACCGCGCCTTTCAGGTCGGAGTTCCCGCCATCCTGGGCACCATCGCCTTCGCCCGCCTACGGACCCACCTGCACCAGTCCGAGGCGCCGGGCGCGACGTGCGCGCCCCTAGCCGACACCTCGCTCACGCCGGGGTGGCAAGCCGCTGATGGATCAGCTTGACGGCCATCGAGCCCTCGCCGACCGCCGAGGCCACGCGCTTGATCGACCCTGAGTGGACGTCGCCGACGCTGAACACCCCGGGCTGACTGGTCTCGAGGAAAAGCGGTCGGTCAATCCCGTAGGCCGCCAGATCACCGACCGGCACGTCGCGTCCGGTGAGCAGAAAGCCATGCTCGTCCATCGCCACCTTCCCCTGCAGCCAATGCGTGTGCGGCGAGGCCCCGATGAATACGAACACCGCCTTGGCTGCAAGCTCGGAGCGTTCCGCGGTATCGCGGTTGGCAATCGTCACCGACTCCAGGGCGTGCTCGCCGTGGAGCTCGACCACCTCGCAGCAGGTCATGAGCTCGACCTTGGGGTGCCGCTCGAGCTCATCGATCAGGTAGCGCGACATCGACCTGGCCAGCTCCTCGCCACGAATCAGGAGCCTGCAGCTCGATCCGAACCCCGATAGGTAAAGCGCGGCCTGACCGGCCGAGTTGCCGCCGCCGACGATCAGTACGGGATCGTGCTCGCACAGCAGGGCCTCGGCGCGCGTGGCCGCGTAGTACACCCCGTTGCCCTCGTAGCGCTCAAGGTCGGGGATGTCGAGCCTTCGGTATTGGGCGCCGGTGGCCACGATCACGGTGCGGCCGTGGACCTCGCCGCCGTCGGCCAGCGTGATCGTGAAATGGCCGTCTTCGCGCTCGAGACCGGCGGCCTCGGCCGGAACGACCAGGCGAGCGCCGAACTTCTTGGCCTGCAGTGTCGCGCGCTCGGCCAGCTCCAGCCCCGACACGCCGGCCGGGAACCCGAGGTAGTTCTCGATCCGCGAGGACGTGCTCGCCTGGCCACCGAGGGCCACCGCGTCGATGGCCTGGGTGTCAAGGCCCTCCGACGCGCCGTAGACGGCGGCGGCCAGGCCGGCGGGTCCGCCCCCGACGATGACCAGATCGCACATCGCCGGTGGAGCCCCCCGGGCGCCGATCCCCAGCATGCTGCCGGCGGCCGAGTTTGAGGGGTTGCGCAGCACATGCTGGCCCCCGATCAGCACCGGCGTCTCGGCGGCCTCGATGCCGAGGGTGCGCAGCATCGTCTCGGCCTCCTCGTCGGTCTCGAGGTCCTCGAACTGGTACGGCACGCGATTGCGGGCCAGAAACTCCCGCAGGCGGAGCGTGTCGCGCGAGTAACGCGATCCGACCAGCCGCACGCCACCGCCGATCTCAATCAGGATCGAGCGTCGGGACAGGAAGGCTCGGAGCACGATGTTGGCGAAGTCCTCGTCCTCGCGCAGCAGCTCGAACAGGTTCCTCAGCGGCACCCGGATCACCTCGCCCGGATCGCGAACCACCGCGCTCAGGTACACGCTCGCCCCGGTGAGCAGGTTGAGCTCGCCGAGGAAACGGTGCCGCCCGTGGATCGCGATCACGCGGTTCTCATCGCCGTAGCCGCGGACGATCGCGACCGCCCCCGACTCGATGACGTAGAAGTCGTAGGTCGGGTCGCCCTCGCGGAACAGCACGTCGCCCGACGCGATCGGTTCGACCGTGCCCCGTTCCCGCAGGCGCCCGCGCTGCTCATCGTCCAGCCGCGGAAAGGCGCCGTGACGGTCGGGCGGCTCCTCGAGCCCCGCCCCCAGAGGCTCGCTCATGACCCTTCGGCGACGCGGAACGCGACGTCGTCGACGTAGCAGTAGGACCAGTCCTCGCCCGGCTCCAGCGACGTCACGATGGGGTGCCCGCTGCTCTGGACATGGGCCGAGGCATGGCGGTTGGGCGATGAATCGCAGCAGCCGACGTGACCGCATGTGCGGCAAACGCGCAGGTGCACCCAGCGGCCACCGATCTTCAGACAGTCCTCACAGCCCTCGACCGACGCGGGCCGGGCGACCACGATCTGGTCGAGATGCGAACAGGTGGGCATCGCCTTCTCCTTTGTCTCAAAGGTGGGAAACGCATGGCGTCATCTTCCAGGGTGACGAACGCGTCAAGCCCAGGAGAGACTCCGGCCAACTCTTACATCTCGAGGAGCGGCCGTCGTGAACGATGCACAGCGCCGCCTCGCGGGCCACGGTCTCGTCTCCGAACCCGACTTGGCGGCAGTCGATTCGCGTCCACTCGATCAGGTTTGACCGGACCTCTGCGGCAAGCGCAGCGTCCGTGGCGTGGCGTTCCGAGTACTGCCTCAGCTCGTCCGCTGACCCGGCAAGCTCGTCCTCGCTCTGCCATGGCGACGCGCCGCGCTCGCCCACCAGGGCCACGTGCACCGCCACCTCCAAGGGCGCTTGACGCGTTCGGGGGGCCGGTGTACGGTCCCGGCAAAGCGAGCCAAGTCCAGAGTCGTCCCGGCGGACAAAAGGGGGTCTGGTCACTCCGACGGTGGCTCTCGGCAACACATCGAGGTGGCGTTTTCTGCGTGTGCACGGAGGCTTTTCGTGTGGGCTCGGCACCGTGCCGGATGGCATCGGCGGTAGGTCAGTGCGATTGGTCGGTCAAGTGGGATCCATTTATTGCTCAAACCGTCAGGGGCAGCCCCGGTGTGGCACTGAGGCCGTGCAATGTCGCCAACGCAGACGGACGTGATCGCGGGTTCGGACACACCGGGTTGGCCGCGGCCGACATCGCCTCAGAAGGAGACCGAGCTGCGCCGGAGCTGGTTGGCGCGCTCGGGCGAGCGGTCCGCCGAGCAACCAGGTCCGCCAGCAGCAGCTGGCCCTGCTGGGGACGCTGACGGCCGGCATCGCCCACGAGGTCAAGAATCCGCTCAACTTCGTGATCAATTTCGCCGAGGCAAACCAGGAGATGATCGATGACCTGGCCGAATACGCTCAGCGAGCCGGCAGCCCCGAGGAGCTCGAGCGCGTGCTCGACGACCTGCGCTTCAACGCCGAGGCCATCGACCGGCACGGCCGGCGAGCGCTCGACATCATGATGGCCATGCTCGCCCTGAGCCGCGGCCAGGACGCGGCGCCGCAGCCGATCGATCTGAACACGCTCGTCGACCAATACTCGTCCCTCGCCTATCACGGGCTGCGGGGTCGCGGAATCGAGGTTCCGGCACCAATCACACTTGAGCTGGCGGACGGACTTCCAAAGGTCGCGGCGGTCGAAGCCGACCTGGGTCGGGTGATTCTCAATCTGGTCTCGAACGCCTGTGAGGCGATCTCGGGCGCCGGGCATCAGAACCCCGACGCACAGCTCGCGATCACGCTCTCCACCGAGCAAACGTCGGATAACCAGGTCGAGATCCGGATACGGGACACCGGCACCGGCATTCCTCGCGAGGACGTCGAGCGGATCTTCGAGCCGTCCTTCACGACCAAGGCGGCCGGCGAGGGTACCGGCCTCGGCCTGGCCATATCCCGTGACATCGTCCTGAAGCACGAGGGTCAGATCTCGGTGCACTCCGATCCGGGCAGGTTCACCGAGTTCGTTGTCGCGTTGCCGATCGCACGCGCGCCGGTGGGCGCGTCAGTCTGATTCACAGTGCCTACCGCTGACTTACTGCGCAGCGTTCGGATCCTGGCTGGATTGTCGGACGAGATGCTCGAGCGCCTCGCCGCGCAGGCCGATGAGGTCCAGGTCGGCGCCGGCGAGTGGCTGATGCGAGAAGGCGACGAGGCCGACAGCCTGTTTCTGGTCCGCACGGGCCGCCTCGAGGTGCTGGACGAGGGTCCGCCCGAGAGCGTGATCCGGGTGCTGCGCCGCGGCGATGTGATCGGAGAGCTCGCGCTGTTGCGCGAGGAGACGCGCTCGGCGTCGGTCCGCGCCACGCGCGATGCTGGCCTGCTCGAACTGAGTCGCGGCACATTCGCCGACCTGATTCGCCAGGCCCCCAGCTTTGCCCTGGAGCTGACGCGCGAGATGGGCTCGCAGCTCGCGGCCAGCCGCACGCCACTGGTGTCCGCGACTCCGCCCCGGACGATCGCCGTAATTGGCCTCGAGGCCGCGGCGCCGGTGACGGAGGTGGCTAGCCAGCTGGCCGATGGCCTCGCCCGGGGCGGATCGGTCGCGCGACTGAGCGCCGGCGAGCTTGCGACGATCGACCAGGCCGAGCGGGATGCTGACTACGTCGTGCTCACCGGCTCGAGCTCGCCCGCGGACGACTGGACCGCGCTGTGCCTGCGCGAGGCCGATCTGGTCGTCGGGGTGAGCACCGGAGGCCTGCAGCCCGAATGGCATCGACACTCGACCGCCCTTCGCGGTTGCGAGGTGCTCGTGTTCGGGGCCTCGGCCAGCGGAATCATGCTGCAGGCAACGCAGCCACGGGAGGTACAGGTGATCGCCGATCCGGCGCGACGCGAGGCGGCGATTCAGGCCACCGCCCGGCGGCTCTCCGGCCGTGCGCTCGGCGTGGTGTTCTCCGGCGGGGGAGCCCGGGCACTCGCACACTTCGGCGTGCTTCAGGAACTGCGGGAGGCCGGTCTGGTGATCGACCGCTTTGCCGGCGTCAGCCTCGGGTCGATCATTGCGGCGGCGGCGGCGGCGGAGTTCCCCACCGAGCATCTCCGCGAACGTCTGCACCGGACGTTCGTCGCCCAGAACCCGAGCCGCGACTTCGTGATCCCGGCCTACTCTCTGATCCGCGGCGCCAAGACCCGCAAGCTGCTCGTCGAGGAGTTCGGAGAGCTGCGGATCGAGGAGCTGCCGCACCGGTTCTTCTGCCTCAGCTGCGACCTGATCGGCCGCGAGGCGGTGGAGCATCGGCTGGGCAGGCTGGTCGACGCCATCTACCCCAGCGTGGCCGTTCCGGGGGTGTTCCCACCACGCGCCATCGACGGCCGTGTGCTGGTCGATGGCGGGGTCCTCGACAACCTCCCCGTGGCCACAATGGCACGCGCGGGCGAGGGACCGGTGATCGCGGTCGACGTGACGGGCCAGATGAGCACCAGCGCCGCCAGCCAGCGCCGAGCGACGGCGAGGCTGCGCAACCCGGTTCGGCGCCTGTTGACCGGCAGCGACTCCGACATCCCGCGTCTGTCGGAAACGATCGTGCGCACCGTGACCGTGGGCAGCATCGATACGGTGGCCGCCGCCCGCAGGCACGCCGACGCGGTGATCACCCCGCGTGTGGACGGCGTCGGGCTGTTGGAATGGAAGGCGTTTGACCGGATGATCGAGCTTGGCCGTCAGGCCGCTCGCGAGACGCTTTCCGCCCAGCCCGAGATCACAGCTCACTGGGGGACCGCGGAATGACCAGCACGCAGACGCCGGGGGTCGTGGCGGAGGCAGAAGTCTCGGCTGACGAGTTGCCGAGCGGCAATCAGGCCCCGGCACCCCGCCGGCGGGGCCCAGCGCCGGTCACCGTCCTGCTGATCGCCTCCCTCGGCGCGGCCGTCGCCTTCGTCGACGCGACGATCGTCAACATCGCCTTCCCCAATATCGCCAGGTCGTTTCCGGGTACCTCGATCTCGTCGCTCTCGTGGATCCTCAACGCCTACAACATCGTGTTCGCCGCGTTCCTGGTTGCGGCGGGCCGCATCGCCGACCTTCTCGGCCGGCGGCGAATGTTCATCTTCGGACTCGAGGTGTTCACCGCCGCCTCTGTGCTTTGCGCGATCGCGCCCTCGGTCGGCCTGCTGGTCGCCTTCCGCGTGGTGCAGGCGCTGGGCGCCGCGTTCCTGGTCCCCGCCTCGCTGGCGCTGGTACTGAACGCGTTCCCCCCCGATCGCCGCTCCCACGGCGTCGCGCTGCTGTCGGCGGTGGCTGCCGCCGCAGCGGGCCTCGGACCTTCGCTCGGCGGCGTGCTGGTGGCCGCCTCGGATTGGCGGCTCGTGTTCCTGGTCAACCTACCTATCGGCCTGGCCGCCATCCTGCTGGCGCGGCGGCGCCTGGTCGAGAGCCGCACGCCCGGCCGCCGGCGGATGCCAGACGTCCTCGGCGCGCTGCTGTTCGCGCTCGCCATCGCCTCACTCGTCCTCGGCGTCGTAAAGGGTCAGGAGTGGGGATGGGGAAGCCCGCGGATCGTGGTCGCGTTCGCCGTCGCGGTCATGCTCGGGGCGATCTTCATCCGCCGCTGCGCCCACCACCGCTCACCGATCATCGACCTGTCGCTGCTGCGAATCCGCACGTTCACGGCGGCCAACACGGCGACGATCGTCGTGGCCGCCGGGTTCTACGGCTACACGCTGACCAACGTCCTGTTCCTGACCGGGGTCTGGCGCTACTCGGTGCTCCAGGCGGGGCTCGCCCTGACCCCGGGCCCGTTCGTCGCCGCCGCCGTCGCGGGGCCGACCAGCCGGCTGGTCGCCCGGATCGGGCCCCGGCCGGTGCTGGTCGTCGGAGGCCTGTTCTGGGGCGCCGCCGTGCTGTGGTACGTCAAGCGGGCCGGGCTGCACCCGGAGTTCCTGAGCGTCTGGTTGCCGGGCTCGGTGATGCTCGGGATAGGGGCCGGGACCGTGTTCCCCAACCTCAGCGCCGTCGCGGTCGCCTCGGCCCCGGGAGACAGCTTCGGCACCGCGACCGGGCTCAATTCGGTGGCGCGACAGGTGGGCGCAGCGCTCGGCGTGGCCATCGTTGTCGCCATCATCGGCATGCCCTCGCCGCTGCAGGCCGAATCCGTGCTCAAGCACGCCTGGACCTTCGGCTCGATCAGCCTGATGGTCGGCGGCCTCGGCTGCCTGCTCATCAGCCGCCTGCGCAGCGAGCTCGCGCCGCCCGTCGGGGTCGCCGCGCGCGTGGTGTTGGGCGAGGATGGGCTCGGGGAGGCCGTGGCGGACCCGGCGCCGAGAGCGCGCCGGGCCGTCGCCGTCGATCTGACCCATCCGGACGCCCCGCGGGCCGAGTCCGCCGCTGAGTTCCTGGCCCGCGCTCCGATTTTCGCCGGGCTCGAGCCGTCGCTGCGCGAGGCGGTGGCGGCGCAGGCGCGGACCGTCCGCGTCCCGGCGGGCACCTTCCTGTTCCACGAGGGCGATCCCGGCGATGCCATGTACGTGGTGCGCGCGGGCCGCCTCGAGGTGCTCGACGAGCGCAGCGGAGCCGTGATCCGCCAGCTCGGTCGGGGCGATGGCTTCGGCGAGCTCGCCGTGCTGACCGCCTCGGAGCGATCGGCAGCGGTGCGAGCGGTGCGGGCGAGCGACGTGCTCGCCGTTGAAAGATCTGACTTTGAGGAGTTGTTGCACGCCTCGCCGGCCCTCTCGCTGGGGCTGACCCGGGCGCTCGGAGAGCAGCTTCGCGAGACCCGGGCGCCCGTCGACACGCGGCGCCCGCGCCCAACGACGGTCGCCCTCATCTCCCTCGACGCGGGGGCGGCGCCCGATGAACTCGCCACAGGGCTTGCCAGCGCTCTGGCGAAGTACCTCTCTCCGGCTCTCCTGAGCGGACGCGAGGTACAGGCACCGGACGCCGCGGCCGAACCAGCGACCGTATACGGGCCGCTGCTCGACCGCACCGAGGCCACGCACGATCTCGTCCTGCTCCAGGCCGGCTCGGTGCTCGACGGTGAGCCGTGGACGGAGTTCTGCCTTCAGCAGGCCGACCGGATCCTCGCCGTGACCGCGGGCGGGCCCGTCCCCGCACGGCTCAGCGACCGATCTGAGCTCCGCGGTTGTGACCTGGTCGTTCGCGACGTGTCCCCGGGATCGGGCGGGCTCGAGGGGTGGGCGCCAGCGCTTGACCCGATCGAGTGCCACCTTGTCCGCTCCTCGCATCTCGATGAGGACCTGGCCCGCGCGGCCCGGCGGCTGAGCGGTCGCTCGCTGGGCATCGTTCTCTCGGGGGGCGGCGCGCGCGCTTTTTCGCACATCGGCGTCCTCGAGGAGCTTGCCGCCGCGGGCGTCAGCATCGACCGGGTGGCCGGCGTGAGCATGGGCGCCCTGATCGGCGCCCTGTTCGCGACGGGTCTCGACGCCGATGAGATCGACGCGCGCTGCTTCGAGGAGTGGGTCCAGCGGCGGCCGCTGGGCGACTACACGGTGCCCCGTCACGCGCTGATCCGCGGCGAGCGAATCCGGGCGATGCTTCAGCGAACCTTCGGCGGCCTGCGAGTCGAGGAGCTTCCCCGCAGCTTCATCTCCGGGTACACCGAGCTGCGCAGCGGTCGGTTCGAGCTGGCCCGGTACGGCGAGCTGTGGGAGGCGGTCGGCCTGAGCATGGCCCTGCCCATCATCGGACCCCCGCAGGTCCGCGGCCGCGATCTGCTCGTCGATGGCTCGCTGGTCGACAACCTTCCCGTCAAGGCCATGGCCGATCTGGCCGAGGGGCCGATCATCGCCGTCGACGTCAAGGCCACCTTCGAGCGCCCCCAGACCGCGGGCCGACCACACGACGAGGCGGCCCGCCCGCCCCGGGTGCCCACGCTCGGCGAGACCCTGATGCGCGTGCTGCTGCTCGGCTCGAGCAACACCTCGGAAGCCGCGCGCCGCCACGCCGATCTTGTCATCAGGCCGCGTGCTGAGGGGGTCGGGCTGCTCGAGTTTCACCAGCTCGACGCCGCGCGCGAGGCGGGCCGAGTCGCGGCCCGCGAGGCACTCGAGCAGGCCGCCTCGCGCGAACCCGCGTAGGCGCTACCGGCCCGCGAGCAGGGTGGCCAGGCGGGCCAGGGACGCGGTGTGCGCGCCGTCGGCGGCCGCCTCGCGACGGTCAGCGGCGCGGTACAGGGAATACACGAGCTGGGCCCCAAGCCAGCGCAGGGGCTCGGGCTCCCAGCGCCGGGTTGTGTGACCGACCCACGGCAGCCGCGTCAGCTCGGTGTCGTGGCCGAGCACGAGATCGCGCAGCGTGCGCGCGGCCAGGTTGGTCGTCGAGACCCCGCTGCCCACGTAACCCCCGGCGATGCCCACGCCGGTCACCGGGTCGAGCCGCACCATCGGCGACCAGTCGCGGGGAACGCCCAACACCCCGCACCACGCGTGGTCGATCGGCGTGCCCGCGACGGCGGGGAACATCGAGTGGAGACCGGCGATCAGCTGGCGGACCGTGCGCTCCTGCGTCTGGCCGCAGTAATCGGTCCGCGAGCCGAAGCGGTACGGCACCCCGCGCCCGCCGAGCGCGATGCGCCCGTCGGCGGTGCGCTGGGAGTACATGTACGCGTGGGCCATGTCGCCGAGCAGCTCGGCTCTCTCCCACCCGATCGCCTCCCACGTCGAGCCCGTCAGCGGCTCGGTGACGATCATGGCCGAGTTGAGCGGGAGCAGCGTCCGGTGCTGCCCGCGCACGCCGGGGGTAAAGCCCTCCAGACAGCTGAGGACGAAGCGGGCGCGCACGGCGCCCCGATCGGTGTGGGCGGTTCCGGGCGTGATCTCCGTCACGGTGGTCCCCTCGTAGATCGGCACGCCGAGGCGCTCCACGGCGGCGGCCAGCCCCTGGACGAGCTTGGCCGGTTGCACGCGGGCGGCGTGAGGAGTCCACGTGCCGGCGAGGCCTCCGGCGATGCGGATTCGCCGGGCCAGGCTCGACGCGTCGAGGTCGACGAGATCTTCCGGCCCCAGCCCCCAGCTCCGCGCCTCGGCGAGCTCCCGCCGCTGACGCACCACCTGCGCCGGGTTGCGCGCGGCGCGGATCATCCCGTGTTTGACGATGTCGGCGTTGATCTGCTCGCGCTCACATACCGAGATGACTTCGTCGACGGTCGCGCGCATCGCCCGCTGCAACGCGAGCACCCCGTCGCGCCCGTGGGAGCGAGCCATCGCTGCTCGCGGGGTGGCGAAGTCCGACGACAACCAGCCGCCGTTGCGACCCGACGCGCCGAACCCCGCGAACTCGCGTTCCAGTACGGCGACGTCCATCTCCGGCACGGCACGTTTCAGGTAGTAGGCGGTCCACAGGCCGGTGAAACCGGCGCCGACCACGCACACCTCGACGCTCCGCCCGCCCGGGAGCGGCGCGCGCGGCCTTGGCATCGAGGTGTTGCCGTACCAGAATGAGACGTCGCCGTTGTGCCGGGCCAGTTCAGTCATACGACCTCTTATAGCTGGCTTCGCGCTCACGGCGTCGGAACACCCGGCGATCAGGAGAGGGGAAGGACCAGCGGGGTCGTGCTCGGCGACACCTGCCAGCCGCCGCCCGGAGCCAGCCACGCGAAGCGCACGGCGCTGGCCGCCGGCGCGGGCAGCGCGAGCCGCACGTCGAAGATTCCGTTCCTGTCAGTAGTCGCATCACGAACGAGCCCGAAGGCCGGCGGACCGGGGCCGCTGGCCTGCACTCGCACGAGCGTCGGTGCGGTGACCGGGCGCGCTCGCCCCCACACCTCTATCAGATCCGCGGGGGCTGGGAACGGCGACAGCGACAGGGGCGGCGCGACCGAGCGCGTGAAGTCGCGCCTGATGATCCGAGCCACGACTGGCGAGCGGAACATCCACAGGGCGGGCTTGGCCGCCCCGTCCTGGCGCGCGAGTCCGGTCGTCCACGTGCCGCCCAACTGTGCGCTCCGGTTGCCGGTCCGCGCACGCAGGGCAAGTGTCTCCTTCGTCCGGGTGTCGCGAAGCAGGAACTGCGAGAAGGACATCACGTGGACATCGCGCCACGCGAGGTACTCCGAGATCGCGTTGAACGTGGCCTGCTGCCGCTCGGTCCACGGGCGATCGGTCAGCTGAACGTTCGACTCGTAGCCCTGCTCGGTCAGCCACAGCTTCTTGGCCCCGGGGGCGAGGCGATGCATGGCGACCAGGCGGTCGAGCAGCGCCTGGAGCGCGGGCAGATCGCCCATCTGCGCCCAGCCCGTCTCGGCGGGCGTCTAGCGCGCCCACGGCGGCGCGTCGCGCTCATAAGGATGATGGGCGTATCCGTCGGCGGGGACGGTGTGAAAGCGGGCGCACGCGCCGTCGCTGACCGGCACGAGTTGGCCATTGACACAGGCCAGACGGCGGATGAAGTAGAGCGGCGGCACGCCCGCGTCCGCCTCCGGACTGGCGCCGACATCGCTGGTGTTGCCGATCAGCACGGTCGCCCCCGGCTGAGCGCGCTTGATCGCCGGGTACGCCTGGTCGACCACCCGCGGGTACCAATCGGCGCTGGCGGCGACGGCGCCGCGCCACTGCGGTTGGAGAAACGACGGCCCGTTGGGCTCGTTCCAGAGCGTGAACAGACGCACGCGTCGGCAGCGGCTTCGCACCACCGGCGGGAATGAAGTGGCCGCTGTAGCGGCGAGCCAGCATCGCCTCCCACCTCGTCAGCTGGCGCACGTCGATGTTCGTGCGGTACCACCCGGTCGTAAACGGCAGAGGGCGGCCGCCCGCCGAGGTCGCCCAACGGGGCGCGGAGAAGGCCGGGTCGATCATCACCTGCAGCCCGGCCGCGGTTGCCGACCTGACGGCCCGATCGAGCAGATGCATCCCGGGCGAGGTGTACGCGGCCGGATCGCTGAAGCGGAACCCCGCCGGCGCGACGGTCGAGTCCGGATCCGGCGCCTCGAGCTTCCACTCGGCCGAGACGCGCAGCACGTCGACCCCGAGCCAGCGCAGTGTCGCGGTGAATCTCGGCAGCTGCTGCGGGTTGAACAGCGACAGGGCGTCGTCCTCGAGGATCGTGGGCAGGACACGGGCGCTCGCTCGTGTCTGGCCCATTGCGGCGCTCGCGGCGGCGATCGCGATGGCCGCCGCGCCCACGAGCCAGGCTCTCCGCATGGGCCGTCTAGCCACTGTGACCGACGGCGGTGCCCAACACACGCTCGGCCGCCTGGCGCGCGGCCGCCCCGGCGCGCCTGAGCCGCTCGGCGTCGCGCTCGAGCCGCGAGACGACCGCGGTCCCTGTCGACAGCCGGATGCCATACACAAACGGGGACGGCGGGGTGGGAGCATCGGTGGCAGCGGTGATCTCCCCCACCGCGCGCTCGTAGTCGGCCGGTCGGCGCTGGTAGAGGCGAAGCAGCTGCGGATTGAGCTCGCGCAGGCGTCGCGTGATAACCCGGTCGGCCAGCGGCGCGGTGGGCTCGACGCCCACTCCCGCGGGCCGCGTCTGCAGGACCAGAACATGCGTCGCGCCGAGGTCGATCGCCGTACGGTACGGAATCGATTCGGCCAGGCCACCGTCGAGGAACCGGCGGCCGCGGAACCGCACTGGCTCGCCACCCACCCACGGCATCCGGCTCGAGGCCAGCAGGGCCCCCCGCAGCTCATCGACCGAGCGCAGGTTGGACAGCACCACCGGGGTGGCCGTCTCGACATCCACGGCCACGCAGTGGAGGGCAATCCGGCTTGTGGCCGTACGCTCGTGGCGCCCGGCGTCGAGGTGCTCGTCGGCGTGGTCAAGGGTGTAGGCGACGTCGACCGCCGCCCGCCGGATCAGCAGCCGGTAGGGATTGATGAACCGCCGGCTGGTGAACGCGCCGTGGTAGGCGTTGCAGCACGCATCGGCGACACCACCGAGCATCGCCGCTCCGTTCAGCGCCCCGGCCGAAGTACCCACGACGAGGTCGAAGCACGTCGTCAAGCCGAGGCGCTCGATCGCCGCGGTCATGCCGGCCGAGACAACGCCGCGCATCCCGCCTCCCTCGATCGCCAGGGCGAGCGTCTCGCCCTCGGCGCGCTCATCGGGATCGGCCGCCCGCCGGCGCAGAAGCTCGAGCACGGGGTGCAGCGCGCGCGCTGAGTGCGGGTCGTTCACCTCTGTCATCGGGTGCAACGAGACGATACGGATCGGGTGGGCCCGCCGCCGCCGCCGCACGCTCGCGACCCTGAAATCACCCTTGCGCCCCGGCCGGCTTGTGGATCGTCGCTGCATACTGGGGGATATGAGCGGCGATCCGGACAGCAGCGCTCCGTTCGCATCGTTGTACCGGCACGGTTTCGTGCGCGTGGCCGCGGCGGTCCCCCACGTGCGCGTGGCCGACCCGGCCTTCAATGCCGAGCACACCGTTGCCCTGGCCGGGGCGGCCGCGGCCGGCGGTGCGGCCCTCGTTGTGTTCCCCGAGCTCGGTTTGTCGGCGTACTCAATCGAGGACCTGTTTCACCAGACGGCGTTGCAGGCTGCCGCCCTCCAGGGGCTGGCCAAGGTGGTCACGGCCAGCCGCGAGCTCGCGCCCGTGATCGTCGTCGGATTGCCCGTCGAGGTCGACCACGGGCTGTTCAACATGGCCGCGGTTGTCCATCGCGGGACGGTGCTGGGAGCTGTTCCGAAGAGCTACCTCCCCGAGTACCGCGAGTACTACGAGAAGCGCCAGTTCCGCGCCGCCAGGGATCTGGCCGTCGATCACATCGAGCTGGTCGGGCACACCGTCCCCTGCGGATCCGATCTCGTCTTCACGGCGCGCGAGATGCCGAGCTTCCAGCTCCACGTGGAGGTGTGCGAGGACCTGTGGGTGCCGATTCCGCCGAGTACCTACGGCGCGCTCGCCGGGGCGACGGTTCTGGCCAACCTCTCGGCCAGCAACATCACCGTCGGCAAGTCCGACTACCGTCACCAGCTGTGCGGCGCGCACTCGGCGCGGACGATCTCGGTGTACATCTACACCGCCGCGGGGCTCGGCGAGTCGACGACCGATCTGGCCTGGGACGGGCAGGCGATGATCCACGAGAACGGCGACCGGCTGGTCGAGGCCGAGCGCTTCGCGGCCGACGAGGAGCTGATCTTCGCCGACGTGGACCTCGACCGGATCGTCGCCGACCGCTCCGCCACCAGCAGCTACGGCGACTCCATCCACGACCATCGCCGGCGGCTGCGAAGGATGCGCCGTGTCCAGTTTGAGCTCGGTCTCCCCGCGGACGAGACGCGGCTGCGCCGGCACGTGGCCCGCTTTCCCTATGTGCCGTCCGATCCGGCCAGCCGCAACGAGCGCTGCGAGGAGGTCTACAACATCCAGGTCCGCGGCCTCCAGACGCGAATGCGGGCCACCGGAATCGAGAAGGCGGTGATCGGCGTTTCCGGCGGACTGGACTCCACCCATGCGCTGATCGTTGCCGCGCGGGCGATGGACCGACTCGGGCTGCCGCGCGCCAACGTGCTCGGCTACACGATGCCGGGGTTCGCCACCAGCAGTCGCACGCTCGGCAACGCCCGGCGTCTGATGGAGGCGCTCGGCGTGAGCGCGACCGAGATCGACATCCGTCCGTCGGCCGACCAGATGCTGCGTGACCTCGACCACCCCGCCGCCGCGGGCGAGCCCCAGTACGACGTGACCTACGAGAACGTGCAGGCGGGCGAGCGCACATCACATCTGTTCCGCCTGGCCAACTACCACCGGGGGCTCGTCGTCGGCACCGGCGACCTGTCCGAGCTCGCCCTGGGCTGGAGCACGTACGGCGTCGGCGATCAGATGTCCCACTACAACGTCAACGCCTCGGTGCCCAAGAGCCTGATCCAGTTTCTCATCCGCTGGGCCATTGACACGGCTCTGTTCGGGCCGGCGGCGAGCGAGGTGCTCGAATCGGTGCTCGGCACGAAGATCTCGCCCGAGCTGGTGCCCCACGAGGACAGCGACGCCCCTGGCCAGGATAGCGAGAGCACCGTCGGGCCGTACGAGCTCCAGGATTTCTTCCTCTACTACACGCTGCGCTTCGGCTACCGCCCGAGCAAGGTGGCGTTCCTCGCCCATCACGCCTGGGGCGATGCCAGCGCGGGCAGCTGGCCCGACCTGATCCCCCCGGATCGCCGCAACGAGTACTCGCTAGCCGAGATCAAGCACTGGCTCGGCGTGTTCCTCCACCGTTTTCTCCAGACCAGCCAGTTCAAGCGTTCCGCCATCCCCAACGCGCCGAAGGTCGGCTCGGGCGGCTCGCTATCGCCTCGCGGGGACTGGCGGGCGCCCAGCGACAGCTCCTCGACCGTATGGCTGGCCGAGCTGCGCGAAAACGTGCCGGACTAGACGGGTGTTTTCGCGAACTGCTCGCGCAGGTCGATCTTCTTGAACTTGCCCGTGGCCGTGCGCGGAATCTCCTCGACGAACTCGAAGCGCTCGGGGAGCTGCCACCTGGCGAACTCCGACGACAGGTGTTCGCGCAGGTCATCGGGGGTCGTCTGCTGGCCCTCGCGTACGACCACCGCGGCCAGCGGGCGCTCGCCCCAGCGGTCATCGGGGACGGCGATCACCGCCGCCTCGGCCACCGCCGGGTGGGCCATGAGCAGGTTCTCGAGGTCGACCGAGGAGATCCACTCCCCGCCCGACTTGACCAGGTCCTTGGAGCGATCGCAGATGCGGATGCACCCGCGCGAGTTGATCTTGACCACGTCGCCGGTCTGGAACCAGCCATCCTCGGTGAACTTTTCGGCGCCCTGACCGCGATGGTATGCGGCGGCAACCCACGGACCGCGCACCTCGAGCTCGCCCATCGCGATGTCGTCCCACGGGATCAGCTCGCCGTCGTCGCCGCGAGCTCGAATCTCGACGAACGGCGCGGCGATCCCCTGGCGGCTGCGGAAGTCGTACCGCTCCTGTTCGGGCGCCTCGTCGAGGTCGACCGGCAACCGGCAGACGCTTCCCAGCGGAGCGGTCTCGGTCATCCCCCAGGCCTGGATGATCGTGAGCCCGTGGCGATCGAAGCCCTCGAGCATGTTGCGGGGGACGGCCGAGCCGCCCACGATCAGGCGCTGCAGCGCGCTCAGGTCCCACCGGTCGGGCTCGGCGTCGAGCGCCTGGAGCACCGCCATCCAGACCGTGGGCACGCCGGCGGTCATCGTGACGCGCTCGTCGGCCAGCAGATCGAGCACGCTCACCGGGTCGAGCCTCGGACCTGGTAGCACTATGGCGGCGCCCGCGAACGCCGCCGTATACGGCAGCCCCCAGGCGTTGGCGTGGAACATCGGCACCACCGGAAGCACGGTGTCCCGGCTGGCCACGCCGAGCTGGTCGGGCAAGGCCGCCATCAGCGAATGCAGGACGAGGGAGCGGTGCGAGTACACCACGCCCTTCGGCCGCCCCGTGGTGCCCGACGTGTAACACATGGCCGCCGCGCGCTGCTCCTCGAGCTGCGGCCAATCGATGTACTCACCGCCCTCTATCAGCGACTCGTAGTCGAGCATGCCGTCGGGTACCTCACCTGAGTGCGAGACGACGATCACATGCTCGAACTCGTGCGCCGCGCGAAACGACTCGAGCACCGCCAACAGCGATTCGTCGACGATGATCGCCCGGTCGTCGGCGTCTGAGACGATGAAGCCAAGCTCATCGGGGTGCAGCCGGGGATTGAGCGTGTGTATGACCGCGCCCATGAGCGGCACCGCGAAGTAGAGCTCGAGATGCTCGGGCTGGTTCCACAGCAATGTCGCCACTCGATCGCCGTCGCCGACGCCGAGCCGGGCCAGGGAGGAGGCCAGCCGCCGCGACCGCTCGGCGCAGGCGCCCACGGTGCTGCGGAGGATTGAGCCGTCCGGCCGTCGGGCGACGACCTCGCGTCTCCTGCTGAAGCGCTCAGCGCGCTCGACCACCGCGGTCAGCGAGAGCGGGAAGTCGTCCATCATCAGGCCCGTGCGGATCGTCTCGTTCATGGTGTCCTCCGGTTCACGCGTGCGTCCTTGTCAGCGAAGCATGATCGCCCAGGGCGCGCGGTGCAACCGGACGGCCCGATCAGGCCGCCGCGGACAGCCGCGGCTCGGGTCCGTGGACCGCCAGCGGTGGGACGGCGGTCGCCGTCTCAGGGGGCGGATCGGTGTTAGGAAGGGCAAGGCGGAAGATCTTCCTGACCACCGAGCCAAACTGCCTGTGCAGCGGTCCGGTGTTGTAGGGCAAGCCATAGCGCTGGCAGATCTCGCGGACCTCGACGGCGATCTCGGCGTAGCGATGAGCCGGGATGTCCGGAAACAGGTGATGCTCGATCTGGTGGGACAGGTTCCCCGACAGGATGTGGAACAGCTTGGACCCGCTCAGATTGGCCGACCCGAGCATCTGGCGTACGTACCAGTTCCCGCGGGTCTCGTTCTCGACCTCCTCCGCGGAGAACTCCTCCACGCCATCGGGAAAGTGCCCGCAAAAGATGATCATGAAGGACCACAGGTTGCGGACCAGATTGGCGCTCAGGTTGCCGGTGATCACGAACGGCGCGCCCGGGCCGGCCAGCAGCGGGAAGGCGACATAGTCCTTGAGCACCTGCCGGCGACCCTTGCGCCAGATCGCCCGCAGAATATCCCGCTTGTCATTGAGCTCGATCTCGCCGGCCTCGATCCGGTCGACCTCGAGGTCGTGGACCGCCACGCCCCACTGGAAGAGAAGGGCCAGCAGGGTGGCGTAGATCGGGTTACCGAGATCGCGCGTCCGCCAGGGCTGATCCGCGGACATGCGCAGATGATTCGCCGGATGTAGTCGGCGTCGCGCTGCCCGAGGTCGGCCATGGTGCAGTTGCGCAGCTCGTCGAGCTCGGTCCCGAGTTGCTCGATCTGTTCGTGGGTCAGTCGTGGGCGTGTCGTCGTCATGTGCTCGCTCCTAGATCTCGAGGGTCACGTCTCCGGCGGGGACCGAGATGCACAGCTGGATGTCCTCGTCCTCCTCGTCGGAGATCTCTCCGGTCAAAACGTTGCGCACCGCCCCGCGCGCTTTGCGGCAGGTGCACGTGCGGCAGATGCCCATGCGGCAACCGAACTCGGGGCTGAGCCCCGACGCTTCGGCCTGCTCGAGCAGCGACCCGGGCGCGATGGCCACCGTGCGTCCGGTGTTCATAAAGCGGAGCTGGCCGCAGGCGGCCGCTCCGCCTGTGTGGAGGCTCGGCGGGGCGCCTCTATGCGTTGCCAGCGTGTCGGCGCCGACGCGCCTGCCGCCCTCGCGTGTGGCGGTGTACTCGGCGGTGATGTTGGCGTGCCGCCGGGCAAGGTCCTGGACCGCGGTCTGATACAGCCAGTCGGCGGCGGTGCGCGCGTAGTGGAGGAAGGTCACCTCGCCGTCGTGGCCCTCGTCGCACAGCGTGCGCAGCATCGAGATGCAGGGGGTGATGCCGCTGCCTCCGCTTATCAGCACGAGCCGCCCGGGACGGTCGGCGGGCAGCGTGAACTCGCCCTCGGCAGCGCCGAGATGGAGGATCGCCCCGGGCGTGATTGTGGCGCGGAGGAACGGCGAGACGAGGCCGCCGGGGTGCTCGGTGATGGTCAGCTCCAGCGTGCCGTCGCGATTGTGCTCCGAGGCGGTGGGCGAGTACGTGCGGGTCCGCCGGACGCCATCGATCTCCACGCCGACCCTGATGAACTGGCCGGCCTTGAACCCGGCCCACGCCGCGTTGGGGCGAACGGTGAGCGTGACGCTGCGGCTGGTCTGGCGGCGCACGTCGAGCACCCGGGCCCGGGCATCGCGAACGGTGATCTCTGGCCGGAGCAACTCAAGGTAGCGCTCGATCCCGTGGGGACCGACCAGCAGGTCAACGAGGTTCGAAGACAGCAAACGGCGCGGCGTGGTCAGAGTCGGCATTGTTCTCGTGTCGGAGGGATTTAGTGCACAAGTGTTCACAAATAGTGCTATACATCTTCCCGCCCTGTAAACCCCTAAACTGCGGGAGTGTGAGCAGGTGCACACGATGTCCGTGAACAGGCGTGCACATAAACCTTCGTCGCAGCGGGCATCACGCGCCCGCCGGCGCACCCAGGCCGAGCGCCGGCGCCACACGCGCCAGGCACTGCTCGACGCCGCCCTGCTCCAGATCGAGGCCGGCGAGAGCTTCGACGCGCTCAGCCTGCGCAGCGTGGCGAAGGCCGCCGGCGTTGTGCCCACCGCCTTCTACCGTCACTTCGACAGCATGGACGAGCTCGGCCTGGCCCTGGTCGAGGAGTCGTTCCAGACCCTCCGGGCCATGCTCCGCGACGCGCGCGAGAACCCCTCGCCGCAGCACATCATCGAGCGCTCGGTCGAGATTCTTGTCGAGCACCTGGGCGAGCATCGCCAGCACTTTCTCTTCGTCACCCGCGTCGGCTCGACGGGCAACGTCGTTCTGCGCCACGCGATTCGCAATGAGATCCGACTGTTCACCAGCGAGCTGGCCACCGACCTGGCCCGGCTGCCCCCGCTGCGTGCTTGGACCGTCGAGGACCTCCATGTGCTCTCGGGGCTGTTCGTCAACACGATGATCGCCACCGTCGGTGCCATGGTCGACGCACCGGTGGCCGCGCCCGAGGCCGAGGCCGAGATCGCCCGCACGGCAGAAAAGCAGCTGCGCATGATCACGCTCGGCGTGCCGCGCTGGCGAAGCGGTTAGCGTCTGCGGGGTGCCGCCGGCCCGACCGACAGATCCATATCCAGACCAGTCGTGGTCCGGCTGGGGCGACGCCAGCCAGGTTCCCGTGCTGCCCGAGGCGATCCTGGCGCTGCTCCGCGACGGCCTCGGGGTCTCGGGTCCGCGCCCGGCCGTGGCTGCGCCCTCGCCAGCAGCGCCCCGGCTCTCCTCGGGCGACCTTCAGACGGTGGCTGCGGCCGTCGGCGATCGCGCCAGCACCGAGCCGGCGGCGCGGGTCGGCCACATGCGCGGCAAGTCGACGCCCGACCTGTTGCGAATACGCGCCGGCGACGCCGACGACGCCCCCGACCTCGTGGTCTACCCGGGTTCTCATGACGAAGTGCTGGAGGTGTTGCGGGTCTGCTCGGAGCGCCGGATCGCGGTCGTGCCTTTCGGTGGCGGCACATCGGTGGTGGGCGGCTTGGAGCCCGACGCCCGGGGGTTCGCCGGCGTGGTGGCGCTGGACGTGCGCAGACTCGACGCTCTCGTGGCCCTCGACGAGGTATCCCGCGTGGCCGAGCTCGAGCCCGGGCTGCGCGGTCCGCAGGCCGAGGCGCTACTCGGCGAGCACGGATTCACGATCGGGCACTTCCCCCAGTCATTCGAATACGCCACGCTGGGCGGGTTCGCCGCCGCTCGCTCGAGCGGTCAGTCCTCGGCCGGGTATGGCCGCTTCGATGAGCTGGTGGTTCGGCTGCGCGTAGCCACGCCGGCCGGGACGCTCTCGCTGGGCCGTGCCCCCAAGTCGGCCGATGGTCCCGACCTGCGGCAGCTGATCCTCGGCTCGGAGGGCGCCCTCGGCGTGATCACGAGCCTCGGAGTGACGGTGCGGCGCTCGCCCGCGGCCCGGGTGTACGAGGGATGGCGCTTTGCGTCTTTCGCCGCCGGCGCGGCCGCTCTGCGCAGGCTGGCGCAGGACGGGCCTCGCCCAACCGTGCTGCGATTGTCCGACGAGGCCGAGACGGCGCTGAACCTGGCCCGCCCCGCCGAGCTCGGCAGCGGCGGCGGCGGCGATTGTCTGGCGGTTGTCGGCTACGAGGGGACAGCCGATGCGGTCGAGGTCGTGCGAGAGGCCGGGAGCCGCGCATTGCACGAATGTGGTGGTCGGCTCGACGCCGACGCCGGCGAGGGTTGGGCCCGGGATCGCTATCGAGGCCCCTACCTACGCGATGCACTCCTCGACGCCGGGGCTTTGGTCGAGACCCTCGAGACGGCCACCTTCTGGTCGCAGCTGATGGACGTCTACGCCGCCGTCGCGGGAGCGTTGCGCAAGTCGCTGACCGAGCAGGGGACGCCGCCGGTGATCCTGTGTCACATCTCACACGTATATGCCTCGGGTGCGTCTCTGTACTTCACCGTGGGCTGCGCGCAGCTGGATGATCCGGTGGCGCAGTGGCGGCAGGCCAAGGCCGCGGCCGGTGACGCGATCATCGCCGGCGGCGCCGCGATCAGCCACCATCACGGCATCGGCAGCGATCACTTGATCTGGTACGGGGAGGAGATCGGTGCGCTGGGCATCGAAGCCCTGCGGGCTGTCAAGGGGCAGCTCGATCCCGCCGGCATCCTCAATCCGGGAATCTTGATACCGCTATGAACAACAACCACATTCGCTCGCTGGCCGAGCTGATCGTCCGCTTCGGCGCCAACGTCCAGCCGGGTCAGATCGTCGCGCTCGGCTCCGAGCCGGGCAAGGAGACGCTTGCTCGCGCGGTGGCCGAGGTCGCCTACGAGCAGGGGGCCAAGTACGTCGATCTCGCGGTCTTCGACCTCTACCTCAAGCGCGCCCGCGCGCTACACGCCGAGCCCGAGACGCTCGACTTCGTCCCCTCGTGGCTCGGTGACCGCATGCTGGCGCTCGGCGAGCAACGCTGCGCCCGGATTGGCCTCTCCGGTCCGGTGGCGCCCCACGCGCTCGAAGGCGTCGACCCCGCGCTGCTCGGCCGCGATCGGCTTCCCTATGTCCGTGAGGGCGGGAAGGTGCTCAACGAGCGCACGACGAACTGGACGGCCGCGCCGTGTCCGACCCCCGGCTGGGCGGAGCTCGTGTTCCCCGACCTCGAGCCCGACGCCGCGCTGGAACGGTTGTGGCACGAGATCGCCCACGTCTGCCGCCTCGACGAACCCGACCCCGTCGCCGCCTGGACCGGCCGCCTCAACCAGCTGCTGGCGGCGGCGGCCAAGCTCGACGCGCTCGACCTCGACAGCGTCCGCTTCGAGGGCCCCGGGACATCCCTCAGCATCGGACTGCTGCCGAGCAGTCGCTGGCTGTGCGCACGCGTGGCCACCGTCGACGGCATCGAACACGTGCCCAACATCCCGACCGAGGAGGTGTTCACGACGCCCGACCCCACGCGCGTCGAGGGCACCGTTCGCTCGACCAAGCCGTTGTTCGTCGCCGGCGTGCTGATCACCGGACTCGAGGTCCGCTTCGAGGCAGGCCGCGCCGTTCAGATCGACGCCGAGCAGAGCGCCGACACACTGCGCACGCTCTGCCAGAGCGATCCCGACGCCTCGCGCCTGGGCGAGGTCGCGCTCGTCGACCGGGGCAGCCGGATCGGCCAGCTCGGCACCGTCTTCTACGACACGCTCCTCGACGAGAACGCCGCCAGCCACATCGCCCTCGGCCAGGGCCTCGAGTTCTCGATCGAAGACGACGAGGACGTCGCTCGCATGAATGACAGCGTCATCCACATCGACTTCATGATCGGCAGCAACGATGTGACGGTGACGGGGACGACGAAGACGGGCGAGGAGGTCGCACTGTTGCGCGGGGGTGAGTGGCAGATCTAGTGCAGCGTCCCGGAAAGTCGCTTGATGCTCTAGCGGCAGTGATTTTCGGGACGTTGCACTAACTCGGGTCGGTCAGCGCTGCCGCCAGCTCGCGCCGTGCGGCAATCCCGAGCTTCCGGTAGGCCGCTCGGAGATGACCTTCAACGGTCTTGACCGAGACGAACAGTTGATCGGCCACGGCGGCGTCGGTCAGTCCGCGCGCCGCCAGATCCGCTGTTCTGCGCTCGGCCGGGGTCAGGGCGTGGATTCCTCGGACGCGCGCCCGCCTTGGACGAGCGCCAGCGCGGCGCAGCCCCTCGCGCGATCGTGCCGCGAGGGGCACGGCGCCGCCACGATCGGCGAGGTCGAGCGGCCTCGTGGTATGCCCGGCGAGCGGGCTGAGCACACCTCTGCTCGAGCAGCGCGTCGCCCAGGTCCGCCAGGACCCCGGCCCGGGCGCCGAGCGCTCCGGCGCGGCCGAGCAGATCCGCGGCGGCCTGAAGCCCGGCGGGATCGCGATCGAGTCGCGCCAGCACCCATAGAGCCCGCCCCTCGGTTCCGGCAGCGCCGAACGCCTGCGCCTGTTCGTGCTCGGCGCTGGCAATCTCTCGAGCCCGTTCGGACGCTCCCAGCTTGGCCAGCGCCAGGGCCGCGCCACCGCCGTGGTGACGGCCGGCCGGGTTGCAGATGCCGTAGCTCGCCATGAGGTCTCCTCCGGCGCCAAATGCGCTGGCGGCGGAAGCGTGTGATCGCCGGCCACGAGTCGGAGCGCACCCCGCGCGCGGAGGATGCACTCGTAGGCCAGCTGCCCCAACAGAGTCTCGCCGTCGATGTCCGACAGGGCATTGGCAGCCGCCTCCGGCCGGCCGAGGGCCAGGTAGGTGATGGTCCTCTGAGCACGAGCGACGGGCAGCACCCACGCGGCGTGTACGGGGTCATGGAACGTGACCGCACCCGCCAGGGCCCGGTGAAGGTCCCCCGCGGAGTACGCGCACCGCGCGGCATACCACGCCATCACGGTCGCCGCCATGTGGTCCCCCCGGCGGGCCGCCGCGCGCCGCCCGGCCTCGCACAGATCTTGCGCCACCGCCAGCTCGTCGCATCCGGCGAGCACGGTGATCAGCATCGTCAACGGGACGAGCGTCGCCAGCAGCTCGCCGTCGGGCTCCCGGTCGACCAGGGCGGCCATGGCGCGCCGGCGAACAAGGGCGACCGGATCGCTGCGCCGAAAGGCGGCAAAGGCCCGCACGGCGGCGAGCTGACGTGCTCCTGGCACACGGGCACGGGCGGTCGAGTCGGGAAGCGCTTCCAGGCGTCGGTCAGCCGCCAGCCAGCGCGCGGGGTGAACGAGCCCGATCGCCCGAGCTCGGCCTCGAGCCGCGAGCGCAGGTCGGGGTCCTCGATTGTTCCGTCGAGCGCCTTGGTCAGCACGTCCATCGCCGCGGCGCCGTCGCCGGCGTTGAGATGGGACCGGGCCAGCGCCCGCGCCGTGTGCACATCCTCCGGCGCCAGCCCGAGAGCCTCGGCGAGCCGCTCCCGGGCCGCGCTGCGCCCGAGGGCTAGCTCCGCCAGGCCGAGGTCGCGAAGAACCGCGGGGCGCAGCGATGCGGCCGGCGGCTCGGCCAGGGCTCGCTCGAGCAGCTCGGAGGCACGGGCCGGATCGCCGGCGGCTGCGGCGGCGCCGTGCAGAGTTTGCGCGGCGTGCGCATCGCTCGCGGGATCGATCTGCACGAGATGGTCGACGGCACCTTCGATGTCGTTTGCGCGGGCCAACTCACGGGCGGCGCGGCGGCGCAGGCGATCAGCGGTCCCGCGGGTCAGATCCCGGACGATCGCCGCTGCGGCCGGGTCGGGGCGCAGGCGCAGGCCACGGTCTGAGTCCACGAGCCCGGCGGCGTGGAGGAGATCGGCTGCCTCGGCCGCCTCGGGCTCAGTCAGCTCGGCCACTCGAGCGGCCAGGCCCAGACCGGCTCGATTCCCGAGGATGGCGATGGCCTGCGCCAGCCGTGTTGGACCGTCGCCCAGGCGACCAAGCGCGAGCCGCAACGCCCGCGCGATGGCTCCTGCCGCCAGGCGTGTCAGCTCGCCAACCTCCCGATCGCTGCCGAGCAGACCAGCGTCGGCGGCCGCACCGGTGAGATCGACGACGAACTGGGGCACGCCCCGCGTTAGGGCGTGAGCCGCGGCGCAGTACGAATCGGTGGCGGCCGGCGTCCGCCGGCGCGTCAGCGTCGCGGTCGTGGCCGGGCTCAGCGGCTCGAGCTCGACGAGTTCGCCCTGAGCCTTCAGAGCGGCGACCACACCGTTGATGTGCGAGAACGTGGCGGTGACGAGCAGGATGTCCCGTCCCGCCACCTCCGTGGCCAAGCCCGCGAGTTCCCTCAACGACGCGGCATCGGCGCGGTGGACGTCGTCCACGGTCAGGAGGGTGGGACCGCATGTTGCTGCTTCGCGAACCAGCCGTGCGCCAAGCTCGCCCGGCACCGGGTCCCACGCTGCGCCGGCCGAGGCGACCACGCGTACGCCACGCGCGCGCCCGCTCGTGGGCTGCCTTCAACAGCGTGGTCTTGCCGACGCCGGCAGGACCCTCGAGGGCAACGGCCGCCCCGCCGGAACCCGTGGCCAGTCCGTCGACATGGCTGTGCAGCCACGCAACCTCCGTGTCGCGCTCGAACAACATCGAGGCGCCAGTGAAGCAAAAGCGATGTTAGACCAGAGAAAGACAAGGGTTGCGGGGTCAGGGGTCCTCGCGCACACTGCCGCGAGTCGGTGCCGGAGCCAGATCCCCGCGGGCTTCGCCACCCGCGCGGCAGGGACGCGCGCGGTCGACACATCTGACATTCAAGGAGGCTGGGGTATGACCAAGCTGTTGGCTGTCCTGGGCACGGTTGCCCTATCACTGGTGGCTACCGGCGCGGCGAGCGCCGATTTGATCGTCTACATGAAGTCCGGAGAGGTCTGGATCGCCCATGCCGACGGCACCGGCGCGCGACAGTTCACGCTGCACGCGTACGACTGGGCATGGCCGTCAGAGGCCGACAACGGCACGGTCGTTGCCGCCGGCGGGCCGGCGTCATCGTCGGGCGGCATCCCCGCGTCGCGGCTGTACCGCTTTTCCGCCAACGGCAACGTGATCGGCGGCTCGATCCCGACCCCCGGCACCTACCCGACGCCAAGCTGCCCCACGGTGGCGCCGACCTCGGTACGCGTTTCACCCGACGCCGCCAAGATCGCCTATGGAACCCTGCTCTGCAGCGGAGATATGACCGCGCTGTGAACGCCGTCCAGCGCCACCGGCCTGTCGTGGCCGAACCAGAACCACGGCTCGGCGTGGAGGACTACAGCGATCCCAACTGGATCGACAACACGCACTTCACGGTCTCCCACTCCGGCAACACGTTTGGAACCCAGTCCATGTGGGGCGTAAGCAGCACGGAGTCGGCGCCCGGCGGCCCGGGATGGTACGAACCCGGCGCCACCGGAACCGGATTTCAGGGCGTGATCTCGCGCAACGGGAGGGTCTCCGCACTGTTTGAGGACGACCAGGCGAACTGGGTCCCGCCGCGGACCCACCATGCCGCCATCTGGCTGTACACGGCGTCGAGCCTCGCCGACGCCGAGAACAACGGCTTCAGCCCGCGGTGCAAGCTCGCGCTGAACGCTGGCCAGAGCAGCAATCCGTCCAACTTCAGCCCCAGCCTCTCGCCCGACGGCACCACTCTCATGTGGGGCGATGACCGAGGCGTCGAGATCGCCAACGTCTCCAACCTGTCGTCCTCGGGCGGCGCCTGCACGCACGTCGCGCCTCGGCTGCTCATCCCGGCGCCAGCCAGCCCTTCTACTCTGCGGGCGACCAGCAGACGCCAGCGGCCAACCGCAAGCAGCCCGGCGGCGTCACCACGCCCCGCCCGAAGGCGAAGTTCTCGGTCAAGACCAAGCACCCCCGCGTCCACAAGTCGGTCGTGTTCGACGCCAGCGCCAGCAGGGTCAGTGGCAAGACGACGTACGCCTGGACCTTCGGCGACCACAAGACGGGGAGGGGCCGCCACGTCAGCCACAGGTTCGCCAAGCGCGGCACCTTCACCGTCACGCTGACCGTGCGCGACCCGGGTGGCAGCTCCACGGCGCAGCTGAAGGTCAAGATCGGTCGCTGAGTCCAGTCTGGCGGTCGATCGCTCGAGCTGGGAGGTCCACGGTCTCGGTCGCCGGCCACCGGGTCGCGGTCGCCGGGCGCCGGCCCGACGACGGCCACGAAATTCACGTTGCCGGCCATCCGTGCCGATCGCAGTTGCAGGTGTGCCAATCCGGCCCACCCGACGTGATGATGTACCAAAAACTAATAAATCAACAAAATATGGGGGAGCCGGCACGGTGGCTCCCGCCGACTCCGGGTGAAAACGTCGTACTCGCCCCGGCGATTGTGACCCTTACGACCGCGACCACCCGCGGGCGCCCGGCAGTGCTGCCGCAAGCCCGCGAATCGCCCGAAACCGCACCCCACGCTACGCTTCCCCGACCCATCGGAGAGGTGCCGGAGTGGTTGAACGGGCGCGACTGGAAATCGCGTAACGGGGGTCAACCTCGTTCGGGGGTTCGAATCCCCCCCTCTCCGCTTGTACAATCCGTGCCGAGGGGCTCTTTGGCCCTGGGATGGACGGGCGATGGCCCAGATGTCCAGCAGATGCGTCCGGCGCTCTGGACATCCTTGCTTTTCCGCGTTATCCAATACGCACAAACGGCGTGCGAAATATGCGACAGATCTACCCCGGCCCGACGTGATTCCATTTGCGTGCTTCCCAAACGAACCGAGGCGGTAGCTAGGTAAAGGATGATGGAGCCAAGCCAAAGGCCAGCGCTAAGGCTGGTGCAGTCGACTACGGAGCCGGCGGTCGAGTACGCCTGGTTCTGTGGGCACTGCGCGGCCCCGTCCATCTCCGACGGCCCTCCGCCGCCCCACGCTCGGGTCTGTGGTTCATGCGGTCTCGGTCTTCTGCTCGAGACCCGCGCCGACGTTGCCCCCAACCCGGATGACTCATTCCTGGTCGTCGACTCCCAACTTCTCGTCCAGGCCGTGTCGGTCAACGCCGAGCGGATCCTTGGGGTCAACGAGGAGGAGGCGATCGACCAGCCGGTGTCGCAGCTCCTCGTCCCCGCCGACGCCGAGGCGGCGGGAATTAGCTCCTTCGCCGCCGCCGTCGCCGACGCGATGTCCAGCGAGGCGCCCAGCCACACCTTCGTGCGGCCCTGGAACACCTTCGGTGTCCGGATGCGAGTTCGCATCGGCGCGTGCGGTCCACCCGCCGCCGCCCTGATCGTCCTCGACGCGGCACCACCCCCTGGGCTGCGCCTGGTCCAGAACTAGCCCCGCAGGCGCCCCGTCCAGACCTAGCCCCGCGGCTGCTGGCCCAGAACCAGCCCCGGAGCACGGCTCGGCCCAGAACCGGCTACTCGGCCGCCGGCAGAACCTCGGGGACGCCGTAGGGCACGAGTGCGCGCGGCAGTGCCACCGTCCGGTCCTCGCGCTGCCCGTTCTCCAGCAGCGCGATGATCGTCCGTCCGACCGCCACCGCGGTTCCGTTGAGCGTGTGCACATGCGCCGGCCGGCCCTCGCCGGCGCGGTATCGGATGTCAAGCCGCCGGGCCTGGAAGTCGGTCGTGTTGGAGCACGACGTGAGCTCGCGATAACGCTCCTGACCCGGGAGCCACGCCTCGCAGTCGTATTTCTTGGCCGCCGAGGCGCCGAGATCATCGACCGCGATCGCCACCACGCGGTAGGGGATCTCGAGCTCCTGGAGGATTGACTCCTCGATCGCCAGCAGTCGTTCGTGCTCGGCCGCGCTCTGCTCCGGCTCCACGAAACTGAACATCTCGACCTTGTCGAACTGATGGACGCGGAAGATGCCGCGGGTGTCCTTGCCGGCGGCTCCCGCCTCGCGCCGGAAGCAGGTCGAGAACCCCGCGTAGAGGCGCGGCAGCTCGTCGGCGCCGAGGATCTCATCGCGGTGCAGAGATGCCAGTGCGACCTCCGAGGTCCCGACCAGGTACAGGTCATCGTCGCCCAGCCGGTAGATCTGCTGCTCGGTGTCGGGAAGGAAGCCGGTGCCGTACAACGCCTGCTCGCGCACGAGAACCGGCGGGATCACCGGTTCGAAGCCCTCGGCCCGCACGCGCTCGAGCGCGAAGCGCACCAGCGCCAGCTCGAGCATCACGAGATCGCCCAGCAAATACGCGAACCGCGAACCCGACATCCGCGCCGCCCGCTCCATGTCGATGCGTGGTCCGGCCAGCTCCAGATGGTCGAGGCCGGTGGCGCCCGCCTGACCGACCTCACGCAGGACGGTGTCCTCGTCGGGCGCATCGGGGGCGGGGAGATTGGGCAGTCCCGCCAGCGCCGTGTCGAGCTCGGAGCGAACCGCGGCCTCCTGATCGCTGAGCTCGCGCCCCCGGGCGGCCAGTGCGGCCAGCTGTTCGCGCTCCTCGGGGGTCGGCGGCCCCTGGCGCCCGCGGCTGGCGCGGTTCTGCTCGGCCCGCAGCTCCTCCGCCTCCGCGGTCAGCGCGCGCCAGCTGCGGTCGAGCTCGAGCACGCGGTCGACGGCCTCGGCGGCATCCGATCCTCGACGGGCCAGCGCCGCACGCACGGCGTCCGGGTCGCGACGGATCAGCCTGAGGTCGAGCACGAGCGCGCCCTGGCTACGAGGTTGACTTCGTTTTCTTCCCCGAAGTGCTGCTGGCGGTGGGATTCGAAGCTGTCGGCGCCGGCCGGGTCAGCGTCCCCACGGGTTGGGCGATGCACGGCGTGACGCCCGGAGGGTTGATCGCCTGCCGTCCGGCGTAGGTGGCGACGAACATCGCCACGTCGCGCGCATCCTTGCCGACCACCACGTTCTGGGGCATGATCGCTCCCGAGAACCCACCGTTCTCGATTGCGTAGAGGACGCGATCGACGGGGCGCTCGCAGTGCACGTTGAAGTTCGGCCCATTGGTGATCTCGGCACTGCGGGGGTTTGACGCCGAGCCTTGGGTGGCCGCGTAGGACAGGGTGTGGCAGCCAGAGCAGCGCTGTGAGAACAGGACGGCTCCGCGGTGCAGCTGTTGCTGGGACTCGGGGACGCTGATCTTCATCGTCCCGCACGCAGCAGCAAATACTGCGACCGCGGTCGTTGCACTCGAGATGAGAAGGACCCTGAGCGGCCGGTTCATGCGAGGCCGAGATCATAATCGGGATCGGATGTCAGGGCTTCGCACATCGATGGTCGCGCTCGTGGTCGTGTTGGCTGGGCTGCTCACCGGCTGCTCGCACACGCAGACGGCCAGCGCCAGCAGGAAGCTCGATCTCTCGCTCACCGAATACCGCCTGAACCCCGAGGACATCCACGCCACGACCGGCTACCTGCTGATCATCGTCCGCAACAACGGCTCGCTGACCCACAACCTGTCTATCTCGCAAAACGGCCAGGCGATCGCGTCGACCCAGCCGATTGCGCCCGGCCACGCGGCCGAACTGGCCGTCGATCTGGCGCCCGGGGATTACTCGATGGCCTCCACGCTGCTCTCCGATCAAGCGCTCGGGGCGTACGGCACCCTGAGCGTCGGAACCTGATGCGGCGCGCCGGGCAAGGCTGACCGGCCCCGGCGCCGGCCCCCTTCTGGTTGCCGCCGTGGGAGGACGATCGCGATTAACGTTTATGAGCGACGTCTCGTAGCCGGCGCCGGGGATACGTCAAGGTTCGGCGCGGGGCGGCGGGATCCTCCCTTCGCGGCGCGGGGCGGCGGGATCCCTCCCCTCGCCGCGCAGGGCCACCGGATCCTCGCTCCGCGGCGCGCGCCCTCGATCCTCCGTTCGTTGCTCACCACCCAGGCGGTATAACCACCCGGCCATGGGGGCCGATCCAGATCCCGAACTGTTCCGCGAGGTGTTCGGCCGGTTCGCCACCGGCGTGGCGGTAATCACCAGCGCCGGCCCGACGGGCACCGGCGGCATGACCGCCAACGCGATCTGCTCGCTCTCGCTCGACCCCCTGCTGGCGCTGGTGTGTTTTGCCAACCAGGCGCGCACGCTGCCGATCGTTCGCGATGCCGGGCGCTTTGCCGTCAGCATCCTCAGCGCGGGCCAGGAGCACCTGGCCGGCGTGTTCGCGTCAAAGCTGCCCGAGGCGGAGAAGCTCGATGTGGTCGAGCATCGTTTCGAGCACGGGCTGCCGGTCATCTCGGGCGCCGTGGCTTGGGCGGCGTGCGAGCTGCGGGAGCTGATCGCCGGCGGCGACCACACGATCGCCATCGGCGAGGTCATCGACCTCGGCCTCGGCGGCGGCGATCCGCTGCTCTGGTACGCGGGGCGCTACCGCGCCGTGCCCCTGGCAGAGGACTGACGCGTCCCCCGGGGGGGTCTGCTGGAGCCTCCTTGTCAATATGACGGCAAATCTCCAGCAGCGGGCGCGAGGGCGAAGCGAATCTAGCCGGCCGTCCCCGCCGCCCGCACGAGCAGAACGACGACGACCAGCGCGGCGATCGCCATCACGCCCATCTCGCGCTGGACGATCGACGTCACGAGCGCCTTCTGCTCCTCGTCGGGCAGCTTCGCCACCTCGGCCGTCGACTCGTAGCCCCGGGAATCGAGGACCATCTGGGCCGAGGCCAGACGGAGCTGCTCGGCGATGAACGAGACGAGCAGGGGCAGCAGGCCGTAGATCAGATGCAGGCTGGGCGGCTTGTGCCCGATCAGCACCAGTACGCCCCCGAGCGCGACCTCCACCACGACCGCGACCTGACCCGCGCGCAGCAGCGGCCAGAAGCCTGCGCTCGACTCCACGCGCCACCAGCGCCAGGCCCCCCACAGTCCAGCTGCCGCATTCAGGACGATCGAGGCGATGCCGACAACTAGGTGGACGTCCTTCACCCTAAAAACCGCAGAAAAGCATTGGTAGTGCGGGGCGCTGGCGGGTAAGTTGCGACCGCGTGATATTGCCGCCGAACATAGCCGCATTTCGCACTAAGTAACACGTTGTTACAAGCTACCCGGTCGCGGTGCTATAAGACTTCAATAAATGCTCCATACGTATTTCCCAGCCCTCGTCTTCCTCATCCTCGGCGGTCTGATCGGAGCAACGTTCTCGGTTCTCAACCTTTTCCTCGGCCAGCGGCGCCCCAACCGCTCCAAGCAGGCCCCCTATGAGTGCGGCTTGCCATCGGAGATCCAGCGCAATTTCCGCTTCGGGATCAGCTTCTACCTGATCGCGATGCTGTTCATCTTGTTCGATATCGAGGTGATCTTCCTCTACCCGATCGCCGTGCAGCTGCGGTCCTTCGGCACCTTCGCGCTGAGCGAGACGGTCGTTTTCGTCGCGCTTCTCATGATCGCCTTCGTTTACGTGTGGCGCCGGGGAGCGCTGGCATGGAAATAAAGCGCGAGCCCGTCAGCGCCCACACATCCCCTTCCGACTTCCGTGTCCGCCAGCTCCGCGCCCAGGACATGCTGCGCGGCGATCTCGACGACGAGCAGCTCAAGGCCTACGTGGAGGAGCGGGTGCTGACCACGACGATGGACCGGGCCGTCGCCTGGGCCCAGGGCAACTCCATCTACCCGCTGACCTTCGGCCTTGCCTGCTGCGCCATCGAGATGATGTCGATCGTCGGCGCCCGCGTCGACCTGGCGCGCTTCGGCTTCGAAGCGCTGCGCGCCTCGCCCCGCCAGGCCGACCTGATCATCCTCTCCGGGCGGGTGTCGATCAAGATGGCGCCGATCATCCGACGCCTCTACGACCAGATGCTCGAGCCCAAGTGGGCGATCTCGATGGGCGCATGCTGCTCCTCGACGGGCGTGTTCAACAACTACGCGCTCGTCGCCTCGGACAAGTTCATGCCCATCGACGTCCACGTCCCCGGCTGTCCGCCCCGTCCCGAGGCGCTCATGCACGGCATCCTCCGGCTGCGGGAGAAGATCCAGGGCACGGACCGCGAGGGGTGGCGCCTGCGCTACGACGCGGTCGGCACCGAGGAGCTGGTCGAGGGTGAGACGCCCATCGAGGGCGCCGGCGTCCAAATCTTCAAGCCCGGGGACACCGCAGGTGCCTGACGCCACCGGCCTGGAGCTCACCGCCCAGGAGCTGCGCGACACCGATAGCGAGTCGATCCTCGACACCCACTTTCAGCGGGGTCGGGCCACGCTGATCATCAACCCCAGCCGGGTCCGCGTCGTGCTCGAGCACCTCCACGCCAAGGGCTACAACTTCCTCGCCAGCCTCCACGGCGTCGACTACTACCCTGATGAGCCCCGGCTCGGCGTGCTCTACGAGCTGCTCGACATGCAGCGGGTCGATCGCATCACGGTCAAGGCCCGCGTGCCCACCACGGCGCCCAACGTACCCTCGGTGATGGAGCTGTTCCCGGGCGCCGACTTCCCCGAGCGCGAGGTCTACGACATGTTCGGCGTCGTGTTCGTGGGCCACGCTGACCTGCGCAGGATCCTCATGCCCGAGGATTACGAGGGCCATCCGCAGCGGCGTGACTTCCCCACCGGCGGCGAGCCGGTGCTGTTCACCTACAACGAGCAACAGAACTACGGGAAGTGGATGTGAGCGCCACCGAGGACTACCGGCGCCGCGAAGAGTCGATCACGCTGGCCAGTGAACCGGCCGGCGAGGAGACCCACGAGCTGCTCACGCTCAACATCGGTCCCCACCACCCGGCCACCCACGGGGTCCTGCGTCTGCTGGCCACGCTCGAGGGCGAGGTGGTGCGTGATATCCGGCCGATCATCGGCTACGTCCACACCGGGATCGAGAAGACGGCTGAGACCAAGTCCTACTGGAAGGTCATCCCCGTCATCGAGCGGATGGACTATCTCGCCTACTACTTCAACGCGATGGCCTTCTGTGGGGCGGTCGAGACTCTGCTCGACGTCGAGGTGCCGCCGCGGGCGCAGTACCTGCGGGTCATCCACCTCGAGCTCAACCGAATCATGTCCCATCTCGTGTGGCTGGGCACGAGCGCGCTGGACCTCGGCGCGATCTCAATGTTCTGGTACTGCTTCCGCGAGCGTGAGACGGTGCTCGACCTGTTCGAGATGTCCTCCGGGCAGCGGATGCACACGCGCTACTTCCAGATCGGCGGCGTGTTCGAGGACATCCCCGTCGGGTTCGCCGAGAAGCTGCGGGCGTTCGTCAAGGAAATGCCGGGGCGCGCCGACCAGTACGCCGACCTGCTGGAGAAGAACGAGATCGTCCTCGAGCGTCTCCGCGGGACCGGCATCGTCGACCAGGACACGATGCTCAAGCTCGGCGTCACCGGACCGCTGCTGCGCGCCACCGGCCACCCGTGGGACCTCCGGAAGGCCCGGCCCTACTCGAGCTATGACCACTTCGACTTCAAGATCCCCGTGGGCACGGTGGGCGACAACTACGACCGCTATCGCGTGCGCCAGGCCGAGTTCTACGAGTCGGTCAAGATCATCGAACAGGCACTCGACGGCCTGCCCGAGGGACCTCACATCACGTCCGATCGCAAGATCGCCCTGCCCCCGCGCCACGAGCTGGCCACCAGCATGGAGGCGCTGATCCACCATTTCAAGCTGGTCACCGAGGGCTTCCGTGTGCCTCCCGGCGAGGTCTACTACCCGATCGAGGGACCGCGGGGCGAGCTGGCCTGCTTCGTCCGCGCCGACGGCTCGGCCAAACCGGCCCGCGTCCACATGCGCGACCCGAGCTTCGTCAACCTCCAGGCCCTGTCGCATATGGTCAGGGACGGATACATCGCCGACCTGATCGCGACCCTGGCCTGCCTGGATCCGATCCTCGGAGGCATCGACCGATGAGCGCCACGTCCCGCCCCCCGCGGTTCGGGCATGGCTCGCGCGTCCCGGGCTGGGACGAGGCGGCCGACCTGAGCAAGCCGCCGGCCGAAGTCCCCGACCCCGCCACCACGCCGGTCCCCGACGAGCTGCGCGAGACGATCGTCAGGGCCATGGCCAAGTACCCGGACCGCCACTCGGCGGCGATCCCCGCGCTGCACGCGGCGCAGCGCCTTTACGGCTGGTGCTCGCCCGAGGCGATCGACCAGGTCGCGGCGGTGATGCGCGTGACGCCGGCCTACCTGAGCTCGGTGGCGACCTTCTACGACATGTTCTCGACCGTGCCCAAGCCGCCCAACGACGTGTATGTGTGCACCAATATCTCGTGCTCCCTACGCGGCGCCGACGACTTCTTCGCGGCCATGCAGGAGGCGGCCACGGACAGCGTCAACGTCCGCTCGTTCGAGTGTATGGGCGCGTGCGACATCGCCCCCATGGCGTCGGTCAACGGCGAGTACGTGGGCCCACTGAACACCGACGATGCGCGGCAGATCGTCGAGGATCTCGAGGCGGGCCGCCCTGTGCTCGAGCACAAGCAGCTGCGCTATCGCCGCTGTGTCGACCCTCGGGTCAGGGGCGCCGCCGACCAGGAGGATGAGCAATGACATTGCTGTTGTTCGATCGCATCGACGAACCCGGGTTGAACACGCTCGAGGTCTATCGGCGCCGGGGCGGCTACGAGGCGCTGCGCAAGGCGCTCGGCATGAGCCGCGAGGACGTCTTGCAGAACCTCATGGACTCGGAGATCCGCGGCCGCGGTGGCGCCGGTTTCCCGATGGGGCGCAAGGCGTCGTTCCTGCCCCACGGCGACATGGACAAATACCTGGTCTGCAACGCCGACGAGTCCGAGCCGGGGACCTTCAAGGACCGCGAGATCATGCAGAAGAACCCGCACATGCTGATCGAGGGGATCATCATCGCCACGTGGGCGGCGGAGATCGGCCGTGCGTTCCTCTACATCCGCGGCGAGTATGCGCTCCAGGCCGACATCCTCGAGGCCGCCATCGCCGAGGCTCAGGGCGCTGGTCTGCTCGGCCAGAACATCCTGGACTCAGACCACTCGCTCAAGCTCGTGCTCCACCGCGGGGCCGGTGCCTACATCTGCGGCGAGGAGACCGGGCTGCTCGACTCGCTCGAGGGCAAGCGCGGCAACCCGCGCCTGAAGCCGCCCTTCCCGGCCATCGAGGGCCTCTACAACGGACCGACGTTGATCAACAACGTCGAGACGCTGGCCACCGTGCCGTCGATCATCCGGCTCGGGGGCCAGGACTACGCCAAGCTCGGGACCACGAACTCCACCGGCACCAAGCTCGTGTCGGTGTCCGGCGATGTGCAACGCCCGGGCAACTACGAGATCGAGCTCGGCATGTCCTCGCGTGAGCTGATCTACGGGCTCGCCGGCGGTCCGTTCGAGGGCCGCGAGGTCAAGTTCTGGTTCCCGGGCGGATCGAGCTCGCCGGTGCTGACCAAGGATGATCTCGATGTGCCCTACGACTTCGATTCGATGGCCAAGGCGGGTTCGATGCTCGGCTCGGGGGCGGTCATTGTCGTCGACGACTCGCACACCGTGCTCGAGGTGGCGTTGAAGCTGGCCAAGTTCTACGCCCACGAATCGTGCGGCAAGTGCGTGCCCTGCCGCGAGGGCACCAACTGGACCGTGAAGATGCTCGAGCGGATCCAGTCCGGCGAGGCCACCCCCATGGACCTCGACATCATGGCCTCGGTCCAGGAGCAGATCATCGGTCACTGCCTGTGCGTGCTGGGCGATGCGATGGCGATGCCGATCGGCTCGATGGTGGAGAAGTTCCGCGACGAGCTCGAGGCTGAGATCGAGGCCGCGCGCGAGCGCGCCGACGCCGGCGCCGTGGAGGATGTGATCCCGCTCGGGGTCGCCGATGAGTACGCCGGCCCGATGCCCGTGCACTGACACAACAGCATGCCCCGACCTCAAGAGAAGATCATCCAGCTGACCGTCGACGGCCGCGAGATCAAGGCCGTCGAAGGCTCGATGCTCGTCGACGCGGCCAAGTTTGGCGACGTCGAGATCCCCTACTTCTGCTACGAGCCCAAGCTCGGACATCCGGTCGGCGCGTGCCGCATGTGCCTGGTCGAGATCGAGGGCATCCCCAAGCTCCAGACCTCGTGCTCGACGCCGGTCAAGGACGGCATGGTCGTGCACACCCAGACCGATCGCGTCCGCCACGCCCAGAACGCGGTGGTCGAGTTCCTGCTCGTCAACCACCCGCTCGACTGCCCGGTGTGCGATAAGGGCGGCGAGTGCCCGCTGCAGGACATCACCTTCGGCTGGGGACTCGGCCGCTCGCGCTTCATCGACCCCAAGCGCCACTTCGAGAAGCCGCTGGCGCTCTCGCCGCTGATCGCCATCGACCGCGAGCGCTGCATCCTCTGTTACCGGTGCGTCCGCTTCTCGCAGGAGGTCGCCGAGGACTACCAGCTGATCTTCTCCGAGCGCGGCGCCCACACCTTCGTCACCACCTTCGACGGCCACCCCTACGTTGCCCCGTTCAGCGGCAACATCATCGAGCTCTGCCCGGTGGGCGCGTTGACCTCGCAGCCCTACCGCTTCCGGGCCCGGCCGTGGGACATCGAGAACGCCGGCGGCATCTGCACCCTGTGCCCGTCGCAGTGCAACGTCACCTTCACCGTGCGCGACGAGAAGGTCGAGCGGGTCCTGGCCCGCGAGAACGACGAGGTGGACGACGGCTGGCTGTGCGACAAGGGTCGCTTCGCATACCAGGCCATGCACGTCGATGACCGGATCACCGCCCCGCTCGTCCGCGAGGGCGACGAGCTCCGCACGGTCTCGTGGGAGCGTGCGCTCGACGTCGCAGGCGGACTGGCCAGGCACCGCGGGCGCGTGGGCACGTTGGTCGGCGGTCAGGCCACCAACGAGGAGGGCTTCCTGCTCCAGCGGCTCTCGCGCGAGGCGCTCGAGTCGCACGACATCGATTCGCGCGCGAGCGGACATCTCCCGGTCGGGCTCGCCCGCGCGCTGGCCCGACCCGCCCTGCAGGCCACGGTGCCCGACATCGAGTTCGCCCACACCGTCCTCGTGGTCGGCTGCGAGCCGCTCGACGATGCGCCGATCTTCGACCTGCGCATCCGCAAGGGCGTTCGCCGCCGCGGCGTGCGGCTGGCCGTCGCCACCGCCCGCCCCAGCGCGCTCGACGCAGGCGCGCAGAGCGTGATCCGCTACGCGCCGGGCGAGGATGCCGCCTTCCTGGCCGGCCTGGTGAGCGAGCTCCGAGGCGCGGACGACGACGCCGGCGAGCTGGCCAAGCTGCTCCGCGGCGGTGGCGAGGACATCGTGATCGTGTGGGGCGAGCGGATTGGTGCCGACGCTCTCCCACACCTGCTCGAGCTCGCCGACGCTCTCGGACTGGCCGATCGCGACGGCGCAGGTCTCCTCGAGGTACCCGCGGGGGCCAACGGCCGCGGCCTGCGCGAGGCGGGTGCCGCCCCGGACTGCGGGCCCGGCTACACCGACCTCGACGGCGCCACCGGACGCAGCGCGGCCGAGATTGCGCGGGCCGCCGCCGAGGGGACTGTCACCGCGCTTCACCTATTCGGCACCGATCCGGTTCGCGATCATCCCGACCGGGCGATGTGGGAGCGCGCGATGCACTCCGCGGCGCTGGTCGTCGCCCACGCCAGCGTCCTCACCGACGGCATCCGCGAGCACGCCAACGTCGTCTTCCCCGCCGAGTCCTACTCCGAGAAGGAGGGCACGGTCGTCCACCCCGACGGTCGGCTCCAGCGGCTGCGCATGGCCATCGCCCACGCCGGCCAGATCCGCGCCGGGTGGTCCGTGCTGGCGGAGATCGCCAAGCGCTGCGGGCTCGACACTGGGGTCCTGACCAGTGGGATGGCGTTCACGCAGCTGTCCGCCGCGGTCCCGTTCTACGAGGGTCTCACCCTCGACGACATCGCCGGTCGTGGCGTGCGGTGGCCCGCCCGCGAGGCTGCCGCCAAGCTCCCCGAGGCAACTTCCAGCCCAAGCGCCACCCCGACGACGAACGGCGCGGCCCCGCAGAACGGAGCCTTCCGGCTCGGCACCTACCGGCCGATCTGGGCCTCGCCGGAGGTGGAAATCTCGCCGGCGCTGCACTTCGTCATCGCCCACCAGCAGCTCGAGCTGTCCCCCGACGACGCCGAGCGTCTCCACATCTCCGACGGGGACGACGTCACGGTGGCGCAGAACTCAACCCGCCTGCACGCGCGCGCCGCGGTGCGGACCGGCGTCCCCGAGGGCACCGCCTTCCTGGCCGACGGCATCGAGACCGACTCGGCCAACGCCCTCACCGCATCGACGATCGAGATCTCCAAGTCATGACGATCTTCGCCGATCCGTTCTACGTCGAGCCCTGGTGGATCCAAATCGTCAAGGCGCTCGTCATCTTCGCCGTCGCGTTCGCCATCCTGCCGATGCTGACCGTGTACGAGCGCAAGCTCCTGGGCCGCTTCCAGTCCCGCTACGGACCCAACCGGGTTGGCCCGTTCGGGCTCGCCCAGCCGATGGCCGAGATCGTCAAGTTCGCCGTCAAGGAGCCCTTCCGACCCACGACCTCGGTTGGCTACCTGTACCGGATCGCGCCGGCGATTGCCATCACCACGGCGATCGGGGCGCTGGCGCTGGTGCCCTTCGGCGATGTCCAGCACATCTTCGGCACGCCCGTCGGGCTGTACGGGATCGACGTCTCGATCGGACCGCTGTACGTCTTCGCGCTCGCCGGGATCTCCTTCTACGGGATCATGCTCGGCGGCTGGGCGTCGGGCTCCAAGTACTCGTTCCTGGGGGCGATGCGCGGGGCCGCCCAGCTGATCTCCTACGAGGTCTCGCAGGGACTCTCGCTCGTCGGTGTGGTCATCACCGCACAGACGTTGTCGCTCACGGGGATCGTCCACGCCCAGGCCGGCATGTGGTACTTCATCCCCCAGATCGTCGGTTTCCTGATCTTCATGGTGGCGTCGTTCGCCGAGACCAACCGCGCCCCATTCGACCTCGTCGAGGCCGACGCGGAGCTCGTCGGCGGCTACTTCACCGAGTACGGTGGAACGCCGTTCGTGGCCTACCTGTTCTCGGAGTACATGAACATGTTCGTCGTCTCCGGCATCGCCGTCACGGTCTTCTTCGGCGGCTGGCTGCTCCCGTTCGGGATCCATCCCCCGGGCTGGGTGGATCCGTTCGTCGTCCTCATCAAGATGTTCCTGTTCATCACCTTCTTCATCTGGATCCGCGCCACTCTGCCCCGCCTTCGCTATGACCAGCTGATGTCACTGGGCTGGAAGGTCCTGTTGCCGCTGGCCACGCTCAATCTCCTCGTCACAGCAATCGTGGTGGTCGCGTGAGCACCTCATATGACCCTGGCGCCGACGTAATCGAGGTCGTCCGCGGGCCGGCCCGCGGACCGGTGGCCGGTGCCTACCGGGCCTTCGGCGAGACCTTGCGCGGACTGAAGACGACGTTCGCGCGGATCGTCGAGGGACCGGTGACGATCCAGTACCCCGAGGAAAAGACGCCGGTGTACCCGCGCTTCCGCGGCCGCCACAAGCTCCACCGCTTCGAGGACACCGGGCTCGAGAAGTGCGTCGGCTGCTCGTTGTGCGCCGCCGCCTGTCCGGCCGACTGCATCCGCGTCGTGGCGGCCGAGAACACACCCGAGAACCGCGTGTCGGCCGGCGAGCGCTATGCCGCCGTGTACGAGATCAACCTCAGCCGGTGCATATTCTGCGGCTACTGCGAGGTGGCCTGCCCGTTCGACGCGATCACCATGGGCCACGACTACGAGATGTCCGACTACACCCGCTCGGATCTGATCTTCACCAAGGAGATGCTGCTGGCCGAGCCGATCGAACGCACGCCGCTCCGAACCGAGGGCGAGTGACCCAGATCGTCTTCTTCGTCGCCGCGATCGGCGCCCTGGCCGGGGCGATCGGCGTCATCACGCTGCGCAATCCCTTCTACAGCGTGCTGGCGCTCGTCTTCCACCTGGTTTCGCTGGCCGTTCTGTTCCTGCTCCTGCGGGCCGAGTTCGTGGCCGCCGCCCAGGTCGTCGTCTATGCCGGCGCGGTGATGGTGCTCTACGTGTTCGTCGTCGCCTACGTGGGCGGCGGCGAGGAACTGGCCGGGGGGACAGCGCTGCGCATCCTCGGGCCGTTGTTCGCACTCGCCGTGGCCATCGAGCTGTGCATCGCGCTGCTCGGCTCGGCGCTGAAGGGCATCTCGGAGAAGGGCGCGCCGTACGTGCTCGGGTTCGGTACCCCCAGAGAGATCGGGACGCAGTTCCTGACCAAGTACCTGTTCCCGTTCGAGGTGGCCTCGCTGCTGCTGCTCGTGGCCGCGATCGGCGCCGTTGTGCTCGCGCGCCGGCGGCGCGGACTCGAGCCGCCGGCGCGCGATGAGTTCGCCCCGGCTGTCCCGCGCCCCGTCTACACGGGAACCATGGCCGAGGCGGCCGGCACGCGGGTGGTCGAGCCCGACGTCGAACCCCAGCCAACCCAGGGCGGAGGCTGGTAGTCGCCGATGGCCATCGGCTGGTACCTCACGGTTTCCGCGCTGATCTTCTGCATTGGCGCTGCCGGCGTGCTCACGCGGCGCAACCCGCTCGTCATCCTGTTGTGCCTCGAGTTGATGCTGAACGCGGCCAACCTGGCCCTGATCGCCTTCTCGCGCATGTGGGGCGGCGAGGACGGGCAGGTGTTCGCGTTGATCGTGATGGTCGTGGCGGCGGCCGAGGTGACGATCGGCCTGGGGCTGATCGTGGCTCTGTACCGCCGCCGCCTGCCAATCGACGTCGATGAGCTGAACGAGCTGCAGGGGTGACGGCGCGATGAGTCCGACGACCTGGGGCTGGCTGGTCCTGCTTTGCCCGCTGGCGGGCACCACGGTGCTCAGCCTGAGCTGGCCACGGCTTCCCGGGCGCACGGCCGGCTGGATCGGCACGCTGGCCATCGGTCTCGCCTTCGTCTGCGCGGTGGGGATGTTTTTCGCCCTGCGCAGCCATGCCCCCGCCGACCGCCACTTCACCTCATCGCTGTGGAACTACGCCGTCACCGAGGGGCTCGACGCCAAGCTGAGCATCTACGTCGACCCCCTGTCGGTGTTCATGGCCCTGGTCGTCTCGGGCGTCTCGACGTTGATTCACCTCTACTCGGTCACCTACGTGACCGCCGACAAGGGATTCAACCGCTACTTCGCCTACCTGAACTACTTCGTCTTCTCGATGCTGCTGCTCGTCCTGGCCGGCAACTTCGTGTTGCTCATCGTCGGTTGGGCGTTCGTCGGGGCGGCGTCGTATCTGCTGATCTCGTTCTGGTACCGGCGCACGACCGCGACCAAGGCGGGCGTAAAGGCCTTCGTCATCAACGTGGTCGGCGACGTCGGGCTCGTGCTGGGCACGTTCTTCCTCTTCAAGCACACCGGGACGGTCGACTTCACCAAGACCTTCCACGAGATCCCGCTGGTGTTCAGCCACGATCAGCCCGACCTGGTGGCGGCCGGTCTGCTGATCCTCGTGGGGGCGTTCGCCAAGTCGGCCCAGATACCGCTCCACACCTGGCTTCCCGACGCCATGGAGGGTCCCACCCCGGTGTCGGCGCTGATCCACGCCGCCACCATGGTCACGGCGGGCGTGTACCTGATCGCGCGCATGCACCCGATCATCGACCAGGCGCCGACGGTCGGCGACGTGGGCGCGATCGGAGGCTGTCTGACGCTGCTGATTGCCGCCACCATCGCCCTCGTCCAGACCGACCTCAAGCGGGTGATCGCCTACTCGACGATGTCCCAGATCGGGTACATGATCATGGGCGTCTCCGCCGGCGCCTTCTCGGCCGCGCTGTTCCACCTGATGACGCATGCGTTCTTCAAGGCGCTGCTGTTCATGTCCGCCGGCTCGGTGATCGGCGCCATGGCCGGCGAGCAGTCGCTGGACCGGATGGGCGGTTTCCGCAAGGCGCTGCCGTTCACGTTCATCTGTTTCCTAGTGGGCGGCCTGGCCCTGTCGGGCCTGCCGCCCTTTTCGGGATGGCTGTCGAAGGACGACATCCTCGGCTTCGTCGATCACCGCGGCGGCGGCTTTCTCGTCCTCGGTATCGCCGGCTACATCGGCGCCCTGCTGACCGGGATCTACACCTTCCGGATGATCTTCCGCACGTTCTTCGGCCCGCCGGTCGACGAGGCCCGGGAGCTCGAGCAGGGCCACCTCCACCACGCCGAGGTTCCCTTCAACCCCCAGACCCACGAGGAAGAGGACACCGACGTCGGCTTCCCTGGTCCGGGCCACTACATCGCCGAGCGCGAGATGCCCATGAAGATCGCCATGTCGATCCTCGCCGTGCTGGCCGTCGTCGCCGGCGTGCTGCAAATTCCCGGCGTGGACGACAGCGTCGAGCGGTTCCTCGACCCGACCTTTGCCGATTCTGCCTACGCCCACATCAACGTTCACACAGGGGCGGAGTGGTTCGGACTGCTGATCGGCGCCGTCATCGCCATCACAGGGATCGGCATCGCCTACCGGCTGTACATCGTCAGCCCCGGCACGCCGCGCAAGCTGCGCGAGCGCTTCAGCGCCGTGTACACGCTGCTGTGGAACAAGTGGTACTTCGATGAGGCGATCGACGTGCTCATCGTGCGGCCCGCCCTCCTGGTCGGCCGCCTTTGCGACTCGGTGTTGGAGCGGATCGTCATCAGCGGCGGCGTCACCGGGGGGACCGTCGGACTGGTGCGCGCCGGCTCGGCCGCGGTACGGCGCTGGCAGACCGGCTTCCTGCGCTACTACGCCGCCGGCATGGTCGTGTGCATCGCCGGCGTCGCCCTCTACTTCCTGATCTCCTCGTCATGACGCTCTCGATCCTCATCTGGCTCCCGCTGGCGATCTCGCTTCTCGCGGCCTTCTTCCCCCGCGCGCTGGTGGGACGCGTAGCGGCGATCGGGAGTCTGATCACGCTGGGCATCGCGATCTCGTTCATCGCGCGCTTCAACACCGGCCAGGCGGGGCTGCAGTTCGTCACCGACCGGGTATGGATCTCGGCGCTCGGCATTCACTACAAGCTGGGCCTCGACGGCCTGAACGTGGCCCTGGTCCTGATCACCACGATCCTGTTCAGCCTGTCGCTGCTCTGGGCCTCGTTCCGCGATTGGGATCGCCCGCAGGCCTTCTACTTCCTCTTCGGTCTCGCCGAGAGCGCAGTGCTCGGTGCCTTCTGCGCCCAGGACCTGGCGCTGTTCGTCGCCTTCTTCGACCTGATGCTGATCCCGTTCTACTTCCTGGTCGGGATGTGGGGCACGGGCGAGCGCGTGCGCGCCACCACCAAGCTCGTCGTCTACACGCTGGTCGGCTCGTTCTTCATGCTCGCCGGCGCGATCGCCACGGGCGTGCTGGCATCGAGCCAGCACGGCACGAACCTCACGTTCGTGATCTCCTCGCTGCAGCACCTGCCGCTCTCGCACACCTCGCAGAACTGGATCTTCCTGTGCTTCGCGATCGCCTTCCTGGTCAAGATGCCGGTGGCGCCCTTCCACGGCTGGCTGGCCGACGGATACAAGGCGATGCCGATCCCGGTCGTGGCCGTGTTCTCGGGGATCCTGTCCAAGGTCGCCGCGTACGGGTTCCTGCGGATCGTCCTGCCCGTGTTCCCCTATGCCTCGGCGCACTTCCAGACGCTGATGCTGCTGATCGCGCTGGTCTCGATCCTGTGGGGGACCTCGCTGGCCTTCACGACCACCGACGCGCGGCTGGTTGTGGCCTACTCGAGCGTCGCCCAGCTCAGCTTCATCACGCTCGGAATCTTCTCGCTGCGCCCCCAGGGTGCCCAGGGAGCGCTGCTGCAGATGGTCAACCACGCGATCGTCACCGCGCCGATGTTCTTCATCGTGGCCTTCCTGGCGGCACGCGCCGGTGGCTCGGAGAATCTGCGCGACATGGGCGGGATCGCCTTCCGGGCGCCGGTCCTGGCCTCGCTGTTCCTGATCGTCGCACTGGCCACGCTGGCCATGCCCGGCTCGTCTAACTTCGTCGGCGAGTTCCTCATCTTGCTCGGTACCTTCCGCGCCAAGCTGGTCATCGCCATCATCGCCTTCCTCGGCGTGGTTGGTGCCGCCGTCTACGCGCTGCGAATGTTCATCGGCGCCATGCACAATCGCGTTGGGCCGCGGGTCACCTCGCGCGAGATCGGATGGCACGACGCCCTCGCCGTTGTCCCGCTGGTCGCGGTGATCCTCGTCCTGGCCTTCTATCCGCAGTTCTTCCTCAAGCGCTCGCAGCCTACGGTCAATACCGACCCGGCGATCAATCTGACACCCGTCGTCCAGGTGGCCTCGCGGTGATCGCGCTGGCCCACATCAAGGGACCGCACGTCGACTGGGCATCGCTCTCGCCGCTCACGGCGCTCGCCGTCGGGGCACTTGTCGTCCTGCTCGTCGGCCTGTTCCGCCCCGCGGTCATCCGCCATCGCGTCGTCCCGATGCTGACGCTGCTGACCCTGGCCGTGGCGATCGGCCTCGAGATCTCCCAGTTCCACCACCACCGGTCGATCATCTCCAATGCGCTGCGGATCGACGACCTGGCCCTGATCCTCGACCTGCTGTTCGCGATCTCGGCCTTCGCCGCCGTGTTGTTGTCCTGGCGCGAGACGGCGGCTGTAGAGGCCGGTCATGGCGAGTATCACTCGCTGTTGCTGTTCAGCGTGATGGGCATGGGGGTGTTCGTCTCCGCCCAGAACCTGGTCACCCTGTTCGTCGGCATCGAGCTCCTGTCGATCCCGCTGTACGTGCTGTGCGCGAGCAACATGCGACGCGAGGGCTCGCTGGAATCGGGGCTCAAATACCTGATCATCGGCTCAGTCGGGTCGGCCACGCTTGTGTACGGGCTGGCCCTGGTCTATGGCGCCAGCGGCTCGACCGACTACGCCCGCATCGCCCAGGTCTCGTCGGGCAGCCTCAGCTCCGACGTGCTGCTGCTGACCGGGATCGGACTGGTGATCGTCGGCTTCGCCTTCAAGGCCTCGATCGCCCCGTTCCACCAGTGGACGCCGGACGTCTATGAGGGCGCCCCCACCCCGATCACCGGATTCATGGCCACGGCCACCAAGGCCGCCGCTCTGGGCGCATTCATCCGCTTCTTCGACGTCGCCGTGATCGGCGCCCAGGACAGCTGGGCGCCGATGCTGGCCGCGCTGGCGGCGATCACGATCATCGTCGGCAACGTCGGGGCTCTCGGCCAGTCGTCGATGAAGCGGATGCTCGGATACTCGGGCGTGGCCCAGGCCGGCTACATTCTCAGCGGCGTGATCGTCGGCACGCAGCTGGGCGTCGAGGCCACCGTGCTCTACCTGTGCGTCTACCTGGCCATGAACATGGCCGCGTTCGCGGTGATCGTCGCCCAGGAGCGCGCCGGCAAGGGCGATGACATCGCCGGTCTGGCGGGACTCGGCGCGGCGAAGCCGTGGCTCGCTGTGCCGCTGACCATCGCGATGCTGGCCCTGGCCGGGATCCCTGGCACCGTCGGCTTCATCGGGAAGTTCCAGCTCATCCACGCCCTCGTCGACGGCGACTACACGTGGCTGGCCATCGTGCTGGTGATCGGCTCGATGATCTCGCTCGGGTACTACCTGCGCGTGGTGGCGGCGATGTGGATGACGCCGCGCGGCGCTCCGGCGCCGGCGGGTGGCGCCTCGCTAGCCCCGATCGCCGGCGGCTCGCCCGAGGCCGACGAGGTCGAACCCCCCGCATCCTCAGCACCGTCGGTCTCGCGGGTGCGGGACGCACTCGGCCAACCCGAGGTCACGTTCGTCGCCGGCCTGTTCGCCGCCGCCAGCATCTTCTTCGGCATCTTCCCCTCGCCTCTGTTCGACCTGGCCGCACACGCGGGCAACGCCCTGCCCGGGCTGTTCTGAGGCCGCCAACGCGCGTTGGCGGCGTCGTCTTGGAGCGACCGCCACCCTCCCGAGCCCTCCGCGCTCCCCGCTACGATCAGCCGTCCGTGCACTATCCGGTCGAGAGCTTCACCGACGGCGAACGGGAGCGTCTGAGCGCCCACTTCACCAACCTCGACCGCCCGGTGTTCGCACTGGTGAACCTGCCCGAAACGGTCAAGGGCGCGCTCTTTGCCCGCTACTCGCGCTACCCCGGGACGCTGCGGCGGCTGTTTCTCGAGGAGTTCGCGGACGATGTCCCGGCCGTCGGCGCGGGCTGGGACGGAAGCGAGGGGGAGCGCGCCGCCGCTCTGTATGAGCGGATCTTCGTCGGCTACGGCGACGACTCGGTGGCGCAGCTCGGTGGCGCTCACCTCGCCTGCGAGTGGGTGTCGAACGTCGTGACCAAGATCCTCCAACGCCCGCGCCTCGGTGCCTATCTGGAACAGTCGACTCGCTACATCGCCTACGACGCGCCGATGCCCGACCCGCCGGGTGGGTACCGCTATTACCGCGACGCCGAGCTCGGGCCGCCCTACGCCAAAGCGATGGACGAGCTGTTCTCGATCTACTCGGGCGCGCTTCCCCGGGTGACCGCGTGGGCGGCCGACGAGTTCCCGCGCGGGGCCGACGAGGCCCCGGCCGCTCACGCTCGCGCGATCAAGGCCAAGGCGCTGGATCTGCTGCGGGGCCTGCTCCCCGCCAGCTCGCTGTCGCACATGGGGATCTTCGCCAGCGGTCAGACCTATGAGCAGCTCGTGCTGCACCTGCTGGCCCACCCGCTCCCCGAGGCGCGCGACTATGGCCGGATGATCCTTGACGAGATCAGGGCGGTGATCCCCAGCTTCGTGGCTCGGGTGGAGCGCCCGGACCGGGGCGGCGCCTGGATCTCATACCTCGAGTCACGCGTGACCGCCGGCGAGCGCTGGGCCCGACGCCTGGGGCTGGAATGCGAGGAGACGGCGCTCAGCGGACCATCGGTCAGGCTCCTGGCCGTGCATGGTGACGAGGATGACCTGCTCACGGCACTGATGTTCGAGGCCAGCGCGGCCTCAGAGGATGGGATTCGCGAGGCGCTCGCCACGCTGTCCGAGGAACAGCGGGCCGGGCTGCTCGCCGACCTGGTCGGCGACCGCGCCAACCGTCGCTACCGCCCCGGCCGCGGCTTTGAGTCGGTGCGCTACCGGTTTGAGATCGTCTCCGACTACGGTGCGTTCCGCGACCTGCAACGACACCGGATGCTGACCGTGCAGTGGCAGACGCTGACGCCCGATCTTGGTGCGGGCGTACCGGAGCAGGTCGATCTCGCAGGCTGTGGCGAGGACTATCGCCGCGCGCTCGATGTCTCGCACCGCGAATACGACCGTCTCGTCGATGCCGGGATGGCAACCGCGGCGCCGTACGCGCTTTGCCTGGGCTACCGGATCCGCTACATCCTCGACCTCAACGCGCGGGAGGCCATGCAGCTGATCGAGCTGCGGTCTGGACGCGAGGGGCACCCGAGCTACCGCGCGGTCGCCCGCGAGATGCACGCCCAGATCGCCACCGTCCATCCGGTGGTGGCCGAGGCCATGAAGCACGTCGACACCGTGACCGAGCCCCGGCTCGAGCGGATCCTCTCGGAGATGCGCACGCACACACGGGCCGGCGCGCAAACCTGAGTCCCGCCGGTTAAGCTCCGTCCATGGGGATGGGTCCGGCGCGGAGATACGCCGCTTCACTCGCCGTGGCGCTGTCGGGGTGTGGCGTCTGGGCGCCGAGCGCTTGGGGCGTGGCCGAACCGGTGCAGAACTGCCCGGGCAGCACCTTCCCGTACACGGGGGAGTTCAGCTTTCCCGTGGCGGCAGAGGGATTCGCCGATGACTGCCAGGCCAATATCGGCAGCGCGTTCGTCGACGCGCGCACGGGCGCGCTCGAGCTCGACATCCTCGCCGGGAACGGCGTGGACACCATCGCGGTAGATCCGCAGGGTCGCCTGACGCACCTGCGCACCCCGAATGCAGGCGTGTTCGACCTCGCCCATCCGACCGGCGTCGTCGCATCGGTGAGCCTTCAGGGCTCGCACTGGATCATGAGCTACGACGGGTCGGGCCGGCTGATCGGAGTCAAGGGACCGTCGGGTACGACGAGCCTGTCGTACAACGCCGGCGGCCGCGTCTCGAGGATCGCGCTCGACAACGGGACGCGCCAGAACTTCGGCTACAACGCCACCGGCCGGCTCACTTCGTTCACCGACAGCGGCGCCGACACCGGCACCTTCACCTATGACGGTTCGGGGCGGCTGACCAAGCTGGTCGCGGTTCTGACCGCACAGGACCCGACGGAGAGCTTCACCTACGACGGCAACGGGGACGTCCTGACCTGGAGCGAGCAGATCACCACCACGCGGACGCTCACCTACATGCACGACGCCGCCGGCGATGTCACGCTGGCCAAGAACGGGGCAGCCGTGGACGCCACGATGGCCTACGCCGCCCCGCACAGGCTGAGCGCAGTCACCGGGCCGGGGAATGCACCGATCGCTTCATTCACCTATGACACCTCGGGGCGTCTGTCGACGGCCCAGGGCCCCCTCAGCCTCGAGACGTTCTCCTACAACGGCGCCGGACGCCTGTCGAGCACGCTCGAGGGCTCGATGACGACCACCTTCTCCTATGACGCGCTCGGCAGGCTCAGCGGGTGGACCGATCCCAACCTCACCGCTCTCGCGATCGCCTACCTCCCGGGTCCCGCCTCGAGCACCGGCGGCCCGATAAGCGTGAGGTCGAACACGGCCACCCTGACCGGCAGAGTCAATCCTCGTGGGGCGCCGACCGCCTACCACTTCCAGTACGGACTGACGACCGCGTACGGGCACGCGACGCCGTCGGTGACCCTGTCGGCTGCGGCCAGCGCGATCTCGGTGGTCGACGGCATCAAGAACCTCAGGCCCGCCACGACGTACCACTACCGCGTTCTGGCCAGCAACCGCAACGGATCGTCCACCGGACTGGACCGCACCTTCCACACCCAACCGCTGAGATGCCGCGTGCCGAAGCTCAAGGGCGACACGCTGGGGCAGGCCAAGCGCGCGCTGAAGCGGGCCCACTGCCGCTTGGGGCGGGTCCATCGGCCGCGCCACGTCCCTCACGGCGCCCGTCTCAAGGTGTCGGGCCAGCGCCCGTCAGCCGGCGCGGTACGGCCGCAGGGGACGAAGGTGGCCGTGAAGCTGTCCCTGGCCTCCGGCGCGTAGCGGCGCGCCGCGAGCAGCGGACGGGAAGCTCTCGCCCCCGGGGAGCGTCTGCAGGTAGACACCGCAGCTACCGGAGGTAATTTCATGAAGCGCATCATCCTGATGGCGGGGGTTCTCGTGCTGGTCGCGGCGGGAGTCGCGTCCGCAGCCACCAGCGGATCGAAGATCAATCTGAGAAAGACGCAGCTGGGCAAGCTCCTGGTCAACTCCAAGGGCCGCACCATCTACACGTTCACCAAAGACAAGCGCAACACGGACGTGTGCATGAAGATCAAGTCCTGCACCTCGACCTGGCCGCCGGTGACGACCAAGGGCAAGCCGGTCGCCGGCCCCGGGATCCAGAAGTCGAAGCTCGGGACGATCAAGCTCCCCAAAGGCAAGCTCCAGGTCACCTACTTCGGGCACCCGCTCTACACGTACTCGGGCGACTTCGGTCCCGGCCAGACCGATTACGTGGGCGTGTCGATGTTCGGCGGCCGGTGGTTTGGTGAGACCGCCGCGGGCAAGGCCGTGAAGTAGCGCCCCCACACGACAACGCCCCCAGACCGCGTGGCGGCCCGGGGGCGTGTTGTGTTGCCTACGTGATCGTTCCTACTTGACGCGGAGCGCGAGCTTCACGGTTGCCGCGGCCTTGTGGGCCCGCGTCAACACGAGCGTCATCGACCACCTGCCGCGGGTCACGCGCCGGGTCTCACGCAGCCTGAGCTGCGCCTTGCCGTGGCTGACCGAACCGTGGCCAAGCGCTGCCACCTTGCCGCCGCGAGCCAGGGCAACCCGAAGCTTGCCCTTCGTCGTGTTCGACTTGAAGGTGATCGAGCACTTGATCTTGTGGTGCGCGACGAGCTTGCACGTCACCTTGGCCTTGAGCGATTTGCTCGTGTTCAGCCCACGCTGCTCGATGAACCGCGTCGTCACCGTGCGCGTGTCGCCGTTGGCGTCGGACATCACCCAGGTCGCGTTGTAGGTGCCCGGCCTCAGCCCCTTGACGTTCACGCCGTTGGCGGTATCCACGTTCTTGGCGTGGAACACGACGTCTCCGCCCGACGCCTTCCTGATCGTCAACGCGATCTTGGAAGTGCTGTCGGTCGGGGTCACCGAGTTGTTCGGTCCGGGCAGGCCGGACTGTGCCAGCGCGGTGAACGTGCCGTACAGCGTCTCGGCATCCAGCGGCGAGGTGTTCTCGATGTCGGGCACCTCGGTCTGGGTGCTGCCGCCACTGCGCTCATCCGTCTGGATGATCGGGGACGACGGCAGGCCGGCCGCATGGCCGGACGACGAGCAGATCACGTCGGTGAGCGCAGGCCCGCCTACGAGATCCGACGGTGCTCCTGCCGAACCGCTGGTCTGTGCCGTGCTCAGCGGCGCGGCATAGTAGTTGTCCGGCTGGCAGCTGCCGCCCGACAACACCGTCTGCTCGCCCATGATGTTGGCCCGCAGGTTCGCCACATGCAGGGTGGTGAGCGTTCGGCTGCCGTTCGACAGCGACACCGTGTCACCGCGATGGACCGTCAGCGACACCGAGATGGCTCCCGTGTCGTCGGCCGCGGCCGCACGATGACTGCCGCCATCGGTGACCGTGTACGAGTGCGACGGCACCAGGCCGCTGCACGACACGCTGCGGCCTTCCAGATCTGCGGAGCAGGTCGGGAAACCGCCCGGCGTGAAGATCAGCGGGCTCTGGAATGTCGACACGGAGTCAGGCTCGCCGACCGGGACGGTCAGCTTGACCAGACCGCCGACCACGTTCGGGACGGCCGTCAGGTTCGGGTCCTGGAACGCGCGATTGTCGTTCGAGCTCACCGTCAGGGCCTTGGCGGCCGTGACCGGGCTGCTCAGCGGGATGCTGGCGACATCGGTCTGCGTGCTGCAGAAGTCGACGAGGCCCTCATCGCCGTGGGGCGGGGTGATCATCGAGCCGTTGATCGTTGCTTGCAGCACACCGGTCTGGAAGCACGGCGCGATCTGCACCTGCGGACCACCGCTGTTCGTCACAGCGGTCCCGTTGTCCATCGCCGTCCATCCTGTCCAGCCCGACTCGGTGAACGGGTTGCCGCCATTGCCGGTGAGGATCACCTGCTGGTTGGGCGACGGTGCTCCGGCGCCGGAGTAGTCGACGTCGATTTCATCACGGTCGTCGCCGACGGGATGCTGCAGGCTCAGCGACCAGTGACCGCTGGCGCTGGTGGTGCCGGTGCCCGACGCCACCTGGACCGGATTGCCGTTGGCGCCCATGCGCAGAACCGACACGCGCACGCCGACACCTGAGGTGGCATGCCCAATGTTGCCGCTCACCGACGGGCTGAACTGCTTCAGAAAGACCTGCGGCAATGGCAGCGGGTTCGACGTCTTGGACGTCGCCTGAACGCAACCATTGTCATCGTTTGACCACATCTCCTGGATGAGGAACTTGTGGCCGTTGATGACCTGGTTGTACGGCGAGTTGTCTGGCCCGGCGAACCCGAGAGGGGTGCCGCGCTGGGGACCGAACTCGCACTTGTCGGCCACCTCGAACCCGTTCGGGTCCAGGTAACCGACGCCGGTCGGGTCGGTCATCGCCTCGACCGTTTCGTGGCTGGCGATGTCCGTCGTGACCTCGGCGTCTGGGTTGCCCTGCGGGTCGGCGCCCTGGGCGATCGCTCCGGCCTCGATGATCGGGTCGATCGTCACAGCGTAGACCGTGGTGCCGTGGCCGACGTCGGACACCGAGTGGTAGCCGCCGAAGGCGTTGGTGCCGCACACGCCGGGCAGGATGCACTCGTCCACGTTGGGGGGCAGGAACACATACCAGAGGTTGTGGAGCCCGCGCGAACCGCCCGTGGACTGGATCACGCGATCGACCTCAGCCTGCACCTGCGCGTCGGTCAGACATGCTCCCGTCGCGTTGTTCGGCGACGCGCACTGACCCGTCGCGGGGTACGCGTGGGTGTCGTTGATCGAATCGGTCCCGGAGTTGTAACTGATGCTGTACGCGCCCGACTGGGACGGAGTTCCGTCCGTCGAGCCCTGCGCGAACTGCGGCAACACCGTGAACGCGTCGCACGCGCCCGCGGTGCAAGCGGCGCCGCTCGTTCCGGTGCTGTCATGGGCAACATCGGTGAACAGCTCCTGCACCATCCCTTTATAGGTGGGGATTCCGGCTCCGGGTGACCCCTGGAACGAGAAGCCCGATGGGGCCCAGAAAATCGTATGGACGGTAATCCCGCCCGTCATCACCTGGCCGCCGTGATAGGTGACCGGAGTCAGGGCGCCAGACGCAACGTCGTCGGCGCCAAATACGCCCTGCTTGTTGACGGTGGGATTAGACCGAGTGCCCCGCCTACCCGCGGACGGAAGTGCGTCTTGCCCAAGGCGGCTGGTGCCAGCGCACCGAGGACGACGCAGACCATCGCGGACAGCAGGACACGCTGCCTACGAGTCATGGAAACCCTTACCTCCCTTTGAATCATGTGTTTCCCCCTACGAACGCAGGGCATCCTAACCCCAACGTGACGCCGCTTGATGCGCCTTAACGCAGCCCTAGCGCGCCGGCGTCAGACTCGTGACGTGAGCGGGGGGTGATGGGGATTGGCGGCCAAAATGGCCACTGATCTCCATCGGCCCTAACGGCGCGGATGACGGTCGCGGGGCCCGCCGGTAAGCTCTAGCCGACAGATCATGACCGTCCTGATGGGTATCCTGGTCGGGACCGGGATCGCCACGGCAGCTGTGGTGGCCTGGATGGTCTTTCACGTGCCGAAGGCGTCGCGGACGCCCAAGGCGGCCGGCATGCAGTCGGCTCTGCACGCCGCCATCTCGACGCTTCCCCATCTCCGTCGCGGCCTGACGCCCCGTTCGGCGGCACTGGCGGTTCCCCATCTGCGCACCCTGACCGGCGCCGCGGCCATCGCGCTGGCAGACACCCGGGCGGTGCTGGCCATCGAGGGCAAGGGCCGGGAACAAGTGCGGCCCGGCGATCTGCTCTCGCGGCTGCTGGCCCGCACCCCCGACGACCATCTCCACGTCGTCCCGCGCCTGATCTCCTCCGATCCGGCCTGCCCGCTGCGCTCGGCCGTGCTCGCGCCGTTGACCGTGCAGGGCCGTCGGGTCGGCACGCTGATCGCCTTTTACAAGGCGACCGGACGGCCCGGGCAGGCCGAGCTGCGCGTGGTCGCCGAAGCGGCCAGCCTGGTGTCGGCCCAGGTTGCCCTGTCGGTGCTGGCCGAGCAGGAGGAGCGGCTGGCACACGCCGAGCTGCGCGCGTTGCGAGCTCAGATCTCCCCGCACTTCATCTACAACGCGCTGGCCGCGGTGGCTGGCAACATCCACTCACGGCCCGAGGATGCACGCGAGCTGCTGATCGACTTCGCCGAGTTCACCCGCTACCTGTTCCGCGACGGTCGCTCGTACGTGACGCTGGGCGAGGAACTCGACCATGTCGAGCGTTATCTCCGTCTCGAGCAGGCGCGCTTCCCCGACAATCTCCACGTCCAGGTCGACGTACCGCCCGAGACCCGGGACGTCGTCGTACCGGCGATGTCGGTCCAGCCGCTGGTTGAGAACGCCGTGCGCCACGGCGTCGAGCGGCGCGCCGGGACGGGCCTGGTCGAGATCAGCGCGCGGGCCAGCGGGAGCGACGTCGAGCTGCGGGTGACCGACGACGGCAGCGGCATCGATCCCGAGCGCGTGCCGGCGCTGCTGGCGGGAGCCGGCGGCGGCATCGGACTGTCCAACGTCGATGCCCGTCTGCGCGCGACGTTCGGCGATCGTTACGCGTTGCGGGTTGAGTCCCAGGTGGGGACGGGTACGACGGCGGTGATGACCGTCCCCAACCTGCGCGGCGAGCCCGCCCAGCCGCAGCTGGCGAGGTCGGTTTGAGCGCCGACCGGTTGACGATCCTGGCCGTCGACGACGAGCGCACGCAGCTCGACGACCTCGCGAGGCTACTGCGCAGCTCGCCGATCGTCGAGGGGGTCGAGTGCGCTGGCGACGGCCATGACGCTTTGGTCATGGCCTCCGCACAGGCGTACGACGCGATCTTCCTCGATGTCCGGATGCCCCACCTCGACGGCCTCGAGCTGGCGCGCGTCCTGCGGCGCTTCGCCCAGCCGCCGCAGGTGGTGTTCGTCAGTGCCTACGAGAGCGCCGCCGTCGACGCGTTCGAGCTGCACGCGCTCGATTACCTCCGCAAACCGGTCAGCCGCGCGCGGATCGAGGAGACGCTGGAGCGGATCTCCGTGGCCATGGAGAACAGAGGCTCTGACCCCCAGCGCCGATCGCATCAGCCGGTGGCCGACGGCGAGCTGGTGGCGGTGGCCAACGTCCGGGGCAGCGCGACGCGACTGCTGGCCCGCAGCTCGATCCTCTACGTCCAATCCCACGGCGACTTCGTTCGCATCGTCACCGCCGACGGCCGTTACCTGCTGCGCGCCAGGCTGGCCGACGTCGAGCGCCTCTGGGAGCCGTTTGGCTTCGTGCGGGTCCACCGCCAGTTCGTCGCCAACCTGTATAAAGCGATCGAACTCCGTCCGCAGCTGGGCGGAACGGCCGACCTCGCGTTCGCCGACGGCCAGACGATCCCGATCGCGCGCCGCCACGTGGCCGAGCTGGGCCGGCGCTTGGCGCTGTAACAACCAGGGCCGCCCCCCGCAGGGGGCGCCCCTTTTGACAAACCCCTACTCCTCCGCGGCCTGCTCCTCATTGATCTTGCCCTCGAGCTGCGCCATGACGTCGGGGTCACGCAGCGTGGTCACGTCGCCGAGCGCGCGGCCCTCGGCGATATCGCGCAACAGCCGGCGCATGATCTTGCCACTGCGAGTCTTGGGCAGATCGTCGGCCCAGATGATCCGCTTGGGTCGCGCGAACTTGCCGATTCGATCGGCCACGTGGCCACGGATGTCCTCGACCAGCTGCTCGCTCCCCTCGGTCTCGCCCTGGAGCGTGACAAAGGCGCAGATCGCCTGGCCGGTGTCGTCGTCGCTCTGCCCGATCACCGCCGCTTCGGCCACCATCTGGTAGGAGACGATCGAGGACTCGACCTCGGCGGTCGAGAGCCGGTGGCCCGACACGTTGACCACATCGTCGATCCGCCCGATGATCCAGAGGTAGCCGTCGCTGTCCTTGCGCGCAGCGTCCCCGACCAGGTAGGTCTCGCGACCGAACCTGGCGAAGTACGTCTCCACGAAACGGTCCTCCTCCTTGTACAGCGTGCGGAGCATGGCCGGCCAGGGTCGGGTGAGGACCAGCAGGCCCTGCCCGTCGACGGGCTTGCCCTCGCGCTCGTCGACCACCTCGGCGGCTACCCCCGGGAACGGCTGCGTGGCGGAGCCCGGCTTCGTGGCGGTGATCCCTGGTAGCGGCGAGATCATGATCGCCCCGGTCTCGGTCTGCCACCAGGTGTCGACGATCGGGCAGCGCTCGCCACCGACGACGGTGTAGTACCACAGCCAGGCCTTGGGGTTGATCGGCTCGCCGACCGTGCCCAGCAGTCGCAGCTTGTCGAGGTTGAACTTCGTGACGTGTTCGGCGCCCCACTTGATGCAGGCGCGGATCGCCGTCGGCGCCGTGTAGAAGATCGTCACCCCGTAGTGCTCGGCGATCTCCCACCAGATGCCCTTGTGCGGATAGTCGGGCGCTCCCTCCCACATCACGCTGGTCGTCCCGTTGCACATCGGGCCGTAGACGATGTAGGAGTGGCCGGTGACCCAGCCCACGTCGGCCCCGCACCAGTACACGTCCTTCTCGGGCTTGATGTCGAAGATGCAGCGGTGGGTGGCCTTGACTCCGGTGAGATACCCGCCCGTTGTGTGGAGAACGCCCTTCGGCTTGGCCGTCGAGCCGCTGGTGTAGAGGACGTAGAGCGGATGCTCCGCGTCGAGCTCCTCAGCGGGACATTCCGGATCGGCCTTCTCCATCACCTCGTGGAACCAGACGTCGCGCCCGTCCTTCATCTCGCATTCGGCGTTGGCGTGCCTGACGACGACGATGTGTTCGAGGGTGTCGAGTCCTTCCATCACGGCGTCGACCTGCTCTTTGATCGGCGCCGTCTTGCCCTTGCGGCGGGCACCGTCGACGGTGACCAGCGCCTTGGCCTGGGAGAACTCCATTCGCTCCTTGACCGATTCAGCCGAGAACCCGCCGAACACAACGTTGTGGGGCGCTCCGATACGCGCACAGGCCAGCATGGCGACGACGACCTCGGGGATCATCGGGAGGTAGATCCCCACGATGTCGCCCTTGGCGATGCCGAGGTCCTTCAGTGCGTTGGCGAACCGCTGGACGTCGCGGTGCAGGTCGGCGTAGGTGAGGTCGCGTTGCTCGCCTTCCTCGCCGCGCCAGTGGAACGCGACCCGATCCCCGTTCCCGGCCTCGACGTGGCGGTCGAGGCAGTTATACGAGGCGTTGAGCTTGCCGTCCTGAAACCACTTGTAGAACGGAGGGTTTGACTCGTCCACGGTCTCCGTGGGTTCCTTGAACCAGTGGAGCTCCTTGGCCTGCCGCAGCCACCACCCCTTCCAGTCCTTCTCGGCCTCTTCGTAGATCGCGGGATCGTTCAGCAGCGCGTGTTGGCGGAACTGCTCGGGCGGATCGAACTTCTCGATTTCGAGCATCGCCTCGAGTTTGGCTTCGAGCGACTCCTCGCCGGCCGGTGTGGTTGCCGTGTCTGCCATTGAAGCCTCTCCTTCCAACGGGCTCCGTCTCACAGCCGGGAAGCCCGGGGCGCCGGCGGGACAGCCGGCGCCCGAGCCATCATGCTGCTACGGCGGGTTTGTATTCGCTAGTTGTACCCGAGTAGCCGTTGCTAAGGGGTTCTCGCCCTCACAGCTAACGCCGCAGCGGGAACACCGGTGCGACCGTGCGGCCGAAGGTCGAGTTGATCACCGCCGCGAACGAGGCATACCAGGCCGCGACGGCCGTCGCCAGGCCAAGCCAGCCGCCGATCTTGATCGTGTTGTTGGTGACACTGGTCGTCCCGGCCAGCGCGGAATTTCCGATGCCAAGGACGATGAATGTTGCCGCCAGCAGAAGGAAGACAAGCGCAACCGCGCCCGTGGTCCGCAGCGAGGCGAAGAACATGTAGGTGGTGAAGATCGCCCACATCCACAGGTACAGGCCCAAACCGCTGAAGAGCTCGCCAGTCGCCTTCGCCGCAACCACCCCCGGCACACCTACCTGGACGATCAGGAAGAACGAGATCCAGAATGCGCCGAAGGACGAGAACGCCACGGCACCGAATGTGTTCCCCGTCCGGAACTCCCACATTCCGGCCAGTAGCTGAGCCACTCCACCATAGGCGAACGCAAGGCTGGCAACGAGCGGCAATAGTCCACCGCCGACTAGGGTGCCGGCGCCGACCAGGCCGGCGTTGACCATGCTGAGCACGAACGTGGTGCCGGCGAACCCGGCCAGTCCGAGCGGGCCCGGGTCGGCGGGCGTCCACCCGGCCGACCGCCCTCCGGTGGGATCAGGTGCCGGGGCGACGTCAGCCTCCCGAGCACCAGGAGTTGTTGCCATCTTCCCTCCTCTAGGTTGACGATGGCATCAAAGCTGCCCCGGTCATGGCGGCAGGACAAGCGCGGATCGATGGACGGCGTCACCAGGACGCTGAACGGTCGGCCGGGGCGATTACCGGCTCCGCAGGGGGCCCCGCAGTCCTGGCCCCCGGCGTGGAACGGGGGCCAGGACAGTCTCGGCCGGGGCGTTTCTCGCCACAGCACCTCGGACAATCCGACAGAGGTGACGCCGGAACCGGGCGACTGGGTGGCGAGCTAACGGTGGTCGCAACTGGGCCTGCGCGATCCCATCGGCATGCGCGCTGATCACCGATAGTTGGGCGGCCGAATGTCCGAATCGTGCCGTTTGCGGCTTGAGTCGGATCGTCTCGCCAGATGGCGGGCCTGGGAACTACTTGCGCCGCTTGCGCTTGCGCTTCGGCGTTGAGGCGCGGGTGCGGGCGGCCGCTCCCGCCGCGACCGCCTCGGGGGCGGGCGTGGGAGCCGGTTTGGCCCGGGGCGGGGTACCGCCGCGGGCGCGGATCCGTTCCTCGCGCATTTCGGCCGATGAGGGCCATTTCTCCGCCTGCCCGCTGCGCCAGGCCGGCGGAACTCCGGTGGGCCAGCGACCTGAGAACAGATAGGCCAGCGCCAGCAGCCAATACGCCTCGACGACCGGCACCTGGATGAGCGGGAAGATCAGCAGGATCCCCGAGAAGATGCCCAGATAGCCCATGAACCTGGTCAGCAGGCCGACCCGCATCGCGCCCAGCCCGATCAGGACCAGCGACATCGCGACCAGCAGCGCGCCGAGCAGGTTGCCGTACTGGAGGACGGTGAGGATCGTGGACTTGGTCAGATGGTTCGCCTGTACGTAGGTCTGGTCTCCCTGGGTGACGAACTGATGGGCCTTGATTGCGATCACGACGGTGTTGGCCACCGAGCTGATGGCCGCCAGCACCGCGCCGGTCACGGCCAGCACCCGCATGTACGTCTGGACGCCGGGGTTGCGGGCATTGGTGGCGTTGAACAGGAATACCAACGTGGCGGCCACGCAGAGAAGCGCGAACCCGTTGAGCACGGCGGCGATGATGTCGGTCACGTGCCGCTTGTTGGCGTAGATCAGGCCGAGGGTCAGCTCGTTGATCGACGTATGCGGCCCGGTGAACTGGAGGATCGCCGACAGGAGCAGCAACACGCCGGCCGCGCCGGCGATGATCGACTGGCGCGGGAGGAGGCGTGCCTCGTAGGCGAGAGTGTCCTTGGCCGCGGTCATCGCGCTGACATGCTAGATGAGCGCCGCTTGTCCGAGGACTCGAGGTGCAGACCACGTGGGGCCGATTCGCCCTCGTGGGGAACCCGGGCAAGGCTGTAGCCCCGATCTCCGGGGTGCAGGACGTGCGAGATCCCGTCCTCGACGAGCAAGATCAGGTCGAGCGCGGGGGCCGCGAGACGGATGGCCAACTCGATCCCCCGGCGGACGTTCGCATTGGGCGTCGACCCAAACACGTCGGCGAGTGTACGGTCCGCCGCGTGCAAACCGCAGCCACCTGCCCGGCGTGCGGAGGGGTCCTGCGCGACTGGCGGACCGTGCCCTCCGCCGAACCCGACCACGGTCCGCCCGAGTTCCTGCTGCGTCGCTGCGATATATGCCGGTCGGCCGTGACTGTGGGGCACAGTCAGGTCGACCTGCACGACAGCGGGGCCTACGCAGCCGGTCAGCCGCGGCTCTATCCGCTTGTCCTGCCGCTGCTGCGGGGGTTTGACCGCCAGCGCCTGAGGCTGCTGGCGCGAGCGGTGCCACCGCCCGCCCGCTTGCTCGACGTCGGCGCCGGGCGCGGGCGCTTCGCCCTCGCCGCCCAGCGCGCCGGCTACGACGCGCTGGGGGTCGAGCCGTCGTTGCGGGGCGTCCAGGCGGCGGCTGCGATCGGTGCGCCGGTGAAGCGAGCCACGATCGAAGCGGCGGAGATCGAGCCGGGCTCGACGGATCTCGTTTCTCTGTGGCACGTGCTCGAGCATCTCGACGACCCCGGCGATGCGGTGCAGCAGATCGCCGGCTGGCTCAGGCCGGGAGGCTGGGTGCTGGTCGGGGTGCCCAACCTGGCCAGCGTGCAGGCGCGGGTCGGGGCACAGCGGTGGTACCACCTCGACGTGCCGCGCCACCGCCTGCACTTCACGCCGCCTGGCCTGACCGCTCTCCTGCAGATGCACGGCTTCGCTGTCAGCGCGACCCATCACCTGCTGCTCGAGCACAACTCCTTCGGGATGTGGCAGTCGGTGGTCAATCGAGTGACCGACCGCCCCTCCTACCTCTACAACGTACTCAAGCGCAACGCGCCCCTGCAGTCACGCGACCTGGCGATTACGCTGGCCGCGATGCCGCTGGCGCCGGTGGCGGTGGTGGCCGAGGGGATCGCGGGGATCGCCCGGCGGGGCGGGACGATCGCGGTGCTCGCCCGGAGGCAAACGTGACCGAGGTTCGCTGGTGGCTACCATAGGCGTTATGGAAGGAAGTGGCTTCGGCGGACTATTCGGCGACCCCGACGAGCTCCAGCGCCGTCTGGGCGAGTTCGCCGAGCAGATGCAGGGTGCTCAGAAGCTGGCCTGGGCCGACAACGCGATCAAGCTCGCGGTCGATCTCACCGTGGCGGCGATGAACCGCGCCAACATCCAGGGCACGATCGATCAGCAGGCCGAGCAGCTCCGTTCGGTGATGGCCAGGGTGTTCCCCGAGGCCGTGACGCTCGTGCGCGAAGCGCGCGAGGGCCTGCAGTAGCGCTCAGACCTGCGGGTCGCCCAGCATCCGGACTCGGTCGCGGGACCAGTAGTGGCTGGCAAGGGGACTACGCAGTTAAACGGATGCCGTGCGCGCCAGGCGAGCGTACCGTGTGGGTGTTGCTCACCCAAAGCAGTCAAGGAGGTGATTTGCCGTGCAGCTAGCGGCCAAGATCATCATCTTCGCGCTCTTCTCCGTACTGCTGATTCCGACGCTGTTCGTGGTCGGTATTGCGTTGGGGCCCGCCGCTCTCGTCATGCTGTTCATCGCCGGGATCGCACTACCCGTTGTGGCTGTGGTCGGCTGGTTTGAACGAAAGCCGCCGCGGGCGCGGCCCAGATAGACCCGTCAGGACGTCGCGCCGCCTCGCAGTGCCCCCAGCACGAGCTCATCGTGCTGGGCGGGCTTGACCTGGCGGAAGATCTGCTTGATCACGCCGTCGGGACCGATCACGAACGTCGAGCGCTCCATGCCCATGTAGTTGCGGCCGTACTTCGACTTCTGCACCCACACCCCGTAGTCCTCGGCGACCGCATGGTCCTCGTCGGCCAGCAGCGGGAAGCCTAGGTCGTACTTGCCGTCGAACCGGGCCAGGCGTCGAACCGGGTCGGGCGAGACACCCAACACGACCGCGTCCGCCTGCTCGTAGTCGCCGCGATGATCGCGGACGCCGCAGGCCTGGGTCGTACAGCCCGGGGTGTCCGCCTTGGGATAAAAATAGAGGACGACGGTCGTGCCGCGCAATCCCGATAGCGAGACCTCGGTGCCGTCCTGGTCGGCGAGCGTGAAATCCGGGGCGGGATCGCCTGGCTCGAGCACGGCCAAAGTCTATAGGGCGAATTGTCCTCGATCGGGCGAATTGTCCTCGATCGCTCGCCGCGCGCCTACTACGAATGGACATATGGAACATCCGTTTTGGGACAGACCATGTGCGCCTGCTGGACGCTAGGTTGTCAGTGCGTCAAGGACGCCCTAAGCCAGCCACGCGCCGAGGACCGCCGCCCCGGCGAGCTTGCGCGCCGTACGGCTGTAGTGTGGCTTCCAGACGCCGCGCAGCCTATAGCCCTCGTCGAACCAGTACGGCAGCCGGTGCCTACGCGCGAGGGTGCCGAACATGTGGGGAGTGAACGTGTGGGAGAACGCGTAGGGATGGCCGGCAACCGCCTGTACGCCGCGGAGACGATGGCCGAGCACTTGTTGGAGCCAGCCCAGGTGCCAAGGGCTGATCTCGCCTGCCACGCGAACGGCACGCGGCGCCCGTGCGACGACGATTGGCTCGACGCGGCGCCAGATCATCGCGTAGGCGCTAGGGGTTATCCCGCGGGTGCTCCCATGGTTGTGCAACTCCTGCTCGTTACCGATGCTCACCGCCCAGGGTCGAGGCTGCCCACGCTTCAGCACCGAGCGGAAGAAGTTCTCGATACGGGAGGCCTTCCACCGGTCCCACCACTGGACCACAAGGTGCAGCCGGTACCCGGCCGCGACAGCACTCCGCGCGCATTTCATGACGCCGAGCCTGTAGGTCTCCGGCGTTACCACGGCACGGAGCACTGCCGCATGGTAGTGCTTCAAGGTGGACAACGGGCTGGCACCGGTGCGGCAGCCCGGCACGTTGCCGATCTCAAGTACCGGGCGACGCACGGAGGTCACGACCGTGCGCACCGTGCGCCACGTGGAGTGGTTCGATGCCGCAGAAGCCGCGGCCACGACCGTGATCGCCAGGACGCCGGCGATGGCAATGAGTCTGCGCGATCGAGAAATGATGCGTGAAGGATAGCCGGTGGGGTTGCAAGACCCTTCCGCTTTGGTATCGCTCCGCTGGCTCTACTTGAGCAGGCGGGACAGGCGCCGGTCCTTGAGCAGCTTGCCCTCGGTCTGGCACGTCGGGCAGTAACACATCACGTAGTCCTCGTAGAACACAGCCTCGAGCCGATCGCCGCAGCGCGGGCACGGCTCGCCGTTGCGCCGGTGGACGGTGAGGGGCATCGGCAGCTTGTCGGGGATCGGCAGCCCCAGCGTCTGCTCGTAGTGCGCGATCGCCGCGCCGAGGCACTCGACGATCGCGTCGCGCAGGCGGACGGCCTCATCGGTGTCGAGATCCGAGCCGCGCTTGAACGGCGACAGCATCGCCCGGTGCAGGATCTCGTCGACCCAGGAACGCCCGATCCCGGCGATCACGTGCTGGTCGCGCAGCAGCGCGTAGAGCGGCCGGGGCTCGTCGAGCAGCTCCTCGAGCGGCGGCGGGTCGGGCCACGCCTCCGCTCCGAGCTCGGCTAGAACCTCCTCCTGCGCGAGGTCCTCGGTGCGCAGGACCTTGACCCAGGCCCGCTGCTTGGTGCCGAACTCGCGCAGCCGCAGCTCACGGCCGTCCTCGAGCCGGACGAGAAGACGCGACGTGCGGTCGCGCAGCGAGGCGTGCGTGTCGAACAGCTGCAGACGGCCGGCCGACATCAGGTGCACGAGCAGCGTCAGACCATTGTCGGCCCCGATGGCGAACAGCTTGCCGCGGCGCCGGGCGCCGGTCAGCGTGCTCCCGACGATCGCCTCGAGCGGCGGGTGAAACGACTTCAAGGCATTGATGCCGGGGGCCAGAACCGACTCGACGCGCGCGCCAGCGACCGCGCCAGCGATCAAACGCGCAGTGATCTCAACTTCAGGTAGCTCAGGCATGGCCCTGAGGATGAGGGTAGTAGGAGCGCTGACTACGCGGCCGTGGGCAGGCTGAAGCGAACCCGGGTCCCGACCGTGCTGTCGGGCAGCCAGATCTGGCCGCCGTGGGCCTCGACTATGGCCCGCGACACGGCGAGGCCGAGCCCGGCCCCGGCGCCTGAGCGAGCGGCGTCGGCGCCACCGCGGAAGAAGGCCGTGAAGATCCGATCGCGTTCGTCGGCCGCGATCCCGTCGCCGTCATCGGCCACCTCGATCTCGATCCGCCCGTCGACGGGCTCGGCCCGCACGACCACACTGCCGTCGGCGGGTGTGTGGCGAATGGCATTCTGGATCAGGTTGAACAGCACGCGCTGCAGCTTCTCCGGGTTGGCACGCGCCGTGCTGAGCCCGTCCGATACCTCGCTGAGTACGGCCACGCCCTTGCGCTCGGCCTGGACGCGCATCGCCTCTACCGTCTCGCCGACCAGCTCGCGCAACGGGACGCGCTCCAGGGACCATCGGATGTCGCCGGCCTCCAGTCGTGAGAGCTCGAACAGGTCATCGATCAGCGAGCTGAGGATGTCGATGTGCGTGCGCATCCGCTCGAGGTACCCGCGCCGCAGCTCACCGTCGACGATCTCGTCATCGACCGCCTCGGCGAGCAGGCGCAGCGAGGTGATCGGCGTGCGGAGATCGTGGGAGACGGCCGCCACGAGGTGGCGCCGAGCCTCGTCCGAGCGCTCGCGGGCGGCCTCCTCGTCGCGGAGCCGGGCGATCATCGCGTTGGCCGCCTGAGCCAGCTCGGCCAGTTCATCGCGCCCGGCGGTCTGTATATGCACGTCGCGCTGCCCTGCGCCGACGGCACCCAGGCCGTCGCGAATGGCCTGGACGTCGCGGAGGATGCCACCGGCCAGCAGCTTGGCGGCAAGCACCGCCAGAGCCCCCGCGGCGATCACGATCGCCGCCACCAGCGCGATGTCGTGCCCCGACAGCAACATCAGCAGGCCGATCACCACCAGGGCCAGCAACACCGGAGCCACGCCGATGGCGACGGTCAGGGCAAGCTGCCGCGACAGGCTGCCGATGCGGCGGCGAATGCCGGCGACCGCGGCTCCGGGAATCGCCCTGGCGCTCATGGCTGGAAGCGGTATCCGACGCCCCAGACCGTCTCGATGTGGCGCGGGCGCGCCGGATCGAGCTCGATCTTGGCCCTCAGGCGGCGGACGTGGACAGTGACGGTCGAGGTGTCGCTGTAGAAGGAGTACTGCCAGACCGCGTCCATCAGCTGGTTGCGCGAGAACACCTGACCCGGGTGGCGCGCGAGGAACAGGAGTACATCGAACTCGCGCTGGGTCAACTGCACCTCGTGGCCTCGGACGACCACGCGACGAGCACCGGGATCGATGGACAAGTCAGACAGCTCGATCGGGGCCTCCCGCGCCGCTGAGGTGTCCACGCGCCGCAGGACCGCATCGACCCGCGCGACGAGCTCGGCGGGCGAGAACGGTTTGACCACGTAGTCGTCGGCCCCCAGGCGCAGCCCGATCACCCGGTCGGACTCCTCGCCCTTGGCGGTCAGGAGGATCACGGCGATCCGATCTCGCTCGGCCTCGCGACCGTCGCGCAGGCGGCGCATCACCTCGAGCCCGTCGACCCCGGGGAGCATCAGATCGAGCACGACGAGATCGGGTCGCTGGCTCGCCGCGGCCTCGAGCGCGGCGCGACCGTCTCCGGCGATACGCGTGCGGTAGCCGGCGCGCTGGAGATAGCGCGAGACCACCTCGGCGATTGTCGGCTCGTCGTCAACGACCAGCACCGAACCCCGAACGCGATCGTCCATGCGGGCGATTGTCGCAGCGATCGCGTTCGGGACGGGCTCGGTAGCGGTTAATTCACGGGTTGTTCAGGACTTGTCAATTCGCGACGAGCCCGAACGCCGTGGCACCCGATGGCAGCGACGTCGGGGAGGATCCAAGCTCGGTCAGATTCCCGCCGCTCACGCGGAATGCACTGACCTGGGCCGTACCGCTGTCGACGACATACAGCGTCCGGCCGTCAGGGCTCAGACGCGCGTCGAACGGCGACAGCGCCGGCACCGCCGTTGCCGTCTTGAACGCCGTGCTTCCGATCAGCTGCAGCGAGCCGTCACGACGGATCGCGTAGCTCGAGACGCTGGGCGTGGCCGTGTTGACCGTGAACAGGAACCGTCCGTCGCTGGAGATCTCGACCCAGCACGGCGCGGTCTGGAAGTCGGCGAACGGCGAGGAGCCGATCGAGTTCAACGTCCCATCGCGCGATACGTCGTAGGCCGACACGGTTCCGTTTCCGGCGCCGCCGTGGGCGTTTGACACGAACAGCTGGTTCGGGTCGGTGGGACGGAATTCGCTCCCAAACGGCCCCGGCCCCTGCGCGGCGAACGGCGACTGCGGCGCCGCGAGCAGCCGGCCGTCACGCAGAACCCTGAAACTGTCGATCAGCGAGGTACCGACACGGGTGCCGGCCAGCTTGCTGCCGTCGCCGTTGAAGAGAACGTCGCCGGGCGAGGAACCATCCGGCAGCGACACGGTCGAACCGGCAAGCGGATACAGCTTTCCGTGGTGTCCGAAGACGAAGCCGGTGTAATTGGCGCCACCGTCTCCGGAGTTGGCCACGTAGACGAGGCGATGGTGAACGGTGACACTCACGGGCTCGTTACCACCGGATGCGACGAGGCCGACGGGCTGCAGCGAACCGTCGGGCTCGATGCGCAGCACCGAGATCTGGTCACTGCCGGCATCGACGGCCACCAGGTAGCGGCCGTGGCGGGCCGTCTGCAGCGCGCCCTGAGCTCCGATGCTGGCTCCGGTTCCCGCACCTCCGGCGGCAAACGGCGAGCCGGGCAGCGGAGTCAGCCGGCCGTCGGCGTGGCGGGCGAAGCCAGCGATGGTGTTCTGCCCCGCCGTGTTGTCATTTACATAGACGTGCCCCACCACGAAGTGGGACGGATCTGCACCTGCTCCGCTGGCCAGTAATCCACTGACCAGACAGGCGGCAGCAACGACCAACGTCAGTCGGCGCACTGCGTCTCCTTTGGCTCGTGTTCTCCCTCACGGAGAGCTTGCGGCCATTCGAGCACTCAAAATGGGAAACATCAATACGAGCGTGCGACTGGAAAGTGAACGGTAAGACACCTGGAATAGAACTGTAATTTCTTACGAGACGATTACGGCGTGCGCGGCGCGAGGCTGAGCCCGCGGGCGCTTGGCCCGGTACCCTCCTGGCCTGATGAGCGTCGCCCTGGCACCCGACGACGTCGTCCGCACCCACGCGGAGGGCCAAGCCAACTCCCGCGAACCCCTGCTCGTGCTCGAGCCTCTGCGTGAGTTCCTAGCCGCCAATGGGCTGTCCTCGCCCGCGGTGCTCGACGCCGTGCCGGTGGGGGATGGTCATTCGTGTGTCACCTTCGCACTGTCGACCGGTGTCGTGCTGCGCCGACCGCCGCGCGGCCCGCTGCCACCGAGCGCGCACGATGTGCTGCGCGAAGCCCGGCTGCTGACCGCACTCGAGCCGACGCCGGTGCGGACGCCGCGGGTACTCGCCGTCTGCGCGGATACCGCGGTCATCGGTGCGCCGTTCTACGTCATGGAGCAGGTACAGGGGGACGTGATCACCGCCTCGATTCCCGACGCGCTCGATACCCCCGAGGAGCGGGCCCGGATCGCCGATGAGCTGATCGACTCGCTCGTCGAGTTGCATGCCGTGGACTGGACCACGCTCGGCCTCGAGGGTTTCGGAAAGCCGAGCGGCTACCTGGAGCGCCAGCTCCGCCGCTTCACGGGCCTGTGGGACATCAACCGCACCCGCGAGGTCCCTGAGGTCGAGGAGGTCGGGGCCTGGCTGGGCGACAACATGCCCGAGTCACCGCCGGCTACGGTCGTTCACGGCGACTACCGGCTCGGCAACACGATGTTCGCCAGCCGCGCCCCAGCTCGCCTGATCGCCATCTTCGATTGGGAGATGGCGACGATCGGCGATCCCCTGGCCGACCTCGGCTACACGATGATCCACTGGACCCAGTCCGGTGATCAGATCGGCCGCTTCAACCTCCAGTCGGTCACCGCGCGGGAGGGCTTCCCGAGCCGGCAGGGCCTGATCGACCGCTACGAGCAACGCTCCGGACGCTCGATGCAGGCCCTCAGCTGGTACGTGACGCTCGCGCTCTGGAAGGCGGTGGTGTTCATGGAGGGCAACTACAAGCGCGCGGTCTCCGGCTCGACGGACGATCCCTATTTGAAGACGTTCGGCGAGGGTGTGCTGGAGCTGGCCCGCCGGGCTCAGCTGGTGACGCGCGAGGGCTTCTGAGCCCCGCGGTAGGCTCGATGACCGACTTCGCACCCAACGGCCGTTATCGGGGCCTGCTGGTCGATTACGGCGGCGTGCTGACCACGAACCTGTTCGAATCGTTCCAGGCCTTCTGCGAGCAGGCGGGCATCGAGCCGACCGCCGTGCGCCGGGTGTTTCGCCAGAATCGCGAGGCCCGGGATCTGCTCATTGGACTGGAAACCGGGCGTATCTCCGAGGAAGAGTTCGAGCCGCGCGTGGCCGGGATTCTCGGCGTCCCCGCGGAGGGATTGATCGACCGGTTGTTCGCCGGCTCGCGACCCGATGCGGCGATGCAGACCGCCGTCATGCGCGCCCGTGAGGCGGGAATCCGGACCGGCCTGATCTCGAACTCCTGGGGCACGCGCCGCTATGATCGCGCCCGGCTGGGAGAGCTGTTCGACGGCGTGGTCATCTCGGGCGAGGTCGGCATCCGCAAGCCGTCGCCGGAGATCTATACCCTTGGCGCCGAGGCGATCGGCGTGGAACCGGCGGCGTGCGTGTTCGTCGACGACCTTGCGTTCAATCTGCAGCCGGCAGCCCAGCTCGGGATGGCAACGATTCACCACATCAGCACCGAGGAGACCGTGTCCGAACTGGAAGCCTTGTTCGGCGTAGCTTTGCGATGAGACGAGCAGTGTTGGGTGTGATCCTGGCCGCGGCGATGCTGGCCGGATGTGGCGGCTCTGACCGGCTCTCCGACAGCCAGCTGCGTGCGCAGGCGACGGTCATCTGCGTCCAGGCGACCCGCCAGAGCGACCGGATCCCGACGCCCACCTCGCCGGCCGGCGGGATGCAGTTCCTGAACCGGGGGATCGCGGTGTTCTCCCCGGAGCTGACCAAACTGCGGCTGCTCAAACCTCCCAAGGACGACGTGGCCGACGTCTACCAGACGTCGCTGAAGGCGTTCGAGCAGAAGTTGCACGCGCTCAGGTCCGCCCAGCATGAGCTGAGGACCGGGGGCAACCCGGTCACGGCCATGACCGCCCTGGCCCAGCGGTTGGCGCCGATCGAGTCGTCCGAGGATGGGGCCTGGCGGGCGCTTCAGGTGCCGGCTTGCCTGAATCGATGAGACCGTAAGACGTTGACTCCAACGTTGTGCCCAGGGCCCGATAATGGGGAACAACGTTGGACTCATCGGCACGGCCAGTGTGTGACGTTCAGCGCCCCGGTCGTACCCCGTGGGTCCACTCGCGCCAGCTACTCGCCGTTGCCCCACCAGTGGGCGGCGATCCGGTCGAACTGCTCAAACGCCCGGTCGCGCGCCTCGGGGGCGAACTCCGCGATCTCGCGGTCCAGCTGCTCGGTGTCGACGCCGTGGCTGACCAGCTTGGCACGACCGCCATCGATCCAGAAGTTGACCAGCTCGGCGTCGACCTCGGGGTGGTATTGAAGGCCCACGCTGCGCCCGACGACGAAGGCGGCGGTCTGGGTCTCGGTACCCGCCAGCAACTCGGCTCCAGGGGGCAGCGTGAACTGGTCGACGTGCCACCAGAACCACGGTCCGGATGTGATCAGCTCGGGCGCGTCGGTGGCCAGCTTAAACCAGCCCACCTCGACGTCCGGTGCGCGCTCGACCACACCGCCGAGGGCGGCGGCGAGCGACTGACCACCGAAGCAGATACCGAGCGCCGGAACGTCGCGTTCGTGGGCGCGGCGCAGAAACTCGAGCTCGTCGGCCACCCACCCCGGCGGTGACGCGTGCACGGACGCGTCGGAGCCGAGGCTGGCCACGGCATCGTAGTCGCGCGGGTCGGGCCAGCCGCGGAGCTCCGGGACCCTGGCGATCACGATCTCGTGCCCGCGCTCGCGCGCCCAGTCGGCCAGCAGCGTGTCTGGCGAACGGGCATCCGGCTGGTGCTCGATGATCAGAATCCGCATTGGCTTTCGACCGCCACCGCGACGCGGCGGCGGTCCATCATCGTACGGCGGCGGCGCTCGTAGCGAGTTCGGCCAGTCCCTGCTCGACGGCGTCGGCGATCATCCCGAAGTGTTCAGGCTCAGCGGTGAGCGGCGGCGAGGTCGCTATGGCGGCGCCCAGCGGGCGCAGGAGAACGCCGGCCTTACGGGCCCCGGCCGCCACCCGCGCAACGGCGCCCGGATCGGCGCTCCGCACAGCCTCGGTCAGCTCGACGGCAGCCAGCATGCCTACGCCACCGCGCACCTCGGCCACCGCCGGGTGAGCGGCCAGCGGCGCGAGCGCATCCACCAGCGCGTCCTCGTTCTCGGCCGCTCGCTGGAGCAGCCCGTCCCGCTCGAGCAGCGCAATGTTGGCCAGGCCCGCGGCGCAGCACGTCGCATGACCCGAGTACGTCGGGCCGTGACGGAATACCGGGCCGCCGGACGCGCCCCAGAACGGCTCGGCGATCTCCTCGGAGATCATCACCCCACCCAGGGGCAGGTAGCCGCTGGTCACACCCTTGGCGAACACGATCATCGAAGGCTTCGCGTCCCACCGCTCGACGGCGAACCAGTTGCCGAGACGACCGAAGCCGCAGATGACCGCGTCGATCACCAGCAGGATCCCCGTCCGCTCGCACAGCGCCGAGACACCCTCGACGTAACCCGGCGTGGGTGGATGGACACCGCCGGCGCCGATCACGGGCTCGATGAAGAACGCGGCGATCCGTTCCGCCCCGACCGACTCGACCGTTGCCTCGAGCTCCTGCACCGAGTCACGCGAGACCTGGATCGTCCCATGCGAAGGCGGGAAGCCCGTGCGGTTGGCCGCGATGCCGGCCAGCGCCGTGCCCAGCCCATTGGTGCCGTGGTAGGCGCCCTCGCGGCTGACCAGGATCGTGCGCTCGGGCTGGCCCAGCTCGTAGAAGTAGCGCTGGGCGAGCTTGGCCGCAGTGTCGATCGCCTCGCCGCCACCCGACCCGAAGAAGACCTTGGCCGGCATCGGCGCCCGCTGCGCCAGGGCATCGGCCAGCTCGAGTGCCGCCGGGCTGGCGAAATCACCAAAGTTCGAATACGCCTCCAGCTTGGAGAGCTGAGCGGCGATCGCGTCGACGATCTCGCGCCGACCATGTCCAACCTGTGAGTACCAGAGGCTCGCCGTGGCGTCGAGATAGCGATTGCCCTTCGCGTCCCAAACCCACACGTCCTCGCCGCGCTCGATCACGAGCTCCGCATGCTGCACTGCGCCCATGTCGGCGAATGGATGCCATTGCGATGTCATGACAGCAAGGTACCGCCAGATCCCTTGCGTTCCTGGCACAACTGACACCCGCCAACTGGACGCGGCGGAGTGTTCGTGCGCGCTACTGAGGGTCGAGCTCGATCGATTCGATCTTCGGCGGATCGAGTGGCCGGTCCTGGCCCCCGGTGGGCACCGACTCGATCGCGTCGACGGCGTCCATCCCGGCTGTCACCTGCCCGAACACGGTGTGCTTGCCGTCCAGCCACGGCGCGCTGTCCGTGGTCACGATGAAGAACTGCGACCCGTTGGTGTTGGGGCCGGCGTTGGCCATGGCCAGCGCGCCGCGAACGACCTTGTGCTGGTTGATCTCGTCCTCGAACTTGTAGCCCGGGCCACCCGTTCCCGTGCCCTGCGGGCAGCCGCCCTGGATCATGAAGTCCGGGATCACGCGGTGGAAGATGAGGCCGTCATAGAAGTTGTCCGAGGCCAGCTTGCGAAAGTGCTCGACCGTCTTGGGCGCGTCGTCGTCGAAGAACTCGATGGCGATCGTGCCGTGCGTTGTGTTCATGTTGGCTGTGCTCATAGGTGCGAGCGTACGCGATTACCCCTGTGTGGTCTCGAGCCGCAGCGGATGGCCGTGCACCTCGGTACCGCTGACGCGGTCGACGATGCGCTGCGCCTCGGTCTCGGGCACCTCGGCGAAGCTGAACTGCTCGAGCACGCGCACATTCCGCACGGCCTCGCCGTCGAGTCCGGTGGCGGTGGTGATCGCGTGGATGATGTCCGAGGGCTCGATCCCAGCCGCGCGGCCACCGGAGATGATCAGCTTGCGCGCCGGCCCGTCGCCGTTAACCGACACGTGTGGCTTGGAATGGCGTCTGGGCTTGGCCAAGACCGGCGTCGGGGCGACGTGCGCATGCTCGACCCACGGCGCGAGCTTGACGCCGGCGTGGCGCTCGATCGCCTCGATGTCGCGTCGCTGGCGCGGTTCGTAAAACGTGATCGCCCGACCGCTACGCCCCACCCGGCCGGTCCTGCCGATCCGATGCACGTAGACATCGGGCGAGGTGGGGACGTCGAAATTGATGATGTGTGAGACGCCGGCGATGTCGAGCCCGCGCGCCGCTACGTCCGTGGCCACGAGCAGCGGCAGGCGACCCTCCTTGAACGAGATCATCACGCCGTCGCGCGCGCCCTGGGTCATGTCACCGTGGAGCGCCTTGACGTTCATCCCGCGGTCGCGCAGTGTGCGGAACAGCTGGTCGCAACGGATCTTCGTACGTACGAAGACGATCGCTTGCTCGGGTCGCTCGGCGGCCAGGACCTCGATCAGCCGGTCGGGTTTATCGCGCGGCCGCACCTCGAGCGCGAACTGCTCGACGGTGTCGACGGTCAGCGTGGCCGCCTTGACCTTCACCGTGACCGGGTCGTAGAGGTACTGGTCGGCCAGCCGCCGGATCTCGGGCGGAATCGTGGCCGAGAACAGCGCGGTCTGCCGGCTCGACGGCGTGAGCGAGAGGATCCGCTCGACGTCCTCGAGGAAGCCGAGGTCGAGCATTTCGTCGGCCTCGTCGAGGACCACGAACCGGCACGCGTTCAAGAGCAACGAATGGCGAGAGATCAGGTCCTTGACCCGTCCCACCGTGCCGACCACGATGTGGCCGCCGGCCCGCAGCTGAGCCTGCTGGCTGCGGATCGGCGCGCCGCCAAACACGGCCACGACATCGACGCCCTTGCGCTTGCCGTACGTGCGGAGTGCCTGCGTGACCTGGATGCAGAGCTCGCGCGTCGGCGTCAACACGAGAGCCTGGACCTCGGGCTCGGAGGGGTCGACGTACTGCAGCATCGGCAGCCCGAAGGCCGCGGTCTTGCCCGAACCGGTCTGCGCCTGGCCGATCACGTCGGCCCCGCGCAGCAGCGGCGGAATGGCCTGGTCCTGGATCGGACTAGGCGCCTCGTAGCCGACATCGCGAATCGCCTCGAGCAGGTTGGGAGCGAGGCCCAGATCGGCGAATGTGGTCATGTGCACCTGACGATAGACGGGACGCGCTCGCCGTGCCCTCGCCGCGCGGCGTTGGCGAACGCGATGAAGGCGAACGTCCTGGCTGGATGGTCGGCGGACACTTGACAGATTACGTGACGGAACCTAACCTTTAGGTACCTTATGATCTCGGCCGGATCTTGCACCCCGGTGGCGTCCTGAGCATGAGCGCCACGTCCGATCGTATCGACGCCTACGTCTGGCGGATCAGTGCCGTGGTCATCGTCGGATCGATCATGTCGATCCTCGATACGACGATCGTCAACGTCGCCCTGGCCACGCTCGGTCGCGAGCTGCATGCGACGATCGCCCAGATCCAATGGGTGGTCACCGGTTACATGCTCTCGCTGGCCGCGGTGATCCCGATCACCGGCTGGGCGGCACGGCGCTTCGGAGCCAAGCGGGTCTACATCACGTCGGTCGTCCTGTTCACCGCCGGATCGGCGCTGTGCGGCCTGGCCACGAGCACAACCGAACTGATCCTCTTCCGTGTCATCCAGGGCGTCGGTGGGGGAATGATCCTCCCCATCGGCCAGCTGATGATGGCCCAGGCTGCGGGGCCCAAGCGCATGGGCCGCGTAATGAGCATCGTCGCCGTGCCGGCGATGCTGGCGCCGATCCTCGGCCCGACGATCGGCGGTCTGATCCTCGACAACGCCTCCTGGCGTTGGATCTTCTTTGTCAACCTCCCGATCGGCGTGATCGCCGTGATCGCCGCGCTGCGGATCCTGCCGCACGGGGACCAGCGCGACGCCGGCCCACTCGACGTCCGCGGTCTGCTGTTGATGTCGACCGGGTTGCCGCTGGTCACCTATGGCCTGGCCGAGATCGGCGTCACCGGCGGCGTCAGCTCGGTCAAGGTGGTCGTGCCGATCGTGCTCGGACTGGTCCTGATCGCGGCGTTTGCCCGACACGCCCTGCGTGTTCCCAAGCCGCTGCTCAATCTGCGCCTGTACAAGCGGCCGACCTTCTCATCGGCCTCGATCGCCATGTTCTGTCTGGGCGCGGCGCTGTTTGGCGGGATGATCCTGCTGCCCCTGTACTGGCAGGAGATCCGGCATGAGTCGGTCGTCGACACGGGTCTGCTGACCGCGCCGCAGGGGCTCGGCATGGCGCTGATCATGCCGCTGGCGGGCAAGCTCACCGACCGCTGGGGTGGTGGTCCGCTGGCGCTGATCGGAGTGATCGTGACCACGGTCACCACGATCCCGTTTGGGCTGATCGGCGTCCACACCTCGGTGGCGCTTCTATCCGTGGCGATGTTCCTGCGGGGGATGGGGATCGGGTTCGCCTTCATGCCGGCGATGACTGCCGCCTTCGCCTCGCTGGAACGTGACGAGTTACCCGACGCGACGCCCCAGCTCAACGTGCTCCAACGCGTGGGCGGCTCGATCGGGACGGCTGTGCTTGCGGTGGTGCTCCAGCGCGCGCTGTCCGACACCCACACGGTGGCGGGCGCGGCGTCGGCCTACGGCACGGCGTTCTGGGCCTCGGCCGGGCTCACGGCCCTGGCCATCGTCCCGTGCATCGTCCTCGTCCGCGCCGAGCGCGCGGCACGCCGGGCAAGCGCCGGGGATGAGGTTCCCCCCGGTGCGGTGGCGGAAGCGGTGGCGGCGTGAGCGTGGCGCCGGAACCAGCGCTCGACCCGCCGACCTCGGAGCTCGCTGCACCCGAGCAGCTCGGCCAGGCCTTCAAGCGCGCGATGGCGGCCGGCCGGCGACTGCGCGGGCGAGAGACCCACCACCCCGGCGAGCTCAGCTACGCCCAGTACAGCCTCCTGTTCGGGCTGGCGAGCGGGTGCGAGCTGTCCTCGCGCGAGCTGGCCTACGCGGCCGATGTCACCGCGGCGACGGTGACCCAGATGCTCGACACGCTAGAGGCGGCCGGGCTCGTGGAACGCGTCCGCTCGCCGCGGGACAAGCGCATCGTGCTCACCTCGTTGACCGAGCGCGGGCGCGAGGTGATCGAGGCGCGACGTGCGCGCTACGAGCCGTTGTGGCGCGGCGCCCTCGCCGAGTTCAGTGACGACGAGCTTCGCACGGCGGCCGCCGTGCTCGAGCGCCTGCGCACGCTGTTCGACGAGCTCGCCGACGGCTAGTCACCGTTCCGCCGCAGCGAGCACGCCATCGAGGTGCGACGTGTGATCGCGCGCGTCGCGAACGCCGAAACGTGCCGGCTCTGAGTCCTCGACGAACTCCACCCCGGCCGGCAGCAGAATCGGGCGCTTGAACGCCACCTCGACCGTGAACGCGTCGGGGAGGCGGTTCTGGAGGGCCGCGAGGCACCGCGCCTTCGTCCACATGCCGTGGGCGATGGCCGACGGAAAGCCAAATAACCGCGCGCTGAGCGCGTGGAGGTGGATCGGGTTCAGGTCGCCGGACACGGAGGCGTAGCGCCGCCCCAGGTCGCCCGCCAGCGCCCAGCTGGCCGCCGGGGCGAGCTCGCCCGACGACGGCACCAACGGTGCCGACGCCCCCTCGGAACCCGACCCGCGGTGCAGGTTGGTCGAAACCTCGTCCCACACGAGCTCGTTCCCCGCCGGACCTCGGTGCGGATCGAGAACTGGCGCCCGCGCGGGTGGGGCTCGACCGCCGTGCTCCACACGCGCAGCGACAGTTGCTCGCTCGCGTCGATCGGGCGGTGCTGGGTGATCCGGTTGTAGATGTGGACGAGCCCGATGGCTGGAAACGGGAAGCTGCCGTCGGTCAGGACGGCCAGATGCAGCGGGAGGGCAAGGATGTGGGGATACGTGGCCGGCAGGGTGTCGCGCAGCGAGAACCCGCAGACGCGGTCATAGGCGGCCAGCCGCCCCCGATCCACCGTCACCGCCCGTCGAACTAACGTTAGTGCAGACGCCTGATCTCTCCCGCCGGCCACGAACGGCAGGCGCGAGGCGCCAGGTATGAGCGCCGCGCCGGCCCGGGCGAACATGGGCAGCACACTGGGCGAGCCGTGCATTTCGCGCTCGGTCATCGGTCACGCCCGGAGCAGGCTCTGCCCGCAAACGCGCACGACATTGCCGTTCACACCACCAGACGCCGGACTGGCCAACCAGGCGATTGTCTCGGCCACGTCGACCGGTAGACCCCCCTGGGCCAGACTGTTCATCCGGCGGCCAACCTCGCGGGCGGCGATCGGCATCGCGGCGGTCATCTGCGTCTCGATGAACCCCGGCGCCACGGCGTTGAGCGTTGCGCCCCGCCCCGCCACCGCCGGCGCCCAGGCGCGGACGAATCCGATCACGCCGGCTTTGGACGTGGCGTAGTTGGTCTGCCCGGCGTTGCCGGCAATCCCGCTGATCGACGACACGCAGCCGATTCGCCCGTGCTCGCGCACGGCCCCGCGCGCGAAGAGCTCCTTGTCGATCCGCTCCAGGGCGGTGAGGTTGACGTCGATGACCACGCTCCAAAGATCCTCCGACATCCGACCGAGGGTCTTGTCGCGCGTGACGCCTGCGTTGTGAACCACCACATCCACGCCGCCGTGACGCTCGAGCACGTGCTCGGCGATCTCCGCCGGCGCGCCGGCGTCGGTGGTGTCGAGGGACAGCGAAGATCCGCCCAGCCGGTTCATGACCTCGTCCAGGTCGGCCGACTGCGAGGACACATCGATCCCGACGACCTGGGCGCCGTCGCGGGCCAGCACCTCGGCGATCGCCGCGCCGATCCCGCGCGAGGCCCGGTGACCAGCGCGACCTTCCGCGCCAGTGGCCGCTCCCAGTCCTCCGGCGCCACCGTGCCGGGCGCCGCGCCGATCTGTATCACCTGGCCGGACACGTAGGCCGAGCGCGGCGAGAGGAAGAAGCGCAGTGTCGATTCGATCGCCCCCTCGGCGCCGGGCTCGACGTAGATCAGCTGGGCCGTGGCGCCGCGGCGGATCTCCTTGCCGATCGAGCGAACGAGGCCTCCGAGCGCCTGCTGGGCGATCGCCTCGGGGGGTGCGCCGCACGACTCGGGCGGTGTACCGAGCACGATCACCCGACCCGATCGACGTACACGTCGGATCGTCGGGTGAAAGAAGGCCCAGGCCTGCGCCAACTCGGCGCTCGAGGTGATCGCACTGCCGTCGAACACCAGCGCCTTGAAACGCTGGTCGTGCGACGCGGCGCCGGGATCGGAGACCTCGGCGCCGATCGGCGCCAGGATCGCCGCGACCGCGGGGGCCAGCCGGGCGCCGGGTGGCGCCCGAGCAGCACCGGCCCGTCGATGACCGGCTGACCGCCCTCATGGCACCGGCGCCGGCAGACCGATCTGCTGGGCGACGATCTTCCCTACCGGGGTGTTGATCAGCTGCTGATACCGATCACTCATTGTGCGGCGTCCATGATCGCCACCACGCCAAGTCCGCCGGCGGCGCAGATCGAGATCACGCCGCGGCCCGAGCCCTTGGAGTGCAGCGTCTTCGCCAGGCCGGCCACGATCCGTCCGCCGGTGGCACCGAACGGGTGCCCGGCGGCCAGCGAGCCTCCGTGAACGTTGAGCCTGTCGGGATCGATCGACCCGAGCGGCTCCTCCAGCCCGAGGCGGTCGCGACAGAACGCCGGATCCTCCCAGGCCCTGAGCGTGCACAGAACCTGGGCGGCGAACGCCTCATGGATTTCGTAGAAGTCGAAGTCCTGGAGGCTGGCGCCGTTGCGGTCCAGCAGACGCGGCATCGCGTAGGCCGGTGCCATCAACAGGCCCTCGCGCTTGTGCACGTGATCCACGGCAGCGGTCTGGGCGTCGGTCAGGTAGGCCTGAGCCGGGATGTCGTGTGCCCGCGCCCAGTCTTCGCTGGCCAGCAGCACCGCCGAGGCACCGTCGCTGAGCGGGGTCGAGTTCCCGGCCGTCATGCTCCCTTCCGCGCCACCGAACACGGGGCCCAGCTTGGCCAGCTTCTCGAGGCTCGAGTCGGGCCTCAGGTTCTGGTCCCGCTCGAGCCCGAGGTAGGGAACGACAAGGTCATCGAGGAACCCTGTCTCATAGGCGTTGGCCAGATTGCGATGGCTCCTGACCGCGAGTTCGTCCTGTTCCTCGCGCCCGATGCCCCATTCCTGGGCCACTGACCGCGATCGGGGCATCGGAGGTCGTATCGACGCCGCCGGCGATGGCCGAATCGATCTGGCCCAGGGCGATCTTGTCGTCGCGGCTGTGCTTGAGGACCGCGCCGGCCGCGACCTCGCCGAGCACCTCTCCCTGCAGGTCGAACGTGCCGACTAGCGCATCGAGCGTGGCGGTCAGCATGTCTTGATTTGAGGCGCGGGCGTAGGGTCCGTCCTGGCGCGCAAATGGGATTCGCGTGCCGCCGAGCACAGCCACGCGGCGGCCGTTCGTATTCATTTCGGGACTGCTCCTCTGGTTTGTTACAGAGGTGTAGGTTAGTCGCCGTCTTGGGCGCCGGTCGCGGTAGTGAACGCCCCGCCGGCGGTCGCGCGCCGGACCAGGGCCGGAGCGAGAACGCGCAGCACGGCGGCGAGCCCATAGGCCCTCGGAACATAGCGCTCGGCCCTGCCGCCAGGTCCGGCATCCATGATCGCCTCGGCGACCCGCTCGGGGGTGGAGACGACCCGCCGCATGACCGGACTGGCCAGCAGCTCGGTGGCCGGGAAGCCCTCGGTCTTGATGAAGCCCGGCAGCACCAGGCCGACATGCACGCCGTGCGAGCTCTCCTCGGCGTGCAGGGCGTCGCTCCATCCGATGAGCGCGAACTTGCTGGCCGAGTAGGCGCCCGCCCCAGGACGCGAGACGCGGCCGGCGGTGCTGGCGATGTTGACGATCGAAACGCGCTTGCCCCCGGCGCCGGCCGCCGCGGTGCGGCGCAGGATGGGCAGGAGCGCCTCGGTCAGCCTCACCGGTGCCTCGAAGTTGATCCTCATGTGCCGCTCGACGTTGGCCCAGCCGGTCTCGCGGAACTGCCCGCGCCACGAGGCTCCCGCGTTGTTGACCAGCATGTGCAGCTCGCCGTGCTCGCGCTGCACGAGATTGCGGATCCGGGCCGGCGCCTCCGGATCGGTCAGGTCTTCGGCGATCACCGTCGAGGCGCCAAGCTCGCCGGCGAGTTGCTGCAGACGTGCCTCGCGCCGCGCGACGAGGATCAGCCTGGTGTCGGGCTCGCGGGCCAGACGCCGCGCCGTCGCCTCACCGATGCCGGCCGAGGCACCGGTGATAAGGGCGACGAAGGACGGTCCCGGACCAGAGCTCAGGCCCTGATCCTAAGCGACTTCGTCGTGGCCGTGCCGTGGGCACCGAAACGCATAGGCTTCCCCCATGAGCGAGGAGCAGCCAACGATGAGCCGCTGGGCGCAGGCGCTCAGCTCTTTCGCCGCCTCGCGCCCCGGAAGCTGGTTCTACCTGAACGTGGCCAACCCGATCGACCGGCGGCTGCTGCCGGCCACGAACGGCCGCATCAGCCTGTCGGTGGGCCAGCCCGTCCTCTGCCTCGAGGTTCGTGGCGCCAAGACGGGCAAGCTCCGCCGGACACCGCTGCTGTTCACTGAGCTCGACGGCGATCTCGTGGTGATCGCCTCGGCCACGGGGATTCCCAAGCACCCCGCCTGGTATCGCAACCTGTCGGCGAACCCTCGAGTGCGGATCTATGCCCCGGGAGGCCGGAGCGGTGAGTACCTGGCGCGGACGGCCGAGGGTGAGGATCGGGCGCGAGGGTGGGCCGCGGCCCGCGAGCTCTACTCGGGCTTTGACATCTACGAAGGTCGCACGGCCGGCATCCGCGAGATCCCGGTCGTTCTTCTCAGCCGCGCCATCTAGCTCATCCAACGCCTTCAGAGAACACCGAGTTGGGCTCGTAGCCGGCAAACTTGACGCTGGTGGCGAGGGGGAGCTGCGTGTTGACGATCACGCAATACGTACGAGCCCGGCGATCGCTGGGCACGCACGTGCGGTAGATCCGCCCAGGCTCGATCGTGAACGTGCTGACGTACTCCAGGTTGCGTCGGAATTCAGCCGGCGCACGATCTCCGATCCAGGCCTGCGCCCGCGAGATCGCGTCCTGCATCGACCGGCGGTGCTGGAGGATCGTCGGCCGGTGAAGCAGCCCGGCCGCGAGGATCGCCACGGCGACGAGGAGGATCGCCGCTCGCCCGCCATAGTCACGTGCCACCACCTTGGGCAGGTCCGTCCGATACCGGCGCAACAGCCCGCCGAGCGGCCGGGACAGAATCAGGACGGCGATCAGATTGAGGACGCAGGCGACGAGCAGCGCGCCGAGAAACGCCTGGGTATCACCGACCGGCGGAAGCGCGTGGCCGACCACCCCATCGACGATGGTGAGGGCGGCAAACGCGGGCCACAGCCAGGCGCCACGCCGTCGCCAGCGCAATCGCGCGAGCCAGGCACCGGACACCCCTCAGAGGGTATTGGGCGAGTGCCGATAAGCGCTGTATCGACCGCGGGTGCAGTCGCCGTACTCGCTTGACCACATTCAGGCCCGGGCGTAGCCTCGGGCAGGCCATAACGATCGCCCGTGGGGGCAAGGAGCACCCGAAGATGAGACTTCGTTTGGCAGCCGGGATAGCCGTTGCATTGTCGCTGTCGGTCGGGGTGGCCACGGCGCTGGCCGCTCCGAAGGCGGGCAAGTGGAGGGGAACCAACTCCCAAACCCCGTCGTATCCCCTGACCTTTCAGGTGACCAAGAACCGCAAGGGCGTACTCGACTTCCAGCCGACGTTCACCGTCAACTGCACCAAGCGCAATGAGACGCCGGAGAAGATCAAGATCACCACCGACACCGGTACGAACATCGCGATCCGGGGCGGGACCTTCAAGCTGCGTTCCGATCACGCCCGCATCCACAACGGGCCCGCGCTCTACGCCATCGGCCACGAGACGATCGCCGGCACCTTCTTCTCCAAGACCAGCGCCGCGGGGAGCTACTCGCTGAGCTTCACGTTCAACAAATCGGCGCCCGGCGGACTAGCCGGCTTTCACTGCGCGACCGGCAGGGTGCACTGGACCGCATCGCACACGTAGCGCGTCGCGCAGCGGTGCCCCGACCCCCGATTGCTACTGCGTCCAGCAACGGCGGCCGGGCTGTAGCCCGGCGCCGGCCCACCCGACACGTGGAGTAAAGTCGCACCTGCCCTCTCCAGGGGGCCGCACCGGAGATCCCGGGGCGGCTTCTAGTAAGTGGGCCGGAGGAGATCCCGCCCGGCCCTCGGACGAAAGGCAAGCGCAGAATGGCGACCCATATGGCTGAGCCGGCCGCGAGCGGAACCGACGCTTCGGTCGAGCATCTCACGCTCGAGGATCGGACGTGGCTGCTGCGCGCGATGCTGCTCATGCGCGGCATCGAGCAGCGGGCCATGACCCTCTACCGTCAGGGAAAGGTCCCGGGCTCCTTCTACGACGGATTCGGACAGGAGGCGGTGTCCGCCGGGGCGGCCTTCGCGATGGCGCCGCAGGACCGGCTGTGCATCCTGCACCGCGACCTGGCCGCCCACATCATCCGCGGCGTCGCCCCCACTCGGATACTGGCCCAGTACCTGGGGCGCGAGGGCGGCGTGACGCGCGGGCGCGACGGAAACGTGCACTTCGGCGACCGCACGCTGGGCTGCGTGGGCATGGTCTCGATGCTACCCGACATGATGCTCGTGGCCACCGGCATGGCCATGGCGTTCAAGCTCCGCGGCGAGCGCCGCTGCGCGATGTCGTGGTTCGGCGACGGGTCGACCTCGCGCGGCGACTTCCACGAGGCGATGAACTGGGCCGGGGTCCAGAAGCTCCCGGTGATCTTCGTCCTGGAGAACAACCAGTACGCGTACTCGACGCCACTCGACAAGCAGTTCGCGGTCGACCCAGTGGAGCGAGCGGCGGCCTACGGGTTTGTCGGCCGCACCGTGGATGGCAACGACGTCGAGGCGATGTTTGAGTGCACCTTCGAGGCCCGCGCGCGAGCGCTGGCCGGCGAGGGTCCAACTCTGATCGAGGCGGTGACGATGCGGATGCACGGCCACGCCGCCCACGACGACATGAAATACGTCCCCAAGGAGCAGGTCGAGGAGTGGCGAAAGCGCGACCCGATCGACCGCCAGGAGGCGCGGCTGCGCCAGCTCGGGGTCGCGGTCGATGATTTGCGCGCGACCGTCCGGGCCGAGATCGATGCCGCCACCGAGGAGGCCCTCGCGTCGCCGATGCCGGATCCAGCGACCGCCACGGAGGGCGTCTTCTGCGAAGGGGAGCCCGAGCTGCTGGGCGATGGAGTGCCGCGTTGGAGCGGGTTCCTGACCGAGAGGGGAGGCGACTGATGGCCACCCTCTCCTACCTGCAAGCGATCTCCGCCGGCCTGCGCGACGAGCTGCGCGCCGACGAGCGCGTCCTCGTGATGGGCGAGGACGTCGGCGTGTTCGGCGGCGCCTTCAAGGTCACCGACGGATTCATCGACGAGTTCGGCTCGGACCGCGTGATGGATACGCCGCTGGCCGAGTCGGCCATCATCGGTACCGCTGTCGGCGCCGCGGTCGTCGGCATGCGCCCGGTGTGCGAGATGCAGTTCGCCGACTTCATCTCCTGCGGCTGGGACCAGTTGATCAACGTGGCGGGCAAGATGTACTACCGACAGGGCCTGGCGGTGCCCCTGGTCGTCCGTCTGCCCTCGGGTGGGGGCTTCTCGGGCGGGCCATTCCATTCGCAGAATCCCGAAGCGCTGTTCATGCACTCGCCCGGGATCAAGGTGGTGGCACCGTCGACGGCCGAGGACGCCAAGGGCCTGCTCCACTCGGCCATCCACGATCCCAATCCGGTCTGCTACATGGAGCACAAGCACCTGTACCGCCGGATCAAGGGCGAGGTCCCCGAGGGTGTGTTCGAGACACCGTTCACCGCCCGCGTCGCGCGCGGGGGGACGGACCTGGCGGTGATCACCTACGGCGCGATGGTCCATGTCGCGCTGGAGGCGACCGAGGATCTCGACGGCGCCTCGGTCGAGGTGCTCGACCTGCGCTCGCTGGTTCCGCTCGACACCGACGCGATCCTCGACTCGGTCCACCGCTGCTCGAAGGTGGTGATCGTCGACGAGGCAAACAGCACCTGCGCCGCCGGCGCCCAGGTCGCGGCGGTGATCGCCGAGCACGGCTTCGAGGATCTCGACGGACCGGTGGTGCGAGTCGCCACGCCGGACGTGCCCATCCCGTTCTCGCCGCCTCTCGAGCAGGCGGTCCTACCCGGCGTCGATCGAGTGAGGGAGGCGTGCCGTGAGCTCCTCGCGTACTGACGTCCTGACCGATGTGGCCATGCCCCAGATGGGCGTCTCGGTTGCCGAGGGCACGATCGTCGCCTGGCGCGTCGAGGTCGGCGACCGGATCGCCGCCGACGAGACCATCTGCGACATCTCGACCGACAAGATCGACACCGAGGTCCCGGCGCCGGTGAGCGGCGTCGTGGCCGAGCTGCTGGTGGCCATCGACGAGACCGTGCCCGTGGGGACGGTGATCGCGAGGATCGGCCAGACCGGTGAGGCTGCTCCGGCGGCCAACGGCGCACCGGCATCAGCTGCTCCGGCGGCCAACGGAAGCCCGCCGGCCGCCGCCCCCAATACACCGGCTCCCGGCCCTCGGCGCTATTCACCCGTGGTCCAGCGGATCGCGGCCGAGCACGGAATCGACCTCAGCCGGGTGACCGGCACCGGTCGTGGTGGACGCGTACGCAAGCAGGACGTGCTGGCGTTCATCGAGCCGGAGCCATCGGCGGCCGAACCGGAGCCGCCGCTGCACATCGAGAGCCCGTACCGGGCCGAGCCGGTCGCCTCCGCCACGGAGGGCGGTCTCTCGCGCATTCGACGCACGATCGGCGAGCACATGAAGCTCTCGCTCGAGACCGCGGCCACCTGCACGACGTGGATCGAGGTCGACATGGCGCGGGTCGAGGCGGCGCGGGCGCGCCTCGGCGTGACCGGGCTGGCGTTCGTCTCGCGCGCGACCATCGACGCGCTGCGCGAACACCCGGCGCTCAACGCGACGCTCGAGGGCGAGCAGTACACGCGTCACGAGGCCATCAACCTCGGGATCGCGGTATCGCTGGGCGACGACGGCCTGATCGTCCCGGTGATCCGCCACGCCCACGAGCTCTCGGTTGAGGGCCTGGCCGCGCGCATCCGGGACGTGGCCCGCCGCGCCCGGGCGCGCGAGCTGACCCCCGACGATGTCCAGGGCGGCACGTTCACGATCACCAACCCTGGTCAGTACGGCTCGATCATGGCCACGCCGATCATCAACCAACCGCAGGTCGGGATCCTCGATTTCGAGGCCGTGGTCAAGCGGCCCGTCGTCGTGACCGATGGCGACGGCAACGACTCGATCGCGATTCGCCCGATGACGATCCTCGGGCTGAGCTGGGACCACCGGGCGCTCGATGGCGCCCTGTCGGCCCAGTTCCTGGCCAGCGTCAAGCAGCACCTGGAGGGTTGGGCCGGCGGATGAGCGAGCTCTGGGTTTGTCAGCTCGGCACGATCGAGTATCGAGCCGCGTTCGCGCTGCAGGAGCGGATCCGCACGGCCCGCCAACAGGCGGAGCTGCCGGATGTCTTGCTCCTCCTCGAGCACCCACCTGTGTACACGCGCGGTCGGCGCTCGACCCCCGGCGAGCTGCCGATGGGCGAGGAGTGGTACGCGAGGCAGGGCATCGAGATCGTCGAGACCGATCGCGGCGGCAAGGTGACCTACCACGGCCCAGGTCAGCTGGTCGGCTATCCGATCATCGGCGTCGATGACGTGCTGGCCTATGTTCGCCTGATCGAGCGGGCCCTGGTCGCGGCCCTGGCCGACGAGGGAATCGCCGCCCGAGCCCGCCCCGAGGACGGCCCCGACTATACGGGCGTATGGGTGGGCCAGCGCAAGATCGCCTCGATCGGCGTGCACGTCCAGCGGGGCGTGGCCACCCACGGCTTCGCCGTCAACGTCGAGAACGACCTGCAGCCGTTCGGCTGGATCGTCCCGTGCGGCCTCGACAACGTTCACATGACCTCGCTGATCAAGGAGACGGGACGACTCGCCGGCCAGATGAAGTGCTTCCGCCGGCGAGCCGCCTGGCAGATGGCCCAGGCCCTCGGACATCGGCAGCGGCTGGTCAGCCTGGCCCGGCTCGAGCAGGCCGCTGGCGCCTTACAGCTGACCTAGGAGCGCGATTAGTGTCGGCTCCAGCTCGCCGGGCCTGCGCATGATCTGGCGCCACGTCGAGCGGACCGGGCGCCAGGCGAACCTGGTCAGGCGCTGATCGCGCCGGCGGTCATACTCGAATGCCTGCCGGGTGCCGTGGGTCCTGTGGCCATCGGTTTCCAGCACGACGCGCTGGGCCCGCCACACGAAGTCGCACCGGATCGCCGGCTCGCCATCGGGGAGCACGATCCACGCGTTGACCTCCGGGTGGGGCAGCCGGGCCCTGCGGACGAGGGCGAGCATCGCCTCCTCGAGCTCGGACCAGGTCGGCGTGGAGCCCACGTAATAGTCGTCGAGAAGGGCGCGGAGGATCCCGGCGGCCTTGCGCGCGCGGTTGCGGTCGATCTGATCCTGGATCGCATGGAGGTCGAACTGCTGCTGGATCTCAGCCTGGTCGAAGGCGCGCTCGAGCTGTCGGCGACCGAGCACCTCGGCCAGGTCGAGCAGTGTGCGGGCCACGGTCGTGCAGGGGATGGCGGTCTCGATCGTCGCGTCGCGCTCGATCAGCGTGATCGAGCGGTGGATCCGCAGACCAGCCCGCGTGCGACCGTCGCGTACCGGGATCGTGACGTCAATCTTGGAGCTGCCGTGCGGGCGCAGGCCGTGCAGAGCCGCCGCCGAGCGGTGTGAGAGCAGCGCCCCCGATCCCGCGGCCAGGACGGCGGCGAGCCAGAGTCCCTCGCGCCCCAGCAGCTCGCGCGGGATGATCGAGTAGACCTCGCGGTGGATGCGGTGAAGTCGGCTGATCGCGGCGCGCTGTTGCACGGCCCTTGCCGTCAGCCCAAGCTGGCTCAACTGGGCCAAGTGCATCACTCCCCACTGCGCGCTGGCTAGCGCTGTCACCTCGGCCTCCAACCCGGGCTGGTCAGCTAAGCGCATCTATGTTTCGCTTAGCTGACCAGGCCGCTGAGGACACTCATCGAGGGTCGCGCTAAAGCTGTGACGCGTGGGTGCCAGGGGGTGCCAACTCTGTGCCAATTGGCGGGCTCGACCCGAGCACCCGTCCACAACAGCCAGCCGACGCCTCGGCAGCGCTAGCCTTAGCGCATGAGCACGCGCGAGCACTCGACCAGGTCTCGGGCCAACCCCGGTGGTATCGCGGACGTGCTCGACATCCTCGGACCCGACGTGCAGCCGCATCGCGGGCGCAAGCCGCCATGGTTCAAGGTGCCGGCGCCGGGTGGCCCGCGCTATCGCGAGCTGCAGAACCTGATCGAGGCCGAGAACCTCCACACGGTCTGCCAGGAGGCGGCGTGCCCCAACATCGGCGAGTGCTGGCAGCGCGGCACGGCCACGTTCATGATCCTGGGTGACACGTGCACCCGCCGCTGCGGCTTCTGCAACGTGAAGACCGGCAAGCCCACCTGGGACGATCCGCTCGAGCCGGCGCGGGTGGCCCGCTCGGTGGCGCGGATGGGCCTGCGCCATGCCGTCATCACGAGCGTCGACCGCGACGACCTGCCCGACTACGGCGCCTCGGCATTCGTCGGCGTGATCCGGCAGATCCGCCGACAGGCGCCACGCTGCAAGGTCGAGGTGCTGACCCCGGACTTCCGCGGTGAGGAGATGCCGCTGGCCAAGGTGATTACCGAGCGCCCCGATGTGTTCAACCACAACGTCGAGGTCGTTCCGCGCCTGTACCCGGTGGCGCGCCGGGGCTCGAGGTTCGAACGCTCGTGTCGCGTCCTGCGTAACGCCAAGGAGCTCGCCGGCGATGAGGTGGTGACGAAGTCGGGGCTGATGGTCGGGCTCGGCGAGACATTCGACGAGATGGTCGACGCTCTCGGCACGCTCCGTGACCACGCCGTCCAGGTGCTGACCATCGGCCAGTACCTGCGACCGACCGAGGAGCACCTGCCGATCGTCCGCTACTGGCACCCTGACGAGTTCAAGGCGCTCGAGAACACCGCGTACGACCTCGGCTTCGAGCACGTCGCGGCGGGGCCGCTGGTGCGGAGCAGCTATCACGCTGACCAGCACGTCCCCCAGCAGCAGGCTGGCATCGGACCGCTCGCCGAGGCGGTGGCGCGATGACTCGCAAGCGCGCGCTGCTGATCGCCCTCGCCGTGCTGGTCCTCGCGCTGGTCCTCGCGCCGGCCGCCTTCGCAGGGGCCGGCGGCGGCTCGTCGGGCTTCAGCGGCGGCGGTGAGGGCGGCGGCGGCCGCGGGGCGGGCCTCTACATCCTCTTCCAGATCCTGATTCGGGTGGCGATCATCGGCCACGGCCTCGGCCTCCTGATCATCCTCGGTGTGGTGCTCCTGTGGTTCGTACTCACTCGGTTCCACCCCGGCGCGCGCAACTTCTGGTCCGCCCGCACGAGCCAGGGCCCCGCGGCGCGCCGGCGGACGGCCGAGCGCGAGCGGCGTACCGCCCTCGCCGCGGCCGAGGCGGCCGACGACGATTCGAGCTTCGCCCCCGCCGTGGTCAAGCCCGCGGCCGCCCGGCTGTTCACGCAGATCCAAGCCGCCTGGGCCGCCGACGACCGCGTGCGCCTGCGCCAGCTTGTCGCGCCCGACCTGATGGCGGAATGGGAGCGGCGGCTCGACGACTATCGGCGCCGTGGCTGGCGCAACCACGTCGAGCCCGTCGGGGAGCCCAAGGTCGAGTACGTCGGGCTGACCAACCGTGGCGACGAGGCCCAGGATCGCGTCGTCGTCCGGATCGAGGGCAAGCTGCGTGACTATGTGGTCGACGGCGCGGGCAACCACATCAAGCGCCGCGGGCGCATGAGCGAGACCGTCCCCGTGAGGGAGTTCTGGACGCTGGGCAAGCGCCGGGGTCGCTGGATTCTCCTGTCGATCGAGCAGGGAGCCGAGGGCGCGCACGTGCTTGACCAACAGCTCATCGCCACGCCGTGGAGCGACGAGCAGTCGATGCGCGACGAGGCGCTCGTTGAGGGTGCCGTCGCCGAGGCGCTGCCCGCCGACGTGAAGCCGGCCGAGGTGGCTGATCTCCAGTTCGAGGGGGAGGCTCGCGCGGCGGCGCTCGATCTGAGTCTGGCCGACGGCCGCTTCGCGCCCGACGTGCTCGAGGTCGCGGCGCGGCGCGCGGTCGCCGCCTGGGCTGACGCCGTGGACGGCAACGACGCCGCGCTGCTCAAGCTGGCCGACCCCGAGGCGGCGCAGCACCTGCTGCACCCCGGAGACCCGAGCCAGCGTACGCGCCTGGTCGTGCGGGGCCCGACGGTCAGGCAGATCCGCATCGCCGCGCTCGACGCCGCGGCCGATCCGCCCACGATGTCGATCGACGTGGACCTGGAAGGCCGACGCTACATCGAGGACCGGGCGACCGCCGCCGTCCTGTCGGGCAGCCAGTCGAAAGCGACGAGGTTCATCGAGCATTGGACGCTCGGGTTGAACGGCGATCCGCGACAGCCGTGGCGGATCGTCCGGGTCGACGCAGCGCTTAGCCGGCAATAGCGCCAGCCGGGGGGTGCCGTCTAGGCTCCCGCGCCCGTGATCCCGATCAAGGACAACATCCCGACTGACCGCTTCCCGGTGGTCACGTTCGTGCTGATCCTGATCAACGTCGTGGCCTACATACTGGCCATCCGGCACGGCGGATCGCTGTTCAGCGGACCGACGACGCCGGAGATCATCAAGTACGGGGCGATCCCGCACGCGCTGACACACCCGGGTGTGCACTGTGCCGAGGTGGCGCCGGCATCGGCGCCGCAGAGCTCAGAGATGGTCTGCAACAACGCCCTTCTGGCCGTGAACGGCATCGCCCCCCAGAACCCGCTCCCGGCCTGGGAGACGGTCTTCACGTCGATGTTCATGCACGCCTCGCTGATTCACATTGCGGGCAACATGCTGTTCCTGTGGATCTTCGGCAACAACGTCGAGGACTCCATGGGGCCGATCAAGTTCATCTTCTTCTACCTGCTCAGCGGCATCGCGGCACTGGCGCTACAGGTGGCGGTGAGTCCCGATTCGACGGCGCCGACGGTCGGCGCATCGGGGGCGATCGCCGGCGTGCTCGGCGGTTACATCCTGCTCTATCCGCGTGCCCGCGTGCTGACGCTGGTCATCATCATCTTCTACTTCACCGTGATCGAGCTGCCGGCCACGGTCATGCTCGGCATCTGGTTCGCCATCCAGGCGATCTTCGGAGCGATCGGCCTGACCAACCCCACCGGCGGCACCGGCGGTGTGGCCTACTTTGCCCACATCGGCGGGTTCGCCTTCGGACTGCTGACCATTCGCCTGCTGGCCACGAAACGCAAAGAGGTACCTCCGCGCGTGCCGGTGTACTGAGTCGGTGCGGACCGTGGTGCTCATCGTCGCGCTGGCGTTCATCGCCGCGCTCGTCGTCCTGACCGTGCTCGACGTCGTTCACTACGGAGTCAGCGCCGTCGACGTGCTGGCGATCCTCGTCATCGTTCTGTTCGCGACCGGGATCGTCGGGGCGCTGCGGCACCCCCCGACGAAGTGAGGGCTCAGCTCTCGACGAAGTAGGAGCCGCTGCCCTGGCCGCTGGAGAACCAACGGCTGGTCACGGTCTTCTTCTGGGTGAAGAAGTCGACCGCGTCGGTGCCGTGTGCGTGCAGGTCGCCGAGGAAGCTGTCCTTCCACCCGGAGAAGGGGAAGAACGCCACCGGCGCGGCGACACCGACGTTGACTCCGACCATCCCGGCCTGGACCTCGTGACGGAACCGCCGTACCGACGCCCCGGACTCGGTGAAGATCGAGGTGCCGTTGCCGAACCGGCTGGCGTTGACGATGTCGATCGCCTCATCCAGCGATCCGGCCCGGATCACACTGAGCACGGGGCCGAACACCTCCTCGCACGCGATGTCCATCTCCGGATCCACGTTGTCGAGGATGGTCGGACCGACAAACGACCCACCGGGCTCACCGCCCGGATCGCGACCGTCTACGGTCAGCTCGGCGCCGTCGTTCACGCCGCGTTCGATCCAGCCCCGGATCCGATCGCGCGCGGCACACGACACCACCGGACCGACGTCGGTCGACTCAGCCAGCCCATCGCCGACCCGCAACGCGCGCGTGGCCTGCGTCAGCGCCGGCATCAGCTGCTCGTGTGCATCGCCCACCGTGACCACGACGGACCCGGCCATGCACCGCTGGCCGGCGGCGCCGAACGACGCCGCGATGATCCCGTCGACGGTCTGATCGATCACCGCGTCGGGCATGACGACCAGATGGTTCTTGGCCCCGCCCAGCGCCTGCACGCGCTTGCCCGCCTTGGCCGCGCGCTCATACACGATCCGCGCCACCGGGGCCGAACCGACGAACGACACCGCGTCGATGCCCGGGTGGTCGAGGATCCCCTCGACCACCTCACGCCCGCCGTTGACCAGGTTCACCACGCCGGCCGGAAGGCCGAGTGCGTCGAGCTCCTCAAAGGCGATCTGCTGCGTGAGCGGCACCTGCTCGGAGGGCTTCAGAACGAACGTATTCCCGCAGGCGATGGCAAAGGGCAGGAACCAGAACGGCACCATCGCCGGGAAGTTGAACGGAACGATCGCCGCGCACACCCCCACCGGCTGGCGGATCGTCTCGGTGTCAATGTTGCGCGAGACGTCCTCGAGGATCCGGCCCTGCATCGTCGTCGGGACCGCACACGCCGCCTCGACCATCTCGACCATGCGGGCCACCTCGGCCCGGGCGTCGGCGATCGTCTTTCCCATCTCGGTGGTGACGGAACGGGCCATGTCCTCACTACGGGCCAACAGCCGCTCGCGCAACTCGAACAGCTTGCGCGCGCGGGCGATCGTCGATACGGCCCGCCACTCCGGCAGCGCCTCACGAGCCGCGCGCACCGCTCCGTCCAGATCGCCCGCACCCGACAACGGAACCCTGGCCAGAACCTCACCCGTGGCTGGATTGGTCACATCGAGCTCGCCCGTCGCCTCGCGGGCCGGGGTCCACTCACCGCGGACGTAGTTGTCAATTACTCGGGTGGCGGTCGCTGACATCTGCTGCTCCTGGTCTAGTTCGGCGTGCCCTGCGGGGTCAGGGTCCATTCGTGGTCCGGATCGTTGCTCACCGCCCACTGCCGCGTTGGCCCAGCCATCACATTCAGGTAGTACAACTCGTACCCAGGTGCGGCGGAGACGGTGTGATACCCGCGCGGCACCAGCACGCAGTCGCGATCCCGGAACGCGACGCTCTCGTCGAGCGAGCGGTCGTCGGTGTAGACGCGCTGGAGTCCAAAACCACGGGGCGGGGAGATACGGTGATAGTACGTCTCCTCGAGCAATGTCTCGCCGGGAGGGTCGGCTCGATCGTGCTTGTGGGGCGGGTAGCTCGACCAGTGGCCAGCCGGCGTGATCACCTCGCACACGAGCAACGACTCCGCCTCGCGATCCCCCATCAGGATCGGGCAGACGTAGCGCTCCAGAGCGCCGTGGCCGCGCGTTTCGATCGCCGACTCGCCTCCGGCAAGCAAGCGCGCGCCGGCGCCACCGCGAGGCGCCGGAGCCCAGCACAGCGCGACTTCGGCCGGGCCGTCGGCGGCCTCGATCTCGACGGCCGTGTGCGGCGGTAGGTAGGCGGCGTCCGGCGGGCCAGCCCAGGGATCCGGTCGCCCGCCGAGATCGCCCCATTCTCCGTGCGGGGACAGGACATTCACCGTCCCGTTGATCACGACCGCACACAGTTCCCGCTCCCCGGTGTCGCGTGCCGAGGTCATTCCATCGGCCAGCGCCAGGACCTCGAAGCCGACGTACTCCCAGCCCGCCGACTCTGGTGTCACGACGAGGATCGTCCCGCCGGGGCCGGGCGCGGCAGGCCGGCGCAGCAGGTCACTCACTGCCCGGCTCCAGGTACATGCGTGCGCGCGTTCGTACGCCTCGCGGGCGCCAGTCTGCGCCGAGCTGGCCGCAGTAAAGGCCGATGCTGATCCTTCCGACCGTGAGCACCTCGAGGCCCAATGGCACGTCTGCTCGATCCCTTCCCTTTCTCTTCCCGGGAGCCGGCTCAAAACTACCACGCACCTCCACATGCTCCGGGTCACAGTAGTTGTCACAATCGGGGTAATGCAGAGCAACCGCTCGATGCCAACCGCGACGGTGACCCCGGTGCTCGTGTATGAGGACGTCGAGGAGGCGGTGGAGTGGCTGAGCGACGCGTTTGGCTTTGTCGAGCAGGTTCGGATCGGCACGCACCGCGTCCAGCTCGGAGTCGGCGACGGCGCGGTGGTGGTCACCGAGCGACGCGTGACCCCGGTCCACGACTCGACTGATGCGGTGATTCTCCGGCCCCCGCGGCGGGGCGAGGTCAGCCACTCGACCATGGTGCGCGTCGAGGACCTCGATGGCCACTATCTGCACGCGCGCGAGAACGGAGCCCGGATCCTCAATCCGCCAGGTGACCACCCCTTCGGTGAGCGCCAGTACACGGCCGAGGACCTGGCCGGGCACCGGTGGACTTTCTCGCAGTCGATCGCCGATGTCGCCCCCGAGGAGTGGGGCGGGGAGACAATCTCCGGGCGGTAGCCAGCCGCCTGGGCCAACCACGAAGGAGCAAGCGATGCAGAAGACGGTGGTCGTACTGGGAGCCCGCAACCTGGGTGGAGCGATCATCGATCACTTCCTAGCCGACGGCTGGAAAGCCGCCGGCGTTGCGCGCAGCGACGACACGCTGGAGCAAGTGAGCGGGCGCGGGGCGCTGGCGCTCAGAGCCGATGCAGCAGATCCCGGCGAGCTAGAGGCCGCGCTGGCTCGCGCGGCGGCGGAGCTCGGGCCGCTGGGCGCGGTGGTCAACGCGGTGAGCGCCAGCCGGCCGCCCCGGGAAGGGCCCTTCGGAGGTGGCGTGCTCGCCGAGGCCGACCTGGCAGCGTTCCAGGGCTGGACGGTCGCGGTGGCCGAGCAGGCATTCGTCTTTCTCTCGGCGGGGGCGAGCGCTCTGCGCGCCAGCGGCGGCGGTGCGTTGATCCAGATCACCGGCGGGTCATCCCGACGCGCGATGCCGGGTCGCGGGCTGTGGGCCGCGGGAGCCTTCGCCACTCGCGCCCTCGTCCAGGCCGCGGCGCTCGAGCTTCGGGAGGCGGGGATACACGCCGCTCTCCTGGCTGTTGACGCGACCATCGAGTCCCCCAAGACCGCGGCGTTCACGCGCGATTCGCCGCGCGAGGCGCTGGCCGACATGAGCGAGGTGGCGCGCGCCGTCGCCTTCCTGGTCGCGCAGGGCACGCGGGGAATGACCCACGAGCTGGTCCTCACGCCGGCCGGAGACCGCTGGGTTCCGTAGGCGGGTGCGGGGTCGGTCAGGCTCCGGACGCCGCCAGATCGGCCTCGATCCGGCCCGCCGTGTCCAGCAGCGCGCCGAGCAGGTCCCGGCGGATGCCCTCGAGCGTCCGCCGGCTGGCGTGGGTGGACAGGTTGACCGCAGCCACCAGCGCACCCGAGCCATCGCGGATCGGCACGGCGATCGAACGCAGGCCGTCCTCGAGCTCCTGGTCGACGAGGGCCCACCCCTGCCGTCTGGTGCGGAGCACCTCGGCTCGCAGGGCGCCGGCGTCGGTGATAGTGCCGGCGGTCAGCGGGCGCAGCCCCACGCGGTCCAGATAGGAATCGAGCTCCGCGTCGGACAGCCCGGCCAGCAGCACCCGACCCATCGACGTCGCGTAGGCGGGAAAGCGGGTCCCGACCGCGATGGCCACGGTCATGATCCTCCGCGTCGGTTCGCGCGCCACGTAGGCGATCTCGGTTCCATCGAGGATCGAGACGGAGGAGGATTCGTCCACGCGCTGCACGAGCTCCCGCAGATGGGGCTGGGCGATATCGGGCAGCGTCAGGTTGGACAGAAACGAATAGCCCAGCTCGAGCACCCGCGGCGTCAGCCGGAAGCGGCGATCCTCGGAGCGGACGTAACCCAGGTCCTCGAGGGTGAGCAGGAAACGCCGCGCCGCCGCGCGGGTCAGCCCTGTGGCCCGGGCCACCTCCGCCAAGGTCAGCCCGGGGCCAGGAGCGCTCAGCGCACGAACCACCGACAGTCCGCGCTCGAGCGACTGGACGAAGTGCGGCTTGGGGCGCTCAGACGTCGAAGAAGACAGTCTCGTCGGGTCCCTGTAGATGAATGTCGAGCGCGTAGCCTCCGGCCACCGGGTCGGCCAGCAGCGTCGCCCGACGAGCCGGTGGCACCCGCGCGAGCACCGGATCGGTGGCGTTCGCCGCTGTCTCGTCGGCGAAGTAGATCCGGGTCACGCAGCGATGCAGCATCCCGCGGGCGAACACCGACACGTCGATGTGCGGCGCCTGCACGGTGTTGCCCGGCCCGGGCAGCAGCCCGGGCTTGAGGGTGACGATTTCAAACCGCCCGTCGCCGTCCTCGTGCGCACAGCGGGCAAAGCCCCGAAAGCCTGGAACCTGCGACTCCCCGCCATACCCGTGGAGGTCGGCGAAACGGCCGTCGGGATCGGCCTGCCAGGTCTCGATCACGTTGTCGGGCACCGGCGCCCCCGCACCGTCGTAGACAACACCGCTGACGCGGATCGCCCCGGGCACATCCTCGGGTACGGCCCGGGGGCCGGCGAGCCACGGCAAGGCGACGGCGAAGTAGGGGCCAACCGTCTGCGATGGGGTGCAGCCGAAGATCAAAACGCCCCCTCGAAGGGGGTGCGGGCCGGCCCCCGCAGGTAAATGTCGAAGCGGTAGGCGGCGGCCCAGTCCGGCACCGTGTCGTGTATCGAGAAGCGGGCGATCATCCGCTCGCGAACGGCCGGATCCGGGACCGAGTTGTAGATCGGGTCGAACTCGAAGAACGGATCTCCCGGGAAGTACATCTGCGTGACCAGACGCTGGGTGAACGCCCGGCCGAGGAGCGAGAAATGGATGTGAGCCGGGCGCCAGGCGTTGTAGTGGTTACCCCACGGGTACGGTCCCGGCTTGATCGTCGTGAAGCTGTAGCGACCGTCGGCATCGGTCAGGCACCGACCGGCGCCTGAGAAGTTGGGGTCAAGCGACGCCGGCCAACGATCCCAACGGTGCCGATAGCGCCCGGCCGAGTTGGCCTGCCAGATCTCGACCAGCGTCCCGCGCAGCGGCTTGCCCTCGGTGTCGAACAGGCGACCGGAGAGCACGATCCGCTCGCCGATCGGCATCTGGTCGTGCTGGCGGGTGAGATCGTTGTCGCTGTCGGCGACAAGCTCCGAGCCGAGCCGCGGTCCGGTGATCTCGGTGATCGTGTGCGGCAGGTAGACGAGCGGGCGCCTAGGGTGTCGCAGGGCGGTCGACTTGTAATCCGGGTAGTCCAGCGGCGGATGAACGCCGGGGGGCTCGCGTCCGTAGTCGGTCGGCGTCTGCGCGACCGGGTCGTAGATGCGCTTGCCCTCGTCGATGCTCATGCGAGCCCCTCGAGAACCACGGCCAGCCCCTGGCCAATGCCGATGCAGATCGCCGCCACGCCGAACCCCCCGCCACGGCGTGCGAGCTCGTGGGCGAGGCCGCCGAGGACGCGCACACCCGATGCTCCCAGCGGATGGCCGATGGCGATCGCACCCCCGTTGGGATTCACCCTGTCCGGGTCGAGGTCGGTCCACTCGGCGATATCGGCCAGACACTGCGAAGCGAACGCCTCGTTGAGCTCCACGACAGACACATCCTGCCAGGCGAGACCGGCGCACCGCAGCGCCTGATTGGCCGCCTGCACCGGTGCGATCCCGAACACGTCGGGGTCGACACCGGCCGCCCCACGCGAGACAACCCGCGCCAGCGGCCTGGCGCCGAGCGCGGCGGCCCCGTCCTCGTCGGTCATCAGCAGTGCGCCCGCGCCGTCGTTGAGCGAGGAGGAGTTGCCCGCCGTGACGGTGCCGTCCTGGACGAACGCGGGCTTGAGTTTTCCAAGCTTCTCGAGTGAGGTATCGGGGCGGATGTTCTCGTCGCGCTCGAGCTCGATCCCGGGCACCGGGACCACCCATTTGCCATAGAAGCCGCCGTCCCAGGCCGCGGTGGCCAGCTGGTGGCTGCGCAGAGCGAAGCGGTCCTGTGCCTCGCGGGAGATGGCGTACATGCCGGCCAGCTTTTCGGCGCTGGCTCCGAGCGCGATCGTCCACCGCTCGGGCATCTCGGGGTTGACCATGCGCCACCCGAGCGTGGTCGAGTGAAGCTCCTCGGCCTGACGCGGAAAGCCACGCTCGGGCTTGAGCAGGACCCAAGGTGCGCGGCTCATCGACTCGACCCCGCCCACGAGAACCGTGGACGCATCGCCGGTTTCGATCGAGCGGCTGGCCTGCATCGCCGCGTCCAGGCTCGAACCGCAGAGGCGGTTCACGGTGACCCCGGGCACGGCGGTGGGCAGTCCGGCCAGCAGCGTGGCCATCCGGGCGACATTGCGGTTGTCCTCCCCGGCCTGGTTGGCGTCGCCGAAGATGACGTCATCGATCCGGCCCGGATCGAGTTCCGGCTGGCGGTCGACGAGCGCTCTGACTACATGGGCGGCGAGGTCGTCCGGGCGGGCGCTGGACAGTGCGCCGCCGTAGCGACCGAACGGCGTGCGCACCGCGTCGATCACGTACGCGCTGCTCATCGGTTGACCAGCTCGCGCAGCGCGGCGAGCTCCTCTCCGGTCGGCGGCTCCGTGCGGCGGACATGATCGGCCACCTTCAGGTCCCAGCCGGTCTGCTCCGGGACCTGCCCTGGTTGCACGCCCTGGTGCACCTGCACGAGCGTGAGCTCCTTGGTCTCGAGGTCGGGCTCGAGCACCCCGAGGTCGGTGATCACCGCAGTCGGCCCGGCGCCACGGAAGCCGAGCCGCTCGCGCGCACCGGGTCCGTCGCCATGGCCAACCGTGGTGATGAAGTCGAGCTTGGGGACGAACGTGCGCCTGCTGTGAGGAGCGATGACAATCACCTCGCCGCAGCTCGACGCGATCTCGGGCGCCCCGCCGGCGCCGGGCAGGCGGGTCTTGGGGTGCCGGTAGTCCCCGATCACGGTCGAGTTGAGGTTCGCGTAGCGGTCGACCTGCGCGGCGCCGAGGAACGCGACGTCGATCCGCCCGGGACCGATCCAGTAGTTGAACATCTCCGGCACCGACACCACCACGTCGGCGGTCTCGGCCAGCTCCCCGTCGCCGATCGACAGCGGGATGTGAAAGGGCTTCGCCCCGATCGTCCCCGACTCGTAGACAAGTACAAGGTCTGGGTTGTGAACCATGCGCGCGAGGATCGCGGCCGTGCTCGGGGGCCCGACGCCAATGAACACGGTCCGCGTGTTGGTCAAGCGACGCGCGGCGACGACGGTCTGGACCTCGCCGGCGGTGGCCTGGGTGTCGGTCGCTGCGGTCATGACACTGGTTCCGCGCTGTTCAAGACGTTCTCATCCATCCAGCGGGTGAAGTCCTCGCGATCGCGACTCAGCGTGTCCCAGAAACGGTAGAACTCGTTGTCTCGCTCGGTGATGCCAAGGCTGTAGGACGGTCTCGATCCGCCGGGGGCGAGGGCCACGGCACTCACCACCCAATTGGGAATCACCACGCCTCCGGCCCGCGGCTCGATGTGCGAAGTGACCCGCTCGACGGTAACCAGCGCGCGACCGGCCGCCAGCACCGCCTCCTTCTGGACCCCGGGGATTCCCCACAGCTGCACGTTGCCCTCGACGTCGGCCTCCTGCGCGTGGATGATCGCGACGTCGGGTGTCAGCGCTGGAACCGCAACCAACTCCTCACCGGTGAACGGACATGTGATCGGTGCCACACGCGTACGGCTCATCAGATCGGTACCGACGTACCCGCGCATCAGCGCGCAGGGCATGGCGGCGGCGCCCGCGGCATACCGGTTGGCCATGCCCGCGTGGCTGTGTTCCTCGACCTCGATTGGCCGCGGCCACCCGTTCTCGATCGCGTCGCGGAAGCGGTGGAGCGAACCGACGCCTGGATTTCCCCCGTAGGAGAAGACCAGGCGGCGCGCCGCGCCCATCCCGATCATCTGGTCGAAGAGCAGATCGGGCGTCATCCGGATCAGCTCGAGGTCCTGCTTGCGCTGACGAAGCAGCTCGTGCCCGGCGGCAAACGGAATCAGGTGCGTGAACCCCTCGAGTGCGACGCTGTCGCCGTCGGCGACGAGCCGGTCGATCGCCTCCGGTAGTGAGAGGATCTCAGTCATGTACGCGATACGTACAAGCGCTCACGCTGCGAACAGTATAAAAACCGGCTACTGCTCGACGGGTTCCTCGTTCACGGTCAACGTGACCTCGATATTCCCGCGCGTCGCGTTGGAGTAGGGGCACACGCGGTGCGCGGCCGCGACCAGGCGAGCGGCCTGCTCGTGATCGGGCACCTGCGGCAGCGTCACGTCGAGCCTGACGGCAAGCTGGAACGACCGATCCTCGGCGGGCACAAGGCTGACCTGGCTGTCGATCGACACGTCGCCGGCCTCAAGCCGCTCGCGGCGCGCGATCAGCCCCAGCGCGCTCTCGAAACACGACGCGAACCCGACGGCGAACAGCTGCTCCGGATTCGTGCCGCCCCCTTCCCCACCCAGCTCGCCGGGCAAGCGCAACTGCACGTCGAGTGCGCCGTCGCTCGACCGACCGTGGCCCTGTTGGCGGCCGCCGGTGACGGTCGCGCGCGCGATGTAAATGGGTTCCCTCATGCGGTCTCCTTAGGCTGTGCTTGAGTACGCAAGCAAGTACACAAGACTACTCACAGACGACCTCCTTCCCAGCCCGGTGATAATCGACCCAATGTCGGCCACTGTCGAGACAACCGCCGAGGGCGGGCGCACCGCCTGGGCACGCAACCTGGCCGCGCCGGTCCGCACGTTTCTGACCACGGAGACCGGTGGCGCCGCGGTCATGCTCGGCGCCGCCATCGCTGCGCTCCTGTGGGCCAACTCTCCGTGGTCGAGCTCGTACGAGTCGGTGTGGACCACCAACCTGTCGATCCACATCGGCACGGCCGGGATCAGCACCGACCTGCGCGGTTGGGTCAATCAGGGGTTGATGACATTCTTTTTCCTCGTCGTCGGACTCGAGGCCAAGCGCGAGCTCGATCTCGGTGAGCTGCGCGAGCGCCGGCGTCTGGCCATCCCCGTCGTGGCGGCCATCGGCGGCGTGCTGGTCCCGGTGCTGATCTATCTCGCCTTCAACGCGGGGCGATCAGGGGCGCACGGCTGGGGCGCGGCGATGTCGAGCGATACCGCGTTCGCCCTGGCCATCGCGGCGCTGTTGACGCCCCGCGCGGCCACGCGGTTGCGCGTATTCCTCCTCACGCTGGCCGTCGTCGACGACCTCGCCGCCCTCCTGGTGATCACCACCGTCTACACCTCGCACATTTCGGCCGTGGCGCTGGGCGTGGCGCTGGCTCTCTGCTTCGCCCTGCTCTTGCTGCGCTTTGTCCCCGTGGCGCGGCGCCAGGCCTCGGTCGTGCTCGGCGTCGCCCTGTGGGTGGCGCTGTTCAAGTCGGGGATCGACCCCGTCATTTCGGGACTGATCATCGGGCTCGCCACGAGCGCCTACCCACCGTCCCGCGACGACCTCGAACGCGCGACGGCGATCACTCGCTCGTTTCGCGAGCAGCCGACACCCGAGCTGGCCCGCTCGGCACAGCAGAGCCTGCTCTCGGCCATCTCTCCCAACGAGCGCCTGCAGTATGGCCTTCATCCGTGGACGAGCTACGTGATCGTCCCACTGTTCGCGCTGGCCAACAGCGGAATCCACCTGACGAGCGCTCTGCTCAGCGACGCGATCTCCTCGCCGATCACGCTGGGAATCTTCTTTGGCTACCTGGTCGGCAAGCCACTCGGCATCGTCACGGGGACGTGGCTGGCCTCACGGCCGGCGCTGCACGGCCCCCGCTCGCCGTTGAGCGGACCGCTGCAGATGGTGGCCGGCGCCTGTGCCAGCGCCGGCTTCACGGTGTCCCTGTTGATCGCCACCATCGCCTTCAGCGGACGGCGACTCGATGAGGCCCGGCTGGGCACGCTGGCATCCGTGGTCGGGGCGCCGATCCTGGCCTGGCTGATCCTGCTAGTCGTCAGACGCCTGCCGTCCAGTGTGCGCGCCCGCCAGCTCAGTCGCACGGCCGAGGACATCCTCGACCTCGTGGACGAGGTAGATCCCGAACGCGACCATGTGCGGGGTCCCGATGATGCGCCGGTCACGTTGCTCGAGTACGGGGATTTCCAGTGCCCGTACTGCGGCCAGGCCGAGCAGACGATCCGCGAGCTGCTCGCCGCGCATGGTGACGATGTCCGTTACGTGTGGCGTCACCTTCCGCTCAACGACGTCCACCCCAACGCGCAGCTGGCCGCCGAGGCATCCGAGGCGGCATCTGCCCAGGGGCGGTTCTGGGAGATGTACGACACGCTGCTCGCCCATCAGGATGAGCTTTCCCCGCGCAATCTCATCAACTACGCGCGCGAGCTGGGGCTCGATGTCGAGCGCTTCCAGGACGAGGTGCGAGGACGCGACCATGCGGCGCGTGTGAGCGAAGACGTCTCCACCGCCGACGAGAGCGGGGTGTCGGGTACGCCCACCTTCTTCATCAACGGTCGGCGGCACTACGGCGTCTACGACATCGCGACGCTCACCGAGGAGGTGCGGGCGGCCAAGAACCGCGCCCGCCTGGGGGCCGCGCCGCCTCGGGATATGCTCTCCAGCGATGACCGCGCTGCCTGACTCCGCTCGCGCAGTCCTTCAGTCGGGCGCTCTCGCCCATCTGGTCACCCTCGAGCCGGACGGGCGCCCGCAGGTGTCGATTGTGTGGGTGGGGCTCGACGGCGAGGAGATCGTTGCCGGCCATCTCCCCGAACACCGCAAGATCCGCAACATTCGCCGCGACGGGCGCGTCGCACTGTCGCTCGAGGCGGGGACGCGCAACGAGATCGGACTCGACGAGTACCTGGTCATCCATGGGCGGGCGCGGGTGACCGAGGGCGGCGCTCCGGAACTGCTGCAGGAGCTGGCCCGTACCTATATCGACCCCGACGTCAAGTTTCCGCCCATGGACAATCCACCCCCGGGCTACATCACGCGGATCACCGTGGAGCGCATCGGTGGCGTGGGACCGTGGGCACGCCAGGTCTAGCTGAAGGCGGATAGCAGTCGACGCGCGCCGGCGCGGGTGGCCCGGCCGTCAGCCTGCGATCGGCGATCCCGATCCGCTGCACGAGGCCATGGCGAACCTCAAGTACGCCAGCCGCTTGGGCACCGCGCGTGAGGTACCAGGTCGTCGGCCCGATCTGGATGCCCGGCTGCGCGTGGAGCAGGCGTACGGCGGCGCCCGCGTTCCAGCCGGCGATGACCCCGTCGAGCGAGTAGTAGTCATTCGCGGTGAGGGCCAGCACGTCGCGCTTTGCCCACATGGCCGGCGCTGATCGGGCCCCCGGCGAAGCAGAACGTGTCCGTGCCACCCCGCGTCCGGCGCGAGACATGCGCCAGCGTCACGCGCACGCGCTGACGCCGCTGGCCCAGCACGACCGGCCCGAGCCGGGCACCGGCGAGGGGTCCCGACGGCTCGGGGCACGAGGCGGGCGGGAGGCCCACCGGATCGGGCCACAGGTTCTTGGCCAGGCGTAGGACGTAGAAGCCGCTGGCGCCGTCGGAATACCAGATCTCCCGCCGACCGTCATCGAATGCCGGCTTCGACATGGCGAAGTTGCTGCCGTCGAACAGGTTGACATCGCGCGGCGTGGGCGGGGCGATGAAATAGCCGATCTCGCGCGGGTGCAGCGGGTCGCGGATGTCGAACAGCCGCAGACCGGAGGAGATGAACGAGCAGGCGGCAATCTCGGGATCGACTTCGCGCGGGATGTTGCAGTAATGCGCGGCGGAGCCCTGAGCCGGATCGATCGCGCCGGGGTCGTGATCGGCTGCGTGGTGTGCGTCGGAGAAGGCACACACGTGACCGTGCTTGTCGACGTAACGCAGAACCTTGAAGCCGCCCGTCTGGCCCTGATGGCTGATCTCGGTCACGTTGCACGTGTAGCCGTGCGCGGCCGCGGGTGCATGCAGCGCCGCGGCGGGCACCCGACCCTGGACACCGCCCAGCGGATGCGAGCCCGGCTCGCAGACAGCGCGCGGGGTGGCCCGCAGCGGCGGTTCAGCGTTGTGCTGCACGGGGACCATCGTCACCCGCTGCCCGACGACCGGGGGGAGCGTGAGCAGATCGTTCGGGGGCAGGGTCAGCACGCGGGCGACGGCGCCGCCGGCGCCGATCAAGACCAGCCCTAACGCCATCAGCCATTTCCGCTTGCGCGATGCCCTGAGAATCCGCACGTCCGCCTCCGCCTCGTTTGCCGCCGGCATCGTACGGTCCTCGGCACCGGCCGTGCGCCGATTGGCCGGAATCAGGTGAACAGCGGGACCGACGACTAGGCGCGCCTGTCGTCGCGGCGCAGCACGTCGGTGAAGCGGCGCGGTACCGCGGCCGCCTCTCCCTCCTCCCACAGCGTGATGACAAGCAGCTCCCCATCCTGCGGCCGACACACGTAGACCAGATCGCGCCGCTCGAGGTCGCGAACCAGGATCGCTCCGCGGCGCCCGGGGTCGACCCGGCCGGCGGCGTGTGCGCGGGCGACCCGCCCGGCGACCTCGGTCTTCGCGTCCAGCGTGCCGCGGACGCGCTGACGAAAGCGTTTGGCGGCGTGGTCGGTGACGGCAACGAGCATCGCTCGATCCGACGGTATCGCCCGCAATCTCTCGTGCAGGCCGGTCTGCGGGTGACGCGCGAACAGGGATCTCTCCGACGGGAACGAACAGCCGGTCCCATGAGCACACTCAGACGACAGCTCGGGAGTGAGCGTCCGGCCAAACGCCGCTCACCGCGCACCCACCTCGCCGATCTCGGCGACCGCATCGCCCATGGCCGCAACCAGCAGGAATACGAACCCCCCTTCAACGAGGACGAGTACCCGCCTCGCTTCACGATCGTCAAGCAGGGCTACGACTGCGCGTCCGTCGATGACCACATCACCGAGCTCGAGCGCGAGATGGCCGAGCTCGATCAGGAGCTGGCCGAGCTGCGTGCCCGCCCGTCGCACAGCGACGTCGAGGCCGAGATCAGCCGCATCGGCGAGCAGGCCTCGTCGATCCTGATGACCGCCCACGAGCAGGCGGCGGAGACCACACGCAAGGCGCAGGTCGAGGCCGACCGCTGCGTGTCCGACGCCGCCACCAACGCGCTCTCCATCACCGAAGACGCCAACCGGCAGCTGCGTGAGATAGAGGGTGAGAAGGACGGGCTCTCGCGTCAGCGCGAGTTCCTCATCCGCGATATCCGCGGTATCGCCAGCGCCCTGAGCTCGCTGGCCGACGATGCCAGCGGCCGCTATCCCGAGGGCGGCGGCGCGACCCAGGCCATCGACGCAGTCCCGGTCGGGGAGCCGGAAAGCGAAGGTGGACCGAGTACCGGCTGACTTGGAGCCTGATCGGCATGGTGCTCTACACCTGCGAAGACGCCAAGAAATTGGCCGGCCTCGGCCACCCGTGCGCGAAGGCCGCCCTGGCCCTCGACAAGGCCGGGCACACCTATGAGCACAAGATGGTCAAGGGTGGGACCCTCAAGCTCTGGACCCTCCCCAACCGCTCCCGCGACCGCGCCGAGATCGAGAAGATCAGCGGTCAGAAGTCGGTCCCGATCCTCGTGCTCGACGACGACGAGGTCATCGTCGGGTCGGGAACGATCATCCGTTGGGCGCGCGAGCACGCGCCGACGGCCTCCGCCTGACGGCACCGCGGTGGCGCGCTTCAGCGTTGCCGTGCTGCCAACGCTCTCGCATCAAGCAGGCTGGTCAGCTGACGGGCCTTATTTTCCCGTCAGCTGACCACCCCCGCGCCGTGCTTAGACAATTCTCACGTTTGATTGCCGTTCGTCCTACGGGGAACGCCTATCACTAGACCATCAAGTACCACAGAGAGGTTTGATGATCATGGTGATTCTCAACATTGCCCTTATGACCCTAATCGTGGCCGGAATCCTGACCCTCCTGAGCTGGGGCATCATCACGGACAAGCCAATGGTGGCCGCCCTGAGGCGCCGTCACGCGCACCGTCGCGCGGAGAGCCGGGAGCGGTTCCGTCGCGCCGAGCGCCTGTCGGCGTAGGCGAGCGGCCTGCCTACGAGGGCGGCCGGGAGCCGGGGATCAATTGCCCGGCCGGCCCTCATCGGTCGCCACCTCCAGCAGCACTGCGATGTCATCATCGCCGCGACCGGCGTCGACAGCGGACTGGAAGAAGTCTTTGATCGCGTCCATCACCGCGTAGTCGATCCCGGCCTCACGACTCGAGCCGACGACGAGTAGATCGATGCCGCCCAGATGGGTGTGCATCGAGGACTGGGCATCGCCGTAGTTGCCGGCCGCGATCCGATCCCCGGTCTCGTTCACGGCGTTGGTGATGAAGCCGGCGAAGAACGGCCGGGCCAGCTCCAGGTAGCGCTCGATCTCGGAGCCCTGTGCGCGGCTGAGGATCGCACCGTGCAGGAAGCCCGAGAGGGTCCCGTAGAAGAAGGCGATCAGCGCAGCGTCGATCACCGCGGGCTGACCGGCGTCCTCCCCGACATACTCCACCTTGCCGAGCGCACCGAGCAGGCTTCGGTGGGACGCGAACGCCGCCTCGGCGCCCGAGAACAGAAGCACGGCGTCGTCGGTGCCGATCGAACGCGGGTAGGCCATCATCGCGCCGTCGAGGTAGGCGATCCCGTGCTCGGCAGCGGAGGCGGCGTTGCGGCGCCCGTCCTCGGGCGTCCCCGTGGTCATCTGGACGAGCGTCTTGCCGCGCAGGGCCTCGAGCACCTCGGGGTCGCTCAGAAGTTCGTCGCCGGCGGCCTGGTTGGACACGCACATGAACGTCACGTCGCTGGCGGCGATCGCCTCGGGCAGGCTGCCGGCGACCGTGGCGCCCGCTTCCCGCAGCGGCTCGGCTCGCGCTCCGATTCCACACCGTGACCTGATGGCCGGCGCGCAGCAGCGCACCGGCCAGCGCCGATCCCATCACTCCGGTTCCGACCATCGTCACCGCTTGACCTGACTCAGCCATGTCTCCTCCTCCTGTCCGTCTACACGACGTCTCCGCCGAGCCTGCTCATCACGGTCGTGCCGCCATCGAGCGAGAGCACCGCCCCCGACGCATAGGCGGCATCGGTGACCAGGAACAGGATCGCCGCGGCTATCTCTTGTGGGGTGGCGATGCGCAGCAGCGGAACGCGCCGGATGGTGGCCTCGCGCGCGCCCTCGGGGTTGGGGTCCATCGCCAACTCGTGGTCCATCATCGGCGTATCGACCGGCCCGGGCGCGACGGCATTCACGAGCACCGTGGGCGCGAGCTCAACGGCGAGCCCGCGAGTCAGCCCGACGACACCCGCCTTGGACGCGCTGTAATCGGTATAGCCCGGCATTGCCGTGAAGGCGAGATCGGAGGCGATGTTGACGATGTGCCCGCCTTCGCGCGCGCGCATCCGCAGCCCCGCCTCGCGCCCCACGTAGAACGACCCCGACAGGTTGATGGCGATCGTCCGGCCCCAGAGCGCAGCCGTCATCTCGGCCAGCGGCGTGGGCCCGATCACGCCAGCGGCGCTGACCACGATGTCGACCGGACCAAGCGCGCGCTCGGCGGCGTCGAGCGGCCGCACCACCGCCGCGTGGTCGGTCACATCGGTGGGCAGAACGGCCGATCGCTCGATCCCGGCGGCCACTCGCTCAAGCTCCTCGCGCCGGCGCGCGAGCAGCGCCACCGCCGCGCCCTCAGCGCCGAGGAGCGACGCCGTGGCCTCGCCGATGCCCGAGCGGGCGCCGGTGACCAGAGCAACGCGTCCGGCCACACGGCCCTGATCAGCCATCCGACCGCCTCCTGCGCCGCGCCACCGAAACGACCACCAGCGCTCCCAGCGCCGGACCGGCGAGGAGCGGCGCCACCAGCTGGGCGAATCGCAGTCCGTCCGCGGGTCCGATCTCAACGCGAGCCGGCCATGCGCCGATGCGACCCTCGAGGGTCAGGCGCGCTCGGCCGATCTGCACGCGCTCGGGCTCAAACGGGAAGTCTCCGACCGGGGACGACACTTTCATGCACTTACCTCGATCCTGGTTGCCAGAGGGACGGTCGCGGCAATGTGCCGTGCCTCATCCACCGTATCTGCCGCCGACATCGATTCGGCGATGGGTTGCACGAAGGTCACATCCTCGGCGCAATCGAGCACCGCGCCGTCGACGTTGCGCAGCGGACGGGCCGCGGCGGCCAGGACCACGGCGTCGCAGCTGAGGCGGTACTCGACGCCCTCGCTTTCCAGCAGCAGGGCGCTGACCCGGCCGGTGCCGAGCACCCGGGTCGGCGTCCAACCCGAGATCAGGCGATCGTGGTCAAAGCTCGGCGTCGGGGCGCTGGCGTCCGCGACCACGGTGGTGCTGACGGGCTGCGCCTCGATCGCGTGGGCGAACGTGGCGGCCCAGTCGCCGGCGCCCACCACCGCCACCCGGTGCCCGAGGACCACCTTCGCCTCGGCGAAGTGGATCGCCACCGTCGCCGGCAGCACGCCGGCCAGGCGCGGCCCGGCGATGCGCAGCTCGGCCTGGGTGGCGGGACGGCCGCCGCCGGCGTACACGAGGTGATCGAAGTCGTGCCACGCGATGCCGTCGGGTCCCACCGTCAAGAGCCGCCGGTCGGCCCAGCGGATCGCCGTATTGCCGAGCATGAACTTGACGCCGGCGACCGCGCACCGGCCCTCGAGCTGGCGGACGATGTCGGCGTCGTAGCCAAGAACTCCCCCGGCCACCGGGAGACGGTCGAGCAGCGTGACGTGGCTGCGCGCGCTCAGCTCCGCCGCCGTGGCCAGGCCGGCAATTCCCGCCCCGACGACGCCCACGCGGCTAGCGGAACTGCCAACGCCGATCGTTGCGCGGTCGGGTCCCTGGCGAAGGTCCGCCGGGGGCTGCCCGGTGTGGAGCGAACACAGAAACGCCACCCCGGCCATGCACACTGACCCCTGGCATCTCCCGGCGGTGGCTCGGGTCCGCTTGCGCACGCCTTCGATCGAGCGCGCGGGGACGCGCACCGATAGCGCCGCGGCGATCTCGGCCGCGGTCACCTGCTCGCACACACAGACGACCTGCCGGTAGCGAGGATCGACATCGGGCAGGCTCTCCGGGTCCTCATCGAGGAGCAGGCGGCGGATCTTTGGCAGCGCGCGCACGGCATCGGGCCGGTCCGCGGCGTCGAGGCCGGCCGTGCGCAGCAGCTCGAGCGCGTGCTCCGCGGTCCCCGGCGAGGCCGATACGCCTGTCGAGCGATTGCCGACGTGGATCAGGTTCGGGACCCGAGCGTCGGGACGGACCCGCACGGTCTCCTCGCACGCGGCGCGATTGGCGGCGTAGGTCTTGATCGCGGAGTCCGGTGTGACTGCCGGGACGAGGCGCTCGGTCTGCCCGAGGATCACCCCGAGGCTGTCGAGATCGGTGCTCTTGTCGTCAGGATCGGTGATCTCCTGTGCGTCGGGACCGAGGAGCACCGAACCGTTGGTTGTCGGCACCACCTGCACACCACGGGTGTGCGGCATGGGTACAGGGAGAACCATCATCTGGAGGCGTTCGCCGAACGCTCTGTCGAGGATCCAGTACTGACCCTTGCGGGGCCAGATCCGGATCTCCTCACCACCGGCCAGGGCGCTGATGCGGCCGCCGGCCACCCCGGCGGCGTTGATGACGTAACCCGCCTCCAGGCGCCCGTCCGGGGTGTCGACGGCCGTGAGCCTCTCGCCGGTGCGCGTGAAGCCGAGCGCGGGGCAATCGAGCCGGACCTCCGCGCCGTTGGCCGCTGCCAGCTCGGCGTACGCGCACGTGAGGCGCATCGGATCGATCAGCCCCTCGTCGGGGAGATGCAGCGCGCCCCGGCATTCGGGTGTGATCATCGGCTCCAGCTCGCGCGCCCGCTCGCCGCTGATCAACTCGGCGCGTGTGCCGGCGGCCACCGCCTCCTCGAGCAAGCGCGGCAACTCCTTGGCCTGATCGTCATCGAGCGCGATCGTCAGCGCTCCCGGCCGACTGAAGGGCACGTCCAGACGCTGGCAGATGTCCTCCCAGCGGGGCCACGAGGCCGCGATCAGGTCGGCCTCGATTGTCCCCGGCGGCGCGTAGTACGTGGTGGCGATCCCGGCGTTGCCCTTGCTCGCTCCCTCGCCGACGTCGTCGGCCTCCTCGAGCAGGCAGACCGACGCCGTCGTCATGGCCAGCCGAGCAGCGGCAGCGGTGCCCAGCACACCGCCGCCGATCACGACGACGTCGTAGCGCGTGGCTGGGCTCACGCGGCGGGCACAGGCGTAAGGTGCTCGAGCGCGTCATCGACCGAGGCGCCGTCGCGGATGATCGCGGCCAGCGCTCGCACCATGCCAGGCGGGTCCGATGACTGCCAGATCTTGCGTCCCATGGCGATTCCCGCCGCGCCGGCGTCCATCGCACCACGCACCATCTGCAGAACCTCCCGATGGGTCTCGGCCTTTGGTCCCCCGGCAATCAGCACCGGCACCAGGGCGCGAACGCCCTCGGCGGCAGTGGCGAAGAATCCGGCGCACAGGCCGCCGAGCAGCGCCGAACCGGCCGCCGCCAACTCGATGACGCGAGGAATTCGCAGCGATACCCCGAGCACGTCGGCCTTCAGCTGGTTCCAAAACGGATTGCGCGCCTCGCCATCGCCAGTGGCGATCGGTGCGCGGATGGTGCTGCGCCGAGCGGCGATCTCCATCGTCGCGGGATATTGGTAGGCGACTCCCTCGAGCAGGGCACGAACCATGTGTCCGACGCCGTGACCGGAGACAATTCCCAACGCCGCGCCGGTGGCGTTCTCGAGAAAGTGCGGAGCTCGCGCCCCACCGTCAAGGAAGGGATAGAACAGGAGGCCCTCGGCGCCGGGCGGCAGCCGGCTGGCCTCCTCGATCAGCTCGTCGAAGGATCGGTCCGGGGCGAATGTGTCGTGGAGCCAGCGCGATGAAGAGCGGGTGCTCTCGATGGCCACCTCGTAGATGTAGCGCTCGGCGACCACGTGCGGCGCGACGTCGCCGCGCCCGCTCGGATCGGTGCGTGGCTGATCGAGAACGCGGCGCCAGTTGGTGGCCGTACCGGTTCCGACGCACGCCTCGCCCGGCTCGATCGCCCCGGCTCCCAGGGTGGCCGCGGCATCGTCCGCACCGCCCGTCGCCACCGGGGTGCCGGGCGTCAGCCCAAGCTGCTCGGCGGCGGTCGCGGTCAGTTCTCCGATCTGTTCCCACGGCTCCGTGGCGATGGCTGCCAGTCGCTCGCGGTCGATCTCGAACGCATCGCAGATCTCCGAGCACCACTCCCCCTGGCCGATGTCCAGCATCAGACTGCGCCCCGGCGTGGAGACGTCGGCGGTCAGCTCTCCGGTCAGGCGACTGACCACATAATCCTTGGCCAGCAGGATCTTGTGCGCGTGCCGCCAGTCGTCCTGGCGGTGGCGCCTCAGCCACAGCATCTGTGGCAGGCTGGCACCCGCCACGGGCACCATTCCGGTCTTGGCGATCAGCCAGCTGCGACCGAACCGATTCGCGACCTCCCTCGCCTCGGCCCCGGTACGGCGATCGGTCCAGCTGATCGCCGGACACAGCGCCGCACCCTGGACGTCGACCAGCACCACCGGTTCGCGCTGGGCGACCACACTGATCGCCGCCACGCGTTCAGGGGGAACCTCCGCATCGCGGAGGACCCCCCGAATTGTGTGGGCCAAGCCCTGGTACCAATCGTCTGGATTGTTTTCCGCCCAGCCTGGCCGCGGATGGTGCATCGCGTGCTCGGCGCTCCGGCGGGCGAGCAGGTCTCCGCCCGCCGTCATCAGGACGGTCTTGACCGCGCTCGTGCCTACGTCACATCCGAGCAGCAGTCGATCCTCATCCGCGCCGGGGCGCGAATCGCTCACGCCGTACTCTCGTGCTCTATCACCTCGGCTTCCGGTCGGACGTCGCGGAGAACGCCGCGGCGGCTCTTGGAAATCAGGACGAAGTACAGGATCAGCCCGATCACGATCGTGCCCAGGAATCCCCAGCCGACGTCCTTGGGGTTCAACTTGATCAGGATCACGCAGATGACCACGGACCAGATCACCGCCACCCAGTCGATGATCGTGCCGAAGCGGCCGTTGGTGTACGGATGCGCAGGCAGCATCTTGCGCTGCTTACCGTAGATCAGAACCGCCACCAGCACGGCATAACCGGCCGCCCAAAGGATCGCCGTCATCGAGAGCAGCACGGTCAAGAGGCCGGTCCAGACGATGAACAGGAAGCCGATGACCAGACCGAGAATCACGGTGACGTACGGGACGTGATCCCTGGTCAGCCGGCACAGGACCGAGGGGAAGGGCGCCTGCCCGTCCCGCGCCTGAGACCACATCACGCGTGCCGCGGTGAGCTGCAGGATCATCATGTTCACGAACAATGAGAGGACGGCGAAGATCTCGAACGTCTTGGCCAGCCCTGACCCCAGCACCGGATCCATGATCGTCCGGATCGGATCGCCCGAACTGGTGGCCGCGTTCAGGTCGGTGATCGTCCCGAGCGCGTAGCTCATGTAGTTGGCCCTCCAGAGTGCCCTCGGCACGTTGCGCGCCGCGTGCTCGGTCTCCTCGCCCGCCGTGCCGTTGATATCGAAGCCCGAGATCACGAACACGGGCACCAGCATGGCAAACAGGAACGGCCAGAACGAGGACTGCCCCTTCGGAACCACGCCGTGGCTCCAGGTCAGGTAGCTGAGCGAATGGAACGAGTGGCCACCGAAGATGACGGCGATCAGCACCCCGACGATGATGATGACGATGGCGGCGAACGATGCCACCACGCCCACGGAGTTGTTGAACGCCGCCGCCACCTTCACGGCGACCAGGTTGAGGATCGTCGAGGCCACCATCAGCACCGTGCCCCAGAGCAGGAGCGCGCCATGGCTTGACACGGTGACTCCGAACCAGCTGAAGATGAACGGAGTGATTCCGTAGGCCTCGGTGGCGAACGCGGCGATGTGGGCGGCGATCAGCCACCAGCCGACCTGCCAACCCAGCGAGGACCGGGGTCCGAGAATGCGGTTGATGATCTGGTAGGAGCCACCGGCGAGTGGATAGGCCGACACGCCCTCGGCCACCGAGCGTGCAACCACCATCTGGAAGCCGGCAGCGATCAGCCAGGCGAAGAAGACCGCCGGCCCGACCTGCGTAAGGCCGGCGCCGAGACTGAGGGCGAGACCGCCGGCCACCGCGATCCGAGGTCCACTGCACGGCGAAGCTCGAGAACAGACCGAGCGCCCGTCGCAGCTCCTGCCGGTAGCCGAGCTGATGCAGGCAGGTGCGGTCGTCGGCCTTTCCTGCGTCAAGTGTGGCGTCACGTGTCGCCGGGCCGGTGGCTGGCTCCGGGTCTACGGTGGTCGTGCCGTCCGTCATGTTCCTCTCCTCCTATCGCCGACGAGCAGCGCCCGTCGACCGCATTACGGCATCGCAGCAAGATCGCGTTGACTCGCTGCCTGCCGCCCGGACTGTTGACCGGCACGGCTGACGGTTGACCCAGCCGTGTGTTGACCAGCGCGGCGGAGCGCCGGCCCAGCCGCGCGTGGCGACGAGCGGTCGCCGCTGGATGCGACCGCGGCTCCGGTCGCCTCGGCATTCCCCTGCATCCGCCCGCCCGTTTCGGGGCCGAAGCCTCAAGCCGGAACGATCGGGAGCGGGGTGATAAGCGGCCCAAAACCAGTTCGCGCTTCCCGAACAGAACCGATGTTCTGTTCTCGGGTCGGGAACATACCAGCACCGAACAGCGATGACAAGACGCGTTCGCCAACTATCTGCCCGCCGGTTGTGGTGGCGCTCTGAGTCGCCTACGTGGCGGCCAGCAGGGTCACTCCGATGGTCACGATGACCAGCCCCGCGAACTGCAGTCGAGTTAGCCTCTCGTGGAAGATGAAGTACGCGCCGACGCTGGAGAGGGCCGCGAACTGCGCCGAGAGGACGGCGGCCACGGCCAGCCCGTGACGGGCCCCGAGCGTATAGCTGATGATGCCGGCGACCTCGGCCGTGCCCGCCAAGGCGACGAGCAGCAGCACCTGACGCGGAGCGCGGACGAGCTTTGGAGCGCCGCTCGGCAACATCAAGATGCTGCCGAACAGCCGCGCCGACAGCACCACCCAAAGCGCCGAGACCTCGACGGCCACCCGACCGGTCGTGTAGAGGCCGACGCCGAACACGGCGGCGGCAGGGATCGCGATGAAGGCCGAACGGACGCCGCTGACATGACGGTCGGTCGGATCGCGATGCGCGGCCGCTAGCACCACGCCAACGCTGATCACGAGCAGGAGCACGGCGGTATGGACGGCGAGCGGAAGCCCAGCGAACACCGCGATCACCGCGGCGATCGCTCCCTCGGTCGAGCAGATCGGCACCACCACGCCGACTTTGCCGCGGCGGAGAGCCGCGTATTCCATGACGAGTCCGATGACGTTGGCCAGCCCGGAGATGACCAGCAGAACGATCGTGTGGGCCGTGAGCTGGCCGGCGTCCGCGAACAGGATCGTTGGCGGCGCAACCAGCAACAGACCAAAGCCCATCACACCGCCCAGCGTGGCCGTGGCCCCGATCGAGCGGCTGGCCGACGACGCGCACAACGCCGAGACCGTGAAGCACAGCGCTGCGCCGAGGCCGCCGAGTACGGCGATCATCTCGAGGTTGCGCGCGAGCTGCGGCGCGGCCGCGTGGATGCGGCGTCGATTACGATCTTGGCGTTCGGGCTCACGTGCTCAGCGTATGTGCCCCGGGTCTGATGGACGATTCGCTTCGAGAAAATTTGGGCCAGCGGTTGCGGCACCTCAGAGAGGAGACGGGCCGAGGGCTGCGCGAGCAAGCCCGCGAGATCGGCATCTCGGCCTCCTCCCTCTCCGCGCTGGAGAACAACGCCGGGGGTGTCTCGCTGCAGCGCCTTCAGCGCGTCGCCGATCACTTCGGCCTGCACATCACCGACCTTCTCGCCGGCCCCGACGAGGTCGAGGAGAATGGTCGCCCGAGCAAGCCCGAGGTGATCCGCGGCTGGGCGACCAGCGCGGCCGGCGTACAGCGCGGGGATGGAGTCCTCTACCAGCTCCTCGGACACGGACACAACCACCAGATCCAGCCCTACCTGATCTCGTTCCAGCCCGGCGCCAGCTACCGCAACGACCCCATCGCGCACGCCGGCGAGGAGTTTGCCTTCGTCGTGTTCGGAGAGGTTGAGTTGCTCCTCGGCAAGGAAGCGTACGTGCTCGTCCAGGGCGATGCGATCCGGTTCCGGACAGAGACCCCGCACGCGTTTCGCAACGCGTCGGAGCTCGGGGTGGCGATCCTGATCGGCGCTGCCACCCCGCCCTGGTGAACGGTCGGGTTCGCCCGCTCAGCCGTCCCCGGTGACATCCGGCCTCACGTCCATCCGCGGGCCGCGACTGACCAGATGTCGGTGACTGATCCGTGGTCGACGACGTGGGCCGCAGCGTGGAGGTTGACGGTCGTGCAGGCATGGTTGGGGATCACCCGCACCCGGGTGCCGACGTCGAGACGCGCGCTGGCGTCGACCCGCGCGATCGCATGCTCCTCGTAGAGCCGCTCGATGGCCACCCTCGGCATCCCGCACACCATCCCGTAACCCCCGGCTCGCATCGTCATCCGATCACTGGACAGCGCCTTGGAACCAGCGTCGAAGATGACCCGCTCCGGCTGCGGCCGCGAGATCACGGTGGTCAACACGGTAAGGGCGCATGAATCCACGGACGCGGTTCCCAGCGCGACCTGAGTGGCGTCGTTGAACACGTAGTTCCCCGGGCGAACCTGCATGCCGGCCGCGCGGCTATCGAGGCAGTTCGCCGTGGGCGTCGACCCGATGCTGAGAATCGGTGAGTCGATGCCGCGACGCCGCACCGCTGTGGCCGTCGAGCGGATCGCCGCGATCTCCTCCCCGGCGATCGTTCGCAGCTCGGCGTCGTCGCGCGCCCCGTAGGCGTGGCCGGCGAACGTCATCAGGCCGGCGTACTCGACGTGACGGAGGCCGTGTGACCACTGCGTCTCCGAGGATCGCGGCGCCGAGCGCGGCGCACGCGCTGCACTCGGTTGTCCGGATCGGGACTCCCAGCACGTCGGCCTTGATCTGGTTCCACAGCGCGCTGCGCGCCTCGCCGTCGACCAGCGTGATCGGCTGTTGCGGGTTGCGTCCGGGGGCGACGAGGTCGAGCGTCGGGGGGTACTGAAAGGCGATGCCCTCGAGGATCGCCCGCATGAAGTGGGCGCGGGTATGGCCCGACACGATGCCGAGAAAACCCCCGGTGGCGCCCTCGACAAACCATGGGGCGCGATTGCCGCCGTCGACGAAGGGCAGAAACACGAGACCGTCGGCGCCCGCGGTGATCGGCCGCGCCTGCTCGATCAGCGACAGGTAATCGCCGCCGCGCTGTGCGAACTCGTCGCGGAACCACCGCAACGATGAGCCCGTGCTCTCGATGCAGACCTCGAAGATGAATTCGTCCGGGATCACGTGCCGAGCCAGGTCGCCCCGGGCCAGCTCGCTGTCCGGCCGGCACTCGCGGGTGACGATGCGCCAGTCGCTGCTCGTGCCGGTGCCGGCGCACAGATCGCCCTCGGCGATCGCTCCAGACCCGAGCGTTGCGCTCGGGTCATCGCCACCGCCGGCCGCCACCGGAATGCCGGCGCGTAGTCCGAGCAGCTCCGCGGCGCGCTGCGGCAGCTCGGCCACGCACTCCCCGGAGCGCCAACGGACCGGCGGGAGCAGTTCCAGCGGAATCGAGCTGCCGCCGCAGATCTCCTGGCACCAATCGTCGAGACGGACGTCGTTCATCACGCTGCGCGCGGGCATCGTCATGTCGGATCCGTCGGCACCGGTCAGCCGCTCAAGCACGAAGTCCTTGGGCGCCCTCAGCCGGCGCACCTCGCGCCACATCTCGGGCCGGTGGCGCTGCTGCCACAGCAGCGTGGGCAAGCCCAGTCCAGGAATGGGCAGGACAGTCCTCGGGGTCGTTTTCCGCCCACCCCGGTCGGGCACGGTGCGTCGGATGCTCGACGGTCGCGTACGCCAACTGCCGACCATCGAGCCCCACTGCGAGGGCCTTGACGCTGCTCGTGCCGATGTCAACGCCGAGAGCCAGCCATCGCGGCCTGAGGACGGGTCAGCGGTCAACGTTCACACCACAAGCCTGACACCCAATCCTCGTCCAATCTGCCCGAACGGAGCAACGGTCCTGTTCGCTGTGGAGAGACATAGACCCTGCGGACGCTTCTTTCAAGCGCGGCGGGTGTCACGGCGAGGTATCCCAGTCCGAGGTCGGGCGCGCGGCCGGGACCTGCTGCGCGCCGATCAGTAGCCCTGGTCCAAATCGACGACATTCTCGAGCTCGGTGCCTTCGATCCAACGCCCGAGATTCGCGATGAACAGCTCGAGTTCGCGCATCGCCGTCTGCCGCGTGGCATCAGCACGATGGGCCGAGATGATCAGGTTGGGCGCAGACCACAGCGGGGAGTCGGACGGCAGAGGCTCCTGGTGGAACACGTCGAGCGCGGCCCCGCGCAGCCGGCCGGCCCGCAGGGCTTCGGCCAACGCATCCTCATCGAGGATAGGCCCGCGACCGACGTTGACGAGGACCGCCTCGGGCGCGAGCAGGGATAGCTCACGCCGTCCGACCAAGCCACGCGTGGCGTGGGTCAGGGGGGCGGCGATAACCAGCGCGTCGAGTCGCGGCAGAACTGATGCGAGCTCGCTGGTCGGGAAGACCTCCTCGATCTCCGGCACGGATCCAGCGGTACGTCGCAGTCCGATCAAGTGGACACCGAACGGGACCAGCAGCTGGGCGCAGGACCGCCCCAGCGCGCCGAGCCCGAGAATCCCAACCGTCTTGCCGCGCAGTTCGTCGAGCCACATGTCCGAGCGCCAGGCTCGCCTGTGCTGGCTCTCGAGGAGCTCGGGAATGCGCTTGAACAGACACAGCAGCACGCAGACCAAATACTCGGCAATCGCGCTCCCGTGAGGCCCCGACCCGTTGGTGAGGGTCAGGCTCCGCGTCCGGCATGCCTCGAGCAGAGGCGGCGTAACGCCGGCGGCGCGGGTATGGACCCATGCGAGCGCCGGCTGCTCATCGATCGCCGAGACCGCCTCGTCAATCGCCCCGTGGGAGACGAACAGGCAGTCACCGTTGGCGGCCGACTCGGTGCCGAGGCGCGACACGTGGTCCCCCAGCCAGACGCGCTCGTCGGCGTCGAAGTCACCGACGGTTAGAACCTGCATCGGCTCAACGTGGACTTCTTACATGGGCGCACAAAGGGCGCCGATTCTAGTTAGCGCCGTGGTAAGAAAGGACCACGCACCGCGCACGAAGCTCGCGCGCGGTGCGTGGGGTGCGCCCAGCGGAGGGTGAGCTCAGGCGGCGCTCAGCTCCAGGGTGTCGTTGCGACCCATGGCCAGCTCGGGCTGATCACGCTCGATCTCGCGCTCGCGGACGAGCCAGAGAGCGAGCGCCGCACCGGTGATGGCAACCAGTCCACCGATCACGAGGATCGCGTTGAACCCGGTGAGGAAGCCCTGGCGCGTGGCCTCCACGACGGCCTCTCGGGCGCCGTGCGGCACGCCGCTGACCGCCTGGGCCAGATGGCCGCTCGTAAGAGCCTCGACCAGCTGGCGCGGGTGGCCGCCGGTGGCGGCCGGAGTGCCGGAGGCCACGGAGGCCACCTTGTCCGACGCCTGAGCCAGGAAGATGGCTCCCCAGGCCGCCACGCCGACGGCGACGCCGACCTGGCGGAATGTGTCGTTGATCCCGGCGGCCATGCCGCTGCGCTCCTTGGACACGACGCTCAGCGCCACATCGGCGATGACCGGGTTCAGCAGACCGACTCCGACACCGGCGAGGAGGAACCCGGGCAGGAGCTCGGTCCAGCCCGACCCCGCCTGCACGCCCGACATCAGCAGCAGTCCGACGCCGGTGCCCAGCAGCCCGAGCGCCATCAGCACCCGCGCGTGCACCCGCCCGAGCAGTACTCCGGCCAGCGGCGCCACGAGGAAGCTCGCCAGCGTCACGGGCAGGTACCTGAGCCCGGCCTGCAGCGGCGAGTAGCCGAGGTAATCCTGCAGGTACAACGTCAGGTACAGGAACAGCGCGAACAGCGACGCCGACACCGCGAAGGCCGCGAACTGCACGCCGGTGAAGGCGCGACTGCGGAACAACTCGAGCGGCAGCATCGGCTCGGCGACGCGGCGCTCGATCAGCACAAACGCCACCAGCGCCAGCGCGGCGGCCGCGAACAGCACGAGGATGAGGGGGCTACCCCAACCCTCATCGTTACCACGCAGGAGGGCGAAGACCAGCGCGAACAGACCTCCGCTGAGTGTGGTCAGCCCGAGCCAATCGACTCGAGACGCGTTGGGATCGCGCGACTCGCGCACCTGAGCACGGGTGATAGCCAAGGCCGCGATGCCGATCGGCACGTTGAGGAAGAACACCCACCTCCAGCCGAGGCCGGTCGTGATCGCGCCGCCGACGAGCGGGCCGACGGCCACGGAGATCCCGATCGTTGCCCCATAGATGCCCATCGCCGTACCCCGTTCCCGGCCGGCGGGGAACTCCTGGGCGAGGAGGGCCAGCGAGACGGCGAACATCGCCGCGCCGCCGATGCCCTGAATCGCCCTCGAGATGTTGAGGACGGTCGCGTCCGGGGCGAGCCCCGCAGCCAGCGAGGCTGCGGCGAATATCACCAGCCCACCGGCGAACAGCCGGCGCCGGCCGAACCGGTCGGCCAGAGAGCCCGCTGTGAGAACCACCGCCGCCAGCGCCAGCGTGTAGGCGTCTACCACCCACTGCAGGTCGTTGAAGGTCGCGCCGAGATCCTTGGCGATTGACGGGAGCGCCGTGTTGACGACGGTGATGTCGAGCAGGAGCATGAACGTCGCCACGCTCACCGCTATCAGAGTCCACCATTTTCTAGCCATGAATTCCTCCATTCGCTGAGCTATACTGGTCAGGCAACCTTGTAAGGCTTCCTGATCGTTCGGTCACCTTATCAGGTTTCCTGACGATATGTCCAGCGAAATTCCCACCATCACACGAGTCCCGATGATCGGCCTGCTGAGCACGGCCATGGACAAGTTCAGCGAGGAGCTCTACGAGCGGGTGGAGGCCGCCGGTCTCAAGGACATTCGCCCTGGACATGGGTGCGTGTTCAGTAACGTCCAGCCCGCGGGGTCACGGCTGACCGAACTCGCTGAACGGGCGTGCATGACCAAGCAGACCGTCGGCGAGGTCGCGAGCGACCTCGAGGGCCTCGGCTACGTCGAGCGCGTCCCTGACCCCGCGGACGGCCGCGCAAAGATCATCCGCCTCACCGAGCGCGGTCGCGAAGCCCAGGTGATAGGCCGCGACCTGGTCGACGGTCTCGAGCGAGACTGGGGCGAGCGCTACGGCGAGGAGAACGTCGCCGCGCTACGCCGGGCGCTTGAGCTCGTAACGGCGGAGCGCTTCGGCGCCTGGATGTAGTCGGCATCCGGTCAGCTCGGCGACGACGAAAGATGGGGCAAACGCCTCATGCCGCTCGCGCCGGCGATCCGTACGGTGGAGCTCAACCTACGGAATGTGAGAGGAGTTGGGTCGATGAGTCTCTACGGACGCATATTCGCGGCGATGTACGACCACATGATCGGCAAGACCGAGAAGGCGGGACTGCGCGCCCACCGCCAGGGTTTGATCGCTCAGGCGAGCGGAGACGTACTCGAGATCGGCGGTGGGACAGGCGCCAACCTGGAGTTCTACGGAGGCGGAGTGCAGACGCTGACGATCACCGACCCCGAGAAGCCGATGATCCGCCGCCTGAAGCGGCGCATCGACGAGCGTCGCCCCGAGACGAGGTTGATGCGCGCACCGGCGGAGGACCTGCCATTCAACGACGCGAGCTTCGACGCCGTGGTCAGCACGCTGGTGCTGTGCACCGTCGATGATCAACCCCGGGCGCTGCGCGAGCTTCACCGCGTGCTGCGGCCGGGTGGCAGGCTGCTGTTCATCGAGCACGTCCGCTCCGAGGACCCCAGGCTGGCCAGGACGCAGGACCGGATGGTGCCGATCAACGTGCGAATCGGCCACGGCTGTCACTGCAACCGTCCCACACTGGACACCATTGGCCAGGCGGACTTCGAGGTCACGGACCTGCACAACGACACACTCCAGCACGCGCCGAAGTTCATATCGCCCCTGATCGTGGGCGTGGCTCGGCGCAGCGATGCCCGCTCGGCCAATGCCGATGAGGAGGGGCGCCGCTCGGTCAGTCAGCTCGTTGGGCGAGACACAGCCGTGCTGTGAGCGGCACCATGAGGGTGCCGCCCTGGCCGTCGATTGCGCGGCCCACGGCGTCGAGCAACGCGGCACGCCGGGCCTCGTCCATGATGCGCACGGGCGAATGGGTGCTGAGCAGCGCCACGTAACCCTGGGCGGAGTACGCGTGAGTCCAGTCATAGTGGCGGATGCCCGCGTCCGTGAGGCCGCCGGCCGCCGCGATCTCCTCGGTCCAGTGCGCGTCGTGGGCGGGGAACGGGTTGGCCGGATGGTTGGGGTCGTCGCTGGCCGGCTCGACGCCGGCCTCCTCGTAAGCCCTGACCAGGGCGTCCCGAGCGTCCGCCCCCTGCCACATCGGGCGATTCCAGAACGCTGCCAGGACTCCATCCGGCTCGAGCAGCGATGCGGCTCTCTCGTAGCCGACCGCGGGCGAGATCCAGTGCCAGGCCTGAGCTGCGAACACGAGCGGGAACGTCCGCCCGGCGGGGTCCCACGTCTCGAAGTCGCCGCGCTCGATGGCCACATCCGGATACGCGGCAAGGTTGCGGCGGGCCACGGCGGCCATCTCCGCGCTTGGCTCGACACCCACGACCGGAATGCCGCGTGCGGCGAACATGGTCGTCGCCTTGCCGGTCCCGGCGCCCACCTCGAGAACCGCTCGACGTCTGTCGAGACGCGCCTGCTCGATCAGATCGTCGACCAGGCGGTCGGGATAGCTCGGCCGATGCCGGTCGTAGGTCTCGGCCACCTCGCCGAAGACAAGCCGTTGCTCGCGGGGCATCGGCCCAGTGTGGCAAGCATCGGTGGCGGTCGATGCGGGATCGACTGTGAGATGTTTATGCGTGTGCGGTGTGCCCGTTGCTCGCGCGCGCGATGCAGCGAAAGCCGATGTGCGAGGTCGAGGTGTCAATCGCCTCGGCCTGCCGCGCGGCCGGGCGATAGCGCAGGCAGTAGTTGGGCGCGCACAGGTGGGAGCCGCCCTTGATGACCTTGCGGGGAATGGCCTCGCCGTCGCCGTAGCTCTGCTCGCCCGACTCCACCCGGGGGTTTACCGGCACGCAGCACGGGTTGTCGAGCTCGTCGCGCTCGCCGCGGTGGCGCGGGGTGAACCAATCCGTCGTCCACTCCCACACGTTTCCGGTCACGTCGTAGAGGCCATGGCCGTTGGCGGGAAAGGTGCGCACCGGGGAGGTCCGCTCATGGCCATCGCTGAGCAGGTTCTGCCAGGGGAACTCGCCCTGCCACGTGTTGGCCATCATCCGCCCCTTGGGCGCGAATTCGTCGCCCCACGCGAACACCTTCTGCTCGAGGCCGCCGCGGGCGGCGAACTCCCACTCGGCCTCGGTCGGCAGGTCCTTGCCCACCCAACGTGCGTAGGCCAGTGCATCCTCGTGCGCGACGTGGACGACCGGATGCAGTTCGCGCCCGCCGACATTCGACCCCGGCCCCTCGGGTCGCCGCCAGAACGCGCCCGGGACCCATTCCCACCAATTGCGAAAGTCGCGCAGGTCGACCGGGCCGCGGCTGCGGCGGAAGACCAGCGAGCCCGGGACGAGGAGCTCGGGATCCGCGTCGGGGTAATCCGCCGGGTTCGGGGCGCGCTCGGCCAGGGTGACATGCCCGGTGGCCTTCACGAAGCGGCGGAACTCGGCAACGGTGACCGGGTGGGAATCCATCCAGAAACCGTCCACGGCAACGGGGTGAACGGGCGCCTCCTCCGGATAGAAGCGGTCCGATCCCATCAGGAACTCACCACCTGGAATCCAGCTCATGTTCCGCACGGGCGGATCGGTCGCCTGAGCATCCGGCACAGCGTCATGCTAACGCCGCGAGGCACCCTGGCCGTCGGCAAACGGCGTCGCTCTCATGAGGGGCGCGACGCTCAGTTCGCCTCCCAGACAGTCGAGCTCCTGCACCGCCTCGGCCGGCAGGGCGGTCGTCCGCGGCTGGCCGTGAGCTCGTTCGTCAACCCGCACGACATCGCGTTGTGGGGAGCGATCACCCTGCGCATGGGCAAGTGGAAGCTCCGCGCCCAGCTGGACGGCTCGAAGGTCCCTGAGGACCTGTTCGACTCGCGCTACGCCGCAACCAGCCGCGGGCGGTCGCCCTGAGCATCTTCACTCCGCGACGAGACGAGTACGCCGCTCAGGAGCAAGACCAGTGAGCACACGCGTTCTGATGGCCGCCGGCTGACACACATCGACCATAGAATCCGCGCCGTGCAGGCAGGCGCCGTGCCGATCCTCCCGGGCCTGGCGGCGCACGGAGATCGCGTCGCTCTGGTCTTCGGCGCCGAATCGATCACCTATCGCGAGCTGGCCGAGGTGGCGGGGAGCCTGGCGGCGAGGCTCGCCGGCGCTCGGTCCGTCGCCGTGCTGGCGAGCGCTTCGGTCGATACCTGCATCGCCTGCGTGGCCGCGCTTGGCGCCGGCATTGCAGCGGTGCCGATCGACCCCGGGTCGGGCGAGCGCGAGCTCGACCACATCGTCCGCGACAGCAGCCCGGATCTGTTGCTGGCCGCAGAGAGATCGGAGATACCCAGATCGCTCACCTCGATGCCTCGCGTCGATGTGCGCGATGGCGACGCGGGCGAGCTGCCGGACTGCGCCCAGGCCGACGCGACCGCGCTGATCCTCTACACCTCGGGGACGACGGGACTCCCCAAGGGCGTGCTCATACCCCGCCGAGCGGTGACCTCCAATCTCGACGCGGTGGCCGGCGCCTGGGAGTGGACGGGGAACGACCGCGTCGTCCACGGTCTCCCCCTGTTCCACGTCCACGGTCTGGTCATCGGCGTGATCGGCGTCCTGCGGCGGGGCGGGACGCTGGAGCATGTGGGCAGGTTCTCGCCGGTCGCGATCGGAGACGCTCTTGACCGTGGCGCAACCCTGATGTTCGGGGTGCCGACCATGTACCACCGACTGGCCGAGGCGGCGGCGTCAGATCCCGCTTTGGTGGCTTCACTGGGACGCGCGCGGTTGCTTGTGTCGGGGTCGGCGCCGCTGCCGACGGTCGTCCACGAGCGGATCGCGCGCCTCACCGGCCAGCGGATCGTCGAGCGGTACGGCATGACCGAGACGCTGATGAACTGCGCGATGCGCGCCGATGGGAGCCGGACCCCGGGCTACGTCGGGCCCGCCGTCAGTGGAGTCGACGTTCGCTTGGTCGACGACGACGGAACCGAGATCGTGGTCGACGACGATGAGACCCTGGGCGAGCTTCAGGTCCGGGGGCCGAACCTCTTCACCGGCTACCTAAATCGGCCGGACGCCACCGCCGAAGCGATGACCAGCGATTGGTTCAGGACCGGCGACATCGCGACGCGCGCGCCCAACGGCTACTACCGGATCGTCGGGCGGCGTTCGACCGATCTGATCAAGAGCGGGGGTTATCGAATCGGTGCCGGTGAGATCGAGACGGCGCTTCTCGATCACCCGGCCGTCGCCGAGGCGGCGGTCGTGGGGATCGACGATCCCGATCTCGGCCAGCGGATCGTGGCCTGGGTGGTGCCGCGTGAGGGCGTGGAGGCCGACGCGGATGCGCTGATTGAGTACGTCGCCGCCCAGCTCTCCTCCCACAAGCGTCCTCGTGAGATCCGCTTCATCGATGAGCTGCCGCGCAACGCGATGGGGAAGGTCGTGAAGACACACCTGACAGCCCCGTGATCAGTCCGTTCCGAACGGGAGCGCCTGCTCGGGCAGCGCAAACGCGGTTACGGATGCGAGCCGCCGTTGCCGCCCCCACCGCCATGGCCGCCATGGCCGCCGCGCGTTGCCGTTGCCGTTGCCGTTGCCATTGCCGATCGGCGACGCGCCACCGCCATTGCCCGACGCGGGAGTCGTTCCACCGGATGGCGGCGACTGGGGCGGCTGGGCGTAGAGGGTGGGGTTGTTGAACGAGCCGGTTCCGGAGGTTCCACCGCTGCCGCTGCTGACCGGGGTCGATGCGCCGCCGCTGGCCGAGTGCGGGCCAGAGAAAGCCGTGCCCTGGAACGGCACGGCGGGCGGCGACCAGTCGCCGCAATAACCACCGCTGGCGCTCTGCATGAAGTCGTGCCAGATCGGCGCGGCGAGCGCACCGCCGAAGCCGTCAGCCATCGGGATGTTGCCCTGGGGATAGCCGACCCACACGGCCGTCGACAGCCTGGGCGTGAAGCCGACGAACCACGCGTTGTCCATGTTCTCCGCCGTTCCGGTCTTGCCGGCGGCCGGGCAACCGTAGTCGGCGGACGTGCCGGTTCCCTTGGTGATGACGCCCTTCATGACCTGGATCGCCGCGTAGGCCTCGCCGTCGCTGAACACGCGATGCTTCGGCGGGTTGCCGATGCTGCGATCGACCTTCCCGCCGGGGAATACGACGTGGTCGATGACGGTCGGCGCGATGTGGTAGCCGCCGTTGGCGATGGTCGCGTAGGCATCGGCCATCTCGAGCGGCGTCACGCCCACTCGCAAGCCGCCGATCACCTCGGCCGGGAGACCGTCGAGTGGCGAGGTGATCCCCATGGCGTGAGCCATGGCGTCCATCTTGGCGGGGCCAAGGTCGACCACCAGTTGGGCAAACACCGTGTTGTCGGAGTCGACCGTGGCCTTGTTGATGTTGATCGTCCCCTGATAGCTCAGCTCGGCCGTGTGGACCGACCACGCTGGCTGCGAGGGCAGCCAGCCAGCGGGCAGGAACTTCGAGGTGTAATAGGTCTGATTGGGATCGCCGTGGTAATCGTGGATCAGTGTCATCAGGGCGAAGATCTTGAACGCGGATCCCGGCTGGCGGTGGGCCTGGACGGGATAGTCGTAACTCGTCTGGTCGTAGGTGGCCGACGAACCGAGCGCGACGATGTGTCCGTTCGACGGGTCCACGCTGGCTAGCCCGGCGGCCGGCTGATCGTTGAGTACGGACCCGCCGGGCTGGTGGGCCACGATGGCGTTGTGCGCGAGCCCCTGCATCCGCGGCTCGATAGTCGTGTACACCTTCAGGCCGCCGTCCTCGACTGTCTTCAGCCCGTAATGGTCGATCAGCTGCGATAGGGCGAAGTCGTACAGGTACGGCTGATTGCGCTCCGTGTACAGCTTGCTGTTCTTGACGCCGAGTTTGGTGTGGGACGCCCTGTTGGCCTGCTTCTGGGTGATGTAGCGGCTGTTCACCATCGCCTGAAGCACCTCGGCCCGGCGCGCCAGCGCGAGGTCAGGCCTCAGGAACGGGTTGAAGTTCGTCGGCGACTGGGGCAGGCCGGCCAGCAGCGCCTGCTCGGCGAGGGTCAGCTTCCACACCGGCTTGTCGAAGAACATCTGCGACGCCGCACCCACGCCCTGGGCCGTCTCGCCATTGACCGTCCCGTACGGGACGTCGTTGAGGTAGGTGTCCAGCACCCACTGCTTTGAGTGGTGGCCCTCGAGCTGCTCGGCCAGCTTGGCCTGAACGATCTTGTACTTGAGGTTGTGATGGATGGCGTACTTGCGCGGCATGTACATGTTGTCGACGAGCTGCATGGTCAGCGTCGACGCGCCCTGCAGGTCCGAGCCGCCGTTGAACACGTCCCTGATTCCGGCGCGCAGGATGCCCTGATAATCGAGCGGACCGTGCTGCCAGAAGCGGCGGTCCTCGATCGCCACCGTCGCCCGCCTGAGCGTGAGCGGGATACGGTCGGGCATGACTCGGTTGAACACCGTGTCCGAATGGACGTAGCCCAGCAGGGTGCCGTCGGCGTTGTAGATGCTCGACAGCTGGTGCGGGGCGCGCGGCTTGAGCGCTTTCAGATTGGGGGCGGAATCGGCGGTCGCCACGACCCAGCCGACTGCGGTCAGCACGCCGATCGTCGCGGCCAGAACGGCGATCATCACCGACATCAGAGCCACCCGCCTGACGGGGTGGCCGCGGTGGCGCACCCGGCGCCGGTATCGCTCTCGTCGTCTCATCCGAACAGGAAAGGTTAGTTGAGGCCGATCTTCTGATTCGCCAGGGGGTGGCTAACGTCCGCCTTGTGGGCAGGATGTTGCGCCCAAAGGCTGAGGTTTCTATGAGAGCCGAGGCTCCGTTTGAGGCTTCGACTCCGGGGGGCTTTGTCCCTCGCCCTTAGGCCGGCAGCGTCCTGGCATGCCTGGCAATCCCCTTCCATGCGTCGCCCTCGTCGCGCAGCCGCTTGGGTGCCGTGGCGATCGTCCAGCGGTCAGGCTTCAGAAGGGCGTCCTCGAGCTCTCCCCAATGGATCGGCATGGCCACCGGAGCTCGCGGGCGGGGTCGGACGCCGTAGGGAGAGACTCCGTGCTGCGCGTAGTTGATCCGGTTGACGTCGAGATAGATCCGCGCGCCGCGCTCTTCGCGGTGCCATTCGAGCGTGAGGCGCTTCGGGTCGTCCGCCACCATGCTTTCCGCGAGCGCGCGAGCAAACCCGTGCACGGCGCCGAACCCCGGGCCCCGTCGCAGCGGACACACCACGTGCACCCCACGCGAGCCGGTGACCATCGCGTAGGGAAACAGGCCCGCGTCGAGCAACCGGGCGCCGGCCTCGCGGGCGGCCGCGCGGACCGCAGCGAAGCCGATCCCCGGCGAGGGGTCGAGGTCGATGATGAGGCGGTCGGGCTTGCGGAGCGCGTCGGCGCGCGAGAGCCAGATATGCGGCGTCACCACATTCTGCCCGGCGAGATAGACCAGCGTGGCCGTGTCGTTGCCCAGCATCTGCGTGAGCGAACCGTTCTTCTTTGGCACCTCGGTTGTGCTTATCCAGTTTGGGAAGTAAGACGGCACCGCCTTCATGAAGAAGCCGCGCTGATCAGTTCCCTGCGGGAAGGCCTGGAGCGCCAAGGGCCGGTCTCGGATCAGCGGCAGCATCGCCGCGGCCACGCCCTCGTAATGGCGGACGAGATCAAGCTTGGTGATCTCCGGACTCGAGAACATCACCTTGTCGGGATGCGTGATCTCGATCGTGTGGCGCCCGCAGCGGATCTGTTCGTTCATCGCCGGTCCTCTATTCCGATTCGCCCTGGTCGTCAGCGACGTCCTCGAGAGTCCGGCCCGATTTCACCGACTCCGGCTGGGTGCTCTCGGGGTTTCGGCGGGCATCGGCGAACTCGTCGCGTCGCTTGATCAACAGCCACTGCGGCTTCGCGCCACGACGTGTGCGCTGCAGCGTCCAGCCACCGATCAGCTTCTCGCCCTCGAGCCAGAACTTGACGTGCCCGGCGTCGATCGCGTCGGCCATCGACTGTTCCTCGTCAAGGTTGCGGTAGTTCCCGGTGTCCCACACGATGACCGCGCCGGCGCCGTAGTTTCCCGTCCCGATGCGCCCCTCGAAGTCCGCGTACTCAAGCGGGTGATCCTCCACCTCGACGGCGAGGCGCTTGACCCGCGGGTCGGTGGAGGGGCCCTTGGGTACGGCCCACGACCGCAGGGTGCCGTCGACCTCGAGGCGGAAGTCGTAGTGCAGGCTCGTGGCCGCGTGCTTCTGGATGACGAAGCGCGGCGCCTCGGGGCCGCGCCGCCGGCCGGGGGTTCTCTTCCCGTCGGGCTCCAGCCCAGGTTCGGGAGTGCTCGACGGCCTGCGCTTGTCGCGATAGCGCTGGAGTCGATCGCTCATGGCCGCAAAGCTACCCGCATCGCGCCGTGGCGACATCGTCGCGCCTTGGTTGCTCTTGTAGGCTCGAACTGTGGTCGCCAGCTATCGCTCCGTACTAGACGTGCAGGGCGCGTTCCGGCTCATGTCGAGTGCGCTGATCGGCCGGCTGCCGCAGGGGATGGCCTCGCTGTCCATCCTCCTGCTCGTCCGCGACACCACGCACTCCTACACCGCCGCGGGCGTCGCTGTCGGCGCCAACGCTCTTGCCACAGCGGCCTGCGCCCCGCTGCTCGGTCGGCTGATCGATCGCTTTGGACGAGATCGAACGCTTCCCGTATTCGCCCTCGGGCAGGCCCTGATGTACGCGACGCTGGCGGTCGCTGCCAGCGCCGGCGCGCACGCCGGAGTCCTGATCCTCGTTTCCGCCGCTGCCGGCGCGCTGCTGCCGCCGATCGCGCCAGCGGTGCGCGCGCTGCTGCGCGATGTCTTCGAGGACCGGGCCGTGCGCGACACCGCGTACTCGCTCGACGCGGTCATCCAGGAGGCAATCTGGATCACGGGACCACTGGCGGTGGCCATCGTCGTCTCGCTGACATCGCCGTCGGCCGCCGTGGTGTCGCTCGGAGTGGTGTGCCTGGCCGGGACCACGCTGTTCCTGCGCTCTCCACTCCAGCGCGGCGCGCGGCCCCGCAGACACGACCACCCCCGCCGCTCGGCCCTGGCCAGCCCCGAGCTCCGCGCCCTCCTGGGGCCGGTGTTGCTCAGCGGAACCGCGCTCGGGGCTACCGAGGTTGGACTGCCCTCGCTCGCCCTCCATGCCGGCTCGCGACCCGCCGCAGGGTTGCTGCTCGCCCTGTGGAGCGTCGGCAGCCTGGCCGGGGGCCTGTGGTACGGATCGCGGGTGTGGCACTCCCCTCTGACCCGCCGCTACCGCCTGCTGCTGATGATGGCGGTCGTCTTCACGGCGCCGTTGATCGTCGCCCGCTCAATTCCCGAGGGCGTGGTCGGCGCCCTGCTGGCGGGGCTCACCTGCGCGCCCGTGTTCTCATGCATGTATGCGCTGGTCGGCCGCACGGTGACGCCCGGGAGCGAGACCGAGTCGTTCACGTGGGTGTCCTCGGCTCTGATCGGCGGGATCGCGGCGGGATCGGCCATCGGTGGCGCCGTGATCAAACCGGGCGGGGTGAGCGCCCCCTTCATCGTGGCGTGTCTGGCCTCGCTGCTGGCGGCGGCGATGGCCGTGGGTTTTCGGGCCAGGGTTCGCCAGCTCGCCTAAGGCCAGGCGCGTCCCGGCCCCGCCATGCCCGGTGGCGCCCGATAACGTGACGGTCGACTTCGCGCCCAGCGCGAGTGCCACGTTGACGTTGACAGCCAAAGCTAAGGTGCATCTCGGCCCACGCGGCGCGGCGACTGTCACGAAAATTGGCTGACCGACGACCATGCCGGCCGATGGGCGCGCTTCTAGGCCGGTCGGTTGGCGCGATTGGCCAGGAGAACAGCGCTGGCCAGGAGCAGGGCCGCGGTAAAACCAAGCAGGATGATTGCCGCCACCGACTCGTTCAGGCTGAAGAAGTCCTGTCGAAAGCCGGTCAGGGCGGCGACCTGCGGCGCGTCGGCTAGCCGCACATTCATCGAAATGGCGTGGCCAGCGCCGGCGAAGGCCCAACGGCTCACCATGAGGTCCGCCAACCCCTTGATCGCTGGAGCCATCCTCGCGAACGGCACCAGCGCCCCACCGAACAGAAGCTGTGGGATGAGCAGAAGTGGAATGAGGCTCGTCGCCTGGTCCACGCTCTTCGCAACGGTCGAGACCATCAAACCGAGGGCGACGGCCGACCAGCTGGCCAGAATCAACATCCCGGCAAGTCCAAGGTACGAGGACGCTGAGCTGTAGAGGGGCTGAATCACTACCGCCACCGCGAGCAGCAAGATGCACTGGATCGCAGCCAACAGGAACAGCAGCGTCGCCTTGGATATGAGGTAGGCGTCGAGGCGCACACCGACGACGAGCTCGCGGAGGATGATGGATCGCTCCTTGACGATCTCGCGGCAGGAGTCGATCAGACCGAGCCACAACGCCGCCGTGACGAGCAGAAACACGAACACGGCACTGTGCGACGGCTGGTGGTCGGGAAGCCGCAGTAGGTGACGGGGATAGAGAAGCCCGATCAGGGCGGCCATCACGGGCGCCTGACCGAGCAGGATTGCGATCGTCCGACGGTCGCGCAGGAGCGTGCGGGCGTAGCGCCCGGTCAACGCGCGCGTATGGCCGAGCAACGACCGCCCCGACAGTAGCTTTGACCGTCCACGCGGCACGGCCGGGATGGGCACGTCGGTGGTTGGAGGGACGTCGGCGAGATCGATGGCGTTGTAGATCTCGTCGTAGGCCGGGACCTGAAAGTGCTCGAGGCTGTCGCGGGGCGACCCGAGGAACAGCACGTGGCCGCCCTGTCCCATGACCGCCACGGTGTCGCACAACGACAGGCTGCTCGTTGCGTGAGTGACGACAACGATCCCGCGTCCACTATCGGCCAGGCGCCGGAAGGTGAGCATCAGCCGGCGTTCGAGCGCCGGGTCCAGACCGCTGGTGGGTTCGTCGAGCAGCAGCATCGTCGGCTTGCCAATCAACTCCACACCACAGGCGACTCGTTTGCGTTGTCCGCCCGAGAGGCGCCCGACCATCGTCTGCTGATGCTCGACGAGACGCAGCTCCTCAAGCACGTCCTGGACCGCGGCGAGATGCTCGGAGCGGCGGGTGTCCGACGGCAGCCGCAGCCGCGCGGCGTAGAGCAGCGCTTCGTGGACGCTCAGTCGATCGTGGACGACGTCGCTCTGGGGTACGTAGCCCACCTCGGTGAGCCTCAACTCCAGCGGGTCTGCGGCCACCATCACGCGGCCCGAGGTCGGCTGCCCGACGCCGGCGAGGCACTTCAACAGCGTGGTCTTGCCCGAGCCACTCGGGCCGATCAAGGCCACGAATTCGCCTGGCGCCACGCTCAGGCTCGTCGGGTACAGAATCGTCCGCTGACCGACGCGCACCGAGACCTGATGGGCGGTCAGGCTGAGCCCTCCGCGCTCGTCGCTGACGATCAGCTCGCCACCCTCATAACGCAGGCTGAAGGGGCCTACGCCGGCCGGCAATCCGGGCTGCAACGGCCCGGTCGCCCCCTGGAGCAACTGATTGCCCAGCCGGACGCCGTTGCGAGAGCCCAGATCGACCAGGGTCGGTGGATGACCCGGCCTCACCTCGGCGTGGTGCCAGGACACGTTCGGCACGTCCAGCACGACATCGTTGTCGGGAGCACGGCCAATTCGCACTCGTTTAGTCCGCACCGGCACGCGCCGGAACCGACCGGTGGTCGGGGACGTTTCGGTTTCCTTCTCGCGCAGACGCCCACGAACGCTGCCGATCTGGATGATCGCCTCGCGGGTGATCCGCCGCGGCGCGGTGTCGATCCGAGCGCCGTCGAGGAAGGTGCCGTTGCTCGACCCCAGGTCGGTCACGCGCGGCGACCCGTCGGCGAGCTCGATCTGCAGATGGCGCCACGAGACGCGTTCATCGCTGATCGGGATGTCGCACGCAGGGTCGCGGCCCAGGACCATGGTCCGATCCTCGATGTCGAACAGCAGGCCACCGAGCTCGATCACCCAGCCTGGACGCACCTCGACCATGGTCAGAGCGAAGCGCTGCAGCTCGCAGCAGGTCGACGGGAATCGAGTTCAACATGATGCCGGGCCCAGCTGGCCAGGGCGGTGATCATCGCCGTCGCATCTGCAAACGAGCCGCTGGCCGGCTTGGCGATCATGCTCATCACGTAGCCGCGGTCGCCGCTTCCGACGATCGCCGTCTGACGGACCAGATAACCGCCCGCCTCGGGGCCCCATCCTCCCTTGAACGCGAGCGGCACGGCGCTCGGATAACCGGCCTCGCCAGCACCCCACCTCTGCGATGGGATCACGCTTCGCATCAGTCCCAAGACGTACGCCGTGTCATGTGGCCCGAGCAGGCAGCCGCGAGCGAGTGCCCGGTAGAACAGGATCTCGCCGGTCGTCGACCAGATGCTTTGGCCCCAGGTCGTGAAGCCCTGATCGTTGGGCGCCGTGTTGATTGTCGTGTGGTGATCGCCGGCCCGCTCGAGCGTGTGTTGCACGGCGATGCTCGCCCCGTCGAGGCCACCATGGATCTGTTCGAGTCTGGAGAACAGTGATTCCGCGGCGGCGTTGTCGGACTGCTCGAGCGCCAGAGCAGCATCGGTGTGGCCCCGTGCGCTGAGAACCTGACCGCTCTTTTCATAGTCGCCTAGCAACGTCGCCAGGACAGGAACCTTGCTCGTGCTCCACGCGTGACCGGCCTGATAGCTGCCGAATGTGTCGATCCGACCACGCCCGAGGGGTGCAACGGCCAGCCCTACGGAGCCCTGCAACTGCCCTGCCAGCGAGGCGAAGCTCGCCGCTGCTCCCCGAGTGAGGATCGACGCCGCGCGGCGGGACCCAGGCGTCGGATGCCTCCGGCGGTCGCCGCTCGGGTTGGCGCGGTTGCGTCGGTGGACTTGATCGGTCGACGTGGCATGGGTCGGCCGCTGCGCCTGTGAGCTAGGCAAGACGCGCGTGACAACAACATGGCGGCTCGAACGGTTGGTCAGCACGATCGTCGCCGCCCCGACACCGAGACCCGTAACGAACAATGCCACCGCAAGCGGAAGCGCCCGTCTTACACGGGGAATTCGCGGCACCTATCGATCGCCCCAGCTCGGCAATGCCCTCACCTTCAGACGACGCAGCATAGCGACGAAGTCCGGCATTAGATCCATACGTTGCGCAACACGCGGTAGGATCGGCGTTGGCCCAGGGGCATGTGGCCAGAGACGCGAACGATGGGGGTTCCCCACATGGGTAGCGCAAGCACCAGCCAGTTGGACGTTGGACACCTGCTCGGTGACTACGAGATCCTGTCCGTGGCCGGCATCGGTGGCATGGGCGTCGTCTACAAGGCCAGGCAGCGCTCGCTCGGCCGCGACGTTGCGCTGAAGGTCATCCGCGACGAGATCGCCCGCGAAGCCGAGTATCGAGAGCGCTTCCTCCGAGAGGCCCGGCTCGCAGCGGCCGTGGACCATCCGCACGTCGTCTCGGTCTACGACGTCGGCGACGCGGACAGCCGACTCTACCTCGCGATGCAGTGGGTCAACGGACAGGACCTGAGGCGGATCCTCGAATACTCGGGGCGTCTGTCACGCGAACGCGCGGTGGCGATCGTCATCCAGATCGCCGGCGCCCTGGATGCCGTACATGGCGTAGCGGGTCTGGTCCACCGCGACGTCAAGCCGGCCAACGTCCTGATCCGCCACATGGACGGCACGGATCACGCTTACCTGTCCGATTTCGGCGTGGCCAAGCCCAGCGATGCAGCGGAGCAACTCACGCACACTGGCTGGACCGTGGGCACGGTCGGCTACCTGTCGCCAGAGCAGATTCGCGGCGGCGAACCGACTGGGGAGAGCGACCTCTACGCACTCGGGTGCCTGTTCTTCGAAGCCCTGACGGGAAGGCCTCCCTTCATCGCGGAGAATGAAATGGGGCTGCGCTGGGCGCATGCCAACGATCCCCGGCCGAAGGTATCGGCGCTTCTGCCCGATCTTGGCATCTCATACGACGCGTTCATCGAGACGGCGTTAGCAGTCGACCCCTCGCAGCGGTTCCAGTCGGGCCGACAGTTCGCTGACACGCTGAAGGCAGTCAGCTCGGGGGCCGAGCCACTGGTCGCCGCCGCCGTGGTCCCTCCGCACGCCCCGACGGCGGTCGGGCCGCCCACACCAATTCCGCCGCCCGGCGCGTCGCCGACCCCGATTCCGCCCCAGCCTGGCTACGGGTACCAGACACCGGCTCCACCGTATCCACAACGCGCACGGTCAGGCAATCCAGTCGCCCTGATCCTTTTGGCTCTGGTCGCCCTAGCCGGAATCGCGGTGGGGGCGCTCGCTGCCGCGGGGGTGTTCTCACATCAGACGAGCACTCAAACGCTCACGCAGATCAGCAAAACGAGTCAGACCTCTCCCACCACCAAGACCAGGCCGCCTCGGCACCAGCCCACGACGACTCCGCCGCCTGCGGCCGTACCTCCGTCGGCCCGGACTCCATGCGGTGGCGATGTCTCAGTCGGCCCCAACACCAGCTGTGGGTTTGCTGAGAACGTCGAGCAGGCATATCTGCAGACGAGCGGCGGCGATACCGACGTAACGGCGTATAGCCCGGCCACCGGGCTTACCTACACAATGCACTGCACGGGCGGATCCCCCCACCTGTGCACGGGTGCCAGGGACGCGTCGGTGTACTTCGCTTCGAGCCCCGGCGCAACGCAGTCGACGACAGCACCCAGCCAGACGGGCGGAACCCGAGCGTGTGACCAGAACATCTCAGCTAACGCAAACACGAGCTGCCCGTTCGCCGAGAACGTTTTCCGGTCCTACGCCCGGGACTACCAAGCCAACGGCCAGCAGAGCGATGATGTGGTCTCGGCCTTCAGTCCGGTGACCGGCCAGTCCTACCAGATGGATTGCACCAACGGTGGGGTCACCGTCAACTGCTCGGGGGCGAACGGCGCCTTTGTGACGTTCCCGATGCACGCTGTTCAGGTGTACTGAGCAGCGCGGCGACTCCCGTCAGTTCATCGACAACGACTGGCGCAGGTCTGAGAACCCGCTCGAGAGCGATGCGTACTCACTCTCGGGCGCCTGGGTCAGGACAGCGACCGAGTCACCGTTGTTGGTGTCGGTGAAGAACTCATCCTCCTTATGCAGCTGAACTCCGGACTCGTCGACCGTGAACTCCCAATGCACTGCCGGGAAGCCCTCGAACGTGCCCCGGGAGAGATTGATCTGGCTGTAGCCGGGCTGCTGCTCCAGACTGCTGAGAACGGGCTGGGCAGCGACCATCGGGTCACTGCTGGATGGATTGGCGGTCACGTCGACGCGCATCAGAGTGTTCGAGTCACTCGGTGAGACAAACGTCGTGTCGGTGCCATAGCTCTTCTGCGCTTCTGCGTCCTGGGTGATCCACTGCGCGGGGTAGGAGATCGAGAACGCTCTCCCGGCATACGTTGTCGTGGGGCCGAATGGTGTCGACGGCGCCTGAGAGCTCGACGGCGTTGACGGGGTCGTGGCTGTCGGAGACGACTGGGTCGTGGACGTGGGCGGCGAGGTCGGATGCCGCGAGCCTTTGTGCGACCGGCGGTCCCGGGGGGAAACCGCCGCCGCCCGCGTGTTCGTCAGCGTGGTGGTGTGGGTTGAGAAGACTCCGGCCGCGGCGAGGGCGCCCACCGCGATACCGGCCAAAGCCACGAGGCCGAGGATGACCAGCGCCAGTGGGTTACCCGAGCGCTGTGGGGGCGTGTGCGGTGGAACGGGCGTCGGGTATCCGTAGCCCGGATACATCGCAGCACCCCCCGGCGGCGTCGGTGGCCCCGGTATCGGCGTGGGAGGACCGACCGCGGTGGGAACGTGGGGTCGTTGTGGCGGGGCGGTGGCGTTCGGCGCGGCTTGGCCGGCCTCGGCAGCGCTGAGGGCCAGGGCAAAGGCGGCACCGGATGAGAACCTCATCTGCGGATCAACCGCCAGAGCGCTCAGCAGAAAGTCGTCGTAGCGGGGGTCGACACCGGAGGCGACACCCGACGCGAGAGGCCGTGGGTCATGAGCGTGCGCCCATCGCAGTGCCATCTCGTTGGGTCCTTGAAACGGCGGCTGCCCGGTGAGCATCTCGAAGAACACGCAACCGAGCGCGTAGAGATCGCTCTGCCGGTCGGGCTCCCGGCCCATGATCTGTTCGGGCGCGAGATAGCCAGCCGTGCCGACCGTCCAGCCCGTCCGGGTCAGGCTCTCGACACTCTCGGCCGGGCGGGCGACACCGAAGTCGGTCAGGTAGGCGTGGTCCTTGCCGCTGAGCGTGCGCAGCAGGACATTGGACGGCTTCACGTCTCGATGGATCAGGTCACCGACACCGTGCACGGCGTCGAGTGCCTCCGCGACCTGGATGGCGATGGCCACGGCCCGATGTGACTCCAAACTGCCCGAGCGCTCGAGGAGGTGTCGCAGATCCTCGCCGTCGATCCACTGCATCGCGAGAAACAGGCGGTGGTCGGACTCGCCGACGTCATACACCGAGACAACATGGGGGTGGTCGACGGACGCGGCCAGCCGAGCCTCACGCAGAAATCGCTCACGGTATTCGGGCGCCTGTGAGATCTCATCCCGAATCACCTTCAGGGCAACCGTGCGGCCGAGAGAACGCTGTACCGCGCGATAGACGATCCCCATCCCGCCGGCCCCCGCGACATCGAGGATCTCGTACTCCCCGAGTACCTGCCCCTCGATCATCTGACCGTTCATAAGCTTCGCCCCAGCTCTGTCGCCCCTTGCCACTTTCGAGCGGACGCTGAACCCGCTCGGGGCCCAATGCTACCGCGTCCGGTCAGCCGCTGGGGGACGACCGGGACACTTTCCGACGCCGTCAGGTCGGACGAAGTCCCGGCTCAGATGTTCAATATCGAACCCAGGGCGGCCGCGAGGTCGTGGTCAGGCGCTGCCCCTGCCCGCGGCGTCCGCCACCCGACAAACCCATCGGGCCGGACAAGCACCGCGCCGTCGGCCCCCACCCCGTACAGGGACTCGAACCTGCCCTCCGGAGCCGCCAGATCACCCGAGACCCCAACGCTGAAGACCTCGATGGGCACGCGACGTGGACCGGCGGCGACTTCGGCAACGCCGCGCCAGCGGCCATCGTGGGCCCCGGTCAGCAGAACCAGCCCGCGGCCGAACAGGTCCAGGGTCGAGATTCGCCTTTGGTCGCGCTCCACCCACAGATGCGGCGCACGGCCACCGGGGCACGCGTTCTGGACGTAGTCGGCCATTGGGTTTCCCACCTCTGGCGGTCGGCTTCCGTCAGGCGCCACCGCCCCGGTCTCGTAGCGGAAGCCGAGATCCATGCCCTGGCGCCCACCCGACGGTCGGGAGGCGAGACCCCTGCGTACGGCGTCGAGATTGCCGGCGCGCACAGCCTCGATCATCTTCATGAGACCGCCGCCGCGCCGGGCGCTGTAGGCGACGTTGCGGTCGGCCACGGTCCGCCGCTCCGTCTCGTAGGTGTCCAGAAGATCGGGTCCGGCCCAACCGCTGACCACCGCTCCGACCTTCCAGGCCAGATTGTGAGCGGAATGGATCCCGGTGTTCATGCCAACACCGCCGTCGGGCGTGGTGCGGTGAGCCGCATCGCCGGTGAGCAACACGCGCCGATCGCGAAACGACGTCGAGAGCTGGGCGCCCATGATCCATGACTTCACGCTGAGGAGCTCGACGTCAAGATCGGGAACCCCGGCCGCGTGGCGGATCGTCTCCACGCAGCGCTCATCGGTGAAGTCCTCGACGGTTTGTCCAGGCGCGAGGTTCACGTGGAACAGCCAGAGGTCGTCGCCGTTGAGGGTCACGAAGGCGCCCGAGAGCTCTGGCGTGATCACGTTGTATGACCAGGCCGGCCGCTCGCGGACCAGCGGACCCAGGGCGACCCGATGGTAGATGTTGACGAAATGTCCCATGTCAGATTCGCCGGTCCGGCCAATGCCGCACGCATCACGGATGCCGCTGTCGTTCCCATCAGCGGCGATCAGGTACTGGGCGCGCACCGTGTTCGGCTCGCCCCCCTTGTGGGGCGCGACCGTCGCCGTGACGCCGTCGTCGTCCTGCTCGAAGCTCGTCAGCTCGTAGCCGAAGTGCAGAGCAGCGAGGTCTTCGGCCTCGGCGCACCTGCGCATTGCCGATTCGGTCATGTCCTGCGGACACCGAAGGCCCGTCGCGGGGCTCTGGGGCTCGGCCGCCATGTCGTCGGGCTCGACCGAGTCGATGCGCGCAAGCTCCTCGCCGGCGAGCGAGGTCGCCCACACCATCTGCCGGCAGAACTCGCGCGGCACGCCTTGGCGCGAGACCTCGCCCTCGGCTCCCCACAGCTGCAGGAGCTCGGTCGTGCGCTGCATCAGGCCAACCGCCCGAGGGTGCTCGAGCGTGTGCGGATACTTGCTGACGAGCGTTGACGGCACGCCGAGTCGCGACAGGGTCAGAGAGGCCGCCAGCCCTGTCGGCCCGCCCCCGGCGATCAGGATGGGTGTGTCGTCGGAGATCTCGGACATGTCTGTCTCTCCTGCTGTTGTCGAGACCCGCGCGCCCGGCAGCCCCAGCGCGCACGGACCGCACCGACCCCGCTGAGCGATGGTAACGGCCGGGGTCCGGTTTGCAACACACTGATCAACGACTCGTGTGCGCGAGGGCTCCGGTTTAAGCTGTGGTTGATGGAGCAGTTGCCGATGGCGCCCGCTGGCTGCACCCTCGACGAACCGGGCCTGCAGGCCCAGCTCGCTCGCTATCACGCCGCGGGCAAAGGAGCGATCGCCCTTCAGCGAACGCCCCGACGGCTGGTCATCCGGGTCGGAGGCCAGGCCGCCGACGAGGACATCGCCGAGATGATCGGCGTCGAGCGCGCCTGTTGCCCGTTCCTCACGCTGGAATGGGCCGCACGGGAGCGAGTACTGGCCATCTCGGTGGCGCGCCCCGAGGAGCAGCCCGCGCTCGACGCGATTGCCTTCGCCCTCGGGCTCTAGACGCAGGACTTCCAAAACGGCCCCCGGTCGGTCATGCTCGGCCCGTGGGCGAGGTCAGTGTCACGCTGCTGAGCGGGTTTGCCGCTGAGGTCGATGGCGAGCCGGTGCCGGACCGGGCCTGGCGCCTGAAGAAGGCGCGGGAGCTGGTGAAGTTGCTCGCGATCGCGCCGAACCGCAGCCTGCACCGTGAGCAGGTGATGGACGTTCTGTGGGGCGACCGCGCCCCGGATGCCGCTGCGAACAATCTCCACCAGGCCGTGTACGTGGCCAGACGGGCATTGGATCCGAGCGCGATCGAGGTGCGCGAGGAGATGGTTCGACTTGTTGCCGATGTCGACGTCGACCAACTGATCGTCGCCGCCGGCGAGGCGCGCCGAAACAGGACGCCGGACGCGTATCGGGCCGCGCTCTCGCTCTACCGGGGCGAGCTGCTGCCCGAGAACCGCTACGACGACTGGGCGGAGGAGCGTCGCGACGAGCTGAGCGAACTGGCCACACAACTCGAGGACGAACTCGCCGCGCTCCCCGACCCGGCGGTCGACCGTCAGTCGTCATTGCCCGCGGACACGAGCTCGTTCATCGGGCGCAGCCAGGAGCTGACCGAGCTGGCCGCACTGCTGCGGGGCGCGCGGCTCCTCACCCTCACCGGCGCCGGCGGTGTGGGCAAGACGCGCCTCGCGCTCGAGTTGGCCCGTGCCGCCGAGCCGGCGTATTCGGGCGGTGCGGCGTTCGTCGAGCTCGCTTCGCTCTCAGATCCGCGCCTGGTCCCGAGTGCGATCGCTGCGGCACTCGACGTGAGGGCACTGTCCGGCCAGAGCCTGACCGATGCGGTTCTCGCCTACGTAGCTCCACGCTCGTTCCTGCTGGTGATGGACAACTGCGAGCACCTTCTGGGGGCGGTCGCCAGCCTGGCTGACATGCTGCTCCGGTCCGCCCCCCAGCTCACCGTCCTGGTTACGAGCCGCGAGCCGCTGCGGGTTTCCGGCGAGGTTCTGTTCCGCGTCCCGTCGCTGGATATCCCTGATCCCGAGCAGGCGCTCGAGCCGGCGCAGCTGCTCCGGTATGAGGCCATACAGCTGTTCACCGAGCGGGGCGCGGCGGCGGTGCCCGGCTTTGATATCGATCCCGACAACGCCGCCGACATGGCCCGGATCTGTTTTCGGCTCGACGGCCTACCCCTCGCGCTCGAGCTCGCCGCCGCTCGCCTGGGAGCCCTCGGTCCAGCCGCGGTCGCGCAGCGGCTCGACGATCGCTTCCAACTGCTGCGGCGCGGCAGCCACTCCGCACCCACCCGTCAGCACACTCTCGCCGCCACGCTCGAATGGAGCCATGATCTCCTGGAGGCCGACGAGCGCACGCTGTTTCGGCGCCTTGCGGCATTCGCGGGTGGATTCGAACTCGAGGCGGTCGAGACCGTGTGCGCCGACGCTGAGCTCGAGCGAGCTGGGATCGCCGACGTGCTCGCCCGTCTAGTCGAGAAGTCGCTGGTCACGGTCGACGAACGCACCTCCCGCGAGCGTCGCTACCGGCTGCTCGAGACCGTCCGGCTGTACGCGCGGCAGCGTCTCGACGAAGCCGGCGAGACATCGCTGCTGAGCCGGCGCCACGCGCAGTGGGCGGTCGAGCTGGCCAAAGAGCTTCGCAACTCTCCGCAACTCGACCGCGATGCCGCGAACCTGAGGGCGGCCCTTGACGCGCTGCTCGCTCGTGCCCCGGCCGAGTCGCTCGAGTTCTGCGTAACCCTGTTCCCGTTCTGGATGCGCCGGATCGATCTCGACGAGGCCGGGCGGCGCTTGGACGAAGTACTGGCGGCCGCCCCGGAGCGAACCCCGCTTCGCTCGCAGGCATTGCTCGACGCGGCCGCGATCGACCTCCGCAGTGGCGCCGTCCAACGCGGTTTTGCCCGTGCTGACGAAAGCTACGACGTGGCCTGCGAGATCGGGGACGTGCGCGCACAATGGCGAGCGCTCCAGTATCTCGGCGAGGTTCGCCTGGCCAGCGATGCCGCCGATGAGGCCACACCGTGGCTCGAGCGCGCGCTCGAACTCGCGCATCGCGAAGCGTTCCCGGCGGCCGAGGCGACATGCGTGTACTCGCTCGGCGTCGCCAGCTGGATGCTCGGCGATCTCGATCACGCCGAGCAGCTGATCGCCGAAAGCATCGAGCTGTTCAGAGCACTCGCCGGCTCCTCCGAGCCGATTGCCTCGCCGGTCAACTTCGCCGAGACGAGTCAGGCCGGCGCGCGGCCCGGGTTGCGCATCGTGTTCGAGGACACGCTCCAACCCTTTGTCGAGATCTCATGCGACGCCGCGGTCGGCTACGTCCTGGCCAATCAGGCGGGAATCGCGCGCGTGCAGGGTGACCTTGCCCGGGCACGCCGGCTCCTCGACGAGAGCGCGGCACGCTTCGAGGAGCTGGGCGACGACCACGGCCGCGCGGCGGTGCTCGTGCGGCTGGCCTACCTCGCGCTCTCTGAGGATGCGCCGTCGGCCGCCCGCGAAGCGCTCGAGGAGGCACTCGAGCTCAGGCGCGCGCACGGCGATCGCCGCGGGATCGGCGTGGTGCTGGTGGGGCTCGGTCTGATTGACACGACCACGGGGGCGTACGACCTTGCCGATCGGAATCTGGCCGAGGCTCGCGACATGTTCCGCCGGGCCGGCGATCGGTGGGGTCTGGCCAGCGCTCTATGGAGAACCGCCGATCTCGACTTCGCGCGTGGGGAACTCGACGAGGCGGAGGGCGCGCTGCAGGAGGCCCGTGCCGTACTCGCTCCGACGCAGCGAGAACGATGGATCGCCAATACGTTGGTGGGGCTTGCGGAAATAGCGCGGCTCCGCAGCGAGGGTGACGCCGCCTCGTGCCTGCTCGCCGATGCGCGCGAGCGCTACGCAGCACGGCACGACTCGATCGGCGTCGCCGACGTCGATGAGCGGCTGAGCGACCTTGCTAAGGACGTGCTAAGTGACGGCAAAGAGCCGCCGCGTAGAACTCCCCACACCTCCTAACTCGAAAGGAAGTTGGACATGAGTTCCACAATCTCCCCCGTGCTCGGGGAAGCAACTGTTCAGGATCTGCGCGAAGCAATTCGCGGCGAGGTCGTCGTGCCAGGCGATGGCGGGTATGCCGAGGCCGCGCGGGTTTGGAACGGCGCGCACGATGGCCAACGCCCGGCGATCATCGTCCGCTGCGCGGGAACCGCAGACGTGATTGCCGCAGTCGGGTTCGCTCGCAGCAACGGCCTCACGATCGCAGTCCGCGGTGGCGGCCACAGCGTTGCCGGATTCTCGACCAGTGACGGCGGAATCGTCATCGACCTGTCATCCATGAACGCCGTTTCCGTCGATCCCGTTGCCCGCCGGGCCAGCGTCTGCGGCGGCGCTGTCTGGGCCGACGTCGATCATGAAACACAGGCCCACGGACTGGCCACCACCGGAGGACTGGTGTCGTCCACGGGTGTCGCCGGCTTCACGCTCGGGGGCGGGATCGGATGGACGATGCGAAGGTTCGGCCTGGCCTGCGACAACCTCGCGGCGGCTGAGGTCGTCACCGCCGACGGCCGCCTGGTCCGGGCCAGCGAGACCGAGAACGCCGACCTGCTCTGGGGTCTGCGCGGCGGCGGCGGTAACTTCGGCATCGTGACACGGTTCGAGTTCGATCTCCATCAGCTCGGACCGGAGATCTACGCCGGCCCGGTCTTCTACCCGGCCGAGGACGCCTTCGACCTCCTGCGCGCGTTTCGCGACTGGTCTGAGGATGCTCCGGAGGAGATCACCGCGGTGGTCAACCTCACGAGCGCACCACCCCTGCCGGTTATTCCGGAGGCGTGGCACGGCAGAAAGGTCGTGGCGTTCATCGCCGCCTCCACCGGCCCCGTCGAGCAGGGCGCGGCTCTGGTCGCGCCCGTCCGCGATGTGGCGGAACCGATCGCCGATCTGCTCGGGCCGATGCCGTACCACGCACTGCAGACGCTGCTGGACCCGCTGTGGCCGAAGGGGATCCACGCCTACTTCAAGGGCACCAACCTCGCCCGGCTCGATGACGAGCTGATCGACCGGTTGTGCAAGGTCCAGCATGCCGCCCCGGGCCCACAGTGCGAGCTCCACGTTCACCAGATGGGCGGGGCCGTCGGACGCGTGGCCGAAAGCGCGACGGCGTTCCCGGAGCGCTCGATGCCCTTCGTGCTCAACGCGGTCACGGGATGGCACGAGGCCGACCAGGGTGACGCGCACACCGAGTGGGCCCGCCAGGCGATCGCGGCTGGGGCCGACGCATCGACTGGCCGCGCGTACGTCAACTTCCTCGGCGACGGCGACGCTGCGCGGTCGGCCTACGGCGAGGAAACGTACGCCCGCCTGGCGTCCCTCAAGCAGGTCTACGACCCGACGAACGTGTTCCGGCTCAACCAGAACATCAAACCCGCGGGGTCCGGCTCCTAGGGCCTCTTCCGACGCGAGACCGCGCTGTCCACATCCGTCGCAGCGGTTGGGGGGCGCGGGCTCGCGTCCGGCGGCGCACCGCCGTCAGCCCGACGCAGCGGGGCCAGCCGAATCAATGGCAAGGCCTGGCAGTCACCGGCGCCTCGCCCGGCGGGGGTTGGCATCGCGAGCCGGCCTCGTGGGTCGTACAGTGAGTAGGACCCCGCGACCGAACAGGGCCGGCGGGTGCGTCATCGGGCCGATTGCATTTGTCAGACACCACGGAAAACCTCCTCCATCACGCGGCGATGAGGCGGGCCTGCACACGCGCAACGAAGATCATGGTCACAGTGCTGGCTGCGGCCTGCGCCATCGGAGCGCTCGCACCGATCGCGCGAGGGGACGGCGACCCGGGGAGTGATGTTCTCGTCTACCAGGACCTGTTCGTCGGTCCCGATGCGGGCCTGTCGATTCCGCAGCAGGCACGGTTCGGCGGGCTGCTGAAGGCAGCCGCCCGATCGGGGTTTCCGATCAGGGTGGCGATCATCGCCAAGCCCTCGGATCTTGGTGCCGTCACCGGGCTGTGGCGCAAACCTCGAGCGTACGCCCGGTTCCTCGGTCTGGAGCTGTCGCTCGCCTACAAGCAGCGGCTGCTCGTGGTGATGCCAAACGGCTTCGGCTTCAACTGGCCGGGCCACGCCAGCACGCCGGCCTACCACGCGCTGGCCACCATCCCGATCGGAGGTGGCGGTGGCGGGTTGCTCGGCGCCGCCGAGTCGGCGGTGCGCAAGCTGGCTGTCGCGGATGGCGCCAAGCTGCCGGCGGCGGCAAGGAGGGCAGCCTCGGCCCAGGCGACGGGATCGGGCGCCAGCAAGAGCCAGGCGCCGTCCGCGGGGCAGGCGACCGACAACCGCGTGGCCATCATCGCCATAGTGCTCGTCGCGGTTGCCGCCGCGGCGCTTCTCGTCGGAGCAGCGCTTCGCCGACGGACCAGTCGTGGGGGTCAAGCTTCGGAGAAGGGGCGCCGGCGGCGGCTGCAGCCGGCCGGGCCACGCTGGCTGTTACCGAGTGTCGCGCTCGTCGCGGTGCTACTGACCGGAACGATCGTCGCCCTCGCGCAGGTGGGATCGGGCCGCGGATCGAAGCCATCGGCGCTCGCGTTCAACCCGTTCCTCGATCCTGGGACTCCGCTGTCGGGCGCCGCCCCAGACTTCACGCTCTCGGACCAGTTCGGACAGCCGGTGTCGTTGCGTTCATTTCGGGGCAAGGTCGTGATCCTCGCCTTCAACGATTCCGAATGCACGACCGTGTGCCCCCTCACGACCACGGCGATGCTCGATGCCAAGGCGATGCTGGGGCAGGCCGGCTCGCGCGTACAGCTGCTGGGGATCGATGCCAATCCGGCCGCGACCTCGCTCGAGGACGTGTGGTCCTACTCAGAGCTCCACGGGATGCTGCACGCGTGGCATTTCCTCACCGGATCATTGCCGCAACTGCGGCAGGTGTGGAAACGCTACGGGGTCGAGGCGGCTGTCGAGCGGGGCCAGATCACCCACACCCCGGCCCTGTTCGTGATCGGTCCAGAGGGGCGGAAGGCCCAGGTCTACATCACCCAGATGTCGTACTCGGCGATCGGCCAGCTCGGCCAGGTGCTCGCCCACGAGGCGTCCAACCTCCTGCCGGATCATCCTCGAGTGCGCTCGGATCTCTCCTATGCCCGCGTCCCGCCGATCACCCCGGCACAGACCACGACGCTCCCGCGCGCCGGGGGAGGATCCGTTCGAGTCGGCCCCGGGAAATCGGCACATCTGTATGTGTTCTTTGCGACCTGGGATCAGGAAACGAGCGGCCTGGCCGGCGAGCTGGACAAGCTCAACGGCTACGCGTCAGCTGCTGCGCGGCTCGGACTCCCGCCTCTCACAGCGGTCGACGAGGGAAGCGTCGAGCCGTCCTCGGGCACGCTGAGCAACTTCCTCAGGCGCCTTCCGAGACCGTTGTCATACCCGCTGGCCGTCGACCCAACGGGCCGGATCGCCGATGGATATGAGGTGCTCGGGGCCCCGTGGTTCGTGCTGACCTCGCCGACCGGCCAGATCCTCTACTACCGAGAGGTCTCGACGGCAGGCTGGCCGAGCCCAAAGGTGCTGACCCGCTATGTGCGAGCCGCGCTTGCCCGCGTCCCCGGCACCGCCGGCGCCTCAACCGTGCGGCGGGATCTCGCCGGGTCGCCAGCCCCGCTGGCGGCCGTCCACCAGCAGGCGAACCGGCTACTGGGAGCCGAGCCGGCATTGGCTGCGAGGATCCGCGCGCTGCGCGGTTATCCGATCGTGATCAACGCGTGGGCGTCGTGGTGCGGCCCGTGCCGCTCGGAGTTCGGTCTGTTCGCCTCCGCGTCCGCGCGCTACGGCCGCCGCGTCGTGTTTCTCGGCGCCAACACCAACGACTCACCCGGCGACGCGCGGACCTTCCTGGCTCAGCATCCGGTCAGCTACCCGAGCTACGAGACGACCACCAGCAATCTCAGCGACCTGGCGGTCATCGGTGGGCTGCCGACGACGATCTATATCAACCCGACGGGCAAGGTTGTGTTCGTGCACACGGGTCAGTACGACTCGCAGGGGACACTCGATCAGGACATCGGCAGCTATGCGCTGGGAGGCTGACGTTCGCGACGATCCCGCTGCCGGTCAGTCGGCCGCGAGCGCAGCTGGCCTCAGCAGGTGGTCGGTCCGCTCGATCCAGGGCTTCGCGCGCAGGCGCTCGAACATCGAGCGCGCCCGCCGGAGCACGGCGGTGGCCTCTTCGGTACGGCGCAGCTCGACCAGGACCCGTCCGTGGTCGAGCATGGTGCGAGCAAGGGCAAATGGGTTGCCGGAGTCGCCGATCACAATCACCGCTTCGGCGAACTCGGCTTCGGCGCGTTGGAGCTCACCACGCTCCGCCTGCAGCAGGCCGCTGGCGCGCTGTAGTTGACCGCGCGTGAGCGACAGCTCGACGTGCACCCGTTTGGCGAGCAGTTCCTCGACCAAAGTGTCCTGTCCGGATTCGATCAGGGCTTCGAGAACGTCGCCCAGGTAGAACATGTGAGTCAGCCCTCCCAGGAGGTTCTCCTCCGGCGCAGCGGTGATCAGTGGCGTCGCCTCGTCGCTGCGTCCTGCCGCACGAAGGGCGACACCCTTGGCGATACCTTCGACGACGGCGAGCTCGTGCCACTCCGACGGTTGCACCTGTGCGGCCAGCCATGCGTCGAGCCCGGCCAAATCGCCGCGTGCGGACAGGATCAGTGGAGCAAACACCGCCGCCAAGCGAATGATCCCGGTTTCACCCTCCGTGTTCAGGCTCTCGCTGAGGGCAAGGGCCTCATCCCATTCTCCGCTGAACGCGTGAACTCCGACGCGCTGGGCAACGAGGTCATGCTCCCAGCTGCGATAACCACGCTCGCGCGCCAGCATCAGGCCACGCCCGAGGAGCTCTCCGGCTTCCACGGGAGCTCCGGTGCTGAGCCGATGCTCGGCGAGGTTGAAGTAGCCCCGCAGCGCCTGATCGGTGACATCCGATTCCAGGGCCACCTGCAGTCCGAGCGCGATCACTGACCCGGCCTCGACCAGGCGGCCGTGGTACTGCAGGGCGATTCCGCGCGTCATCGCCGCCTCGGCCAGCACCGGGCGCAGCCCGCAAGGGTCAGCGATGGACAGCGCCCTCTCCGACTCCTCGAGTGCCCTGGTGTAGTTCCCGGTCAGGAACGCCACCCGCCCGCGGCGCGCCGCGAGCTCAGCCAGAGTCTGCTCACCGCTGAGCACCTGGCGGGCGCGGTCGATCAGCTCCCCCGCCTCCTCGAGTCGGTTTTCGTCGATCAAGACATTCGCCAGCAGGGCACGGTTTCGGGCTGCGTCCTCGTCACGGCCGGTGGCGTCGAGGACCGCGATCGCATCGGTGAGCAGTGTGTGCGCGGCGTCCGGGTCGCCGGCGCGAGCCGCTGCGACCCCTGCTTCGGCCAGCAGGCTGGAGCGCTCAACGTCATCATCGGCGAGCGCCGCCGCCTGCTCGAAGTAATGTCGCGCCTCGGCGGCCAGGGCGAGCGATCCGGCACGTCGTCCCGCGGCGGCAAGGGTCTCGCGCGCCGAGGCCCGGATGGCGTCGGCGTCGGGCGCGTCCGGATCCGCCTTGACGGCGTCGAGGTAATGGCTTGCCAGCACCTCAGCGATCTCGGTGGCGTCACCCCACGCCGATCGCAGGTATCCAGCGGCGGCGAGATGGCGCGCCTTGCGGTCCCGCCGCGACAGAGTATCCAGCGCGATCGTCCGTAGGAGTCCCTGGAGAAAGTGGTACTGCCCCTGCTCGGCGAACCGCGAATCCTCGTGGCGCCCGAGGACCTGCTTGGCGACCAGACCGTCGAGAATCACCTCCACATCGCCTTCCGGCCGCCCGCTGACCGCTGCCAGTGCCGCCGTCGGGAACGCCATTCCCAGAACCGCGGCATCCTGGAGCGTCGAGCGCTCGACCGCGTCGAGATTGTCAAGTCTGGCCGCCACCAGCGCCTGAAGGGTCTCCGGCACCTCCAGATCGCCGATCGCCGCCGACACGATGTAGCGCTGGCCCTGCTCGGTCAGGATGCCGCGGTCTAGCAGCATCCGCACCGTCTCGACCGCATAGAGCGGCACGCCCTCCGCGCGCCCGAGGATCCGGGCCATCAGGTCCTCGGGCAGCCCGGGCACGACACTGTCGAGCAGGGTTCGCATCGAAGCCGAGTTGAGCGGACCCAGGCGCACGAGCCGCCCCAGGTTGGTGAGCCGGGCCTCGACCTCGGGGCGGCCGAGCGCGAGGATGAAAATCGGGAACTCCGCCGACCATTCGAGCACATAGTCGATGAACTCGAGTAGCCCACTGTCGGCCCACTGCACATCCTCAAACGCGAGGATCACAGGGTACGTCTGAGCCATTCGTTCGAAGAACAGCCGCCAGCCTGAGAAGAGGTCCGCTGCCTCGCTCGCGGTGCGTTGCTCGAGACCCAGCAGGTGAGCGAGTCGCGGCTCGATCAGCCCACGCTCGCGCTCATCGGGGACATGCTGTTCGACGACGGCGCGCAGCTTTGCCCGGGCGGAGTGCGGGGGCTCCTCCTCGAGTATTCCCGCGCGTGTTCTCACCATCTCGGCGACCGCCCAATATCCCACCCCCTCGCCGTATGACAGGCACCGACCCTGATGCCACCACCGGTCAGCACTGCTGCCGTCGACGTACTTGAAGAACTCCCACAGCAGGCGCGACTTTCCGGAGCCCGCCTCGCCCAGCACGGTGATGAGCCTGGCTCGATTGTCCGCCGCGCTGGCCTCGGCTGACTCGATGACGACCTCCAGCTCAGGCTCACGCCCGACGAACTGCGCTTCGAGCCCAGCCCCGCGCCGTGCGCCTCCGGCGCCGGCGACGACGCGCAGCGCCATCCAAGTCCGAACGGGCTGCTCGCGGCCCTTGACGTGGTGGACGCCCGCGTCCTCGAATGCGATGGCCGCCTCAGATGCCCGCCGCGTGATGTCATCGACCAACACGCAGCCAGGGTGGGCGATCGACTGCAAGCGAGAAGCGGTGTTGACGGTGTCGCCGAGGACCATGCCCTCGCTCTCCGCGCCCAGCTCGACAGCGGCGCGTCCCGTCAGCACGCCGGCCCTCGCCCGTAGCTCGGGCACCCCCACCTCCTGGCCGAGGGCCGTCACCGACTGCGTCAGCGCGAGAGCTGCACGCACCGCGCGCTCAGCATCGTCCTCGCGAGCCTGGGGGCTGCCCCACACAGCCATGACCGCGTCGCCGATGAACTTCTCCACGGTGCCCCCGTATCGCTCGATGAGTGTGCGGCAGCGATCGAAATAGCGCGAGAGCAGCTCCCGCACCTCCTCGGGATCGCGGTGCTCAGACAGCGTCGTGAAACCGACGAGGTCCGCGAACAGCACTGATACGAGCCGGCGCTCGGTGACATGCTGCGGTTCCCCGGGCGGTCCCGCGCCGGTCGTGGCCGCCCGCGGAGCTCCGCACGCACCGCAAAAGCGATCCGCGGGATCGGTGGCAGCCCCACACGCCGCGCACACTGTGGCCAGCGCCGCTCCGCACTGGACACAGAACCTGTGGCCAAGCCGGTTGTCCGCACCGCAGCTCCGGCAGTTCATCGGCGAGCCATCCTACCCGCCCCGCGTGTGGCGATGGGCGCGGCTGGCAGGCGGTTCACTCAGCGGGGATCATTCAAGCGGCGTCACCGTAGAGGCCCGGGGCTCCTGGGGATCGGCCCGCTGGAGCCAACTCACTTCAGCCCCGGATGCGCCCGGCTCAGTACGTTTGCGTCCTCGTGGACGTGCCGGCTGCGTAGCGCGTCGCCGTGGCGTCCACTGGCCTGGAAAGGCGGATGCTGCGCACGATCTCAATGCCCATGGCCAGCGGGAAGCAGAGCAGCCACAGCAGTGGCGAGGTGAGAATCGGGTCGTCGGGAGCTGCGGAGTCGTGCAGCAGGTTCATCGCTTACCTCCGTAGGCTGTTGTGAGATGCCGGGCGTTCCGACGAACCTCATCGTCTGACCGCAAGCGCTCTCAGCCAAGTCTCGGAAAGCGTTGCTTCACGAACCCTAGTCGTATGCCGCGCGACAGAGGCGATATGACCCGTCCAGCTCGACAGCATTGCTGCTTGCGCGACACGCCTTGGAGCGGGGCATGCCACCGGCGAAGCCGGCTACTTGAGCCGCAGCGTAAGGGTCGCGATGTGTCGCGTATGAGAGCCGGAGGTGGTCCTGAGCCAGACGCGCGCGCTGAGGCGGTGGCGTCTGCGAAGCAGCTTTCGGCCGGTCGCGTTCAGCGTGAGCACCGCCGTCGTATACCGCCCGACGGCGATCCTGAGTGTCGCGGCACCAATTGTGATCACCCCGGTGTGTCCGTGTGCGGCGAGCGTGAGCTTCATGGCACACACGCCCGTCCGCGCGGTCTGGCACGCGACCCCGACGAGAGCCGACGCCCCGCCCGGCCCTGCGGATATCGCTCGCGCCCCGCCCGCGAGCACGGACTCTCCGGGGAAGTCGACCTCGCTGTCGTTCGCTGGGCCCCACTCGATCACGATGGAGCCATCGAGCGGCGGGGACACGAACGGCTTCGGACCGCGCTCGAACGTGTACGTGGCTGCGCCACGTGGAGCGCGTGACGATCCGCCGCCACCACCACCGCCGCCGCCCACGTCAGGCGAATCGCTCTGGCTGCATCTGTTGCCCGCGATCGCCGGACAGTCGAATATCCCGCCACTGCCGCCGCCCCCGCCGCCGAAGTAGCCGCCGCCACCACCACCGCCCCCACCGCTGGCGTCCTTTAGGCCGCACCCCGGACAAGGACGCAGCTGCGCGTTGCCACCGCCGACGCCACCCACCCCGCTCGACCCACTGGAACCGCCGTTTCCACGCAGCCAGTAGGACGGGTTGCCAGCCCCGGTCGCCCCTGCCCTGCCGCCGGCCCCGGGCTGCACATTCGTGTCCTTCGACCCTTGCCCACCCCCACCACCCAGGACGCTGTTGGCGCTGAAGTCGGTGCGGCCCTCGCTCCCATCCTTACCCCCGCTCCCGCCGGTGCCGCCGCTCGTCCCGCTGATCGATCCGCCTCCGCCAGCCCCTCCCCCTCCCGCTGCGACGATCAGCCGGGAGGTCAGCGCTCTGGCTCCACGTCCAATTGGCAAGGTCTGGATGTCCGTTGCTCCGCCGCCTCCTGCGCCGCTGTGGCCACCGCCGATTCCCGGTGCTCCAACCCCTCCACCATTGAAGCCGCCCGGCGCGATCCGGCAGTTGGGCGGCGACTGGCAGGCCTGCCCATCGCTGTTCGCGCCGTGACGGCCGACCACGACGTACAGCTTCTCGCCGGGAACCACGACGAGCGTGCCGCTGACATCCGCCCCTCGTCCGCCGAGCGCTCCGTAGGGTCCGTCGCCGCCGTCTGCGCCCGTCGCGATGATTTCTGCCTTGTGCACGGCATCCGGCACGACGACGACGTGCTGTCCAGGCGAGAAGAACTCCATCTGGGTGCCGAATTCGTCGGACGAGTCGAACCCTGTCGAAGCTCCGTCGGCAGTGGGTGGTGGGGCGACCAGCGCGATCGCGATCAACGCCCCGATCATCATCCGTGCTCCGCGCTCGCTGGGGAACAAGGGTCCCACCGCATGCCGCTATCCGCAAGGCCTGCGACGTCGTAGCGAACCTCGTACTACCCGGCGCGGTCGAGAAGCTGAGCAAGCGTCAGGGAACTGAGAACCGACGTCGGCCGCTCGGCGACGATGTCCGATCCTGGCCGGGCTTCTTCGTCACGCCGTTTGATGAGCAGCCACTGCGGCTTCTCGCCTCCCCGCGTACGCTGGAGCGCGAACCCGCCGCGGAGCTTCGAGCCATGCAGGACGAACACGGCATGACCGCGCTCGAGCGCCTCCGGCCACGGCACCCGCCCCCCCTGCTCGTAGGAGCCGCGGTCCCAGAGAATCACCCCGCCTCCACCGGTGCGATCTTCGAACCCGTTGTGCTGGGGCGAATGATCCTCAACCTGGACCGCGAACCGCTTGACCGCCGGATCGAGCGATGGCCCCTTGGGAACCGCCCACGAACGCATAACCCGGCCGACTTCGAGGCGCAAGTCGAAGTGATGGGCGGTCGCCTGATGCTCCTGGACTACGAACACACCGGCCGGCACTCCGCGCACCGCGAACTGCTCGTGCCCCTCGACGTCCGCGGGAGATACATCGACGGAGGCGGCGTCCTTTAACCCGGCGAGCCATGCCACAAGTTTGTCGACCGCGGTTGTGGGGCCCTCGGCGCGGACCAGCAACCGCGCGTCCTCGTCGGCCAGGCGTACCCATCCCGATAAGCCAAGCTCCAACGCCCGCGACTGCACCTCGGGGCATAGACCGGCCACCTCGCCGGCGACCGCGATCCGCAGACCAGACGCCTCGCTCACGCCATCGATTATCACCACCCCGGCCACAGGGCCACCGGTCAGATGTGGGCGGCAGGGCGAAGCGGCCCGAGAATCCGGCAACGTCAGGGGAAAGTTCGGGGTGAGTCCCGATGCGCGCTGTGGGCTTTCGCGGGAAGATCGGCGCCGTGCCGATGACCGCAACCGACCGATTGCCGCGCCTCGGGGGGCGACTCTTCCTCGGCGCTGGAGGCCTGGAGACGACGATGATCTTCACCGAGGGGATCGAACTGCCGTGCTTCGCCTCGTTCGTGTTGCTCGCCGCCGAGGGTCGCCGGGAGGCACTCCGGCGCTACTACGTCTCGTACATCGAGATCGCCCGGCGTCATGGTCTCGGTTTCACGCTCGACACGCCGACGTGGCGGGCGAGTGCCGACTGGGGCGCGAAGCTGGGCTATGGGGTGGCCGAGCTCGATGAGATCAACCGCTTCGCGATCAGCTTTGCGCAGGAGATCCGCGCCGCCGAGGAGACCGACGCAAGTCCGATCGCGGTCTGCGGGACGGTCGGCCCGAGGGGTGACGCCTACCACCCCGCGAGCGTGATGTCGGCCGAGCAGGCCCAGCACTATCACGCCGCCCAGATCGCGACCTTCAGTGAGGCCGGTGCGGACATGGTGAGCGCGTACACCCTCGGCTATGCGAGCGAGGCGATCGGGCTCGTCAGGGCGGCCACCGCATGCGACATACGCATCTCGATCTCGTTCACGGTCGAGACTGACGGAAGGCTCCCGAGCGGCCAGCCGCTGGACGAGGCGATCGAGCAGGTCGACGCCGAGAGCGACCGAGCAGCGGCGTTCTTCATGATCAACTGCGCGCACCCGACGCACTTCGCCGCGTCCGAGAAGTGCGCCGGGACGTGGCTCCAGCGCCTCGGCGGCGTCCGCGCGAATGCCTCGCCTAAGAGTCACGCCGAGCTCGATCGGGCGACCGAGCTCGACCCCGGAGATCCCGCCGAGCTTGCCGCCGGCTACCGCGCGCTCAAGCCCCACCTCGCGAGCGTGCGGGTCCTCGGAGGCTGCTGCGGGACCGATAATCGGCACGTCGCCCGAATCTGTGCTGAATGGTTGAACCGGGGCCTGCGATGAAGCGGCGCCTCCGGCAGCTGTAGCTCCGTGTCGCGCTCCAGAGGGCGGCCATGACAGCAGCACGCGCGCGCACGCTCCACAGCGTCTCACACGACGGTCGGCCGATGGTCCTCCGGCTCAGCCGGTGACCGGGCAGCGCGAGCGCGGTCGCGCGAGGTCGGCGAGCAGCCGCCTGATGAGGCCACGGTCGGTGACCAGCCCGAGATGGGAGACGCCCGGGTTGTCAGTGAGGCGGAACCGGTGACAGCGCATCTTGCGCCAGACGCCGACCGCGTTGTTGGTGATGTATTCCTGGTTGCTGTCGCCGGGCAGATCGATGTAGTCCGCCGTGGCCTGGTCGACAACTTGGCCCCGTGTCAGGTTCGGCAGGACGATGCCGACAGGTGTCGGGAGGCCCGAGCCCTTCTCCGCGGCGACATCGACGTCGGGGAAGTGTCGGCGATCGGCAAAGCGGACGAAACCGAGGTAATGCTCGACCATCGGCTTGATCGATTCCAGACCAGCGTCGTGCAGCAACCGTGCCGTATCGGCCGGGGTATAGCTCCGACCGGTCGCCCGATTCTTGATCACGACCTCGCGGCGCCCGAACACGGCCGGGTCCGACGCGCTCATCCAGGTCGCCGGGGACAACGCCATCAGGCGCGCGCTGCTGCGCGCCGTCGCCACGGTTGTCGGCAACGAGAACGCACTGGGTACCTCAACGCCCGTGAACACCCAGGTCCAAAGCGCGCCCTGTCCGGGAAGGTTGCCCGCGATGTCGGTGAATCCCTGGATGTACCTGTGTTTCCACTCAGGCGAGACGTGCGTCAACAGATACTGGGCGTACAGCGGCCCGTTCGAGTGGCCGACGAGCCGGACGGGGCGCTGGTGGTTGAGCCGCCAGGTCCGCACGATCAGCCGTTTTGTCCGAGACAGAAACCCGTCCAGGTCAGGTGTGAGCCGGAAGTCGTAGCCGGCAACAACTAGGTTGCGGTCGGCCCTGTAGCCGGCGGCCTCGAGCGCCGCGTAGAGCGGGTTGTAGATCGGTGCGCTGGCCGTCTGCCCGTAGTGCGGGATCGACACCTTCACCCCGGGCGGCAGCGAGAAGCGTTTGGAGAACGAGAGACTGGAGTTCGACTTCCACCGCGGTGTGATCAGCTTGTCGCGACACACCTGACTGAACGTCGTCCCAACATTCGCGGGGATCCCGTCCTCGAACGAGCCAGAGCGCGGGCAGCCCTTTACGCCCGTCTGGTTATGGACGGTGACCCGCAGCACAGTCGTCCCGTAGCCGGGGAAAAACACGACCGGAGTGCGGGGCGCAGCCGCGACCGCCGGCGAGGACGCGAGTACGAACGTCGCCGCCATGGCGACAAATGACAAACGCCGCGTCGACGACACGAGCCAGGCCCTCACGTCGAAGGGCGATGAAATGGGTTGCTGCATTTGTTCGTTCATCGACCTCATTTTGAGTCAGTTCGCGCGCTTGGTATTCCATCGCATTCGGGTGTCTCGCGCACCTTCGACACGCGCCTCAGGCAATAGTGAGCTGGTCGAGCAGCGCTCCCCAGACCGGGTTGTACTGGTAGTTGTGGATGTGACGGGAGACAAAATCCACCGCGTTGGGGGTGACGGTAGGGACGATGAGCGCGAGGTCGGTCAGCTTGCGGTCCAGACGGCCCCACAGCCCGTCGGCGGCGGCCGGCCGGGTGGGCTGTAGCGAGGCGGCGCTTTCGACCTGCCGATCGAATCGCGCGTTGCAGAACTCGCTCTCGTCCGTGGTGTCGAGGCCGTCACGGGCAACGAACTTCCCGCACGTGAACTTGCCGATGAAGTCACTGGCGGATGCGTAGTCGGCGCTGAAACCGCCGTCGACGATCTGGGCGCGGTTGCGAGAGTCGCCGGTGTAGCTGAAATAGGTGCTCTCGGGAAGCAGGCGCAGCGACGCGCGGTAGCCCAGCCTGCGAAGCGCCGTCACCGCAAGCCTGCTCTCCTCGATGGAACCCGAGGGCGACGGGTCGGCGTTCCAGACGACGACGGGCGTACCCCGGGTGCCCGAAGCGGCGACGAGGCGTTTCGCCCGCGTGGGATCGGTTCCCTTCCAGCGTCCGTCGTGGCCGGGACGGATGGTGTAGGGGCAATGACGGCGGTATCCCGGGAGCTCGGGCGGCAGCAGCTGGCAGGCGGGCTGCGCGGCAAGCGTTCCCCCCCAACCGTCGACGGCAGCGCCGCGGTCGTAGGCCAGGTTGATCGCTCGACGAACGGCAATCTGGTTGAACGGCGGGGCGTTGGTGTTAAGGAACATGAAGCCCGTCACCAGCGCGGGGTGAATGTGAACCTGGACGCGGCGGTTGACCAGCAGATCCCTCGCGTCCCGTCCCGGTAGCCGCCCGAGATTCGGATAGAAGTCAACCCGACCGCCGGCGATCGCAGCATTGGCGCGGGCTGGGGACAGCCCCAGCGGGATCGCTATGCGATTGGGATATCCGGAGGGCTGGGCGGCCGCCGACCATTCGTGGAAGAAGGGATTGCGCACCAATCGCAGTTCGCGGCCCGCGCTATAGCGTGTGATCACGTACGGACCGGTGGCCGGAAGGGGCGTGCGAGCCTGCCGTTTTGGCGTCGCTGCGGGCAGGACGTAGGCGTAGCTGATGGTCAGCTTGTAGAGAAAGTCGGGGTCGGGCCTCGTCAGGTGAAAGGTGACGGTGCCGGTCCGATCGTCGGCGACGACCCCTTTAGACAGGTCACAGCGGCTGGGCGTCTCGAGGCACGGGGCCGCCCCGAGGATCGCTGCGTACACGGGCGCGCCTGAGGAGCCGATCGCGAACAGCCGCTCGAACGAGTGGGTGACATCGCTCGGTCGCAGCGGCGCACCGTTGGAGTAGCGGATTCCCGGTCTAAGCGTGAACCTGTAGGTCCGTCCACCGTCGTCAGGCCTTGGGAGTGCCAGTGCGAGGTCAGGCACGAGGCGGCTGCCGTCAGGCCCGGCGACGTGATCGAGCGTCACGAGCCCGTCATTGGTCAATCCCAAGCCCTGCGGGGGAGGGACGTTCCATGATGTGCTGGCTGCGGGGTCGACGGTGTCGATCACCGCGTATGAGCCGACGGCGGTGAGGCTGCCTCCTGGGTGGGCGGCGGGGCCGTGGACGGCGACCCACAGCCCGTGGAGTGTGGCGAGCGACGAGATGCCGCCGCCGACGTGGACTCTGGTCACGACCGACATGGTTCGGGGATCGAGGCCGAGCACGATGCCGTGGCGCTCGTCCCCGACCCACAGATTGCCTCCGGCGCTCGCCAGCGTTCTCGGCGCGCCGCCGAGACCGAGCGGCGACGACGCTGTTCCGCCGTTGGAGCTCAGGCGTGACACCGTCGCGGCAAGCCGATCAACCACCCAGGTCCCGGCGTTGGTGGCAGCAATCGCGGCGGGTGCGCCACCTACCCGGACGGTCTGGGCGACAGTCGCTCTATGGGGATCGATCCGTTGCACCAGTCCCCGCTCGTCATCGGTCACCCAGATGCCGTCGCCGATCGTTGTCAGGCTGCTTGGATCGCCGCCGATGCCAACGGTCGCCCGCCGCAAGCCGGTGGCCGGATCGAGCCGGCTGACCGTTCGATCGCGACGGTCGAGGATCCACAGGCTTCCCGCGTCGAAGGCGACGTCGCTCGCACCACCCGCCACCGCAACCGTCTGGACAACCGTGTCCGTTGCCGGGTCGATCGCGGACACCGTGCGATTGACCGGATCGAGGACCCATACCGCCCCACCGCCCACAACTATCCGGCTCGGCCTGGCGCCCAGGGGGATCGTGGCCAGAATCCGGTGGGCACTCGGGTCGATCCGGACGACGTCGCCAGCAGGCGCCTCCGTCACCCACAACGATCCAAACCCGGCCACCATGCCGCTCGGCGCCGCCCGCAGAGCAAGCGTCGCCTTGATCGCGCCGTCGGCCGGAGATACCAGGGCGACGCCGTCACCAGCGAGTGATCGCCCCGGCTGGAGTGTGCGCTTTCCCTCGGGCCGCGTCGTGGCGCCGACAAGAAACGCGACAAGGGCTACGGTCGCTACAGCGATTGCGACTTTGACCCGGCGACGGACATGACCGCGCCGGTCGGACGCCGGCGCGCGGACGGATGGCGCGACGACCACTGGTTCATCGTTGGCCGCCGGCTCGCCAGATGGTCGGTGCGACACGCTCTCAGGTAGGTCGAGCGCGGCGTCCTGTCGGAGGATCGCCCGCTCCAGTCCTCTCAGCGCGGGTCCGGGCTCAACCCCCAACTGGTCGACCAGATGCGCTCGTCCGTCCCGGTAGGAGGCGAGCGCCTCGGCCTGCCTGCCCGAGCGATACAACGCCAGCATCGCCTGGCCGCGCACGCGCTCTCGCAGCGGGTGCTCGGCGACCATCCGCTCCAGCTCGGGCACGAGCCGGCGGTGGCGGCCCAGCGCCAGGTCGGCGTCGATCCGTTCCTCAGTCGCGACGAGCCGCATCTCGGCAAGCCGGTCGATCTCGATCCGGGCAAACGGCTTGAAGTCGAGATCGGCCAGCGGCCGTCCGCGCCATAGCGCCTCCGCCTCGCGCAGTGTGCGTGAAGCGAGTTCGTGATCCCCACTCTGTGTGGCCCGATGGGCCTGCGCCAGCAGGTCCTCGAACACGTCGAGGTCCAATTCCCCGGAATCGACCCGCAGGCGATAGCCCGGAGCCTGCCGGACCAAGCGAGGCTCCGACGCCCCCGGTAGGTCGACCACCGAGCGCAGGCGCGAGACCTGCACCCGCAGTGTGTGGTCCGCCGTCTCGGGCCGAGCGTCGTCGAGCAGGTCGTCGATCAGCTGCTCCCGCGGTACGACACGGTTGGCGTTGAGCAACAGCATCGCGAGCAGGGCGCGCTGACGTGCCCCACCGATCTTGACGGGAGCGCCGTCGAACCAGACCTCGAGCGGGCCGAGCACCCGAAACACAGCTCCGCTGTGAGCCCCCATCACATCGGGATTGTCTTGCATGACAGCGGCTGAGACAAGACTGGGACAGCCGTGAGACGGAGCGCCGCGAAACTAGCCAGCGAGAGGGGGCCTCGTGACGCAGTTGGCCCCCGGTCGAACGTTCTGTGAGGAGGAGGAAGCATGAACCGGGGAACCGTTGTCGCAATCGTCGTGGCGGCGTCCGCTGCGTCGGCAATCTCCGTGCCAGGCGCGCGGGCCACCTACGCGGGGAAGCGCGGGCCGATCGTCTTTCAGCGGTTGCTGAATCCCATGGACGAGAGCACCACTCAGCTCTTCGCGTTGTCGCCTACCACCGGACGGGTGCGACAGCTCACCCAGTTCCAGGGCGGCGCGTTCGATCCCGACTATTCGCCAAACGGCAGGCAAATCGCTTTCGACCGTCGGTTCCAGAACGGCAGCCCGGACGCGGCCTACACAATTCGCTTCGACGGCTCCAACCCAACTCGGCTTCCCATTGCCTGCTCGGGTCAGTGCCTCGGCATCGACGAACCCAACTGGACCCGTAGCGGTCACGACATCGCATTCGGGCGCGCGTTTGGCCCGATCGCTAAGGACGGCTCTGCCTCCATGGTCGAGCTGGCAACCGCCGGGCTGTCTGGAGCGGGCGATCGAGTGATTCGGTCGTTCGGGCTGAAGTCAACGGGGACCGAGCCCCACAACGCCGTGTGGTCGCCGAATGGGCGGATGCTCGCCGTCACGGTCCTGAACGACAGGAAGAAGCCCGTCAACGCCAGCGCGATCTACTTGATCAGCGCAAACGGCAAGACCGTCCGCCGGCTCACGCCACGCAGGCTCGATGCCGGCAACCCCGACTGGTCGCCGAACGGTAAACGCATCGTGTTCAACTCCTTCTACGAAGGACAGTCGGAGTCGGAGCTCTACACGATCCGTCCCGACGGCACGGGGATGCACCGGATCCTCAAAGAGAAGAAGAACAACTACGCCTTCGATCCGGTCTTCTCGCCCGATGGCGGGAGGATCGCATTCGTCCACACTTCGAGGAAGACGCTGCCCCACATCTGGTCGATCGGGGCCGACGGCAAGAGGCTGCGCCAAGAGACTCACGGGAATCTGGTGGATCTCGAGCCCGACTGGGGCACGCCTCCCGCATAGTGCGCCGGTCGGTCGGCGACGAACCACGCTGGCCAGCGCAGCGGGAGCGCGCCCGACAGCCCTTACTGCAGCGCCAGGAAGCGGTCGAGCACTGTCTTCCCCCACGCGCTAGCACAAGCAACGGTGGCCGGCTCCAGCGCGTCGTCAGGCATCTCATCGGCAATGCGCCTCGCCAGTTCGCTGTTGATCTCGACGTGAAATTGGAGTCCGTAGACGTTGTCGGCGACCCGAAATGCCTGTTCGGTGCACTGGTGGCTGGTGGCCAGTCGCACCGCCCCTGGCGGCAGGGTGTAGCTGTGGCGATGCCAGTGCAGGACCTCGAGCGCCTCGGTGTCGGACCCGAGGACGGGATCCACGCGCCCAGCGGCGGTGAGCGTAGCCGCGCCCATGCCGACTTCGGGCACGCCGTCCTTGACGACGCGGCCGCCCAGCGCGACTGCGAGCAGCTGCGCGCCGAAGCAGACACCGAGAACGGGCAGCCCAAGGCCGACCGCGTCGCTGATCAGCTGTCGCTCGGCGACAACGTGCTTGCTCGTCTCATCGTCGGCGGATCCGCTCGGCGCACCGAGCACGATCAGTCCCGATAAATCCGCGGCTCTGGGCATCAGATCACCTCGAAACGGCCGGAGGTTGACCGACCGCTGCCGAGCGCGGCGCAGGGCGAGAGCGATGTTGCCCTGGCCCTCATAGGAGACGTGCTGAATGACCGCCCACATGTCGAGAAACTCGGGCCCTCGTCGCGCCTAGCGCGTCGCAGTCCGGCTGGTCATGAACGGGGGCGGGAGCCTTGCACGAGGGCGCCGATCGCGTGACCGAAGAGGTCGTCGGGAACGGCGTCGGGGTCGGCGAGGAGTTCGATCGCGAAGCCGTTGCCGAGCGCGATTAGGGTGGTGGCGAGCTGGTCGGTGGGGAGCCCGCCGGTTCCGCGTTCGGGGATGGCGGCGTCGAGGAGGTGTCCAACAGTGGCTCGCAGGCGGGCGTGGCGCTGGCCGAATCGCTCGGCTGCTGTGGGGTCGCGCACCGCCTGGCCCCAGAAGTCGATCAGTAGCAGGAACGCGTCGCGTTCGCCTCGGAGCATGGACACGAAGCGGCGGGCCGCTTCGAGCGGCGGGACGCCAGCCGCGAGCTCGGCCTCCACCGCCTCATACACCTTCGCCAACCGTGGGTCGATGCGCTCCTCCACGAGCGTGAGGAACAGGTCCTCCTTGCCCTTGAAGTTCGAGTAGACGGCGCCGGTCGAGTAGCCGGCCTCCAACGCGATCGTGTCGACCGACGCACCGCGCAGGCCGTCGCGGGCGAACACGCGCTCTGCGGCATCCAGCAGTTGCGCGCGGGTGATCAGGCGCCGCTCGCCGCGGCGCGGCCGACCGGTGACTTGACGTTCAGCCATTCGGTGTTAGGATAATCACGCTATTGTGAATAACAAGATTATTCTGAGTAACAGATCTATCGGAGTGTTGCCATGGACATCTTTAGGAACCTAATCACTGGAGAACGCCGACGCTGGGTGGCCCTCGCGGTCGTGTGCATGGGGCAGCTGATGATGGTGTTGGACGGCACGATTGTGAACGTTGCGTTGCCCTCGATGCAGCGCGACCTCGGCTTCTCACAGGCCAACCTGGCGTGGGTGCTGGATGCGTACATGATCGCGTTCGGAAGTTTCTTGCTGCTGGCCGGACGGCTGGGAGATCTGCTCGGGCGCAAACGGATGTTCCTAAGCGGCGTGGTGATGTTCACGCTGGCTTCGGTGGCGTGCGGGCTGGCGGACGATCAGCTCGGGCTGATCATGGCCCGGTTCGTCCAGGGATTGGGCGGCGCGGTGGCTTCGGCGGCGGTCCTGGCCCTGCTGGTGACGGAGTTTCCGCGGCCGGCGGAGCGGGCGATCGCGATGAGCGTGTACACATTCATCCTCGCCGGCGGCGGTTCGCTCGGGCTGCTCGCCGGCGGCGTGCTCACGCAGTCGGTCGACTGGCACTGGATCTTCTTCATCAACGTGCCGATCGGGATCGTGACCGTCGCGCTCGGATCGGTGCTGATCAACGAGACCGAGCGCCTCGGGCTCGGGCAAGGCGTGGACGTGGTCGGCGCGGTGCTGGTCACGGTGGCGCTGATGCTCGGCGTTTACGCGATCGTGAAGGTCACCGACTATGGCTGGCTGTCGGCGCACACGCTCGCCTTCGGCGCCGCGGCAGTGGCGCTGCTGGCAGTCTTTGTCGCCGTCGAGTCGCGGCTCTCGGCGCCGATGTTCCCGTTGCGGATCCTGCGCGTCGGCGGCCTGGCCGGATCGAGTGTGGTGCGCGGCTTCGTGGGCACGGGCATGTACTCGACATTTCTACTCGGCGTGCTCTACCTCCAGCACGTGCACGGCTACGGGGCGCTGCAGACCGGCCTCGCCTTCCTGCCGCTGACGCTGATCATCGGCCTGTTCTCACTCGGGCTGACCGCTCGGCTGGTGCGACAGTTCGGAGCCATACGGGTAGTGCTCGCCGGCCTGGCCGCGATCGCCGCCGCGCTCGTGCTGCTCTCGCGACTGCCGACGCACACGAGCTACTTCCCCGCGCTCGCGGTGCCGTTCGCGCTGCTCGGCCTCGGCGCGGGGTTGTCGTTCCTGCCGCTGACCACGATCGCGATGGCCGACGTGCCGATCGCCGACGCCGGCCTGGCCTCCGGGATCCTCAACGCCTCGCAACAGATCTCAGTCGCGATCGGGACCGCGGCGCTGGGCACCGTCGCGGCCGACCGCGCCAAGGTGCTGGCCGGCCTGGGACAGCACCACCTCCAGGCGCTCACGGGCGGCTTTCACCTGGGCTGGGCGGTCGCCGCCGGCGCGGTCGCCGTGGGCGCACTGGTCGCGCTGCTATCGCTGCGTCCCCCGCGGCGGCCCGCGGAGGTGGTCGCCGACCGCGACCTCGAGCGGGTCGAATTCGAGCTGGAGGCGGCGTGATCAGCGGGTTGGATACGCGGCATTGCCACCAGCGTCCGTAGCCGACGGGCAGACTTCTCCTTGCACTGGGCGAGGAGAAGTCGGCCCGTGCCGGCCTGTTCTGATCACGCGAAGCGAGCCGGCCGGGAGGACAAGAAGGCGATCTGTCGGGCCTCGGCATCCGGAGGCTTGAGACCTCCAACTTCGGGAGTCCTGTTCGCCTTGCGCCGTTGACTTTGTCTTCGACGCCCAGTGAAGTTGGGGTATGACTGTCGAGGGCTCGGGAGCCGCCGGAGGGGAGTTCTACGATGCCGTCTACGGTGCCTTCGAGGGACAGCTGGCGGCCACGGTTCGCGCGGTAGCGTTTGGCGAGGACATCGGTCAGAACTCCTGGCTGACGGCCGGCGAGTGCCGCATGTTCTTCGATTGGCTTGAACTGGGCTCGTCGAGCGAGGTGCTCGACGTTGGGAGCGGCTCGGGTGGTCCGGCTTTGTTCATGGTCAGCGAGACGGGCTGCTCGGTAACCGGTCTGGAGTTGCACGGGGCCGCGGTTGCCGCTGCGAACCGCGCAGCCGGTAAGCGGGATCTCGCGGCGCAGGCGCGGTTTGTGCGGGGCGATGGCCGCGACCCGCTGCCGTTCCCGACGGCGAGCTTTGATGCGCTGCTTTGTATTGACTCGATCAACCACATGTACGAACGCCTGAGCGTCTTCCAGGAGTGGCATCGAGTGCTGCGTGCGGGCGGTCGGGCGCTATTCACCGATCCGCTCACGGTGACGGGGCTGCTGCGCCGAGAGGAGATCCTGCTTCGCAGTGGCTCGCTCGGCGAGCAGGTGTTCACCACTCATGGGGTCAATGAGAGACTCCTGCGCGCGGCGGGCTTTGGCGAGGTGCGAATCGAGGACGTGACGCCCAACATGGCAGCGGTCGCCGCGACGCGCCGCCGCGCACGAGTGAGCCACGCGACCGAGCTGGCAGCCGTGGAGGGCGAGGAGGGCAGCGCAGCCTATGATCGTTACCTCGCGGTTGTCGAGCTGCTCGCGAGCGAGCGGCGCTTGGGCCGGTGGGCGTATCTGGCGGCCAGATCGACTTGAGGCCGCCGTGGTGTAGTACGCGCGTCACACACACCACCAGGCGCCAGGCGGGCCGAGTTGAGAACCACTCGATCCCCGGAGTAATCTTCCCCGCGCTCGCTCCGATGCTGCACGACAAGCAGGCACATGGATTGGCTGAGACCATGGATGCTCGCCCGTTCGCGGCGGTGCTGCTCTCCGGGCTGTTGACCGGCAGCGAGTTGACCTCCTGGGGGATCGTCCATCCGACGCTGTGGAAGCTCGATCATCGCGAGCAGGTCGAGGCGGAGAAGCTCATTTACCGCCGCTTCGGCACCGTCGACCCGTTCTTGCAGACGGGCACAATCGCCGCTTGCTTCGTCGCCAGCAGAAGCCTTCGCGGCCGTGACGCGACGCTCGCCCTGCTTGCTGGGGTCAGCTACTCGAGCATGCTCGCAGTCACGTTGATCGGCAACATGCCGATCAACCTACGGGTGTTCAGGTGGGACGAGCAGCACGGAGATCCCGAGCAGTGGCGCCGGCTGCGCCGGCGCTGGGATCGGCTCCACACCTGTCGGATCGTGCTCGATTCAGCCGGCTTCGTGCTGATCACCCTCGCTGCGGTCCGCGTCTGACCGCGCCCGCGGCACAGGCTCCGGCGTAACTTCGCGGCTGCGCGTGCTCGGCCGTGTAGCGGTCGGCGGCCCGCCGGCGGCACATGCGCGGCGATCGCGCCACGACAAACTGTTGATGGTGCCCGCTAGTCACCATCGGCAGTCAACTGCCGCCGCGTCTTCTGCGCCGATGGAGAGCGCGAAGCTGATCGGCCGCGACCGCGAGCTGCGCCTTCTCGCCGCTGTGCTTGACCGCCTACCCGGACGCGGTTCCGCCTTGGCGCTACGGGGTGAGGCGGGCATCGGCAAGTCGGTCCTGCTCGATGCTGCGCGTGAATTGGCAGGCGAGCGGGGGACCAGAGTCCTCTCAACGGCTGGCGTGGTGGCCGAATCCGACATGCCTTTTTCGGGGCTGCACCGGCTGTTGCGGCCGGTGTTTGACGGTGTCGGTGATCTGTCACCTGCTCACCGCTCGGCGTTGCTCGCCGCGTGCGGGGTTGGCGAGGATCCGGGCGGCGATCCGTTTCTCGTCGCGTTGGCGACACTTGAGCTGTTGTCGGCGACAGCCGCTGAACGGCCGTTGCTCCTGGTCGTTGACGATCTTCCCTGGCTGGACCCTGCGTCTCGCGACGTGATCGCCTTCGTCGGCCGCCGGTCGAGTCGGACCCGATCGTCGTGCTCGTCGCTCTGCGTGACGGCCACGACGAGGAGGTTGGTGAGCTCGGCCTCCCGGAGTATGTGCTGCATCGGCTGCCCGATCCTGCGGCATCCGCGATACTCGATACGCGAGCGCCGGATCTGGAGCCCGCGCTCCGTGCCCGTCTGCTGGCGGCGGCGGCGGGCAATCCTCTGGCGCTGGTTGAGCTGCCGACAGCGGCTGCGGACGCCAAAGTTGGCCTAATTGCCGGTTCACCGGCTTTGCCGGTGACGGCACGGCTGGAGCGAGCGTTCGCTGCGCGGCTGCGGGACGTGCCGGAGGAGACCAGAAGCTTGTTGCTGATTGCTGCTGCCGATGACTCGGAGGCGCTGGGCGAGATCCTCACGGCTGGTGAGATCCTGCTCGCCCGGCCGGTCGCGCCGTCGATGTTGCGGCCGGCGCTGGAGGCGCGCCTGGTGTGGCTCGTCGGCACGGATCTGCATTTCCGCCACCCGCTTGTGCGCTCGGCGATCTACCACGACGCTGACCTTGAGCGGCGCACGGCGGCGCATGCCGCCCTGGCCGAGCTATTCGCGGAGCAGCCAGACCGGCGGGCGTGGCACCGGGCGGCAGCGACGATCGGGCGCGATGACTCGGTCGCGGAGGAACTCGAAGACGTGGCTTGGCGAGCGCATCGCCGCGGCGCGGTTCTGCAGGCCGCGACCTCACTGGGACGGTCGGCGCAGATGAGCGTGAACCGAGCGGAGCGGGGCCGGCGGCTGCTTCGCGGGGCGGAGCTGGCATTCCAGGTCGGGCGTGCGGACCTCGTCCGGGCCTACGTCGACGAGGCTCGCCAGCTGAACCTCAGCGCCCGCGACAACGCTCGGGCGGGATGGCTGTCGGAGATTTTCCATGACGGAGTCCCGGGGGACGGCGAGCGAGTGCTGTCGCTCGTAGAGCTGGCCGAGCAGGCCCGGGATGATGATCTCGATCTGGCGCTTACGCTGCTTCACGCGGCTGCGCTTCGCAGCTGGTGGGGCGATCCGGGTGCAGCTGTCCGCGGCCGCGTTGTGGCCGCCGTCGAGCAGCTTCCCGTCGATCAGAGGGACTCGCGGGCGCTGGTCATCGTCGCGATGGCCGAACCGATTGCCCGCAGCGCATCGGTGATGGCCGGGGTTGCGCAGGCCGCGCCGCTCGCGAGGGACGACGCCGAGGTGGCGCTCCGGCTGGGCATGGCCTCGCACGCGGTGGGCGATTTCGAACAATCGATGCGAATTCTTCCCTTGGCAATCGCTCCGCTGCGCGCGCACGCCCGCCTGGGTCTGCTCACTCATGCGGTGGGCCTGTTCGCATCCTCCGCGGTGTTCGCATGCGATTGGCCGATCGCCTTCGCTGCGGGTGCCGACTATGAACAGCTCGCCGGTGAGACAAACCAACTGATCTGGCGCGCGGGCGCCGCGGTGATCCAGTCCTCGATCGCTGGGGTGCGGGGGGAGGTGGAGCATGCCGAGGCGTTCGCGACAGAGGTCGAGCGGCTTCTGAGCTCAAATCGAAGCAGCGACATCCTCTCGGTGCTGCAGAACGCTCGCGGTTTTACGGCGCTGGCGGCTGGCCGTTACGAGGATGCATACGCGCAACTGGCCCGGGTGTTCAATCCGAATGACCCCGCCTTCCACTACCGAGAGAGGTACTGCTCGGTCGGGAATCTCGCCGAGGCGGCGTTGCACACGGGAAGGCAGGCTGAGACCCGCGCGCTGGTCGCCGAGCTAGAAACGGAGGCTGCACCTTCGACCCAGCGGGCGCTTCTACACGGGCTGCACTACGCCCGGGCTATTCTGGCCGGCGACGACGGGGCGGAGGTCGAGTTCGAGCGCGCCTTGAGGGCTGTCGGTCCGCGCTGGGTTTTCACTCACGCCAGGATCAACCTTGCCTACGGTGCCTGGCTTCGGCGGCAGCATCGCGCGGGTGATTCGCGAGCACCGCTGCGGGCTGCCCGAGATGCCTTTGATCGACTCGACATCCCCGCCTGGGGCGAGCGCGCGCGCCAAGAGCTGCGCGCGTCCGGCGAAACGAGCACGAAGCGGCGACCGGAAGCGTGGGATGAACTGTCTCCGCAGGAGCTGCAGATCGCGACGCTGGCTGCAGGTGGGCTTTCCAATCGGGAGATCGGGCAGCGCCTTTACCTCTCGCACCGGACCGTTGCGAGCCACCTCTACCGGATGTTCCCCAAGCTGGGGATCACGTCGCGCGGCCAGCTCGGCCGGGTGCTGCCGGATCAGGCCCGAGAAGCCGCCGACGTCCTTCTTGAGCGATCGAACTAGCGTCGTCAGGTGGAGCAGTTCAGTCATCGTGCGCAAGCGAACGCTCGAGCTGACCCATACCTTCGGGCTCATGGATCTGGGCCTGGAGAACAAAGTGGCGGTCGTGACCGGGGCGAGTAAGGGGATCGGCTTGGCGATCGCCCACGCCCTCGCCGCGGAGGGCATGGGCGTCGTCGCTGGAGCCCTCACCGTCGATTCCATTCAAGCGCTCGACGGCATCACGCCAGTCGAAGTCGATCTCGCCGAACCTGACGGTCCCGCCTACCTGGTGGGAGAAGCTGTGACCCGCTTCGGTCAGGTCGACATCCTGGTCAACAACGTCGGCGCGGCCCACACCCGACTGGACGGCTTCCTAAGCGTCTCGGACGCCGATTTCGAGGCCTCCCTGCAGCTGAACTTCTTCGCCGCGCTGCGCGCCACGCGCGCGGCCGTCGAGGACATGGCCACGAGAAAGGACGGAACGATCGTCAACGTCGCCTCGGTCAACGCCTTCTTTGAACCAGACGGCGCGGTGATCGACTACGGAGCCGCCAAGGCCGCGCTCCTCAATCTCGCCAAATCACTCTCCCAGGAACTCGGTCCGCTCGGCATCCGAGTTACCAGCGTGTCCCCCGGGCCCGTGGCGACAGATCTCTGGCTCGGCGAGCACGGCGTCGCCCAGACCGTCGGCCGCGCCACCGGCGCAAGCCCAGATGCCGTACGAAATCAGATGGCCTCCCAGATGCCCAGCGGCCGATTCACAACTCCAGAAGAGGTCGCCACGATCGTGACCCTGCTCGCGTCACCCCGGATCGGAAACGTCACCGGAGCCAACTGGGTGATCGACGGCGGCCTGACGAAAACCACCTGACCGACGCACCCACCAGAGGAGCATGAGATGAGCACGGAAGCACCGAACTCGACCAATACGATCGTGCTCATCCACGGACTGTGGATGACGCCGCTCAGTTGGGAGCACTGGATCGACCGGTACAACGAACGCGGCTACACGGTGCTTGCGCCGGCCTGGCCCGGAATGGACAGCGACATCGAACAGCTTCGCGCCGACCCCAGCACCATCGAGAACCTCGGCATCGAGGAGATCGTCGACCACTACGATGCGATCATCCGCGAGCTCGGCGCCCCACCGATCATCATGGGGCACTCATTCGGCGGGGCGTTCACCGAAATCCTGCTCGACCGCGGCCTCGGAGCAGCCGGCGTCGCGATCGACGCCGCGGCGGTGAAAGGAATCACCAAGCTGCCATTCGCGCAGCTTAAGTCGGCCTTCCCCGTGCTCAAGAACCCGGCGAACAACCACCACGCCGTGATGCTGACCTTCGACGAGTTCCACTACGCGTTCAGAACACCATGCGCGACGACGACGCGGTCGCCGCCTATAACCGGTACGCGGTCCCCGGGCCCGGACGCGTTCTCTACCAGGGTGCGTTTGCCAACTTCAACCCGCACGCTCCGACGCGCGTCGACTTCCGCAACGACAACCGCGCACCGCTCCTCCTGATCGCCGGCGAGGATGACCACACCGTCCCAGCTGTAGTCGACCGATCGGCGGCGAAGCACTACCGGAGAGCGGCCGCCGTCACCGACTACAAAGAGTTCGCGGGACGCTCGCACTTCATCATCGGCCAAGCAGGCTGGGAAGAGGTCGCCGACTACGCCCTGCGCTGGGCGGTCGAACACGTGGCGACTCCCCCAGGCGCCCCAGCATAAGGGGTCCCGGCAAGCTCACAAGATCATTGGCAGCCGCGAACGCGACGATACGATCCGCGTGCGATGTGCACATCGCTGAGGATCAGGTCGGCCGACGGCACCATCCTCGTGGGCCGCTGGGCGACTACACCTGTTTCGCGTCGGTCAGCGAGCTCGGCGCGGCGCCGGCATTTACCGTGCGTAGCTACGAGGACGCGCTGCCCCGGCGCGTCGCGCTCGGGGAAATCGACCTCGCCTCTGGGTCGGTTCGCTCGTACGGGCTCGTTCCCGGATCGCCCGTCCCGGTCAGCTTCTGAGTCGCCTGTCAGGACTCCGGCCGGCCGAAGCTAGCTGACGTTGTTCACGCATGTTTTCGACCTGGCCGGACTCCGGGCCTGATCCCCCGGAAAAGTGGCCTGGACGGCCCACTTACCGGCATCGTTGACGGTGATCGAATCGCTGAACGCTCCCGTGCTGCCCGCCGTGACCGAATGGCCGATGCTCGTACCGGCGTGGCTGTAGATGACGCTCGAGAGCGCGCCACCGAGCGCCGGCGAGATCGCCCCGTTTACCGTCAGCGTGCCTTTGACCGAGGCCTTGCCCGGACAGGAGAGAACGAGCTTGGTGGCGACCGGCGCAACCCGAAAGTCCGTGACGGCCGATCCAGTGGGCGCATGCTTGATGTCGCCGTTCCAGACTGTCTGCTCGATCCAGGTCCCGGCGACGATGGGCGTGAACGCGCCCGAATACGCGCCGATCCCGGAGGTATTGAGTACCAGCGAGCGCGACTGGCCGTTCGGATCGATCAGGATTACCCCAACCCGCTTGGATCCCGCGGCCGCGGTGTGAACGCCGCCGTTCAACGCGTTCAGGGTGCCCTTCACCCGCGTGGACCCCCTGCGCCATCACATGGTTGGTCAGCGCCGCCGGCGCAAACACCCGTGTGGGCTCTCGGATGCGATGCGTGCGTCCACGGACCTTGGAGATCAGGACCAGGCTCAGGCGGCCCCGACATGGAGCTTGCGCCGGGCCGAGGCGGTGAGTCGAAGGGTCAGCGTCCGCTCCCTGCCGGCCCGGAGCCTGAGGTGGGCAGCGGCGAGGATGTGGCCTTCGGTGGAGACGGTGACGCGGTCGAAGCAGCCTTTGGCACCCGCGTTGCCGGGGCAGTGGATCACCACGGGGATTGTCGGCTTGCTCGGCTCAACCGGCCGCTTGACCGTGAGGCCGTTCCCCGAGGGGACGAAACGCGGCAGGCCCGGGCCCCAGGAGAGCGACCCCTTCGTGAAGCCGTCGAAGGTCAGCTCTTGTGTGATCTGGCTCCCGATGGAAGCGCGGAACACCTCGTAGCCATGACCGGACGCGGTCAAATATGCCGCCGTCGCGTTGCTCGGGTTAGTCGCGTCGGGTGCCCACGAGGGCTGGATGGCGCCGTCGCCGGCGAAATTCCGGTCGGTGCCGCTCGCCCCGAGCGGGACAACCCGCAATCCGTTGGTGAACGTCGGCACCGCGACGCCGGC
>CAVVNG010000004.1:0-101005 GCA_963749545.1 uncultured Solirubrobacterales bacterium
AGACCGACGCTCTATCCAGCTGAGCTACGGGCGCGTCGCGTCGATTCTAGACGCGCTTCCGCATCGACGTAGAGGAACGGCTATGCCGCGCCGGCGGCCTCGTCCGGCTCGTAGAACCGGGCGACGGTGAAGCCGATGAGCATCGGCACGTGGACGGCGAACACGACCAGCGACAGGGTCAGCACGACCAAAGGGCCTCCGCTCAGACTGTCCTTCAGAAACGCGTAGAGGATCAGGGCAGCGATGACCGCGTAGGCGAGCAGCGCCCACTTCGCCACCTCGAAGAAACGGTCCCAAGGGAAGTCCTTCACCCGTGCGAGGAGGAGCATATTGATCGCCAGCAGCACAATCGAGGCGACGAGCAGAGCCACCGCGGGCCCGAGGGGCACGGGCTGGGGCAGGTGGGCTGACAGGTAGATGCCACCGATCACGATCAGCGCAAGCGAGGCCATGCCGAGCTGGGTGACGGGGGGGAAGCGGCGCTCGGTCATCCCGACGCGAGCTTGGTCATGATCACCAGCGTCGCCACCTGCATGAGCCCGAGAACGCCGGCGCACTGGATGAATCGCTTCATCAGTTTCTCGATGACCTCGGGGCGGGGCCGCGGTTTCTTCAGCTCGATCAGGACCGCGATGTTGGCCGGCTCGAGCAACCCGAGGGCGAGGACGGCCATCACCCCGACGACGATCATGCTGGCCACGACCCAGCCATGGAGCGCGTAGCCGGTCAGGTTCGTGCCCAGCTTTGTGGCCAGCTGCCATCCCGCGGCCAGCGTCAGCGTCACCACCGTCGGCATGATCAGGACCATCTTCGGCATCAGCCGGGTCGTGAACTCGACGCGCGCGGGGATCGACATCTTGCCCATGATCGGGCCGAGCACGAGGCCGAGAAACAGGTCGATGATCGTCCAGGCGGCACCGCCCGCCACGTGCAGGAAGGTCAGTGGCCAGAGCTTGTTGACGGCGATCGCCACCACGAGGAGCACGAGCGCAACGGCGACCAGAGCCAGCCCCTTGCGAGGCACGATCTCAAATTCGGGTCGCTCGATTGCCCCCGGTGGCGGGCCCGCCTCGGCCCGTGGTGCCGCCACTGTCGCCATAGCTCAGACCAATCCTAGGTACCGCCGCGGCGGATGGCAAGGCAGCGGTTGGGCTACAGGTCCTCGATACCCGGGAAAGCGGCCGCGCCCTCCAGGCAGGCCGCGGCAAGCAGGGCCGGGCCCATGTCTCCGGTGAAGAGTGTGTAGCGGCCGCGGCCGGTCCGGGCGCGCGTCAGCTCGACCTGCTCGAGTGCGTGCATGGCGAACGCGCGGGCGCGGACGAGCCATTGCTCGTCGCCGGTGCGTTCCAGCAGGGCCAGGAAGGCGAAGCCGTTCCCGGCCGTGCCGTGGCACAGGCCGGCGCCGTGCCTGAGCGGACCCGCGCTCCACACCAGTTCGCCGCCCGCAGTCAGCAGCAGGCTGTGCAACTCGTTGCCTGGGGCCAGCGACGCGAGGGAGGTGACTACACCTGGAGCGCCGTGGCACCACTGGACACGCGGCGGGGCGCCACTTCGGGAGCCCGTCGGCAACACCGGCCAATTTGCCACGTCGCCGTCGAGGAGGGCCAGCGCACGTGTTGTGGCCAGTGCTCGGGCCTCGATCGCCTCGGTGTCGTCCAGCCACTCGGGTGCCCCGAGCAACGCGAGGACATTTCCGGCAAAGCCGTGCCCAGCCCCCACATAGCGCAGCTCCTCGTCATACAGGTCCTGGGTCCAGAGCCCATCGGACTCCTGGCGCGCGAGCAGCGTCCGTGCGCTGTCGCGCCACAGCTCGACGAAGCGTTGCTCGCCCGTGCGGGCGTGCATGGCGCGCGCCGCCAGCATCGTGCCGGGCGCGCCCAGGAGCAGCTCGTTGGAGGGGTGCGACGCGTTTGCCGCGATCACGTCGGCCAGCGCATCGGCCGAGGCGGCCGACGGCACGAGTCGATGCGCGACGAGCAGGATGCCGCTCGAGCCGACGAGCAGCGACGCGCCGGCACCTTCCTCGTCGGGCGAGACCAGAGCGGCCTCATGGAGACCATCGACGATCGCCGGACCGTCCAACGTGGGGCTGTAGAGGCCGGCATCCGCGAGACGCCGCAGCCCGTGCAGCATGCCGGCGGCACCGAGATACAGGCCCCGGAGGATGCCATCCGTCGGGGTCCCCGGTTCGTCATCGGCCGGGTGCAGCGGCCATAGGCGCTCGGGGCCGAAGGCACGCTCGGCATCGCGGCAGAGGGCCGCGATCGCGTCGCGGGCGCGCGACTCGCTCCACTCACGGGCGGCGAGCGGCTCGTGGCGCTCGGGGTCAAACAGGGCCTGCATCAACGATTGCCTGGAGCGGAGGGGGCGGGATTCGAACCCGCGGTCCGCTTGCACGGACTCTGGTTTTCAAGACCAGCGCATTCGACCACTCTGCCACCCCTCCGCAGACGCTGTGATGGTAGCCCGAGGAGCGACTGGAACGGTTAGCGCGCTCTCGCGGCTAATGAAACGTGAACTGGAGAACGGCCTTCGTGGTCCTGCCGCCCTGGTCGGTGAGATGCACCGAGAAGCTCAGTGTTCCCGTGAAGCGGTGGTGCTTGACCCGTCGCGCAAGCGATCTAGCGATCAGCAGTGCCGGGTTGCCAAACGCCACGCGCGCGCTCGCGGCGACTTGAGCGAGCTTGATTCGGACAGAGTGGCCACCGCCATTAACCGAGAACCGGACGCGCTTGCCACCGACCTTGATCACGATGCCCTTGGCGAGCGCCTTCGTGTTGCGGGCGAACGAGACCCCTCGCGGCGCGCTCACGGCGATCGTCTGAAGCGGCGTCGCGGCCGGCGCTGAAAACCAGTGACGGACGGTGACCGAGCGAGAGGCCAGAGTGGCTGAGCGACGGGGGAGCGGTCAGGGCGAATCTCGCTCCTGCGGACGCATTCCCGGTCAACACCAGTACGCAGGGCGGCCCGCTCCCGGCGCAGTTGCCGGTCCAACCGGCGAATCGCTCGTTCACAGCAGGCCTCGCGGTCAGCATCACGCGCGTGCCCGATGGATAGGAGTGCGCACACGTGCCCGGGCACGCGACGGCTGAGCCCGACACCGAGCCCTTCCCCGAGACGGTCACGTGCAGCGTCTCTGGCACGTGGATCGCCTCGAGCCCGCCTCGCGACATCGCCGGCGAGCAATCCGAGCTAACCGTGTAGCCGGCGCCGGGGCTAAAGCACCAGCATGGAGAACGGATAGTTCTTCGAGGTCGTCGCGTCGGTGACCGTCCCGGTCGCGGTCACCCGGTAGAGCGTGTTGATCGCCAGAGGATGCGTCGGGAAGAGTCCGAAGCCACCCTCGAAGAATTCGCCGAGATTGGTTCCACCGGACCCTCCACAGCCCGACGGTCCGCACTCGCTCACAACGACTGGAACCTGGGTGCTCGTCCGGTCGGGTCTGAGCGTCGCCGACACGCCGTGGGCGAACACCAAGAAGCCGAAGCCGCTGGCCGTCCACGGTCCATTGATCTCGACGTTCATCAGCCAGCCGAGCCTCGCCCCGGCGGGGACGCCGGTCTCGGTGGCGGGATCGGGGGACTCGGTCCCCGCCGGGAAGGTGGTCGGGACGTCGTAGGACCCATTGGCCGGGGACGGGTAGAGGGTCAGTGACGAGGTCCTGCGGGAGTTGTCGATCGCCGGCGTCGGGGTCGACTCGCTCGGCTGGTTCAGGATCCACATGCACTGCCAGCTCGTGTGGGAGCCGCCGCTCGGGTATGTGGTCGAGTTGAAGCCGGTGTTCGCCAGCCGTGGTTCCAGGAGCGCAGCGCGGTGAAACACCGCGGCGTCCCAAACCGGACCCGGCAGCAGCGTGTCGTCGGCCAGCGTCGCCGAGCTCGTCTCCTCGGAGAGCACGCTGTCGGTACCGGCGATGGCGCCGTCCGCCGTGTACCCCCGGTTGCCGCTGGTCTCCTCGTGGGTAAGTTGGCCATTGAGCTGCTCGTAGTTGACGTGGTGCTGGCAGCCCGTGTTCCAGGCACCCACCGGGGCGGTCGAGACCGGCTGCTCTCCGATCTGCGAGCGCCATTAGTTGAGTTGGGCGATCGCGTCGCTCGGGCTCGGATCTGCCGCGGCTCCGGACGCGATCACGAACGAGAGGACCAGCGGAATCGCCAGGCATATGATCCGCGCAGCTACAGCACCGGCCCCGATCTTGTGCTCCCCCAAGGGATCGAGCCCACCATTTACTCCGGGCCGGCCGATCGGCCGCTCGGCTCCCAGCCTTTACACTCCGGAGTCCCTCGGGAGAGGTGGCCGAGTGGCTGAAGGCACTCGCCTGCTAAGCGAGTAAGGGGTTAACACTCCTTCGCGGGTTCGAATCCCGCCCTCTCCGCTTTTCGTGGCGCTCGCCTGAGCAGTTCTTCGCGGTTGGCCTTTCCGCGCAATCCCACGTGAACGCGCACGTGGTTGAGATGCTTGTGGCAGTGCTTGCGCAAGCGGGGCTCCGCGTAGCCCCGTCCAGCTGAGAGCGGAAGTGCGGCCCGCCCAACTCGAAGGAGGCGAGAGCTCTGCCTGTTCGTAAGCGGGTCTGTCGCAACGTCTGCCTGACCGGCTCTAGCGCTATCGGCGCGTACCTGCTCGTGGCGAGGAGAAGAACCGCGATCGCGAGAGAGACGACCGAGTCCTACGTTTGGGTGGTCCTGGGCTTCCCAGGAATCTACGATCCTCAAATGGCGCTCGGCACGGCCGTGGCCAGGCGCGGGAGCACCTACGTGGCGCTGCGGGCTGGGGCCGCTCGCTGCGAGCCGTTGCACGATCTCTCGATCCGATAGTGCAGCCGCGTCGCCTTGGTGCGGGTCTCGGGTCACAGCTGTGAGCGGAGCGCGGGCTGGGCGCTGGGTGCAACAGTTCGGGTCGTGCTGAGCCAGTTGGTGTAGCTTCCGGGGATGGCACGGTCTGGTACTGGGGGTGTGCTGGACGCTGGTTTGGTGGCGTTCATCGCTGGTGGGGTGGCGGTTGGTGTCGCTACGCGCGACGAGGATCTACGGCCGGCGTATACGCGCGGCTGGGGTCCGGCGGTGTCTGCGGATGGGCTTTGGTTGACACTGTGTGTGGTTGCGGCGCGAGGTTCGCCCAGTCGGGAGAACATCAAGGGCAACGGAGCGATCGCGGTTGTGTTCAACCCGCCGACGGCGGGTCGGGCGCTTCAGCTCAAGGGTGGGGTGGTGCAGGCGCGCGAGCCGGTGGCGGAAGAGCTCGAGCGCGCTGGGCGGCATTTGGAAGCGTTCGCTGCCGAGGCTGAGCAGGTTGGCGCTCCGCCCGGGAACGCGCAGCGCTTGTTCATGCGTCGGGATTTTCTGGCGGTGACGCTCTCGATCGACGAGGTGTTCGACCAGACGCCTGGGCAGAGGGCGGGTGTTCGCCTGTGAGCGAGCGGTCGGTGTCGCTGGAGGGGATCCGTCCCTGCCTGCAGGGAGTGATCCCCTCGATGATCGCGACGTGCTCGGCGGAGGGGGTGCCGAACGTCACGCTTCTGTCGATCGTTCACTACGTCGATTCCGAGCGTGTCGCGTTGACGCGTCAGTTTTTAACAAGACGCGCGCGAACCTTGACGAGAATCCGTGGGCGCAGGTGGTTGTGGTGGAGCCGCAGACGAGCGACCAGTACTTGCTCGATTTGCGTTTTTTGCACACCGAGACGGAGGGGGCGACGTTCGATGCGGTGAAGGCAAACCTGGACGCGGTCGCCTCACAGACGGGGATGACCGACGTTTTTCGGTTGCGCGGGGTCGACATTCATCGGGTGCTTCGATGTGTCCCGTTCGGGGAGATCGCGCGGCCTGCTGCTGTGGAGCGGGGCGGCGAGCTGAAGGTGCTCGCGTCGCTTGATGAGTTTGTGCGCAGGCTCGCGCTGTGCGCTGATTATGCGGACGCGGCGCGCGCGGGGCTGGAAGCGCTCGAGGACCTGTTCGGGTTTGCCCAGTCGATCCTGCTTGTCGCGGATGAGCGCGGCGACCGGGTGTTTGCGGTCGCGAGCAACGGCTACCCGCTCTCAGCTGCGGGGGCGGAGGTCCGGATCGGGGTCGGGGTGATCGGGACCGCGGCGGAGCGACGGAGAGTCGTGTGTGTTCCCCATATGGCCCGAAGCCGGAGCATGCAGGCGGCGATCCAGCAGAGTGTCGACCAGACCGGGGCTGGGCGCGCGGCCAGCACGGAGATTCCGCTGCCCGGCCTTGACCTGGTGCAGAGCGCTGCCGCGGTCCCGCTCGTGGTCCACGGTGCGCTCGCCGGCGTCCTGTATCTCGAGAGCGACCGGCCGGGCGGCTTCGGGCCCGGTGACGAGCGGCTGCTGCGCATCCTCGGCGGGCACATCGGTGCTGCGCTGGCCGTGCTGCAGGCAGACCGTCGCGAGAGCGCGCCCAGCAAACCTCCGCCGGCGCCGGTCCCGTCGCGCGCGGAGCCGAGCTCGGTTGTCTACTACCAGGCCGACGACAGCGTGTTCGTCGACGATGTCTACGTGGTCAAGGGCGTTCCCGGCCGGATCCTGTGGAAGCTGCTGCGCGAACACGCGGCCGATGGGCGGACAGCGTTCACCAACCGGGAGCTGCGCCTGGATGAGCGCCTAGGCCTTCCGGCGGGTAACGACAACCTCGAAGCGAGGCTGCTCGTGCTGCGCAAGCGGCTGGCGCTGATGGACTGCGGGGTCGCGCTCGAACGGGTCGGTCGCGGGCAACTCACTCTGCAGCTGGCCGCGTCTGTTGCGCTGCGCGAGGTTGCGACGAGCGGACCGATGCGCGCCGCGCATGCGGCCTCGACGGCCGGGTAAGCAACTCGTCAGGTTGAGCTAGCAAACACGTAGGAGACACGCCGGCGAGCCGCGCTTACGGTGCTCTGACCTGACAAACGCGACCCAGTGAGGGAAGCATGAGCACCGACACATTCGCAAAGACGTACCAGCTCCTTGCCGGCACGGGCCTCTCCGACGTGTGGTGGAAAACCGGCCGGCTGACGATCAAGGCCAGCCGAGCGGAGACCGGCGGCAGTCTCGCCCAGTTCGAGACCAACGATCCGCGAGGCACCGCGACCCCGCTGCACATTCACCACAACGAAGACGAGACGTTCTACGTCCTCGAGGGCGAGGTCAGCTTGCTCGTGGACGGCGAGCGAATCGATCTCTCCGCGGGCGACTACGCGTTCGCTCCACGCGAGACGACGCACGCCTATGTCGTTCGCTCGCAACGCGCACGGATGCTCACCACCCTCACCCCCGCCGGGCTCGAGGAGGTATTCGTCGCGCTCGGGGTCCCCGTCGTCGGCACCAACCAGCCAACCGAGAAGGTGCTGCCACCGATCGACGAAGTGGTCCGCCGCTTCGGCGCTTACGGCTGCGAGGTCGTCGGCCCGCCGCCGACGCTGGCAGGGCTCGGGTCTCCTCGGCCACGAGGGCTACGGCAACACCAGCCAAACAGACCCTAGCCACGGCGTTGAGGACGCCACCGACACCCACCTCGTCCAACTCAGCATCCCACCGAAGGAGATCCTTATGCGGCTTAAACCGACAACCCTTCAGCCCACAATTCGGCAAACGCGGGCCGAAGAGGCAAATTTCATGATCGCCAGGTTTGGCTCGTTCGCAGGCGGATCTCGTGGCGCGAGCCGAAGAACTCCAGTGCACTATGGTGGGCGCGCACGGCGGATCGGCGCTCTGGCGCTGGTCGTGTCGTTGGGGGCAGCGTCGGCATTCTGGGCGAGTCCAGCCAGCGCTGCTTCGCCGTCGAGTCGGCACGCGCCGGCGATCCCGTGGCACAAATGCGCGGAGTCCGCTCAGCGGGGATTTCAGTGCGCCAAGATCCGCGTGCCGCTCGACTACGGGCGTCCGCGCGGGGGCGATATCAACCTCGCCCTGATCCGCCACCGCGCGAGCGGTCCGGGCCGGCGCATCGGCACGCTCTTCTACGAGCCCGGCGGGCCGGGGGTGCCGGGCACCGAGTTCCTGCCCGCCTTGGCCTTCCGGGGTTTCCCGGCCGCGGTGCGGGCGCGCTTTGACATCGTCAGCTGGGACCCGCGTGGGGTTGGCGCGAGCACCGCGGTGCGGTGCTTTTCAAGCCAAGCTGCCGAGGACCGCTTCTTTGCCGGATCGCCGACGAGGAACGTCGACGGCTTTCCGGTTGGGCCGAGCCAGATGACGACCTGGATCGAGCGCTACCGCCGCTTCGGGGAGCGCTGCAAGCAGCGCAACGGTCGCCTACTCACGCACGTAGCCACGGTTGACACCGTCCGCGATCTCGATCTGCTGCGCCGGCGGGCCGGCGAGCGCATGTTGAACTACGTCGGCACGTCCTACGGGACCATCGTCGGCGCCGTCTACGCGAACATGTTCCCCGGCCGGGTTCGGGCGATGGCGCTCGACGGCGTCGTGAACCCGATCGCCTGGTCGCGCCCCCAGCTCAAGCCCAACGGCGGCCGCTTCCTGCCCGGCGGGCTGCGCTTCAAGTCCGACGTCGAGACGGCCAAGACCCTCAATGCCTTTCTCGATCGGTGCGGGAGCACGGACACCACGCACTGCGCGTTCTCCGCCGGGAGCCCCGCGGCGACGCGACAGAAGTTCACCCAGCTGCTGGCGCGGCTGCCCGTGAACCCGACGGCCGGCCAAACGACTTACGCGGAGGCGATCTCGGGAACGGTCCGCGCTCTCTACGTGGTCGCCAACTGGAAGCTTCAAGCGATCGACCTACAGAAGCTGTGGGAGCACGGACCCGCGGCCATCCCCCCACCGGCCGGCCGCGGCGAGGAGCAGGAGATGGCGATCGCCTGCGGCGAAGTCCCTTCCCCGCCGGCCAGCGCCTTTCCGGCCATCGACGCGTTCGCACGACAGCGTTCGGGGGTGGTCGGGCCGTTTTGGGCCTGGGACTATGAGCCCTGCTCGACCTGGCCCGTGCGCAGCGCCCACCCCTACAGAGGACGGTGGGACAACCGCACCGCCAACCCGGTGCTCGTGATCGGCAACACCTTTGACCCGGCCACCCCCCTCCGCGGGGCGCAGGCCATGGCGGGCGCGCTGGCCCGGGCACGCCTGCTCACTCTGGACGGCTACGGCCACACGGCGCTGCTCAATCCGAGTGCTTGTGTGAATCGCTTCGAGAGTCGTTACTTCATCAACGGGACCCTGCCGCCGAAGGGGGCCAGATGCGCCCAGGACGGCCACCCATTCGGCAGCTGAGCCACATCCACTGGGCCGGGGCGTCGTTGTGAGTAGGACCCCGACGAGTGACCTGAACATCTCGATTCATGTCACGTTGCCTAGCCCCCGCCCCTGTGCGAGGCGGTGTTGTCGACGGCAGGTCGGCTCTGCTTTGAGCGATGCCGCGAGGAGCTGGCACGAGGGTGCAAGCGAGACACCCCCTTTGTCGCCTAGGTGTAGATCCTGACCAGGTTGTTCTGCTTGTGAGGTAGCCATCCGGTGCTCCTTGGAGGCTGAGAGGTGCTCAAGCCAATCAGTCCCAAGGAGGACACCGGATGAAGCTGCACCGTAACGCCAAGCTCAGCGTCAAGGGTCGTGAGCTGCTCGTGGATCGTGTGCTGGGTGCGGGGTGGTCGCTGGCGGCTGCCGCCGAGGCGGCCGGCGTCAGTGACCGCACCGCGCGTAAGTGGCGAGCCCGTCACCGCGTCGAGGGGCGTGACGGGCTGCTGGATCGTTCATCAGCTCCCAAGATCGTCGCGAACCGCACCGAGGAGCGGCGCGTCGAGGTGATCGCGGCGCTTAGACGGTTGCGGTTGACCGGCGCGGAGATCGCTGAGACGCTCGGCATGGCGCTCTCGACTGTGTCGGGGATCCTGACCCGGATCGGGATGGGCAAGCTCGGCCGGCTCGGTTTGGAGCCCGCGCAGCGCTACGAGCGAGCTCGCCCTGGTGAGCTGATCCATATCGACGTCAAGAAGCTCGGCCGCATCCACCAGGGCGCGGGACATCGCTTCGCCGGCAAACCCGGCCAGCGCAGGGCCGCGGGCAGCCGCGCCGACGCCGAAGGCAGCCGCCGCAACCTCGTCGGCTGGGAGTACGTGCACGTCTGCATCGACGACGCGACCCGCCTGGCCTACGTCGAGGTGCTCGACAACGAGAAAGCGACCACGGCCATCGGATTCCTGCGCCGTGCTGTCGCGCACTTCGCCAGCTACGGCATCACCACCGAGCGACTGTCACCGACAACGGCTCGGCCTACAGATCCACCGTCCACGCGATCGCCTGCCGCGCCCTCGGCATCCGTCACCTCCGCACCCGGCCCTACCGACCCCAGACCAACGGCAAAATCGAACGGTTCATCCGCACCCTGCTCGGCGGCTGGGCCTACGGCGCCATCTACCGCTCAAGCTCCGAACGCAACGCCGCCCTCACCGGCTGGCTCGACTCGTACAACACCCGACGACCACACGGCGCCCTCAGCCACAAGCCACCCATCGCCCGGCTCAACGAACTGAACAACGTCCTCGGGTCTTACAACTAGGCGGCACTCTCTGCGGGGCTGCTGCTCTCCGCACGCGGTCGGGATGGAAGGGCTGCACCAACAGTGCGGCGATCGACTTGCTCGTCGCCAGCTGAGGATCTCATGGAAGCTTTATGGAAGCGGCAGGTGGCAGTAGACCGCAGTAGGAGCCGACAATTCAGATATGACTTCGCCCCAGAGTCGAGTTTCGGGTGACAGATGGCGGCAGACCGTGGTATCCAGGACGGAATAAGCGAGTAAGGGGTTAACACTCCTTCGCGGGTTCGAATCCCGCCCTCTCCGCTTTTCGTGGCACCCTCGCGTGAGCGAGCCGAATGGTCTTTGGGTTCGCGTTTCCGCAAGCGTTCGGCGGGGCTGTTCGTGCTACCAGGGCGATCAGGCTGGTCATGATTGCTCTGGTAGGGTGAAACGCGGGTATCAGCGGCGCGGCCGGTTGGAGCGTCTCCCGTGTGGGACAGTTGCTCGACGGAACGGGGTCGAATGAGGCGGGCAGTTGTTGTGGCAGCGACGATCGCATCGATCGGTTGCGGGCTGGCTGACGGAAGGGCAATCCCCGCGCGGGTGGGTCACGCGACGATCCCGCTCACGCTCGTCCGGGGACCGAACGGCAAGTTCTTGGTTGCTCGGGTCGTCGTCGGCGGCGGGAAACCGGTCCCGGTGATCGTGGACACGGGCTCTAGTCAGCTGATGATCAGGCGCCACGCGGTTGGTCGGCGGGCGAAGATCTCGCCGAGGATTCGCATCTTGGGCGGTTACGGTGTCTCAGGCAGCATCACCGGGAGCACAGCTACCGGGTCGTTCACGATCCACGGTGTGCCGAGCGCGACGACGACGAAGCCGATTTCGTTCGGGGCGGTCAAGTCGTTTGGCGGCGTCGCGGTGCTGCTGAGGGTGACGGGAACGCAGGGGATCATGGGCATCGGCCAACTCCCGCCCAACTCAAGAGCGGCGTTCTCACCGCTGCTCTCGCTGCCCTCCCCGCTGTGGAAGGGGTACACGATCGCGCTGCACGGCGCGGGTGGACCGAAGCTGATCCTTGGCAGACCGAGTAGGGCGGCGTCGAGCGTCTCTGTGGCACTGCTCGGTCCGCGAGTCCGGGTGGGTCCATTCGGCGGGCCGCACACTCCGAGGAAATATCCGAGCGGCACTCCCGCCTACCAGGGCCTGTTCAAGCTCTGCTGGAACATCGCCGGACAGAAGGCTTGTGGGCCGACCGTGGCCGACACCGGCAACACGTTCGGTTTCGTCGGTGCCGGCCTGCTTCCCAACGTTCCACATGCGAGCGGGTTCGTGGCGCCTGGCCTCCAGGTCTCGATCTCGACGCCGCCGCCGAGGCGCCGGGTCGTGCGCGCTTATCTGACGGATGCCCACGTGGCCGACCGGCTTCCGCTCTACCTGACGATGGCGCCGTTCCGACGGATGTTCTCGACCGGGATCGGGCTGTACTACGCCAACACCGTGGGATACGACCTGGTCAAGGGACAGGCGGTCATCACGCCCGTCCCTTCGGGCTGATCCCACCCGTCCACGTTGCGGCAGGAAATCGGGACCAGATCCTGCTCTGTCATTCCTCTGGTGGGCGGATGTGTGTCGGAAGCTTTATGGAAGCTGTAGGTGGCAGGAGACGGCATCGCGAAACTGGTCGTGGATCAATGCCTTCTCCCAGAATCCGAAGTTTCTGTGACAGATGGCGGCAGACCGCAGCATCCGGAAAGGAATAAGCGAGTAAGGGGTTAACACTCCTTCGCGGGTTCGAATCCCGCCCTCTCCGTTTCGGTCCGGCTCTGGCGGGAGCTGCCACCGAGGTGTGTGCTCTAGCCGCCGTTGGTCGGCGTCAAGACGATCACGGGGATGATGCGTTCGGTCTGCTTCTGGTATTCGGCGAACTGCGGGACGCGCTCGGCTTGCGTGCTGTAAAGGCGCTCGCGTTCTTCTCCGGTCGCCTCGCTGGCCACGACATCGAGCGTGTCGGTCCCGACCTCGATCGTGGCGTTGGGATTGGCCTTCAGGTTGTGGTACCAGTCGGGGTTGGTCGGCGCTCCGGCCTTCGAGGCGAACACGACGTAGCGCCCACCGTCGGTCAGGTAGCCGAGCGGATTGATGCGGCTCACGCCGGACTTGGCACCAGTGTGGTGGAGCAGCAGAAGCGTGCTGCCTTGGAACATGCCCCCGACGCGTCCCTGGTTGGCGCGGAACTCCTCGATGATCTGGGCGTTGAAATCTGCGGGTGACGAGGACATCAGGCTCCTCACGACGTATGGTTATTGCGAACGCTGAACGCCCACTCAGTCTACGAACAGCCGCGCGAGGCAGAAAGTCGGCGATCGGACCACCCGCTTGCTGGGCGGCGCCAGGTCTGCTGTACTTTGGCTTCGCCGGAATGGTTCCGGCGAGAAGTCAATCGGGGAGCCAGATTGGGGGATGCCATGTTGCAGCGTAAGCTGCTGGTCGGTTTTGCCACCGCAGGAGTGGTAGTTGGAGGAGGTGCCGCGGCGATGGCCGCGGGAGGCGCGCCCAAGCACACCACGATCAACGCCGTGACCTCGGTCAAGTTCAGGATCAATCGCTATGTCCAGGATGGGACTCGCTGGCAGAACGACGTCTATAGGGTCAAGTCGGGGGGGACGATTAGCATCGTCAACCTGGCCGCTTCCGACGGGCCCCACACGTTCAGCGTGGTCACCAAGAGCCAGCGGCCGCGAACGACCAAGCAGATTGGAGCCTGTGATTCGGGACGCGGCATCTGCTTGAAAATCGCGAAGGAGTTCGGGGCCAACCCGGAGTCGAACAAGCCGCCGAAGTTCCGGTTCGTCAACAACGGAAAGGGGACCAACACTCCCCCGAACGTTGACGGGCCGGGTGACATGGCGTTCATCGACGCCGAAGCAGAAGGCGAAGGTGACGCTGAAGGTCACGGCCAAGCCGGGGACAACGCTGTACTTCATCTGCGCCGTCCATCCTTGGATGCAGGCGACGCTCGAGGTGCAGAAGTAGCACGCTGCGCCGTTGCTGACAGACACCGACGAGGGCCCTGGCCAAGCCGGGGCCCTCAATCGGCGCGGCTATCTGACCCGCGGTCTGTGGGGACGGGAAGCCCTCCGGGTGAGGGCCGGCGTGGTGCCCTACCGATTCTGGGGGGCGGTTCCGAAGACGTGATCCCAGAACGGCGCGCTGACGCCGTAGCCGCGCTCGTGGTTCTGGAAGTGATGGCGCATGTGGAGCTCGCGCAGGCGCTTGCCGAGGGCGGTCTTGGGCTGGTGATGGTGCACGTGGTAGTGCAGCATGTCGTAGAACAGGTAGCCAGCCAGGAACCCGGCCGCGAATGGCATGAAGGCCGGACTCCCGAGTACCGCGTAGAAGCCCAGGACGAACAGCGCCGACAGCGGGACGCTGACCGACGGGGGCATCACAAGCCGCATGGGATCGTTGGGGTGGTCGTGATGGACCCCGTGGATGATCCAGTGCAGCCGCGCGCCGATTCCCTTCTCGGGCTCGAAGTGGAACACGATCCGGTGTAGCCAGTACTCGGTCAGCGTCCAGAATAGGTAGCCGCCAAGGATCCACACGGGCGTGATCCACCCCGTCCCCTTGACGACTCCGTAGACGACCACGAATAGAATCACCGGCCCGAACAGGATCGGCGGCACCGCCGGGTGCACGCGCGAGAGCTTGTCGAGCAGGTCTGACTCGAACATGCGCGGCGAGGCGCGCAGAACCTCGCTACGGCTGAGTCCCTGGAGCTCGTCTGCCTGGCGGGTTGCCATCCCTAAAGGATACCCGCGGCAGCCACGTCGGTTTCGCGCCAGTCCGCAGCCCGACGCTACTCGCCGGAGACGTTGGCGTCGGCCGGCATCGCGATCACGATCTGGTTCAGCGATAGGGCAACGAACGCACGGCGCTCGACGCCGTTGTTGTTGTCGAGAGGCTCGATCTCCACATCGGTGAGCGGCAGGAAGGTGCGCTCGGCCGCGTTGAGGTAGTCGGTGAGGCGGCTGCGGTAGCCATCCTTGGGTAGGCGCAGCAGGCCCGTGATCCGGTAGCGCGCCGTTTCGACAACGATCCGCTCGTCCCGCTGCTCCATACGACGACCATAGCGAGCTTCGGCGCCACGGGACGCGGTGCGATCCTTGGCGCCATGGCCGACATCGACAGCGCCCGCTGGTGGGTCGTTCGCCGAGCCCAGAATCGCAAGCCGGCGACCTACCGCTGTCCTCTGTGCGGCCAGCACCTGCCCGCGTTCAGCGAGCACATGCTGATCGCCCCCGAGGGGGACTCGAGCCGGCGCCGCCATGCCCACACCGAGTGCGTGATGCGGGCCCGGCAGGCCGGGAGGCTGCCGACACGAGGGGAGTGGCAGCGGGCCCAACCGCGTGAGCCGAGTCGCCTGGGGCGGGCGCTGAAGCGGCTGGGCGGACGGCGAGGCGAGTAGGGTTCGCGGCAATGACGCGCGACCTCAAACTCGGTCTATCCATGGGCTACTGGGCGGGAGGTCCGCCACCGGGCATGGCCGAGACAGTGCTCGAGGCCGAGCGGCTCGGATACGACTCGGTGTGGACCGCGGAGGCCTATGGCTCCGACGCGCTCATACCACTGGCCTGGTACGGGGCGGCGACGGAGCGGATCAACCTCGGCTCGGCGATCGTCCAGATCTCGGCCCGCACGCCCGCTGCCACCGCGATGGCGGCCATGACCCTCGATCACCTGTCCGGCGGGCGGCTGATCCTCGGGCTGGGCGTCTCTGGCCCGCAGGTCGTCGAGGGCTGGTACGGCCAGCCGTTCGCCAAGCCGCTCGCGCGCACGCGCGAGTACATCGGCATCCTGCGCGACATCTGGGCCCGCCAGGCCCCGGTGACCAACGAAGGGCCGCACTACCCGCTCCCGCTGCCGGACGGCACCGGCCTCGGCAAGCCGTTGAAGTCGAGTATCCATCCGCTGCGCGAGGACATCCCGATCTATCTGGCCGCGGAGGGCCCCAAGAACATCGCGCTGGCCGGCGAGCTGTGCGACGGGTGGCTGGCCCTCTTCTATTCACCGCACTTCGACGACTTCTATCGCCAGGCGCTCGACGAGGGTCTGGCCCGCGAGGGGGCACGGCGGAGCAAGGACGAGTTCGAGGTGGCGGCCAGCGTGCCGTTGATCGTCACCGACGACATCGAGTCCGCGGCCGAGGCGGTGAGGCCGATGTACGCGCTCTACTTCGGTGGCATGGGGGCGAGGGGCGCGAACTTCCACGCCAACGTCCCGATCCGCATGGGCTACGAGCAAGAGGTGGCCAAGATCCAGGAGCTCTACCTGTCCGGCCACAAGCAGGAGGCGGCAGCCGCGATCCCGACGAAGCTGATCGAGGAGCTGACGCTGATCGGGCCCAGGGAGAAGATTCGCGATCAGCTCGAGGCATGGCGCGAGTCGATCGTCACGACGCTGCTGGTTGGCGGTGACGCCCAGATGATCCGCGCGGCGGCCGAGCTGGTCCTCGGCTAGACCGACAGCAAACGGAACCGTCGAACCTTTTCCCGAGTCGGACGGAACGCCCAAGGCAACAGAAAGGGGTGGCCCCCCGCAGGGCCACCCCCTTTCAAACAACTACGCTGTTGGCAACTACGCGGGTGTTGGTGTCGGTTGGCCTGTGCTGGCCCCTGGTGCGAGCCCGGGTATCCCTCCTGGGTAGCCCAGCGAGGGCACGTCGGACGGGTACACCTCGTGACCATGCTCGGCCGTATCGCCGATCTCCATGTTCTTCTCCGACATCCGGAGTGGTACGAACAGCCCGACCAGCTTTAGCAGGATGAACGTGCCCACGGCTGAGAAGACGATCACGAAGGCGGCGGCGAAGAACTGCCACTTGAGCAGCGTCCAGTTGCCGTGCAGGACGCCCTTGGCCGATACCGCCGACAGCGTCTTGCCGCTCCGCGTGTAGTACACGGCCATCTGCGGGTCGGCGAAGATGCCGGTGAGCAGACCGCCCGCGAGGCCGGCGAACCCGTGCGTATAGACCACGCCGAGGGTGTCGTCGACGTTGCGGAAGGGCCGCACGCGGCTGAGGTAGTTGAGCGCGAAGTACACGACGGTGGCCGCGATCACGCCCAGGGCTATCGCACCCCAGCCGTTCACATAGCCGGCGGCCGGCGTGATGGCCACCAACCCCGTGATCATTCCGTTGACGCCGCCGAGCAGGCTCGGCTTGCGGCCGGTCAGGTAGTCCCACCCGATCCACATCAGGAACGCCACTGCGGTGCACAGGTTCGTGTTGAGGATCGCCGCGGCCGCCGACATGTTGGCCGTATACGGGTCTCCGCCGTTGAAGCCGTTCCAGCCCAACCACAGCAGACCGGCGCCAACGGCGACCATGGCCACGTTGTTGGGGGCGTCGACCTCGCGGTCGCGCTGGAGGCGGGGTCCGATCACCGCCGCGGCCACGAAGCCCGAGACGCCGGCCGACAGGTGGATCACGTAACCGCCCGAGTAGTCGACCGCACCGTGGTGGCCGAAGAAGCCGCCGCCCCAGATCAGGAAGGCGTTGACCGTGTAGATAAACGTGCACCAAAGGGCCACGAAGGGGATCCACGCCTTGAAGTTGACGCGCCCCAGGACGGAGCCCAGCATCAGGATCGGCGTGATCGCCGCGAACACGAACTGGAAGTAGACGAGCGCCGACTGTGGGAAGGCGGTCATCCCGACCAGCGGGATGTTCCCCTGGTGCTGCTCGGCCCCGTGACCAAGGACAGGTCCTGGCTTACCGATGAAGTTGCCGAGGAAGCCCGAATGGGACAGGCCATGGAACGGGGAGCCAAAGCCCATCTTGAAGGCCCAGAGGACCCAGACGACAAGCACGACGGCAAAGGCGGCGAAGGTCAACATCATGCTGTTGATCGACCAGCGCTTCTGCATAACGCCGCCGTACAGGACGACGAGTCCGGGAACGCTCATCAACCCCACGAGCGTCGCCGCGGTCAGCTGCCAAGCGGTGTCTCCGCTGCTCAGCCAGGAGGGTGCATTTACCAGCATGGATCTCCTTGTCCTTGGGACGTACGTACAAACGCCGCCGCTCAGGCGCCGGCTGGGGCCTGGATCAGCCCAATCTGGCGTTATGTTCCGCGCCGGGCTCGGCGCCAGCCATGTCCGCCCGTCTAGGGTTTGGCCTGGGCACCTAGACATTGGGATAAACGCATCCCGCAAGCACCGAGAAAATGGGCCCGCGGCGCCGGGAGCTAGAGAGTTACGGTCCTGCCGCGGGGCAGGACGAGCACTGCGCTGCGGACGGCGTCAAGCTGCGTTCGGGTGGCGCCGCTGAGCGCGATCCGACCATCCGGAGCGCCGCGCTGCGAGCCCACCACGACCAGATCTGCCCCACCGACGGACCCCGCGGCTACCGTCGCACCGAACTTCTCGGCCAGTCCGCCCGCCGTCTCCTGAACCGCTGGATCCTCATCCGGGCCGGAGACAGCGATCGTCGAGATGCTGACGCCGCCCCGCGTTCGCAGGCCGGCGGGGGCCACGGCTATCGCGATCTCGCCGCCCTCGAGGAGGCTCTGGGCCGAGGTACCCGGTTCCACGTGGCCGGGCGGGGTGCGGTAGTCGGAGCCGAACACAATCACCGACGCGCCCTGGTCGCGAGCCAGCTTGGCCAGGCCCTCGCCGGTCGCGGCGCTGAACACCACGTGGCGGGGCAGTTCCGGCCTGTCGAGCAAAGCCGCGCCCTGGTCGAGCCGGCGCTGGGCGTCGTGCTGGGCGATCTCCTCGCGCCGCGGATCGAACTCGTGCGAGTGACGAACGTAGGCCAGCGCCAGCCCGGTCCCCGAGGCAGCGAGCATTCGCCCGAGGGTCAGGGCGTCGTCGTCGTTCGGGGTCCCGTCATAGGAGACGATGATTTCGGTGCTCACAGCGGTCCCGAATGGTGCGGCAAGGGATAGCCCGTTGACATTGGCCAGCCGGACAATAATCGCGCCGCCGGGCTGTACACCTGGAACTGACTCACCCGTGTGCCACGATCGGGTGGTGGAGTGCGCCAGGTGCGTCTAGGGATGCCGTTCAGAGCGCTGCTGGTGCTGGGCTTCGCCTACCACCACCACCGCTTCCACGGCCCGCCGATCGACTACTTCGGCCTGTCAGCCGCCGCGGCGGCGAGCTGGGTTGGCGTTCCCGGTCCCGGCGAGCCGATACTGATCGCCGCTGCCGTGTTAGCCGCCAAGGGCAGGCTCGACATCACCGAGGTCGTGCTGGTCGCGTGGGCGGCGGCCACGGCGGGTGGGATCGCTGGGTGGCTGGTCGGCATGAAGGCCGGCCGCACGGTGCTGACCACGCGAGGTCCGCTGCACCGCGCGAGGTTGAGGGCGCTCGAGCGCGGCGATGAGGTGTTTGGTCGCTGGCCGGTAACCGCGATCGTCATGACGCCGTCGTGGATCGCCGGTATCCACGGTGTTCGCGCACGCCTCTACTTGCCCACCAATGCCATTTCGGCACTCATATGGTCGGTGGGTATCGGCCTGGCCTCGTACTTCATCGGTCCGAGCGTGATCGAGTTCGTCGACGACCTGGGGTGGGTGACGATCGTCGGCCTGGTGGCGCTGGTGGTGGTCGGGATCGGGTTGGAGGTCAGCCGCCGGCGGCGCAAGGCCCGCCGGAAGCTGGCGGCCGAGGAGGCTAGAGCTGCGTCCCGGCCCAGGACATCAACTGAAACGGGGCCACCGGCGAGCCAACACTGAGCTGGATCACCGCGTGCGGGTCGAGCGGGATCGAGCGCGGGTCCCTTGTCCATGGCTTGCCGCTGACGATCGCCGTGACCTTGCCCTTGGCCCCCGCGACCTCGGTCGAGCTGAGGGGCTGGTGCCACTCGTCGAAGAAGTTGCCCAGGGTGTAGATGCGCTTCGTGGGCGACTCGATGTGGATGACGCCGTCGGGGGCGTGGGTGTGCAGCCAGTAGATGCACTGGCCGCCGGCGGCGACCGGCCCCTGCGGGCTGGACACGACCTGCGAGCCGGGGATGCCGATTCCTCCCGGGAGCGCCCGGGCCTGACCGTTGACGTACACGAGCAGGTGCGCGTGGATGTGGTAGGCCAGCTGCTCGGTCGGTCCGCAAGTGATCCCGTCCACCTTGCCGGTCCCGGTCGTGCCCGCCGAGGCCAGCAGGGCGCCCTGCTCGATTGGCACGCCCTCGAACCCGATCTTGGCCTTGCCCGACGCCTGGCTCGTCGCGCTCGCGGAAGTCGCGGCCCCGGTGGTGGTGCTCGAGGTAGCCGAGCTCAACGAGCTGCTGCTGCCACACCCGGCAAGCAACAACGCGCCGACCACGGCCATCATGGCGGGTAGGCGGATGTGCATCACTGTGAACGGTACCGGGTGGTACGTTGAACCCCATGTCGACCGCCGAGCTGCCGATGACGACCGCGCTCGAACTGCCGGACCGCCGAGTCAGCGAGAACCTCGGTGTCTGCTATGGGCTGGTCGTCAGGAGCATGGGCTTCACCGGCGGCGTCGCGGCCTCGTTCAAGGGTCTGCGGCGCGGTGAGATCTCGCAGTACACCCAGCTGCTCGAGGACTCGCGGCGCCATGCCATCGATCGCATGGTCGAGAACGCTCGGCTGATGGGGGCCGACGCCGTGATCGCCGTCCGCTTCGATTCCTCGGAGATCGGCCAGCAGTTCACCGAGATCGTCGCCTATGGAACCGCGGTCAAGGTCGAGCCCGTCGGCTGAACCGGTGCTGTTGAGCGACGCCGAGCGAGAGCAGCTGTTCGAGGCGCTCTCCCGCCACGCCGCCGCCGGCCGTCTTGACGTCAACCAGCTCGAGGAGCGCGTCGCCGCTCTCGACGCCGCACAGACTCGCGAGCAGGCCGACGCGGTGATGGCCGACCTGCCGCGGCTCGAGCCGGCCGCCGACGTGAGCGCTGGCACGACCATGCAGCGGTGGCCGCGCTGGGGACGGGGCCACGGCGAGTCCGATACGCCCGCACCCGGATGGAGTCCGACCGGCGAGCGCTTCCGTGATCCGAAGACCGGCAAGGTGATGCGGGTGTGGCTGGACGGCGCCGGCGGCCGGCACTACGTCGTCGACGACGCCACGTGAGATGACGCGACCACGGAGGGTGGTCAGCTAACGGGAAAATATGGCCGGTTTGCTGACCGGCCCCGTCGGCGCTTGGCCGGCTAGCGCCCGCGGACGACCGGGTCGCGCAGGTGGAGCGCCAGCGCGCCGAGAAATGCCTTGTCCTCGGACTCGGGGAGGTGGCCCAGAGCAGCGTCGAATTCGGCCAGCGCGGCGCCGGCCAGCCCGTCGGCGAACGCGCACGCGTAATCGATCGAGCCATGCGCCTCCATCAGCTCGACCACCCGGTCGATCCGCTCGCGGGGCGACGCTCCGCTGCGCTCGCCCGGAGGTCCGGTCAGTGCCCGGACCTCCGCCTTCTCGCCAGACGAGGCTTCGCCGATCAGGTGCAACAGCATCAGCGTCGGCTTGCCCTCGACGATGTCGCCGCCGAAGTCCTTGCCGAACGTCTCGTCGCGATCAGTGACGTTCTCGACGTCGTCGCGGATCTGGAGGACGGCTCCGATGAAGAATCCGAAGCGGGCGATCGGGTCGAGGTCGGCGCGTCCGCGCGTCCCGATCAGGGCGCCGACGCGGCACGGGTGAATCGCCGTGTACCAGCAGGTCTTGTCGAGCACCAGACGCAGGTACCCATCCGCGGTCAGGTCGGGCCGCGGCTGTTCGCGCCACACGAGCTCGAATGCCTGCCCCTCGATCGTGCGTCGAGTCAGGTGATGGAACTCGTTCAGCACGGCCAGCGCGAGGTCGGCCCCGAGCGTCTGCACCTGGTCGAGCAGGGGCTCGAAGGCGACCCAGGCCAGGGCGTTGCCAGCCGTCAGGGCGAGCGGGACCCCATGCTCGACGTGGAGAGCCGGCTGTCCGCGACGCTGCAACGCACCGTCACAGATGTCATCGTGGATCAGGAAGGCGTTGTGCAGCAGTTCGATCGCCGCCGCCGCGCCCAGCGCGTCCTCGGTGCGGCCGCCGTGGGCGCGGCAGGCGGCCAGGCACAGGGCCGGGCGGATTCCCTTGCTCGGCCTCCGCGGGTACTCGGACGCGACGTCGTAGAGGCGCCCGCTGGGCAGGTAACCGACCAGCGCGTCGCGGGTGACCTCGCGGGCGCGAGCCAGCGTGTCCTCGACGAGCGCGCCGGCGGTCGCGCTCACCGGGCCGTGCGTCTGCGCGGCGTGGGCCGGGGCGGCGGCTCGGTCACGGCGAGCGCGATCACCGCACATGTGTCGCCGGGTTCGGCCTGGATCAGCCCGCGGTATGTCCCGGGCGGCAGCTTGGCCGGGATCTTGATCGAGACCTCGACCGCCTCCGACTTGCTCGGCCCGAGCTGGGAGATCATCGCCGGCTTGAATGTGATCGCGTCGACGGGCGTGCGATCGCCCGCGCCGACGAGATCGGTCGCGTTCATCCTGATCTGGCGGAGGACGGTCACCCCGGTATTCCAGACCGCGAACTCGAGCTTGGTGGTCTTGCCCGCCACACCCGTGATCTCGAGCTCGGGCACGGCGGGACCGCCCCCGCGGGCCTGTCCGCTCTGGTCGCTCAAGGTCTGTGCCACCTCGCCGGCCATGCTTCCCGCTCGGTTGAGAAGCTCGGCGACAATCGCCGCGACGTCGCCCACCAGGTTGGTCGGGACCGGCTGTGAGGTATCGCGCACGGGGAAGGTCGGCGTTGCGGAAGCGTCGGCCGTCGGCTGGCTGGAAGCCTTGGCTGACTGCAGGCGCACGCTCTCGCGCATTCCCACGAACACCAGCTCAGCGGCTTGGTAGCCGAGTCGCGCCGCGTCGGTGGCCACCCCTGCCATCGGCCCGCGTGGCCCTCCACCTTGCTCAGTCGCCATCACGTCCTCCTGTCCTAAGGGCCGCTGCGCCCAATGATTGGTTGTTGCTTGGTCGTTGCCCCGACCGACCGGAAGATGCCATTGGCCGCCATCATCCCGGAGATCACCGCTGCCTCCACGCACCCGGCGTTGATCGTGCACGCGGTCCAGTCGCCCACGGCGTATAGATTCGCGAAATCCGTGTCGTCAGGGGAGATGCGGTGGGTACTTGAGCCCGGCACCGAGAGCACATAGCGCTCCGATGGCTCGACGTTCACGCGCAGGAACTGGGCATCGAGGCGAGCCTCGTCCCTGCCACCGGACGGGTCGACGAGCAGCTTCCAGTACAGCTCCCGTGTGAGCGGATTGGTCCCCTTCGGCCACAGCGAGGCGATGTCCCGCGACAGGAAACGCAGCGCCTGCTGGCGGACGTGCTCCTGCTGAGCCTCGAGCCACTCATCCGCCTTCCCGCGCGGCGGCGCCTGAGAGTCGGCCAGGACGTTGCAGAAGTACGCCACCGTGGCCGCGCCGTCCACGTCCTCCTGGCTGACCAGGTGGTGCATGTCGGCCCACGTATCGAACGGCTCGACGAAGCCGCCGGCCACGATCCCGGGGTCGGTGTCGCACAGCGCTGTGGCGGGTTCGGTCAGCCAGAGCTGGACCGCTTGTGTGGGTACGGTTTCGAGCCTCTCGGTCGCTGCCTTCCAGCGCTCGGACTTGGCCGGCAGGTCGGGAGCGATGTTCTCGACGCAGCTGATCGGGAGGCCGAACACCACGAGCTCGAAGCCGTCGGTGCGAGCGCCCAGCTTGAGGACCCGCTTCCCGACGCACGTCTCATCCGGGTCGGCGTACCACGACTCGTACACCCCCGGCGCGATCGGCTTGATCGGTTTGGTCCCGCGCGCGCTCAACAGGTAGCCCGGGTCACTCGGCCACAGCGCGCGCTCTCTGCGCGCGCCCGGCGGGCCGGGACGCAGGTAGTCCCGTGGCTTCGTGTTGGCCGGCACGTCGGCCTGCACGTCGATCTCGATCTCCCGGACCTTGCCGCCTGCGGCGCGCACCGCCTCGACCCGGTTGAAGAACTCGATCTCCACTCCCCGTTTGATCAGCAGCTCGTAGAGCGGGGCGAAGATCGTGTCACCCATGCCCGAGTTCATCTTCCACATCAGCGCCCCGCGGTAGGTGAAGAAGGTGCGAAGCAGGCCGCGCAGCGCCGTGCCGGCCTCGCAGGCGGGCTGCTGTGGATCACCGTCCCGGTAGGCGAACGCGAGGTCGTAGATGACCGTGCGCACGAGCGCGCAGTCGGCGGATTCGTCGCGCGCGCCGTGACCGAGCAGCCACTCGCGGAAGTCGATTCCGTTCACGACGTCGAATGAGCCTGCGGTGATCACGCCGTCCTCGATCAGCCCGCGGACAAGCGCCACCATCACGTCGACCACGTACCACGCCCGGCGCACATCGTCCTCGGCACGCACCAACTCGTCGAACCGGCCGCGAAGGAAGTCGAGGACGATCTGCAGCCCCTGGAAGGTGAGGTCAAGCATTTGCAGCAAGATGGGCTCCTCGACGACCTCGACCGACAGCCGGTCGAACACGCCACCGGCGGCGCGGAGGATGCCCTGAACGGGGCCGCCCAGTGCCGCCCACAATGCGCCGGCCGCCTCGTCGAGACTCTCCCACTCACGGGTGATACCCGCGGGCGGAGCCGCGCCCAACCGCAGCCCCTGGTCGGCGTCCAGCAACGACCACGCGAGATCGGCGGCAAGATGCAGGCACCGACCGGCGTAGTACTCCACCGACCAGTCGTCGGGTCGCGCCCCCGGTGGCCGCGGATCGGGCTGGATCCAGGGCCGGTCGTCGGTGAACTCGAAGAAATCGGCGGTCCACAGCTTCCAGTTGCAGCCGTCGTGATCGGTGAGCGAGATCTCGCCGAAGGGCCGAAAGCTGTCGTTCACGTTGTCGAACGCCAGCGGCCAGCGCCGCTTGCCTTCTCGCGCCAGTTGGTCGAGCTCCTGATGGCACAGGTCCATCATCCGAAATGCGTTCTCGTAGAACCCGAACCAGATGTGCAGGCCGTGCTCCTCGATCCGCAGCCCGGGACCGCGGCCGCTGGCTCCCTTGCCCCCCAGCCGCCAGCCCTGCTGATACAGCGTGATCGAGCGAAAGCGCGACCGCCAACCCTTGCTGGACAGCTGGAACGCCGCGGTGACCGAACCCACGCCACCACCGATGATTGCGATTCGGGGCCGCGGCGCCACGTCAGCGTCCCGGGCTCACGTCGGCGCCCGCCACACCTCGACGCCGAGCTGGATGTCGAAACTGAAGGTGGCGTGGAAAGCGCGCTGCGGAACGATCGGCGTGCCCGCCGCGATCCCCAGCTCGGCGGCGATCGGGTCGCTGGCCCAGTTCCGGACGGTGAGGTCGAACAACGCAGGGTCGAGCGCCTCGTAGCTCGCGTTTTCGTCGTCAAAGCGCAGTGGCGCCTCGATCACGGCCTGGTAGCACGCCTTGGTGGCGCACGAGATGTCGCGGAACTGCTTGAGGAAGACCAGTGTCGGGTTGGCGATCATGTCGGTGATCAGGTCGCTCGGATCGCCCGTCAAGCGCCGGCCGTCCATCGCATTGAACACGCCTCTGATCCACCGGGCGGTTGGCGAGGCGAACTGTGGCGGCGGCGCATTGGCGTGGCGGATCGCCGCCGCGGCGCGCGGCGGGTTGGCGGCCAGCCGGGTCGAGTTGACGGACAGACCGTCCGGGAAGAACAGACCGAGCTCATCGGCGATGCTCGTCTCAGCAGGGACGGCACCGCCGCCCGATCCTCGTTGGACGGAGATCATCTCGCGTACCTTCGCCTGCGAGCTGGGGTTGAAGGGATCGATCGAGAGCGCGCGCACCGCGGCCTTGCCGTTGGGCACGGCCAGCCCATCCGGGTAGTCCTCGTCGAAGTAGCCGAGCTGCTTGGGATACCCGAAGATCTCGCGCCCCGTGGCGATCGTCTGCTCGGAGTTGGTGAAGACGTAGGGCAGGTACCACAGCAGCCGGCCGGGCGAATTCATATCGGCGACCAGGCACCAGATCGACACCTCGTCCTCGGACAGGAAGCCCCGAAGCTTGTCGACCGGATCGAGCGACGCCTCCACCTCGATGTGGCCGAACGTCACCACCACGTTGGCATGGGCGCAGCGGTAGTCGACGGCCCCACCCGATGGGTGGATCAGGTCCCGCGCCAGCAGCGCGTCGATCGCCGACTGGTCGGCTCCGATCACGAAGCCGTACAGCTCGGCTTCTCGCGCGCTGTAGGGCGGACGCCACACCTGCTGACCTCCGCGCTCGACGTATTCGGGAAGGTGGCTCAGTGGGACCATGTCGCCTCCTGCTGATCCCGGTCGAGGCGGGCCAGCAGGCCCAGGGCGTGCTGCTCACCGCCCAGGTGGCGGGCGGCCGCCAGGTCGATCTGCGCCTCGCGTGAGCCGGGTTGGCGCAACCGGGCGGCCGTGGCCCGAAGGCGCAGCAGCTCGACGTCCCAGAAGCGCTCGCCGTTGGCCGCCGTGTCGGCCAGGATGCGGTCGAGCGCCCGGGTCGCCTGCTCGACCTCGCCGATCGCCAGTTGGGCCTCGGCCAGGCGTCCGGCGAAATACGGCGTCATCAACACGGGGTGGAGCTGGCGTCCGGTGGCGTCCTGTCCAGCTGCTCGCCACACGGCCATCAGCTGGGCCAGCGTCGGCACGGCTTCGTCATAGCGCCCCAGGCTGCACAGACCGATGCAGCGATGCATCGTCGCGGCAGCCAGCCACACGGGATAGCCGCGCTCGCTGGCGATGGCAGCCGCACGCTCGGCCAGGGCAATCGCCCGATCGGGCTCGCCGTCGAGTTCGGCGTGCCAGGCCAGGACACAGCCGACGAACGACTGCGTGAGCGGGGTGCGGCGGTGAGAGGGCACCAGCGCCTCCATCCGGGCCTGTGTCTGCCTGGCCAACTCACGGCTGAGCTCGGTCTCGCCGAGGAACCAGCGAGCCACCGCGCCGGTGGCCACGCCGACCAGTGCCGGGTCGTGTGGAAACGCGTCAGGGGGTTCGACATCGCCGAGCAGGCCCGTCTGCTCGAGTTCGGCCACGGCCCGCCGGAACTGGCCGATGTACAGCAACTGGTAGCCGTTGATGGCGGCCGCCGCGAGCTTGGCCGCTTCGTTTGACTGCTCGGCCGCGATCCGCGCGCACCGATCGGCCAGAGCGGCCGCCACCGAGTGCTCCCCGAGGACCAACCAGTAGGCCCAGGCGCCCCACAGGGCGGGCATGATCGCGACCGTATCCTCGAGTCCTTCGGCCAGGGTCACCGCGCGTTCGAACGCCGCCCGGGCGTCGCTCGAGGTGTAGCCCTCGAGGCCCGAGAGTACGCTGCCCAGTCCGAGTTGGGCCTCGAGCTCCAGGCGGGACCGTTCGGGACCGGAGACGAGTTGGTCGAGTGCGCTCAGGCTGCGGCGGTACAGCTCTGCCGCCTCGGCACTCGCCCCGGACGCGGCCGCGCGCCGAGCCGCCTCGAGCCACCGCGGCGCAGCGCTGGCCTGATCGCCGGCCAGGGAATGATGGTTGGCGATGTCCTCGGGTTGGGCCAGTCCCGTCGGGAGCTGCGCGAGCATCTGCGCGATCTGGCCATGCAGCTCGGCCCGGCGTCGCTCGAGGAGACTGCCGTAGGCCACATTTCGGACCAGCCCATGGCGGAACCTGACCGTCTCGCCGGTGGGGCCGATGAACCGCACCAGCACCCTCCGGTCGAGCAGCTCGGAGACGAGCGGATCCAGCCGCTCTCGCGGGATCCCCACGAACGACTCGAGCACATCAATGCGGATCTCCTGCCCGGCGATCGCGATGTGCCCGGTCAGCTGCTTGAGCTGCGGGCCGAGCTCATCCAGCCTGGCCGATAGGAACGCCGTCAGCTCGAACGTCTCGGCCAGCGCGCCATGCTCGGCCTCGCCGGCCGAGCGGGCCAGCTCCTCGGCGAAGAAGGGGACCCCGTCGGAGCGGTCGGCGAGTCGGTTGACGACGGCGTCGTCGAGATCGGGCGCGAGCGAACGAACGAGGTCCGCGGTGTGGCGGGGCGCAAGCGTGCCGAGCTCGAGCAGCTGGTCGGGATGCTCGAGCCAGGACACCGGGGTGCGGCTGGTCAGCATCGCCAGCATCGGTGTGGGCGGGCGGCTGAGCAACAAGCTCAGCAGTTCGGCCGTCGATGGATCGGCCCAGTCGGCATCCTCCACCGACAGAACGAGGATCGAGCTCGTGGCCATCGCCTCGAGCAGGTCGATGATGGCCTCGAACGATCGCCGCCGCAGTTGCTCGGGTTCCATGTCAACGGCGGACCGGATGCCCAGCAGCCAGCCGTAGATCGGCACCGCCTGCTCGACGGAGGCCGACAGGTTGGGCAGCTGGTGCACGCGGGTGCGGATCGCATCGAGCCACAGCTCGTCGCTGCCGCCCTCGTGGGGGAAGACGCGGAAGAAGCGCGTGAGCGCGCGGATCACGGGCCGCAGCGGGCTCTCGCGATGCAGTTGAGAGCAGGCGAACGTCACGTGCGCGGCGCCGGTGGCCACGGCTGTGCCCAGCATGTGTTCCACCAGACGCGACTTCCCGATCCCAGCTTCTCCGGTGATGCTCACGACCTGACGCGTGCCCGTTGCGGCCACCGTGTTCCACGCGTCGCGCAGGGTCGCGAGCTCCTCCACGCGATTGACCAGTGAGGGCCGCGCGCGAACATGGGCCTCGAGCCGTGTCTCGGCCTCGGTTGGCCCGAGCACGTCGTGCAGCCTCAGCGGACGGGGGTAGTTGCGCAGCTCGACGACGCCCACCGCCCTGGTCTCGAACCAGCCCTCGATCAGCTTGTGCGTGTCGTCGGTGACCCGAACGGTCATCGGGTCGGCCGTGTGCTGGACGCGGCTGGCCACATTGGGTGGATCGCCGGCGATCTCCTCGGGGGAGAACGGGCTCGTGTCCATCGGGCCGACCGCAGCCAGCCCCGAGTCGATCCCACCCCGAACCTCGAGCTGCTCACCGATCTCTGACTGCCACTCGGGGGTCAGGCGTCTGACCTCCTCGATCACGGCGATCGCGGCGAGCACCGCGCGGCGGGCGTCATCGTCGTGCGCCACCGGGTGCCCGAACTGGGCCAGCACGCCGTCGCCGCTGTACTTCGTCACCCGCCCCTCGTAACGGGCCACCGCCTCGGCGCACACCTCGTACAGGTCGAGCATCAGTCGGCGCATGGCCTCCGGACCCACCCTCGCGGCAACACGGGTTGAGCCGACCATGTCGATGGCCAGCACGGTCACCTGTCGCAGTTCGGCGCCCGCCGCGCTGACGCTTCCGAGGTGCTGGCGCGCCGTGCCCACCAGCGCGGCTGCCTCGGTCAGGCTGGGATCCGCGGCGAGTGCCTGCGAGGCCAGGTCGAGTGCTTCAAGCCAGCGTGCGCCCTCGACTGCAGCCCCCGCCTTCAAGACGAGGTCTGCGGCTTGCGCCTCTATTTGCCTCACACGCCCCACCGGCGTGGATGGTATTGACATTGGGGGTGCCGGTGTGGGCGCGAAGACGGCTCCGGGCGGGGGATCATCCGCCCAGAGCCGCACCCCCTTCATGCCTCCCAGCCGCTAGGTGGCGCGGCTAGTCGGTTGTCGTGGATCGAGTCGGTCGGAACCTCCTCGATTCACTGCCCCCAGCCTCGGTACCCCCAGGCCCAAGTCTCGTGTCTTCACGCGGCCCACCGTAAGGCGGCCGCTGGGCGGCGAGTTGCGACATTTTTCACATCGCCTCGCCGATTGGGAGAATCGGTGCCGTGAGCTCCGGGCATATTCCGTTTCTGCGCCAGCTCGGGCAGGAGGATGCCGACGCCCTGATCCGGAGCATGCGGCGCCGCGCCGTCCCGCGGTCGGGGACGCTGCTGCATGCCGGAGCGGCCGGCGACGACGTCGCCGTGGTGCTCTCGGGGCGCGTCCGGCTGGTCGCCTACGGAGCCGATCAGCGGGAGGTGATGCTGGCCATCCGCGGGCCCGGGGAGCTAATCGGCGACATGGCGGCGTTCGGCGCGCAACGTCGCACGGCCTCGGCAATCGCGGTCGATGCCGTCGAGGCCGGGTTCATGCGCGCCGAGGAATTCCGCCAGTTCCTCCTCGACCATCCGAACGCCGGGCTGGTCCTGATCAGGATGCTCGTTCGCCGGCTCGCCGAGGCCGACCGCGACCGGGTTGCGCTGGCCACGCAGGACAGCGTGGGTCGTGTGGCCAAGCGCCTGCTCGAGCTGTCAGCGGAGCACGGCGCCCCCTCGTCGGGCGGGACGCGAATCGAGCTATCGCTGACTCAGGACGAGCTGGCGCGCTGGACCGGCGCCACGCGCGAGACCGTCTCGCGGGCGCTGCGGCTGATGCGTCAGCTGGGCTGGGTTTCCACCAGCAACCGCAGCATCACCGTCCTCGACGCGAATGCCCTGCGCGATCGGTCGGGCGGCGGAGTCTCCGGCTGAGGGATCGCCGGAGGCTCGGTTGTTGGGAGCGCATCCGTTGGCGCCTCCGAGCCCGGCGAGGATCCGCTCCCTGGTGCCGGGAATCGCGGCGCACAGCCGACCGATTCCCAGTGAGCTGAACGCCAGCAGGCGCATATCCGAGCCAGCCACGATCGTGTGGGCCTGGACGGTGTCGGAGCTCGGGTCGGACTCGCCGAAGCAGTCGCCGGGACCAAGGACCCTGATGCACTCGCGACGCTGCGTTACCTCGGCGTGCCCCGACCGGACGACGAAGAACGTACCGATCATCTCGCCCTCGCGGACGAGCGCGGTTCCGGCTGGCGCATCGATCTCGAACACCGGGCCGGCGAGCGACCGGACGTCGAGCGGCCGGAGGTCGCCGAAGATCCTCATGGGGTCAGGCTTCTCAGTCATCGCCGGTCACAGATGGGTGGCTTCAGGCGGCTCGCCCGCCGCCTGAGGCCACACCGTGACTGCCCGATGGTCGGGCAACACCGTTCGTCGGATCCCCTGCGTTTCCGCGTGCCGTGCGGTGCCGCCGGGCGCCGGGCGCCCCGGCGCCCCCGGCGGCCGAACACGCCCCCGGCGACGGCAACGCCCCCGGTTGCCCACGGCACCAGGTCCCCTTCAATCGCAACGCCCTCGGTTGCGCACCCCACCCGTGTGGCCCCCTTGGGCCGCAACACCGTCGTGTGTTGCGTACTGCGCCCCTCCGTCCCGGTGAATCTCGTGCCGCTCATGCGGCAGGCAGGCTATGGCCCGCGCGCGCTCCGGGAATGCGACATTCGTCACAGTTGCGGCCGCCACGGCTCGGGGCGGCGCCGCGAGAGCGCTCAGTCCCGGCCGCCGCCAAAGATCTGAAGCATGAATAGGAAGACGTTGAAGATGTCGAGGAAGATCCCGGCCGCGATCGGAATGGCGCTGTCCATGTTGGCGCGGCGCAGCCGGTTGAAGTCGAAGATCGTGAAGCCGCCGAAGATCACCAGGCCCGCCACGGCGTAGATGATGTTCGCGTGCGGGATGGCGACAAAGATGCTGATGATCCCGAACACGATCAGGGCCAGCAGCGCCCAGAACAGCGTTCGCGCCCACGAGGACAGGTCGCGGCGGGTGGCGTAGCCATACGCGCCGAGCGCGGCGACGAAGCCCGCCGTGGCGCCGGCGGCTTGCCATAGGACGGCCGGGTTGGACTTGGCGTAGGCGGCCAGCAAAGGCCCAACGGCCATGCCGAGGAGGAGTCCGAGCCCGAACAGGAAGACGATGGCCAGTTGCTCCCGGCCTTTGCGGTTGGCGATGTTCAGTCCAAAGATGCATGCAAAGGCGCCGATGAACAGGAAGATGCCGACGGTGCCGCTGAGATTCCGGCCGATGTAGGCGCCGAGCGCCGTGCAGCCCACCGTAACGGCGACCAGTCCCATCACCTGACCGAACACCGCGTGCGAGCGGTCGCGTGCTACAGACGCGGTGCCCGGCGCGAGCTCTTCGTATGTTGGCATCAGCTGTCCTCGATTCAGTCTCGAATTGCCCCCGCAAACGGTAGCCGACGGCCGCACGGCGGAGCAGGGGGTCCAACCCCCATGTTCGGCGAGGAAGATGAAAATCATCCGAGCGTTGTGGATCCGGCGGTCGAGCGGTATGTTGCTCGGTGTCGCTGCCCTGAGAGGCGGCTGGCGAAGTGCGGAAGGCCCATCCGCCGTGCGACGTGAGCATCTGGGCCACAGTTCCACGGCGGCTGGGAGATACCCACGGATACGGGGCAACAGGCGTCAGTCGGTGGCCGGCGAGTGGTATTTACGCCGACACAAATGAGATCATGTAGGAGCTGCTTGGTCGGACGGTTTCGCTTCAGTCGGGTCGGTGGTGCGCCGATATCTCAGGTGCGTCGTCTATGAGAGCTTGACGCCCGCGACGCGGGCCACAGAAGGAGAGGGACTCATCGAATCTCGAAGTTGGGGGGTAACGGGCCAATGACCGGCGTTCTGTACGGATTGGCGAACTTCTGCGTTCGCCGCCGGTTCATCGTCGTCGGCGTCTGGTTCGTCCTGACCGTCGCCCTCGTCGTCATCTCGCAGCAGATGGGCGACAACACGAGTGACGACCTGTCGCTGCCGGGCACCAACAGCCAGGCTGCCACCAACGTCCTCGACAAGTCCTTCCCCAACCAGGCGAACGGCTCAAACCCGATCGTCTTCAAGGCGCCGAGCGGCCAGAAGCTGACGGACTCGAAATACTCAAACGCAATCGGTGAGGCGACGTCCGACATCTCCAAGGACCCCAACGTCGCATCGGCCGTCAGCCCCCTCACCAGTCAGGGCTCGGGCCAGATAAACAAGGACCAGACGGTCGCCTACATCTCGGTGACGCTCAGTGTGAGCCCCGGATCCTTATCCGAGCAACAGGTTCAGGACATCGTCAACAAGGCCTACAAGCCCCTGCAGGACGCCGGGTTGCACCCGGCGACGGGCGGCCAGATGGGGCAGGCGATCTCCACGGCGTCAACCGAATCGAGTGAGCTGGTGGGGATCATCGCGGCGATGGTGATCCTCACCTTCACCTTCGGGACGATCACCGCGATGTTGCTCCCGATCATCACGGCGATCTTCGGCCTGGCCTCCGCTCTGGCCATCGTCCGCATGCTCGGCCACGTGGTGACCGTGCCGACGGTGGCCCCGACGCTGGCCACGATGATTGGACTTGGCGTGGGCATCGACTACGCCCTGTTCATCGTCACGCGTCATTTCCGAGGGTTACGCGACGGGTTACCGATGCACGAGTCGATCGCTCGGTCCGCGGCAACTTCAGGCGGGGCGGTGTTCTTCGCCGGCTCGACGGTGACGATCGCGCTCGTTTCGCTCGCCGTGGCCGGGATCCCGCTGGTCACGACGATGGGCTTCATGGCGGCGGTGGCGGTGGTGATCGCGGTACTTGCGGCGCTCACGCTGCTCCCCGCGGTGCTGGCGATCCTCGGGCCCCACATCAACACGCTCCGCGTGCGACATCAGCCGACCGAGGAACAGATCAGGAAGGGCCTGTGGGCCAAATGGGCCCACGAGATCTCCAAGTATCCGATCGTCGCCGGACTGGCCGCGCTGCTCATCCTGATCCCGCTGGCCATCCCGCTGTTCTCGCTGAACCTGGGGCAGCAGGACAACGCGGCGATGTCGAAGTCGACGAGCATCCGCCAGTCCTACGACCTGATCTCGCAGGGATTCGGTGCCGGGGTCAACGGGCCCCTGATCGTCGCGGTGGACCTCAACAACAAGCCGGCGAGTTCCACGAGCGACTCGCGGCTCACCTCGCTGCAGAAAGACGTGGCCGGCACCACCAACGTGGCTGCGGTGACGCCGATCCAGCTGGCCAAGAACGGCGAGACCGCCTTCTTCAACGCGGTGTCCAAATACGGGCCGGCCGCCGATCAGACCACCACCCTGGTCAACGATCTGCGCAACACGGTCATCCCCAAGGCCGAGACGGCGGACGACCTGAAGGCGTACGTCGGTGGCACTACGGCGGCATACATCGACCTCGCCTCGCGCATCTCGAGCAAGCTGCCGCTGCAGATCCTGGTCGTGATCGCGCTCAGCTTCTGTCTGCTGATCCTCGCCTTCCGCACGCTGGTCGTACCGCCGCAGGCCGCGGTCATGAACCTGCTCTCGATCTGCGCCTCCTACGGGGTGCTGACGGCGATCTTCCAGTACGGCTGGCTCCACAGCGTGATCGGCCTCCAGGGCAAGGTCCCGATCGTGTCGTACGTGCCGTTATTCATGTTCGCGATCCTGTTCGGCCTCTCCATGGACTATGAGGTGTTCCTGGTCAGCCAGATCGAGGAACACGTCCACGAGGGCCAGGACAACCGAACCTCGGTTGTATCCGGACTGGTGACCAGCGGGCGCGTGATCACCGCGGCGGCGTGCATCATGGTGTTCGTGTTTGGCAGCTTCCTGCTGAACGGGAACCCGACGGTCAAGGAGTTCGGCGTCGGCCTCGCCGTGGCCGTGGTCCTCGACGCCACCGTGGTTCGCTGCCTCCTCGTGCCGGCGATCATGATCCTGGTCGGCAAGTGGAACTGGTACATGCCGAAGTGGATGGACAAGGTCGTGCCGCACCTCAGCATCGAGGGCGCCGAGTTCTTCGAGCGCCGCGATGCGGAGGCGGGGCGCCAGCGCGAGCCCGTTCCCGTTGGTAGCGCCGAGGGGTAGGCCGCCCGCGGCTAGCCCGCGAACTACCGCTGAAGCCACCTGCTGGCGCGCCCGACGACGTTCGGGCGCAACCGGGATGCCTCCGCGAGGGCCGCCGCCGCTGCGTTGGCGCCCGGGCCGCCGTGCACGCCACCGCCGGGATGGATCGAGGCCGAGCCGAGGTACAGGCGAGCGATCGGCGTCTCTGGGCGGCCGAGGTTGGGAACGGGTCGAAACAGCAGCTGCTGGTAGAGCTGTGCCGTGCCGCCGTTGACGGCGCCGCCGACGAGGTTGCGGTTGGCTTGCTCGAGCGTGTTCGGGGTGAACACGTGGCGGCCCCGGATCAGCGAGCGAAACCCCGGTGCGTGTGCCTCGACCCGCTCCTCGATCCGATCGGCGAACAACTCGGCCTCGCGCTCATCCCAGCTCCCGGTCAGCTCTCCCGCGCCGTCGCCGTTGGCGCGCTGGGGGACGTGCGTGTAGGCCCAGGCCGTCTCCTTGCCCGCCGGCGCGCGCGAGGGGTCGACGGCCGCGTACTGGCCCATGACAAGGGAGGGACTGGCGGGGATCCGACCGCAGGCGAGTTCGACGGAGTGCTGGCTGAGCGCGGCCAGGCCGTCGGTCACATGGACCGTGCCGGCGGCGCGCGCGCCCGCGGCGGTCCAGGGAATCTGTCCCTCGAGCGTCCAGTCGACCTTGACGGTGGCGCTGTCGTAGACGAACCGATCAAGATCGCCGCCCAAGGCGGCTGGCAGCCGTCGATCGCCGAGCAGCTCGCGGTAGAGCTGAAGTGGCCCGACGTCGGCGATCACGGCTCGATCGGCAGCGAACCGGTCGTGCTCGGTGAGGACGGCGGCGGCGGTGTCGCCACGACACTCGACGGCGATGGCCCGCTGGCCGCAGAGAACGATGCCGCCGCGAGACTCGAGGCGCCGGACCATCGCGCGGGCCAGGTTGCCCGCCCCGCCTTCGACGATTGGAAAGCCGTGCTCCTGGGCCAGGCAGCACAGCACCCAACCGAACATGCCGCTGAGCGTCTCCTCGGGACTGACGTCGGCGTGCAGCGCGTTGCCGGCCAGCAGGCGGGCGCCACCGTCGCCGGCGAACGTTTCCTGGGCCATGCGACGCACGGGCAGGAGCGAAAAGCGCGCGAACCGCGCCAGTTCGGCCGGGCTCAGCTCACGCAGAAGCTTCAGCACGGGCCGTACGGGTGGGAACGGAGTGAAGAAGGCTCCCAGAGCGCCCTCGCTGACGCGCTGCCACAGGGCGTAAAGCGACCGCCAGGCATCTCCGTCGCCGGGCGCGAAGGCGTCGAGCGAGGCCGCCGTGTCTTCGATATCGAGCGACACCAGGGCGCAGTGCCCGTCGCGGTCCGGGTCGGCCACCGGAACCCGACCCGTCAGCCAGCGCAGGCCCCAGTGCTCGAGCTCGAGCCGCGCGATGTGCGGCGAGGCAGCGGCGAACGGATAGAACGCGCTGAATGCGTCGTGGACGAAGCCGGGTTCTATCAGCTCGGCCGAGCGGACCGCCCCGCCGGGATCGGTCGCCTCCTCGAGGAGCACAACCTCCCACCCACGGTCGGCCAGCAGGTTGGCGGCCACCAACCCGTTCGAACCGGCACCGATCACGACCGCGTCGGCCATCAGCCGCCGACGTGCTCCGGTTGTAAGAGCCCGAGCATGGAGTCGGGAGTCTTTCAGCACCACGTGCGTCCCGTGTAGGCTGCTGGCAGGGTGAACGATTCGCAGGGCGCGCAGACGTTGGGCATGCGAGAGATGTCGGCTCGCAGCGGCGTCGGCGAGGGGACGCTCCGCGTGTGGGAAGCGCGACACGCCTTCCCGGTTCCGGCTCGCCTCCCGAGCGGTCATCGTCGCTACTCCGAACTGGATCTCATGCGCGTCCGCGCCGTTGTCGACGCGCGCAAGCACGGCCTCCCGCTGCGCATGGCCATCGATCGAGCCCGCCGGCTCGGCGCGGAGCCGCGCCGTTCGGTCTATGCAGCGCTGCGAGAATCGTTCCCCCAGCTGCAGCCGCAGCCGCTCAGTAAGCGCGCGCTCGTATGCCTGAGCCTGGCGATCGAGGACGAGGCGTGCATCCGTGCCGAGCGTCCGTTGGTGGTTCGGGTGTTTTCAGCGCGAGCGCTACTACCGCCAGGTGCAGCCCCGCTGGGCCGAGCTGGCGCGAACCTCGGCGCGCTCGATCGTCCTCTCCGATTTCAGGCGTCAGCGACGCCCCGCCGGCGGCCCCGCGGAGGTGCCGCTGTTTCCATCGGATCCGGTCATGCGCGAATGGGTGATCGTCTGCGAGGGGGCGACGTTCGCCGTCTGCCTGGCCGGATGCGAGCGGCCGAGCAATTACACCGCGCAACGCATGTTCGAGACCATCTGGACGGTCGAGGAAGCCGCGGTGCGCGAGGCGGCCAGAGTGTGCAGCGAGCTCGCGGGCCGAGTCGCGCCGGAGCTGGTCTTGGGGATCCACGAGTCGCTCCGGGAACCCCCGCCGTCTCCCCGCGACGAACTGCGGATCGCGCTCGCGCTCAGCTCACGGATGGTTCTCTACGCCACCGCGCAGCCGACGTGACGGCGCTCGCGCACCGGGTATTGCGGTTGATCCGCGGGCCGAGCGGTGCTACAAGGCGTGGCGGGCCGTGCATCGGTCCTCCACATACGACGGCCGGTCGGCGCCGAAGGGGGAGCGACGACGACACCGGGCGGACGTCATAGCGATGGCCGCCCTTGACTGCGCCAATTCCACAACTCCGCGTAGTGCCCGCCCCGAGCGTCGGATGGCGAATCGAGGATCCGGCCGGGGTCCGCGGGGTGTGCGCCACGGCGAGCGACGCCGAAGCGCTGGCCGAGCGCCTGGTGCGCGATAACGGGGGTGGCGAGATCCTGATCTACGACGAGCAGCTGCGGCTCCGGGCGGTCAAGCGGCTGCCGGGAACCCCCTCGCCCGACTAGCGGTAACGTTTCACCTGGACGTCGGCCACTTTTGTTGACACTGAGTCAGGCACCGGATTGGTGTCGCCGCCGATCTTAGGAACGTTCCAGGAGGAGGTGGCCCCGCCCGCGAGGTCGGGATCGGGATCGAGATGATGGGCAAGGCCGCCGCCGAGTGAACCCGGCTTGATCGCTCCGGCCAGCGGGGCTATGGTCGGGCCTGGAGGCGTCATGGCGACCGGGAGGTTTGGCATGGCTGGCGTACACGCGCTGGATTTCGATTCACCGGATGAGACGCGTGCTCCGGACAAGACGCGGGTGGATGTCGTGCGAACGGGTGGCATGTCGGCTGCCCGCCTCACATTCCAACCGGGGTGGAGGTGGTCTGAATGTGTAAAACCGGTGGTCGGGACGGACAGCTGCCAGGTCCGCCATGTGGGGGTGGTGCAGTCCGGCGCGATGGTCGTGGCCCACGACGATGGCACCCAGCTCGAGCTGGGCGCGGGTGAGGCGTATGTGATCGAGCCCGGTCACGACGCCTGGGTGGTCGGCGAGGAGGCGTGCGTAACCTTCGAATTCGAGCCGCGGGCGGCGGAGGAGTACGCGCGCGAGTAGCGTCGCCGCAGGGTGCCCGTGGCCGGGCTTCAGAGCCCCAGGTCGCGTGCGAGGGCGGCCCAGATGGCGGTGCGCACTCGGTCCACCGGAACTCGCGAGTCGCCGATGAGCGATCTGATGCCGTACCCGTCGATCAGCGCCAGCAAGCGGTCGGCGACGTCGGCCGGGTCGCAGGCGCCGAACTCCTCGCTCTGGACGCCGGCGGCGATCTCGGTGGCAAACCAGTCGTGCAGCCGCGCGTAGAGATCTTCGGCCACCGGCCGGAGCTCGGGATGGCGAGCCGCCCGCAGCCACAGCTCGACCCACAGAACCCAGTCCTCCTCGAGTTCGGGTGAGGTGGGCAGGCACTGGTCGATCATGGCGCGCAGGCGCTGGACGGCCGACGTCCCGGGAACCTCGTCCGAGATGCGGGCCTCGCCGGCATGGTTGAAGGAGTAGTCGAGCGCCTCGGCCAGGAGAGCCTCGCGGGTGGCGTAGTGATAGTGGACGAGCGCCGGCGAGACGCCGGCATCCATCGCGATCCGCGCGATGCGAACGTCATCGATCCCCTCGCGAGCGATCCGGCGGGCCGCCGCGGCGAGGATGCGCTCCCGGGCCTTCGGTCTGGCTCGTGCCCGCGGCTGGGCTGCCGCGGTCACGACGTCGCTACGACGCTCGCCAGGTCGGCCCGGATGCGCTCGGCGAACCAGGCGACCGCCGTCTCGCGGCGGGACAGCGGTCCGCACTCATAGCCGCGCGTCTGCATGCCGCGCTGGACGTTGGCGACCAGATCGACGTCCTCATCCATGATGAGGCTGTTCAGGCGGTGATTGAGCCACTGGGCGGCGCGCGTGCGCGGGCTTGTCTGGGCGGCCCGGTAGCTCGCCCACATGTCCGAGGTCCTCTCGATGCCGTTGGGCAGGATCTGCCACGTGGCGATCTGATCGGGATACAGGTCGATCGTCGTGTTGGGGTAGATGAACACGTAACGCCAGACCGCTCGATCCTCCTCGGTCAGACCGGGCATCGGCGACGTCAGCTGCCCGTACATGCGCTCCATCCGGTTGCTGCTCGCCTTGCTGCGGAAGGGCGCCTCGAACCACACGTAGTTCTCGTTGACCTCGGCGTCGTAGTGCTTGTAGTCGAGCATCCGCATCAGCCCTGGATGGGCGATCGGGATGTGATAGCCCTCGATGTAGTTCTCGACGACGATCTTCCAGTTCGCCGGCTGGCCGTCGCCGCTGGGCTCGTCGCCCCAGGGCCCGAAGCGCTCGAGCGTCGGGATCTGAAAGCGCTCGAGCCGCTCGGGCAGGTCGCCGACGAGATCGGCGAGTGGCGTGGCGTCGGGGTCGAGGTTGACAAAGATCAGCCCGCACATCTCCTCGAGGCGCACCGGGTGCAGCGACAGGGCCGACTTGTCCAGCCGTTCGCCAAAGGTCAGCGCCTCGGGTACGCCGATCAACGACCCGTCGAAGCGATAGGTCCAGCCGTGATAGCGGCAGCGGATCGCGCCCTTGCACTGACCGGTGCCGCTCAGCAGCCGCGAGGCACGGTGACGACACACGTTGCGATAGGCGCGCAGGTTGAGGTCCTTGTCGCGCACGACCAGCACCGGTTGGCTCCCGGCCTGGGCGGTGATGTAGCTGCCGGAGTTGGGCAGCCGGCTCACGTGCCCGGCCAGCTGCCAGGTCCGTTCGAAGATCAGCTCCTGCTCGGCCTCGAGCACGTCGGGGGAGACGTAGTAGTTCGGCGTGAGTGCGGCGGGGATGTCGGTCGATGCAGTGGCTAGCTCCATGGATCCAGTTCCTGACTTTGTGATCAGTTTCCGTATAAGCTACACGCGTGGTCAAGCGGGCAACCTGGCTGTCGATCACCCCCGAGCCCGAACGCGAGCTCCCCGCGGCCGTGGCGATCCTGACCGCGGGGCACCTCGCGCCGGCCGAGGCGATCGAGGCCGAGCGGGTGCGGATCGAGCGCCTCATCCTGCACGGCAGCGAGCGTGAGTGGCTTGCCTACCTGAGCCGGGTCGTGTCACTGATCGAGAGCCGTCTCGACGACTCAGACCCCGACGTGGTTGACGCGCGCGGGCGCGCGCTGGCGGTGGTCTCCAACCATCACAACCTGTTGCTGGCCGTGCCCGGATCGGGGGGCCGGCGGGCGGCGGCGGATCGCGAGCGTCTGGCCCGCCTGCCCTAGCCGGGCGGTGCGGGGAAACGTTGTGCCAGGCGGATCACCGCCGGATGACTCCAACGATGTCCGTGATTATCACCAGAATCGTTGGACTCAAGCTCCGACCCCGCTAGCTGACGCCGCAGAACCGCACCGCCGCCACCGCCAGCGCCTGCGAGCACTTGACGAGCCCATCCACGGGGACGAACTCATCGATGGTGTGTGCGACCGTGGCGCCCTCGACGTCGAACCCCGGAGGTCCGAAGCCGATCGAGGGGATGCCGGCAAGCTGGGTCAGCGTGGCGCCGTCGTACCACGAGTCCAGACCGGAGAGCCGGCCGGGCGCGCCGACGTCCTCGGTGGCGGCCTGCATCGTGGGCACGATCGGCTCCGAGGTGGGGATCTCGAACGGCATCACCCCGTTGGGCCACCACTTGATCTTGGGCGGGTGCTCGGCCAACCAGTCGTCGCGCGCCGTCTCGCGCGCGATCCACTCCTGCACCTCGGCTCGCACCTTGCCGCCCCAGCCACGCTCGTCGGCCTGACCGGGTACGTACATGACGGCGACGGTGAGCTTGTAGCTGGATGGATAGGTGACCGCCCATTCGCCGCTCGTCACCATCGTCGGGACGAGCGACGGTGGCGATAGAAAGGGATGCTCGAGTCCGTCGCGCCGGCCCCACGCGTCGCGCAGCGACGCGATCGCCTCGAGTACGACGGTGGCCTTCTCGATCGCGTTCACCGCACCTCCGCCCCGCCAATCCGGCTGGCGCACCTCGGCGTGGCCGGGGCGCCCGGCCACGGTGATGTGGCAGTACTCTGAGCCGCGGCAGGCCACCCAGGTGTCGTAGCCGGTGGGCTCGGTGACGATTCCCGCATCGGCGCGAAGGCCGTGTTCGACGAGCGCGGTGCCGCCGGCGCCCGAGGATTCCTCGTCGGTGTTGGTGGCGACGATCAGCTCGCCGTCGAGCTGGATGCCCAGCGACGCCAGCGTTTCGGCGGCCAGCGACATCGCGGCGACCCCGCCCTTCATGTCGCACGACCCGCGGCCGTAGAGCCTGCCGTTGCGGACCTCGGCTGTGAACGGATCGCTCCTCCACGCCGTCCGCGGCTCGCCCGACACCACATCGATGTGACCGTTGAAGACCAGCGAGCGTCCGTCACCCCGCCCGCTCCACGAGGCGATCATCTGCGGGCGGCCGACGAAGTCGAGGCCCGGCGGCACCAGCGGCTTGCCCTGCATCGCGTCCGCGTCCGGCTCCCACACGTCGATCTCGGCGCCCGACGAACGCAGCCGCGAGGACAGGTACTCCTGCAGCGCCGCCTCGTCGCGAGGTGGGTCGCCCACCTCGCGGGCCGTCGTGTCGAAGCCGATCAGCCGGGTGCTCAGCTCAACCAGATCGTCGCGCCGCTCCGCGATGGCGTCACAGATCCTTTTCTCGGTGTCATTCAGCGACATTGGCGCAACGTTAACAACCAGCGGCATCGCCGCGCCGGCTGCCGTTGGCGCTTGCGAGGCCGTCTCGCATTGCTATAGACTGAACACTCATTCAAGTTTGAGGAGAGAGTGAGCGGTGTTTTCGCCGGCAGCAGTTGACCAGCTCGATGCCCTGATCGAGGAACAGGAGCAGATCTTCGTCGCCCGCCAGCCGAACTCGCGCGAGCTGACCGAGCGCGCGATGCGATCGCTGGCCGGCGGGGTGACGTCGAGCTGGCAGATCACTCAGCCGCAGGCCGTGTGGATCAGCCACGGCGCGGGATCCAAGATGTATGACGTTGACGGCAACGAATACGTCGATCTCCACGGTGGCTACGGCGCCTCATTCGCTGGTCACGGTCATCCGGCGATCGTGGCTGCAGTTCAGCGTCAGGTCACCCGCGGCACGCACTTCGCGCAGCCGACCGAGGACGCCATCGCCGTCGGCGAGGAGCTGGCGCGCCGGTTCGGGCTCCCGCTGTGGCGCTTCTGCAACTCGGGCACCGAGGCGACAATGGACGCGGTCCACCTGATGAGGGCGATCAAGGGTCGCGACCTGATCATCAAGATCGAGGGCTGTTACCACGGCCACCACGACTCGGTGCAGGTCTCCGTGACCCCGGAGTCTGAGGACATTGGGCCAGCCAACCGCCCGGTCGGTGCGGCAGCCAGCTCAGGCATCCCTCAGGCGATCCTGGAGCTGACGCTGATCGCGCCGTTCAATGACATCTCCTACGTGCGCCGCTTGCTTGAGGAGCATGAGGGTCAGATCGCCGGGATGATCCTCGAGCCGATTCTCATGAACGCTGGCATCATCGAGCCCGACGACGGTTACCTGGCCGAGCTCAAGGAGCTGCTGCACGCGCACGACGTGCTGCTGACCTTCGACGAGGTGAAGACCGGGCTCACCGTCGGACCCGGTGGTGTGACCCGCGCGCTCGGGGTCACACCGGACATCATCACCACGGCGAAATCCGTCGGTGGCGGGCTGTGCAACGGCGCTGTGGGGGGAACCGATGAGGTCATGGACCATGTTGCCAGCGGCACCTACGACATGGTCGGCACCTTCAACGGCAACCCGCTGACGATGGTCGCCGTCCGTGCGATGCTCGAGGACGTCGCCACCGACGAGGCCTACGCGCGCATCGAGAAGCTGCGGGCCATGGCCGTTACCGAACTGGAGGCGACGATCACCGAGTTCGGCCTACCGGCTCACGTGGTGTCCACCGGGGCCAAGGGCTGCGTCACGTTCGCGCGCGACCCTATTCGAAATTACCGAGATTTCCTTGAGGTAGACGATAGGTTCAACCACCTACACTGGCTTGTCCAGCACAACGGTGGCGTGTTCCTGCCGCCGTGGGGCAAGACAGAGCAGTGGCTCATGTCCGTCCAACACGACAGTTCGGATGTCGAGCGCTTCGTCTCGAATTTTCGTGTGTTTGCGGGAGCTGTGGCGGGTTGAGCGGAACTCAAACCCGCCATGGACCAACCCGGTAGCGTCAACATCTGAAGGGGTGACTTGAATGCATCCACGTGAAGGCTGGCTAGGAGGAGGCGTCCGGCGTCGACCGGAGCCGGGGCAAGAGGGGTGGATGTCTCGCCGCGAACTTCTCGGCGCTGGGGCGGGGCTTGCGCTGGGCGGTGTGCTGGCGGGCTGCGGAGGCAGCTCGAGTGGCGCCGGCGGCAGCGGTGGGGTTCCGCTGGCGCGTCAGGACAACCCGGTCAAGTGGCCCGTGGTCAACAAGCCGATCGCATCCGGACTGCAGCCGGAGAAGAATGCAACGCTCCAGATCTACAACTGGGTCGCGTACATCAACGAGGGCGTGGTCAAGAACTTCTGCAAGAAGTACAACTGCAAGTACTCGATCACGACCTTCAACACGATGGAGGAGGCGATCGCCAAGCTCGGCAGCGGTCAGTTCAACTTCGACATCTTCGTCCCCACGATCGACCGGATCGGGCAGCTGGTCGAGGCCAAGCTGCTGCGCCCGCTGAATCACAGCTACATCCCCAACATCGGCAACGCGTGGTCTGACTACCGCAACCCCTTCTACGACCAGGGCTGGCAGTACACCGTCCCGTACACGATCTACACGACAGGGATGGCGTGGCGCAAGGACCATGTCAACCTCGCCCCCTCGTGGAACATGCCGTGGGAGGCGACGAAGTACAAGGGGAAGGTGGCGATCCTCGACGACTATCGCGAGGGCATCAGCCTCGCCCTGATGCGCGCCGGCAACTTCGACCTCAACACGACGAACCCCGCGGCGATCAAGGCCGCCGGCAACGCGCTGAACCAGCTCTCGAGCCTCACCCACGTGAGGATCGACAACAACGACTACACCGACCTTCCCAGCGGTAAGACGTGGGTCCACCACGCGTGGTCGGGCGACATGGCCGCCGCCCCCGCCTACCTGCCCAAGGGCACATCGGTGGATGTGCTTGGCTACTGGTTCCCGCCGAACAAAAAGGGCCCGGTCAACAATGACACGTTGGTCAATCTCAACAGCGGACCAAACCCTGTCCTGTCCCATCTGTTCATGAACTACATGCTCGATGTCAACAATGCGTTCGAGAACTACAGCTACGTCGGCTATATGCAGCCGCTGAACCAGTTCACCCCGCAGCGGCTGATCTCTGAGAAGCTGCTTGCGCCGCAGCTGACCTCAACCGTGGTGTTGCCGTCGTACTTCCGCCAGGGCGTGCTCGAGCTCGAGCTTCCCCAGAACGCAAACTCGCTGTGGCAGAGCACCTGGAACTCGTTCTCAAAGGGTCTGTAGGAAGGGACGGTGCCTAGCAGCACTGAGTCCTATAGCCGGCGATCCCGCTGGCTGTGGATGGGCCTGGCGGCGCCCGGGGCGATCTGGCTCATCCTCCTGTTCGTCCTGCCGTTCTACGTCATGCTCGCCGTGGCCGGCGGGCAGGTCAACTCGTTCTTTCAGACGGCGGTCCCGGTCTGGAATCCGCTCCAGTGGTCCAGCAGCAACCTGACCGTCGTCTGGAACGACATCTTCGGCAGCGGCTCGTTCATCGGCTCGCCGGCGCTGCGGACGCTCCTCTACACGGTGATCGCGGCCGCCATCTCGTTGGCCATCGCCTACCCGGTGGCCTACTTCGTCTCGCGCTACGCGGGCAAGCGCAAGACGCTGTTCCTGGTCCTGCTGATCGCCCCCTTCTGGGTCAGCTACATGATGCGGATGCTGGCCTGGATCGATCTGCTCCAGCAGAACGGCTTCTTCAACAGCGCGCTGTCGTTCTTCGGGCTCCCGGGCTCGACCGACTGGCTGGGTGGCAAGTCGGTGACGGTGATCATGGGTCTCGTATACGGCTACATTCCGTATCTGATCCTCGTCCTGTACGCCGGCCTGGATCGGATCGACACCAGCCTGCTCGAGGCCGCGCGCGATCTCGGGCTGGGAAAATGGCGCACGTTCTGGCGCGTGACGGTGCCGCTCAGCAAGCCGACGATCATCGCCGGGGCGTTCATCACGGCGTTGCCCATGCTGGGCGACTACTTCACCAACCAGCTCATGTCCGGGGCACCCGGGACAACCATGATCGGGAACGTCATCGAGGGCCAGCTCAACGCGCCTGGCGAGACCGGGCAGGGCGCGGTCCTGTCGCTGATGCTCCTCATCGTGCTGCTGATCCCGATGGCCTGGTACGTGTTCAGCACGGCTCGAGAGTCGAGGCGGTACGCCTGATGGCCAGCGTCGCCGGCGAATCGACCGTCGCTCGCCCGGCCGAAGGCGCCGTGGCCCAGCGCCGGCGCGGCCCGAGGGGCAACCCGTGGCGGCGGCCGCTGGTCCTCGAGGGCTTCACCTGGATCTATGTCGCGTGGTCCATCCTGCCGATCGGGATCGCCGTCCTGTTCTCGTTCAACAAGGGCGCCTCGCAGGCGACCTGGCAGGGGTTCTCGATGCGTTGGTACACGGGCAACACCACGCAGTCGGTGCTGCACAACCCGAGCCTCCACCACGCGGTAGTGCAGACACTCAAGCTCGGAGCGATCACGACGGTGCTCACCGTCCCGCTCGGCGTGGCCTTCGCCATCGGGATCGATCGCTGGCGGGCCAGGACTTCCTCGGGGCTCAACTTCGTGATGATCTTCTCGTTCGTGGTCCCAGAACTGCTGCTGGCCGTGGCGCTGTTCTTCGTCGTCACGCAGCTGCTGACCTTCCTGCGTCTCGGGACGACGGCCGAGGTGGCAGGCCTCGTCGTCTGGAACATCTCCTGGCCGGCGATCATCGTGCGCGCGCGATTGATCACCATCGGGAAGGACTACGAGGAGGCTGCGGCCGACCTCGGCGCGTCACGTATGGGCGCCATCCGCCGGGTGCTGCTGCCGATGCTCATGCCGGCGATCTTCGCCAGCGCGGTGCTCGTGTTCGCCAGCACCGTCGACGACTTCGTCATCGTCGAGCAGCTGTCCTCGACGGCCAACACTCAGCCGATGTCGGTGCTGATCTATTCCAACGTCCACGGAGGGCTGGCCGGGCCAGCGCTGAATGCTCTGGCCACGATCATGCTTGTCTTCTCCGTGGGGGTCGCCATCATCGGCTATGTCGCCTACCGATTGTGGACAAGAGGCGAACGGACCACAGGCAGCACGGAGGCTCTGACCAGCATCGCCGGAATGTAGAGAGGACTGAGGGATGGCTGGAGGACATGTCAAGCTCGAGACGCTGACCAAGCGGTTCGATGAGGTCACCGCAGTGGACGGCATCTCGCTGGAGATCGAGACGGGCGAGTTCTTCTCCCTGCTTGGTCCGAGCGGTTGTGGCAAGACGACAACGCTGCGTATGGTGGCCGGCTTCGAGGCCCCGACCGACGGCAAGATCCTGCTCGACGGCGTGGATGTCGGCAAGTGGCCGCCCAACAAGCGACAGGTCAACACCGTGTTCCAGAGCTACGCCCTGTTCCCGTTTCTGAGCGTGGCCGAAAACGTCGCCTTCGGCCTGAAGTACCAGTCGGTGCCCAGGAAGGAGGTCAGCCAGCGGGCCAGCGAGGCCCTCGAGCTGGTTCAGCTCGGCGGCTATGAGAAGCGCAGGCCCAATCAGCTCTCGGGCGGCCAGCAGCAGAGGGTCGCCCTGGCCCGGGCGCTGGTGCTGCGGCCGTCGGTGCTGCTGCTCGACGAGCCCCTGGGCGCGCTCGACGCCAAGCTGCGTCGCACCCTCCAGGTCGAACTGGGGGCGCTCCAGAAGCAGGTCGGGATCACCTTCCTGTACGTGACCCATGACCAGGAAGAGGCCCTGACGATGTCGGACCGCCTGGCGGTCATGACCAACGGCCGCATTGCCCAGCTGGGCACGCCCGAGCAGGTCTACAACGAGCCCAATGACGCCTACGTGGCTGACTTCCTCGGCGTGTCGAACCTGATGGATGCCCACGCGGAGCGTTCGGCCAACGGCGGCCCATGCCGGCTGAAGCTCGGCGAGTTCGAGCTCGACGCCACGGCCGGCGAGACGGGCGCGAGTGGCTCGGTCAAGGTGGCGATCCGGCCCGAGCGCGTGCAGCTGCACCGGTATGACTCGAGCGGAGCCAATCGCGTGCCGGGAATGGTCGAGCGGGTGGTGTTCCTGGGCTCGACGACTCAGATCTTCGTCAGGCTGGCCAGCGGGGCCAGCCTGCAGACACTCGTTCGTAACGACGGCGATGCAATGCCCTTCAGCCAGGGCACCGCGGTCAACGTCGGCCTACCCGCTGACGCGCTGCGAGTCCTGCCCGACCCGGGTGTCAGCGTGGCCGAGATCCACGACGAGACGTTGGGCGATCAGCTGCTCGATCTGACCAGCGCCCCGACCGGCGAGCCGGCGACGTCAGCGAGCGCTACGGCGCCGGGCGCGGGCTCGCCGCCGACTGAAACCTAGCTGCGCGGCGGCGAAGTTCAGTGAGAGCTCGACCGCGCGCTGCGGCGGGACGGCCGAATCGTCCAGGGCGACCTGGATCGCCAGTCCGTCGAGCAGCGCGGAGAACCCGACGGCGAAGTCGTCGGCGTCGAGGTCGTTGAACTCCCCCGAGGCCTGGCCCTCGCGGACGATCGTGCGGATCGTCTCGCGCCAGTGCTCGTCGAACTCCTCGCGGACCCGCCGCACCTCGGGCTGACGGACGGCGGCGGCCCACAGGTCGAGCCACACCGACCAGGACTCGCCCGAGTCGCTGTCCTCGTCAGGGATAAAGGTCATCGCAATGACCTCCTCCAGCCGCTTCACCGCGGAGGAGAGCTTGCCGGTGCGGCGCGCGCCCTCGGCGTACCAGCGGTCCTCGGCCGAGCGCATCGCCTCGGCCAGTAGGTGATCCTTGGTCTTGAAGTAGTAGATGATCAGGCCCGCGCTGACATCCGCGCGTTCGGCGACGTCGGCCACGCGGGTGTCGGGGAACCCCCGCTCGTTGATGACATCGAGTGCCGCGGCGAGGATCTGGTCGCGCCGGGGCGCGTCGGCCTCGGTCAGCTGATGTTGGATCTCCGCGCTGGCCACGTCGTGCCCGCACCTCCCGCTCGGCGGCGCTCAACCGGCCGCAGAGCCTTGCCGTGTCTTGTCGCTAGCCTAGCAGGCGCCTAGACTGAACGCTCAGTCAAACGACCCCGGGACGCGCGCAAACGGAGCCACTCGATGAGTTCAAACCTTGACCGGTTGGTGATCGAAGACGAAGCGATCGACCGGCCAGCACTCCGGGCGATGCTCGAGGCCCGAAGCGTAGCCGTCGTCGGCGCCAGCCCGCGGGCCGGGAGCTTTGGCGAGCGGGTGCGCGTCGAGCTCGAGCGCAGCCCGTCGCGTCCGCGCATCCACCTCATCAATCCGCGTTACTCCGAGATCGCCGGCCACGACTGCGTGTCATCGCTCGAGGACCTGCCCGAGCCCGTGGACCTGGTGCTGTTCGCCGTCGGCGACCACGCGCTCGAGGAACAGTTCGAGTCGGCGGCGCGCCGCGGCGATCGCAGCGCGGTGATCTTCGGCAGCGTCGTCGATCAGGACGATCCATTCGCCACCGGCCCGCTGTCGCTTCGGGGGCGGATCGCGGCGACGGCTCGGAAGCACGGGATGGCCGTGTGTGGCGGCGGCTGCATGGGCTTCATTAACGTCAGCCGTGGCCTGCGGGCCGTCGGCTACCTTGAGCCCGATCCGCTGCCCGCGGGTCCGGTTGCCTGCATCACGCACTCGGGGTCGGTTTTCTCGGCCATCCTGCGTGCCGACCGCCGGCTGGGCTGGACCACGGTGGTCTCCTCCGGGCAGGAGCTCGCCACAACGACGGCCGAATACCTCGAGTACGTGCTCGATCTCGAGGACACCCGCGTCGTTGCCCTGTTGCTTGAGACGGCGCGCGATCCAGCTCGTCTGGTTCGGACTCTGCGGCGTGCGGCGGCGCAGGATGTCCCGGTCGTGATGCTGGCCGTGGGTGGCTCGCCCGCCGGTCGCGCAATGGTCGCCGCGCACTCGGGTGCACTGGCCGGCGACGATGCCGCGTGGGAGGCTCTGTGCGAGGCCACGGGAGTCGTGCGCGTCCCTGACCTGCCCGGGCTGCTCGACACGCTCGAGCTGTTCGCCGCCGGTCGCCGCGTTCCGGCGCCGGCATCGCGCGGGGTGAGTGGGCCGCTCGGTCTGGCCACGGTCCACGACTCCGGAGCCGAGCGCACGCTGGCTGCCGACGTGGCCCACGAGCTCGGCGTGAGCTTCCCGCCGCTGCAGCCGGCGACGCAGAGCAAGCTGTCCGAGCTGCTCGACCCGGGCCTCGAGGTCACCAACCCGCTCGATGTGTGGGGTCGGGGAGCCGATACGGCGGGGCTGTTCAGCTCGTCGCTGCTGGCCATGGCTGAGGATCCCGCCGTGGGCGCGGTCGCGCTGTGCGTCGACCTCGTGCCCGAATATGACGGCGACGAGGAGTATCGGGTGGCGCTGCGGCGCGCCTGGAGCGGTACTGAGCTCCCGGTGTGTCTGATCAGCAACATCCCGAGCGCACTCGATCGCGCCTCCGCGTCTGCCCTGCGCGCCGACGGGATCCCGATCCTCGAGGGCACATACTCGGGCCTGGCCGCCATCGGCCATCTGCTCGAGTGGCAGGCGCGGCGCGCCGGCGTGGTCGCGGCTGAGTCGGTCCGCCCCCGGATCGACGAGCCGCGCCGCGACCGTTGGCGGCAGCGGCTGCGCTCGGGCCAGCCGCTCGACGGGCTCGATTCGATCGAGCTCCTGTCGCAGTACGAACTCCGCTACCCGCACACGATCGCCGCCGCCACGCGCGAGGAGGCGGTCGACGCGGCCGAGCGGATCGGCTACCCGCTCGTGCTGAAGACCGACAACCCGGACATCGCCCACAAGTCCGACGTCGGCGGCGTTGTCGTGGGTCTCGACTCGCCCGACTCGGTGGCGGCCGCCTACGACCAGATGGCCGCCGCGCTCGGGCCCCGCACACTCGTCGCCGAGATGGCCGGCGAGGGAGTCGAACTAGCTCTGGGCATCGTCGACGATCCGATGCTCGGTCCGGTCGTCGTGGTCGGGGCCGGCGGACTGCTCGTGGAAGTGATCGCCGATCGCTTCGTCGCGCTGCCCCCGATCGACGAGGCCCGCGCCGCCCGGCTGCTCGCGGGCCTGACGCTGGCGCCGATCCTGGCCGGGGCGCGAGGGCGGCCGGGAGTGGACATGGACGCGCTCCTCGCCACCGTCGTGGCCATGTCGCAGCTCGCGGTCGAACTCGGCCCCGAGCTAGGTGCCGTGGACGTCAACCCGCTGCGCTGCAGCGAGCACGGTGCGGTGGCTCTCGACGCCTTCGTCGAACCGCGCGCGGCGGGCTGAGCCCGCCGCCTCAGGCGTCGCCAGCCGTCGTCACCGCCAGCGGGTCCGCGGGCAGGCGGCTGGCACCGCCGGCGTCGAACCGCGCCATGCTCAGCTCCTGAAGCATCCCGGGTCCGAGCACGCCACTGTCGGAGCCCAGCGCCAGGTCGGCCGCCACGCGAGCTACGGCGGGGCCCCACATCATCCCGTGCCCGCCGGACGCGGCGACGGTCATGCCGTCGATCACCCGATCGGGCGCGAGCGCCGGCGAGACAATCGGGCGGTGATCGACGGTGAAGTCGATCGTGGCCGCCCACACCTTGCGCAGCGGGAGCCCGTCGCTGAGGGGCACGAGCCGGCCCAGCCGATCCCGGATCCGCTCGAGGTAGGGCCAGTCGACCTCGTGAGCCTCCCCGGGCAGATCGTCGGCGTTGGACATGCCGAAGAGCAGGCCGCCGTCCTCCGGACGCCAGTACATCCCCTCGTCGACATCGAACACCATCGGCCCGAACGCGCGGGGGGCGAAGGCGGGATGCTGCTCGGTGACGGCAACCTGGTGAGGAGCGCGCTGTGAATGGATCTCGATGCCACAGAGCCGGCCCACCTCGCGGAGGTACGGGCCGCCGGTGAGCACAACGCGCTCGGTGGCGATGGTGCCGCGATCGGTGCGGACCCCGGTGACCGCCCCGCCGGCGGCGGCTAGCCCCTGGCACGCCACGCCCTCGAGCACCTCGACCCCGGTCAGAGCCAGCGCGGCCACGTATGCGGTGACGTTGCGCGGTGGATCGAGATACCCGTCGCCGGGCGCGTAGGTTCCGCCGAGGCACGCCCCGCGGGCCAGGGTCGGATTGAGCTCCTCACCCTCCGCGGCGTCGAGCCACCGGGCCTCGTCCAAGCCCGCAGCATGCTGGAGGGCGAGCCGCTCGTGGGCGGCTGCCACACCGACCTCGTCGAACGCCGGCATGAAGTACCCCTGCTCGACGAAGCCGGAGTCGACGCCGATCTCCTCACGCTGGCGGCGGTAGAAGTCGCGTGACCAAATGCCCAGGCGCACCGACACACCGGTGCCGCCCTGGGCGCGGACCATGCCGGCGGCGCGGCTCGAGGCGCCGGACCCCAGCCGCGACTGGTCGATGAGGACGACGCGATCGAGGCCCGCTCGCTTGAGGAAGTACGCGCTCCAGCCGCCAACCGTGCCCCCGCCGACGACCACCGCATCAGCCCCCGCGCTTGTCGGGTTGACACCGGCACCGTCCACAAGCGAACATTCCCATAGACTGAACGTTCAGTCAAGCATCGAGGTCGGGGCCGTTGCGGATGTGCGCCCGCAGCGGCTCCGGCCCGAGCTTCACGCCACACCGCGCCGACCGACCCGTGACGACAGGAGCCAATGCCCGTGTACCAGCTGAGTGAGCGCGACCTGGAGGTATCCGAGCGGGCCAGAGCTTTCGTCGACCAGCTCATCCCCTATGAGGTCGAGGCCGAGCGCAACCACGGCGAGCTGCCACCCGAGCCGGCCGAGAGGTTCGCCGCCCAGGCCCGCGAGCTGGGCCTGCTGGCCACGAACATGCCGCGCGAGCTGGGCGGGGGCGGTTACACGATGCTGCAGCAGGTGCTGGTCCAGGAGCAGGTGGGCCGGATCACCAACGGGCTGGCCTGGATGGTCTCGACGCCGCCCCAGTGGTGGCCGTCGGTGGCCACGGACGACCAGCTCGAGCGCTACCTGCGCCCGACGATTTCCGGAGACGCGGGCGAGTGCTACGCGATCACCGAGGAGCGCGCCGGTTCCGACGTCGACGCGATCGAGGCCACCGTCCGCCGCGACGGCGACGAGTACGTGCTCGACGGCGTCAAATGGCACGTGACCTCCTTCAACGAGGCCACCTACGCGTTCTTCCAAGGCAAGCTGACCAATGGTTCGCACGCAGGCGAGCACGCGATGCTGGTCGTCGATCTGCCCTCGGACGGCGTCAGCGTCGTTCGCACCCCCGAGTACTCGCACACGCTGTCGCACCATCATCCGATCGTGGCCTTTGACGGAGTGCGAGTGCCGGCCGCCAACCTGATCGGCGAGGAGGGTCACGGGATGAGTTTCGCCTACGAGTGGTTTCGCTTCGAGCGGATCATGATTGGGGCGCGGTGTGTGGGTGCGGCGGAACGGCTGATCGACGAGGCGACGCGCTTTGCCAAGGAGCGAGTCGTCTACGGCCAGCCGGTGATCGACTTCCAGCTCATACAGGCCATGCTGGCCGACAGCCTCACCGAGCTGTTCGTCGCCCGTGCCGGCCTGTACGAGCTGGCGCGCGGGGTCGACGAGGGACGCGACCCGAAGGTCCAGCACGGCCAGGCGTCGATGGTCAAGCTGTATGCCTCGGAAATGGCCGGCCGCGTCGCCGACCGCGCCGTGCAGATCTTCGGCGGCCGCGGCTACATGCGCGAGAACGTGGCCGAGCGCTTCTTCCGTGAGCTGCGGGTCGAGCGGATCTGGGAGGGCACGAGCGAGGTCCAGCGCGTGATCGTCGCCGGGCAGCTGGCCAAGCGCGGGGTCCGGGCCCTGGCCTGAACCCGGGCACCGGGCGCCGGTCAGCTCTCGGCCAGCCTCCGGAGCAGTTCGATGGCCTCGCGGAGCGTTTTCTGCTCCTCCTGGGTGAGATCGTTCTCGATGACCTGGGCCAGCCATCCCTCCCGGCGTTCCCGGTCGAGTTCAAGTGCCCGCAGCCCGGCCTCGGTCAGCTCGACGGGAGCACGCCGCCGGTCTTCGGGGTCGGGCCGGCGCTGCACCAGCCCATCGCTTTCCAGATCGGAGACCGTCTGGGCCATCGACTGCGCCCGGACGCGCTCGGCGGTCGCGAGCTCGCTGACGCTGCGTGGCCCCTCGCGGTCGAGACGCGCCAGGACCACGGCCTGCGAGAGGGGGAACGTGTTCTCCGCACGCAGACGCCGGACGAGCCGGCCGATGACGACGCGGAGCTCGGTCGCCATGAGTGGGGTTGCGGTTTTTCTCGCCACGAGGGATCCTAAGAAAGAACAGGCAGACTGCGCAGGTTACCTGTCTATTATGGTTAGGGCAATCGATATGTCGACCGTCCACCGCGAAACGTACGACGATCGCTACAAGTGGATCGCGCTGTCCAACACGACGCTGGCGATCCTACTCGCGACGCTCGATGTTTCGATCACGCTGATCGCTATGCCGGACATCTTCCGCGGCATCCATCTCGACCCGCTGGTGCCGGCAAACAGCTTCTACCTGCTGTGGATGATTCTCGGCTACATGATCGTCGGGAGCGTCCTGATCGTCAGCCTCGGCCGGCTGGGGGACATGTTCGGGCGTGTGCGGATCTACAACCTCGGCTTCGTCATCTACACCGCGGCGTCGCTGCTGCTGACCATCGACTGGCTGCAGGGCCGGGCCGGGGCCGACTACCTGATCGGCTTCCGGATCGTGCAGGGCATCGGCGGCGCGTGCCTGATGGCCAACGCCGCCGCGATCATCACCGACGCCTTCCCGGAAAACCAGCGTGGCATGGCCTTGGGCATCAACAACATCGTCGGCGTGAGCGGGATGTTCGTCGGCCTGGTCCTCGGCGGGCTGCTGGCCCCGATCAGCTGGCGCATGGTGTTCCTGATCTCGGTCCCCGTCGGTCTGTTCGGCACCGTCTGGGCATACCTCAAGCTCAGAGAGATCGGTGAGCACAAGCGGGCCGGCGTCGACTGGTGGGGCAACGTCACGTTCGCCCTCGGCCTCATCCTGGTCATGGTGGCGGTGACCTACGGCATCCGGCCGTACGGGGGCAGCCCGACGGGCTGGACGAGCCCGAGGGTCGTGCTCCTGCTATCGGTCGGCGTGCTTCTGCTCGCCGCCTTCGGCGTGATCGAGCGCCGGGTGCGGGATCCGATGTTCCGCCTGCCGCTGTTCCGCATCCGGGCGTTCACCTTCGGAACGCTGTCGACCTTCCTCGCGGCGGTGGCTCGCGGGGGCCTCATGTTCATGCTGATCATCTGGCTCCAGGGCATCTGGCTCCCGCTGCACGGCTACGCGTTCACCGACACGCCGCTGTGGGCGGGCATCTACATGCTCCCGTTGACCGTCGGGATGCTGGCCAGTGGCCCGGTCTCGGGCTACCTGTCCGATCACTTCGGCGCGCGCCTATTCGCCAGCGGAGGCATGATCGGCGCCGCGTTCAGCTTCCTCCTGTTGATGCTGTTGCCCACGGACTTCTCCTACCCGGTATTTGCCGTGGTCCTGGCGCTCAACGGCATCTCGATGGGGATGTTCGCCTCGCCGAACCGTGCCGCGGTCATGAACAGCCTGCCACGGGGTGACCGTGGTGCCGGCGGAGGGATGAACCAGACGTTTCAGAACTCCGCACAGGTGATCTCGATCGGCGTGTTCTTCACGCTCATGATCGCCGGGCTGGCGGCGACGTTGCCGCACGCGGTCGGCACCGGGTTGAGGGCCCACGGGGTCTCGGCCAGCGCCGCCTACCACGCCGCCCACCTGCCACCGATCTCGGTGCTGTTCTCGGCCTTCCTCGGCTACAACCCGATCCAGCACATGCTGGGGCCGGGCGGCCTGGCCGGACTGCCGGCGGCCACCCAGCATCTGATCACCGGGCGGATGTTCTTCCCCCACCTGATCGAGGCCCCATTTCGCAATGGCCTGCACGAGGCTTTCGTGTTCGCGATCATCGCGTGCCTCGTGGCCGCGGCCGCGTCGCTGCTGCGGGGTTCGCACACGCGCGCCGCCACGTCCTCGGCTCCCGTGACCGCGCGCGCGGCTTCGCAACCGCACAGTGCGGGTAGACGCGAGAGGGAGCATGTCGCAACCTGAGTCCACACGCGAGACGGCGGTGCCGCTGGTGGTGCACCAGGTGCTGGTCGACAGGGTGTTCCCGCGCCAGACGGAGGTGATCGATGCCGGTAGCTGGCAGAGGCGCCTCGCAGAGGCCTGAGCCGGACCTGGAGGAGCGCGACCCTTCAGAGAACGCTTCGCAGCAAGAGGCTGCGGACATCGGCCGCCGTCTGCGCCAGGGACTGATCACGGTCGGGGTGCTGCTCGTGATGGTCATCGGACTCATCCTGGCCATTCCTGGCCTGCATGGCATAGGGCATGCCGTCGTCCACATGGACGGCGGTTGGATCGCCGGCGGCGTCGCGCTCGAGGTGCTGTCGTGCCTCGGTTACGTGCTCGCCTTCCTCCAGGTCTTCCGCCGGGCACCAATTCGCTTCGGGGCCCGCGTGGCCCTGTCCGAGCTCGCCTTCGGCGCCGCCGTGCCGATCGGCGGGGTGGGCAGCGTCGCGCTCGGGGGCTGGCTGCTGGTCGAACGGGGAGCTCCGCTGAATCGCGTGGCCCAGCGATCGGCGGTGCTGTTTCTGCTCACCAGTGCGGTCAACGTGATCACCTTCATCGTGGCTGGATTGGGGTTGTGGCTGGGGATCTTCCCCGGCCCGCGCGACCCCCTCCTCACCATCCTGCCGGCGGCGGTGGGCACGCTGGTGCTCATCTTCTTCCTTCTGCTCCCGCGGGCGATCGAGCGAGGGCTGACCGGGCGCCTGCCGCCGAGGGTCGACGGGGTCCTGCGGGGTGCGGCCTCGAGCATCCGCGACACGGCTGAGTTCCTCCGCCGGCCCGACTGGCGGCTGATCGGCGCCATCGGCTACCTGTGGTTTGACATCGCGGTGCTGCTCGCGTGCTTCGCCGCCCTTGATGCCTCGCCACCGGTTGCCTCCGTGGTCCTGGCCTATCAGATCGCCTATCTCTCCAACCTGGTGCCGATCCCTGGCGGCATCGGGGTGCTCGACGGAAGCCTGGTGGGAATGCTTACGCTCTACGGCATCAGCGCCACCACTTCGGCGGCGGCGACCGTGGTCTACCACGCGATCGCCCTTCTGATCCCGGTGGCCTGGGGCACGCTGGCGTTCGTGATTCTGCGCCGCACGCGCCACCAGCCGCTCGGGCGCCGCCCGGCCTGACGGGCTCCGCCGACGCGCACGCGACACTCTGGAGATGAGCCATATCACGCCGCACGGGATGCCGGCTGCGCGCGGCCTCGACGACCTCAAGCGCGAAGCGGCCGCCAACCTCCTCCATCCGCTGACCACCGCGCTGCTGGCCCTGACCTTCACCACCGGGGTCGTCGATGCGGTCAGCTACCTGGGCCTCGGTCGCGTGTTCACCGGCAACATGACCGGCAACGTGGTGCTCCTCGGTTTTGGCGTGGCCGGCGGCACGGGCCTGCCGGTCATCGCGCCCGTGATCTCGCTGACGTCGTTTCTGCTCGGCGCGGGCATCGGGGGCGCCATCAGCCACCGGCTCGGTGACCGTTTCCCGCGCCATCTCTCGTCGGCGCTGGTCATCGAGGTCGCGTTGATTGCGCTGGCCGCGGTCGTGGCCGCGATCGTCGACATCCACCCGAACAAGCCGTCCGGCGACGTGATCATCGCGCTCCTTGCCTTCGCCATGGGCGTTCGCAATTCGGCGGTCCGCCAAATCGGAGTGCCCGACCTGACCACGACCGTCCTCACGATGACGCTTACCGCATTCGCGGCTGACTCGCGCCCCGCCGGCGGGTCCGGCGCCGGGTCATCGCGCCGGGTGGCGGCGGTCATCGCGATGTTTCTCGGCGCGCTGGTCGGCGCGATGCTGGAAAAGTCCGGTCTCGTCGCCCCGTTGTGCCTGGCCCTGGCGCTGGGCTTGTTGACGTGGCTGGTGTTCATCCCGGCCGCGCGACGCCACTACCACGCGCGAGTTTCGGCAGGCGGCTGACCGGCGGTCGGCGGGCCGCGACCCCTCCGAGCTCGTGAGCAACTGAGCCCCCGGCTCAAGGACGCTTTCAGGGTCACCCGCGGCCGGCGGGTGCCTTGACAGGCCGCGACGGTGGCGCCGGCGCCCTCAGCGGCTGAAAAAGGTGTCAAAGTCGCCCCGCGCGCGCCAACCTTGTGCACATAAGCACGCCCCACGGCCTTACATGCACGCGGTCGGCGGGCGCAGGGGACCTCGTCACCTTTTGCACCGGGCACGGCGCCTCGACGATCGACGGCTAGCTACGCCGCGGCGGGCGTCGAACCCGGCTCGGGCTCCGTCCCCTTCGGATCCGGAACGGCCGCCTTCGACTCGGGCGCGGCGGCCTCCGGATCCGGCGCGAACGCCGGAGCCTCGCCCGGCGCGTCCTGGGCCGCGGCGGACGCCTCGGACAGGACGTGGGCACCGACGGCTCCACCCACTCCGGTGAGAAGTGCGGCGAGGGCCCAGCCCGGACCGCTGCGCTCGATCCCGAGGGCGTGATCGACCGACAAGCGACCTGGTCCAACCTCGGTCAGCGCGATCACCGCGGCGATCAACACCACGTTGTACTCGTAGCCACCGCTGGTGGCCCAGGGGCCGTTCTTGAAGTGCACGCGGTTGATCGCAGTCAGCATCGTCGCCGTGAGCACCGACGCGCTCACGGGCGTGGCCAGGCCCAGGGCCAGCGTCGCGCCACCACCGGCCTCAGCCGCGCCGGCGGCCAGTGCGTTGCGCCGCGCCGGGCGCAACCCCAGCTTCTCGAAGTTTCCCGCCGTGGCCTCGAGACCCCCGCCCCCGAACCAGCCGAACAGCTTCTGGGTGCCGTGACCGAAGAAGAAGCCGCCCACGGTCAGTCTCAACAGCAATCGTCCGATCTTCATCTTGGACCCTCCTATTCGCCGATCTGGTCAGCTGTGGGGATACCCGGCTCATAATCCAATGATGCGCGAGCGCGAGCCCGACGAGAGACCGGGGGAGGGCGACGTTGACGCGCAGCTCCGCCAGGCCGGTCTGGACCCGGGCGACGTGTTCACGGCGTTGTCGCGGCGCAAGCTGCTGTGGCGCGCGCTGCTGTTGCTTGTGGCCGTGATCGCCGTGGTGTTGGCCATTGTCGAGATGCCCGGTCTCGGCTCGCTCCGCGCTCGCTTTGCCCATCCCGATCCGTGGTGGATCGTGGCTTCGGCCGTGCTTGAGGCAAGCTCGGTGGCCTGCTTCGTGATCGCGCTGCACAGCGCGTTTGCCGGCCGGATCGGATGGCGAAGCTCGGCCTCGATCGGCACCACCGCGCAGGGGGTAAACGCGATCGTGCCCGCGGGCGGGACGGCCGGGCTGGTCGTGGCTGCGGTGATCCTGAGCAACGCTGGAATCCCGAGCGCGTTTGCCGTCAGCCGGATCATCGCTCTGTTTCTGATCACCAGCGTCGTCACCAACGTGCTGGCCATCATCATCGGTGGTTTCGGCGTGGCCAGCGGGCTGCTGCCCGCCCACGTGACGCTGCCCACCGCGCTGGTGCCTGCGGGCCTGGCGCTGGCGCTGCTACTGGGTCTGGTCTACGCCGGCCGGCGACTGGCGCGGAGTCAGCGGCCGCAGGACGTTCCCGTCAGTCCCGTGCGCCGCGCGATGCGGTGGGTGGCCGATGGCGTGATCTGGAGCGGCGAGCTGCTTCGCGCCGGCGATCCGCTCCTCCTCATCGGCGCCCTTGGTTACCTGGTCTGCGACCTCGCCGCCCTGGCCGCGGCCTTCTCGGCCGTCGGCGCGGCCGGGTTATCGATCGGGGCGATGCTGCTGGCGTACTCACTCGGCCAGGTGGGCTCGGTCATCTCCTTGCCGGGCGCGACCGAGGGCGGACTGGTCGGCGCGCTGGTGCTCTACGGCGCATCGTTGTCGACGGCGGTCCCTGCCGTGCTCGTCTATCGCGCCATCGCCATCCTCGTGCCATTGCTGCTGTCGCTAGTCGGCGCTGCCCAGTTGCGCGCCACACTGGGCGAGCTCAGATGGGGCGGTGATGGGCACTGGCCGATCCAGGCGCCGGAGACCTTCCCGCGCTGAGGCCGCTCGTCGTCGCCGGCGGTCGCGCCTGCGCCACCGCGCGCAGCCGGTCGCGGAGACCGCGAACCGTGACAACCGACAGCAGCGCCGCCAGCGCGGGCAACCAGAAGCTGAACAGGCGAAAGGCGATTGCCCCGAGCAGCGCCGTTCCGAGCGGTGCGCCGGCGAGGACGAAGCCGCCGGTCATGGCGGCATCGACGCTGCCGGCGCCTCCGAGCGGGAGTGGCAGCCCGACCGCGATGTAGCCGGTGATGTAGCCGAGGAGCAGCGGCGCGGGCGCCACCGAGGTGCCGAAGGCACGCAGCGCCGCCCAGGCGCAGAGCAGCTCGCCGGCCCAGAACAGCGCTCCGCCGCCGATCGCCCGGACCTGGAGCCCGAGTGACTCGTTGAGAAGAACGCGGATATAGACCAGGGCACGAACGGCGATCCCGAGTGCCGTCCGGATGGTGCTGTGCGTGTCGGCGATGAAACGCTCGCGCCGGCCCTGCGCGCTGATCCAGATGCCTCCAGCGAAGCACAGGGGTACCACGACGAGCCACCCAACAGGGACGATCCAACCGACGTCATGCCCCACCCCCAGGAGCACGGCGATCGCGGCGATGCAGGTCGCCACCCCGACGACCGCCCACCGCATTGTCTCCAGCGCGATCACCCGCGCGCTGGCCAGCTGCGGCGGCTCGCCCGCCTCGCGCAGAGCCCAGAAGTCGACCGACAGTCCACCGATCGCGGTCGCCACGGTGAATGCCCCGAACGCCAGGCCGACGACGCGCACGACGGTGGGCAGGCTCAGGCGGGGACCGCCGTCGAGGCCGGCCATCGCCTGATAGGAGGCGATGTATCCGGTGTACGCGAGCACCTCGCCGAGCGCGCACAGCGCCAGCCATGCCGGTTCGCTGGCCTGCAACCGCTTGAGCAGGGTGGCGAAGTGCGCCGCCTGGCCGATCAGCAGCACGACGACGACCGTGCCGACGATCGCCAGCACCGCCGTCAACAGAAGGCGCTTACGCTCGCGGCTCACGGCGAGTGGATGTTCTCGAGCTCGGTGGCCAGCCGTACGATCACTGTATCTGTGGCTCCCCGTGCGAGCGCCCTAGCATGCGCGATTCTCAGTGCCGAGCCGCGCTGCGGCCCGCGAAGGCCCGGATCGATCGGCCGACCGTCAGCGAGCGCGCGCGATATGTATGACTCGGCCGCCGAGGCGAGGCCTCGCGGTGAGCCGTCCTGTTGCACCAGGTTCCACGCAGCGATCTGACCGGCGCTCAGCGTGGTCGCCCGGCGCAATGCCTGGGTGGCCACCTCGGTCAGCCGTGGCGGTACCGGCTCGAGCGCCGGAGCCACCGACACGTAGGCCCGTGTTCGGCCGTAGGTGAGCGGGTCGTAGGAGATCGCCACCGGCTGCACGAGGCGAGCGCGACCGCGCCGGGCCAGCGATGCCAGCCCCGACTTGAGCGGGCCGATTTTCCCATCCTCGGACAGCTCGCCCTCGGGGAACAGGACCACCGAGCCACCCGACCGTACGGCGATGATCAGGCGTCGGAAATCGCCCACCGCCGCGCGGAGGTGTCCACGCCAGATCTCGGCCTCGGCTGAAGAGGTGGCACGATCGATCTCCGTCCAGAGGAGATCGGCGTAGCCGCCCTGGAGCACGTCGACGGCCAGCCTCGGGGGTGGGCGGCGCAGCGCCACCGCCCGGTCGCTGAGCGCAGCTCGCAGCTCGGCCGGGATCTGGCCGTCGAGCGGCTGATCGGGGACCGTGCGCAGGAGCTCGACGGCCAGCATCTGCGACGGCTGGCGCACGGGCACGCACTGCAGGTGGCGTTCGAGCACACCGCCGACACGGATCGGCCACAGCAGCTGTCGCATCCACAACGGCAGACCCGGCGTGTAGCCGGCCAGGAACCCCTTCATGAACGCCTGGTCATCGGTGGCGAACGTCGGCCACGGGTTCCCCTCCGCGAACGCTCGTGCCCAGTGGGGAAAGAACAACGAGGCGAGTACCGGCACGTCGTGGTCCGACCGGTGGCTGGGAGCCAGGATCGAGTGCGGTTCGAGCCGGATGTTCTCAGCGCCGAACATGTGACGGCGAAAGAACACGGACGCATGCCCGCTCATGCCGATCGCGACCAGGCGCTGCGCGGTGATCATTCTCGAAGCATGACGAACCCGCATCGGCGATCCGGCCCGGAGCGGGCGCCAGATTAACGCGGGCTTAGAGTTCCAGCGCGGGGTAGTAGCTCTCCGGGCCGCGCCTGCGGACCTCGGTGAGCCAATCGGAGTCATAGGCGTCCGTGGGGCCCTGAAGCGGATCGGCGAGTGACCAAGCCTGTCGCATGTACGTCCAGTTGTCCGGTTGCCGGCGATGCGCCTCGCGGAACCATTGAACGGCGTCGGTCGGGTGTCCGGTTCGCTGCAGGTGCTGCCCCACCTCGAAGGCCGCCGCGGCGCGCGAGGCCCCCTCGCCGCGCTCACCCGAGCGGGCAACGAGCTGCGGTTCAGACAGGGCGAACCGCGAGCGCTCGCCGTGCGCGACCCAGTCGCGCAGCGCGGCCACGTACGCCTCGGGTTCGATCCTGATCCGCTCAGACTCGCGCAGCTGCTCCACCATCAGTGGGGGTAGCTGGGCCAGCAGCTCGTCGCTGGGTTGCCGCGGATGCCACGGGAATGCGGGCTCGGGTGGCCTCACGATCATGCCGCGCTCATCGACCCAGACGCCGCTCGGCACGTTCACGATGCCGAGCAGCTCGTCGAGCACGTGCGCCTGGTCGATCAGTGCGGGATGCGTCGTCTTGGCGCGTTCAATCCAGATGCCGGCGGCCTCGATCCCGCCCGTGTCGAGCGCCACGCTGACCACCTCGAGCCCCTGCGGATGGAGCTCCTCTCGCAGTTTCCGCCACCCGGGCAGATCGAACCGGCAGCCTCACCACGATGCCCAGGCGATCATGAACACCTTGGTGCCGCGCAGGGAGCGCAGCGCGAAGTCCTCGCCGTGCTGATCCGGCAGGACGATGTCCGGGAGTTCGGCGCTCCCCAGCACGTGGCCGTCGGACTCCGGACCGAGCGCCCACAGGTCGTGTCGATCGTCGTGCACGAGTGCCATACCGACACGCTGGGCCAGGTCGCGGACGTCGAACGGCGTGGGCAATGGAACGCACACCTCCCCGCGGCACGCGCCCTCGGGCTTGATCGCCCAGCCCGTACGTCGCTCGAGGTCGGCCGGTGGCTGGTCGAGACGCTCGAGGATCATCGCGGGGCCGACCGTAACACCCTCGCGCCTCGCGTTGCGGCGGGCGGGAAGGTTTTTGGGGTTGTGGGGGTCTTGGGTGGTGTTCGGTTTGGTCGAGTGTTTGGAGTTTGGTGATGAGGGTTTTGCGTGTGATCGGTGGTGTGGTTGGGTTGTTGGGGGTGTGTTTGGTGGTGACGGCGTGTGGGTCTTCTTCGTCTTCGTCTTCGTCGTCGGCGGCGCCGGTGTCGTCGTCGGGGTCTTCGTCGGGTTCGTCTTCGGGTGGGGTGGCGATTTCGACGGCGAAGGGGTCGGATGGGACGTATTTGATTGGGCCGTCGGGTCGGGCGGTGTATTTGTGGGTGGCGGATTCGGGGGGTAGGTCGGTGTGTTCGGGGGAGTGTGCGAAGGCGTGGCCGCCGGTGTTGGCGAGTTCGATGCCGTCGGCGGGGTCGGGGGTTGTGGCGTCTGATTTGGGGTTGACGACGCGGTCGGATGGGAAGAAGCAGGTGACGTATAAGGGGCATCCGTTGTATTACTTTGTGGCTGATACGGCGAAGGGGGAGACGAAGGGTCAGGGGAATAATGGGTTTGGGGCGAAGTGGTGGTTGGTGGCGCCGTCGGGGAGTGCGATTACGGCGTCTGGGTCTTCGGCGAGTGCTTCGTCGGGTTCTGGTTCTGGTTCGGGTTCTAGTTCTTCGGGGTCGAGCAGTTCCTCCGGCGGCGGCGGTGGCTGGGGCTAACGGCTCGTAGCCCTAGCCCGTCCGGCGCGTCCGTCCGGGCCGAGCTTGCTGTCTCAGCGCTCGGCCCGGCGGATCTGCCACGTACGCCAGGCCGCGACGGCGGCCAGACCGATCACGATCACGGCGATCTTCAGGGGTCGCTGCGCGGCGTGTGACAGCGACGTCTGGTGAATGCCCCACACAAGGGCGCCGAGAACGGCGCACGCCACCAGGCAGATGGCATCGCGGGCACGTGCTCTCATAGCCTCAGATTTCGGCCGCTGCGAGGGCGCCTGCCAGCCTCCGCGGACATATGTGCGAGGCGCCCGGGCGTGGGTTGACCTGCCCGATCCCGCGACGGTATGCTCGCCTTGAGGAGTTGGGAACTCCTCAGAGCTTCTGGAGGAATTGCGCATATGAGGACCGGGCTTCGCGCGGCGCTAACCGCCGCATTCGCCTGCTTGATGCTGCCTGCAGCGCAGGCGGGCGCTGTCACACCAGTTGTCCTGATCGAGGACAACAACGCCGATCTGAACACCTGTCAGGCGCTGAATCAGACGGTCACCGCCAGCAAGGACAAGGACGGCAGCAACTTCATTCGCTTCGGCGAGAATCTCTTGCCTCCCACGTTGAGGGGCGGGGAGGGCAAGGCGGACACGTTTCCCAGCAGGCGTCGACCGTGGTCACCCCGTCCGTGCACGCGTTTCCGACCTCCCCGATCTTCGGCATCGGCCTATCCGGGCGGGTCAGGGCGAGCGCAATGAAGGCGAACAACACCCTGCCGGGAGTACCCGTGGCGGACTCGGTGGGCTCGATGAGCGCCGACTTCAACACCAACGCGCCCACGCCGTTTCAGTTCTCGGGCGCGATGGTTGCCGCCAACAACGACGCCAACGACTGCATCCAGATCAGCGTGGAGCTGACCGGCCCAATCCGCAAAACGTTCTCCCTGCAGCGCGGCGGCGGCTGCACGCCGACATCCCCCAACTCGCAGGGCTTTGTCGTCACCGGCGTGCTGCCCGCCGGCGGCTATTCGGTCCAGGTCGACTACGAGGCCGAGGTCGCGTCCGAGGATCCGGGCCGCGTCGCCGCCCTGGGTGAGGTGGACACCAATCTTCAGTTCATGCCACCGGACACCGACCTCACCAGGGTCAAGATCAGCTCGAAGCGACGTCGGGCGACGTTCCGCTTCAAGACGGTCGGCACTGCCAAGAGCACCCAGTGCGCGCTGGCGCGTGGCACAGCGACGCCGAAGTTCACCTCCTGCCACTCGCCCAAGACCTTCAAGCATCTGAAGCGCGGCAATTACACGTTTGAGGTCCGGGCGGTCGGCCGGGCCGGCCCCGACGCCACACCGGCAATCCGCCAGTTCAAGATCAAGTAGGACGGCCGCTTCATAGCATTGCTCGCGCAGGTGAGCGAGATCAAATACCAACCGAGCATGGCCGATCGTGGTCGTGGCGTGATCGTCGCCCTGGTCGGGGTCGTGCTCGAGGTCATCCTTGGGGCGGCGGCGATCAAGGGCATCTCGAGCCTGCTCTAACCGGGTCGCTGGGCGAGCGCGATCGCGCCCAGCACGCCGGCGCGGTCGCCGAGCGCCGGCGCAACGAGGAAGGCATCGATGCGCTCGGCCAGCAGGGGCGTCTCGAGATAGCCGCCGACGTACTCGCGCAGCCGGCTGGCCACCTGGTCCAGCAGGCGCGGACGCTCCATCACGCCGCCGCCCACGATCACCCGCTGGGGCGAGAACACGCAGACGATGCTCAGCAGCCCGAGGGCCACATACTCCGCCTCGAGCGCCCAGGCGGGGTGATCATCGGACAGCTCGTCGGCCGGCGCGCCCCAGCGCTCCGCCACCGCGGGTCCGGACGCCAACCCCTCCCAGCAGTCGCCGTGAACCGGGCAGGCGCCGGGGAACGGATCCCGCTGGCGGTCGTGGGGGATCCGCATGTGCCCGACCTCCGGATGAATGAGTCCGTGCCACGGACGGCCATCGGTCAGCAATCCGGCCCCGATCCCCGTGCCCACGGTGACATAGGCCAGCGCCGCGACCCCCTGTCCCGCTCCCCAGCGATGCTCGCCCAGCGCGGCCGCCGTTACATCGTTGTCGAACACGACGCGTGCGCCGAGCCGGTCGCGGATCGGAGGACCGAGCGGCGTGTGCTGCCAGCCCGGCTTTGGGGTGGTGGTGACGAAGCCCCACGTTGGTGAGCGCGGATCGAGGTCGACCGGGCCGAACGAGCCGATGCCGATCGCCTCCGGCCTGCGCCGCGCGGCGAAGAACTCGACGACCCGATCCACCGTCTCCGCGGGCGTGCCGGTGCGGAACTGGACCTCGTCCTCGATCTCGCCGGGCCCGCGACCCAGCGCGCACACGCACCACGTGCCGCCGGTCTCGACGCCACCGTAGAGCTTGGTCACCGCCCCGGCTCCGGACCGGAATCAGGATTGTCCGCTCGCACTCGGGGAACCTTCGCACGCCGTAGGCGTCGGGGGAGGGGGGGACGTTGCACACACCATCGCCGACAGCTGTAGGGCACAAGCCGCACTCGTCCGCGCGCCGGGACTAGGACGACCTCACGTACTCGGCGCCGGACACGATCGCGCGCGTCCGGCGCCCATCGAGCCGTGATCACCAGTTGCGGCCGTCGTCGCTGCCGTGAGGGCCTGCGCGACCCCCGGGACGGCAAGCGCCCACGGCGGCGAGGGACCTACGTCTTAGTGGAGCCCTCGACGCGGGTGCAGCCTGTCCATCGCCGCATTCAGCGCCGCGCGCGACAGCACTCCCGGCAGCACCGGCGGGGCGCGGTAGGACGTGAAGTGGGGGAAGTCGAGCGTGAGGAGCGGCTGGTCATCGGGTGTGAGCTCGGTGACCACGTGTGTGCCGCCCCAGGACACCACCCAGTCCCCGCCCGGCAGCCAGCGCGCACTTCCGCAGCACGGGGAGTAGCCCGTCTGATGATCGACCAGCTTCTGGACGAGGGTCGCGGTGCGGGCGTGGGCGTCGATCCGGAAGCGCAACACGCGAGCCGGCCGGTTGCGCCCAGTGCCGTTGTCGAGCAGCGATACGGTGCCGTCGGGGAGCACGCGCACGTCGTGCTGGCCGCCGAAGTCCGGGACGTCGTCGCCGATGATCTTCAGGCTCTTGGACGTGTGCGTGCCGCCCAGCTTCCACATGATGTCTCCGGTCCGCTTGTCGATCGCGTAGATCGCGTCGGTGTGGCGCATCGAGACGAGGAAACCACGCGGATAGCGAGCGATGGCGTTGATGTGGACGATGTCGTACGCCTTGCGGCCGTCGGCGAGGCGGGCGGGATGGGAGAGGATCAACCCCTTGAACCAACGTCCGGTCTCGGCCAGACGAATGTGGCCCTTGGAGCTCCACGACCACACGAGCTTGCCCTGGGGTGAGACCTCGGCGATCAGCGCGTCGAGCACGGTGGCGTGCGCCGGCCCGCCGTAGGGGCGGAGGTTGACGCCCGAGCGCGCCACGTGTGCCGCCACCACGTAATCGCCGTTCGGCATGATCTGCAGCTCGTGGCGATCGGTGGGGATGCCGCCGGGGATCGAGAACGTCCGCACGTACTGCCCATCGAGACGGTACTCGTTGAACTTGGCGATGCTCAGCCCTTCGCCGAACTGGCCGCCGCTCTCGGTGCCGACTGCCACGTCGCCGTCGGGCAGCAGCGAGGCGTCGAGGATGTAGTGGCGCGTGTGCAGCCACCAGATCGGGACGCCGTGGTTGTCGAAGATCGTCGCGTAGCGGCCGTGGCAGCACGGAGCGAGCACGTAGTAGGCGGCCTGCGGGTGGCCGGCACGCGTGGCCGTCCAGCCGGGAAAGTCGCCCGGCAGGCAGCGCACGCTGTCGGTCAGCCGGCGGCCGCCGGTGTCGACGATGAGCGGGAAGGCCTGGCCGTTGGACAGCGAGACGTCAATCCGGAACGAGCCGGTACGGGCTTGATCGCCGGCAACGGCCACGGTGTCGCCAGTCGGCGCCGTGACCGAGAGCTGGACACCTCGCACCGCCCGGCAGCGGACGACATAGTCGGGCACCCGGGTGCTGAAGGCCGGGATCAGTGCCGGCGAGCTCGCGATATCGAGCGACGCATGCTGCCCCGACGCCTCGCTCGTGCAAATCGCTGCGATGGCCGCGAGCAGCATCCCACAGCAGGTGAGGACGAATCCCTTTCGCATCACAACAGGCCGGTGATGCTAGCCGTCGGCACGCCCGGACTGCGAGCCCGGTGTCAGCCTCGCGTAAAGCCTCCTATCAACATCTTCGCCGGGAAAGATGCTGAACCGGCGCAGGTAGGCGATGATGCAGTGTCAATGGCCCGCGAGGAGCCTGAGGGCATGGCCACCGTCCACACCCGGCAGCGGTTGCGGCCACCTCGCCGTGCATTGTTCACCGCGCTGCTCGGCGCCGCGTGTCTCGGATTGCTGTTCTGGGTTGCGCCGCCGGCAGACCTGGTCGCCGAGATCGGCGATATGAGCCCCAGCTGGGTGCTCGCGGCCGTCCTCCTCGAGGTCGCTTCGTGCCTGAGTTACGTCATCGTCTTCAGACGCTTCTTCCCCGAACCCTCGCGCTCGGTGAGTCGTCAGGTGGCCTGGATGGCGATGGGCGCCGGGGCCGTGCTCCCCGGCGGCAACATCTCGTCGGCGGCGGCGACAGGCTGGCTGCTCCGTAGCGAAGGTGTGGCCAAGCGTCGACTGATCGAGCGGTGCGCTGCCTTGCTGTGCCTGCTGACGGCATTCGGCTTCTTCGTCAACGGAGTTGCCGCTGCGCTCCTCCTCGTCGGCGTGCCGGGCGGTCCGCACGATCTGCGACACACCGTCCTGCCGATTCTCGTCTCGGTTCTGGTGCTGTCGCTCGCGTCGTTCGTCGTCGTCGCCGCGCGCCGCCTCGGCCCGCGTGCCCCTCGGCCGATTCGCGGGATGGCTGCCGGCCTGGAGGGAGCCTGGAGGGAGCTGGGCACGCCGCATTGGCGACTGCTCGGCATGCTCGGCTTCCTGGGTTTCGACATGGCTGCGCTGTGGGCCGCCTGCGCCGCCACCGGCCACATGCTCGGCTTCCCTGCCGTGGTCATCGCCTACTGCATCGGCTATCTGGCCACGGCGATTCCGATGCCGGCCGGGCTCGGCGTGCTCGATTCGGGGCTGGCTGGGGCGCTTGTGCTCTACGGCCTCTCGCCGACGGCGTCAGTCAGCGCCGTGCTCGTCTACCACGCGATCGCCATCTGGGTTCCCGGGCTTGGCGGTCTGCTCGCCTGGCTGCCGACGCGGCACCAGCGAGCGCGCGAGCTCCGGGCGGTGCGCCTGCCCGACCGCCCGGCTTCCGTGCCGGTCCCCGAGAGCCTCAGATGATCAGGCAGGCCGGCGGCGCCGGACTGTGGGCCGGGAAGGCATCGGCGAGCGCACGGGCGAACACGTGCGAGCGGGCCACGTATCCGGGGGAGTAGTAGTGGATGCCGTCGGGGATGAAATATCTCCGCTTGACGTGGTGCGGCCAGTCGAACACGCGCATGTTGGGGTAGCGCTTGCACGCCGCGATCAGGTCGTGATTCCAACTCTGCATTCCCGACTCGGCGTACGCGCCCGAGCCGAGGATGCTCACGGCCTCTATCCACAGCACCGGCTGGTTGCCGATGACCTTCATCATCCGCTCGATGCGCTGCTCGAGCCCGACCGACGAACCCGTGTTGATATCGGCGACCTCGTTGGTGCCGAGCGCGAGGATCCAGCAGCCCTTGAAGCCGGCTGACACATGGTTCTGCGCCACGGTCGCGGCGTTGGGGAAGTTCTGGTAGGTCTCGACGATCGAGCGTGCGCCCGAGATCTCCGGATAGAACGTCTTGACCCCGACCTTGGCCAGCTGAGCGTCAAGGCGGAGCTTGGGGTTCGGGATGTAGTCGGTGGAGGTCTCGCCCTCGGAGGTCGAGTCGCCGATGTACACCACCGACTGGCACGAGGAGCTCTTCGGGTACGAGAAGTGCGTCAGGCGCTGCGTCGTCCGCGTCACGGCGGCTAGGTGGAGCGTCGGTGGGAACGGGCCGAGCGGCGCCGGCGCCAGCGGTATGAGGTTGGGACTGCCTGTGGTCTGACTGGTAGAGGCCGAGGGCAGCAGGCCAACGAGTCCGGAGATCGGGAGCAGCAACGCGAATACGGCCACGCTCGACGCGGTGAGGGCCACTCGCCGAGTGTTGACTCGTTTGGCCTCAGAGCGCAGCCGGCGCGATAGTCGCAGCAGCGCCCCCTGGCGGATCGGATCCTCGATGAACCGCCAGGACGCCGCGGCCACCACCAGCGTCGCCGCCACGTCGAGAAGCGACGTGGTCAGCGAGATACCGCCGTGGGACGGCGCGGTGAGAACGATGATCGGCCACTGCCACAGATAGATCCCGTATGAACGCACCCCGATCCAGCGCAACGGACGGCAGCCCATGACAAGTCCGAACAGGGTCGACGGTATGGCCACCGCGGCGATCATCGCCACTGTGCACAACGACAGCAGGAAGAAGCCCCACGGGTACAGGAAGTGGGAGAACGTTCCCGTCTTCCACACCAGCAGGAGGGCGCCGATCAGGCCGACCACGCCGAGCACGTCGAGCGCGTTGCGGAGTGGCAGCCGCACGCCCTTGGCCGCCGTCGTGCTCGGCCATTGAATGGCCATGGCCGCCCCGATCAGCAGCGCGAAGGCGCGCGTGTCGGTCCCCTCGTACACCCGCGTCGGGTCGTATCCCGGGTGATACAGATGGGCCATCAGCCACAGCGAGATCGCCGCGCCGCCGAGGGTCATCAGCGCCAGTCGCGCCCGGCTGCGGGCGACCCAGATGCCGATCCCCAACAGCCACGGCCAGATCAGATAGAACTGCTCTTCGATGGCCAGCGACCACAGGTGGTCCAGCGGCAGCGGGTTGGCGAAGCGAGCGAAATACGAGCCGTGCTGGGCGATCGTGTACCAGTTGCTGACGTAGAACACGGCCGCGATCACCTGACCGCGCACCTTGGACAGCTCCGTGGCGTCGAATAGCGCCACCCAGATGCTGACCACGGCAAGCATCAGGAACAGTGCCGGGAGCAGCCGGCGAGCGCGGCGGCGCCAGAACGTTTTGAGACCGAGGTTCCCGTGACGGCGCCACTGCGCCATCAGGATGTCGGTGATCAGATAGCCGCTGAGCGTGAAGAAGATCCCCACCCCGAGCATTCCGCCGGGCGCCCAGCTGGCACCCAGGTGAAAGGCGATCACGCACGCCACCGCTACCGCCCTGAGGCCGTCCAGCCCCGCTACATATCGCCGCCCACGATCACTCGGGCGGGGCATATCTCACCTGTGCCCAGTCGCCGCATCCACTGGCGGCGATTCTGGTCTCATCAACCAGCGTGCCACACACGGACGCAGTGAATCGCACATCCCGGCGGCCGTGCGCAGTGACCGCCCCATTGCAGCTCAGCGGACAGGCAGCCGTTCGGCCTCCTCGCCGGCCTCGCGAGGGCCGAAGATGCGTCTCTCGCCCTCCTCGATGCGAACGTCATTGATGCTCGCCTCGCGCCGGGTCATCAGACCATGCTCGTTGAACTCCCACAACTCGTTGCCATAGCTTCGCCACCACTGACCGTCGTCGTCGTGTGACTCGTATTGAAAGCGGACGGCGATTCGATTCGCCTCGAAGCACCACAGGTTCTTGCGCAGGGAATAGTCCAGCTCACGCTCCCATTTATGGGTCAGGAAGGCGACGATCTCGGCGCGACCGCGTAGGAACGCGTCACGGTTGCGCCACACCGAGTCCTCGCTGTAGGCGAGCGACACCCGTTCCGGATCGCGCGTGTTCCAGGCGTCCTCGGCGGCCTGCACTTTCTGCGCTGCCGTCTCGCGGGTGAAGGGGGGCAGGGGCGGGCGATCAGTCATCGAGACTCCTCCGTCGGACGGGTAAGAACCTATCGCTGGCGGCAGCTAAATGCCTGTGAGGTTCTTGCTCGGAGAGCTGCCACGCTGGATTCAGTGGCGCGCGAACCGGTTGCGAGCGGCAGGCTTCCCACCCGAGCTCGCCGATCGGCTCGCGCTGCACGAATGGATCGACGTGCACGAGCTGCTCGAGCTCGTCGATCGCGGCTGTCCGCCCGACCTGGCCGCTCGGATCCTGGCGCCGCTCGACGACCGTGGCGAGCAGCGATGAACTACGCCGCTGGTACCGTCAGGGCGGTGCATCACGGCTTGGCTACAGCACCGCCGGATCGGGATACGGAGGCCGAGGCGTGGCTGACAGCACTCCGGGCCAGCGGGCCCGAACGTGAAGCCGCCGCGCGCCAACTTCACGCGCTGCTCCTTCGCGCGGCGCGCTTCGAGCTGGCACGGCGTCGCGGAATGCTGAATGGCGTCTCGCACGAGGCTCTCGACGATCTCGCCGTGCAGAGCGCGGACGATGCGCTGAGCGCGATCCTTCTCAAGCTCGACGATTACCGCTTCGAGAGCCGGTTCACGACCTGGGCCTACAAGTTCGCGATCCTCGAGGCGGCGGTGCGCACGCGCCGGCGCGCGTGGCAGGACCGCGAGCTGCCGATCGACCCAGACGCGTGGATGGCGCTTCCGGCGCGAACGCTCGATCCCGCCGACGCGCTCGTTGCGCGCGAGAAGCTCGCCACGATCGTCGATTCGATTCGAACCGAACTCTCGCCGCACCAGCGCGAGGTACTGACCGCGCTCGTGCTCGCCGACGTTCCGATCGACGTGTTGGCGGAGCGGCTGGGCACGACGCGCGGCGCTCTGTACAAGACTCTCCACGACGCGCGCCACAAGTTGCGCACGGCGATCGGAGCCGACTCATGACCAACCAATCCGAACGCCTACTGGCCGGCCTGCTGGGGCCGTCCGGGGACGAGCTCACGTGCGAGCGATGCTTCGAGCTGCTTGACGTATACGTCGAGCACGAGCTTTCCGGCCATGATGCCGACCAGCGAATCCCAGGAATGCGCGAGCATCTGCAGGGGTGTCCGGCGTGCGCCGAGGAGCACGCCACTCTGCGAGATCTGCTCCAGACCGGAGGTGCAACCAGATGAGCAAGCAAACGTTCGTGATCGTCGGTGCCAGCCTGGCCGGAGCCAAGGCGGCCGAGGAGCTGCGCGAGCAGGGATTCGACGGCCAGGTCACGCTCGTCGGCTCCGAGAGCGAGCGGCCGTATGAGCGCCCACCGCTGACCAAGGATTACCTCCGCGGCGAGTCCGAGCGCGAGAAGGCCTACGTGCACCCGGGCGATTTCTACGCCGAGCATGACATCGAGCTTCTCACCGACACCACGGTCGACGCGGTCGATCCGAATGGGTCGACCGTCACTCTCAACGACGGTCGCGTGCTCGCCTATGACAAGTTGCTCCTGACCACGGGCGCCGAGCCGCGGCAAATTTCCGTGCCCGGCGCCGACCTCGAGGGCGTTCACTATCTGCGCACGCTGGCCAACTGCGATGCGCTGCGCGATCGCCTCGATGCTGGCGGCCATGTTGCGGTGATCGGCGCGGGCTGGATCGGCAGTGAGTTCGCGGCGTCGGCCCGCCAGCGCGAGCTCGACGTGACGCTGATCGATCCGCTCACGCTGCCCAACGAGCGAGTCTTCGGAGCCGAGATCGGTTCGTTCTATCGGGACGTTCACGCCCGGCACGGCGTCGAGCTGATGCTCGGCGAGGGCGTCGAGGCGTTCGAGGGTAACGGCGCGGTGGCGCGGGTGCGGACGAGCAGCGGGGCTCGCGTCGATTGTGACTTCACCGTGGTCGGGATCGGAGTCGCACCGCGCGTCGGGCTCGCTCGCGACGCCGGCCTGGAACTCGACAACGGCATCGTCGTCAACCAACACCTGCAGAGCTCGGCGCCCGGGGTCTTTGTCGCCGGCGATGTAGCCCACGCCTGGCATCCGTTCTTCGAGCAGCGGATTCGTGTCGAGCACTGGGCCAATGCGCTCAACCAGGGACCGGCGGCGGCGAGGTCGATGCTCGGCCAGGACATGAGCTACGACCGCATCCCCTACTTCTTCTCCGACCAGTACGACGTCGGCATGGAATATTCGGGCTACGCCACGAGCTGGGATCAGGTCGTGTTCCGCGGAGACCGCGAGGGCGGCGAGTTCGTCGCCTTCTGGCTCACCGACGGTCGCGTCGTCGCGGGCATGAACGTCAACGTGTGGGACGTGAACCAGCACGTCCAGACCCTGATCCGCTCGCGAGCCGAGGTCGAGATCGACGCGTTGAGCGATCCCGACACCCCGCTCGAATCGCTCGCCGGCGACCCGGCCGCGTAGCTCGCCAAGGCTGGTCAGCTAACGGGACTCATTTTCCCGCTAGCTGACCAGGCCCGGTGATCGTGAGTGACTTGAGCACCACATCGGGTAGCGATATCGTGCCACGATATCCATATCGGAGGAGGGTGCAGATGACCCAAATCTCACACACCGCGGAGTTCAGGCCCGACGACCCGCCGGCAGAGATCCTTGGCGAACTCACATGCCATGCCTGCGAGCATGGGCAGCCAGGTCCGCTGCCGCGGCCAATCACAGACAACCGGCTGAGGATCTTCTGCGACCGCTGCGGCACGTTCACCACGATTGTGCTCAGCGACGAGCAGGTTCGCGCCGTCCAGCTGGCAGCGCAGCGTGACTAGGTTGCGCGGCGAGGCCATCGGCCTGGAGCAGACAGACTTCGAGCATCTCCTCCAGCTGCGGACCGGCCTGCGCCGGTTTCTGCGCTGGAGCGAGCTTCAGGCCGAAGCCGTCGGCATCACGCCAGCGCATCACCAGCTCCTGCTCGCCGTCAGGGGTCAGCCCAATCCCGACGGGCCGACCGTCGGCGAGGTGGCCGAATACCTCGTTCTTCGCCACCACAGCGCCAGCGAGTTAATCGCCCGTGCGGAGGCGGCTGGTCTCGTCGACCGGTCCTCCGACTCCGGCAACGGCAGCGTCGTCCGGGTCGTTCTGACGACGGCCGGCGCGGACAAGCTCGAGGAGCTGGCTGAGGTGCACCTGGAGGAGCTCTCCCATCTCGCCCCGACCATGCGGGCGCTGTGGCAGACACTCGAACGCGCGAGCCCGGGCGAGCCCCACCCGGCGGCAGTGTCGCGAGCGGACGCGCCCTCGCCCTTTACGTGAGGATCACGACCACGAGGTGCCGCGGTCCATGGACGCCCTCGACACGCGAGAGCTCGATGTCAGAGCTGGCCGACGGACCCGAGATCAGGGTGATCGGGGCGTGGTGCTCGCGGACCGCGTCGCTCAGCGAGGCGAACGCCTGCGGAACCAGGCCCAGGATCTGCTCGGCCTCGACGACGCAGATGTGATGATCGGGAACCAGCGTGATGGCCCGGCGCCCCGAGCGCTCCTGGCCGTCGAGAGCCAGCGTTCCGGTCTCGGCGATGGCCACCGCGCAGCCGGTGAGCGCGGCATTGATCGCGTCGAGTTCGCTCACCTCGAGCCCGCGATCCTCGATGACCTCGACGCCCCGCGGGCGCCAGGCCGGTGGCAGGCCGGGCGGCACAACCACGCGAGCCAGGTGCAGCGACGAGCACGCCTCCGCGACGGCCTCCGCGGCGTCGGACGCGGCGACCTGGCGGACGGTGGCGTGGTAGTCGAGCAGACGCTCCTCGAGGCGCGCCACGAGATCGGCGGACGTCATCGCCGACGCATGGCGGTACTCGCGCGCGACCGCCACATCGGCGGCCCGCTCCCCGCTGGGAACGTCGGCCAGGGCGCCTCGGATGCGCCCGAGTATCTCCTCGCGCGCGGTGTTCATGTGCGCTGCCGCCACCAATCGCGAAAGCTCTGACGTGGTATGGGCCGGAGGTCGCGGGCCGAGCTCCAGCTCGACAACGGGCCGGGAAGGTGCTCGATCTTGCCACCGCGCGCGAGCGGCCACTGCCCGAGGCGCCCGGCCCGTTGCGCGGCCTCGTACAGGCGCCGATCGGCAAACACCCGCGCCATTGCCCGCATCGCCAGGCGTTCCCCCGACAGCCTCTTGCCGCTCGTTCGCTCCACCTCGCGCCGGCGCAGATGCACGAGCACCTCGGGGATGTTGATCTTGACCGGGCACACCTCGTAGCAGGCGCCGCACAGGCTCGAGGCGAAGGGCAGCGACTCGGCCTCGCGCATCCCGCTGAGCATCGGCGTCAGGATCGCGCCGATCGGCCCCGGGTAGGTCGAGCCGTAGGCGTGCCCACCGGTACGCTCGTACACCGGGCAGACATTCAGGCAGGCCGAACAGCGAATGCAGCCCAGAGCCTGCCGACCGAGCTCGTCGGCGAGGACGTTGGTGCGGCCGTTGTCGATCAGCACCAGGTGGAACTCCCGCGGTCCGTCCCCCTCGGTCACGCCGGTCCACAGCGACGTGTAGGGGTTCATGCGCTCCGCGGTCGAGGAGCGTGGGAGCAACTGCATGTAGACCTCGAGGTCCTGCCACGTCGGAATCACCTTCTCGATGCCCATTACGCTGATCAAGACGTCGGGCAGGGTCGTGCACATCCGCCCGTTCCCCTCAGACTCGACCACCGACACCGTCCCGGTCTCGGCGATGGCGAAGTTGACCCCGCTGATCCCCACGCGCGCGCCGAGGAACTTGTTGCGCAGATGCCTGCGCGCCACCTCGGCCAGCTCGCGCGGGTCATCCGACAGGTCCGCCGGGGCATCGGGGAGCTTTTCCAGGAACAGCTCGCGGATCTCCTCGCGGTTCATGTGGATCGCCGGCACGAGAATGTGCGAGGGAACGTCGTCGCCGAGCTGGATGATCAGCTGGGCCAGGTCCGTCTCCACGGCACGGATGCCTCGGGCGGCCAGCGCCTCGTTCAGCTGCGTCTCCTCGGTGGTCAGGGACTTCGACTTCACGACCTCGTCGACGCCATGCTCGGCCGCGAGGTCCCCGACGATGCGATTGCACTCCTCGGCGTCGCGCGCCCAGTGCACGGTGCCGCCCGTCTGTTGGACCGCCGCCTCCAGCTCGAGCAGATACTCGTCGAGATGGCGAAGCACGCGCTCCTTCAGTGCGCGCCCGGCCTCCCGAAGCTCCTGCCAGTCGGGCATCTCGGCCACCGCGGCTGCGCGCTTGGCCCGGATCGTCTGCGTGGCGTGGCCGAGGTTGTGGCGCAGCTGGGTGTCGGCCAGCGCGGCTCGCGCAGCGTCCGGGAAGGACGGCGCCTTGCCTGCGCGGCTCATGGCGCACCGCCCGCCGGATCGGTCTGCGCCAGGATCTCGGCCAGATGCATCGCGCGGACGCCCGCTCGCTGCCGCGACAGCGCTCCGCCGATGTGCATCAGACACGAGTTGTCGGCGGCGACACAGACCTCGGCGCCGGTGTCGAGGATCGCTCGCACCTTGTCGGTCAGGATCGCGATCGAGGTGTCGGCGTTCTTGACCGCGAAGGTTCCGCCGAAGCCGCAGCACTCGCCGGCCGCACCGAGCTCGACCAGCTCGATCCCCCTAACGGCCTGCAGCAGGCGGAGTGGACGGTCGCCCACACGCAGCAGTCGCAGGCTGTGGCACGTCGGGTGATACGTGACCCGGTGGGGGAAAAACGCCCCGACATCCTCGACACCGATGCGGTCGATCAGCAGCTCGCTGAGCTCGAGCACGCGCGGGATGAGCAAGTCGAGCTCGCGCTGGAGCGACGCGTCCCCGGCCAGCGCGGCCACACGCGGATAGAACTCGCGCACCATCCCCACGCACGAGGCCGACGGCGACACGACCACCTCGCTGTCGGCGAACACGCGGACGAACCGGCGCACCAGCGGGATCGTCTCGCGCGCGTAACCGGTGTTGAAGTGCATCTGACCGCAGCATGTCTGCTCGAGGGGGAAGTCGACCTCGACCCCCAGGCGCTCCAACAGCCCAACGACGGCCCTCCCGGTCTCGGGAAACATGGTGTCGTTGAAGCATGTGATGAACAGCGCGGCTCGGGTGTTCATGCAAGGCCGGATCCTACGGCTGGTCCCAATCACGGCTCCCGGTGACCCGATTTCGCCTGGAGAACGAACTAGTCCTAACCGCCCCGATTGAAAGGAGCCACCAATGCTCGCTTTGGAGAACCCGGTCCACATCGCGATCCTGCTGGTCGTCGTCCTGTTGCTGTTCGGTGCCAAGCGCCTGCCCGAGGTGGGACGCTCACTCGGCTCCGGGCTGCGCGGTTTCAAGGACTCGATCAGCGGGGATCAGCCGTCCGAGCAACTCGGGCGCGAGAAGCCGTAAACGTCCGAGTCAGGCGGGCGATACGTCGAGGCCGAGAACGTCGTCGAGCTCGAGGGCCAGGCGTGTCCAGCTCTCGCCGGCATCGTTGCTGAGCAGAAGCGTCCCGCCGCGCAGACCGACGAGCAACCCGTTCGGTTGCTCGGGCAGGGTGGTGAGCGCGTACGGCATGCGCCGCAGCTGTGGCGCGTCACCCCAGTCGTCGACCGCCAGCCATCCGTTGCCGCGCGAGCGCCACAGGTGCGACTGCCCGTCGCCACCGCCGTGCGCGGCCGACGGTGAGCGGCTGACCGCGACGTACCAGAGGTTCGGGTCGGCCGGGTCGATCGCCTCGGCCCACGCGTAGTGGCGGTCGAGCTCACCCTCGAACCTGGCCCACGTCTCACCACGGTCCTCTGACCGGGCGATGCCCTGACCGGCGGCCTCGTAGACCCGGTCGGGGGCAAGGGGGTGGATGCGCAGCTGATGCGCGTCGCTGTGGGCCTGCGGATTGTGGTCGATCCAGGTGGCGCCGGCGTCGAGCGATCGCATCACGCCGCCGAGCTCGATGCCCACGCCGATCCAGTCGGGGTCGGTGGGGTGCAGCGCAATCGTGCGCACATGATGTGTCCATGGCCGGGGCGGAAACGACCAGCGCGGCGCGCTCGGCAACTCGCGCAGCGCGGGGAGCTGTTGCCACGTGTGCGCAGCGTCCTCGGAGCGGTACAGGTTGCTGGGCTCAGTTCCCGCGTAGACGACGGAGACGCCCCGAGCCTTGTGAGACGGAGACACCGAGACCGACAGAACGCGGTCGTCGGCCAGGCCGCGGCCGTCGTTTCGCCACGTGCAGCCGGCGTCCTCGCTGGCGAGCAGGCCACGGTCGAACGTGCCGGCGTACAGGCGATTCGGATCGTCGGGGTCGACGGCCAGGCACCGAGCGCCGGCGCCGCTCAGCACGGGCTCCGGATCGCTGGCGTTCGCGCCGTCCAGCGTGAAGCGCACGATGTCGTCGCCGGTGAGGGCGTAGATGCGAAGCCGTTCAGACACCGGACTGGCTCCCGCTTGCCGCTCTCGCCCGCGCATGGACGGCCCGGTCGTAGGACAGGCGGAACAGCTCAATCACGCTGTCCACCGCGTCCTCATCCCCGATCGATGCGGTCACCCACCCCGAGTCGGGCAGGACGTGGTGCGGTCTGGCCCGGCCGGCGGCGATCAGATCGTCGCGCACCCGCCGCGGCAACGGGAGGTCGGCGATCCGGTCTCCGTGCAGGTGTCCGAGCTCGCGCCGGCCGACACGGAACTCGACGCCGCCGAAGCGGTGCGGACCCACCTCGACTCCCGGCCACGATGACACGGTGGCGGTGATGCGCTCAGCCCGGTTGGAGTGTTCGTTGGTCATGAGCCTTCTCCCAAGTCGAATCTTCACTTCAGGGTAGGCCCGAGCGATCCCGGTCTCCAGGGGTAATTGGACCTAAGACCTCCAGCGTCCACGCGGATCCGCTGCTGATCACAGGGTCCGCCGCTCGGCGGTCATCTCGCCACCGGCGTCGCCGGTGTTGACGGTGCCGTCGGGCTCGATCAGCAGGACCTCGGTCTCCTCGGTCGCGTCGGGACAGTGCTCCACGCCGCGGGGCACGACGAAGATCTCACCCGGCTCGAGCACGACGTCCCGGTCGCGCAGGTGGATGGTCAGCCGGCCACTGATGACAAGGAAGAAGTCGTCGGTCTCGTCGTGCTTGTGCCACACGAACGGGCCCTTGACCTTGACGACCTGCAGCTTGTAATCGTTCAGGTGGCCGACGATCCCCGGCTGGTAGGGCTGGTGCAGGAGGGCGAGCTTGGCGGCCAGGTTGATCTTGTCTGTCATGGGTCGGGTCACCGCGGGGGTCAGATCGGGTACTCGCGGGGTTCCTGCTGGACCGTGATCCAGCGGAGTTCGGTGAACTCCTCGAGAGCGGTGCGGCCACCGAAGCGCCCGAAGCCACTTGCCTTGACACCTCCGAACGGCATCTGGGGCTCGTCGTGAACGGTGGTGTCGTTGATGTGGCAGATCCCGCTCTCGATCCGCTGTGCGAGCTCTAGCGCGGCGGGCACGTTCTCGCTGAACACCGCGGCCGCCAGCCCGTACTGGGTGTCGTTGGCGACCCGGACCGCCTCATCGGGTCCGTCGACGCTTACCACGGCGACCAGCGGTCCGAAGGACTCCTCGGCGTAGAGCCGCATCTCCGGTGTCACGCCCTGCAGCACGGTCGGCGGGAAGCACGGACCGTCCGCCTGCGCGCCGCTCAGCGTCTCCGCGCCCCGTGACACGGCGTCGTCGACCAGGCCGGTGACGCGCTCGAGCGCGGCTGGGTATTTCAGTGGTCCGATGGCTGTGGTCGGTTCACGGGGATCGCCCACCGGCAGCGCCTTCGCGCGCTCGGCGAGCTTCTCGGACAGCGCGTCCACGATCCGGCGATCAGCGACGATCCGCTCGGTCGACATGCATATCTGCCCCCGGTGGAAGAATGCTCCGAAGCTGGCCGCCGCCGCCGCGCGATCGAGATCGGCATCGTGCAGGACGACCATCGGAGCCTTGCCGCCGAGCTCCAGCAGCACGCGCTTCAGGTGCCGCCCGGCGTTCTCGGCGATCAGCCGCCCCACCCGGGTCGAGCCCGTGAAGTTGATCCGTCGCGTGGCCGGGTGCGCGATCAGCTCATCGACCACATCGGGTGCGTCGGCTGGGTCGTTGGTGATCAGGTTTATCGCTCCCGGAGGGAGGCCGGCATCCACCAGCGCGCGGATCACGGCAGCGTGCGTGCGTGGGCAGATCTCCGATGCCTTGAGGACGACGGTATTCGCGTATGCCAGCGGTGATGCGACCGCCCGCGTGGACAGGATCACGGGTGCGTTCCACGGCGCGATCGCCGCCACCACGCCCGCCGGTGCCCGGACGCCCATCGCCAGCTTTCCCGGCACGTCGGACGGGATCACCTCGCCGACCAGGCCGTAAGCCTGGGCGGCGGCTTCGCGAAGCATTCCCGCGGCAAGCATCACGTTGAACATGCCCCAGCCGAACACCCCACCCGTCTCCTCGGTGACCGTGCCGGCGATTTCCTCCTGGCGCTCCATCAGCAGGTCGGCCGCCTTGGACAGGATTTCGCGCCGCATCGCCGGGGGGCTCGTCGACCACGCGCCAAACGCTGCCTGCGCCGCCTCGACGGCCGCCCGCGCATCCTCACGTCCCGCCGCAACAGCGACACCCCACGGTCTCACCTGTGAACGGGAAGGTCTGCTCGTACTCGCGCCCCGAACTTGCCCCCCGCCACTCCCCGCCGATGAGCAGTTGCTGGTTGGCCGTCGTAGTTGTAGCCATCTCCGTCTCCTATCAGGTTGCTGGCCGGCGACGATACGACGCGCCGCGTTCTGGAGTCAAAGCGGTGCCCAAAGTGCGGCGGTCGACCACCCGCACCGCCTTGCCTTCGCTCCGCGGGAGCAATCCCGGCTCGAGTACGGTCACGCCGATTCTCAACCCGGTGTGCTGGTGCAGCGACTTCGCGATGCGCTCTCTCAGCGCTGCGTGGTCGCCGCTGCCGGATGCCTCGCACTCCAGCGTCACCTCATCGAGTGGGCCAGGGCGCTCGACCACGAGTCGGTAGTGCGGAGCCGTTCCGGGCACGCCGAGCAGCACGTGCTCGACCTGCGACGGATACAGGTTGACGCCACGCACGATCAACATGTCGTCGAGTCGGCCGCGTAGGCCCTCGAGCCGGACCGTGGTCCGGCCACACTCGCAGGGTTGCTCGACGACAGAGCCGACGTCGCGGGTCCGGTAGCGGAGCAGCGGCAGCGCCTCGCTGGTCAGCGTCGTGAATACGAGCTCGCCCTCCTGACCGGGAGACACGGGCCGCTCGCTCTCCGGGTCGATCACCTCGACGATGAAGTGGTCCTCCTGGACATGCAGCCCGGACCGTGTGACCAGACACTCCGCGGCCACCCCGGGTCCACACAGCTCGGACAGGCCATAGAAGTTGATCGCCTTCAGGCGCAGGGTGCGCTCGATCTCTACCCGCATCTGATGTGACCACGGCTCGGCGCCGAACAGCCCAAGTTGCAGCCTCAGAGAGTCCATGTCGACCCCCTGTTCCGCGAGTTCCTGAGCGATCGCCAGCGCGTAGGACGGCGTGGCGACCAGCACATGGGCTCCGAGGTCTGCCAGCAACAGGGCCTGGCGTGCCGTAAACCCTCCCGACATCGGGACGACCGTGGCCCCGATCCGCTCACCGCCCTGATGAAAACCGAGGCCGCCCGTGAACAGGCCATACCCGTTTGCGTTGTGGATGACCATCCCCGGGCGCACCCCGGACATCCACATGCACCGGGCCATCAGTTCGGTCCACGTCTCCAGATCGCCCCGGGTGTAGCCCACCACCGTCGGCTTCCCATGCGTGCCGCTCGAGGCCTGTACGCGCACGATCTCCTCGCGCGGGACCGCGACCAACCCGAACGGGTAGTGCTCGTGAAGGTCGGCCTTAGTAGAGAACGGCAGGCGCGTGAGGTCGTCGAGCGAGGCGATGTCGTGCTTGCTCGTGACGCCGGACGCCTTCACCCGGGCCGCCACCGGCGGCTGGCTGTTCAGAACGCGGTGCAAGGTTTGACGGAGCCGCTCGAGCTGGAGGGCGACCAGCTGCTCGCGCGGCAGGATCTCGGTCTCGTCCCAGATCTCAGGTCTGGCGCTCACGGGCCTTCCAATGCCGCTCCAGGTTGTGCACGAGCGCCGGACTGAGGTGACAGCGGGCCTGCTCTCGCGCGTAGGTCGACATGTACGTGCGGAACAGATCGAGCGGCTCCTGTCCAACGCGCAGGGCAAGGCGGTTGGCGGCGGCGTTGATCAGCCCTGAGCTGGCCAGGGAGTCCACCCGGGCCTCGAGCGCGGCATCGACCGCGCCGGGCTGCACGACCTCGTCGCACAGGAGGTCGGCGTCGGGCTCGCCGGCCACCCACTCGCGGCCCGAGATGATCGCCTGGCGGGCAGCGCGATCGCCGACGAACCGCGGCAGGCGCAGATTCGAGGCTCCCGGGATGATGCCCTCACGGCGCGCCGGTAGATACAGGCGCGAGCCGTGAGCAGCGATCACATGATCCACCACGTGCAGGAGCTGGCACGCGCCGCCGATGGCGTAGTTCTCGACCGCGGCGATCCACAGCTTCTCAACCCCGGTAGCCAGTCCTCGGAAGATCTTGTTGACGTAGCCGAGGTCGCGGACGAGATACCACAGGAAGTCGATCCGTCCCTCATACAGATGGGTGAGGTTGATTCCTGAGCCGAACACGCGCTGACCCGCATAGCGTGGGTGTTGGACGACGCCCCCGCGCAGCACTCCGACCTCGATGGCGGGATCGAGCAGGATAAGGTCGACCGCGCACTCGGTCGCCCTCAGCGTGGTGCCGTCCTCGGCGTTCAGGTGCGCCGGGTTGGTCAGCTCGAGCACCCCCGAAGGCCCGTCGCGGGTGACATGCACCGTCCCGAGGTCAGCGGATCCGGTGACACGGAAGTCCTCGAGCCGCTCAACTGCCTCCGCTGTCGGCTCCAGCATCGCTTCGACGAGGTGCCGTCCCGTCCGGGGGTCGTTCAGGATATCGGCCACGAACCCCCCCTGCGCCAACTCGAGGCCCTGTTTCTCGGGCAACGGGCGCGCGCGCTCGGCCTCCATCACGGCCCGGGTGGGCAGCTGCTCCGGGTGGCGTTCCGCTGCCTCGTAGATGAGCTGCTCGAGTGCAACCGGCCGGCGGCACCCATCGATCAGCCCGTCGTAGATCTCGGTGGGGAGCATTCAACACGCAGGATAAGGTTGCCCTACGGCACCCTTTCAGCGAAGCGAGGTAGAGATGGCTCAGGGCCAGCCCGCGAACTCGATCACCAGTGGCCGCCGGAGCACCCCGCCCTTTCGGGCCGACCACGTGGGCAGCCTGCTCCGACCGCCTAGGCTGTTGCGCGCCCGCGAGGAGTTCGCCGCGGGCATTCTTCCCGCCGAGCAACTGCGCGCGGCCGAGGACGACGCGATTCGCGACGTGGTGAAGATGCAGCGCGACGTGGGATTGCAGTCCGCCACCGACGGCGAGTTCCGCCGGGGCTCGTGGCACATGGACTTCATTTACCAGCTCGGTGGAATCGAGCAGCGCCCCCCCGGCGACATCAAGGTCCAGTTCCGCAACGAGCTGGGGCAGATCGAGTTCGCGCCGGCATCGATTCACGTCGGCGAGCGCGTCCACCTCGACCACCCGATCTTTGCCGAGGATTTTGAGTTCCTTCGGAGTCTGACCGCCGAGGACGTGACGCCCAAGCTGACCATCCCTTCGCCCAGCATGGTCCACTACCGGGGCGGTCGCGCGGCCATCGACCCAGCCGTGTACGCGGACATGGACGAGTTCTGGCGCGACCTGACCGGGGCCTACTCAGATCAGGTCGGGGCCGTCGCGGCACTCGGCTGCCGCTACCTCCAATTCGACGACACCAGCCTTGCCTACCTGAACGACCCGCGGCAGCGCGAGCAAATGGCCAGCAAGGGGGAGGATGCCGAGCATCTCCACGAGTCGTACATACGCCACATCAACGAGGCACTGGCAAACAAGCCCGACGGGCTGACGGTCACCACGCACATGTGCCGGGGGAACTTCCGCTCCTCATGGGCCGCCGAGGGCGGATATGACTTCGTGGCCGAGGCGCTGTTCGGCGGTCTCGCGGTCGACGGATTCTTCCTCGAGTACGACGACGCTCGCTCGGGTGGATTCGAACCCCTGCGCTTCGTCCCCCGGGACAAGCTCGTAGTCCTCGGCCTGGTCACGACCAAGCGCGGACAGCTCGAGAGCAAGGACGAGCTCAAGCGACGCATCGAGCAGGCCGGCGAGCACATCGCGGTCGAGCAACTGTGCCTTTCGCCCCAGTGCGGCTTCTCGTCCACGGTAGAGGGCAACGAGTTGACCTACGACGAGGAGGTCGCCAAGCTCGAGCTGATCGTCGAGACCGCCACCGAGGTCTGGGGCTGAGCTGGCTCGTCGCCAAGTTTCGTAACCCTCGGCGACCAGCGCATCCGGGGACTAGCGCCGGGGCCGCCGCCGAGCTGCGAGGTCGAGCTCATCGACGCCGACGGTATGTCCCGCCGCGCAGCGCAGCTCCGTGGCGACGAGTGCCCCGCAGTCGCGGTGGCGAAGCTCCACCGGCCCACCCCGGTCGTCGAGCCAGCGGCCGCCCCATTCCATCAACGCGACAAGAGCCGGGAACAGATCGGCGCCCTTGTCCGTGAGGCGGTAGCGCTGGCGGGTGCGTTGGCCCGGCTCGCGGTAGTCCTCGCGCTCGAGCAGCCCTGCGTCGACCAGCTCGCGCAGGCGCGCGGCGGTGACCGGCTCGCTGATGCCGACACGCTGGGCGAAGTCATCAAATCGCGTGGTCCCGTAGAAGGCCTCGCGCAGGATCAGGAATGCCGACCGCGTGGGGATCACCTCGAGCGCCTTGGCAATCATGCAGCCGTCTGCGGTCCAGCCGCTTCGGGGCGCGAGTGATCCGGTCAGTCGAAGTGCGTGGTCCATGTCCTCGAATGATAGCTGACTTGTAGATAGCTAAGTCAGTGTGCTAGGTTGCTGACTATGTCATCCCTAAGTCAGCCCTCTCGAACCCGCGCTGCCTCTGGCACCGGCGTCTCTGGCCCCGGCGTCTCTGGCCCCGGCGTTTCGGCCACGGATCGCGCCGCCTCGCCCGAGCTCGTCCTGGCCATCGTGTGCGCCGGCGTCGTGCTCGCGAGCCTCGATCTGTTCATCGTCAATGTGGCCCTGCCCCAGATCGGCAGGGACTTTCATCTTCACGGCAGCGGCCTGGCCGACCTCTCGTGGGTGCTGAACGCCTACGCGATCGTGTACGCGTCGTTTCTGGTGCTGTTCGGCCGGCTGGCCGAGCGCTACCGCCGCGACCGCGCGTTCCTGGTCGGTGTTGCCGTGTTCGTGGCCGGATCGGCAGCGTGCGGCGCGGCGACCAGCCTTGAGATGCTGGTCGCGTTTCGCGTCGTCCAGGCTGCCGGCGCTGCGCTGCTCACGCCGACTTCGCTGGGCCTGATCCTCGCCGCCTTCCAGCCCGAGCGCCGGCAGGGCGCGGTTCGCACCTGGACCGCGGTCGGGGGGCTGTCCGCCACGCTCGGCCCCGTGGTCGGAGGGTTGCTCGTTGCCGGGAGCTGGCGCTGGGTGTTCCTGGTCAACCTGCCGATCGGACTGCTGGCCCTGCTCGTGGGATGGCGGCGACTGCCGCGCGTGCCCGGCCACCCGGTTCCCGCGCCCGACATCACCGGCGCCGTGCTCGTCACCGGCGGCGTGGGGTCGCTCATCCTGGGCCTGGTCAACGGCAGTGACTGGGGTTGGGCAGACGGTCGGACGCTGACCGCGGCGCTCGGTGGCGTGGTCCTGCTGATTCTGTTCGCGCTGCATTGCCTGCACCACCACAACCCCCTCGTCGACCGGGCGCTGTTCCGCTTGCGCCCGTTCACCGGCAGTTCGGTCGTGGCGCTGTTCTTCTCCGCCGCCTTCGGGGCGATGCTGCTCTCGCGGGTGCTCTGGGCACAGGACGTGTGGCATTGGTCCCCGCTGCTGACCGGGCTGACGATCGCCCCGGGACCGATCATGGTGCCGCTGTTCTCGTTCCTGGTCGCCGGGCGCCTGACCGTGCGTTTCGGCCCCGGTCCGGTGATCGCGCTCGGCTCGACGATATTCGCGGCAGGTGCCGCGTGGTGGGCGCTGGCCCTCGGGCTCCAGCCGGACTACGTCGGCCAGATGCTCGGCGGCATCCTGCTCACCGGCATCGGCGTCGGTCTGACCCTGCCGACGATGATGGCGACAGGCACCTCGTCGCTCCCGCCGCACTCATTTGCGACCGGCTCCGCGGTCGTCAACATGTTCCGCCAGATCGGTCTGGCCGTCGGCGTCGCCGTGTTGATCGCGATCCTCGGCACGCCGCACTCTCCGCTGGCCACGTTGGACGTCTACCGCCGCGCCTGGTTCGTGGTCGCCGCCATGTCGCTCGTCGGCGGCGTCATCGGCGCGTGGCTGCTCGCCTCGCGACGGCGGTCCGTCGCGAGCGGTCGCAGCCTGGTGGCCGAATCGCCTTGAGGCCGCAGCGTGGTACACACGGTCAATGGGCAGCGTCGACGACAGCGCCCGGCAAACGCTGGGTGCGGTGTACCGCGACTTCAACGCGCGTGACGTCGACGCCGTCCTGGCCCAAATGACCGCCGACGTCGAGTGGCCCAACGGTTGGGAGGGAGGCTACGTCCGCGGTCACCAAGAGGTCCGCGACTATTGGGTGAGACAGTGGGCCGAGATCGATCCGACCGTGACGCCGCTCGACTTCCTCCGCACGCGAGACGGACGCACCGACGTCACCGTCCGCCAGGTCGTGCAAGACAGCAACGGTGCGATCCTCAGCGAAGCGACCGTCCATCACGTCTACCGGTTCGACCATGGGCTGATCAAGCACATGGAGATCCGCTAGTAGCCGCGCGCCGACGGTAGTAGAGCATCCCTTCAAAGTCCGGCTCCAGCGTGCGGAGGTGAAAGCCCGCCGCCTCAAGACACCGCCGAGAAGCGATGTTCTCGGGTTCGACGCCGGCCTCGAACAGCTCCACAACGGCCAGCTCCGGCCGGTGGGTCAGCGCGCGGATCATTCCGCATCGGTGCCCCCGTCGCCGGACCTCCGGGTCGATCACGAATGCGATCGACCCGGTGGCGACGTCGAGCGACTCGGCGATGATCGGTCCGAGCGGTCCCTCGCCGGCGCATACGGTGCAGCGATCGAAGGTGCCACAGTCGATGTACCCGACCGCGCGATGGCCGGCGACGGCAAGATAGTGGTGCACGCCGGTCTGGACGGCGCCGCGGAACTCCTGACCGACCGCCCGGCGGCTTGTATCGAGCATCCGCGCCACCCACCCCGGATCGCCGAGATAGCGCCGGGTCTGGGGATCTCGAAACCAGCAATCAACGGCCGCGAGGTCGGCGGGCTCAAGGTCGCGAAGCGTCACAGCCGGCGTGTTCACCGGTCGGGGTCCTTGAGCGTCGCCAACCTGGCGCCGTCGATCACGCCGCCTCCGAGTAGGCCGGTTGGGCCTCGAACTCTTCCTGCTGCACGTTGGCCGCTCCGGCCGCAGGCGCCGGTCGCAACACGATCAGGGCGGCGGCGAGCGCGGCGATGAGCAGCGCCGTACCGATCGCCCAGGCGAAGTGGTAGCCGCCGGTCAGCGCCGACGCCGTCGCCTGGCCGCTGTGGAGCAGATTGTTGGTATGTGTGCTCGACAGCGTGGCCAGGACGGCCAGCCCGAGTGCGCCTCCGACCTGCTGAGTGGTGTTGACCAGCCCGGAGGCCAGACCGGCATCACTGGGATCCGCTCCTGACATGGCGAGTGTCATCAGCGCAGGGAATGAGAGGCCGGCACCGATGCCCACCAGGACCATCGAGGGCAGCAGGTCGCCTACGTAGCTCCCGCCGACGGGCGCCTGGGTGAACAGTGCCAGCCCGCTCGCGCCGAAGATCAGCCCTGGGATCAGGGTGGCTCGCGGGCCGAAGCGAATATTCAGGCGCGCTGAGACGCCAAGCGAGAAGGCGGCGATCAGCAGCGCGACGGGGAGGAAGGCCAGGCCGATCTCGAGCGCCGAATAGCCGAGCACACGCTGCATGTACAGGCTGCCCAGGAAGAACATGCTGAACATGCCGGCGACGAAGAGCATCTGCACGAGGTTCGCTCCCGATACGTTGCGCGAGCGGAAGATGCGAAGGGGCATCAACGGATTCCGCGCGCGCTGCTCCCAGCCGACAAAGCCGGCCAGCAGCGCCACCGCCACCGTGCCGAGGCCGAGCGTGTGGACCGAGCTCCACCCGTAGTCCTGGGCCTTGACGATCGTGTACACACCCAGCATCAGCGCGCCGGTGACCAGCACGGCACCGAGCACGTCCGCGCCATTTCGCAGGCCAATCCCGTCGTCGCTCTGGACGAGCCGGAGCGCCAGGAGGCCAGTGGCAACGCCGATCGGGACGTTGACGAAGAAGATCCAGTGCCAATTGATCGTCTGGGTGATCACGCCGCCGGCTAGAAGCCCGATCGAGGCTCCGGCGGCAGCCACGAAGCTGAATATCCCGATTGCCCTGGCCTGCTCTTGCGGCTTGGGGAACATAGTCACGATCATGCCGAGGATCACGGCCGAAGCCATCGCCCCTCCGACGCCCTGGACGAACCGGGCAGCGATCAGGACCGTCTGGCTCTGGGCGGCGCCGCACAGGGCCGATGCGGCGACGAATACGACGAGGCCGGACAGAAACATCTTCCGGCGGCCGACCAGGTCGCCCACACGCCCGGCGAGCAGCAAGAGGCCGCCAAACGTGATCAGGTATCCGTTCACCACCCAGGCGAGGTTGGACTGGGTGAAGCCGAGGTCACGCTGAATCGACGGCAGCGCCACGTTCACGATCGTCATGTCGAGGATGATCATCAGCATCCCGACGCACAGGACCACCAACGCGATCCAGCGTGCTCGCTCCGACTGCGCCGACCGCGCGCGTCGTTCCGGCAGTGAATGTGTGGTCTCAGTCATCGCTCTCCCTTGGTGCGAGGATCATCTTGCTAGAGAACACACCGTAGCAAATCATCTTGTTGTAGATGATCTCGGAGTAGAGCTTATATTTCGCGCGTTCGGACGTCCGACGCCGCGCAGCGGCCACGCCCGACGCGCGGTGCGGCGCTCAGGTCCGCCGCGGTGCGCGGCGGTCGATGGCCTTTAGGACCGCGGCGTCCGCCGGCGCAGCGGCGGCGCACAGTCGACGTTCTCGGCGAGCCGTCCCTCGACCAGCTTCGCCAGGGCATCGATCAGTGCGACCTGGTCGCTCGTCGGTAGCCCGGACAGCACGTCGGCCTGGACGCGCAACCTGATCTTGTCGGCCTCGGCGACCTTGCGCTTGCCTGCGGACGTCACCACGACGATGCGCGCCCGCCGATCCTGGGGCGAGGGGTGCCGCTCGGCCAAGCCCTGGCGCTCGAGCTCGTCCAACGTGACCACCATCGTGGTCTTGTCGAGTCCGACCATCTCCGCCAGTTCGGTCTGCGTGTGCTCCCCGCTCATGGCGCCGCGCAGCACGTGGTAGCCGCGGGCCGAAACGCCGAGTGGGGCGAGTGCGACCGCCAGTTCCGAAGCCAAGGCCCAGTGGGCCTTGTAGAGGAGCCAGGCGAGATTGTCGGCGAAGCAGCCGTGCTGTTCAGCGTCGATGCTCAGCTCATGCGCCTTCAATCCCATGTTGCCGATTGTAGCCCAGACTAGTTTTTTAGCGGACTATTTTGTCGCCAACCTATTTGCCCGGTCGGGCTATTTGACAACAGGAGGTCTGGAGGGCAGCTCTGGGAGCTACGTGCGGCTCGCGCGGGCCGCTGAGACTCATTCGCCCGGCCGATGGCGGACCACTCCCGGCAGGTCATGCCCCGCGGCAGTAAGGGCGTGTCACGTCGGTCGACTCGGGCGTCGTCAGGTACTCGCCGCCGCCGAGGTCGGTGATCTGCGCGGGAGTGAACTTGACCGCCACGAGCTTCGACAGCACACCGATGAACTGCTGCATCGCCGGGCGATGGCCCAGCGGGATGAGCACCTGATCCGGACACACCACTTCGGTCGCGGCGAGTACGGGCAGCCGCGCCACCTCGGACCGACACGGGCCGGGCGGGGGCTGGCCGTGGGTAACCGCGCTCATCGCCCTGCGTCGCCATGCTCGCTCAGTCGCGGCGACGGCGGTCGCTGACACTGACGTCTCAACGTGGTTGCGCAGCAGCGCCAGGTCGATCGCGTGTTGCTGCGCCGAGCTGCCGCTGGCGACGATGGCGGCAAGCCCCGGCTCCGCGTACACACTGAGCGAAACCGGCCCCACCGCTCCGACCGGAGTGGACGTGTCGCCCCTGGCGGATATTGGTCCGACGCACGGCCGCAGCCCGGCGGCGCGCAGGCCGTCACCGATCCCCTGGCCCGACGGCGCGGTGGAATGCGTGGAGTTCGAAGCCCCCGAGCCGCACCCCCCTGCGGCCAGCACCACCAGCGCGACCGCTCCGACGACGGCAAGCCCCTTCACAGGCCCGACCCTACCAGCCGTCGCACGAGCGCTCTCTGGTCGCTGCGCGGGGCGGCACGACCGGGTCGCAAGTCTCGTGTCTCCACCGCCACACGGGCGGAAATGGCCGTACGCTGACGCTGTGTCTGCTGACCCGGATGAGGCCAGACCGCCAGCCGCCCGCATGCTGACAGTCGGCGCAAAGGGGGCCGAGCGGGTGGCGCGTGCCACGGGCGTGGATCGCGTCATGAACGAGGCAGTCGAGGAGGCGATCGTCAGAGCGCTGCGAAGTCCGGCCGTCGTTCGCGCGATCGAGCGAGCGCTGGAGAGTCACGCTCAGGACGCGGAGCGCGACAGCGAGGAGGTTGCGCAGATCGTCAAGCGGGTGCTGGAATCGGACGCCGCAGAGGGCGTCTGGACTGAGTTTCTTCAGAGCGATCAGGCCCAGTTGCTGGTGGAGCGGATTGCCGGTGCCCCTGAGATCCGTGCAGCGATTGCGTCGCAGGGCGCGGGCCTGATCACCGACATCGGAGTTCGGCTCACCGTCATCACGGAGGAACTCGACGACGCCTTGGAGCGGATGGTTCGCAAGCAAGATCCTGATTCAGAGACCAACCAGGCCGGGCTGGCAACGCGAACCATCGCGGCGGCCATCGATTTGGGGCTTCTGTTTGCCGGCTATTCGCTCATCTCCGGCGTACTCGCCTCGCTGTTCACGAACGTGTTCGGAGCCTCTCCCTCGCCCATCGTGGTAGGCGTCTTCACTGCACTCGGCTTCATCGTCGGCGCCGCGATCTTCGCGAGCTTCTGGGCGCTGGCTGGACAGACACCGGGGATGCGGTTCCTGGCCATCCGCCTCACGTATCACGGTTCGCGGCGTGTCACCTTCGGTTGCGCGAACCGGCGTGTGTTTGCCGTGATCCTCAGCCTGCTTCCGCTCGGCCTCGGATACCTCGCCATTCTGCGCGATCCGCGACGGCGTGCCTGGGCAGACCGGATGACCGGAACCGAGGTGATCTACGACGACGTGCTGCGCTCGGCGCCGCATGCGGGCAGCAAGTCCAACCCAGCGGCTGCCGCACGCCATCGTGCACGCGAAACCCCGGGGGCCGAAATCAATCCGAAGAAGGGAGGCGAGGAGGACGCGTGAATGCTTCCAAGCGCAGGATATGGCTGGTGACCGGGGCGAATAGCGGCTTCGGCCAGGCCGTCGTCGAGGCGGCGGTGGCAGCCGGTGACATCGTGGTTGCCACGGCGCGATCGACCGCCTCGTTGGCCGAACTCGCCGCCCGCCACCCAGATCAGGTCGATCCGGTCCAACTCGATGTCGCCGACCACGCACGGATCGCAACGGTCGTCGAGGGCGCCGTGCGCCGCCACGGGCGCATCGACGTCCTGGTCAACAACGCCGGCCGGACTCACGTGGGGGGCGTCGAGGAAACGACCGACGCGGAACTGCGCTCGCTCTTCGAGGTCCACTTCTTCGGACCCGCCGCGCTGGTGCGGGCCGTCCTGCCACAGATGCGGGCGCAAGGCTCGGGCGCGGTCGTCCAGCTCAGCAGCATGGGCGGCCAGATGTCGTTCGCGGGGTTCTCCGCCTACCGCGCCACCAAGTTCGCACTCGAAGGACTCTCCGAGGCGCTGGCCGACGAAACCAAGGAGTTCGGCATCAAGGTGCTGATTGTCGAACCGGGCGCGTTCCGCACCGGCCTGTTCGCCTCCAGCAGCGAGAGCGCGCCAAGCGCGACATACGCCGACTCCGTCGGCCAGACGCGCGCAATGATCCAAGCCGGAAACGGGACCCAGCCCGGCGACCCCGCCAAGGCCGCGGCAGCGATCCTCAAAGCCCTCGACGCAGAGCAGACGCCCCTGCGTCTCCCGCTTGGCAGCGACGCCGTCGACGCGACCGCATCGCACCTCGACATGGTCCGCACCGACCTCGCAGCCTGGGAGCAGGTCGCCCGCGACACCACCGTCGATTGACGAACACGGCGGTCTGACGGAAGTCTGTTCGGTGCAGCGACCTGGAGGTCGCAGTCTTCTTCCCGCCGCAGTGCCTCTGATAGCTCGGTAGTTCTTACCCCAGAGGTGCGGGATCGTCGCGATGCCCGGCCTGCGCCCAGCGCTGTATACCAAGGACATGGGTCGAATACGAACCCTCTCTCTCAGCTCAGCGGCGCCTGCCGATCATCGGATAGGAGTTTGAGATGTGCACAACGAACGATCCGGACGTCATCGCTCTGACCACGAGGCAGACCACCGACGCGGTGTCGCGATGACGCCGATCGAGCGAAAGACGGCGACCTTGCACGGACGCCGTGTGACCTACATCGAGGTGGGCGCGGGTCCGGTGCTGCTGCTGATCCACGGAATGGCCGGCAGCAACGAGAACTGGCACGCCGTAATCGAGCCGCTCGCTCGTCGTCACACTGTCATCGCGCCGGACCTGCCCGGGCACGGCACATCGGCGCCTGGCGCGGGCGACTATTCGCTCGGGGCGCTCGCCGTAGGCCTGCGTGATCTGATGATCATGCTCGGCCACACGCGCGCGACGCTCGTCGGCCACTCGCTCGGCGGTGGAATCGCAATGGAGCTGTCGTACCACTTCCCGGAACTGACGGAGCGCTTGGTGCTGGTCTCCAGCGGTGGTCTCGGGCAGGAGGTGAGCCCGGTCTTGCGGGCCGCTGCGCTCCCCGGCGCGGATCTGTTCATCGCCGCGACCGCCCGGGCGGCGACCAAGGCCGGAAGCGCCGTCGGGCGCGGGTTGGCCGCCGTCGGGTTGCAGCCAAACGCTGATGTCGCCGAGGTCGCCCGCGGCTACGCATCGCTCGTTGACCATGATCGCCGGACAGCATTCCTCGCCACCCTGCGCGCCGTTGTCAGCACGCGCGGCCAGAGCGTCGACGCCAGCGACCGGTTTTATCTCAACGCGCGGCTACCGGTGCTGATCATGTGGGGGGCGCAGGATCCGATTATCCCCGCCCACCACGCCCAGCATGCCCACGAGGCCATCGTCGGCAGCCGTCTGGAGATCTTTGACGGGGTCGGACATCTGCCGCAAATCGAGACGCCGGGTCGGTTCGTCGCGGTGCTCGAGCGGTTCATCGAGGAGACCGAGCCGACGCGGTTCGATCCAGAGGAGTGGCGCGCCCAGTTCCACGCCAATCCGAACGGGCAGGGGCCGGCGCGTACATCGCAGAAGGACCTTGGCAGCCGTACATAAGCAAGTGAGCGATGTCGAACGCCTCGGCAGAGCGTGTTCGCGCTACACTCCGTGGCACTCGTTGAGCGATGGCTCAACAAATCTAAGTGCCCGCGTTTCCGCAGTCGTTGCCTGAGCAGCGTCATCCGAGTTTCGCTGCACATATCCCCGGAGGGAAAGCAACATGGCAACAGGAACCGTGAAATGGTTCAGCGACGACAAGGGCTTTGGGTTTATCACGCCCGATGACGCGAGCAAGGACGTGTTCGTTCACCACAGCGCGATCCAGGGCAGCGGCTTCAAGTCACTGGCCGAGGGCGCGAAGGTGAGCTATACCGCCGAGCAGGGTCCAAAGGGTCCCTCGGCCGCGAACGTCGAGGCGCTGTAGCAACCTCGGCCCGACGGCGACGGATGCGCTCGCGCCTCCGTCGCTCGAGGCCGTGTCCCAGGTCAGCCTCACAGAGCAGAGTTACGGGCCCGCGCGCACACGATCGCTGGCCGAAACTCGACAAGTAAGGACGGCAAGCATGGCATCGCGTAACAAGAAGACGACGATGGCGAAGCTCGCACGCGAGGCCAAACTTCGCGAGCGCCGGGCCGTCAAGATGGCCAGGAAGGACGCCCGCAAGCAGGCAGCATCAGACGACTCGGCCCGCCTGAGCGAGACGCCAGAGCCCAAAGAGGCGTAGCAGCCAGGCTGCGGGACAGCAGTCATGTCCGCTCTCGCTGGACACGATGAGTTGCTCAAACCGCGTTTGCGGGGTGTCCTCCACCAGTGGACGTTCGCTGCCGCCGTGGCGGCGGGCGCCGTCCTCATACTTGGCGCCGAGTCGGTGCGCTCACGGATCGCTCTGGCGATTTATGCGCTCAGCGTAGCCGGGCTCTTCGGCACGAGCGCGCTCTATCACCGGATCGACTGGCGCACGGCCGGTGCGCGCATCCGAATGCGGAGACTCGATCACATGATGATCTTCGTGCTGATCGCCGGCAGCTATACGCCGTTCGCGCTGCTCGTCCTACGCGGGACGCTCGGTGTGATCATCCTCATCACCGTGTGGTCCGCGGCGCTGGCGGGCGCGGTGTTCAAGCTGCTCTGGATCGATGCTCCCGGTTGGCTCGTGGCCGGGACGTACGTCGCGGCCGGTTGGATTGCCGTGATCGCACTGCCTGAACTCGTTGAGCGCCTTGGCCCCGTGGCCGTCGGCACCCTGGCGCTCGGCGGCATCCTCTACAGCACTGGCGCCGTTATCTACGCGCGCCAGCGCCCCGACCCGATGCCATCGGTGTTCGGCTACCACGAGGTATTCCATCTGCTCGTGGTCGCCGCCGCTGCACTGCAGTACGCCGTCATTGCCTTCTGGGTCGTCTAGATGTAGTGCCTGACCTCCCCCGGGAGGTAGCGTTCGTCGAGTGGGGAGGTTGATGTCCGTCGTACGAGCCAGACTCGCTCCCGCCGACTCGCAGGAACCGCTGATTGCGCGTGCTACGGTGGGTGATGGCAGGTGACGTCGGTCGCCCGCGAGGTTCATCAAGCCGACGCAGCGAATCTCCCCCGAACGTTTGTGACCGCGCCGGCGAAGGGAGACGTGCAATGCCCAGCCCGTGGTGTGGGGCCGTCGAATGAAGACGGCACGAGAACGCGCCGACGTGAAACGGCAGGAGAAGCCGGAGTTCGTCGCTGAGCAGGTGCAGACCGGCCGGCTCGTCGTCCGACACATGACCGAGGAAGAGCGCCGGCACTATCCGCCCCTCCCGTCTGCGTCCAAACGCTCGGGCAAGGGATGAGACGGTGCATGAGCGAGCGGGTCTGATTGCGCGGATCGGACAGATCCGCCGCACGGCCGAGGCGTCAGCCACGGCGCTGAAAAAGGGTGCGCCCAAGGATGACACGATCGCGCTGGAGGCTCTGCGAGCCCGAATCGAGCATTTGGAGCAGCTCGTGGAGGCGCTTCAGGACTCCGTCCATCGGGAGTCGGAGCGACACAGCAGGCGGATCGCCGAATTCGAGGCTCAGATACAGCCCGCCGCGCTCAGCGTCGCGCTGAGCAAGGATGCCCGCGAACGCGGGCTGTAGCACGGATGGCTGCGAGCGCTCGCTCAGTTGTGGAGCTCGACCCGTGAGCTCCGCGAGGGATATCGAGCTACTCGAGGCCGACGCGCGGTACTACCGGGATCGGGTCGCCCTTCTGCGGGCCAAGCTCTACAGATGGGGTGAGGGATCAACCCCGCACCTGCGAGAGCTCGAGCGGCGCTTGGCGGGCGCCGAGCGACGACTGGCCGAGCAGCGTTCCCACCACTCGCGCTGAGCTGAACGCTGCGGTCGCCGGCAGGCTCCCGAGCGCCGTGCGAGCCGATCGAGACAGACGCTGAGGCTGCTACGTTGTCTGGAGCGGTCGACGCCGTCGGCCGCGAGGCAGCTCGCTTGGGTCCCGCAATCAGCGGTTCGGGTCAGCAAATAGCCTCCCGAATCGTTCGCGGCCCCAGCGCCGCCAAGGAGTTCTACATGTCTACGCAGTCCTTTGCCGATCTCGGCGTTTCGCCCGCCGTGCTCGGTTCGCTCTCTCAGCAGGGCATCACACGGCCGTTCGCGATCCAGCGCGACGTCATCGGCGACGTTCTCGATGGTCGCGATGTGCTTGCGAAATCTCCTACCGGCTCGGGCAAGACGCTCGCCTTCGGAATCCCGCTCGTCGAGCGGATCGAGGCTGATGCCCCGCGACCGGCCGCCTTGGTTCTCGCACCTACGCGCGAGCTCGCCACCCAGATCGTCGACGACATTCGCGCGATCGCCCACGCCCGCGCGCTCAGGGTGACAGCGGTCTATGGCGGTGTTGGCCTCGTCAAGCAGGCACGGGACGCAGCCCGCTCGCACGTGCTGGTCGCGACCCCGGGACGCCTCGAGGACCTTCTGGCCCGCGGCGCCTTCACGCTCGGGAGCGTCAGCATGCTGGTGCTCGACGAGGCTGACCGAATGCTCGACATGGGCTTTCGGCCGGCGGTCGACCGGATCGTCGCGCTGTGCCCGACGACGCGCCAGACGCTGTTCTTCTCGGCAACGCTCGACGGCGAGGCCGGTCGGCTGGCAAGGCGATACACGCGCGAGCCAGCCGTCCACGAACGCGGGCCGACGGCGAGACGCGCGGCAACCGATATCGAGCACCGCTTCCTCCAGGTGGCACATGAGCACCGCCTCGATGCACTCGTCGGCGAGCTGAAACGCGACCGAGAGCTGACGCTGGTGTTCGTGCGGACCAAGCGCGGTGCCGACCGTCTTGTCAAACGTCTCCGCGCTCAGGGAGTGGAGGCTGCGGCGATGCATGGCAATAAGTCGCAGCGCCAGCGGGAGCAGGCGCTCGCGCGGTTCGAATCCGGCGCCGTGGACACGCTCGTCGCCACCGACCTCGCGGCCCGCGGGATCGACGTCAGCGGAATCTCCCACGTCATCAACTTCGATCCCCCTGCCGACGGCGAGACGTATGTTCACCGGATCGGCCGAACCGGCCGCGCGGGCGCGAAGGGCATCGGCATCACGCTTGTCGCGCCGGCCGAGCATGACGATGTCAGCAGGCTCGCCACCAGGCTCGGTCTCGAGCACGGCCTGCCCTCGAGGCCTACCGAGCGCCGCACGAGCTCCTCGCACGCAGGCCGCACGGGCCGACGTTCACGTCGCGGGACCACCCACCTCCGAACCGGCGCCCAACGCTGATATCGCTGCCGGTGCGGCGGCATCTCGCGCGGCATCGACGGAAGTCGCAGAGCGACGCGGGCCGTGTGCCCGCCTAAATGAGGCTCCGGTCCGGCGTCTCGTTGCGGTGAGTCGACCGGAGCGGTCGGCGTCGCACGAGTGCCTGGCGGGCCCGGATCGCTTCGCGGGCAACCACGCGGTCGTCGAACTCCTCTCCATCCCCAGAGAGGCCAGTGATCAGGCGCGTCATCGCGCCACGGCCGAGAATTGCCACGACGTCTCCGGGGCGCGCGTTGGCGATTGCCGTTTCAATCGCCGCTCGGCGCCTCGGCACCAGTTCCACGGCCCGGTTCCCGGTTGAGCGGGCGCCCGCGACGACGGGTCCCGCGGTCGCGATCACGGGGTCACCACGAGGGTTGCCCTCGGTGACGATCACACGGTCGGCCAGCCGACCGGCCGCAACTCCCATCGGCCAGCGGATGCGACCGGTGTGCACCCCGCTCGCCGAGATCACCGCGTGCAAGCGGGAAGACGGACGCCGCGAGACGATCGCGCGCAATGCCTGCAACACGGCGAGGATCGCATCGGGCGAATGCGCGCAATCGACGATCACATCGAATGACTGACCCTCGTCGAGCACCTCCCACCGCCCGGGCACACCCGGCATCTGCTCGATCGCAGTCGCAGTCGCGTCGAAGTCGATGCCAAGACCGTGGCAGAGCGCGAACGCAGCCAGGGCATTGCTTGCGTTGTGGGCTCCGGGCAGCCGCGTGTTCAGCCGCAGGGGCCCCGCAGGCGTCTGCGCTTCCAACCACGCCGAGGGCAGCGTCCATCCGCAGCCCAGCAGCCGGAATTCGGCGTCCCGGTGGCGACCGAAGCGGATCACCGTGCGCTCGCCACCATCGATCTCAGCGGCCAGTCTTCGACACCTCTGGTCATCAGCGTTGAGCACGGCGAGCGGCACCGCCCGCGACCCTCGCACGAACAGCCTGCGCTTGACCTCAGCGTAGGCAGCCAGCGTGCGGTGCCGAACCAGGTGGTCCAGTCCGACGTTGGTCAGTACGGCCGCGTCCGGGAGCAGCTCGGGGCAGCCCTCGAGCTGATAGCTCGATACCTCACAAACGATCAACCCAGGGTGGTCGGAGGGGACGGCGGACAATGGTGGGCCAAACGCCGTGTTGCCGGCCACCACCGGATCCATTCCGGCGAGCTCAGCCGCTCCCGCGACCAAGGCGCACACCGTCGACTTGCCATTCGTGCCGGTCACGGCCGCGATCGGGGCGGGCAAGAGCCGCCAGCCGAGCTCGAGCTCGTCGATGATCGGGATGCCTAGCTTCGCGGCACGCTCCAGGACCGCAGCACCGAACGGAACGCCGGGGCTCTTCACGATGCAACGGCAGCTGGGGGACTTCGCCAGCGCCTCCAAGCCGTCGCTCTCGGTCCAGATCCCCACTCCGCGGTCTCGCAACCAGCTGCCCTCCAGCGTGGGTTGCCCGCTGTCGCATGCGCGCACCGACGATGACCCGAACCGGTCGACAAGGGCGTGGGCGGCAGCGATGCCGGCCACGCCGAGCCCGACGACCAGATATGGCCCCGGCGGGGCGGCGGGGCGACCCTCCGGCGATTGGCGCGTGAATCGATCAGTTACGTTCAACATGACGGCGTGCGCGCAGTCGGTCCAGCGGTCGGGCGAGCAGACACCCAAGCCGATACCTTCGCGTCTCGCGGAGCTCCCGAAGCGATCCCTCGAGCATGGCAATGTGCGCGTGGGCCGCGGCGAGGTGCGAGCCGAGCTGCTCGCTCTCCGATCTCAGCCGGCCTGCTTCCAGAAGGGCTCCCGTGCAGCGCAAGTACGCCTGGCGCTCACGCCGCACCAAGTGGGAGAGTTCGTCGGCCCGCGTACGCTCGAACGACTGCGGTGAACCGATGCGTTGAGCAAGACTCAGGAGCTCGATCGCGTGCTCCCGCGTCTCATGATGAGAGAACACGAGGTCGCGGTTGACCTCGCCCATGCTCGGCTGCCAACGCGCAAGGTCACTGGTCAGACGAGATGCGTCGATTGTCAACTCCCGGTTGGACAATCCGGCGAACCCATCGGCCTCCATCGCCGGATAACGATCGGGTGTCACCCAGCCATCGCCGCCCACCACGCCATACACGTACACCGCCCGACCAGCCGCCATGCCCTCGAGCACGCTTCGGCCCAGCGCGATCACTAGGTCCGCGTTGGCGATCGCGTGCTCAGGCGTTGCTGTAGTGGACGTTGTCGTACCGGCCCACGACAGCCCGATCTCGTTCGCGCGACACGCACGCTCGATGGTCCGCTCGAGGGCCCCTGACGTAGTTACTCAGGACCAACGCTCGCCGCGCCATCGGCTCGGGCGGCCATAGATTGCGAAAGCGCGCAGTGTCGATCGGCTGACGGAGGCGGACGATCGGCGCATGCCACCCGCGTGCCTCGATCGCACGGCGAACCCGGTCGTTGAGCACGATCACCGCGTCGCACCGCCCAACAAGCTGCGGCGGGGACTGCAACGCATGGTCGCAGGAATGAGCAACGAACAGGCGCACCGCATCGCCATAGCGCGAGCCGAGCTCGTGGCACGTCGCGGCGTCTCCCGACACCAACAGATCACAGGCACGCGGCAAGGCGTCGATGTCGAGCACTCGCACGCCCTCCTCGCGGGCGAACTGAGCGATTGCTCCCCGGTTGGGTGCGTAGATGGCAACGTCGTGCCCAAGGGCATCTAGCTGCTGCGCCACCGTCAGCGTGTAGGTCTCCGTACCTCCAAACCCGTCGAAGTTCTCAGAACTGAGCACTATGCGCATCGGACGCCCCGGTCGAGTCTACCTGCCCCCTGCGCCCGGACGACGCACCGACACTCGTTCCGCCAAACCCCGATCGGAGAGCGGCGTGATCAGGCGTATCGCCCGAAAAACGTAGGCGGTGCGGGCGATCGCAGGAGCAGATTGCTGCCCGTTAGGCTGAGGTGGGCGTTACGGCGAGGGGTGTGACGACAGGTTCTGGTTGGGCCTTGGCCCGCCCCGCGACGATCTGGTCGGTGATCGCCCACGCCGCGTAGGACAGAGATCCAGCGACGCCTGTGACTGTCAGCAGCACCCCGGCCGCGGCAGTCGCGGCAATGCCGTGCGCGCCCAAGATCAGCACCGCGGCGGCGGGCCCGATGCTCGGTCCGATCGGAAGCTGACCGAGCGTGAACATCGCGATCAGCAGCGCCATCGCGTCAAATACGGAAACGTTCACGCCGATCGCGTGCAGCATCAGCCAGTTGCGCGCGACCTGCGCGCCCACGGCCACCAGTGTGAACGCGATCATGCGTCCGCGACCGTGTGTACGCAGCACCGCCAGACCCGCCCACAGTCCGGTTTGATTGCGCTCCGAAACGCGCCGCAGACCGGCTACGGCCCCGACCGTGACCACGACGGCGATCACGGGCGCCCACCAGGGGACGCCGAGCGGTGCGATGAGCGTGAACGAAAAGATCGCCGCCAGCCCGACCTCCACAGCGATGATTGGAACCTCAGCAGCCACCAGCGCGGGCGCGCGCGGAACGCGCTGCGGAGCGATGCGGCGCAGCGAGGCGATGCGCACGGCCATCCCGGCTGACCCGTTCACCAGACTGGCCAGATAGCCAACGCCAGCAGCGCGGAACAGCACCCGACGAGTGACGGTGCCGCCCGCGGACCGGACGCAGACGTTCCAGGCCTCGGAGCGCGCCAGCAGCGCGAGGATCTGAAGCAGCGCCGCCAGCGCCAGCAACGAGATCGGAGCGGCGTGGAGCGCGGCCGTGAACTGGCCGCGACGTCGAGCGAGCACGAAGCCGAGCACGGCGGCAACTGCGAGAGCCCCCAGCATGCTGACGAAGATCCGGCGACGAAGCGACGTCGCGGTGCCACCAGGTTCATTAGCGTCAGTGCAGCCGACGGTCAGCGTGTGAAGTTCGAGCGACAAACGGAACCCCGCGTCTTCAGCGGTTTAGAGGATCAGATTGGCGCTGTCACTCGGAGGCGCCCGCGTCAGGCTGGTACTCCTGTCCAACCAGCCTACCAGCCCCGCGGGGGTCGCTTGTGTTCG
>CAVVNG010000005.1:0-114277 GCA_963749545.1 uncultured Solirubrobacterales bacterium
GTCCGCTGCTCTGACCAACTGAGCTACCGGGCCGTTGGCGCGACGCTACCACTCGCAATGGCCGGTGCCGAGGTCGGGTCGCCGGCGGGTCAGGCTCGGTTCGGTCGTGCGCGGGTCCTCTCCCTCAGGTACCCTGCAGGGCCATGCTCGTCCTTGCCGATCAGGCCACGAATCAGACGATCGCGTTGCTAATAACGTTCGTCGGCATCGGCGTGTTGGTGAACATCCTGGTGATCTACATCATCGCCCAGGTGCTGGCCGAGCGGCGCGAGAATCAGGAGCGCCAGCAGCGTCTGAACCGCTAGCTCGTGCGGGCGGGCGGCCCAGGCGCCGCGGTCTGACCCCGGTGTAGGACCGCCATCACCTGGTCGTGCGCGAGGGAGAGCTCGCGGTCGAACTCGATTCCCGTGGCCAGCTGGGCGAGCGTGTGTCGGTGGCGGGCGTTCCAGATCAGCAGGTCGCCATCGGTGAGATCGATGTTCCACTGGTGGAGCTCCTCGTACTCGGCCTTCAGGCCTTCGTTTCGCCAGTGGCGAAGAGTCACGAGGCCACCAGGGCGGACGAGGAGGAGCATGTTGCGCACCACGCGCGCCGGATCGGCGCAGTGGTCGATCGAGTTGCGCGTGTATACGACGTCGAAGCGCGCCGCCCCGAACCGGGCCAGGATGTCCTCGCCGCGGCACTGCTGGACCCGTACCGGTGGCTCAACGCCGTGGCGGGCGAGCAGCCGGTTGTATTCGTCGGCCAGGGGGTCGACGGCGACCAGCTCGAGCTCGCGGCCGGCCAGCGCGCTGCCCAGCGACGACGCGGGGCCGGCGCCCACATCGAGAATCGACACGCGCGGCGAGCTGAGCTGCGCTAGTCGATCGACGATCAGGGGCTCGTTGATCTCTGTGCCCGGAGTGAAGCGGTGGTGATAGTCCTCGGGCCAGTCCGCGCCGTCGGTGCGGACGACGTTGTCCCAGAAGGCCACCTCGCCGGAAAGCCCGCGTCGCCAGAGCACCGAACACGGTGCCAGCTGGCGGATTGCTCGTCGCGCCGCCCTCATCGCCAGATCACCGGCGGCGAGGCTAGCACCGCCCGCCGGACCGATTGACCGACCGGACCATGAGGCATGACTGCCACCAACCACGGTCGCGCCGGGGTTGTTCCAATGTTCGTCAGAGTCGTTGCCTTCACCCGCCGTATGCCCTGGGAATTGTCGCGATCCTCATTGCCGTCTCGGGAACCGCGTACGCGGCAGCGAGCCTGCCCAAAAACTCGGTCGGCACCAAGCAGCTGAAGAACGGCGCCGTCACTCGGGCCAAGCTGGCCGGCGGAGCGGTGACCGCTGCCAAGGTCAAGGCAGGCTCGCTGACCGGTGCGCAGATCAAAGCCTCCACGCTTGGACTCGTGCCCAAGGCAACCCACGCCACGAGCGCGGCCAACGCCAGCGAGCTTCAGGGCCGGACGGCCGCGGACTTCGCCGCCTCGACCCGCGTGCTCGCGTCCGGCTGGAAAACGCTCACCGACTGCGGTAGCGGCTGCGCGACCAACGCCACCCTGTTGGACAACGGCCGGGTCTCGGTCCGGGCGGATGCGAGGGCTCAGGTGGCGGGGCGTTCGTGTTCGTCTACGCGGCGGCAGACGCGAATGCGCCCTCGTTCTTCGAGGGCTTCTCGGGCATGCAGGGCACCAACATCCACTTCCTAGCCGCTCCGCAGAGCAGCGCGACGACCACCGTCCATGAGGCGAATTTCGACCTCGTTGCGCCGACCGGCCCGGCTCTGGCCGGAACGGTCACGGCGATCGCCAACACGCCGTCGGCCGGGCATTGCGCGTTCGATGCTTCAGCCATCAACGGCTAGCGTCCCATCGCCCACTTCGCACCCTCCCCGAAAGGGTCCAGATAGCGCACCTTTTCGGGGACGCTCCCTCCCGCCGGAACCCAAGTCGACGCACTGATTCGCAGCTTCTGAAGGAAGGGCGGCCCGCGGCGTCGAATCAGACGCTGCCAATGAAGCCAGCACCAGTCACGATCGCCACCGCCGAGAAGCCCCACGGCCACCAAGCCCTGTCGACCTACATCCGCGCGCGCTTCGACGAGTTCTCGCGCTCGCAGAAGGACGTCGCCCAGTACATCGTCGACCATCTCGACGAGGCGGCCTTCCAGACGGCCGAAGAGCTGGCCCGTCGTGCCAGCACATCCTCGAGCACCGTCGTCCGCTTCTCCCAAGCCCTTGGATTCGAGGGCTTCCCGGAGCTGCAACAGGCCGCGCGCGACGAGTACCGTCGCCGCCCGCCGGGGATGAACGGGTCGGTGGGCGCCGCCACGCCGCTGTTCTCGCTCGACCACACCGAATTCGAGGCCGCCCTGGCGGCCGACCACGTCAACGTCGAGGACACCGCCCACAAGCTGTCGCGCTCGGATGTCGAATCGGCGATCGACGCGATCGTGTCGGCCGAGAAGGTGCTGATCGCCGGCACCGACCAGATGGCGTTCTTCGCCAGCTATCTGCGCCACCTCCTGATGCTGCTCGACCTTCGCGCCGAGATCGTCGCCAGTCCGAGTCAGGAGGCACTCGGGCGCCTCAGCCGGATCGACGAGCAGACGCTCGTCATCGGTCTCTCCGCCGGCCGCCCCCACCCGCTGATCACGCGCACGATGAAGCTCGCGCGCCACCGCAAGGCCCCGACGCTGGCCATCACCGACGCGACCCTCTCAGAGGTGGCCAAGATCGCCCGGATCCGTCTCTACTACTCCTCAAACACGCCGGCATTCGTCCGCTCCCACACGGCGCTGCTGTCGCTGATCCAAGCCCTCGCATATGGCGTTTACGCCCGCGATGCGCAGCAATACGACGTCCGCATCAAGGCCTTCCGTCTGAAATAGCGGCCAATGCCGCTCGTCCACCACGAGCAATGCTTCGGGTGCGGGCGAACGAACCTGTTCGGACTGCTGCTCGAGGCTGAGCCCGCCGTGGACGGCCGTCTCACCGCCCGCTGCTTCATCAAACAGGACCATCAGGGCGCCGAGGCAGGTTCGGCCCACGAGGGCATCGTCGCGGCGGCGCTCAGCGACGCGATGGCGCTGGCCTGCGGAATCGACGCGCGGGCGAACAGAATTGAAATCAAGTTCACCGGCAGCGCTCCCGTCGGCGGGTTCCTGGACATCGAAGCGCAGGGGCAACCCGTGGGTCGGGGGACGGTCAGCGCCACAGCCCAGGCGAGCGCCCGCGGGCGACCGGTCGCCACCGCGACGGGCACCTACCAATCCGGTTACCGGCCCGCGTCCGGCGGGTACGCATCGCGATAGGCATGCCGCAGAGCCTGACGCGACAGATTCTCCAGGAGCACCTTGTCGAAGGCGAGCTGAGCCCGGGCCAGCCGATCTCGATCAAGATCGACCAGGCGCTGCTCCAGGATGCCACCGGCACGATGGCCCTGATGCAGTTCGAGGAGCTCGGCGAGCCCCGCGTCAAGATCAAGCGCGCCGTCCAGTAAGTCGACCACAACGTCGTCCAGCTGGACTTCAAGAACCCCGACGACCATCGCATGCTCTACGCGCTGGCCCGCAAGCACGGGCTGCATTTCTCACGTCCGGGCAACGGGATCAGCCACTACATTCACATGGAGCGCTTCGGCCGGCCCGGCGAGACGCTGATCGGCGCCGATTCCCACACCACCCAGGCCGGCTGCCTGGGGATGGTGGCGATCGGGGCGGGCGGACTCGACGTGGCCGTCGTGCTCGGCGGATACCCCTACGAGATCGCGTGCCCGGAGATCGTCGAGGTGTTTCTCGACGGCTCACTCGAGCGGCCGTGGGTGCAGGCCAAGGACATCATCCTCGAGTTGCTTCGGCGGTTGAGCGCCAGCGGGGGCAAGAACAAGGTGTTCGAGTTCACCGGGCCCGGCACGGCCGATCTCAGCATCCCCGAACGCGCGACGATCGCCAACATGATCGCTGAGCTTGGCGGTACCTCGGGGGTGTTCCCGCCTGACGAGGCAGCCCGTCGGTGGCTGCAGCGCCAGGATCGCGCGGAGGACTTCGACCGGGTGGGGCCCGAGGACGGAGCCGCGTACGACGATCGAATCGAGATCGCTCTCGATCAACTTGGGCCACTGGTGGCCAAGCCACACAATCCCGACAACGTGGTGGCGGTGGAGGAGGTTGCCGGGACGCCGATCGGCCAAGTTTGCATCGGCTCATCGGTCAACTCGGGGTACAACGACCTGGCGCTATGCGGCGCTGTCCTGGCCGATCGCGGCGGCCAGATCGTCCACCCCGAGATAGGCGCCACGGCGACGCCGGGGTCCCGCCAGATCCTGGCGGCAATCGCCGAGTCCGGGGTCTACCGTCAACTGTCGAACGGGGGCGTGAGGATGCTCGAGCCGGTGTGCGGTCCCTGCGTCGGCATGGGTCAAGCGCCGCCGTCTGACACCAATTCGCTGCGCACCTTCAACCGGAATTTCCGGGGCCGCTCCGGAACGCCCGAGGTTCGGTGTACTGTGCTCGCCGGCCGTCGCCGCGGTGTCGCTGCTGACCGGCAGGATCGAGGACCCACGCGAGTACGGCCAGCCACCCGACCTGCTGCCAATGCCCGAGCTGGCCCCCTACGTCGAGGACGTCCACATCATCGCGCCGGCCGATCCGCGCGAGGCCGAGCGCATCGAGATCCCACGGGCCGAACATCAAGCGCCCGCCCGAGCACAGGCCGCTCGGCGACCAGCTCCAGGCGCGGGTCGCCACCGTCCAGCCGGACGACATCTCGACCGGCGATCTTGCTTCCGATGGCGTTGAGGTCATGGCGTACCGGTCCAACGTCCCGGCTATCGCCGAGTTCACGTTCCGGCACCGCGATCCTAAGTTTCGACAGCGGCTGAAGGAGTGGGGCAGCGGGTTCATCGTCGCCGGTCTCAACTACGGCCAAGGCTCATCGCGTGAACACGCCGCCCTGGCCCCGCTGCACCTCGGCGTCAAGGCGGTGATCGCCAAGTCGTTCGCTCGCATCCACCGGCGCAACCTGATCGCGCAGGGCATCGCCGCGCTCACCTTCGCCGACGAGCACGACTACGACCGGGCCGAGGTTGGTCAGACGTGGACGCTTCCCAAGCTACGCCGGGAGCTCGAGCAGGGTGCCGACACGATCACCGCCAGGATCGACGACGCCGATGAGATCGCGCTGACCCACGACCTGTCCGAGCACGAACGCGAGATCCTGCTCGCGGGCGGGCTGCTGTCCTACCTGCGCGAGCGCGGCGACGGCAGGCCGTAGCGGGCGCTAGCGGGGCGCCACGAACAACGCCTGCGTGGCCCGGCCGACGCGCCCGCGCTCGTCAAAGAGGATGCTCTCGGCCGTCCCAATTCCCTCGCTGGCAATCAGCGTCCGGGCCTCCAGCGCAACCCACTCGCCCACCGGTGCGCGCTCGATGTACAGGGTCAGATCGGGGTTGATGAACACGTACTCCTCCCACGGCAGGACGGTGCTGATTCCGTTGCCGAAATCGCCGGCCGCGGCCAGGAGCTGAAGCGGTGAGGTTGGCTCGCCGGGCAGCAGCGGCCGCCGGAGCCGAAACCAGGCCGTCGACGGCGCCCCGCCATAGAAGGCCCCGTCGACGAACCGGATCTCGATCGCGTCCGGTGCAAACATCGGCCGGTACGGAGCGACGTAGTCGTTCTCATGACCACTTTCGGGCGGTGCGGGTGGGGGGGATGGCCCCGTGCGCGGCACGACGGCATCGGCGGCCCGCACCTGGAGCGCGCGCGCTCGCATGACCTCGGAGCCGTCCGCAGCCGCGAGTGATGCCTCCAGCAGCTGTACGCGTTTGCCTGCGCGGACCACGCGCGACTCGACGAGCAACTCGCCCAGTGGCACCGGGCGGAGGAACTCGTAGGTCACGCGGGCGACGATCAGTCCGTCGGTAGCGGGCAGGTTCTCGAACTCCCGCATCAGCAGAGCCGCCGGGGCTCCGCCGTGCTGTGCGTTCGGATCCCAGGGGCCGCGGGCGAACTCCGTAGCGACAAACCGTCCGCCTGACGCCTGGAATATCGACTCCGTGTACATCGCGGCACAAGCTATCGCCAGGCTAAACTCCAGGGGCGATGAGCGAGCACAACGGAACCGTGCGCGATGAGGCGACCTTCACCGTCAAGGCCGGCCTGGCGGAGATGCTGAAGGGCGGCGTGATCATGGACGTGGTCACGCCCGAACAGGCGAAAATCGCCGAGGACGCCGGAGCAGCGGCGGTCATGGCGCTGGAGCGTGTCCCCGCCGATATCCGCCGCGACGGTGGTGTGGCCCGGATGAGCGACCCGTCGATGATCAATGGGATCAAGGAGGCGGTGACGATCCCGGTGATGGCCAAGGCGCGGATCGGCCACTTCGTCGAGGCGCAGGTGCTCGAGGCGCTCGAGGTCGATTACATCGATGAGTCCGAGGTGCTCACCCCGGCCGATGAGGCCAATCACATCGACAAGTGGGCGTTCAAGATCCCGTTCGTGTGCGGGGCGACCAATCTCGGGGAGGCGCTGAGACGCATCGGCGAAGGGGCCGCGATGATCCGCTCCAAGGGTGAGGCGGGCACGGGCGACATCGTCGAGGCCGTTCGACACCTCCGGCTCATCGGCGGAGAGATCCGGCGGTTGACGATGCTCGACGATGCCGAGCTGGCCACCACCGCCAAGGAGCTCGGCGCGCCGCTGCACCTGGTTCGCCGGGTGGCCGGCGACGGACGCCTGCCGGTCGTGCTGTTCTGCGCCGGCGGCATCGCGACACCCTCCGACGCCGCACTGGTGATGCAACTCGGCGCCGAGGGCGTGTTCGTGGGCTCGGGCATCTTCAAGTCCGAGGATCCGGACCGCCGCGCCCGGGCGATCGTCGAGGCGACGACCCACTACCAGGACCCGGCGCGCATCGCGGCCGCTTCGACGGGGCTCGGTCAGCCGATGGTCAGCCTCGAGAGCTCGAAGCTCGAGACCGAGCAGCTCCTCTCGCCGCGCGGCTGGTAGCCGGCGTGGCACAGCTCGTCGGCATCCTTGCCCTGCAAGGCGACTTCGAAGCGCACGCCAAGATCATCCGCGGCCTCGGCGCCGAGGCGCGCGAGGTCCGCGTCCCGGCCGATCTCGTGGGACTGGATGCGTTGATCATCCCGGGCGGGGAATCGACCGTGATGACGCTCGGCATCGAGCGCGAGGGTCTGGCCGAGCCACTGCGCGCCCTGGTGCACGCCGGAACGCCGGTGCTCGGCACGTGCGCGGGCATGATCATGCTCGATCGTGACCACCTCGGTGTGCTCGACGTCCGCGCCGAGCGCAACGCCTTCGGTCGGCAACTTCGGTCCTTTGAGGCCAATGTGGACGTCGAGGGCATCGCCGGCGCCCCGGTCCGCGCCGTATTCATCCGTGCCCCCTGGATCGCCGAGCACGGCGACCAGGTCGACGTGCTGGCCACCGTCGACGGTCATCCTGTCGCGATCCGGCAGGGCAACGTGATCGCCGTGTCGTTTCACCCCGAGATCTCCGGCGAAACCCGGCTACATGAATTGCTGCTGGGAATGAACGGGCAGGGCTAGCCGCCAACGCGTTCGCGCTCGGAATAGGCGCGAAACTCCTGCTCGAATAGAGCCCAGTCGAAGGTGGGCACGCCGTCGGGCTCCGGCGGGGGCTGCTCGTCAACCGGCTCCTCGCCATCCGGCGGATCCTCCGAGTCGGTCCCGCGAGACAGCCAGGCGGCCAGTGCACAGACGATGATGCCGGCCGCGTACATGAAGGCGGCAAGGATGGAATGGTGCGTGATCGAGGCCAGGCCGCCGACCCCATAGAGACACAGCGCCGAGACCACCAGCCGGCGCAACTCAGATCCCGGCACCGCCCGCTTGGGCGCCCGCGCCCACAGGCTGACCAGTATGGCGATCGCGAGCGCGATCGCTAACACCACCCTCCACGCGTCTGACGGCGACAGCACCATGACCCTACAACTCGATAATCGACCTCCGCGGCGCGGAAATCAAGCCCTGCGACAAAGTCTAGACAACCAATCCGTGGCGCATCGTGTTCTCGGTGAGCGCGCGCGGCTCCACGAACTGGAGCAGATAATCGGGGCCGCCGGCCTTGCTCCCGGTGCCGGAGAGACGATTGCCACCGAATGGCTGGCGGCCGACCATCGCCCCGGTTATTCCCCGGTTCACGTACAGATTGCCGACCGGGGTGTGCTGGCGAACGAAGTGAACCGTCGACGGATCCCGCGCGAACACCCCGCCGGTGAGGGCGAAGCGAAGGTTGTCGACGATCTCGCAGGCCTGCTCCACGTCGCGGACGCGCTCGATGGCCAGCACCGGTCCGAAGATCTCCTCCTCCAGCACCGGGGAACCGGGCTGAAGATCGGCGGCTACGGTAGGCGCGCAGAACCAGCCGTGGTCGGGCACGGTCTCGGCCGTGGCGACGATCGTTCCCTGCTGGCGCGCCAGAGCAACGTAACGATTGACGCGTTCCTGGGCCGAGCGCTCGATCACCGGCGGTACCTCGGTGGCCAGCTCGCTGGCCTGGCCCACCTCGAGGACACGTACCGCTCCACCGATCCGCTCAATCAGCTGGTCCGAGATGGCATCGTGAACGAGTACCCGCGCCGCGGCCGAGCATTTCTGTCCGGCGTAGACGAAGGCCGAGGAGACGATGCCCGGCACTGCCTCGTCCAGGTCGGCGTCGGCGTCGACGATCACGCAGTTCTTGCCGCCGAGCTCGGCGATCACGCGCTTGATGTGTCGCTGATCGGGTCCGGTATCGGCGGCCGTCCGCACGATCTCCAACCCGACCTGAAGCGAGCCCGTGAAGGCGATCGTCTGGACGCTGGGATGGCTGACCAGCGCGGCCCCCACATCGCCTTCGCCGGGGAGCAGCGAGATCGCATCCGGAGGGACGCCGCCGGCTCGCAGCGCCTGGATCAGCCGCAGTGCGCAGCCGGGGGACTGCTCGGCTGGCTTGAGCACCGCGGCGTTGCCGGTGGCCAGGGCCGCCGCGGTCATCCCGCAGGGGATGGCCAGGGGAAAGTTCCAGGGCGAGATAACCGCCGTGATCCCGCGGGGCACGTAGCGCAGCTCGTTGCGTTCGCCGGGGACCTGAATCACCGGACGGCCTTTCTCGAGCTCAATCGCCCCGCGCGCGTAGTACTCGAGGAAGTCGATCGCCTCGCAGACATCGGCATCGGCCTCGGGCCAGGGCTTCGCGCACTCGCGGACCTCGAGCGCGGCCAGCTCCAGGCGTCGCTCGCGCATCCAGGCGGCGGCGCGCGTAAGCGCGGCAGCCCGATCGCTGGCGGGAGCCTCGCGCCAGATCCGAAGACCCCTGGCGGCCGACTCGAGCGCCGCGCCGACGTCGGCTTGGGTCGCGGCCTGGGCCCGGGCGACCAGCCGCTCGGGGTCACCGGGATCCGTCGACTCGATCGCGGCACCGGAGCCAGCGCGCGAGTCGGTGCCGATCATCACCGGCACCTCGAGCGGCAGTGCCTCGTCGAGATGCTCGAGAGCGTCCGCCAGCTGCGCGCGGACCGAGCCACGGCGAAGCTCGAGCACGGGCTCGTTGGCGAACGGGGGTAGGGCGAACGGGACCACCACTCCACAGCTTGGCACGCCCAGGCCGTCCGGCCCCGATGCACTCCAGAGGCCGCAGAGGCTACCCACGTGGGAGAAGGTGCGCACCAGGCGGTCGCGGTGGCGACCTTCGACCAGTCGGTCCTCGTCTGCGATCAGCGGCCGGGGTCCGACCAGGCTCATCTCACCACGCACAACATTGAGCAGTTGCGGGAGCTCGTCGATCGAGCTGCGGCGCAGCAGGCGGCCGACACGCGTCACTCGCGGATCGGCCGTGAGCTTGAACAGGCCGGCGGTCTCGTTGCGCGATTGCAGGGCGGCACGCTGTGCCTCCGCGCCGTCGACCATGCTGCGGAACTTGATCATCTGAAACGCGCCGCCATCGCGACCCACCCGCCGTTGCTTGAAGAACACCGGCCCGGGAGTATCGAGCTTGATCGCCCCGGCGACGAGAGCCCGATGGGTGCAAGGATCAGCAGGCCGAGGGTCGCGCCGGCGAGGTCCACGGCGCACTTGACCGCACGCGAGGAGCGGGTCAGCCCCGGGCGGCGCACGCCCAGCAACGTGACGCCGCCGACGGTGTCAAACTCGACCGCCGATCCGACAACCTCGAGCAGGCGCGGCACGATCGAGACGTTGACGCCAAGCGCCGCTGTCCGCCTGACCGCATCGAGCATCATCTCGTTGTCCGCGCTGGTGGGGATCAGAAACACCCGCTGGACATCGAGTTCGCTGATGACCGATCCCAGATCGTCGAACGTCAGCCGGGGACGGCGTCGCGAGCGCGAGCCCCAATTGCTGTTGTCCCGGCGCTCGTCCTCGAGCGGGAGAAAGCCGACCACCTCAACGCGCGCGCCCGGATCCGAGGACAGCGAGTGGGCGAGCTGGGTGCGGGCGCGCGCGCTGCCGACGATCAGGGCCCGCTCGGGCGGTGCGGCGAGCTGACCGAGAACACGCGCGGCGGCACGCGCGATGACGAGAAACATCGCTGTCAGCCCCCACAGGATGGCCACCCCCGAACCGCGTAGGCGCAGCTGGATGCCGGCGATGGACACGATCACGGACCACACGAGCGCGAAGCCGCCGGCCAGGCTGAGGAGTCGTGGCAGCTCATCGAGCGTCGACTTGCGCAGCACCAGCTCATCGTGGTCGTAGCGGCCGGTGACCTTGGCGATCGACACGATCAGCGGGACTGTGGCGTAGCTGGCCAGCCCGACGCCTCTGGTCACCGATGAGAGCATGGCCAGCGCTCCGGCCGCCGCGCCCAGGTCGCCCACGGCGAGCAGGCGGCGGAAGACCGCATCCCGGCGCGAGGGCAGCTGTGCCTGTGGCGCCTCCGCGGAGCGGCGTACGGTCCCATGCCCGCGCGGCGCCGGGTCGCCAGTCGCGGCGTCGCGAACGTGTGATGGGGGAGGAGGGGCGAGCGGAGCGCCGCCCGCTGAAGCCAACGCGCGATTTTCCATTATTTTGCTCGTTGGATCGGGCACGCGCCCGCGGGCTCGGCCGTCGATCAATCCGTGTCTCCTCGGCGAGCCGCGCCTGGATCGAGCACGGTTCACTTCGAATTTATGGTCCTGGGGAGCGGCCGGTTCCGCGTCCGTCGATCCCTGCGACGCCAATATACTGACTATTGGTGTAATGCAAACGGCAACCTTGCGGCTGATTCGACGCCACCGAAGGCGGGCTCCCGGCGACAGCGTGAGCGCTACGGCGCCGCCAGCAGGACGTCGAGCGACGTTCCGCTGGCGCGCTCGTGCAGGAATGACTCGTTGCTCGTGTTCTCGAGCAGCCGTCGCACGAGATAGGCCATGCCGGCCACGAGGTCGCCGACCGGGCAGTAGGTCCGGACGCGGAACCCGCGGCCGGCCAGGGCGTCCTGGAGCTCGTCGCCGAGGCCGCGCAGCACCTGCATCTCGAGGTCGCGATCGTCGGCGCCGGCCCGGCGACTGACCGCGATGGCGTGGGCGACCGAGCGGAGATTGTGCGAGCCGATGGCGACGCGGACGGTCGGCCGGGCGGCCACCAGGCGCAGGGTCAGCGCCTCGAAGTTTCGGTCGCAGTCGGCCTTGACCTCGAACACCGGCGTCGGCCAGCCGTGCTGGCGTGCCTGAACGAGCTCGTGGTCCCAGTAGGCGCCCTTGACCAGCCGGATCTGCAGTGGATCGGCGCGCTCGTGACTCGAGGCCCAGCCAAGCACCTGCTCGAGCAGCTCGGGCGAATCGCGGAGGTAGGCCTGGACGACCAGCCCAGCCGAGGGACCCCGTCGGAACTCCTCCTCGGCGAGGAGCTCAAGCACGAGGTCGAGCACGGCTTCGCGCGAATCGAGCGATTCCATGTCGATGTGTATGTGCGCCCCCAGCTCGGATGCCCGGCCGAGCAGCGGGCGGAGCCGTGCGGCGGCGTCACGCAGCCCCAGCTCAGGGGCCTCGGGACGCAGCAGCGGCGTCAGCGCCGAGACCTTGACCGAGACGTTGGCTCGGGGGATCGCGCCGCTGCTGTCGCGCTCCAGGATCTCGCGCTCGGGCCAGCGCGCGGTTGCCGTCGCGATCTGCTCGAGCGCGTCCAGGCAACGAGCCGCGTAGCGGTCGGCCTCGGCGGCCGTGACCGTCGCCTCGCCGAGCAGATCGACCGAGCTGGTCACGCCATGGTCCCACAGCCCGCGAAGGACACCGAGCGCGGCGGCGGGGCTCTCGCCGACGATGAAGCGATGGGCCATGTGCCGCACGCCCCCGGCGGCCGCCGCCCCCAATGCGGCTCGTCCCGCCTTGGTGTGCGCGATGCGCATCGCGGCCGAGAGGGGAGGCGGCGTGTCGGACACCTCGTCCAGAAACCCGGTCAGGTGGCGCGCGAGATCGTCAAGCGATCGGCAGGCGGGCACGACGTCGACGAATCGAAACAGCGCCGTGCGCAGTTCGCGGTCGCTGGAGGCGAGCTCCATCGCTCGGGCGTCGAGCGCGCGGACCGGATGGCGAGCGGTCGATGGGAACGCCGCGGCGAGTTCTTCGCCGATCCGACGAATATCGGACTCGAGCGGGTCGTCGACGGGCTTGACCGGCTGCTCCACGGTCACCGGGGGTCGGCGCCTCCGCTGATCGGCACGGCCGCCCCCGGCGTCGCGCGCTCGATCGCCTCCCAGCTTGTGTCGCGTGCGCGGACCGCCTCATCGACCGCGCCTCCGCCGCGCAGGCCGAACAGGCGCTTGGCGTACAGCAGATAGATCACCACCGCCACATTGACGATGAAGCCGATGATCTTCAACGCCGACTGCCGATGAGCGATCTCGTAGATCTCGAGCGGCAACAGGACCGTTGTGGCGATGAAGGTCAGGTACTCGGCCCAGCGTTTCGTGTACCACAGCCCGACGGCCTCGATCCCCTCGAGCAAGCCGTACCCGAGCAGACCCGCCCCGACGGCGCGTAGCGTCCCCGAGCGAAGCGTGAACAGCTTGTCGAGCTCGTGCAGGATGCCGACATGACCCGAGGTCTGCACGGGGCCGCCGGCGACGCCCCCCTGAAGCGCGGTGAGGATCTTGTAGTAGGCGTCGCGCAAGGAGCTCTCATGTCCGGCAAAGGCGAGCACCCCGATGCCGAGCAGCAGGAGGATGACGAAGTGGATCGCGCGATCGACTGCGATCACGCGCAGGACGACCTTGTCGCGGAGTGCCTTACCGCGCGGTGGAATCTTGATCTGGTCGCGATCGGGCGGATGCGGCTGGATGGGGGCAGACGGGGGAGCGAGGGCGACCCAGCTATCGCAGCGCAGGCACCGATGCCAGCGGATGCCGTCCTGCTCGCGGGCGATCAGGCCGTCCTGGGGGCGCAGCTCGACGGCTTCCAGGCCGACCAGGCTGTGGCCCTCCCAACCGCAGGTGATCAGCTCCCAGTCGATCTTGCGGCGCGGTCGGGGGCGCGGGTGCGTTCCCGGGGGCGGCGGGTGGGGGGCCGCGCTCGGAGGTTTGGTCTCGGTGCTCGGTGTGGCCACGCGAGAACCGTAGCTCAGCCGAGAATGTTGACGGCGCGAGCCACGATCAGGCCGATGGTGATCAGGGCCACCAAGGCCTGGGCGCTCATCAAACACTTGGCCGTCCGACTCAGCGGCATCGTGTCGGTCGGGCTGAACGCGGTTGCGTTCGTGAAAGAGACGTACAGGTAGTCGATCAATTCCGGCGCCCAGTCGGATGGGGCGATGTTCGTCTGAGCCATCTGCGGAAACAGAAAATCGGGCACGCCGGCCGATGAGCGCCTGCGGGCGAGGGGGCCGCCTCGATCGAGTTCCCAGTACCACAGCCCGAACAGAAGGACATTGGTCACCCACAGCACGATGCCGGCGAAAATCAATGGCCGGCCGTTGCTGAGGTTGTGGTGAAGCAGATAGTGAACCAGCAGGATGAGCGATACCAGATTGACGACGCTCACCAGCCCGATCAGGCACATGGCCAGGGCTCGGCGGGCCGGGGAGTGACGCCAGCGCGGATCGGGTGAGGCAATGACCAGTCCGATCAGCAGGAGTGCCTCGACGCTGGGGAGGAGCCAGGTTGGCCCAAGCGTGAGCTTCTCCGGCAGCAAGACGTCGAGTAGGAGGGCGGCTGCGACGACGACCACCGGACCCCAGTAGGGATCGAGCTGGCCGATGCGGTGGAACAGGGACTTGGCGTTCATCATGTCCCGCAGTTTGGCTCGATGATGGTTGCAGGCGACCCAGATGTGATCGCCGGGCCACGACGCGCCACGGCACGGCGCGGGGCAGGCTGGCCAAGCTCAGTGGTGACGGCGATCAACCACGCTGCGCCATTCGGGCCCGTTGGCCAGCATGGTCGTCATCCGCGCCGCCGGCACCGGGCGAGAGAAGTAGAACCCCTGGGCGAGATGGCACCCAAGCCGCAGAAGCTCCTTGGCCTGCAGCTCGGTCTCGACGCCCTCGCCAATCACGTCCAGCGACAGCGCCTTGGACATCGCCACGATCGCCTCGGTGATCTTGGTGTCCCGCCGCTCACTGCCGAGCCCATCCACGAACGAGCGGTCGACCTTGAGTGCGTCGAGCGGCAGCCGGCTCAGGTAGGCCAGCGACGAGTGCCCGGTACCGAAGTCGTCCAGCACGAGCTTGACCCCGACGGCTTTGAGCTCGCGCAGCGGCTGGTTGAGCAGCTCTGGGTCGCGAAGGATCACCGTCTCGGTGATCTCAATGCTCAGGCATGATGGGTCCAGATCTGAAACGCGCAGAACCTCGCCGATGAGCTCGACGACCCCGCCCTTGGCGAACTGAACGGCGGACAGATTGACCGACATGCCGATCGGCGCCGCGTCGGGTCGGGCTTGATACCAGCGCGCGGCGTCACGGCACGCCTGTTCTAACACCCACTTGCCGATCGGCTCGATCAGACCATCCTCCTCGGCGATGGAGATGAACTCGTCGGGCAGGATCACGCCGCGGGTCGGGTGTTCCCAGCGGACCAGTGCCTCGACGCTGACGATCGTGTTGTCGCGTAGCGAGACGACCGGCTGGTATTCGACTCTTAGCTCGTCGCGCTGGAGCGCCCGGCGAAGCTCGTTTTCAATTCGCAGGCGGACCATGGCGCGATCGCGCATCGCCTCGTCGAATACCTCGTAGCGCGCACTGCCGCGCTCCTTGGCCCGGTACATCGCGGTATCGGCGTTGCGGATCAGCTCGTCGGCGTTCTCCCCACCCCGCGCCAGGGCAATCCCGATGCTGGTCGTCACGAAATGCTCGCTCCCAGCCAGCACGAGCGGCTTGGTGAACACGGAGGCGATCCGCTCGGCCATCTCGATCGCGTCGTGTTCGTCGGCGACGTCCTCGAGCAGGATTCCGAACTCATCACCGCCGAACCTCGCCACCGTGTCACTGGCCCGAATCGCCTGCGTGAGGCGGGGCGCCGCCCCGGCCAACAGCTCGTCTCCGACCTGATGTCCGAGGCTGTCGTTGACGAGCTTGAACCGGTCGAGGTCGAGGAACAGGATGGCCGCCAGGGAGCGGTAGCGCGGCAGGCGCGAGAGCGCATGCTCGAGCCGATCAAGGAATAGCGTCCGGTTGGGCAGGCCGGTGAGCGCGTCGTGCAGCGCGCGATGACGGATCTGGTCCTCAGTCGCCTGGCGCTTGAGCGCATCGGCCAGCACGTTGGCCAGCGCCTGGAGGAAGTCGAGGTCGCCGGCGTTGTACTGGCGTACCCTCCGCGATTGCACGCCGAGCACACCAAACGGGCCGGCCGGTCCCTCGATCGTCACGATGGCACCGCTCTTGGCACGGACCGCATGGGCGAGCGGCGGCTTTTCGAAGCGCTGCTCCGCATCCCAGTCGGTGACCACGACCGGACCGCGGCTGAGGATCGCGTAGCCGGCCTGCGAACCGCGACCGAGCGGCGAGCGAGCGGCCTCGTCGACGCCCCAACCAACGCTGGCCCGGAGCAGGAGGCATTCCTCCTCGGCCAAGAACTCCATCACCCCCGGCCGCCTCGACGCCGAGGATCTGGGCGGCGAAGTTGACCGCCTCCTGCATCAGGTCGGCGGGGCGACCCCCCTCGAGCGCGTGCTCGCCGAGCCTGGCCACCGCGGCCTGCTGAGCCGCCCGCTGCTCCAGTTGCTCCTCGGCCAGCTTCTGCTCGGTGATGTCGGAGAGCATGCCGTGCCAGCGGGCACGGCCCGTGTCATCGGTCACCAGCACGGCGTCGTCGCGGATCCACACGACCCGACCCTCGCGATCGACCATCCGGTACTCGCTGGCACCTCCCTCGAAGATGCTGTTGGCCGATTCGGCCTCGGCGTCAATCACCCGATCTCGGTCCTCGGGGTGCAATCGATTCAGCCACAGACTGGGGTTGTCCATCCACTCATGCGGCGAGAAGCCGAGAAGATCCTGAATCCGCGGGCTGATGTAATGCCAGCGCCCCGTGGCCCCGCAATCGGCCACATAGACAACCCCTGGTACCCGCGCCAGCAGGTCGACATAGTTGGGTCGAACCGGATCGGACGGTAACGAGCGTCGACTGGGTCTGAGCAGGACACGGCGCCGGTCCGCGTGACGGGCCATTCCGGGCACTATCGGCGGCTGACGCGGCTTCGCGACTGCACCGGAAGACGGTGCACAGTTTTTTCAGCCTTAGAAACTATCCGAGAACTCGCGGATAGCAGGAGTTATGTCTCCTTGAGGTGAAGAGGCAAGGCACACGAACCTCGGGAAAGGGGTGTGCCTTGCCGCCGAATGAGGCTACCGCCGCGCGTGTGTTGCCGACGATCTGGGAGTTGCCTGACGAGTTGTGGGAGCGGATCGAGCCGATCCTCGCCGAGGGCTATCCGCCGGCAGCGACGGGCCGACCGCGGGCGGATCTGCGTCGGGTTCTGGACGGAATCATCTATCGCCTGCGCTCAGGGGTGCAGTGGAACCAGCTGCCGCGCTGCTTCGGGGCGGACTCGACCGTGCACGGCTGGTTTCAACGCTTCGCGGTCGACGGGGTGCTCGAGGAGATCTGGGGCTGTTTGGTCGCTGAGTGCGACGAGCTTGGTGGCGTCGGCTGGGAGTGGCAGGCGGCTGACGGGGTGCTCGGCAAGAGTCGTTTCGAAGGCGACGCGCGGGGCCCGAACCCCACTGATAGAGCGAAGATGGGGACCAAGAAGAGCGTCCTGGTCGAACAGGACGGCGGGCCGCTGGGGGTGGTGATCGCCGGCGCCAACCGCAACGACTGCAAACTGCTCGACGCGACGATCGCCGCCGTCGTCGTGGAGCGCCCGGACCCCGCCGAGGTGATCCAGAACCTGTGCCTGGACAAGGGCTAGGACAACCCCTCCGGCGAAGCTGCGTGCCAGGCAGGCGGGTACACACCGCACATCCGTCGCATCGGCGAGGAGAAGCTCGACAGCTGGCGCGAGAGCACACACCCGCCCGCCGCTGGGTTGTCGAGCGCACGATCGCCTGGCTACAGAAGTGCCGTGCGCTGCTGATCCGCTACGACAAGAAATCGACCAACCACCTCGGACTCATCCAACACGCGTGCGCGCTGCTGTGGTACCGACGCCAACACCGACTCGAACAGGACGCGCGGGTTTATGGATAGTTTCTTAGTGGTGCATCCAGTGCGTTATGTCAGCACCTTGAAGCGTGCCACGCCCTCGTCGTCGATCTCGCGGACCTGCCCATCGCGGACCAGGAGGTCGAGATGGCCGAGTACCTCGGAGATCGTCAGGTACGCCTGGGTGACCGCGATGTTCCCCCACATGGCCACGGCGATCTCGTAGGCACTCAGAGGCCCCGAGGCCAGCATGCTGCGAACCTTGCGCGCGCGGCGCTGGTGCATCCGGAAGCGCTCGTCGATCAGGGCAACGTGATCGACGATTGGCTCGCCGTGGCCACACAGCACCAGCTCGGCCTCCAGCTCGCGCGTGGCCCGCATCGAGTCCATGTAGTCGATCAACGCGTGCGGGCGCCGCGCGGGGTGCTCGTCGGTGAGCGGGCGTGACAGGAGCGGATTGGACGAGACGTGCGCGAGCAGGTGGTCCCCGGCGAGCAGCATCCTCCGCTCCTCATCCCAGAAGATCGTGTCCGAGGGGCTGTGGCCCGGTCGATGCAACACGCGGAAGCTGCGGTCACGCAGCGTCAGCGTGTCGCCATCGTGAAGCGGCTGGGTCACCCGACCACTGGATCCGAAGGCTCGAAACGCCATGCCAACCGATCCCAGCACGGTGGCCAGATCGTCGGGTACGCCGTGCCGGCGCATGATCGTCTGCGAGAACTCATCGTCCGCGGCGGCGCTGGCCGAGAAGCTCTCCAGGTAGCCGGTCAACGCGTGGTAGGCCGCAACCTGAGCCCCCGAGCGGCGGGCGAGGATCTCCAGCAGTCCGAGGTGGTCCATGTGCTGGTGGGTGATGACGATCAGCTCGAGGTCCTCGATCGTGCGGCCGTACTCGGCCAGCGCGCGCTCGAGTTCGTCCAGCGACTTGCCGGAATTCGGCCCGGTATCGACGAGCGTGAGCGGGTCATCCTCGATCAGGTAGCAGTTCACGCGTCCGACCAGAAACGGGGTCGGCACCGAGAGCTGATGGATGCCGGCGCGCGCCGCGCGGGCGAGCGACTCGGCGCCGGTCTCGGCCGGCTCCTGCCCCGTGGTCACGAGCGGATTACGTCGAGCACCTCGTCGCGTCGGCGCTCCATGTCCTGACGCGATGTCAGCGACTCCAGGCAGAGGCGCAGAAGGGGCTCGGTATTCGACGGGCGGACGTTGAAATGCCAGTCGTCGTAGTCCACCGACAGACCATCGAGACGCATCTGACGTCCATCCTTATAACGCTCGGCCAGTTCCTCGATCTTGGCCTGTCCGTCGGATACCTCCGAGTTGATCTCGCCCGAGATGAAGTAGCGCGAGCGGTAGGGCTCGAGCAGTTCCGACATACGTGCCCCCCGCTGCGAGAGCAGTTCCAGGATGAGCAGAGCCGGGATCGTGCCCGAGTCCGCGCAGAAGAAGTCATGGAAGTAGTAGTGGCCGGACACCTCGCCACCGAAGATGCCGTTCTCCTCGCGCATGCGCGTCTTGAAGAACGCGTGCCCGACGCGATTGATCAATGCCCGGCCGCCGGCGCCCTCGACGGTGTCGGCGACGGCTCGGCTGGCCCGGACGTCGTAGAGAACAGTCCCACCGGGCTGCTTGGCCAGCATCGAGCCGGCCAGCAGCGCGGTGAGGAAGTCGCCGTCGACGAAGGTCCCGTGATCGTCGATGAAGAAGCACCGGTCGGCGTCGCCGTCCCAGGCGATGCCGAGGTCGGCGCGCTTGTCGACCACCTCGCGCATGATGAACTCGCGGTTCTTCTCCAGCATTGGGTTGGGCTCGTGGTCGGGGAAGCTGCCATCGGGCTTCCAATAGGCCTCCTCGAGATGGAGGCCGAGACGCTCGAGCAGCGGTCCGACCATCGGGCCGGCCATGCCATTGCCACCGTCGACGACCACGTGCAGCGGCTTGATCGTTGCCGGATCGATGAACCTGAGCGCCGCCTCGTGGAACTCCTCCGCGATCTCGACGTCCTCCGCCGAGCCGCCACCGGGAGCGGGGCCCAGCCCGTTCTCGATCTTCGCGCGAATGTCGCCGATGCCGGCGTCGCCCGACAGCGCGATCGCGCCTCGCTTGATCAGCTTGGCTCCCGTGTAGGCCTTCGGATTGTGCGACGCCGTGCACATCAGACCGCCGGCCAACTCGCGCGAGCCGACAAGGTAATAGAGCATCTCGGTGGCCACCTCCCCGGCATCGAGCACGGTGGCACCCTCGCTGCACATGCCCTCGCGATACCGCGCGGACAACTCGGGCGCGGTCAGCCGCATGTCGTGGCCGAGCCCGAGGCGAAGCTCGTGCGGCGGCCGGCCCTCGAGCTCGGCGATCACGCGCACGAAGGCCCGGCCGATCGCGGTGGCCACCTCGCCGTCGATCTGCTCGCCGTACAGACCCCGTACGTCGTAGGCCTTGAAGATGGCCGGATCGGCGATTGCGCTCATTGCGTCACGACGATGACGGCCTTCATGAACGGGTGAATCGAGCAGAAGTAGTGAATCGTCCCGGCCTGCGTGAGCTTGAGCGAGAAGGTTGCCCCGTTGTTCAGTGTTCCCGAAGAAGTGAACTTCGGTCCGCTCACGTAGGTCACGTTATGGGCCGGCGTGTCGTCGTTGGTCCACTTCACGGTCTGTCCGACCTTGGCGTGGATGGCCGGCGGATGAAAGGCCAGGTTCTTCATCGTCACGTTGACCGCCCCGCCGGAGCTGGCGGCACCCGAGGACGCGGCCGCCGACGTGGAGGAGGACGTGGTCGCGGGTGCGCTGGAGGTCGAACTCGAGCTCGAGCTCGAGCTGGACCCACAGGCGGCCAGCGTCAGGGCAAGGATGGGGAGGAGGAGCAAGGCGCGCAGTTTCACGTGCGGGAGCCTAGATGATTGATTGGATCCACCCCGCCGACCGGGCTTCGCGTCCTAGACTGACAGCTATGTCCGGTCATTCGAAATGGCACTCGATCAAGCACAAGAAGGCCGTCGTCGACGCGCGCCGTGGCCAGCAGTTCACCAAGCTCGCCCGGGCGATAACCGTGGCTGCCCGCGAGGGCGGCGGCGATCCCGACGGCAACCCCGCACTGGTGCTGGCGATCCAGAAGGCGCGCGACGCCTCGATGCCCAAGGACAACATCGAACGGGCAATCGCCAAGGGCACGGGCGAGGGCGTCGACGCCGATCAGATCGAGAACGTGGCTTACGAAGGGTATGGCCCTGGCGGCGTTGCCCTGCTGATCGAGGCGCTGACCGACAACCGCAACCGGACGGGCGCGGACGTGCGCCACCTGCTGTCAAAGCATGGAGGAAACCTGGGCGAACCGGGCTCGGTCTCCTACCTGTTCGACAAGTCCGGGGTGATCGTCGTCGACGCCAGCCGTTACGACGAGGACGATCTGATGGCCGCGATCGACGCCGGAGCGGAGGACATCTCGCTTGACGACGACGTGTACGAGGTGATCACCGAGTCGGCAGCCCTGGCGCGGGTGCGCGATGCTCTGCGCGAGGCCGGGGTCGAGATCGAAAGCGCAGATATCACGCAGCGTCCGAAATCCCGCGTACCGGTGGGGGAGGGCGACGCCGCGAGGCTCATCAAGCTGATCGACGCCCTGGAGGAATCGGACGATGTCACTGCCGTCCACGCCAACTTCGACGTCGACGCCGCCGTGCTGGAGCGGATCGCCGGGTAGTGCGCTCGCGCGCGGGCGCGGGCGCGAAACAGCGGCTAGCGTCGCCGCCGCGGCGGTCTCGCTACTCTCCCGCGTCGAATGATTCGACGGCTGCTCTTGACAGGGGTGATCGTGGCACTGAGCGCCGGGCTCGCCGCGTGTGGGAGTTCAAAGGCGCCCGGCGTCGTCCTGGCGCCCAGCTCCGGTGCCACCCAGGCCGCGGCCCCGGCGACGACCTCGACCTCCGCCACGACGACCTCGACCACCAGCTCGACCTCGGTCAGCACCCCCGCCGCGCTCTCCGCCAAGCCCACGGTCACGCCGCCCTCTGGTCCGGCGCCCAAGACGCTGGTCACCAAGAACCTGATCACCGGAACCGGCAAGACGGCCACTCCGGGCAGCACCGTGACCGTCAACTACGTCGGTGTGCTCTACAACAACGGCAAGGAATTCGACTCGTCGTGGAAGCGCAACCAGCCGTTCACCACCGCGTTGACCACGGGCAACGTGATCGCCGGCTGGGTCAGGGGGATTCCCGGGATGAAGGTCGGCGGTCGGCGCGAGCTCATCATCCCGCCGCGACTCGGCTACGGCAAGACGGGCAGTCCGCCGACGATTCCGCCTAACGCGCCGCTCGTCTTCGTGGTCGATCTGCTGGCCGTTTCCTAACCCGGGGCGAGGCTTCTGGCGCTCGCGCGCGGTACAGCGGGACCGTTTGCGCGACGCCTTTGAGTCGGTGCTTACCGGCGGACGACCAGTCGAATTCGTCGGCCGTCGCGTCGCGGACCTCCTGCGTGCACAGCACGCTTCCCGGGCGCGCGATCCCGGTCACGCGGCTGGCCAGGTTGACCGAGTTCCCGTAGAAGTCGCCGGCCCGCAGACTCGCCTGTCCGAACGCGATGCCGGCTCGCAGGGCCGGCATGTCGGCGCGCTCGGTCGCCGCGACCAGCTCGAGTGCCGCGCCCACCAACGGCGCCACATCCCGGCTGACCAGCATCGCCGCGTCGCCGATCGTCTTCACGAGGCGGACCGGCGCCACGGCCACCTGGCCGGCCAGTTCGGCCAGTCGGCCGGCCAGCGTCCCGAGCTCTTCGCCCTCGAGCTCCCCGCCGAGCCGGGTGAAGCCCACGAGGTCGGCGAAGCACACCGCGATGTCCTCCGAGCCGGTGATCTGCCCCAGCTCGCGGTCCGCCGGCCGGAGGATGCCGCGCCTGATGTTGTCGCGCAGGTGGGCTTTGAACGCCGCCGCCAGCACCGGCGTGAGCCCGGGCGTCAGATGCTGCGCCATCGCCGCAAAACGCAGCGCGAGCTCGTCCTCGGCATCGCCCGGTTGCAGGAACGAGTCCCCGAACGTCAGCGCGATCGTGGCGGCGAGCCTCGACATGCCCTCGCCGAGAACGCGCCGGATCTGGACGACATCGTCCTCGGCTAAGCCGGCCTCCAGGAACAGTTTGGTTGAGCGAAAGGCCTCGACGTCCTCCTCGTCGAACACCTCCTCGTCGGCCGCGGGCTCTGCCAGCCCCAACGCCCGCACCATGCTTGTCACCAGCTGTTCGGAGACATCGGCCCGACGCGCAACCTCCGCCACCGTGTAGCGGCCCCTCAGTGCGCGCTCCACGGGCAGGAGCACGAGCCGGTCCTCGGCCACCGCCCGCTTCAGCTCCTCCAGTCCAACCCCGTCGCTGGCCAGCCGCTCGAGCAGGGCCAGCCGCGCGGTCCGCTCCTCACCATCGAGGCCGTCGAGCAGCCCGGCGCTCTCGAAGTCCATGGGGTTCGTCTAGCCCGGCGTGCTCTGATCGCCCGGGGCGCAATGGGGCGTCGCCGGGGCGCCGCGGGCCGTGACCTCAAACACGTTCCATGGCGGGACCACGGCGATGGTTCGGATCGTTCGCGCCGGCGCATTGACGATCGGCGGCGTGGTACCCGTGGCCTGGTTGTGGGGCGCGCTGAACACGAACCCGTAGTCGCGCATGAGGGGCCGAATGCGGTGCTCGGGTACCTGGAGCTTCCACGCCAGGGCGCTGGCCATGGTGTGATTGACGGCAACCTGGCTCGACTTGCACGGCAGCACCCGCGCGGCTCCGCCGACCCGGTCGGCGGCCAGGAACAGGCGGTTCAGGTAGTGAGCGGCCTGATTGGCGTCCTTGCCCTGCTGGACGAGCGAGTTCACACGTGGGATCGACCACGGCAGTGTGGCGATCAGCACCAGCGCGCCGGCGGCGACTGCCGCCCATCGTCCGCGATGGCCGCTGCCGTTCCCCCCGCGGCGATCACCGACCAGCCGGGCGATCTGTACCACGGCGTAGCCGGCCAGCACGCAGCCGATCACCGCGGCGGGCAGCAGGTAGCGGGGCAGGCCATAGGCAACCTGGGTTATCACCGCCACCATCAGGGCCCAGGCGATGGCCGCGATCCCCAGCCACATCAGCGTCTGTTGGCGGCGCCAGTAGGCGAAGCCCAACCCGATCCCGGCCAGGACCAGCACCGGCCATGTCATCAACCCGACGCTGCTCTTGAGCTCGTTGAAGGCGGTGCCCGGAGAGCCCTTGCCGCCCAGTGCCGCGCTGCCGGCCTGGAAGGCGTTGCCGCTGATCTCCCACGGCGGGACGAACCAGGCGATCGGCACCAGCACGAGCAAGGTGACCGCCAGCACGCGACTGCCGGGAACCTTCAGCCACAGGTAGACCGCGTACAGAAACAGGAACGGGGAGAACTCGGGGCGGTTCATCGTGGCCAGGAAGGCCAAGACGTAGGCAGTCCGGGGATGCCCACTGAGGTGGCGATCGATCGCCCACAGTGTCAGCGCGGCCACGACGGGCTCCGACGCGCCGCGCGCCATGTAGAAGAGCCAATCCTGCATGAACAGCAGGGCGATGACCGCAACCACGCCGGCCGCTACGCCTCCGAAGCGCCGCCCGAGCCGGAATGCCGCCACGAAGGCCAGCAGCGACGCGGTCCGCGTGACGAGCAGCCACAGGTGGGGCGCGGCGCCTCCGAACAGCCCGAAGATCGACGTGAAGAAGACTGGGAACGGCTTCCACGACGGTCCCCCGCCGAGGCTGAGCGAGATCTTGGAGTTGGCGATCTCCTGTCCCCAGTCGATCCATGCCCAGGGGTCGGAGCTCGGCACCCACGAGAGCACGACCACGCTGATCAGGGCGAGCACGAAGCAGGCACCGATGATCGGCGCCACCGGGTGATCGAGGACGCGGCCGCCGAGGCGGTTGCTGGCGCCGGCCGGGGCCGGCTTGGTCGAAGTCGGAGGCGGCGCAACCGCCTGCTCGGAGCCGATCATGAGGTGGACACAGTACAGTCAGTCGGTCTCGCCGGACTGCCCGTGGGCGGCTCGGCGGATAGGTCGTGTCCGGTTGGTAACCTCAGCCGTCGCCGGCCCGCACGCGAGGCGCATCAGCCCTCGCCGGGAGTCACGCGAAGGCCGCCGTTTCTCTTTCACGATGAACACCTACACCGACGACAGGGTTTCCGAGTCGCAGCACTCTGGCACCGAGGCGGAGGAGCCGAAGGGCGGCTATGTCGTCTCGATCGTGATGCCCTGTCTGAACGAGGCGGAATCGCTCGCACCCTGCATCGAGAAGGCCAAGGCGGCGATCGAGGCCGCCGGCGTGCCAGGCGAGGTGCTGATCGCCGACAACGGCAGCACCGACGGTTCGATCGAGATCGCTGAGTCGCTGGGTGCTCGGGTCGTGCATGTCAAGGCCCGCGGCTACGGCAGCGCGCTGAAGGGCGGATTCGCCGCCGCCAAGGGCAAGTACATCTTGATGGGCGATGCCGACGGCAGCTATGACTTCGGCCACCTCGACCGGTTCCTGGTCAAGCTCGACGCCGGCGCAGACCTGGTCATGGGCAACCGTTTCGCTGGGGGGATCGCCCCCGGCGCCATGCCCCCCCTGCACCGCTACTTCGGAAACCCGGGGCTCAGCTGGATGGGTCGGCTGTTCTTCGGGGCACCGGTCGGCGACTTCTACTGCGGTCTGCGCGCCTTCCGCCGCGACGCGCTCGGGACGCTGAACCTGCAGAGCCCCGGTATGGAGCTGGGCGTCGAGATGGTGGCCAAGGCGGCCCTCTACGGCCTGAACGTTCAGGAGGTCCCGACCACCCTGTCGCCCGACCTCCGCAGCCGGCCGCCGCATCTGCGTACCTGGCGCGACGGCTGGCGCACGCTGCGCTTCTTTCTCCTCTTCAGCCCGCGCTGGCTGTTCTTCTATCCCGGCGTGATCCTCATCGTGCTCGGCCTGGCCCTGTCCGTCGCCGTGCTGCCGGGGCCGCTCAACGTGATCGGTGCGCGCCTCGACGTGCACACATTGCTGTACGCGGGCGCGGCGATCGTCGTCGGGTTCCAGGCCGTCATGTTTGCCGTGCTAGCGCGCGTATATGCGGCCTCAGAGGGCTTCCTGCCCGACACCCAACTTGTCCGTCGCGCCCGCCAGGTCTTCTCACTCGAGCTTGGCCTGCTCATCGGCGGTGTCCTGCTGCTGGCCGCCGTAATTCTCTCGGTGATCGCGTTCGTGCGGTGGGATGACTCCTCCTTCCGCCACCTCAACTACCCCGACTCGTTGCGGATCGCGATCCCGGCCACGGTGGCGCTGATGCTCGGCGTGCAGACGATCCTGTCGAGCTTCTTCCTCAGCGTGCTCGGGATCAAGCACGCCGGCGGGGACGAGTAGGGCTCGCGCGCGGGTCGGTTGCCGGTCGCCACCGGGGCTGCCAGGCCCCCTCGCGCGGCGGGTCGGTTGCCGGTCGCCACCGGGGCTGCCAGGCCCCCTTTTGCACCGAGGTCGAGAAATGTGACGCGGTCCCCCCGCGCGGCGGAACTTTGGCCACGTAAGCACTTGTGGGGGGCTTATCTGGCCAAAGCGCGCGGGGGTCTTGAGGTTTGCCACGTTTTCCGACCGGGCCAGCCGAAATCTCGGCGCCGTCGTCCGGCGCGCCCCGCGACCACGGCGCCCGGCCCGACGCCCAGGATCTACGCGCCGACCAGTCCGGTCTGTCGAACTCCGTACAGGTGGCCGATCAGCGCCGCGGTCACGCTCGGGTCGAACTGGGTGCCGGCACAGCGCGTCAGCTCATCGACCGCCTCGCTGTGCGAGCGGGCGGCGCGGTAGGGCCGGTTGGAGGTGATCGCGTGGTAGGTGTCGGCGGCGATGATGATCCGGCTGCCGAGCGGGATCTCCTCCCCGGCCAGTCCGTCCGGATAGCCGCAGCCATCCCAGCGCTCGTGCTCATGGCGCACGATCCGCGCCACGTTCCCGGGCCCGGCAGCACGCGAAGAATGCGCTCGCCGATCACCGGGTGCTCCTTCATCAGCTTCCACTCGTGGTCGGTGAGTGGTCCCGCCTTGTGGAGGATCTCGTCAGGGATGGCGACCTTGCCGATGTCGTGCAGCAGTGCAGCCGACTTGACGCGCTCGATCTCGAGCGGATTCAAACCCAGATTGCGCGCCACCGCGCCGGACATGTCGATCACCGCCTCGGAGTGCTCGCCCGTGTAGCGGTCGCGCTCGAGCAGCGCCACGGCGAGCGCCTCGATCGCATCCCGCTGAGCGCCCTGGGGCTCGTCGTCGATCGCCTCCTCGGGATCGATGGCCAGCACTGCACGACCGCCACCGCTGCGCTGGGCGTGCCCGCATGCCATCCGGGCGCTGGCCAGCAGACCCTCGGCACTCATCCCGCGCTCCAGCAAGGCGACACCCATCGACGCGCCCGCGGCCCGGATCGCACCTTCGCCGATGACCTCGAGCTCGACGAGCAGCCGCTCGAGCGAGGGCAGTGCGCCGTCGGCGTTTGTGTCGGGAAGCAGCAGGCCGAACTCAGCCTGCCCGAGCCGGCCGGCCAGGTCGCGGGACCGCGTTGAGCTGGTCAGCCGTTTGCTGACCGCGGCCAGTAGGTGATCGCCCGCCTTGAAACCGTGGCGCAGCTCCAGCGATCCGTAGTCGTCGATCGAGATCACGACCAACGACAGCGGGCGCTGGTAGCGCCGAGCGCGCTCGACCTCCTCCGAGAGCCGACCGCGGAACGCGCGCGCGCTGAGAAGGCCGGTGACGCTGTCCAGGCGCAGCCCACGCGCCCGATCAGCCTCAAGCTCTGCCACCCGCGCCCGTAGCCACGTCACCTCGCGCAGCAGCTCCTCTTGTTGCCCGTGTCGCAACATGCATAGCGAGTATCGGCATTTGCGAGGTTTCTCTGGAGGCGTCCGGTCCGCTGCGCAGAATCTCGCTTCGATGATCGTCCTCGGAATCGATCCCGGCACCGCCAACACGGGCTTTGGCGTGGTGCAGAGCGCGGGTTCGCGCCTGCAATCGCTCGAGCAGGGCGTGATCGCCACCTATCCCGGAACCCCGCTCGAGCGGAGGCTGGCCGACATCCATCAGCGCGTGACGGAGCTGCTCGATGCACACTCCGTCGACGCACTCGCCATCGAGGAGCTGTACTTCGGGGCCAACGTCCGCACGGCCTTTGCCGTAGGGCAGGCCCGGGGCGTCGTGCTGCTGGCCGCCGGGCAGCGCGGGGTGCCGTCGCGCTCCTACACCCCGCAGCAGGTCAAGAGCGCCGTGTGCGGACACGGACGCGCCGGCAAGGACCAGGTTTCCCGCATGGTGGCGCGGCTGCTCGGCTTGCGGGCGCCGCCCGCTCCCGACCACGCCGCGGACGCGCTTGCGGTGGCGATCTGCGACGTCAACCGGGCGCCCCTGGCCGAGGCGGTGGCCGCACGGCGCCCTCCATCGATCTTGCCGGCCGAGCGATCGACAAGGGGGGCGGCATGATCGCGCTCGTCTCGGGCACCGTCGCGGTCAGGCGCGCCGATCATGTCGTCGTCGACTGCGGCGGGGTTGGATATCGGCTCGCGGTCTCGGCCGAGACGCTCCGGCGCGTTCCCGCCGTCGGCTCGGAGGTCATGCTCCACGCGCACCTCGTCGTCCGCGACGACGCTCTGGCCCTCTACGGGTTCGCCACCGAGGAGGAGCGCGAACTCTTCCTCATGCTGCTGGGAGTGCAGTCGGTGGGACCCAAGGTGGCACTGGCCGTGCTCTCGGGAGGCAGCCCCCGGGATCTCCTGGCCGCACTGGCGGCCGGCGACTCGGCCCGATTTCAGGCCGTTCCGGGCATCGGCAAGCGCACCGCCGAGCGAATCATCGTCGAGCTGCGCGAGAAGGTGGGCGCAACCCTGCCCGAGCAGGCGATCTCCATTACGCGCGGCGACGACCCCCGCGTGCTCGCGCGTGAGGGGCTGGTGGGGCTGGGCTACAGCCCCCAGGAGGCTGATGAGCTGCTCGATGGGGCCAGCGGCGAGCGCGCCGAGGACCTGATTGCCCACGCACTGCGGAGTGCGCGTAGATGAGCACGGCGCGCATCCAGGACCCGGAGCAGCTTCCGGAGGATGACTTCGACGGCTCGTTGCGCCCGCGTCGGCTCCAGGACTTCGTCGGCCAGGAGGCGCTCAAGGACCAGCTGGCGGTCTCGATCGCGGCGACGTCTGCGCGCGAGGAGGCACTGGATCACGTGCTGCTGGCCGGCCCGCCCGGGCTGGGCAAGACATCGCTGGCCCAGATCGTCGCCGCCGAACTCGACGTGCCGTTCGTCCAGACCGCGGGGCCGGCGCTCGAGCGCAAGGGCGATGTGGCCGCCTTCCTCACCGCGCTGGAGCCGCGCTCGGTGTTCTTCGTCGACGAGATTCACCGACTCCCGCGCGCTCTGGAGGAGACGTTCTATCCGGCCATGGAGGACCGCGCGCTGCCAATCACGGTCGGGCAGGGCGCGGGCGCACGGGTGGTGACGATCGATCTACCGCCGTTCACGCTGATCGGCGCCACCACGCGCACAGGGCTGCTAACCACGCCGCTGCGGGACCGGTTCGGCATCCAGCACCGGCTGGAGCACTACGGTCCCGAGGACCTGGCCAGGATCGTCCGGCGCTCCGCCAAGCTGCTCGGCGTCGCCATCGACGACGGCGGCGCGGTGGCGATCGCCGAGCGCAGCCGCGGGACGCCTCGGGTGGCCAACCGCCTGCTCAAACGGGTCCGCGACTACGCCGAGGTTCGCGAGGGAGGCGTCGTCACCGCATCTGTCGCCGCCGACGCGCTCGATCTCCTCCAGGTCGACCACGAGGGCCTGGACCGGCTCGATCGCGAAATCCTGCGGGCGATCTGCGAGAAGTTCGGTGGCGGCCCGGTTGGGCTTTCCACGCTCGCCGTGGCGGTGGGGGAGGAGCAGGACACGATCGAGGACGTGTATGAGCCCTACCTGCTCCAGCGCGGCCTCATCGAGCGCACACCCCGCGGCCGGGCGGCCACGCGACGTGCCTACCAGCATTTGGGCCTCGAGCCCCCGGGCCCGATGACTCTTCTCTAACGCTTCAAAATTAGGGCAACAATGGCGTTGGCCCACCCGGCGGCGCCGGCGCGCGAGATGACCGAGTGGGTGGATCACGTCAGCCGCCACGCTCGCGCGAAGCGCCCGGCGTGTCGGATGACCTGAGCAATCCCGCCGATCAAGCAACAACGGACCAATCAGCCCCCTGGCTATCCTGACCAAACGCCATGTCGCACGAGCATTACTTCATCTGCCCCCACTGCGGAAACCGCTCCCTCGGCCTGAGCCGGAGCCAGGGCTTCCGCCGCGAGACACGCGGATGCGAGAAATGCGGCTTCGCCTACCTGTTCGAGCTGCTCGATGACTACTACCCGGCCCCCAACGCTGCCTTCTTCGCCTGCGACGCCGAGGGCCGGATCGTCGACTGCGGCCGCGGATCGTTTGAACTCACCGGATTGAAGACCGAGCAGGCGATCGGTCGCCCGATACGGGAGGTCTTGGGGCTCCAGTTCGAGGACGGTGGCGACCACGTCGCCACCGCGCTCGAGTGGGAGGTTCGCGTGCAAAACAAGACGGTTGAGGTCAACGCGGAGCACGATTTGCCGGCCAGAGCCGTCGCCGACATCTTTCCGGCGTACGATGACGAGGAAGGTGGGCTGCTGCTGGTGCTTACACCCACCAACCACCACTAGCATCTGAACGCTATGTCAGACCGCCGGCGCAATGGCTTGGTCCTGCTCCTTGTCCTGGGGCTGCTGGCGGCATCGGCGGTCGTGATCGCCACCAAGCCGACGGTTCTCGGCCTCGACCTCAAGGGTGGCGTGGAGCTGGTCTACCAGGGTCAGCCCACGGCCCAGACACCCAAGGTCACCTCGGACGCGTTGTCCCGGGCGGTCGACATCATGCGCGAACGCGTCGACGCGCTGGGCGTGACCGAGCCCGAGATCCAGACCTCGGGCGGCAATCAGATCACCGTGAGCCTCCCCGATGTCAAGGACGTCGGCCGGGCCGAGAAACAGGTGGGCAAGACGGCGCGGCTGGAGTTCTATGACTGGGAGGCCAACGCGCTGACGCCCAACGGCAAGACGGTGGCCAGTCAGCTGCAGGCCCAGGATCCCCAGGCAGAGACCATCAGCCAGGGCGGCTCATCGGGCCCGGGGCTGCCCGGTGGCGGCAGTATGTCCCTCTACGACGCCGTCAAGCTGGCCGCCAAACAGCCGGCCCAGGTGAGTTCCGACAATGCCCGGCTGGGGAACGAGTACTACATCTTCGGCGCCCCTGGCAGTGCCGCCTGTGCCGCGGCGGCCAAGGCCAACGGCACCAAGCCGGTGCCAGGGGTGCACTGTCTGCTCTCGGGGCCCGATGACAACCGCTCCGACCTGCTCTCGGGACTGCCCACCGGGGTGAGCGCCTCGGAGGGCCAGGAGCTTGTCGTTCCGCCCGGGACCGTCGTGCTCCAGGCCGCCGACGCCAGCTCCAGCAACCCGACGCCGTTCGACAGCCCCACGGCGCAGTTCTACGTGCTCAAGGATCACGTGTCGCTGTTCGGCAACGAGATCACCAACCCGCAGCAGAGCACCGATCCGTCGGGTGCGCCCGACGTCCAGTTCGGCTTCACCGGCAAGGGCGGCACTGCCTTCCACAACGTGACCCGGACGATCGCCCGACGGGGCGAGTTCGACAGCGTGGGTTCACAGCAGCTCAACCAGCACTTCGCGACCGCGCTCGACAACAAGCTGATCACGGTTCCGCAGATCGACTTCCGCCAGTATCCGGACGGGATCCTCGGCGATCAGGGCGCGGACATCACCGGTGGGTTCACGATCCAGTCGGCTCAGGATCTCGCCACCGAACTCCGCCTCGGCGCCCTGCCGATCAACCTGAAGCTGATCTCGGAGTCGACGGTGTCGGCGACGCTGGGGCAGCAGGCACTGCACCAGGGACTGATCGCGGGCCTGGCCGGCCTGCTGATCGTCGTGATCTTCCTGCTCGTCTACTACCGCATCCTCGGCGTGATCGCCACCGCTGGTCTGATCGTCTACGGCATCTACTTCTACGCGCTGATCAAGCTCATCCCGATCACGCTGACCCTGCCGGGGATCGCCGGTCTGATCCTGACCATCGGCGTGGCGGCCGACGCCAACATCGTCATCTTCGAGCGCGTCAAGGAGGAGATACGCGCCGGAAGATCGATCCGCCAGGGCATCATCACGGGATACCGCAAGGGTCTGACCGCGATCGTCGACGCCAACGTGGTCACGATCATGACCGCGTTCATCCTTTTCGTGCTGGCCACGGCCGACGTCAAGGGCTTCGCGTTCACGCTCGGCATCGGCACGATCGTGTCGCTGTTCACCGCCGTCATGGCGACCCAGGCGATCCTGATGACGATCGGGGACTCGCGGATGATCTCCAGACCATCGGCACTCGGCGCCGGCGGCAAGAAGCACACCTGGACGTTCGATTTCATGGGCGCCTCGCGGTACTTCTTCACGATGTCCGGGATCATCCTCCTGATCGGGGCGCTGGCCATCGGCGGCCGTGGGCTGAACCTCGGCATCGACTTCACCTCCGGCGCGCGCGCGACGGTCGGGCTGGTCAAGCCGGCCACGCAGAACCAGGTGGTGGATGTGCTGGCCTCGCAGGGCGTGAACAACCCCGAGGTGCAGAAGGTGGTTGGGGACTCGGCCCTCGGCCCGAACGGCTTCCAGATGTCGGCGAAGTCGATTCCGCGCCTGCAGGTCCAGACGGCCCTGCAGAACAAGTTCGGCATCGCCAAGGGCGGGACGGCGTTCAACTACCAATCGATCGGCCCGACATTCGGAAAGACGATCGCCAACAGCGCGGTGGTCGCAATCATCGCCTCCCTGCTGGTCATCTCCGTCTACGTCGCCCTGAGATTCGAGTGGAAGTTCGCGGTTCCCGTACTGATCGCGTTGATGCACGACCTCCTGATCACTGCGGGCGTGTACTCACTTACCGGCCGGGAGGTGACGACAGCGACGGTGGCCGCGCTGCTGACCATCTTGGGCTACTCGCTGTACGACACGATCATCGTGTTCGACCGCGTGCGCGAGAACGTGCCGCGCATGCCACGCGCCGCCTTCTCGCAGATCGTCAACCGATCGATGTCCGAGGTGCTCACCCGGTCGCTGGCCACGACCTCGTGCACGCTGATGCCGATCCTCGCGCTGCTGTTCTTCGGCGGCGCGACGCTGAAGGACTTTGCCTTCGCGCTGCTCATCGGCGTCGCCTCCGGCGCGTACTCCTCGATCTTCATCGCCTCGCCGGTCCTGACGCACTGGAAGGAGCGCGAGCCTCAGTACCGCGCCCGACGCCGCCGGATCGAGGAGGAGCAGGGTTACGTCCCCGCCTACGCGGGCACGGGCGCCGATATCGAGCCCGAGCTCAGGCGCTCGCGCCGCCCGGGCAGGCTGACCACCCCGGAGCCCGAGACCGTCTCGGCGGCCGAGTTCGAGCAGATGAAGCGTGACCTCGTCGAGGACGAAGGCCCGCCCTCCCGCCGGACCTCGACTCTGACCAAACCGGCGCAAACCCCGACCTCGACCGCACCAGCGCGGAAGCCCCGCTCGCGGCCCGAGACCGGCGCGACACCGCGCACCGACACCTCCCCCGACACCTCCCCCGACACGGAGAAGGACACATCGCAGCCCGGTAACGGCGCTCCGACGGCCGACACCCCGCCGGCGCCCGCGCCCGATATCGCCGAGAACGAGGGCGTTGCCCCGGTGAACAAGCCCAAGGGCGCGTCGAAGTCGCGCACCCGCAATCGCCGACACGGGAGGCGTCGCTAGCTATGGGGATGCTCGCCTGGGTGATGATGGGCCTGGCGCTCTGGCACTTCACGATCTGGCTGCCCGATCGGTTCTGGGGCGGCATCGTCGGCGCCTTCATCGGCGCATTGATCGGGGCGGCGCTGTTCGGCTTGATCATCAATGGCTTCCACATCCCGGGTCGTCACGCCACGCATCTTGTGACTGCGCTCGAAGCCATCCCCGGAGCGGTGATCGGCATAGCGCTGGTCTACTTCGAGGGCGTGCGGCGCGAGCGGGCGGCCGAGTCCGCAGGCCTCGGGCTGACCTGAGCCGGCTCGCGCTCAGTCCGGTCGCCTCCGGACTGGCGATGCGCCTGCAAACACCGCACTGGCGAGGCGCCTGCGAACGACGGACTGGGAGGGCTTGGGTCAACCTCCGCGGCGGCCCATCCACATGAGTCCAACGTTGACGGTAATTATTCAGGTGAACGTTGGACTCAACGCGAGGAGCATCACGCCTCCTGACAAATGCCTCACATCTCTGCCTCAAATCCGTCAATTCGAGCCGGGAGCCGCCCGGGTCCGTCGGGGGTGGGACATACCCTGACCGCGTGCCCCAAGCCGCCGCCCTGGCGAGAAGCTCCCGCGCCACCGATCCCTCGGCGCTCCATGCCGTCAGCCCGGACGATGGCCGCCGTGCAGCCCCGAGGCCCTCTCGCCGACTTGAGATCCCCGCCTACGACCTCCAGGCGGCGCTCGCGCTCGAGCAGGAGCTGGGCCTCAGCCACGCACTCGCGCAGGTGCTTGTGCGCCGCGGCCTGAGCGACGCCGATCGCGCTCGAGCCTTTCTCCACCCGGCTGAGACCCACGAACCATCGGCGTTCTCAGGAATCGGAGCCGCGGTGGCACTGATCGAGCGCCACATCGGCCAGCACGGACGGATCGTCGTCCACGGCGACTACGACGTCGACGGAGTCTGCGCCACCGCCGTGACGGTACGGGCGCTGCGGGCGCTCGGAGCCGAGGTGGGCTGGTTCATCCCCGACCGGCAGCAGGATGGGTACGGCATCTCGGAGGCGACGATCTCGCGTCTCGCCGAGCGCGGCACCGACCTGCTCATCACGGTCGACTGCGGGATCACCGCCGTCGAGGAGGTGGCCGCCGCGCGCGCGGCCGGCATCGATGTCGTCCTCACCGACCATCACGCGCCGCGGGCCGACGGCCTGCTGCCCGGGTGCGCGATCGTCCACCCGTCGACGTGCGGGTATCCATGCCGCGATCTGTGCGGCACCGCGGTGGCGTACAAGCTCGCGCGGGCCCTGGGGGCGGACACCGCCGCGGAGGACATCGAGCTCGTGGCCCTGGCGACGGTCGCCGATCTGATGCCGCTGCAAGGCGAGAACCGGCGGCTGGTGCGCGAGGGCCTGGAGGCGATGGCCAATACAGCGCGGCCAGGATTGCGCGCGCTCATGACCGTCTCGCGGGTTGACCCGAGCTCGCTCGACGCCGGTGTCGTGGGCTTCCGGCTGGCGCCTCGCATAAACGCGGCCGGGCGGCTGCGGCGGGCCGACGCCGGGCTCGAGCTGTTGTTGACCGACGATCCCCAGCGGGCGCAGGAGATCGCCACCGAGCTCGACGCCGTCAATGCCGAGCGGCGAGCCGTCGAGCAGCGGATCGTCTGGGAGGCCGAGGCTATGGTGGCCGAGACCGGCGAACGGCCGGCGTATGTGCTCGCGGCCGAGGGCTGGCATCCGGGCGTGATCGGGATCGTCGCCTCGCGAATCGTCGAGCGCTATCACCGTCCCACGCTGCTGGTGGCGATCGATGAGGAGGGGCTCGGCCATGGCTCGGGCCGCAGCATTCCGGGCTTCGACCTGCTGGCCGCGCTGCACGCGGCGGCCGACCACATGGAGCGCTACGGAGGCCATCGTGCCGCGGCCGGCTTCAGCGTCCGGCGCGACCGGGTCGAGCTGCTCCGCTCGGCATTCGAAGAGCATTCCGCGCAGCTCCTGACGCCGGAGCTGCTGGAGCCGCTCGAGCGCGTCGACGCCATCGTCTCGGGCGCCGAGCTCGGGCTGGGCCTAGCCGAGGAGCTCGAGCAGCTCGAGCCCTGCGGCATGGGCAACCCCCAGGCCCGGCTGCTGGTGCCGGGAGCGCGGTTCGGCGAGCCGAGGCCGATGGGGGAGGGCCGCCACCTGCGTTTCTCGGTTGCCTCGGGCGGCGCGCTCGCTCGGGCCGTGGCCTTCGGCTGTGATGGACAGCTGGGCGTGGACCCCGGGCAGCCGGCCGATGCCGCCTTCCGGCTCGAGCGCAATGTCTGGAACGGGGCGGTCGAGCCCCGACTCGTTCTGCGCCACGCGCAGACGTGCGCTCCGGCGCCGATCGAGGTCATCGGCGAGCCGGCTGACTACCTGACCGCCGTGCTGGAAGAGCTGGCCCGTGCGCCCGACGCGGGGCCGCCGGACATGGACGCGGGGCCGCCGGCCATCGACCCCGTGCCACGGGCCATCGACCCCGGGCGGACGGTGCTCGACCGCCGGGGCGAGAGCCCGCTCACCGTGCTGGCCGACGCTTGCGCCGGTGGCGGAGCGGTGCTCGCGGTGTGTGCCGATGTGCCCCGGCGCATCGACGGCCTGCGCAAGCGGACGGGGGGCTTCGGTCTCGTCTGTCACCACGCGGTGCACACGGCGCCATCGCTGCTCGACGACTTTGCCCACGTCGTGGTGCTCGACCCCGCCGCGTCGGGCGACGCTGAGCGTTTGCTGCGAGCCGGATCGGGCTTCACGCATTGGGCCTGGAGCGCGGCTGAGCTACGCTTTGTAGGACAGATGCACGAGTTGGAGTACGGTCTCCGCACTTCGCTCACCGCCCTTTACCGAGGCCTCCGGCAGCGGCGAACGGCGGCCGGTGAGGAGCTCGAGCGCCTGCTCCGCGGTGAGGGTCCGCATGGCCGCCCGGCTCGCCTGGCAGCTCGGCTGATCAAGGTTCTCGCGGAGCTTGAGCTCGTCAGCCTCGACCGGGATCTGCCGGCCCTGACGATTGCGGACGAAACGCCGACCGCGCTGGATCGCTCGCCTTCCTACAGGGCATACACGGCTCGATACGAGGACGGACGAACATACCTCCGCGGCGCAAAACCTCTACCAAACCAATGAGCGAGGGCTCGGAGCGCTCGCAGGATCGCCAGCGCAGTCAGCGCGAGGTGCAGGCTGCTGAGGCCGGTGCCGGCAGCGGGCCCCCTGGCGAGGACGGCGCCGGCGGACGCCGGCGGAGCTCGACCCTGATCGCCTCGCGCCCGCCGGTGGACCGGGTCGAGCACGCGCAACAGCTGACAGCGATCGAGCACGCCGAGCTCACCGCCGCCGAGCGCCGGCTGCTTGGCGATCTGTTCGCGATCGTCGAGGAACACGCGGGCCAGGCCGCGCTGGCCATCGACCGCTCGAAGGTCGAGGACGCGTTCGTGTATGCCTGCGTCCACCACGCCGATCAGCTGCGCAAATCGGGCGAGGACTTCATCATCCATCCCGTCGGGGTGGCCAAGATCTGCGCCGGGATGCGCCTCGACACCGAGACCCTGTGCGCGGCGCTTCTGCACGACACGGTTGAGGACACCTCCGCGTCGCTCGATGAGGTGCGCGAGGCGTTTGGCGAGGAGATCGGCGGCCTGGTCGACGGCGTGACCAAGCTCACCGGGCTGACCTTCCAGTCGCGCGATGAGGCGCAGGCCGAGAACTACCGCAAGATGATGGTGGCGATGGCCACGGACATCCGGGTCATCCTCATCAAGCTGGCCGACCGCCTGCACAACATGCGCACGATCTCGGCCATGCCCAAGCAGAAGCAGATCGAGAAGGCTCGCGAGACGCTCGACATCTACGCCCCGATCGCCCACCGGCTCGGCATCCACGCGATCAAATGGGAGCTGGAGGACCTGGCCTTCCAGACGCTCCACCCCCGCAAGTACAACGAGATCAAGGGGCTCGTAGCCCAGCAGCGCGCCGAACGCGAGCGCTACGTCAATCAGGCCGGCGAGTATCTGGCCAAGGAGCTCGATGAGCTCGGGATTGAGTCCGAGATCTCAGGCCGGGCCAAGCACTTCTACTCGATCTATTCGAAGATGACCAAGAAGGGCCGCGAGTTCAACGAGATCTACGACCTCACGGCGATGCGCGTGATCGTCTCCTCGGTGAAGGACTGCTACGGCGCGGTGGGAGTCATCCACGCCCTGTGGAAGCCGCTCCCGGGACGCTTCAAGGACTTCATCGCGATGCCCAAGTTCAACATGTACCAGTCGTTGCACACGACGGTCATCGGACCCGAGGGGCGGCCGTTGGAGATCCAGATCCGCACGCGCGAGATGCACGACATGGCCGAGTTCGGAATCGCCGCCCACTGGATGTACAAGGAGCGTCCGCACAAGTCGGCAGGAGCGCCCGCCCCGACGCTGGACGGGTCCGAGGGCAAGCTCAAGTGGCTGCGCTCGCTGCTCGACTGGCAGCAGGATCTCTCCGATCCGCGCGAGTTCATGGAGACCCTCAAGGTCGACCTGTTCGAGGACGAGGTCTTCGTGTTCACGCCGAAGGGCGAGGTCAAGTCGCTGGCCGCCGGCGCGACGCCGCTCGACTTCGCCTACGAGATTCACACCGACGTCGGGCACCGCTGTGTGGGCGCCAAGGTCAACGGCAAGATCGTCCCGCTCTCCTACCAGCTGCGCTCCGGCGACATCGTCGAGGTCCTCACTTCCAAGCGCGAGCGGGGCCCATCGCGCGACTGGCTGGCGCTGGTCAAGACCACGCGCGCCCGCAACAAGATCAAGGCGTGGTTCAAGGCCGAGTCGCGCAAGGACACCGAGCACGCCGGGCGCGATCTGCTCCAGGATCACCTGAAGAAGCAGGGCCTGCCGGCCCAGAAGCTGGTCGGCTCACCCCTGCTGGCCGATGTGATCCGCGAGATGGGCTTCCGCAAGGGCGAGGACTTCTACATCGCCCTCGGCGGAGCCAAGATCTCGCCCAAGGTCGTCGTCAACAAGGTGATGCAGCGCCTCAAGCAGGGCGAGACGGCCGAGTCTGAGCCGACGGCCACCGACGATCTACTCCAGACCAGGCGCCACCGCTCGCGTCCGACGACCTCGTCGTCGCGCTACGGCATTCAGGTCGAGGGCATCGATGAGGTGATGCTGCGGCTGGCCAAGTGCTGCCGGCCCGTACCCGGCGACGCGATCGTCGGCTACATCTCCCTCGGACGCGGAATCACCATCCACCGCGAGGATTGCCCCAACGTCGCCGTGCTCAGGAAGGATCCCGAGCGCTTCACGCCGGTGGCCTGGGAGGGCGACGCCGAGACCTCCTTCCGGGTCGAGCTCGAGGTCGACGGGTGGGATCGCCATCGGCTACTCGAGGACATGTCGCGTACCTTCGCCGAGGCCGGGATCAACATCCTCGAGGCCCGCTGCACGGTCAACCACCCGATGGTCAAGAATCGGTTCGTCGTCGAGGTGGGCGACACACGGACCCTAGATCAGGCCATCAACCGCCTGCGCAACATCGACGCCGTGTTCGATGCCTTCCGCGTGACCCCGGGGGCGTAGAGAACACCGCAGTCGCGTCGCGCGGGCGAGAGGTCAGCCGAGTTCCGGTCCGCCAGGCTCCGGTCAGCGAGATCGGGGTCAGCCGAGTTCCGGTCCGCCGCGCTCCCGGCGAGGCGGTGTCACGCGGACCGTCCGCACGCGCGCCCGGGGCAGCTTGGTGATGATGACCGCCTCACCGGTCCTGAGGCTCTTGATCTCGTCGGGGTGAACGCGGAACTCCTCCTTGGGCCGGAGCGTGGCTCGCCCCGTGTCGTGGCCTCCGAACATGCGACCCCCGATCTGCCGGCTCTCCTCCCACGTCTTGATCGTCCCAGCCATCTGGGCCACGGTGAGCGCCGAGGAGGGGACGTCCTGACGATGGACGATCTTGACCGCGGTGCTGCCCAGCACCTGATCGCGGAACCCCGGCGCGGCGCGCTCGAGGTCGGCCAGCTCCTGGGTGGCCAGGAGGACGGGGATCCCCGCCTCGCGTCCGCGGACGACCAGCGAGACAACGTGGTCGGCACCGAGGGCGGAGAACTCGTCGATGGCCACGATCGCCTGCTCGTCGGTCGAAGGGCTCGCGTTCAGGCGGTGCCCCGCCGCGGCGATCAGATCCTGTACCACCAGCGTCCCGATCTGCGCCGCCAGCTTGCCGTACGTGCTCGAGTTCAGGCTGAACAGAACGACGTCCTGTCCGGCCAGCGCGCGACGAAGATCGATCGCCTCCGACGGGCCCCGTGGCGACAGGAACTCCCCCGAGTGCGACTCGCTGAGGATCGCCAGCCGCGTCCCCAGGCCGCGCACCGCGCTCAGCTGATCAGGCGTCAGCGTCGACAGGTAATCGCGCAGGCGCTCAGCCCGGTCGGGTGGCAGGTCGCGACTCATGCCGGCCAGCCGCGCGGGATCCATCACCTCGACCACCGCGTCCAGCGTGGCCGCTCGCTGGGGATTGGCCTGGTGAAGAACCTGGAGCGCGATCTGCACGTAGCGTTCGGCGGCGCGCTGGTAGTGGGGCTCGGTGAACCGTTCGGTGGCTATCAGCTTGTCCTTGAGTTCGGTCGCGTTACCGTGGGCCAGCGGGTTCCAGTGGCCCGGGCCGTCCGGTGTCCACAGGCGAAACGGGCGCCCGGCCACCGCCGCGGCGGCGGCGAGGTCGCGCGCGAATGCCGGTGAGCCCTTCATGTCGATGGCCACGACCGGTCGGCCGCGGCGCACGTGGTCGGTGAGGATCGACAGCATCGTCGTCGACTTCCCCGCCCCGCTGGCGCCCAGAATCAGCGTGTGGGCCGACAGCTGGCCGTCGCTCAGGACCACCTGCCTCCCTGTGCTATCAGCGCCCAGCACGGTGCCACACGCTGCCGCATCGTGGCGCTGGCGCTCGCCCGCGCGCGAGAAACGGCGGAGCGCCGGCAGCGCAAGCCCCCCGATCCCGACGCCCACGATCGCGATCGTCGCCCAGGCCGGCGGCGAGAGGAGCAACGCCCCGAAGACGAGCAGCAGCCAGTAGCGCGGAGCGCGGGGCGGAGGCGGCGGGCTCACCGGCCAAGCTCCTGCGATCGCGAGCGCCGGCTCGCCGCCCGCTCGAGCGTGCGACCGCCCGCGCGCGAGCGCGGCTGGGCCCACACGACACGCTGGACATGGACGCGCGAGGAGAATCCGATCCGTCGCGCCGAGGCCCGGAGCCCTTCGCCGACCTCGGGCCGGTCGACGAGATACAAGACCGCGTCGACCCGCGCGTCGGCGGCGTAGGCGGACAGAATCCTGTCCCGCCGGCCGCGGCCCTTGGCGGTCAGCTCGAGCTCGATCGCGATGCGACGGCCCTCGGGGGTGACCAGCAGCAGGTCGGGATAGTGCAGCCCGCGCGTCCCGGCGCCGCGCCTGATGCCGGAGGGCGGATCGGGGCGCTCGGAGCCCATGTCCTGCGAGCGGAGCGTCCGCTCGGACAGGACGTCGCGCATCGGCCCGAACGTCCCGCTACGCGCGGCCAACCACAGCCAGGCCAGACCGACGTCATGGTCGTAGGTGCTGAGGTCGACCCGGGGCGTCGGATAGGAGCTACCCACCGCGCGGAGCCCCTTCGTGGTGATGCGATAGCAACCGGGCTGCCGGCTGAAGATCCGATCTGAGGCCAGGAAGCCCGCCGCGGTGAGGGCGCGGAGCCGTCCGTAGGCCGTTCGAGCCGACGTTCCCATCAGCCCCCGAACGTGCTCGGCGAGCACCAGCCGGTGCTCGGCTGCGAATGCGAGCAGCGTCAGGTCTCGCGGTGTCAGCCGCAGTCCACCTTTCTGGGCCATACCTATAAGAGGGATTTGGGGGGTGTGTTTCACCCCCCCGGCCGCGCTTAATTCATCGACCCGGGTGAGGCAGCGAGCTGGTGTTGACGACCTCGAAGTCGCGGCCGGTCAGGCGGTCGAGCAGATGTAGCGCGGAATTGTTCCAATGGCGGTCGGGCGCGCCCGAGATGTACCAGGGAGACCCGTTGTCGGCCAGGATCAGTCCATACCGCTTCAACGCCGCGGCGATCACCCTGGCCTGGTAGGGCAGCCCCGAGATCCTCACGCTCGCCTTGAGCCGCACGCGCAGCCCCATCGGGGGATAGAAGCCATGGCAGGCCGACGCCTCGTGTCGGGCGGGGTAGATGTAATGCGGGGCGGTGCAGGGCGCCGTGAACCTGAGCGCATGGTTGACGTCCCCCGGCCTGACCTCGCCAAAGCGAGCCAGGCCGGGCAGGATCGGCAGGCCGGCGGCGTCGGGCGACGTCCAGCCGGCCGGGCGCAGGTGGTTAGAGCGCAGGTTGAAGATCGCCCCGGATCCGGCGCTCCAGCGCCCCCCGCCGTCGTGCGGGTAGGCCGCGTACAGCTCATAGTCCTTGCACGTACCGCGGTCGACCACGATCACATGGCGGTCGCCGCGAGAATGCCGGCCCCCCTCTATGGGAACGTTCGGCGGAATCGGGTAGGGCCCCGGGTTCGACTGCGCGGCGTAGTGGAAACGAACGGGCACGCGGCGCGTCCGGTTGGACACGACCGCGAAGGGAATTCCGATCGGCTCGTTGTCGTAGAGCCCGGCTCCGAAATCGGGGTGCACCGGATCGTTCAGGCCGATGCTGGCGATCAGCCGGGCTGAGTTCTTGCCCACCGGCAGTCGGTCGATACGTTGGTTCCAGGGGTTGTTGGTGGGGAGGATCTCGCAGTGCGGCGCTCCGGGCAGAGGCGTCGCCCGTCCGATGCCCCCTCGAACGAGCGCCGCGGCTGCGGCCACCGCGACCGCGATGATCGAGAAACGCCAGCGCACGCCCGCGATCATGCCAGCCCGGCGCGATGACACCCCCCCGCCTGGACGATCGTTGGTCCTGCGGGAGGTTCAGGAAACGACGAGCATTCCGCGCGGCTTGACCACGAACCGCGCCTCCGACGCCTCGCCGATGTAGTCCCCGTCGACCTGGATCGGCAACGGTCGGTCGTCGCACGATCGCATGTGGATGCGGTCGGTGCCGCTGAAGGCGTGAACCCGGCGGTGGCGGCTGACCCGACCACGCCTGGCCAGGGCGCGCCAGACGATCGTCGGAATGTCGACGGGGCTGGCGCGCTTGAGCACCACGCCGGCGAGGTCACCGCTATCGAGCGTTGCCCCCTCGCCCATGTCCACCGGCCGGTCACCGAAGTAGGTGTAGGGCGCCGCGTTCTGGATAATCGCCGTCACCCCGGAGACGGTCTCGCCATCGAGCTGTGCCTCGAGCCGTGGCGGATGCAGCAGGTAGCGCCGGTTGAACGTCCCGATGCCGGTCCACGTGTAGTACCACTGGCCCAGCCGGGCCTTCAGCTGCGGATGCGCGTCGACCCGTTCCACCACGCTCGCATCGAGCCCGACGCCGGCCGAAAACAGGAAGCAGCGGTCGTTAACCATCCCGATGTCGACCCGGCGCGGCCGCCAGTCGTCGGCGACCTGGAGCAGGTGCTCGGTGGCATCGACTACGTTGGTCGGGATCCCAAGCATGCGGCAGTAGACGTTGGTCCGCCCACCGGGCAGGCAGCTCAGCGCGGTGCCCGAGCCGGCGAGCCCGTTGGCAGCTTCGTTGACGGTGCCGTCGCCGCCGAAGGCCACGACGACGTCGTAGCCCTCGCGCGCCGCCTCGCGGCACAGCTGGGTCGCGTGATCGCGGGCCTCGGTGTCGATCGCGTCGACGTGATAGCTGCCCCGCAGCGCATACACGACCAGATTCTTGAGCCGATCTGAGACCGTGGTGGCGTACGGATTGACGATGATCAGCATCCGCTTGCTCGGAGCGCCGTCGGTCAACGAGAGAGTCGCCTCGAGGCGAGCGAGCGGGTCAGCGGAAGTGGCGGCCATGGCGCGACGCAAAGCCCAACACCGCAGGCGCGCTGTCGTTACGCGCTGGGTTCGGTCAGCTTATGAGACTTGGCCTCCGCCGGTGGGCCTGGATATAATCGCCACCACATAGCTGTACGCATCAAGAGGGGTGGAGGGACTGGCCCTATGAAACCCCGGCAACCTCCCGCAAGGGAAAGGTGCCAATTCCATCAGGCTCCAACAACAAGCCTGGGAGATGTGGAGAGGCGGTTTCACAGGACCTCCGACCACAGACCCCGGCGGAGGTTTTTCGACATATGCCGCCAGAGTCTCTTCGCTGCAAAGAATGCAGGACGACCTACCCGCTGGACGCTCGCTACGTCTGCGAGCACTGCTTCGGCCCGCTCGAGGTCGCGTACGCGCCGCGGACCGACGGTGATCCGGGCGAACTGCGTCGCAAGATCCAGGCCGGGCCGCACTCGCTGTGGCGCTACGCCGACTTCCTGCCTGTCACAGCACCACCGCGCGGAACCCTGCCCGCCGGCTGGACCCCGCTGCTGCGCGCCGACCGCCTCGCCGAGGAGCTCGGTTTGCGCGAGGTCTGGATCAAGAACGACGCCGCCAATCCGACCCATTCGTTCAAGGACCGGGTCGTGTCGGTTGCCCTGGCGCGCGCCCGCGAGCTCGGTTTCCACACCATCGCCTGCGCCTCCACCGGCAACCTGGCCAATGCCGTGGCCGCCCACGCGGCGGCGGCCGGACTCGAGTCCTACGTGTTCATCCCTGCGGACCTCGAGGAGCAGAAGATCCTCGCCACCGGCGTCTATGGGACCAACCTGGTCGCGGTCCGTGGCAATTACGACGACGTCAACCGGCTGTGCACCGAGCTGTCGGGCGAGCAGGACTGGGCGTTCGTGAACATCAACATGCGGCCGTATTACGCGGAGGGCTCCAAGACGCTGGCGTTCGAGACCGCCGAGCAACTCGGGTTCAAACTGCCCGACCGCGTCGTCTGCCCGATCGCGTCCGGATCGTTGTTCACCAAGATCGCGCGCGGCTTCGAGGAATGGCTCGAGCTCGGCCTGCTCGACGGCGAGCTGCCGACATTCAACGGGGCCCAGGCCCTGGGCTGCTCACCCGTGGCCGCGGCGTTCGCCGCCGGGCATGACTTCTGCCGCCCGGTCAAGCCCGACACGATCGCCAAGTCGCTGGCCATCGGCAACCCGGCCGACGGTCCCTACGCGCTCGACCTGGCTCGGCGTTCCGGCGGCGCGATCGACTCGGTGACCGACGATGAGATCCGCGACGGGATCAAGCTGCTGGCGCAAACCACCGGCATCTTCACCGAGACCGCCGGCGGTGTGACCACCGCCGTGCTGGCCAAGCTAGCCGAGCGCGGCGACATCGATCCGGGCGAGCGCGTGGTGGCGATCATCACCGGCGAGGGTCTGAAAACCCTCGACTGCGTCCGCGGAACGTTCGAGGCCTGGGAGATCGAGCCCACGCTGACGTCGTTCCAGGAGGCGAGCGACCGCGTCAGCGTCGCCGCTTGATATGACTCCAGGCCTGATGCCCGTGTCAGTGAAAATTCCGACCCAGCTCCGTGCCGCCACCGACGGAGACGCGACCGCCGAGGTCGAGGGTTCAACCGTCGGAGAGGTGCTCGACTCGCTCTACGAGCGGTACAGTGAGCTCCGCAGCCGGATCGCCGAGGACGGGGGATTGCGACGGTTCGTCAACGTGTACGTTGGCGGCGAGGACATCCGGTTCCTCGACGGCCTCGACACCGAGGTGCAGGACGGGGACGAGGTGACGATCCTGCCGGCGGTAGCCGGCGGATGAGGTCTGGAAGGCCTGGCCGCAGCCGGACGACTCCAGCGCCCCCGGTAGAGCGAGGCTGGATGCCGAGCGGGCCGCGCTGGAGGCCAGGCCCCGACCGGTGCATGAGCCGGTCGGCGGGGCCGCGCATGCGCGCCCCCGGAACGGCATTCTAGTTTTCGCTCGCCGGCGGCCGGAGCCGGGGGGCGCGCAAGTAGAGCGCCGCTACGCAGGCCTCGAATCCTGCGATACCGACCAGGGCGGGCCCGGGGCCGAGTCTGAGCAGAAGTGCCCCGATCACCCCACCGGTGAATACGCCGAAGACGGTCGCAGCCCGACGGGTCCGCACCAGCGGTGTCTCACCGGGGAGAGCCGAGCCGAACGGCAGCACATCTGTCAGTGCCTTGACCAGACTGATTTGCGCCGAGGTCGTCGGCATGTCAGGGATTCGCGCCTCGACGATCCCGCGGCTGCGCCACCCCATCGCGCCCGCGAGCAGCAGGACGACGATGGTCGTGGCGTGCCCCGGCAGGCTCTGCGTCCCACTCACGATGACCGCGTATATCGCGGCGGCGGCGAGAACTGCGACCTCGCCGGCCAGCGAGATCACGAACCAGCGCCGCCCTCCTCTACTCACCCGGGCTATGACGGCGTGGGCCGCGGCCGTCCCGACCACGAAAGCAGCCAGTGCCTCGGCAGGACTGTCGATCGATATCCCCGGCGCATTCGCGACCCCAAAGCCCAGCAAGAGAATGTTCCCGGTCGCGAGTGCGGCGAGGGCGTGACCCAGCGCGAGGAAGGTAACCGCATCGACCGCGCCGGCGGTCACGGTTAGGGCGAACATCACAATGGTGATGCGGAGCTCGCTCTGCACCGGGGCGGCTTGCACACCGCCATTCTGCCGATGGTTCGATCACGGCGCCCGTTGACAGGCGCCGTTACTGGCTATGCCTCAGCCTCGCTGGTCGGCCGTCGATGCCGGGACGCTGAGGCCGATCGGGCAGCTGACGCCGGTCCCTCCGAGTCCGCAGTACCCGTTCGGGACCTTGTGGAGGTACTGCTGGTGGTACTCCTCGGCGTAGTAGAACGGGCCCGCGGGCGCGATCTCGGTCGTCACCTCCGGGAAGCCAGCCGCCTGTAGACGTTCGTTGTACATCTCGCGCGAACCCTCGGCGGCCTCGAGCTGGCGCTCGTCGCTGGTGAAGATCGCCGAGCGGTACTGGGTGCCCACGTCGTTGCCCTGACGCATGCCCTGCGTCGGGTCGTGGTTCTCCCAGAACAGCCGCAGCATCTCCTCATAGGAGGTTTTGGCCGGGTCGAAGACGACCAGCACGACCTCAGCGTGGCCGGTCCGCGCGCTGCAGACCTCCTCGTAGGTCGGGTTGGGCGTGTGGCCGCCGGCGTAACCGACAGCGGTCGTATACACGCCGGGCGCCTGCCAGAACACGCGCTCGGCTCCCCAGAAGCAGCCCATGCCGAACACGGCCCGCTCGAGTCCAGGCGGAAACGGGGGATGAATCGGGGTGCCGAGCACGGCGTGCCGCTCGGGCACGGGCATCTCGCGGTCGCGGCCGGCAAGCGCGTCGGCGGGATCGATCATCGTGGTCTTCTGTCGAAATCCAAACATGCTCAAAGAGTAGGGCGTCGGGCTTACAGGCCGGGAAATTCTTGAAGTGCGCGGTGGCGGGCCTGCCAACGCAGGCGCCAGCCGCACCTCACAGCACCAACGTTCGATAACGAAGGGCCCCGCCAGCCACGCTCCAGCACTCGACCAAGTCGTGGACGATGAGAAAGGCAACCGCCCAGTTCCCGGTACGCGACGGTTGCCGTCCCATTCGCGATCGTGGCCATCGCCGGCGGCGTGGCTCGGCTGCCACGATGGTCCGCAATGGCCGCCGGCGCCGCCGTCCTCGCCGTGGCGATCGTCGGGACGATCGCCAACCATCAGCCGGGCAGCTTCTACCCCGACACGCGTGGCGCGGTCGCCTACATCCAGCGCCACCAGCGCCCAGGTGACGTGCTCGTTTCCCCGCGGTCGCCGAGCCTGGCCGTGCCGCTGGCGTACTACGGACGGACCCGGCTGCGCCCGCCGCTGCCGTATGCGTTCGCGGGCAGCCCCAGCGCCGCGGCGATCATTTCCATGCGCCGCCGGCTGTGGGTGGTCGAGCAGATTCCGCGCGCCCCGGCGCGCTTTCCCCTCGGCCACGCCGCTGGCCGTCGTGCTGTTCACGCCGCTGCAGCGCTGACGGCTCCGGTCCCGTTTCGCCGCACCTCGCTCGGGTAGCCCATGAAGAGGACCGCTAACGACGACAGAGGAGGTGAGGCCCCTTGGCTAGCGAGTTGGAGGGCAAGCACGTTGCTGTTCTGTTCACCGAAAGCGTTGAGCAGGTCGAGTTGACCGAGCCGCTGAAGGCGGTTCAGCAGGCGGGAGCCGAGACCGATCTGATCTCGCTCGACCGTGGCGAGGTGCAGATGTTCAACCACCTCGACAAGGGCGACACGATCGAGGCCGATCATGCCGTGGGGGACGTCATCGCCTCCGATTACGACGGTCTGGTTCTACCGGGCGGGCGTCGCGAATCCCGACGCACTGCGCGCCGACGGCGATGCCGTGCGGTTGGTGCGCGACTTCTTCGAGCAGGACAAGCCCGTCGGCATCATCTGCCATGGACCGTGGATGCTCGTCGAGGCGGACGTGGCCCGTGGCCGCACCGTTACCTCGTGGCCGAGCCTGCGCACCGACCTGCGCAACGCCGGGGCGACGTGGGTCGACGAGGAGGTCGTGGTCGACAACGGCATCGTCACCAGCCGCAAACCCGATGACCTACCGGCGTTCTGTGGCAAGGTCGTGGAGGAGATCGCCGAGGGCAAGCACCGGCAGCACGTTGGCACCGGCGCGCAGAGCGCCTGAGCCACCGGGCCAGGGGACCGCGCGTGGCATCGTCGTGGTGAATGCTGATCGCCTCGAGTCTGGTCACGACAGTGACGAGTCGCCGGCCGAGCCGCTCCACCGCGACGAGTCGCCGGCCGAGCGGCTCGACCGCAACACGGTCGAGCTGCTCAACGAGCTGCGCGTGGCGGCGGTCGGCATTCAGGTGCTGTTCGCGTTCCTGCTGATCGTTCCGTTCAACACCGGATTCGAGAAGGTCTCGTCGTTCGATCGCCACGTCTATTTCGTGACCCTGCTGTGCATCGCCATCGCGGCCGGCCTGCTGATCGCGCCCTCGATCCACCACCGGCTGCTGTTCCGCCGGGGCCAGAAGGAATACCTCGTGGAGCTCGGCACCAAGCTCACGATCATCGCGATGGCGTTCCTCACGGTCGGATTGACGGGGATCATGGTGCTGATCTCGCACGTCCTGTTCGGGGCCACCGCAGCCATCGTCGTCGGCATCTGCGCGGCCGCGTTCGTGAGTGGCCTGTGGTTCGGCATCCCACTGGTGCGGCGCCGCCAACTCGACAAGTTTGACGGCGGGGCGCCCGGGTAGAGCCTCGGTCGAGGCCAAGATCGACCGCAGTCAAGGAGGTGCCCAGTTGCCACCACGCGGAGTCAAGCAGGGCACAAAGCGTGCCCGCCAATACGAGCACATAAAGCACAGCCAGCTGGACCGCGGCACGGGCGAGGACCGCGCCGAGGAGATCGCGGCACGCACCGTGAACAAGGAGCGCGCCCGCTCCGGCGAGTCACGCGAGCGATCCCGGAGCTCGATCCAGGACATGTCCTCCTCGCGGCGCGGCGGGCAGCGGTCGGGAACCAATCGCCCGAAGGGCAGGACCCGCGAGCAGCTCTACAACGAGGCCCGGCAGATGGGCATCGAGGGGCGCTCGCGGATGAACAAACAGCAGCTCCAGCGCGCGGTCGACGCCAAGAAGTAGCCCATTGAGTCCAACGATTCCGGTAATAATCGCGGACAACGTTGGACTCATCGCAAATGACGTGAATGGCCCACCCGTCCGGCGCCACTGAACGCAAGCACCGATCGGGCTAACCCAGCAGCTTCGGCGCCACCCAGGTCCGCCGCGCGTAGTCCTCGATGACGGCGGGATCGAGATCGGCCACCGTGTCCGCGCCGGCCTCCGACATACCTCGGGCCAGCTCGGACCAGGCCCGCGCCACCGACGCCACGCGCGCGGTGGGGCCCCAGCCGGCTGCCCCGGCCAGCTCGCGCGCGTGCTCGGTGACATCCTCGTGGGTCAGCTGGCCAAACGGCTTGTAGCCCGAGGGGGTGTATACGTTGATCGCCAGCGTGTCGGCGCTCACCATAGGCCCCATTTCGGCATCTGCGACAGCGCGCCGTGGCGGATCGCCCGTTCAGTGTCGGGCGTGCGCGCGCTGGAGGGGTACGGCGGCCGCTTCCACGGGTTGGGAGCGATCGATCCGTAGTGCTCGCGCAGATACGCCGTCAGCTCGCCCTTGTGCTCAGGGCACGCGTAGCGGCGCGGACCGAGCGGGCCGCCCCCGTGCCAGACCAGCCATCCTCGCGGCGACAGCTCGACGTACTCGCCAAAGGCCAGCTCGCGCAGCTGGCGTTCGAGCAGCAACTGCGCCGTCGGATCAGGGCCGGCGGAGCAGAACTCGCACCGGAAGATCACGCGAGTAGGCATCTCTCACCACCGCGGACGGTAGCCGGAGGCGAGCTGGTCCGAGGGTCGGCGCCATTGTGGCTCAACATCGAACTGCCGGCTGATCGCCCGCTGCCGCAGGCGGCGCATCACCGGGCCGTAGGTAAAGCGGGCGCCCGCCGCGGCAATAAGGCCAAGCCCGTTCGGCTCCATGAACGGCATGAACTTGTCGGGAAAGCCGGGCATCGTGCAGGCCATGCAGATGCCGCCCACATTCGGGCATCCACCGATGCCGCCGACCCAGCCGCGGATCGGGACGTTGCACTTGACCACCGGCCCCTTGCAGCCGAGCTTGACCAGACAACCGCGCGAATCCGAGGGCGTCGAGGCGAACTCGCCCTGCTCGGCATACCCGGCGCGGCCACAGCTCTCCTGCACCGTGCGCCTGAACAGCCACTCGGGTCGGCCCTGGTTGTCGAGATCCAAGCTCGGCTCGACACCGGCGATGTGGAGCGCGACATGGAGCAGGGTCTCGGTGATGTTGTCGGGCTGGACGGGGCAACCGGGGAGATTGACGACCGGCACGCCGCGGCGGGATTGCCACCGCGGCCCGAGGTAGTCGCGCAACCCCATCGCGCCGGTGGGGTTGCCCTTCATGGCCGGGATCCCGCCGTAGGCGGCGCACGTCCCCAGGGCCACCACGGCGGCGGCTCTGGGCACGAGCCGGTCGATCCACGTGCAGGTCGGAATGGGTTGGCCGGTCTCGGGATCGGTGCCCAGGGCAGCCCAATGACCATCGCCGTTGATGGTCTCGTTGGGCACCGAGCCCTCGAGAACCAGCACAAACGGATCGAGCCTGCCCGCCGCCGCATCCCAGAACGCGCGCACGAACTCCTCGCCGCTCTCGTAGGCGAACAGCGGGTTGTAGATCGCCAGGCGCGGCATCCCGGGCATCACGCCGTGGAGCAGGTCCTCGAGGCTCGGATTGGTGGCCGACGTCATCGCCACCGAGTCGCCGTCACACCCAAGCCCGCTGGTCAGCCACAGCACGTGTACGAGCGACCGCTCAACCTGGCTGTTGCCGGGCGAGAACTCGACTCCGAGCATCAGCGACCACGCGCGGTAGCTGCCGCCGACACCAGCTGGGCCACGCGACCGGCATCGGGTTCCATCATCGTCGACAGCTGGCCCTCCAGCGTGCCGTGGAGGTGCCATTCATCCCCATGGCCGCTGACCAGCCCGGCGTCGGCGAGTCGGGACAGGGCGTGGGACACCGACGGGCGCTCGGCGCCGACGAGCCGGCCAAGGAGCTGGTGCGTGAGCGGCAGCCCGAGGCGGATTCCGCCCGGCTCGACCTTGCCCCACCGCGAGGCCAGATGCCACAGCAGCAGTGAGAGCCGCACCTCGAGACGGGGCTGGGCTGCCACCGCTCGCTGGACGTTCAGGTTCCAGGCACGGCGCTCGGCGCGGCGCAGGAGCGCTTGGGTTATCTGCGGCCAGGGCTGGACGCGTTGGCCGAACTCGGCATCGAGAACGGCAAACCGCGACGGCACCAGCGCGCGCCACCCGACATCGCAGCTCAGCAGCTCCTCGTCGCCCCCGCCCATCGCCGGGAGCAGATCACCCGCCGCGATCAGTTCGGCCGCGATCCGATCGCCGACCCTCACGTTGACGGCCACGACCCCGTCGAGGACGAGCAGGCCGGCCCCCGGCCAAGCCAGCCTCAGCCACTCGGCAAGCTTCAGCTCGCCCGCGTCCACGTCAAAGGTCATGGCGGTGACCGCCGGTCGCGCCACCATCCTCATGCGGACGTCGAGCTCGTCGGCCAGGTCGACGTCTAGATCGAGCAGATACTGATAGGAGCGGGGTCCTTCGCGTGACCTGGCCGGATCGGGCCATCGGGACTGCGGGCGATGATTATCGCCCCGCTTCAGCTCGCCATCTCCGTCCACTTCATCCGGAACGGCTCTCCTCGTATCGCGGCCGAGAGCAGTCTACGCCCGCGAGCCCAGGTGTCCATCGGGAGCCGCGGCCTTGCGCTCAGTGGTAATCCGGATTACCGTCAGCCGCGTTACACGTCCGGAAACGGGCCGCGGCCACAGTGATATACCGGCAAATGGCTGGTGCGATCTCGATCATCCGAGAGCGCCGTCGGCCGATCGATGTGGCCGCGGGCCAGAGAGGAGACAGGCAGGCTCATGTGCTTGGCGATACCTGGGCAGGTTCTCGAGCTTGTCGACCACGGCAACCAGATTGCCAAGGTGGACGTCGTCGGTGTGCGGCGCAACGTGAACGTCGGCCTGCTGGCCGACGAGGATGGCGGCGTCCAACCCGGCGACTGGGTGCTGATTCACGTCGGCTTCGCGCTCTCGAAGGTCGACGAGGAGGAGGCGCACGCCACATTGCGCCTGCTGGAACAGATGGGCACCGAGTACGAGCAGGAGCTCGACGAGCTGAAGGCGAGCGTGATCGAGTGAGCGACGGTCATTGCCAGACGGATGAACAGCACTGCATCACGTGCAGCGACGCGGGCACGGTGATGACGGTGCTGGAGCGCGAGACCGGGCTCGCGGTGTGTACTGACGACGCCGGCGAGCGCCACCGGGTTGCCACCGACCTGGTTGAGCCCGTGGCGATCGGAGACCGAGTGCTCGTCCACGCCGGGGTGGCCATCGGCCACCTGGAGGCGGTTGACGCATGAGGTTCGTCGACGAGTTCCGTGATGCCGAGCTCGGCCAGGTCCTGGCCGGAGAGATTCTGGGTGCGCTCGAACCCGGACGCAACTACAAGGTGATGGAGGTGTGCGGCGGGCATACGCATTCGATCTACAAGTACGGGATCGACGACCTCCTACCCTCGAACGTCGAGCTCGTACACGGACCCGGTTGTCCCGTGTGCGTGATCCCCATGGGACGGGTCGACGACGGCATCGCCGTGGCCAGCCACGATGGCGTGATCTTCACCTGCTTCGGCGACATGCTGCGGGTCCCGGGCTCCGAGCAGACGCTGCTGGATGCCAAGGCCCAGGGCGCCGACATCCGCATGGTCTACTCGCCCCTCGACGCCCTGCGCATCGCCCGCGAGAATCCCGATCGAGAGGTTGTCTTCTTCGCCATCGGGTTCGAGACGACAGCGCCCTCGACTGCGCTGACGCTGAAGCGGGCCAAGGCCGAGGGGATGAGGAATTTCTCCTGCGTGTGCAACCACGTGACGATCGTCCCGCCGCTGCGCGCCCTGCTGGAGTCGCCCGACCTCCGGCTCGACGGGTTCATCGGCCCAGGTCACGTGTGCACCGTGGTCGGGGCACGGCCGTTCGAGTTCATCCCGGCCGACTACGGACGCCCGGTGGTGATCTCCGGCTTCGAGCCGCTCGACGTGCTCCAGTCGATCTTGATGATCCTTCGCCAGCTGGGCGAAGGCCGCTGCCAGGTGGAAAACCAGTACACCCGAGTGGTTCCAAAAGAGGGCAACCTCCGTGCGCTCGAGGTGATGGCCGAGGTGTTCGAGCTCCGGCCTCACTTCGAGTGGCGCGGGCTTGGCTTCATCTCGCAGAGTGCCCTGCGGCTGTCCGCGGCCTACGAGGAGTTCGACGCCGAGCAGCGCTTCGAGGTGCCCGGCGTCCGGGTCGCTGACCCGAAGGCCTGCCAGTGTGGCGAGGTTCTCAAGGGCGTGATCAAGCCTTGGGAGTGCAAGGTGTTCGGCACCGCCTGCACGCCCGAGCACGCGATCGGCACCTGCATGGTGTCCCCCGAAGGGGCGTGTGCGGCCTACTACAACTACGGCCGCTTCGCGCGCGATCGCGAGGTGGTGTGAGCGAGCCGGTGGCCACCGGGCGCGAGCAGCGGATCCTGGAGATCATCGAGACCGCACGGGCTAAGCGCGCCCGCTTCCGCGAGCGCCAGATCACGCTTGCCCATGGGGCAGGGGGGAAGGCCAGCCAGACGCTGATCGAGGGGCTTTTCGTGCCCGCGTTCGCCGGTGGCGAGGAGGCGCCGTTGGCCGCGATGGCAGATGCCGGGGCGCTCAGCGCAGACGGGACATCGGTGGCGATGACGACCGACAGCTTCGTCGTCAAGCCGCTGCGGTTTCCCGGCGGCTCGATCGGCGAGCTGGCTGTCAACGGTACGGTCAACGACCTGGCCGTATCGGGGGCCCGCCCGCTGGCCATCACAGTGTCGATGATCCTCGAGGAGGGGCTCGACAGCGACGTCCTGCGCGCCGAGGTCGAGGCGATCGCCGAGGCCGCTGTCCGCGCCGAGGTAGCGATCGTGGCCGGCGACACCAAGGTCGTCGAACGTGGTGCCGCCGATCAGATGTATCTGTGCACGACGGGGCTGGGCCTGGTCGACCCGCGCGCGGCGGTGGCGCCACAAGCAGTGCAGCCAGGGGACCAGATCCTCGTTTCGGGTCCGATCGGCGAGCACGGCACGGCGATCATGGTGGCGCGCAACCAGTTCGACCTCGACGCCGAGATCGAATCGGACACGTGCTCGCTGTGGCCGGCCGTCGACCGCCTGCTCGACGCCGTCGGCCCACAGCTGCACTGCATGCGCGACGCGACGCGGGGAGGCGTCGCCTCGGTGTTGAACGAGCTGGCCCGCGCCGCGGGCGTGGCCATCGTCGTGCGGGAGGCCAACGTGCCCGTCTCGCCCGTCGTGGCGGCAGCTGCAGAGCTGCTGGGGATCGATCCGATGTACGTGGCCAACGAGGGCCGGATGGTCGTCTTCGTGACCCCGGAGGCGGCCGATGCGGCGCTCGATGCGCTGAGGTCGGTTCCCGGCTGCGAGCAGGCAGCGGCGATTGGCGAGGTGCGGCGCGAGCCGCCGGGGATGGTGTTGGTGCAGACGAGCTTTGGTGGCCGGCGGGTCATGGATCAGCTGGTGGGCGATCCACTGCCGCGGATTTGTTGAGTCCTCAGAGAGGAGCATCGATGGCGACGGGAATCGAATACGCACCACGGCAGAGCGAAACGGAGCAGATAACCGCACATGTGCTGTGGATGACGATCGGCCTCTCGTGCGAGGGCGACTCGGTCGCCATGACGTCGGCGACCAATCCGAGCCTCGAGGACATCATCCAGGGGGTCATTCCCGGGATGCCGCGCGTCGTCGTGCACAACCAGGTGATCGCCTTCGAGGTGGGGGATGAGTACATCCAGGCCTGGTACGACGCCGAGCAGGGCAAGCTCGACCCGTTCGTGCTGGTGATCGAGGGGTCGATCGGCAACGAGCAGATCAACGGCGAGGGTCACTGGACCGGGTTCGGGGTCAACCCATCCAACGGCCAGCCCATCACCCTCAACGAGTGGGTCGACCGGCTGGCGCCCAAGGCCGCCGCCGTGGTCGCCGTCGGTACCTGCGCGACCTATGGCGGGATTCCGGCCATGAAGAATAACCCCACCGGTGCGATGGGCGTGGCCGACTACCTGGGCTGGAAGTGGCGCTCGAAGGCCGGCCTGCCGATCATCAACATCCCCGGTTGCCCGGCCCAGCCGGACAACATGACCGAGGTGCTCATGTACCTGGTCTTTCACCTCGCGGGAATGGCCCCGGTGCCCGAGCTCGACGAACAGCTGCGGCCGAAATGGCTGTTCGACCGGACCGTTCGCGAGGGTTGCAACCGCGCCGGCTTCACCGAGCAGGGCAACTTCGCCACCGAGTACGGGTCGGATCACCGCTGTCTGGTCAAGCTCGGCTGCAAGGGGCCGGTGACCAAGTGCAACGTCCCGGTTCGCGGTTGGGTCAACGGCGTGGGCGGCTGCCCCAACGTCGGCGGTATCTGCATGGCCTGCACGATGCCGGGCTTCCCGGACAAGTACATGCCGTTCATGGATCCCGATCCGTGGGGGAATGCCGGGGCGGCCTTCCAGAAGTTCACCTACGGCCCAGTGTTTCGCTATTTCCGCAAGCGCAATATCGACAAGAACTTCGACATCGAGCCGGAGTGGCGACGCCGCGGTCCGGCGCTCACGTCCGGCTACCAGAAGCGGTGGTAGCCGGCTAGCCGGATTTGATCGCAGCGAGTTTCGACCAGGAGACCGATATGGCCACAGAGACCCCCACTGAGCGCAAGGTAGTCGTCAAGGAGATGTCGTGGGATCCGATCACCCGGATCGTCGGCAGCCTCGGCATCCACACGGAGATCGACTTCTCAAACCAGCAGGTCCTCAAGTGCTACAGCACGTCGATGATCTTCCGCGGCTTCGACATCTTCATGAAGGGCATCGACCCCCGCGATGCGCACTTCATCACCAGCCGGATCTGCGGCATCTGCGGCGATAACCACTGCACGTGTTCGTGCCTGAACCAGAACATGGCCTACTCGGTCAAGCCTCCGCCGCTGGGCGACCTGGCCTTCAACCTGGCCGAGTCCGCCGATTACATGTTTGACCACGCGATCTTCAACGACTGCATGGCCAACGTCGACTTCTGCGAGCAGATGGTCAAGGACACCAATCCGAGCCTGCTCGCCAAGGCCGAGAATACATCGGCGCCGCACAAGGAGATTCACGGCTACGGGACCATCGCCGACATCATGCGAGCGCTCAATCCGTTCACCGGCAGCTTCTATCTGGAGACCCTCCAGGTGGCCCGGTACACGCGCGAGATGTACTGCCTGTTCGGCGGTCGCCACACCCATCCGTCGACGATCATGCCCGGCGGCTGCAGCGCCGACATCACCCATCAGACGCTGACGGACTACTACGTGCGCCTGATGCGCTACATGGATTACGTCAAGCGCACCGTGCCGATGCACGACGACCTGTACGACTTCTTCCTCCAGGAGCTGCCGGGCTACGACATGGTCGGCTACCGGGACACCAACCTGGTCAACTGGGGCTGCTTCGATGATCCCGACTACGTCGACTACGACTACCGGTCGATGACCGACTGGGGGCGCAAGCGCTACATCACACCGGGCGTGGCCATCAACGGCGAGCTGGTCTCGACTGACCTGGTCGAGATCAACCTGATGATCCGCATCCTGCTCGGCAGCTCGTACTTCGATCCATGGGACCGCGAGCCCACGTTCGTCACCCAGGACCCGCTCGGCAACCCGGTGGATAAGAATCATCCGTGGAACAAGCAGACCCTGCCCAAGCCCCAGAAGCGCGATTTCGCCGACAAGTACAGCTGGGTCGTCTCGCCGCGCATCTACGACAAGCGCACGGACACGCACGTGTGCTGCGACACCGGTGGTGGCCCCTTCGCCCGCCAGTGGTGCACGGCCAAGGCCGGGCTGGTCGACTTCGGCTACCTGAAGGCCACCGGGAACTCGATCCAGATGGTGCTGCCGAAATCCGCCGCCATGCCCGAGATGGAACTCGAGTGGAAGGTGCCCGAGAAGTCCAACGCGGTCGAGCGCGATCGCGCGCGTTCCTACCATCAGGCGTATGCGGCGCTGGTCGGGCTGCACTGCCTCGAGCGGGCGCTCAAGGAGGTCCGCGCCGGCCGGACCAAGAGCTGGAAGGAATTCAAGGTGCCCGAGCAGGCGGTCAGCTGCGGATTCCACGAGGCTGCGCGCGGGGTGCTCTCGCATCACATGGTGATTCAGGACGGCAAGATCGCCAACTACCAGCCCTATCCGCCCACGCCGTGGAACGCCAGCCCGCGTGATGTGTACGGCACTCCAGGTCCCTATGAGGATGCGGTGCAGAACACCCCGATCTTCGAGGAGAACGGACCCGACAACTTCAAGGGCATCGACATCATGCGCGCGGTTCGCAGCTTTGACCCGTGTCTGCCGTGCGGAGTGCATATGTACACCGGCAAAGGCCGGGTCCGGAAGGTGATCCACACCCCAACCGGGCTGAGTTAACCTAGGCCATGGCCTCCGAAGCGCAACCCGGCGAGCTGCTGGACCGGGTCCAGCAGCTGACCGAAGAGCTCGACAGGCTCGAGGACGCCAGGGCGCGGGAGCTGGCCCAGGAGTTGATGGCCACGGTCATCGCGATGTACGGCGATGGTCTTCGCCGGATTGTCGAGACGATCGAGGCCTCGCGCGAGGCCGGCGCGTCGATCCTCGACCAGCTGGCCCAGGACGGGCCGGTGGCCAGCCTGCTGCTGATCCACGACCTGTACCCGGTGCCGCTGCACGAGCGGGTCACCGAGGCGCTCGACACGGTGCGCCCGTACATGGAGTCGCACGGCGGCAACGTCGAGTTGCTGGGCATCGAGGATGGGGTGGCCAGACTCGCCCTGCAGGGAAGCTGCAACGGCTGCGCCGCATCTCGGGCCACGCTCGAGCTGGCCATCAAGCAGGCCCTCGAGGAGCACGCTCCCGATCTCGCCGGACTCGAGGTTGAGGGCGTGAGCGATCCGGTGGCTTCGCCGCTGGCGGCGGCCGGCGGCCTCGAGCTGCCGATGGTGCATTCGGGCCCGCCGCCGGCGTCGGTCGAGCCGCCCCCGGCTCGATGGATCCCGCTCGACATGCCCGGCGGCCTGAACGCCGGCACGCTGCAGGCGCTTAGCGTCGACGGGGCCGAGCTTCTGTTGGCCAGGGTCAACGGATCGCTGCTCGCCTACCTGGACTCGTGCGCCGCCTGTGGTGAGCCGCTGCACGGCGGCGAGCTGCACGGAAGCATGCTTCGGTGCGCGTCTTGCGGGATTGAATTCGATCTTCCGCGCGCCGGACGTGCGGCGGGCGGGGAGCCGCTCCAACTCACACCGGTGCCGCTGCTCGAGTCGGGCGGGGTCAGGGTGGCCGTGTGAGCGAGCGCCTGGAGACAATCGTGGCCGCGCGCAAACGTGCAGAGACAATGGCCAAGATGCGTGGCCTGGCCCGCACGGGGGCTCGGCCGCGAGCGGACGCGCCGGCCGCGGCGACACCCGAACGCTGCGATCTCTGCCACGCCCCGATTCCCGAGGACCACCGGCATCTGCTCCACCTCCAGGAGCGCCGGATCGTCTGCGCCTGCGAGCCGTGCTGGGCGCTTCGCTCCGGCGACGCCGAATATCGGCCGGCCGGGATGCGGACCGTGTGGCTCGACGAGTTCGCCTGCAGCGAGGACATGTGGGGCCGCTTTCAGATTCCCATCGGTCTGGCCTTCTTCATGCGCAGCAGCGTCACCGACGGCGTGGTGGCGTTCTACCCCAGCCCGGCGGGAGCGACGGAGTCCGAGCTCGACCTCGTCGCCTGGGAGGAACTGGTCAAGCGCAACCCGGCTCTGGCCGAGCTCGACCCCGATGCTGAGGCGCTGATCGTCAACCGGCTCTCGGAGCCTCACCAGCATGTGATCGCCCCCATCGACCAGTGCTACGCGCTCGTCGGGCTGATCAAGTCCCGCTGGGAGGGCATCTCCGGCGGCGACGCACTGAACGAGGCCGTGCCGTCGTTCTTCGCTCAGCTGCGCGAGCACACGACGGTGCGGGCCGGAGCCCGATCGTGAGCGTGTCGACCGAGTCCGAGCGAACCGCCGCGCCGGTCCCCGAACCGGTGTTCGAAATCACCGGTGCTCACCACCTCGCCTACGCGGCGACGCCGACGATGATCTTCAGCGCCACCGCGGTCGATCCGACCGGACATGAGATCCAGTCGATCGCCCTCACCGCCCAGGTGATGATCGACCCGGCACGCCGCGGCTATGCCCCGGACACGCGCGAGCGGCTGGCCGAGCTGTTCGGTGCGCCGGCATCATGGGCCCCGTCCACGCAGGGACTGGCCTGGGTTCGCGTGTCGACCGTCGTGCCGTCCTTCTCGGGCTCTACGGTGTTCGCGCTCGAGGTGCCCTGTACCTACGACCTCGAGGTCGCCTCGGTCAAGTACTTCCATTCCCTGACCGACGGCGTCGTGCCGCTCACCTTCCACTTCAACGGCACAGTGTTCTACCGCGGCGCAGGCGGTGCGCTCCAGGTCGTGCCGGTGCCATGGAGCGCCAGCGCAAGGTTCGAGATGCCGGTGAGCGCCTGGCGAGCAATGATCGCCGAGCACTACCCGGGCCTCGGCTGGATCCGCCTGAGCGAGAGCACGCTGAGCGCGCTGGCGGCGCGCCGGGCCAGCCGCGGCCTGCCGAGCTTCGACGCCTGCATCGCCGAGCTCCTGTCGCCGGAGGAGACCGATGCTTGAAGAGCTCGTCTCCTCCCTGCTCTACGAGGGCTACGCGCTCTACCCGTACACGCCGGGCGCGACCAAGAACGCCACGCCCACGCCGTTCGGAATCGTCTACCCGCCCGTCTACGCGGCCGAGTGCGCGGGGGCGTTTCACCGCGCCCGTCTCGAGTGCGGCGCCGAGGCGCCGGACGGCGCCACGCTCACGGCGACCCTCCGCTACCTGACGCCGAGCGGCGAGCGCCACGTGGCCGAGGAGCACCGCGTCGAGCTGGGTCCCGTGCCCGTCGCGGAGCGCAAGACGGTGCAGTTTCCCGGCGGCAGGTTCACGTTGAGATCCGACCCGCTGGCTGACGGCCACGGGATCCTCGTGCGCTCGTGCGTCCACAACTCAGTCGACGTGCCGCCGGGGCTGACGCGCGGTGAGGCGTTGCTCCACGCGCTGATCTCGACGCACATCGTGATCAAGCTGTCCGCGGGGCGCTTCATCTCACCGCTGGAGACCGACCATCGCAGCGTCAACATATGGCCGGTGCTGGCGACACGGAGCGACGACGTCGTCCTTGGCGCGGCGATCATCCTCCCCGATCACCCGCAGATAGCCCACCAGTCCCGCGGGAACCTGTTCGACAACACCGAGATCGAGGAGGCCCTCGTCCTTCACGTGCACGCACTGAGCGATGCTGAGCGCGAGGCGGCGGCGACCCAGGACGCTGCCGTGGGGGAGATGCTCGAGCGCGCCCTCGCGACCACACCCGACGAAATCCTGAGCTTGCACGGGGGAATGAGCGCCGTCGGGGCGAGCGATGGCGGGTTCGCGATTGGTGGCCACCCGAGCGCCGAAGACAACCCCGGCGAGGAGCGCGCGACGGTCGATGGCGTCATCTTCGAGAAGGGGGCGACGGTTGTGCTGCGGCCGGGCACCAATCGCGACGTGTTCGACCGCATGCTCGACGGGCGGACGGCTACGCTCGAGCGGATCTATGTCGACTACGACGACCGCGTCCACCTGGCCGTGACCGTGGATGACGACCCGGGTCAGGCGCTGATGCGCGAGACGGGCCGCTATTTGTTCTTCTTCGCCAACGAGGTTCAGATTCCATGACAGATACGGCAGAGCGGACCAAGCAGATCCTCGTCGCCGGGATCGGCAACGCCTGGTTGCGCGACGACGGCTTCGGGGGGGAGGTGGCCAAGCTGCTCGGCGAGCGCGAGCTGCCGGCCGGCGTCCACGTGATGGACTTCGGTTCGGGCGGCCTCGACCTCGCCTACGAGGTCATGCGCGGCTACGACGCCCTGATCCTGATCGACGTCAGCCGCCAGGGCGAGCGCCCGGGCACCCTGTACGTGATGGAGGCAGACCGTGCCGACGTGGATGCCGAGATCGAGGATGGGCAGATGCTCGACCCCCATGGGATGGACCCCCAGACCGTGCTGCGGTTCGTGAAGTACGTGGGCGGCTGGCCCGGGCGTGTGTTCGTCGTGGCGTGCGAGCCCGAGGTGGTGGAGGACGTCGGATTTGGTCTCTCTGAGCCCGTCAGCGCCGCGCTCGAGCGGGCGGCCGACGTCGTTCTTGAGACCGTGGCGGAAATCAGCCGTGCATGAGCTGTCGATCGCGACCGCGGTCCTCAACACGGCCTGCAAGCATGCCGACGACCGTCCGGTGCAACTGGTCAGCGTGCGCACCGGGAGCCTGCGCCAGGTTGTGCCCTTGTCGCTTCAGTTCTACTTCGAGATCGTCGCCCGCGACACGCCTTGCGAGCACGCGCGCCTCCAGATCACCGAGATCGCGGCCCGGCTGCGCTGCGCGGACTGCGAACACGAATGGGAGCCCGCGATCCCTGCGTTCCGCTGTCCTCGCTGCCAATCGGGCGCGGTCGCCGTGGTGGCCGGGGATGAGCTCGAGGTCGAGTACATCGAGATAGAGGAGCCCGCATGCACAGGACCAAGGTGAAGGTCGTCGAGGACGCCCTCGACGCCAACAACACGATCGCTCGGGCCAACCGCGACGACTTCGATCGCCACCACGTGACCGTGGTCAACCTGATGAGCGCGCCCGGCGCGGGCAAGACCACGCTGCTCGAGCGGGCCCTGTCCGAGCCGCTCGGCGACCTGCGCACCGGTGTGCTCGAGGGCGACGTCCAGGGCTCGTTCGACGCCGACCGCCTGGCCAGCCTGCACGTCCCGGTGACCCAGCTCAACACCGACTCCGGATTCGGCGGTGAGTGCCATCTCGATGCCAACATGGTGCGCTCGGCCCTGCCGTCGCTGCCGCTGCCGGAGATCGACCTGCTGATCATCGAGAACGTCGGCAACCTCGTCTGTCCGGCCGAGTTCCGGGTCGGCGAGGACGCGCGGGCGATGGTCTGCTCGGTGACCGAAGGAGAGGACAAGCCGCTCAAGTACCCGCTCATGTTCCGCACCTGTGAGCTCGTCGTGATCAACAAGATCGACCTGCTGCCGCACCTCGACTTCGACCTCGACAAGTTCCTCTACTACCTCGACCAGGTGAATCCCGACGCCCAGCGTTTGCTCGTCAGCGCTCGCAGCGGCGAGGGCGTGCCCGCCTGGCGCGAGTGGCTCATGGGGGTCCGCCAGCGTACGGAGGCGGTCGTGTGACGCAGGCGTCCGCGGGAGCCGGTACGGGTCAAACCGTGCAGGCGCTGCTCGTTGCCCGCACGGTCGTAGGCGCCAGTTTCTTCGCCGGGCGGGCGGAGGCGATCGCCCGGCTGTGCCACCTCATGGCCGAACGGTTCGCCCGCGGCGGCCGCCTGATTGCCCTCGGAACCTCACCGGAGAGTCGCTCAGATGCCCGCCACGTGGCCGTCGAGTTCGTCCATCCGGTGATCGTGGGCAAGCGGGCGCTGCCGGCGTTCGCCGTCGCCGCCGAGGACATCCGGCTGCTCGCGCGGGCCGATGACATCGTGATCGCCTTCGGGGATGGTGGGGGGGACGCCGCCGGCGCCGTGTCGGACGTCCGCCAGGCCGGTGCGCTGACGATCGCCTTCGCCGCGGTCGGAGCCGAGTGGGAGTTCGAGCCGTTCGCCCAGGATCCCTACATTGCGCAGGAGCTGGTGGAGACGCTGTACCACGTGTTGTGGGAGCTCGTTCACGTGTTCTTCGAACACCGTGGACTCCTCAGCGGACGCGAGGACCGTAGGGGCCACGACGCCGGCGCCTCGAGCTTTCTGTACCCGTTTCTGGCCGAGAAGGAGGACAACCTCGACGAGGTCCTCGACGATGTCCGCGCCTCGGTGCTGATGAAGGCCGAGGAGGTCACCGAGCTGCGGATCCAGACCCTGACCGAGAACGCGGAGGTACTGGGACGGGCGGCGGCCGAGCTGCGCGCCGGTTTCGAGCGCGGTGCCACGCTGCTGGCCTTGGGGAACGGCGGCTCGGCCACGGATGCGATGGACGTGGTGGCCGATTTCCGCTCACACGGGTCGAGGTTCATTCCGCGACGGGCGATCGACCTCACCGACGATCCGGCGATCCTGACTGCGATCCTCAATGACATCGGCGTCGAGGCCATCTTCTCACGCCAGGTGATCGCCTACGGCCAACGGGGGGACGCGCTGCTGGCCATCTCCACCTCAGGCAATTCGGGCAATGTGATCCATGCCCTGGGGGAGGCCAGGCGGCGCGGCATGACCACGATCGCCCTGGTCGGGTACGACGGCGGGCGCGTGGCCAGCGACACGCTGGCCGACCACGTCGTGATCACCCGCTCGCAGCACATCCCGCGCATCCAGGAGGCCCAGGCCAGCGCCTACCACGTGCTCAGGGAGCTGGTCGGGTGAGCGCCACCGCCACACGGCGGATCCGAGCTCGAGCCCGTGTCCACGGAACCGTCCAGGGGGTGGGGTTTCGGCCCTACGTCTACCGACTGGCCTACGAGTGCCGCCTCGCGGGCTTCGTGCTCAACGACACCTCGGGCGTGCTGCTCGAGGTTGAGGGCCAGGAGCGAGCCGTGGACGACTTCCTGGCTCGCCTGCCCCGCGAGGCGCCGCCGCTCGCCGTCGTGGAGAGCGTCTCGGTATCGCCGGGCGTCCCCACGGGCGAATCGGGATTTGCGATTCGCGACAGCCCCCGCGGCAAGGTGGCCGATGCGCCCATCACGCCCGACACCGCGACCTGCGACGACTGCCTGGCCGAGCTGTTGGACCCGGCCGACCGGCGCCACCGCTACCCGTTCATCAACTGCACGAACTGCGGCCCGCGCTTCACGATCGTCCAGGGGATCCCCTACGACCGACCGTTCACCACCATGGCCGGCTTCACGATGTGCTCGCATTGCCAGGCCGAGTACGACGATCCCGGCGACCGGCGCTTCCACGCCCAGCCCAACGCCTGTCCGGTCTGCGGACCGGCGGCGCGGCTGCTCGACCCGTCCGGTGCGGCGCTCGACTGCGGCGATGCGGTCGACGCCGTGCACGCCGCCGCGCGGGCGTTGGTCGCCGGCCGGATCGTGGCGGTCAAGGGAATCGGTGGTTACCACCTGGCCTGCCGAGCCGACGACGAGGAGGCCGTCGCGACGCTGCGGGCGCGCAAGCACCGCGAGGACAAGCCGTTCGCTCTCATGGCCGTCGATGTGGCCGCCGCCTGCTCGCTCGTGATGCTGGGGGCGACCGAGGAGGGGCTGCTGCCGGCGGCCCGCCGGCCGATCGTGCTCGCCCCGCGGCGTCCGGAGGCCCGGGTGGCTGCGGCCGTCGCGCCCGGTGCCCCTGAACTCGGCGTGATGCTGCCCTACACGCCGCTGCATCACCTGTTGCTGCGCGACTCCGGCACCGCGCTAGTGATGACCAGCGGCAACCTCTCCGACGAGCCGATCGCCTTTCACGATGCCGACGCGCTCGAGCGTCTGGGGCCGATCGCCGATCTGGTGCTGACGCACGACCGTCCGATCGAGACCCGCACCGATGACTCGGTGGTGCGCGCAGTATCCATCGGCGAGGAGCGCCATCCCCTGTTCCTGCGCCGCTCGCGCGGCTACGTCCCGGAGCACCTCGAGCTGCCGGTGCCCGCCACTCGGCCGCTGTTGGCCTGCGGTGCTGAGCAGAAGAACACGTTCTGCGTGGCCAAGGCATCGCGGGCGTGGGTGAGCCATCACATTGGAGACCTCGAGCATTTCGCCACCCACCAGGCGTTTCGCGAGGGGATCGCCCACTTCGAGCGGATGTTCGCCGTGGCGCCGGAGCTCATCGCTCACGACCTCCATCCCGGCTATCTCTCGACCACCTACGCGCTCGAGCGCGACGACCTCGAGCTCATCGGCGTCCAGCACCACCATGCCCACCTGGCCGCCGGCCTGGCCGAGCACGGACGGCGCGGGCCGGCCGTGGGGGCGATCTTCGACGGCACCGGCTACGGCCTCGACGGGACCGTGTGGGGAGGCGAGCTGTTGGTCGGGAGCCTGACGTCGTTCGAGCGAGCTGGTCACCTGCGCCCGGTTCGAATGCCCGGTGGTTCGGCGGCCATCCGCGAGCCCTGGCGGATGGCGTTCGCGTGGTTGAGCGAGGCCCTCGGGGAGGCGCCGTCACTGCCCGTCGGCCTGGCGGCCGATGTCGACGCGGACGCGTGGCGCTCGATGTCAAAGCTCGCGGTGGCGCCGGAGCTCTCCCCGATGACGACAAGCGTGGGGCGCTTGTTCGACGCCGCTGCTGCGATCTGCGGCCTGCGGGCGCGGGTCAACTACGAGGGTCAGGCCGCCGTTGAGCTCGAGGCGCGCGCCGCTCGGGCGGTGGCGCCGCGCCATTACGAGATCGAGCTGGCCCCCGAGCTGATCCTCGATCCGCGGGCCGCGATACGCGCGATCGCGGCCGATGTCGCCGCGGGAGTCGACGTAAGCGACGTCGCCGCGGGATTCCACGCCGCCATGACGGCCGTGACCGTCGATGCCTGCGCCCGGCTGGCCGCCGAGCGCGGACTGGATCGCGTCGTCCTCAGCGGTGGCGTGTTCCAGAACCGGCTGCTGCTCGAGTCGGCCGCCGGCGCTCTTGTGCGGGGCGGGCTACAGGTGCTCGTACCGACCGTGTTGCCACCCAACGACGGCGGCATCTCATTCGGCCAGGCGGCGGTGGCCGCGGCATCGACCGCTGGGCACTGACGCCGCTGGCTCCGGTCGTGTCGGAAAGGTCGAGGGCGGGTAGGTCTCTGGGTACGCGACTGGAGTCAACTAAAGGGAGGACGGATGGCCAAGAAGGACAAGGATCTTTTTGAGGCACTCAGGACCGGCGGGTTGCGCAAGAAGGTGGCTCGCGAGCTATCACACTCCGCGGCCGACGCACAGCGGGGCCGACACTCAAGTTCGCTGGAGCAGGCGGTTGCCGACCTCCGCAACGCGACCTCCGAGCTCGAGCAGCGCCTGGAGCACTCTCAGCGTCGCCAAGCGGGCCAAAAGGCAGCCCGAACCCGTAAGCGCACGGCCGAGCAGAGAAGCGCCGCGGGTCGCAAGGCGGCCAGAACGCGGGCCCGAAGGACCCACTAGCAGTCGCCACCGTCGAACGTCCAACCACGGGCATAAACGCCACAGTCGACGCAGCGGCACGGGCAAGTGTGACGAAGACGGGGCCAGGCCGTCGTTGTCGTACTCGCTGTCGCAGCTTGTTCCACCACGATCTGGTTACACAGCGACCGTGTGTGCGGTGGCTGGGTAACGAAACCGGCATATAACAGCGGAAACGTTGCACAGCGTCCTGGTCCTGAGCGGCTGGGCAACGTTTTCGTTGCTCCCAACCGCCACAACGTAGAAAAGCGGTCTGACCCGGCGGCGCTGATCGACGTTATGGCGTTCTGGCCGACTTAACGTCAACCAGCGCCACCACCCCGACGAGCTTTTCAACGTTATGGCGGTGCACCGCCGGCAGCAGCGAGCGGCCGACTCCTTCGCCAGCAGGCCGTTCCTCCGGTGGCTTGGTCGAGTGTCACGTTCATCACTGGTGCCGCTGGCGGTCACCTGACTGACACTCAGTTTGCAGGACCGTTGGTCGGGTAGGCCCCTTGTGCAAGCAAGAGACAGGAGCCGATGATGGGCATCACTGACAAGGTCACCGGCCGTGTGAAGAAGGCAGCTGGCGACATCACCGATGACGCGTCGCTGCGTCAGGAGGGTCGCAAGGAGGAGCGCAAGGGCGAAGCCAAGGAAGAGTTGGCTCGCCACGAGGAGCGCGCCAACGAGAAGGCCGAAGAGGTGGCCGACCTCGAGCGCAAGACCTGAGCCACACGGCTCCTTGGGAGCCAACCACGCGTCCGGCGCGTCGTCGACACGGCGCGCCGGACGTTTTGTATGTCAGGCCCTGGGCTCCCTCATCCGGGCTTTGGGCTCCCGGGATCGTGCCCCGGCACGGTGCCGATCGGAGGCTCGGACGATCGCGAAGCGGTGCGGTTGGAATCGCCGGCCAGCACATCGACGTGGCCATCCCGACCATGGGCGACGACCGCGCCCTGCCAGCAGCGCAGGGGGTGGGCCTCGCTGCGGGCCAGCGACCGGCAGGCGCTGCGCGTGATGAAGAACACGACGATCGGAATCACCCACACGCCGATGCGCCAGAAGTCGATCTGCGCCTTATAGGAGATGCTGAGGCGGAAGAAGAGCCGATCGGTGGATCCGATCGCGAAGATAATCACCACCCAGCTGAGAAATGCCGCCCCGACGGCGGTGCGAATCGGACGGTCGCGGGGGCGGTCGAGGAGGTCGTGACGGCGGTGGTCCTTGGTGAGGCGCCGCTCGATCGAGGGCCAGGCGAACATCGCCCCGAAAACGATCAGCGGGAACAGCACGCCGCCCCAGAACGGGTTGGGAATGATCGTGTGGCTCCCGATTGCCGGCTCGATGTTGGGCATCAATCGCAGTGCCCCGATCAGCCACCCGATGTACCAGTCAGGCTGGGCCCCATTCTCGGATAGGTAGGGGTGATAGGGACCCCACTGCCAGATCGGGTTGATCTGGACCAGGCCGCCGACCAGGAACAGCACCGCGGCGACCGCGAACAGCAGGCCGATCGAGCGCAGGGCGTAGGCCGGCCACATCGGAGTCCCGACGACGTTGCGCTCGCGCCGACCGGGACCGGGGAACTGGGAGTGATGCTGGCGCATGATCATCACCAGGTGGATGGTGATCAGCGTGGCCAGCGCGATCGGGATCAGGAATACATGGACGATCTCCAGGCGCGATAGGAAGCTGCTCGAGCCGGGGAACTGGCCTCCCCAGACCAGATAGGCGAACTGGGCGCCGACGAAGGGAATCGACATGGCGACCGCATAGGCGATGGCCAGGCCCATGCCTGAGAGCAGGTCGTCGACCAGCGAGTAGCCCGCAAATCCCTCCAGGATCGCCAGCATCAGCATCAGCAGCCCGATGTAGAAGTTGAAGTCGCGCGGCTTGCGGTAGGCGCCGGTGAAGAACACGCGCATCAGGTGGAGCACGATCGAGGCGACGAGCACGTCGGCGGCCCAGTGATGAACCTGACGAAACAGCAGCCCGGCCGGAACTACGAAACTGAGGTCCAGCACCGAGCGGTAGGCCTCCGACATCTGTGCGCCCTGGAGCAGCGTGTACGGGCCGTGGTAGGTGACCTGCGAATCGCCCGGCGTGTAGTACAGGGCCAGGAAGATCCCGGTCCCGACCAGCACGATGAACGAGTACAGGGCGATCTCCCCGAGCATGAACGACCAGTGGTCGGGGAACACGTAGCGCAACGTGGCTCGAATCCCCGTGGCCGCGCCGAGGCGCTGCTCGCCCGAGCGCATCGCGCGCTCGAAACGTCGGTGCAGCGTGCGGTTGACGAAATTCATGATTCCGAGCGGTGGACGTTCCACCACGAGGGGCCTATGTCCTCGTGGAATGGGCCGGCCGCACGCAGGTACCCGGAGGCGTCGATCACCAGCGGCAGCTGGGGCAGCGACCGGCCGGCCGGGCCGAACAGCAGCCGTCCGCCCTCGCCGGGAGAAAAGGTCGAGTAATGACAGGGGCACGTGAACGCCGGCCCCGTGCTCGTCGGTCCGAAGGTCGGGTAGCGGTACAGCGAGATCGCGCACGCGGCGTGCGGGCAGATCTTGGAGAAGGCGAGAATGCCCTGCGGCGCCCAGTCGCGGCGCGCCGGCGGGAGATCGAGCTGCTCGGGCAGCAACCGGACCACGATCAGACCGGCTCCGAGTTGCTCGGGATCCCCGTTCTCGGGCAGCGCCGTGTACATCGAACCGATCTGGATGTCGCCGGCCAGATATGGGGTGGCCTGTTCGTCGACCAGCCGCACGCCGCGGTGCCAGTCGGTCTCGTGAATGCCGTCGAGCTTCGGGCCGAGCGATGCGACCGGCGTGGCGGCGGCGGTGATGAGCGCGGCCCCGGCCAGCCCCCCGGCGCCGGTCAGCAGCGCCCGGCGCGACACGCCCTCGCCGCCCGCCTCGATGTCCAAGACAACCTTTTCAGTGGCCTCCTCGTCGAGCAGCGGCCCGCGCTGTTCGACAGCTGTCTCCTGCGGGACGACGAACTTGCCGGCGACAATCGTGGCCGCGGCCAGCAGGGCCAGCGCCAGGCCCATGCTCAGCCCCAGCAGCTGAGTGTTGCCGCTGAGCACGATGTAGATCACCGTGAAGCCGAAGCCGGCGAAGGCGGCCAGAAACAGCAATGCGGCGACCAGCGTCTCGGCTCGCCGGCTGGCCGGGACTGTCCGCTGCGAGACATCGGGCTGGTCGGATTCCGGGACCTGCGGCAGCGGAGCCCCCGTGCGGGCCGCGCGCCAGGCGGTGCGCAGCGCGACCAGGACGCCGAGCAGCTTGGCCATCCGCGTGACGGGCCTGTTCTCTTCCGGGGTCATGTGTGCGTCTCCTTCATGCCAGGCGCTCGCCGATCAGGCGGGCAACGATGACCATCGCGGCCAGCGCCATGAACCAGGCGACGATTCCCTCGGGGATCGGGCCGATGTTGTAGATCCCCCAGCCGCCGGCGTTATCGGGGTGGCGCGTCCACAGGATGTAGCGGGCGATCGAGTCCAGATCGTGCTGGTTGATCTGCCGGGCGTCGAAATGAGGCATGAGGTACGGGCCCATTCGCACCGCCTCGGCGATCTGTTGCGGGGTTGCCTGCTGCAGATCGGGGATCTGAGCGCCGATCGTTATCCCGCCGCGGGCCACGATCTGGTGGCAGCCGGCGCAGTTGACCGTGAATTGGTTGAACCCCAGGGCGAGGTTGCCGCTCCCCGGGTTGGCCGTGGACGCCGCGGGGCCGCCGAACGTGCTGATGTAGGCGATCAGCGCGTCGATCTGCGTGCGGTTGAATGCCGGCTTACTTCGCAGCGGCTCGTCCCGCGGCGCCTGCAGTGGCATCCGCCCCGTCGAGAGATAGAAGTCAACCGGCCCGGGGCCAACGCCGATCAGCGCCGGGGCGATGTTGTGCTGGCCCGCGAGCGAGATCCCGTGGCATGACGCGCACGAGTTCTCATACAGGTTGTACCCCTCGGCGATCAGTCCGGGGGAGCTGGGAAAACGTGCCTTCGGGTCACCGGGACCCGGAGGCTCGGGCGCCTTGGCTGGGGCGTTGGCACGCCCGCTCGGCGGACCGCCCGATGCCGACGAGGACCCGGTCTGTCCTGCCGAGGGCGCGGCGAAGCCGACGATGGCTGCCGTGGCGAGGATCAGAGCCAGCGCGATGCGCAGGACCCGCGGGGTCCGAGCCCGCCGGGTCAGCCACCGATACAGGACGCGCCTCATCCGATCGCCCTCCCGGGAGGGCTCATCGACTTGGCTTCGCTTCGGCGTTGGCGCCGCTCCTCGGCGAGCAGCGCCGACATCACCGCCCACAGCCCGACAACGGTCATGATCATGCTGCCCGCCACCCACATGATCGCTCCCGCGTGCTGCTGGTCGGCGACCGCCGAGATGCCCAGGGCGTGGGCCGCGGGACCGTAGGGGCCGTAGACGAGCGACTGGTGGCGGTCGAGGTAGGCGCCGACCAGCGCCATAGGCACCATCGACGCGAGCAGGTACAGCAGGCGCCCGAGGCCGCCCAGGCGACGGCTCGGCACAGGATCGACGTCGAGGATGGGCCACCACAAGAGCAGCCCGGCGCCGAGGTAGAGGACATGCTCGCTCTGATGCAGCAACGGATGCCTGAGCGTGGCGTCGTAGAACGCAGGCAGATGCGTGAGCAGGACGACAACGGTGAACACGGTCAGGCAGGGCAGGGGCCTGAGATGCGCGCTTGCGCGTGTCAAGGTGCGAGCCAGCGTGCGGCGTGGCTCCCCGGGGAGCGCTCGCAGCGCAAGCAGCATCGGCTGGCCGAGGAACAGAGGCAGCGGCGCCACCATCAGCAGGAGCAGGTGCTGGACCATGTGGACCGACAGCAGCAGGTCGTCGAGGCTGTCGATCCCGGACTGAAGCGCGACCACGATGCAGGCCACCCCGGCCGCGAACGACAGCGAGCGCAGCCAGGGCCATCGACCGCGGACTCGCCCCACGGCGCGCGCGTAGAGTCCCACGGCGACGGCGGCCGTGAAGTCCAGCGACCAGGCGGCATGCCAGTGGGAGACGAACAGCGACAACCTCATCAGCGCTGCCCTCGCGTCCGCTCGACCGTCCGTCGCTGCGCATGGCGTTCCACCGCGATGCGCCCCACGGCGATCACGAGCAGGCCGGCGCCGAAGTAGATGAGGAAGCTGCCGAACGTGAACCCGAACACGATCGAGGCCAGGGCCAGTGCGGCAATCACCGCTCCGCTCGAGGCCTGCGGGACCGGCTCTGGCGTGCCATCAGCCTCAGGAGCGCCCCCGCGCAACGCTCGCCGGCCTCCTCGCAGAGTCAGGAGCAGCGCAGCGCCATAGATGATCAGCACCGCGAACCCGCCACCAGCGGGTTGATGAGACGGTTGTCCCAGATCCAGTTGCCGACGAACAGGACCAGCAGCAGGGTGCCCCACGCCAGCACCGGGATCGCGCCGCCTCTCATGCGGGAGTCTCCTGCGACAGGCCCTCGCGATCCTGCGCCCTGTGGCGCAGATCGAGCAGGGGCGCGTAGGACGTGATCGCCGGAAGGGGCCGGTCGAAGTTGTACTCGCGGCGGTGGTGAGCCGGTTGCCCACTCGAGCGTGTGCCCCTGCCACGGATCCTCGCCGGCCGGCACGCGGGTGCGCAGCGAGACCGCGACATTGATCGAGGAACACCAGGATCGCCCAGCGCGATGATCGCGGCGCCGACCGACTCGATCAGGTTCAGCGTGCCCCAGCCGGGGTGGCTGGGGTAGCGCGAGATCCGCCGAGGCATGCCATCCTGACCGAGGAAGAACATCGGGAAGAAGGTGACGTTCGTGCCGACCAGCATGCAGCGATCAGCTGCAGCTTTCCCAGCCGCTCACGCAGGAACGCCCCGGTGATCTTGGGAAACCAGTGATACACGCCGGCGAAGAAACCGAACACGCTGCCCGCGAACAGCGTGTAGTGGAAGTGGGCAATGATCATGTAAGAGTCGTTGGCGTGGTAGTCGAGCACCGGCGAGGCGACGAAGATCCCGCTCAGACCACCGACCAGGAACTGGATGAAGAACGCCAGCGCAAACAGCATCGACGTACGGAGCACGAGCGATCCGCCGATCAGAGTGCGCAATCGCGTCGAAATATTCGATCCCGGCCGGGACCACCAGCAGCGTCGAGGTGAAGGCGAAGTACTGGTTGGTCACCCCGCCGGTGGTGAACATGTGGTGCGCCCAGACCGCCATCGAAAGCGCGGCGAAGGCCATGATCGAGGCCACGAATGGGACGTAGCCGAACCAGCGCTTGTGCGCGCCCACGGCGATCGCCTCGGCTGCCGCCCCGAGGTAGGGGAAGAACATCACGTAGACGACCGGGTGGCCGAAGAACCAGAACAAGTCCTGGTAGTCGATCGCCCCGTTGAAACCGGTGAAGATATGGCCACCCGAGCCGGTCGATGTAGAGCAGCAGCCATGGCCAGAATCAGCACCGGGAAGGCACCGACGACCATGAGCATGCTGGCCAGCTCGGTCCAGGTGAACACCGGCATCCGCAGTAGCGACATGCCCGGGGCGCGTCGGCGAGCGATCGTCGCCACCACACAGGCCGCCATGAGAAGCATCCCGATTGCCGCCAGCAGCACCCCGGCGGTCCACAGATCCTGGCCCGACGCCGGGCGTGTTCGTCGCCGTTGGACAGCGGCGTGTAGGCAAACCAGCCGTCCCGCCCCGGTCCGGTCGCCGGTCAACCAGCCGCTCTGCATGATCAGCCCACCCGCAAAGCCACGTCCAGAACCCGGCCAGCGCGACCCGCGGACCGGAAATGCCGACCGCCCCGATCTGCAGCGGCACCAGATACAGCGCCGAGCGCGATCGCCATCGGCGTGACGAACAGGTAGATCATCGTTGAGCCGTGCATCGTGAACAGCGCGTTGTAGGTGTCGTCGGAGACAAAGTGCTCGTTGGGCTGGGCGATCTGCGCCCGCATGAGCAGCGCGAAGACGCCGCCGACGCAGGAAGAACGCCAGCGAGCAGAGGCCGAGATTCAGCCCGATCCGCTTGTGGTCGGTACTCAGTGCCCCGCCCAGCCAGCCGGGTATGCGACCTGCCCGGGTCTCCATGGCCGTCGCGGCGCTCACGGTGCCGGCGCCTTTCCATGGCTCGACGCCCAGGCTCGGAACCGCGCAGCGGGTGACCACATGCACCGGGAACACCATGTCGGCGTGTCGCAGCCCGCAGAACTCGGCGCACTGTCCCCACCACCGCCCGAGCTGATCGAAGCTCGAGCGTGACCACCTGGGTGGAGCCCGGAATCAGGTCATGCTTGTAGCGGACCTCGGGGATCCAGAAGGCATGGATGACGTCCAGCGTCCTCAGGTTGAAGCGGATCGCCTCACCCACCGGCACGACCAGCTGCTGGCGGCCGACCGTGCCGCTGCGAACGCTGAAGCCGTAGGCCGGGTAGGAGAACGTGCCATTCCCATTTGGCCCCGGTGACGTTGATCGTGACCGCCGGGTGCTCGCTGGTTGGCCACCGTGTCGACCTGATGCTCGGCGGTGAATGTGAGGTAGAGGAGTAAGGCTGCGACGAGCGTGAGCAGGACGGCGTACGCTCCCTCCAGGGGGTTGTTCTCGCTCCACCTGGCCGCTCGCGCTGGTGCGCGACCGCGGTAGCGCACCACGGCAAAGCCCAGGGCGAGCACGATGACGATGAACACCCCGATCGCGATCGGCACGTAGATCGCAAACAGGTGGTCGTACTCGTGGCGGGTGTCGACTAGGGCGAACTCAGTCAGGAGGAACTGCCGAGCCAGAGTGGGCAAAACACTGTCTGGCTACCCGCCCGGAGACCCGGTGAAGCCCACTCGGTTAGATGTCAAACACGGCCCACAGCACCGACGGCCGCTACACGACCGTCAGCGCCGGTCGTGTAGCGGCGCGATGCCGGCGAAGCGCCCGGACAACGCAGCGCGCGTCACACGTCCCGCTACCGGGTAGCCAGGCACAGATGGAAGACCAACGACGCCAGCGCGACGAAGATGAGGCGCTACGCGGGCCACCGAGGACCTGCCAGAGGAGCCCGGAGCGCAGGGTGGCTCGGACAGCGACGCCGCCGACACGCTCCCGGGGGCACCGAGTCGCGACGACTCGGCGCTCGGCGACACCGACCAGCACTCAACGGGTTGAATCGCAATGAGCTATCGCGATGACCCGGCGACGGCTCGCGAGTCCGATCCGGCAGCTAATCAAGCCGGCGAGAGGGTCACGCCAACGGCGGAGAACGCCGGGACACAGGATCCCTCGCGGAACATGCTGCCCGGTCGCGAGCACCGCCGCTTCGGAGTCGAGCGAGTCATGGCCCGGATCGTGGCCACCTGTGGGGTCGTCGCGATCGGAGTGTTGATCGCGGCGATTCTCGCCTCCAGCAATGTGCAGGTTGGACCATCGGGCTCGTGGTGGCGGGCGTGAGCGTGATCCTTTCGGCCGTGTTCTGGTCTTCACGATAGCTGTACGCCGACCGGGCGTGCGCTGTGCTTCGTTCGGGTAGTAGCCAGTAACACAACTCACACGGTAGACACAAAGGAGAGGTACGCCATGGTCAGAGGTATCGTCGGATTACTAATCGTCGTAGCGGTCGTTCTCGTACTGCTCAAGGTTGCGGTGCTCGGTGGGATCGTCGGTCTGGTCGCGCTGATCCTGCTCATCCTGCTGTTGCTGGGGAGGATCTAGAGCCTGAGGTCGCCCGCAGAGGCGTACTTCAGTCGGCCAGGCCAGCCGGCTCGGTAACCCATCGCTTCGTTGGGTAGTACCGACATGTGACACGCATCATGCTCACCTTCGATGATGGTCCCGATCCCGACTGGACACCGCGGTTACTCGATGTTCTCGCGGCCGCTGGTGCGCGAGCGACGTTCTTCCCGATCGCCTCGAGAGCGGTCCGACATGAACAGCTCGTTACCCGCGCTCTCTCGGAGGGTCACGCAGTGGGACTTCATTGCCACGAGCATGTCCGGCATTCGTCGCGCTCGCTGCAATGGATTCGGCGAGACGCCTCGCGCGCCCTGAAGCTCATGGCCTCGATCGGCGTGCGTCCGTCGCTGTGGCGCACGCCGTGGGGAGACACGACCGCACGGTCGCAGCGCGTCGCGCAGGAGAACGGCCTCCAGATCGTGGGCTGGACGGTTGACACACACGACTGGCGCAGTGACAGCGCCGAGGAGATGTTCCGGCTCACGGCTCCGGGGCTCCTCGACAGAGCCATCGTGCTGGCCCACGACGGCATCGGTCCCGGCGCGCTGAGGGGGGAAGCTCGCCAGACCGTGGAGTACGTGCGTCTGGTGGCTGTCCACGCAGGTCAGACAGGGCTTCAACTGCTTGCCGTGTCGTGAGCGTGCCAGCGACCACCGTGGCGCTTGACCTGTCCGATGCGCTCGCCGAGATCGCGGCGGGAGCGCCCGCGCGCGACATGGCGGCGACTCCGAGCTTCCCCGAGGATGCGTTCGCCTTGCTGGAGCGCAGGGGGGCGCTGGCCTGGAATGCCCGGCAGGGAGACATCCGGCCGCCAGCCATCGCCGAACTCGGCCTGGTGAGACAGGTCGCGTCCGCCGACGGATCTGTCGGTCGGATCTTCGATGGCCACCTTAACGCGGTCGAGCGCCTCGCCGTCCAGGCACCCTCCGCGCTGCGCGAGCGTGAGCTGGCCGCGGTGCTCGCCCGCCGCATGAGAGCAGGCGTGTGGGGGGCAGACCCGGGACCCGGAGAGGGGCACCCGGCAACGGTGTTCGACGACGGCGGCGGTGAGGTGCTGCGGGGAGTGAAAACATTCTGCTCTGGCGCCGGCGGCCTGGACCGCGCGTTGATCCTCGCTCGCCAATTCGGCGGCGGTCCTCCGCTGGCGGTGTGGATCGATCTCACCGACCATCGCCGTGTGGAGATCGATGAGAGCTGGTATCGCTCTTACGGGCTGCGTGCGTCGGTGTCTCATCGCGTCGTGTTCCACGACGCGCCGGTGATGGCCAGGTTCGGCGGCCCCGGCTCGCTGGCAGAACAACCGTGGTTCGCGCGGGATGCGCTGCGGACGGCGGCCAGTTGGGCGGGCATGGCTGACGCGGCCGCCGCCAACGCACTCCGTCACCTGGCAGGGCGGCCCGGTCGGGGCGAGCTCGAGTCGCTGGCGGCGGGGCGGATCCTCCTCGGGCAGCGGACCATCGATCTGTGGATTGACAGGGCGGCCCGCGCGATGGACGCTGCGGACGAGGAGCTTCCAACGATCTCGATCCACGCCCGGGTGGGTATCGCCGATGCATGTCGGGCGCTCCTTGACGAGGCCGCTCGCGCCTGTGGGTCCAGGCCGTTTGCCAAGGCCGACGACCTCGATCGGGCGCGGCGGGACCTGGAGATCTTCCTGCTCCAGCATCGGCTCGAGCCGATGCTGGCCCGTGCGGGTGAGATGGCGTTGGAGGATCGCTGAGTTGGCTCGGATGACGTCAGCCGAGTTCGAGGCCCGCTACCAGGACGATCCCGACCCATGGGGATACACCACGAGCGAATACGAGCGCGATAAATACGCGGCGACCCTGGCCGCATGTGGGCGGGGACCGTTCGCTCACGCCCTCGAACTTGGCGGATCAATCGGCGTGTTCAGCTCGATGCTGGCGCGGCGGAGTGCACGGCTCACGACCATCGACGCAGCCCCCACCGCGGTTGCCATCGCGCGTCGACGCCTGGCCGGTCATGGCCATGTCCACGCCCTGCGCGGCTCGATTCCGGACGAGCTGCCCGATCAGCGTTTCGATCTTGTCGTGGCGTCCGAGGTCCTTTACTACCTCACCGCCTCAGAACTGGCTGCCACGCTCGCCGCGCTGCGGGCGCAAATGGTCAGCGAGGCCCGGCTGGTCGCGGTTCACTGGCGTCCGCGCGGAAGGGAGCGCCCGCTGGACGCGCAATTCGTCCATCGCAGCCTCCGCGAGCAGCCATGGCTGGACTCGGAGAGTTCAAATGAGACGGCGGAATACCTCCTCGACGTGCTGACCAGGCGATGACCGACGAGTTCGAATTGCTGGTCCTGGGTGGCGGCCGGCCGGACTCTCAGCCGCGCGGTCCTACCGCGGGGCAGGAGGTTCGGGCGCGGTTGGAATCGTCACCGATGAGCACCGAATGCCCTACCGGCGCCCACCGCTGACCAAGGAGCTCCTGCGTGGCGAGTGCAGTGAGGACGAGCTGCCGATCGAGAAGGAGACCTGGCTCGACGCGCAAGCCGTCCGCCTGATCAGCGGCCGCGCCGTGAGCCTCGATCCCACCGGCCGCTCGGTTTCCCTCTCGGGAGGACGGGTGCTGCGCTACCGCAACTGCGTCATCGCCACCGGCGCCGAGCCCAAACGCCTGCCGATCCCCGGCGCCGACCACCCCGCGGTCCGGGTGGTGCGGACGCTCGACCATGTGCGCGAACTAACGACCCGGGTGAGGAGGGGAGATGCCGTGGTCGTGGTCGGCTCGGGCTTTCTCGGCTGCGAGATCGCCGCCTCCTTGCAACGCCGCGGTCAGGCCGTGACCCTCATCTCCGACGAGCCGGAGCCAAACGCCGCCCGACTCGGGAGCGAGGCAGCGGCGCGCATTCGTCGCTGGCTGGAGGAGGAGGGTGTCACGGTGAGGCTCGAAACGCCCGTCGACGAGATTGCCGCACGAAACGGCCAGCTCGAGGTGAGCTCGCCCGGGGTGCGTGCTCGCGGACAGATCGTCGTGATGGCGGTCGGAGTTGCGCCGCGCGGCGAACTGCCCGCCGCGGCTGGGCTTGAGCTCGACGGCGGTGCGCTGATGACCAGCAGCGCGATGCGAACCGCCACGGGTGGCGTGTATGCGGCCGGCGATGTCGCACTGGCCGAGAACGCCAGAGCGGAGCGGCACCTGCGGGTCGAGCATTGGGGTGATGCGCTCGGTCAGGGCGAGGTCGCCGGCGCGAATGCCGCGGGCGAAGGCAGACAATGGGACGCGGTTCCCGGGTTCTGGTCGACGATCGGCAAGCGGACCCTCAAATATGCGGCGTGGGGCGACGGGTTCGATCAGTCCCAGCTCGAGGACCATGGCGCTGGCGCGTTTACCGCCTGGTACAGGCGAGCCGGAGAGCTGGTCGGGGTGCTCGCACACCGGGCCGACGACGACTATGAGCGTGGACGCGACCTGATCGCCGAGGCCGCACCATGGCCCTAGCCAGCATCGTCGTGATACCGGCTCGGGACGAGCAGGAGCACATTGCCACCTGCCTGAAGGCGCTGGCCGCACAGAGCGCGCCGCGCGACGCGTTCGAGACGATCCTCGTCGTCGCCGCGTGCGTTGACGCCACAGCGGAGATCGCTGAACGGACAGCGGCGGCGCTCGGCCTGAGGCTGACGCTGCTCGAGGGCCCAGGGCAGGGCGCCGGAGGTGCGCGGCGGGTCGGTATGGATCACGCGGCCAAACGACTGCTCGCCCTGGGACTCGAGGATGGCCTGATCGCCTGCACCGATGCCGACTCCCGCCCGGACCGGCGCTGGCTCGAGTGTCAGTTGGCGCACGTGCGGGCCGGTGCACTGGCCATCGCCGGCTTCATCGAGCTCGATCCAGAGGATTCGTCACGGCTGCCGACGAACGTGGTTCGCCGCCGCGAGCGTGACGCCTCAGAGCGCCTGGCCCGTATCCGCAAGACCGACCCGTGCGCGGGCCATCACCATTTCGCCGGCGCATCGATGGCGGTGACGGCCGGCGTCTATCAGCGCGTCGGCGGCCTGGAACCGGTGGCAGGACTCGAGGACGCCCGCTTCGCCGCCCGGCTCATCGACCACGGTGTCTCGATCCTCCGCGCGACGGACGTTCGCGTGCGCACGTCGGCCCGCTCGGTCGGGCGGGCGGCGCGGGGCCTGTCGGTGGATCTGGCCGTCTCGTCCTGGCTCGACCGACGGAGATATGTTGCTGCGGCATACCAGTCGACGGCACTTCGGAAGCTCAAGGGAACCACGTCGATAGCCGTCGTGATTCCGACTAAGGAATGCGCCGAGACCCTGGCGGGCGTGCTCGGCCAGACGGTCGGCCCGGTCCGTGACGCCGGTTTGGTGGACGAGGTGCTGGTCGTCGATGCGGACTCAGCCGACGGCTCTGCGGCGCTCGCCAAGGCCTCAGGTGTCGATGTCGTGCAGGAGGACGACGTGATGCGTCAATACGGACCCGCGCTTGGCAAGGGCGATGCGATGTGGCGTGGCGTGTCGCTGACGCAGGCCGACATCATCTGCTTCCTCGACGGCGACACCATCAACCCCCATCCAAACCACCTGCAGGGGTTGATCGGCCCGCTTCTCGCCCACCCTTCGCTGCAACTCGTCAAAGGCTCGTTCGAGCGGCCTCTGCGGGTCGGCGGCGTCGATCTTCCGAACGAGGGTGGACGCGTCACCGAGCTGATGGCACGACCGTTGCTAAACCTGCACCAACCGCTCTTGGCCGGGTTCGCCCAGCCGTGGCCGGCGAGTTCGCGGGACGCCGACGACTGTTCGCGTCGGTCCCGTTCCCGGTTGGCTACGGAGTCGAGGTCGCCGTCCTGATCGATGCTCTGAACCGCTACGGGCTCGATTCACTAGCCGAGTCCTATCTGGGCACACGACAGAACCGGCACCAGCCGCTTCGTGCTCTCGGTGAGATGGCATACGCCGTTCTCGCCGCGGTGGAGAACCGACTCGACGGCCGGACCGGGATCGTCGGCGGCCATTACCTGAGACCCTGGCAGGACGGTTGCACGGGCCACATTCCGGTGGCGGAAAGACCGCCGCTGCTCACTACCGGCGCTGCGCCACGCCGGCGCCGTTGGGCTGTGAGCTGGAGCCAACCAGGCTCCGAGGTGCCGTGCAGCGACAACATGTCCACGTGATTGTCGCCAGGTTCATCGACGGCGACGCGCTGTCTCGCAGTCTGGCGGCGCTGCGGGAGCGATCTGCCGGCACCGGACTGATGGACAGCTTGAACGACGTGCTCGCGGCCTCGCGACAGCTGTTCGCTGCGTCGGGGTGCGGAATCATGATGGTCGACGACAGCTCACTGCTGTGTGCGGTGGCCGCCACCGATGAGCCAGGGCGGCTGCTCGAGGTCTATCAGGAAGAGACCGGGCACGGCCCGTGTGTCGACGCGCTGACCTTCGACCGCATCGTGCGCGCGGCGGATCTTGCCTCCGATGAGCGCTGGCCGGAGCTCCCACGTGATCTGCCGGACGTGGGCGTGCGCGCCGTGCTGGGGATCCCCCTTCATGTCGATCGAGTGCCGGTCGGGTCGCTCAACGTCTATCGCCATCGGCCTGGCGACTGGAGCGAGAGCGAGATCGCCGCACTTGAGGGCTACGCCCAGCTGATCGAAGGCTTTCTCCAGGCTGCATTACAGGCGCGCGAGCGCGAGGAGCTCGCCGTTCAGCTGCAGCACGCGCTGAACCATCGGGTCATGATCGAGCGCGCGGTGGGAGTGATCATGGGTCGCGACCGCATCGGCGCGGTCGAGGCATACGACAAGCTGCGCCGTGCCGCCCGGAACGCGGAGCGCAAGGTCGCGGACCTCGCCACGGAGCTGCTCGCCGGGATCCCGTCAACGGGTGGCGGGCCAGCGCGTGCGGGCGAGCTGCGGCGGGCGCGTTCGCTAGACTCACCCTCCGATTGGGCCCGCCGTGACCCCGTGGGCCGTTCGCATTCTCCTCTCAACGGAGTACTGCCAACGGTGGATGAGTCATACGACAACGGCGCTTGGCCCCTAACTCAGGGAGACAAACCTCAGAGGAGGGGTGTCCTCATGCACGATGCACGCGTCCCACGGCGTGGCGAGCCCGCAGCAAGCGTGCGCTCCGAGAAGCTCGACCGGTCACGCGACTTCGCGGTCTGGCTTAGCGCCGACGAAGCGGGCGATGACGCGAACCCAGTGAAGACACCAGTTCCAGTGCAGTCCGTCTCATCGTCTCGGGTTGCCTTACTGCAGGAGGATTTCGAACTGGCGGAGCGAGTGCCCTCAGCCGATCGCGAGCGCGCCTGCCGGGCGGTGTTGACCCCCGTGCTGGAGCTGGCCGCCGGCACCGTGGACCTCTCCCATCAGCGGCTGACGGACACGGCATTCGCCCTGCTGGTCATCGACGGGTTGCTGACACACGAGGTCGCGGTCGGCGGTCGGGCGATGATCGAGTTCGCGATCCGCGGTGACGTCCTGTCGCCTTGGCCGCCGCCGGGTACTGCTCCAGGGAGCCAGCTGAGCCTGTCGGCGATGGATGACGTCCGGCTCGCCGTGCTCGATCAGCAGTTCATCACGGCCGCCGCGGCGTGGCCCGGACTGATGATCGCGATCCACCGGCGGCTGCACGACCAACAGCATCGGCTCGCCGCCCACGGTGCGATCTGCCAGCTTCCGCATGTCGAGCAACGCGTCATGGCCATCATGTGGCACCTGGCCTTTCGCACCGGTCGGGTGACGACCGACGGCACCGTCGTTCCACACCCGCTCTCGCACCGAGCGCTGGCGAGGCTAATCGGCGCCAGCCGCCCCACCGTCAGCCTGGCCATCAGCACGCTGCAGAAACAGGGTTGTATTCGCCGGCGCGATGACGGCACCTGGCTGCTTGTGGGATGGACCGGCGAGGAGGCGACGTTCGAAGACCTCCTGGCCAGACTGGCGCACTCGTAGACCGGCGCGAGGCTGATTACCGGCCCGGGGGACCGAGCCCGGAACCAGCGTGCTCAAGTGCCTCTCCCCTCCATCGGCCGGAGCTGTGTGCCGTCGAGGTTCGCGACGAGCTCGGCGACCGACTCGAACAGCGCCGCGGCCCCGGCCTCCCGCAGTTCGTCGGCCCCAAAGCCACCCGTGCGCACGGCGATCGTCGGCACGTCGGTCTGTGCGGCGGCGCGGATGTCCCACGGCGTATCGCCGACCATCACCGCGTCGTCGGGTTGGGCGTCCACGCGGGCCAGCGCGGACTGCACGAGATCCGGCGCAGGCTTGGTCGCCTCCACGTCGGCCGACGTTGTCCAGCCGTCCGCAAGCTCACGGGCGTCGAGCAGGTCGAGGTAGTGGTCAACCTCGTCCTGCTTGGCCGAACTGGCCAGCACGACTCTGTGGCCCCGGCCACGCAGCTGCTCGATCAACTCGCGCGAGCCCTTCATCGGCTGTACCTCGCCGATCAGTTTCATGTACTGCTGCTTCTCAGCGTCGCGAATCTGGTCTCCTTGCTCGCGCTCGACGCGCTCGTCGGTGAGCGCCGCCACCATCTGATCGCCACCCATGCCGATATGGCGGTGGATGCGCCACATCGGGAGCACGATGGCGTGCTCGTACAACGCGCGAAACCACGCGATCGTGTGGTGATAGTTGGTATCGATGAGTGTCCCGTCGATGTCGAGGATGGCCAGCGCTATGGTGGGGGGGGGGGGGGGGGGGCGTTCGGGCGGATCCTCGACGCCAAGCGCGGTGGGTACTGCTCCATCGTTCCGACGGATACGAGGTCATTGAGGTGCGAGCGCGAGTACGTGCGGGACACGCTGGTGCTGGTGAGCACGCTGCACGTACCAGCGGGGCAGGTGCGGATCATCGATTTCTTCGCCAGGGGCGCCGACATCGAGCCCGAGCACCAGATCCTCCGCGTGATCGAAGGTGAGCGCGGCTCCGTCGAGCTCGAGCTCAGGATCGTGCCGCGCTTTGACTACGGCCAGGTGAGGCCGTGGATCCGCCGCCACGGTCACCATCTCCACAGCGCGCTGGGCGGCAACGATGCCCTGGTGGTGTGGTGTGAGCAGGAGCTGGCCGAGGATCCCCAGCACGAGCTCGTCGGCCATCTCATCGTCGGCACCGGTCAGCGGGTGCGGCTCTCGCTCTCATACCGTGCGCCCGAGCTGATCGACGCCGAGGGCGTGCCCGAGCCGGACCGCGGCATGGTCGACGGCGCACTCGACGCCACGATCGAGTGGTGGCGGCGGTGGTCGGCCGACGTCCATCTCGACAGCCGCGATGAACCGGCGGCTCGTCGCTCGGCCATCGTGTTGAAGGCACCCACGTACGACCCCACTGGGGCGGTGGCCGCGGCGCCCACGACCTCCCTGCCCGAGGTGCTCGGCGGCGCGCGCAACTGGGACTACCGATACGCGTGGGTACGCGATTCGAGCTTCAGCTCACGCGCCTTCGCCGAGCTCGGATGCGTCGATGAGGCCGATGCCTTCCGCGCGTTCATCATGCGCTCCGCCGCCGGCCACGCCGATGATCTCCAGGTTCTCTATGGCCTCGGAGGCGAGCGCAGGACGAGCGGCGAGACACTCGAAGACCTCGACGGCTACCGCTCCTCCAAGCCGGTGCGGGTGGGAAACGACGCCGCCTCTCAGCGCCAGCTCGATGCCTACGGAGGGCTGGTCAACCTGACCTGGCGCTGGCATCGCCGCGGCCATTCGCCCGGCGATGACGACTGGCGGTTCCTCCTCTCGCTGATCGACAACGCTGCCGAGCAGTGCACACAACCGGACCGGGGAATCTGGGAATGGCCCGGCGACCCGCGGCACTTCGTCCACTCGAAGGTCCTGTGCTGGTCGGCGCTCGACCGCGGCCTCAGGTTGGCTGACGAATGCATGCGACGGGCTCCCGTGCGGCGCTGGAAGCAGGCGCGAGACAGGCTGCGTCGCGACGATCGAGCGGCGCGGCTATGACGGTAAGCGTGGCATCTTCGTCCAGTCCTACGACCGCCCCGAGCTCGACGCCTCGCTTCTGCTCCTGCCCACCGTGGAGTTCGTCGATTGGTGTGACGAGCGGATGATCCGCACCACCGAGGCGGTGCGCGAGGAGCTCGACGCTGGGGACGGCCTGCTGTACCGATACCGATGCGAGGATGGACTGCCGGGCCAGGAGGGCGCTTTCTTGTGCTGCTCATTCTGGTTGGCCGAATGCCTGGCTCATCAGGACGAGCTCGAAGACGCACGGTCGACATTCGACCGGGCCCTGGCGCTGGCCAACGACGTCGGTCTGTTCTCCGAGGAGGTAGACCCGGACGCTCGCGAGCTGCTCGGCAACTTTCCCCAGGCGTTGACACATCTGGCCCACATCGATGCCGCCGTGGCTCTCGCCGAGGCCGAGCGCCGGCCGTTGGGGCGCTGACCCCGCGCTGAGGCAAGATGGTCGCCGATTTCCTGCTGCAACGCCTCGCGACTGGGGCGTCAAGCGCATCTACGGCTATCCCGGGCGACGGCATCAACGGCGCTGATCGGCGCGTTCGCACGCCGAGCACGGGCGACGGCTCGAGTTCATCCAGGTGCGCCACGAGGAGATGGCCGCGTTCATGGCCTGCGCCCACGCCAAGTTCACCGGCGAGGTCGGCGTCTGCCTGGCGACCTCCGGCCCGGGCGCGATCCACCTGCTCAACGGCCTCTATGACGCGAAGCTCGACCACCAGCCGGTCGTGGCGATCGTCGGCCAGCAGGCGCGGCGGCGCTCGGCGGCAACTACCAGCAGGAGGTCGACCTGACCTCGCTGTTCAAGGACGTCGCCACGAGTACGTCGCAGATGGCCATCGAGCCCGGCCCAGATGCGCCACCTGGTCGACCGGGCGATGCGCATCGCGCTCGGCCGAGCGCACGCGTGACCGCATCATCATCCCCAACGACGTCCAGGAGGCCGACGCCGTGACCGACGCCGCCGCACGCGCACGGCACGGTGCACTCCGGCGCTCGGCTACTCGTCGCCGCGGGTGCGTCCCGCGCGACGAGCGACCTGCGAGCGCGCCGCCGACATGCTGAACGCCGGCAAGCGGGTCGCGATGCTCGTCGGCGCGGGCGCGCTGCACGCCGCCGACGAGGTCATCGCGGTCGCCGACTGCTCGGCGCGGGCGTCGCCAAGGCGCTGCTCGGCAAGGCCGTCGCTGCCCGACAACCTGCCCTTCGTCACCGGCTCGATCGGCCTGCTGGGCACGAAGCCGAGCTGGGACCTGATGATGGACTGCGACACGCTGCTGATGGTCGGCACGAGCTTCCCCTACTCCGAGTTCCTGCCCGAGGAGGGCCAGGCGCGCGGCGTGCAGATCGACATCGACGGGCGGATGCTCGGCATCCGCTACCCGATGGAGGTCAACCTCGTCGGCGACCCGCCGAGACCCTGCGCGCGCTGCATGCCGCTGCTCAAGCGCAAGAGGACCGCGTCTTGGCGGGAGAAGATCGAGGGCGAGGTCGCGCGAGTGGTGGAAGCTGATGGAGGAGCGCGCGCATGCTCGACGCCGACCCGCTCAATCCGCAGCGCGTCTTCTGCGAGCTGTCCCCGCGCCTGCCCGGACAGCGCATCCTCACCTCCGACTCGGGCTCGGCGGCCAACTGGTTCGCGCGCGACCTGAAGATGCGCGCGGGCATGATGGCCTCGCTGTCGGGAATCTGGCGACGATGGGGCCGGCGTGCCCTACGCGATCGCGGCCAAGTTCGCGCATCCCGACCGGCCGGTGATCGCCCTGGTCGGCGACGGCGCGATGCAGATGAACGGCATCAACGAGCTGATCACGATCGCCAAGTACTGGCGAGCGCTGGACCGACCCGCGGCTGATCGTGCTGGTGCTCAACAACCGCGATCTCAACCAGGTGACCTGGGAGCAGCGCGTAATGGCCGGCGACCCGAAGTTCGAGGCCTCGCAGGACTGCCCGACTTCCCCTACGCGCGCTACGCCGAGCTGCTCGGCCTGAACGGCATCCGCGTCGATATCCCGAGGAGGTCGGCGCCGGCGTGGGACGAGGCGCTCGCCGCCGACCGGCCGGTCGTGCTACGAGGCGATCACCGACCCCGAGGTGCCGCCGCTGCCGCCGCACATCACGTTCGAGCAGGCGAAGGCGCTCAGCTCGGCGCTGCACCGGCGACCCGCACGCCGGCCGGATCATCAAGCAGTCGATCAAGCGGAAGGTCGAGGAGTTCGTGCCCGGCCGATGAGCGCGACCGTCGCGACCCTGACCGAGGCTCCCGGTCGAGGCGCTCGAGGTCTCCGCCTACATGGTCCCGACCGACGATCCGGAGTCCGACGGCACGCTCGAGTGGGACTCGACGACGATCGTCGTCGTCGAGCCCACGGCGGCGGGGAGACCGGACTCGGCTACACCTACGCCGACATCGGCGACCGCCAAGCTGATCGAGTCGAAGCTCGCGGGCATCGTTCGCGGAGCGCGACGCGCTGGATGCGCCAGGCGCGCTGGGCACGCGATGGGGCGAGCAGTCCGCAACCTGGGCCGGCCGGGCGTCGGCTCGATGGCGATCTCCGCCGTCGACATCGCGCTCTGGGACCTCAAGGCGCGGCTCCTCGGACTGCCGCTCGCACGCTGCTCGGGCTGGCGCGCGAGCGCGTGCCCGTCTACGGCGGCGGCGGCTTCACCTCGTACTCCGACCGCGCGCCTGCCGGAGCAGCTGGCGGGCTGGGTCGCGCGAGGGCATACCGCGGGTGAAGATGAAGGTCGGCCGCGGCCCCGACGACGATGTCGAGCGCGTGCAGCTGCGCCCGCGAGGCGATCGGCCCCGACGCGGAGCTCTTCGTCGACGCCAACGGCGCCTACGCGCGCAAGCAGGCGCTCGCGCTGGCCGAGCGCTTCTGCGGCGAGCACGGCGTGACCTGGTTCGAGGAGCCCGTGTCCTCGGACGACCTCGACGGCCTGCGCGCTGGTGCGCGACCGCGCGCCCGCCGGGATGGAGATCGCCGCCGGCGAGTACGGCTACGACGCTGCCGTACTTCGAGCGGATGCTCGAGGCCGGCGCGGTCGACATGCTGCAGGCCGACGTCACCCGCTGCGGCGGCATCACCGGGCTGCTGCGGGTCGACGCGCTGTGCCGCGCGCGCTGCCTCCCGCTCTCGGCGCACTGCGCGCCGGCGATCCATCGCGCACTCGTGCTGCGCGCTCGAGCGCTGCGTCCACCTCGAGTACTTCCACGACCACGTCCGCATCGAGCGGCTGCTCTTCGACGGCGTCGCTCGAGCCCCGGCGACGGCGCGCTGTAGCCCGACCTCGACGCGCCCGGGCAACGGCCTCGAGCTCAAGCGCGCGATGCCGAGCGCTACGCCCATTAGGGGGAGGATGTCGCTCGCAACTCGCTCCGCCGGCCGACTGCTTGGCAACCTCCGCGCCGGCCGTATGCAGAAGACGCTCGCGCGGCCGCCGCGCTGAGCGCCCCGCCGATGGCGTTCGAGATCTACCTCGAGCATTACAAGGCGTCGTTCGGCGACCGGTGGATGTGGACGCCGATCGTGCTCACGCCCCCGCTCACCGCGGCGGGCGTCGCAGCCGTTTCTCCGAGTGGCAGCGCGGACGGTGCTCCCCGCCGTCTCCGCGCTCTACGCCCCGACGGTCTCGTCGGTGTGGTCACGCACCTGCGCGGCGTCCACCGCAAGCCCGGCGGTCTGCGAAACGCCGTACAACCTCGTGATGGGGCCGCCTCTGCTCGCGCCGGGCGCGCTGCTCCTGATCGGAGGGTTCGGACTGCTCGCACCGCTGATGGCGCGGGAGCGCTGATGGCGCAACGACTTCCGCGGCGCCGCCACCTTCCGAACCGGCGGCGGCCGGCGGACGGCATCCCTACGACCTGCCCCGGCAACGCCGCGGGAAGACGCCGCAGATGCACGGCCGCTACCGACTACGACGTGCTCGCCGAGGCGGACGCCTGGGACGAGCCGACGCGGAAGGTCGTCCTCGCGCGCGTCGACGAGTGCCGGCGCGCCGCTTCTTCACGGTCGCCGAGGCCGCCACACTGGCGGCGTTCTGCGATGACGTGCTGGCGCAGGACTCCGAGCCCGCTCCCCGTGGTGTGTTCGTGGACGCCAAGCATGCGCCGGGAAGACCGAGGGCTACCGCTACACCGGGATGCCGCCCGACGGCGACACGTGGCGGCTCGTCGCCGCGGGCTCTACGCCGCGGTGGCGGCGACGGGGCGTACGCACGCGCCGGCGGCGGCGCAGGAGATGAGATCGTCGACGCGTTCGCCTCCGGCGAGGTCTCCGGCGGCGCGTGGGATCACGTCGACGTCAGCCGCGCCTGGACGTCGTCATACGCGACGCGCTGGGCGCGTTCTACGCGCACCCATGGGCCTGGAACGAGATCGGCTTCGGCGGCCCGGCCTACCCTCGCGGCTACGCCCGGATGGGGGTTGGCCTGAGCGAGGCCTGGGAGGGCGCCGAGGCGATCGATCCGGATCCCGTCGCGGACGTGAAGCGGAAGGGCTTGAGTGAATCGCCGACCTGCTCAAGGGCTCGGTCATGCCGGCGGACAACGACTCCGCACGGCTGCTGCACCCGACCGGCGCGACGTTCCCGCCGCGACCGCATGTGCCACTACGCGGACGACGACGAGGTCGACATGGTGATCATCGGCTGCGGCGCCGGCGGCGGTGTGCTCGCCCAGCGGCTCGCGCGGGCGGGCTGGCGCGTGTGCGTGCTCGAGAGAGGGCCGTTCTGGGATCCCGAGCGCGACTGGGTGTCCGACGAGGCCGGCTCGCACATCTACTGGAACGATGTGCGCATCATCGGCGGCGCGGATCCGGTCGAGATGGGCAAGAACAACTCCGGTCACGGCGTCGGCGGCTCGATGGTGCACTACGCGGGCTACGCCCTCGCTTTCATCCGTCCGACTTCGAGAGTGGACCCGAGACGGCGTGGGCGCAGATTGGCCGATCGGCTACCGCGACCTGAAGCGGCACTACCAGCTCGTCGAGCGCGAGCTCCCGGTCGCCGGGCAGGACTGGCCTGGGGCGACCCGCACAGCTACCCGCACTCGCCGCACCCGATCTGCGGAGCTGCCGAGCGGGCCTGGGCGGGTGCGCGGAAGCACGGGATCGAGATGCGCGTCGGCCCGGTCGCGATCGCAAACGGCGTCTTCGGCAACCGACCGCACTGCATCTACCGCGGCTTCTGCCTCCAGGGCTGCAAGGTGAACGCCAAGGCGAGCCCACTCGTTACGCACGTCCCTGACGCCCTCGAGCATGGCGCCGAGATCAGCGCGGATTGCATGGTCGCGGATCGAGGCTGACGCTTCCGGGTCGTGCGAGCGGCGTTGCCTACCTCCACGAGGGACGCGAGCACGTTCAGCGGGCTGCTGCGGTGGCCGTTGCGGATACTCGATCGAGACGCCGCGCCTGCTCCTGCACTCGAGCGGCCTGGGTTCCTCCACGGGCTCGGGAACGACGACGACCAGGTCGGGCGCTACCTGATGGTGCAGGGGGCACCCAGATCGCGGGCCGCTTCCCCGAGCTCCTGCGTATGTATAAGGGGCCGCCGCCCGAGATCTCCTCCGAGCAGTTCTACGAGACCGACGCGTCCCGCGGCTTCGCGCGTGGATTCTCGATCCAGACCGTAGACCGCTCCCGATCGATGGGCCGGCCGTCCTCGCCGACGGCCACCGCGGCGCGGCGCTGCGCGAGTACATGCGGGACTACAACCACTGGGCCGGCTCGGCGCGCTCTGCGAGCTCTTGCCGCTGCCGGAGAACCGCGTCACCTTGCCGTGAACGGATGTTCGGTATCCCGCTGGCGCGCTTCGACTACACCAGTGCGATAACGACGCGCAGCATCGCGCAAGCAGACGCTGCACGACATTGGAGGCCCGCGGGCGCCCAGGACACGCTGGCCATCGATCGCTACGCCCACCTGGTCGGAGGCTGCCGGATGGGTTCCGATCCCGTGCGCAGCGTGTCCCGACACGTGCTGGACGATCGAACGTGTTCGTCTGCGACGGCAGCGTGATGCCGACGCAGGGAGGGCCAACCCGGCCCTCACGATCATGGCGCTGGCCTCGCGCCTGGGCCAGCGGCTGGCGCTCAAGCGAGTCGACGCACCACCAGCGTCGCAGCGGCCGCGCCGAGGGCCAAGGTCAAGGCCAGCTCTGAGCTCTGCCGGTGGCGACTGAGCCAGGCCTGGGCGCTGCGCGGGTGCGCCTCCTCGTCGAAGGTGCCGTGGGCGCCCTCGTCGTGGTCGGAGTCGACCGGCTCGTGCAGGTTCGCCGCCCTGGTCCCGTCGAATCGCTGGTCGGTCTGCTGTCCCTTGACTGCCGTTCTGGCCAGATAGTGCTCGGCCAGCGATGGCGCCAGCTTGTTGCCGATGATCGTGTACACGGTAGGGAGGCCGACATACATCTCGCGGCGGCGGTGATGGGCGGCCCAGTACACCGAGCGCGCCGCCACCTCGGGCTGGAAGATCGGTGGCACCGGCTTGGGGTGGCGCGGCATTTTGCTCAGGCAGTGGTCGAACTGCGGCGTGTTCATGCCCGGCAGCTGCACCATCGTCAGGTGGACGCGGCTGCCGCGGTTGCGCAGCTCGCAGCGCAGCGATTCCTGAAAGCCCTTGATCGCGTGCTTGGCGCCGCAGTATGGGGACTGGAGCGGGATCCCCTGATAGGCCAGCGCCGAGCCGACTTGCACGATCGTGCCGCGATCACGCGGGCGCATCCGCTCCAGCGCGACCTTGGTGCCCCACACGGTGCCCAGGTACGTGACCCGCGTTGCCCGCTCGTAGTCGGCGGCGTCGACGTCGTCGAAGAAATCGAACACGGTGGTCATCGCGTTATTGACCCAGATGTCGAGCGGCCCGAGCTGATTCTCGATGGCCTCCGCGGCGCCGTGCATCGCCTCGAAATCGGCGACGTCGGCGGCGTACGGATACGCGATCCCACCGAGCGCAGTGATCTCCGCGGCAGCCGCGTCAAGCCCTGCCCGGCCGCGGGCGATCAGCCCCACGGCGGCGCCGTGCCGGGCGAACTCGGCCGCGATCGCCCGGCCGACCCCGCCCGACGCGCCGGTGACGGCGACTACCTCGCGCTGAGCCATCTCGACACCGTCCTCAGGTCGTTCACGAACCGCCGCATGGCCTCGTCTCGCTCCTCGTCGGTGCGGGCTCTCAGAATCGAGGACGGGTGGGCGGTCAGGGTCACCAGCTCGGCCAGGTCTGAGTCCACCGGAGTACCTCGGTCCCGGCCGATGCGTATGTGCGACCCCAGCAACGCCTGGGCGGCCGTCGCCCCGAGCAGGACGAGCGCCGCCGGCCTGACCACGCTCAGCTCCGCCTCGAGCCAGGGCAGACAGGCGGAGACCTGCCAGCGATCGGGCTTCTGATGGATTCTGCGCTTGCCCCGCGCCTTGTAGCGAAAGTGCTTGACGACGTTGGTGATGTACACGTCATCGGTACTGATCGCGGCCTCGCGCATGCCCTGGTCGAGAACTCCACCTGCCGGACCCACGAACGGGTGACCCTGAAGATCCTCCTTATCCCCGGGCTGTTCGCCCACCAGCATCAGCGAGGCATGGGTCGCGCCTTCACCCATCACCGCCTGCGTCGCACCCGTCCACAGGTCGCAGGCCCGGCATGCCTGAATGGCGCTGCGCAGGCTGGTCGTCGTCGGCCCAGCCGGGATCGGGGGCGGGGGGTAGTTCGCTGGTTTGGCTGTCGCGCTTGGCATCAGACCCTTCAGGTCCTACCCGAGCCATGAACCAGGTACGCATAGGTTGCTCGGGGTGGATGTACGACGACTGGCGCGGGCGCCTTTACCCGCAGTCTGCACCCAAGCGACGGTGGCTCGAGCTCTACGCCGAGCGGTTCGACACCGTCGAGGTCAACTCGACCTTCTACCGGCTGGCCCGGCGCGAGGCCGTCGCCGGCTGGGTGTCTCAGACCCCGGCGGACTTCCTGTTCGCCGTCAAGGCCAGCCGCTACCTGACTCATGTGAAGCGGCTGGTGGGTATCGAAGAGGGCGTGAAACGGTTCTACGCCCCACTCGAACCGCTCCTGCAGTCAGGGCGCCTCGGGCCGGTGCTGTGGCAGCTCCCCGAGAACTTTCACCGCGACGATGCCCGCCTGCACGGCTGGCTGGCCGCGCTTGTGCCCGGTCTGCACACGATCGAGTTCCGCCATCCGAGCTGGTTCGCCGCCGCCGTGCTCGACGCACTGCGCACGCACGGGGTGGCCCTGACGATCGGCGACCACCCCGGCCGGCCCTTTCAGTCCCACGAGGCCACGGCGCCTTGGCGCTTCGTGCGCTTTCACTACGGAGCGCGCGGCCGGGGCGGCAACTATTCGCGCGCCGAGCTGGGCGAGTGGGCGCGCCGGATCGCCGCCTGGCGCGCCCGCCAGGATGTCTATGCGTACTTCAACAACGACTGGCACGGCTACGCACCCGCCAACGCCAAGCTGCTGCGAGCCGGGTTGTCCGGGTAGTCAGGCCGACAGGACGGCCCGATCGACCGGCACACCGAAGCGCTCCTCGATCTCGCGTGCGTCGACGTCCTCGCGGTAGCGACCGCCCCGCGCCGCACTCAGCGCCCGGACGAGTACATCGCCTCGAACAGATCGCCGTAGTGGTCGCTGATCACGTTGCGCTTGACCTTCAGGGTCGGCGTGAGCTCGCCGGTCTCGATCGAAAGGTCGTGGTCGAGGATCTTGAACCTCTTGATCTGCTCGACCTGGGCGTAGTTGGCGTTGGCGCGATCCAGCTCCTTTTGCACCATTTCGAGCACCTGGTCGTTCTCGGCCAGCGAGGGCAGGTCCTCGGGCAGTCCACGCTCCCTGGCCCACGGGGCGATTTCCTCGGGATCCAGCGTGATCAGCGCCACCGGGTAGGGCTTGCGATCGCCGTACATCACCGCCTGCGAGATGAACCGCGACTGCTTGAGGTCGTTCTCGATGTTGGCGGGCGTGAGGTTCTTGCCGCCGGCGGTGATGATGATGTCCTTCTTGCGGCCGGTGATCTTCAGATAGCCCTCGTCATCGATCTCACCGAGATCGCCGGTGTGCAGCCACCCGTCGACCAGGGTCTCGGCGGTCGCCTCGGGGTTGCGCCAGTACTCCCGGAACACGTTCGGCCCCCGCATGAGAATCTCGCCGTCCTCATCGGCGATGCGGAGCTCGACGCCCGGCAGGGGCTTGCCCACGGTCCCGAACTTGAAGGCGTCGAGCGTGCCGACGGTGCCCACGGCGGTGGTCTCGGTCATGCCCCATCCCTCGAGCACGGGCACGCCAGCGGCGTAGAAGAACTCCAGGATCTCGGGAGCGATCGGCGCCGCCCCGCTGACGGCCTGGCGTACCTGGCCACCGAACAGTCCGCGGACCCGCTCGAAGACCGCCTTGTCCGCCTGATCAAACTGGGCCTGCATCTCATCGGGGATGGGCTCGCCGCGCTGCTGGCGCCGGCGCACCTCGACGCCGAGCTTGACCGCCTGCCTGAACCGCGCCCGATCCTCCTCGCTGGCCTGCTCCTGCATGGTCATCGCCGCGGCGTACAGCTTCTCGAAGATCCGCGGGACCGAGGGGACGTAGGTCGGCTTGGTCTCGATGATCTCCGGGAGGATCTGTCTGGTGTCGCCGCTGAAGAAGACCAGGGTCGTGCCCTGGTCCCAGGTCGCGATCATGGTGACCAGGGCAAATACATGGGCGAGCGGGAGGTAGAGGTAGCTCGTATCGCCCGGCTGGACGAACTCGAGTTCCTCGACGATCTCGCATACGGTCATCGCATTGCGGTGCGTGAGCACGACGCCCTTGGGTGGGCCGGTCGTCCCCGACGTGTAGACGATTGTGTAGGCGTCATCGCGCTCGACATGTGACTGGCGCCGACGGAGCTCGTCAGCGTCCCGCCGTCGTCCGCGCTCGCGCAGATCGTCGAGGGTCAGCTCGCCACCGCCCGACTCGATCCCGATCACGTGGGCCAGGTCGGGCAAGCCGCCCCGCACCTCGTCGATCTTGCTGCGCTGGTCCTGGTCCTCGCAGATGATCGCCTTGGCGCCCGAGTTCCCGGCCACCCACTCACACTCGTGGGCCGAGTTGGTCGGGTACACAGGCACGGCAACGGCGCCCGCCGCCGAGATCGCGAAGCTGGCCAGCGTCCACTCGACGCGCGTGTTGGCCAGCAGGCACACACGATCGCCTCCCTCGATGCCCAGCTCGATCAGGCCAAGTGCGATCTCGTTGATCGCCTTGCCGGCGTCGCCGTACGTGAGCTCGCGCCATTCGCCCGCTACCTTGTGACGCGCCGCCACGCGGTCCGCGAACCGCTCGGCGGCGGATCCGGGCAGCGTGGCCACGGTCGAGGCGATCAGGTTGGCGCTGGTCGTATCCGTCATGCCATCTCCTCCTTCGACTGCCACAGATCCCCGCCGCGTAATCAGCACGTAACCGCTGGTCAGCCGTTATCGCTCTACATTCCGCCGCAAGAGATGCGATCGTCCAAATGGGTGCAGGCAGAAGTGTGCCAGCGGATCGGCCACGGGGGGGCGAGTGCCCTCGCTCCCGCCAATACACTGGCCTCCTTCGACGCCGCGGTCGAGGTCGGGATCGACATGGTCGAGTTCGACCTCCGGGCCTGGCGCGGGGAGCTGGTTCTGGCCCACACAATCGTCGACGCCGGCCGGCCCGGCAACGTTCGACTCGATCAGGCGCTGTCCCACCTGGCCAGACCACGGTTTCGCGATGTCGAGCTCAACGTCGATCTCAAGCACGTGGGCTGCGAGCCGGTACTGCTGGACCGGCTGCGCGGCAGCGGTCTGCTGGGGCGAACCCTGATCTCCTGTCAGGTACCGGCGGTGGTCGACCGCGTCCGAGCCCTCGATCCCCATGCCCGCGTGGGCATCTCGGTGGGCGGTCGGCTCGCCCGGCTGAGTCGACGCTGGCGAGACTGGCGATCCCAGGTGCTGAGCGGGCTGGCCTCCCGGCGGTGGGATGCGCTGATGGCCCAGCATGGCCTGATCGACCAAACGCTGCTCGAGGAGGTCGTCAGCCGCGACGCGCTCCTCTACGCCTGGACCGTCAATGACCGCACGATCATTCACGCGTTGCGCCGTCTGGGGGTCCACGGAATCGCCACCGCAGATCCGCGACTGTTTGGCTAGACACCCGCTCGAACGGGTATGCCTCAAACTAAGGTGGCCGATGAGAACTCCCCAGACCTGTTACACCTGAGGGTGCCCTGTAACAGCGACGCCCCCTGTGTGGTCCGCGACGCGGTCGACCACCTGGAAGGGATTGCGGCGATCCGGGAAAACGCCAGGCTGGTGGCCAGCGAGCTCGTCACCAACGCCGTACTGCACTCGGGCTGCCTCTGCAGCCAGACGATCGAGGTCGATCTGACGGTCGAAGGGGAGTGTCTGGTGATCTCGGTCGACGATCCCTGCGTGGCCGGACGGACGGCCCAGATTCGGACCGATAACGACGATCCAATGCGCGGGGGCTTCGGTCTGCGGATTGTCGAGCAGCTGGCGCGCGCCTGGGGAGCGGCCCATGACAACGGGCACCGCGTCTGGGCCGAGATCGCGCTTGTCTGAGCGCTGCCGGGTCGATCGCGCAGCACTGCTAGATTGACCTGCGTCCCTGAGGCCGGCTCCGGGTCGATCTCAGGATCTTCTGTTTGGGCACGTTCTTGATCCAGTTTCTGAATTGTTTGCACCGGCCCGAATTGGCCGGATTCTCTGGGCGCCAGCCGTGACCGACGTGGCAGGCACGCAGGACCCGATGCCGGGTCAGCTGATCATCGACAGCCGCCGGGAGGGCGACTCCATCGTGCTCTCCCTGCGGGGCGAGCTCGACCTGACCTCAGCTCCCGTGTTCGACCGCGAGCTTGAACGGCTGTCCCTCGGCGACGCCCGCCGCCTGGTCATCGACCTCAGCGGCCTCGACTTCATGGACAGCACCGGGCTGCGCGCTCTGCTCCAGGTTCGGGAGCGGGCGACCGCCAATCAGCACGAGCTCGCGCTGCGCCGCGGCCCACGCCAGGTCCAGCGGGTGCTCGAGCTGACGAAGACCGACGAGGTCTTCGCGTTCGTTGACTGATCCTCGCGACAAGGCTTCCGTACCGGCGGCCGGCTATACGCTTGCGTCGTGCCGTCCTCGCATGACCGTTCGCGGCTCTCGTTCCCTCCGGTCGCCTCCCCCCCTCGGTCCTTCCCCTCGCCCGCGCGCGCCTCTCCTCTATGTCAATCGCATATACCGAGCATCATGGGGTCGTCCCGCCCATGGCGCGGCCCGACCCTCACCCCGCATTTGCGGGCCCCCACTCCACCTCCCGCCCCGCCCCCCAGCCCCTCCCCCCCGTCCCGCACCTGACACTGGTCGATGATCTGACGCTCGGCTTCCTTGCCGACGATGGGTTCGATGTCGTCCACGCCCACAGCGTGTTCTCGCATTCCCCGATCGAGGTGATCGAGCAGTGTCTGGGCAACGTTGGACGGGTGATGGCACCCGGCGCCTTCTTCGACTTACCTTCGACCACACGACTGGAGCCGAGCACGCCGTGCTCCGCGAGGACTTCTACTACCGCACCGAGACGCTGGTCTCCGTAGCCGCGAGGTACGGCCTGAAGGCTGAACTGCTGGAAGATTGGGCGCACCTGCATCCACAGTCCAGGCTGCGGCTCACGCACTCGCGGGAGCGGCCACGGCCAGACGAAGTGGTGCATGCCGAGGCTGGCTGACCGGCGCCTGTCGTCGTTCTTCGCTCGCGCCAGCGCCGATCACCAGCGTGCCACGGCCGGGCTCGGGGCGGTGTCACGCGACCTGGTCGTGGCCGAGCGCCGGTTGGCGCTGCAGTCGCCGGGACTGCCCTCGCCGACGCTCTGCTACCGGCCCTCTCACCTTGCGTGGTCGAAGGTCACGGCCGGCCCGTGGCGACGATCGCCATCTGCGAAGCTGAGTCGGCGGTGTTTCCGTGGAGCCACGGCGACATTGGTCCCGGCGGGCTGGTCGACGGCTCGGATCCCGGCGGAGTCGTGGCCGTGCACGAGACCGGCTCGGACGTGGTGACGCTCATCGACGTCGGCGCTCGCGCTATCCAGTATCGCGTGCGTTCCGCAACGGGGGTTCCGTGGTGGGAGCGGGCGGCACCGATGCGGATCGCCTTCCACTGGGCCCTGGGTGGCGAGGGGCGTCATCTGCTGCACGCGGGGGCAGTCGGCGACAAACGGGGCGCGGTCCTGCTGGCCGGGGGTGCGGGGTCGGGCAAAACGACGGTGGCGCTGGCCGCTGCCGAGAACGGAATCGGCTATCTGGGCGATGACCACGTCGTGCTCGACGCCGCCGCGCACGTTCATGCGGTCTACAGCACGGCCAGCGTTCGCACCTCCGCCGAGGGGCGCCCGAAGACCGTCGTGGACATGACGGGCCGCGGACGCGAGGCGCTGCCTGTGAGTGCAATCGTTGTGCCGCGGATTCGTGGCGGCGTAACGCGCGTGCGGCCGCTGGGCGGGGCCGAGGCACTGCTGGCGCTGGCGCCGACGACTGTGCTGCAGATGCCCTTCGACGACGGGGCCGCATTCGCCGCGCTGGCCGCGCTCGCCCGCCACGTTCCATGCTTTGCCATCGATGTTGGAGATGATCCCGGCGGGATCGCGCACGGTGTGGAGGAGGTACTGGATCGAGCATGACAGCGCGTGGTCTGGTCTCGGTGGTAATGGCAGCCTTCGATGAGGAGGCGTTCATCGGTGACGCGATCGCCAGCGTGCTCGCCCAGACCTACACGCCCATTGAGGTCATCGTGGTCGACGACGCTCCACCGACCGCACCGCCGACATCGCCGAGCAACACGCGGTCACCGTGCTCCGGCAACCCCACGATGGTCCCGCTGCCGCCCGTAACGCAGGGCTGAAGGCGGCGCGGGGTGAGTACTGGACGATCTTCGACGCCGACGACCTCATGCCGCCACGGCGGATCGAGCACCAGGTCGCCCACCTCGAGCAGCACCCCGAACACGGCATCGTCCTCGGACCGACCGACGCCTTCGTAACCCCCGGCCAGCCCCGGCCACCCCACTACAACCCCGACTGGGACGACGGTCCATTCCCGGCCTGCGCCGGCACGATGATGGCCCGCCATGAGGTGCTCGAGGCGGTCGGCCTCTACGACGAGGGCATCTAGATGTCGTATGACGTGGAGTGGTTGGCTCGGGCCAAGGATGCCGGGGTGAGGGCGGGCCAGATCGACCAGCTCGCACTGCGCTACCGCATCCACGGCGAGAATTCGTCGGCCGATCGACGCGCCGTGCACGGAGCGATGTTGAAGCTACTGCGCGCATCGATCCAGCGGCGCCCTCGACGCTCAATATTCCTTTTCCCGCACCCGCGAACCCCACCCCGCCCCCCTCCTCCTACCTACCCCCTTCCCTCCGGCTCTCCGCACCGCGTCCATGACTGACTAGACTCGCCGGCCACCATGGGGATGTCGATTCAGGTCAACGCGGCTGAGGTAGTCCACGAGACAATCGATGGTGAGGCGATCCTCATCCACCTCGGCACCGGGAAGTACTACAGCATCGACGGCGTCGGGGGCCGAGCTCTGCGCGCTCGTGGCTGCCGGTGCCGATTGCGACGGCGTGATCGCGGCCGCGCAGCAGCGCTACTCCGGCGATCCCGAGCACATCAGAGCCGGCGTGAACGGACTGATCGAGGAGCTGTTGGGTCAGGGCCTGCTTGTCCAGGGCCCGCCGGCGCCGGGCACCGACCAGCCACGCCTTCCCGTCGGTCAGATTCCGTTCTCCGATCCTGAGTTGCACACATACACCGACATGCAGGAGTTCATGCTGGTTGACCCGCTCCACGAGGTCGACGAGGCCGCCGGCTGGCCGCATGCCAAGACTGCTTGAAGGACGACTGGAGTCGTTCTACGCCGTCGGGGTCGAGCAGTTCCAAATGGCCGGCGCGCGCGCCGGATTGGTCGAGCACACGCTCCGCTTCGGCGACCGGCGGGTAGGGCTGCGCTTTGCCGGCAGGGCGTTGGCCGACGCGCTGATCGGGCCGTTCACGCGACGCACCGACGTCCACGGAGGCGCGCTCGACGCGCGCATCGACCTGTGGGCCGCCGGCGAGTACAGGGTTCCGTGGGCAATGGCCGACATCGGGCCCGCGGGCCTTGTCCGCGGATCGGACCCCGGCGGCGTGGTCGCCGTACACGAGACCGGATCGGGCGCGGTGACGCTCGTCGACGTCGGGGCTCGCGCTATCCAGTATCGCGTGCGTTCCGCCGAGGGCGTTCCATGGTGGGAACGCGCCGCGCCGTTGCGCGCCGCCGGGGGTGGGGGGGGGGGCGCGGGGGGGTGGGGAGTGGTGGCGGGGGGTGGTTGGATGGGAGTAGTTGTGTGGTGAGGAGAAGTGGAGTTTAAGAAGTAAGTTTGAAGGGTATAGGAGTTAAGTTGGAGTAAAGTAAGTAGGGGAGGGGGGGGGGGCTGATGCCCGAGACCATCCGCGACTCGCTATCCGTGCGCGGAGTGGTGGTACCGCGGATTCGTGGTGGCGCCACGGGTGTGCGGCCTTTGGGCGGGGCGGAGGCGCTGCTGGCCCTGGGTCCCAGCACGGTGCTCCAGACTCCGTTCGATGATGTCGGCGTCCTGCGCTCGCTGGCCGACCTGGCGCGCCAGCTACCGTGCTTCGCTCTCGACGTGGGGGATGAGGTGGCCGCGGTGGCGCGGGCCGTCGATCGAATCCTCGCGGAGCTCACGCCGTGACACGCGGTCTGGTCTCGGTCGTGATGGCGGCCTTCGATGAGGAGACGTTCATCGGCGAGGCGATCGCCAGCGCCCTGGCCCAGAGCTACACGCCCATCGAGGTGATCGTCGTCGATGACGGGTCCACCGACCGCACCGTCGAGATCGCCGAACAGCACGGCGCAACCGTGCTGTGCCAGCCCCACCGCGGGCCGGCGGCCGCGCGCAACACGGGACTGCGAGCCGCGCGAGGCGAGTACTGGGCGATCTTCGACGGCGACGACCTCATGCCGCCTGAGCGGATCGAGCGCCAGGTCGCCCACCTCGAGCAGCACCCCGAACACGGCATCGTGCTCGGACTGACCGAAGCCTTCGTCACGCCCGGCCAGCCCCGGCCAACGCACTTCAAGCCGAGCTGGGATCTCGGGCCGTTCCCGGGTCACCTCGGCACGACCCTGGGCCGTCGCGCGGTGCTCGACCTCGTGGGGGCATTCAACGAGGATCTCCAGCTCGGTGAGGACGCCGACTGGCAGGCGCGCGCCACCGAGGCCGGCGTCAGCGCCGGCCAGATCGACCACCTGTGCCTGCGCTATCGGGTGCACGACGCCAACACCTCCTCGGATACGCGAGCCAACCGCCTGGCCACGCTCCGGGTGTTGCGCGAGTCGGTGCGACGGCGACGGTCCGCGACCGGCGATGACTGAGGACAGGGGACGTGTCGGGGTCGCCGTGCCCGTCTATAACCGCGAGCAGTTCCTCGCGGCCGCGCTCGAGAGCGTGCTCGGACAGACGTACGAGGTGGCCGACGTGGTCGTCGTGGATGACGGCTCCGATGACGCCAGCGCGGCGATCGCGGAAGCCATCGGCCCACCGGTCCGCGTCGTGCGGCGGACCCACGCCGGCATCGGAGCGACCAGAACGCACGCCATGAGCGTCGTCCGTGGGGAGTTCATCGTCCCGCTTGACTCCGACGATCTCCTGACCGCGAACAGCATCGAATCACGCATCGAGATGCTGCGGGGCCGTCCCGAGATCGACATCGTGTACGGACACATGCGCACGTTCGCGCGCTGCGTCGATGGGCACCCCGTCGCGCTCGACGACTCGCAGCCGGCGCACGTCCCGAATGGAATGCTGGTGCGACGCTCGGCGTTCGACCGGGTCGGTCCGTTCGCCACCGGCTTCCGGGTCGCCGAGTGCCTGGACTGGATGCTGCGGGCGCGCGAGCTTGGCCTGGGCGAAACGACGGTCACGGAGCAGGTGGTGTGGCGACGGGCGCACGGCAACAACAACTCAGCCACGAATTGGGACTCGATGCACGAGTTTCCGCGTGTGCTGAAGGCATCGCTCGACAGGCGCCGAGCCGGCCGCGGCTGAATCGATGGCGACCGGAACCGTCCAGCGCGAACGCGATGTGACCGCCGCGGATGCTCCGGCCTGGGGCTCCGAGCCCGGCTACCGCCACAGCTGGCCGACGGCGCTCCAGTCGGACCTGTTGCGCGCCGCGCTGATGCGCGACGAACGGGGGCTCGCCGCCTGGCGCCGCGTCAGGCCCGCCCATCACCGGCCCGTCAAACGGCGCGGCCGCGTAGAGCTCGAGCACCCTGGCGGCCCTGGCCTCATAGTCGGGGTCGGGACTGGCCTTCCACGAGCGGGTGCGCTGAAACGACAGCCCGGCCTCGTCCAGCAGCCGCCAGAGATGGATCGGGGAGATCAGGACGCCCTGTTCGGCCAGGTAGGCCGAGAGGCGATCCAGCGACCAGCGCGTCAATGGCACCCCTTGGGTGTCGGGGCGGGCACCGGCCACCGCCACCGCACGCTTGCGCTCGGCGGGAGTGATCCGGCGGGGTCGCCCGCCCCGGTACTCAGGGCGCAGACTGTCGAACCCTTCCTCGTTGAACTCATGGATCACCTTGCGCACATGACTCTCGTCAGTCAGCCACATCCGAGCGATCTGCCCCGCCGGCGTCTTCACATTCGACGCCAACAGAATCGCCGCTCGGATCCGGGTCGACTGATGCTCCGCGCGCGTCGAGAGCCGCTTGAGCCTGGTCGCCTCCTGATGCGAGAGCGATCTCACGAACACTTCCCGGGGACGCATCACCACCTCCAGAATCGGGATGCGACCCAATTCGCCAACCACAGCGAGTTTCCGGTCAAACAATCAGATTGGACCCACTAGCGGCGGCTCGCCAACGGGCCGAGATGAGAATCGTGCTGGCCGGACAGCAGCTCGTCGAGCTCACCTTCGAGGATGGCCGTCCGCGCGTCGACGCCGAGGGAGTCGTGGTTCCGGCCGGGCTGATTGAGGGGCGCTCACGGCTCGAGCTGGTGCTGCGGACGCCAGCTCCGCGGTCACCGGCCGAGCTTGGCACCGTCGAGGACACCAGGCGGATCGGAGCCTAGCTGGCGCGCCTGTCGATCCGGCCAGCGCGGCGTTGCCCGCTGGGCGAGCAGCTCGAATTCGGTGCCGACTCACGCGAGGACGAGATGCTGGCCGGGGGGGTGGGCCGGTCCCGATGCGCGTGGGCGCTGGACCTACGGCCCAGTCGCGTGCGTGCTGCTCCGAGCGACGCAGGCGCCGAGTGTGCTCGAGTGGGTGGCCGAGCCGTTCGTTCCACCGGGCGCCGAGCCGATGCGAGTCGAGGTCGACGCCAACGGCCGGCGGCTCGGAACGGTGGAATACGGCGATTCGTCCATCCACACCTCGCGACTCAGCCTGGGAGCAGCCCGCTCCGGCGAGGATCTGGTGCTGTCCTGGCGGATCCGTAGTCCTCGCTCGCCGAGCCGGCTCGGTCTCTCGGACGATCCTCGCCCATTGGGGCTGTTCTTCCGTAGCGTGACGCTGCGCTAGTCCGCGTCTCGATCGGCACGCCACGGCCTTACTCAGTCGGGCTGCTGAAACGAGCTCCGGGCGCCGGCTTGACCCTGTCCACGTTGTCGATCGCGGGGTGGCGGCGCCCGGCGGGGCCCGCGGCGAACGCCCGCAGGAGATTGTCCGTGGCGCGATCGACAAAGCGTGTCGCCGCCGGGCTGACGCCGTGTCCGCAGCGCGATCCCCGCATCGCGCAAACCCACCGCATCGTCTCGCTCGCGAATACCCCCGCGCCGCTGGGCACCGAGTAGTAGGCCGAGTCGGCGTAGCTCGCGTGGCCGGCGCAGCGCACAGGTGAGTGGGCGAGAATCTCTAGCGGCCGCGGGAACGGGACCGACTTGTTCACGCGATCGTATTCGGGACCGACCAGGCCCGGAAACGCGGTGCCCCGGTGCACGCCCGTGCCGGCGAAGATCCAGCTGTCGGGGTCATGCACCACGGACGGCGCGCTCACCGGGTTGCATTCGTAGAACACGCCAGTGATCACGCTCTCGGGGCGGGGATCCGGTGGGTCGCGCCAGTTCTGCGTGGTCGCGGCGTCATCGTGACCGTAGTCGGGATCAAGCCGGGCAACCTTGTAGGCGATTTCCGTCCGATCGGGACCCAAGCAGGACGACGCGAACCTGATGTGCCGGTACATCGCGTTGGCGCCGAGGAAGGCGATGTTCGTACCCACTTGGCGCGCACGCAGCAACGCCGTGCGCATCGCGGCTGAGTAGTACTCGTCGTGGCCCAGTGAGATGACGGCGCGAGCTCCGGCCAGCAGGCCAGGATGCTCGTCGAGGTCCACGTCGGTCTCGTAGGCCAGGGGCAGACCGGTCCGCTCGGCCACGACGATCGGCGGTTGATCGAAGGACAAGAACCACGTCGCCCCGCTCCCGACGGCGTCGTACGGTCGGTCGAAGCTGACCGCGAACGACCGATCGTCGAACCCATGAGGTCCGCTGTAGAGGTCGTAGCCGCCCCATAGGTTGTAGGCCTGCCAGGTGGTCACGCCCTCGAGCAGCACGACCCGCCCAGCGGTCCTCGACGAGCGCACGGTGAGCGGGACGTAGCGCTGCGCCCCGCGCGAGGCGTCGAGCCGGAGCAGATACGCGCCGGGCTTCCAGTCGCTCGTCCCGATCGTGAGACTCGGATGCCACCGCGCCACCACCATCCGCGTCGCCGGGCTTCGGGTGGCCGGTGGCTGGACGCGACCGGCCAGCGCCGGGGACGCCCAGACCCGGCGCGCCTCGCGGCCGCCGTACCAGCCGACCCTGAACGCGATAACCCGGAATTCAGGCGCTGTCGTGGACACGTACAACCGGAATGATTGTCCTGGCAACACACTGACCGCGCTGGCATATCCCTCGATCGCGTCCGGCGCGCCCCGTCCGCGCGTGTGCCCTGACCTCCGCACCCTCCCGTGATCACGGAAACCGCCGCGATCAGGACGCACCGGCGGGCGAGCGAGGGCACGTTCGCGACGCTATCGCTACCGCTTCAACGTTGCTGAAGAGATCGACCGTGCGTGGGTGCCGTGCGCGTCCCGAGCCACCGCGGTCAGGGTTACCGCGAGGCCCTTGCTGCCAGCGGCACGGAGCAGGCTCCGGCCCTTGGAGCCGAGCCTCAGGTGAACCGCCTTACGTGATCCGGCGCTGATCCTGAAGGTCGCGCGCGCGATGGCGATCGCCTTCCCGGATTTTGCCCTGCCCGGGGTCGTCGTCGAGAGCGTCCCCCGGCACGGACCGTACGTCGATCAGCGCCGACGGCACTCGTCTGCTGTTCGGATCTGACGCGACGAACCTGCCCGGAGCCGAGCCGGGCTTCTTCAACATGTTCGTACGCGACCTGGCCCATGGAACGACCACGCTGGCCTCGACCCGAAACGGCCGTTCCACCCCCGGGCGATTCGGGGCCGGGGGCGGCGACGCCGGGGGCGGCTCGCTGAGCGGCAACGGAGCGTGTGTCGCCTTCACCTCGAACTCCGATGACCTGGTGACCGGCGGTTACGGATCGGACTTCGATCACGCCTTCCTCCACTCGCTGAGCGCTCAGTGCACCGCGTCGACAGTGGACAGGGTGCCACCTACAGTCAGCAAATTCCGGATCACCCATATAAGCGCTTCGCGATCGGCGGCAAGCCAACAGCACTTAACGCGGCCAGCCGCAAGGCACCGCGCGGCACCACGTTCACCTTCACGCTCAGCGAGGCGGCCACGACCAGGATCGCCATCACCCACAAGGCGAAGGGTCACCGGGCCGGGCGCACGCGGCCGTGCAAGCCGGCCCATCCAGGACAGAAGCGCAATTGCACGCGCACCGCTCTGGTCCTTACGCTGGTCCGAACCCACTCGACCAAGGGCCCCAACCGGATCGCCTTCTCAGGACGCTACGGCCGCAAGCGCCTGGCCAAGGGCACCTACACGGCCACGGTCACAGCGACAGATGCGGCCAGGAATCGCTCCAAGCCGCACTCGCTAACCTTCACCGTCGTGCGGTAGAGGGGGAGCCCTGGCTCCCAGAGCGAACTTGGACCTCGATGAACTCGGACGTCGTCGCGGACAGTCAGCGTGAAGCCGGGCCGCCGACGGGGGATAGGGTGTCCGCCGACGGACCGGCGCAGGACAAAGCCGGCGGGCGCCGCCTGCGCGGTTTGCGTTCCGGTCTGAGCGTCGTCCTTCTCGTGCTGGCCGCGGTGGCCGCGGTGGCCGGTGGCGCGACGCTCTACGCCCGCGACGAGCTGGTCAACCCGTCCGCGTTTGCCAATCGGGCTGTGACGGCCTCGCACCAGGCGGCCGTGCAGCGCGTGATCGCACGCGAGATCACCGTCCAGGTACTCGAGCCCGCGTATCCCGATCTCATCGCCGGACGACCGCTGGTGCAGTCGGCGGTGAGGCTGCTGGTCACCTCCAAGCCGTTTGGCGCCATCATCCGTCTCGCCGCCGTGCACGGCCACCGTCTGCTGTTCCAACGCAACGGCGGAAATGCGGTGTTCGACATGACCGACGCCGGGCTTGTCGTCACCTCGGTCCTCCGCAACCTGGCGCCCCAGCTCGCCAAGGACCTGCCCGGCCGCACCGAGGCCATCCTGCTCACCTTCAAGAAGCGAAGCTTCGCCACGCAGACGCTGCGCATCGCCGACACCATCCGGGTGCTCGGACTCATCCTGCCGGCAGCCGCACTGGTGCTGTTCGCGCTCGGGCTGGCGATCGCTCCGGGGCGACGGACGGCGATCGCACGGGGCGCGCTCGCCGTCGGGGTGGCCGCGGCGCTGTTCGCCCTCGCGCTCGAGCTGCTCAACCGCTACGCCGTCGCCCACGTGCAAGCTCCCCCCGAACTGAATGGCGCCGACGTGCGCGCTGCGGTGGGCGAGTTGTGGGGAGCATTCCTGGGTGACCTCATGACCTGGGCGCTGGTCGTCAGCGGGGTGGGGTTGATCGTCGCTTTGGCCGCCTCGCCGTTGCAGACGGCCTACTCCCCGGCCGCGGGCCTGGCATGGCTGCGAGGGGTTGCCCGGCGTCCCCTGTCGAAACGGGGGCGCGGAATCCGAGGTGCCGCCGTCGGCACGGCGGGGTTGGTGGTGCTGCTTGATCCCAGCCTGGCCCTGCGAGCGGTGGTCCTAGTGGGTGGAATCCTGCTGCTCTATGCCGGGGCCGGTGAGCTGTTGACCGCCACCGCCCCCCTGACACCGCGCGCCAAACGACAGCGCCAGCGGCGGCCGCGGCGGGTGGCCGCCGCCGGCGCACTCGCAGCGGTCTGCGTGGCCGCGGTCATACTCGCCCTTGGCTTCACCGGGGCAACATCGAAGGTGACGGCGAGCTCCGTCCGCGCCTGCAACGGGTACGCACAGCTCTGCGATCGCCGTCTCGACGAGGTCGTGTTCGTCGGGACGCACAACTCGATGTCCGCCGCCGATACGCCAGGGTGGCTGATTCCCAACCAGGATCGAGACATCGCGCAGCAGCTCAACGATGGCATGCGGGTGTTCAAGATCTCCACGCACTACGGCGTCGCGACGCCGAGCGGGCGCGTGTACACCGATATTGCCGGCGAGGGAATCCGTCTGAACCGGGTGTCCGCCAAGCTGGCGCCGTTCGCCCGCGCGGCGCTCCAGCGGTTCAGCAGGTCGCTCAATGGCGGCTCACCGCGCGGGAAGCGGGAGATCTGGCTGTGCCACACGCTCTGCGAACTCGGGGCGACGAACATGATCGAGTACCTGAATGTCATCCGGCGCTTCCTCGACCTCAACCCCGATCAGGTGATCATCCTCTTCGACGAGGACTATGTCGCAGAGCGTGATCTCCAAAAGGCGTTCCAGGAGGCCGGCCTGTTCGACCGCCTGGCCACGCTGCAGTATGGCCAGCCGCTGCCGACGCTGGGCGACCTGATCCGCTCGCGCCACAACATCGTTGTGTTCGCGCAGAAGCCGGTCAGCGGCGACTACGCCTGGAACACGCCCGGGTTCAACTGGATTCAGGACACACTGCTGGGCGCCAAGAAGCCCAATCAGTTCACCTGCAAGTCCAAGCGCGGCGAGCAGCTCAGCCGCGGCGCCTCATACAACCCTCTGCTGATGATGAACAACTGGGCCGATGTGTTTCCGCCGCGCCCCAGCCCGAACATCCCGCTCGTCCAGAAGGCGTTCATCCTCAAGCGCGCCCAGGAGTGCATCGAGCAGCGCGGGCGAATCCCCAACCTGGTCCTCACCGACTACTACGACCGAGGACAGGTCGCGGCCGCCGGGGATGAGCTCAACGGCGTCGCCAATGTGAAACCGGCGCCCATCAAGCCGGTGGCCTCGTCCGGGTAGCGCGCTCAGCACTCGCCCGCTCGACGCGAATCCCCGCGACAGCAGCAACCGTGAGCGAGGCGGCGATGATCCCCTCGGCCCAGAAAAATGCCGCGTAGTCCATCAGCGAGCCGATCGGAGGCGATCCGGGGACGGCGTTACGCACGGCGACCAGCGCGAACATCGTCGCTGCCATCCAGCCGAACGCCGGCCACACCATCCCCTTTTGATGGCTGACCAGAATCCAGGCGCCGCCGAGGACCGATAGGGCCAGTGCCCACATCGCCACCATCACGAACCAGACCAGGATCAGCGTCCCGCGGCTGCGGCTGATGCGAATCTGAAAGACCACGACATGGCTCTCGGTAACACTCGCCGGGGCCTTGGTCACGAAGTACGGATCGATATCGCGCAAGCTCACAACCAAAGGCAGCGGCTTGTCTCCCGCGAGGGCGACAAAGCCGATCGCCCCCGAGTAGGCGTCGAACGGATAGTCCGTGAACGTGCCGCTGTTCTCCAAGCTGGCGTGGACCGTCTGCACGGCGATCGGTTTCCTGGCCGGGAAGGTGAGGAGGGGAGGGTCTGAGGTGCCCAGCTTGACGACGAAGCTCTTGGTCGGTGTGTCGTCCTGCGGTCGCACCAGGTTGCCCTCGGGCGTCGGGAGCATGCTGAGCATGAGGTCGTCGTTGGCGGGATCGACCAGCTTCACGGTGACTGCCAGCACGATCTTGTTCACGGCGCTCTTGTCCCCGGCGACGTAGGTCCGGTGGAGCGAGTTCCGCTGATCGATGTAGAGCAAGACGCTGGCGACCACCACCACCAAGACGGCCGCCAGCACGCCGACTAGCCGCCGGCGGCGGCGGAGGAAGGGTCGAACGCGCGGCGGCCTGGCCTGCCGGGGCCCGCTGCTCGCAGGTGGCACCCGGCAAGCCTAACTGTGTCCGCGGACTAGAACTCGATCACGTGGACGAAGCCGTCGCCGACGCCGAAGCGATGGGCCAGACAGCCCTTGCTCCGAACTGTGGAGGCACATGCACACGCGCGGCGCGGGTGTCGGAGGCGCGCGCCATAGTCTGGAGTCGTGTCGAGTCCCCGTGGCAGGGCTCTCGCGGTGCTGGCCGTGTTGGTCGTGATCATCGGCGGGGCGTGGCTCCTCATCTCACAAGGGACATCGGGAAGCACGCATCCCGAGGCGGCCCGATCGGTGCCCGCGCCGCCATCAACGAGCCGGCCTAATGCCACGCGGCCAAGACACCATCGTCCAGCGGCGCCCGGGCCCATCAACACGACCTTTGCCGGCCTGACCACCTTCCGCGGCAACGCGACACGCGACTACTACGGCGCCGGCCCCCTGCCGCGGCACCCGGTGATCCGCTGGCGCTACCCGGCCTCGGGCGGGCTGTGCTCCCGATCGAGCGACCTGTTCGGAACCGAGACATGGTGCGGCACGGGGTGGACCGGTCAGCCGAACGTGGTCGTGCACAGGAGTGGGACCATCGAAATCCGCGAGGGCGCCTACGACGACGACTACCACTTCTGGAATGGTGCGACGGGCAGGCCACTGCGGCCCGACCTTCACACCGGCGACCTGGCGAAGGGTTCGGCCACATCGGACTCGGACGGCTATCCGCTCTACTACGGCGGGTCACGTGACAATCACCTCCGGGTTATCGCCATGGACCGTGCCAGACCGACCGTCCTGTGGTCGGTGGATGCCCACAGCGTCCCGCATCTGATCTGGAACGACGATTGGGATGCCGCTCCGCTGCAGATCGGCGACTACCTGCTCGAGGGCGGCGAGAACTCGTGGTTCTACGTGATCCGGCTGCACCGCCACTACAACGCCAAGGGACTGGTCGAGGTCAGCCCGAAGATCGTCATGCTGGTTCCCGGCTGGGACGCCAAGCTGGGCGAGGAGGTCCACGACGAGGACATCTCGATCGAGGACTCGGTGGCCTTCTTCAAGGGGGTGGTGTATTTCTCCAACGGCGGTGGGCTGGTCCAGGGCTGGGACATCTCGGACATCCTCCGCGGCGGGAACCGGTACCGCCGGGTGTTCCGCTTCTGGGACGGTGACGACACCGACGCGACCATCGTCATCGACCCGCACGGCTACCTGTACGTGTCCAGACACATCGAGGAGAACGTGCCGCGGCCCGAGTCGCTGCCGCGCGATCACCAGCTCGGGGGCCTGATGAAGCTCAACCCGCACAACCCCAGACATCCCGTCGTGTGGAGCGTCCCGATCGGCAATTTCGCGCCCGACGGTGGCTCGCTCTCCACGCCGGCGCTCTACAAGGGGGTGGTGTATGACGCCGGCACCGACGGCGAGGTGATGGCCGTCGATCAGCGAACGGGCAAGACGTTCTGGCACCTCCACCTGCCTCCGCCGACGATCGGCTCCCCGGTTACCATCGACAACCAGATGGTCCTTGGCGACTGCGAGGGCGGACTGCACGACTACGACATCGCCAACCCCCATGTGCGGCCGAAGCTCCTCTGGACCGTGCACCTCGATGGATGCATCGAGTCGACGCCGGCCGTGTGGCACGGGATGCTCTGGGTCGGCGCGCGAGGGGGTCAGTTCTACGGCATCGGCGACCGCGGACCCCACCCGATCAAACCGTAGCTAGTGCACGTACCGGGCCACGTACAGCGCCTTGCCCGCCGAGCCCGCTGGGACCACGCTACGCCCCACGCCGACGAGCGCGTTGATTGACACGTTGCGTGGCTTGGCGATCCTGATCAGGCCGCCGCGAGCGAAGCTCGTGTTGGGCGCTCCGTTCGCGCGCAGTTGGATGAGCCGTGCCCCCACGCCGACCGTCAACACCCCGGCGGCGGTGGAGGAGGCTCCGCACGTCGTGATGTTCGAGCTTCCTGCACCCGGGGTGACCGCGCGGCCATCGTGCGCCCTGCCGAATGAGCGGTCCAACCTCCCGCGGCGGGTCAGCCGGGCGGTCAGGAGCACGTTGCCCGCGCCGAGCGTGCCGTCGCCTGTCACCGATACCGCTCCACGCGCGTTGACCGTGGTGGCGCACGGAAACCACTGCCTCCGTTTGCCGGGAATCGCCTTGAAAGCGACCTGGACGTGGCCATCGGTTCCGAAGCCCTTCGCGGGCCGGCCTCTCGAATTCAGCTTGAACAAGCCTGCGGTTCCATGTCCATCGCCCCCGATGTAATCGAGGTGGCCGGTGGCGATCACCCCGCCGTCGGGCGTTGCGACGAGGGCGTAGGCGCCGGCACTGGCAGCCAATCTGGGATTCCAGAACATGGCCTGCGCAACCCCTTTGCGACCGTAGCCGCGGTCCAGAAGCCCGTTGCGGGTGAACCGCGCCACGACCATCGGTCGGCCATTGCTGTTGGCGTTTGACGCCCCGACGAGGATCTTGCCGTCCCGCTGGAGGGAGACCGACTGGGCGAACCCGCCCACCGACACCACGGCCTGGCCACTGTGGTTGGCTCCAAAGCTGCGGTCGAGCCGTCCATTGCGCGTCAGGCGGAGCAGGAGGATCGAGCCCTCGCCATAGCCACCGGCGATCAGCGGCTTGCCCGTCGATCGCTGCTGCACGACTGCCCTGGCGACGAACGGCCCCTTGGCGACCGGAAGCGAGGTGGTGAAGATCCCCCGCGACCCAAAGCCGCGGTCCAGACGCCCGCCCCGCTGATACCGCACCACGAGGACCTGCCCATTGGCCTTGGGCGCGACCGCCTGGCCGGCGACCACGATCTTGCCCCCAGCGACGACGGTGACCGCGAAGCCAAGCGACATGCGACCGGGGAGCAACGTGGTCACCCACCCGCGCCCCCCGAAGCTCCGGTCGGGGTGGGCACGATCACCGGCCTTGGCGGCCGCCGAGGCCGCGACGAGAGCAACGACGAGGCCAACTGCGGCAACCTGGGGCGTCCGGAAGGCGGACGGCACGAAGTGGTGCAGGCGGCGCATCCGCGACAGCCTACCCAGGCAAAGCGTCGAAAAGAAAGCCTCCCGCCGGGACCGGGAAGGGGCGGAAGGCCACTGATCAGCTACCCAGACGGCCCCAGAAATAGTCAACATTTCGGCGCGACGCACCGAGGACGCGACCCCTGGCGCGCGCGCCAGTCAGAATCCGCCGGGCGAAAGAGAGGAGCGAGGATGGCGACGGTGGAAACGGTCGGTGGTCGGATCGATGCCGGTGAGCTCGGTCTGACCCTGATTCACGAGCATTTCTTCTCCAGCGACGAGGCGGTCTCGACCCAGTGGCCCCATGTCCGCGACCGCGAGCTCGAGTACCGGCTCGCGCTCGAGTCGGCGGAAGCCGTCAAGGGTCACGGCGTTAGGACGGTGGTCGATCCGACGGCGATGCTGCTCGGGCGCGACATCCCGGCTCTCGAGCGGCTGGCCCGCGACACCGGCCTCCAGATCGTGGCCTGCACGGGGATCTACACCTACGACCAGTTGCCGCCTTTCCTGCTCAATCGCGACGCGGACTTCATCGCCGGCCTGTTCGTGCATGACATTGAACGGGGAATCCAGGGCACCGAGGTCAAGGCGGCGTTCATCAAGTGCGCGGCCGACGAACCGGGGGTCAACGAGCGGGTCGAGAAGATTCACCGGGCCGCGGCACGGGCCAGCGTGCGGACCGGCCGGCCGGTCATGGCTCATTCGCGCCCCGCATCGGCCACCGGCCCGCGGCAGATCGAGATCCTCCTTGAGGAGGGCGTGGCGCCGGACAAGATCCAGATCGCTCACACCGGTGACAGCGACGACCTGGACTACATCGAACGACTGCTCGATCGAGGCGTGTACATCGGGATGGACCGCTACGGGCTCGATCTCTACCTGGCCACCGATCGCCGCAACGCGATGATGACCGAGTTGCTGAGGCGAGGCTATGCCGAGCGGATCTTCCTCTCCCAGGACTTCGACATCCCCATCGCCAACGGCCTCGACTGGTTCCCGCCCGAGACGATCGAGCAGCTGGAGGCCGCCGGCGCCGCCCCGCACTGGAGCATGACTTTCCTGTTCGAACAGGTGATCCCGACACTCCAAGCCGCGGGGATGACCCAGGAGCAGCTCGAAACGATCCTGGTGGGCAACCCCGCTCGGTGGCTCGGCGTCTAGCGCTCCGGCCCGCTCGGACCCGCGGGCGGTAGCCGCGCGTGGCCCGCGGGCAGGCGCTAAGGAGCGACGGAACGGCGAGGCGAGCGCTAACTCAGCTTGGCGTCGAAGGTCACCTTCTTGCAGCCAGCCTTGTGGAGCTGGTAGGTGCCCTTCGCCTCTCGCTTGGAGACGAACTGGCCGTTGATCGTCACCCTGGATTTCTTGAGCAGGGTTCCGCCGTTGGGAGTATTCACGAAGTTGGCCTTGTTCCAATGGAATTTGCCCTTGGCGCTGATCGGTACGAAAAAGGCCTCGAAGAGAAACTTGGGATGCTTGACGGCGGTGCATCGACCCTGAAAGCTCAGCGTCTTTCCGCGTGAGTTCACCTGCAAGCAGTCGAACTTGGCGCAATAGAAGCCGAGAGGCTTGGGTTTGGCTGCGAAGGCAACCCCACAAACCGCAAGCACGCCGATAAAGCCCGCAAGTGACACGCCTACTAGATGTCTGCGCATTGGAATCCTCCTGATTCGGTGCCGACGGGGCGGCCGGCGACTCTAACTAACGAAGGATCCGAATTCAACGAGGGCCGGCGGCGGCGCGAGCGCGCCCCGGTTTGATTAGCGTTCGGTAGGGTTCATGGGTGGCGCACGGGGCCGAGGGCGGGAGAGCCGCCGTGCGGGTCAACCGAACGGGGAGCTCACGTGATCTTCATCACGACGTACCGCATCAAGCAGCTGAGCCGGGACGAGACGAAGAAGCTGATGGGCGTCTTTTCCGAACACGGCGTGCCGTCCGACGTCAAAGCGCATTACGTCGCCGCCGACGGCAGCCACGGCGTGGTGATCTCGGAAGGCGACGATCTCGAGGAGGCCTATCGGAACATCCTCAACTACTCGGAGTGGATCGAGTACGACACCAAGCCCTACCTGACCATCGAACAGGCGCTGCCCCACCTGATGGACTTCATCGCCTGACGTAGTCCCGCCTTGGCGAACGCGCCGAGGGCCGAACGGCACTGCTCGTGCGCCGCGTCGGCGCGACGGTGATCCGGTCGGAGATCCCTAACGCGCTGCGGCTCAACTGGTGACGGCGGCTATGGCGCTGACCGCGACCAGCACGATGGCGACGCCGAGCCACTGGCGCGCGCGGAGGCGCTCGCCGAGGAGGACCACCCCGGAGAGGGCTCCGAACAGCGCGAATTGGGCGGCGAGGACGCTGGCGACGGCGACGGGCCCGAGGTGAACGGCAAGATAGAAGGACAGCGTTGCGCCGGCGTCCGCAAGCCCCCAGGCGGCGATGCGCCACGGCTCGCAGCGTAAGGCCGATCCCACAGCCGCCGCCCGACGGGTACAGAGTGCAAGTGAAAGCGCAAACAGCAGCGTCAACATCCGCACGAACAGGAATCCCCACCAGACGCCGAGTTCGCGGGACACGGGGGCACCGAGCGCGAGTACCACACCCCAGATCAGGGCCGCGAGGGAGACGAAGGCCACGCCGCGCATATGAGCGCGCCCCTGGTCTCCGCCCGCCATGCCAACGAGGACGACACCGATGACCGCAAAGACGAGCGAGACCGCGAGCGCGAGGTGCAGTCGCTCGCCGAAGATGACGGCGATGACGGCAGCTGCAGCTCCTTCGCAGGAGAGGATCGGGGTGACAACGGAGACTGGGCAGGTCTGAAACGCGGTGAAGGCGGTGAGGTACGCCGCCACCGTGACCGCCCCGGCGGCGATCGCGAGGCCGATGCCGCGGGAGGTCAGGTGTGGCGCACCGGTCGCGGCCACGATGGGAACGCTCACGACAGTGCCAATGGCGAGGGATCCCACCAATACCGGAAGCTCGCCGACGCGCCGCACGGCGACCGCCAGTGGCACGTCGGGAAGTCCCCAGAGAAGCGCGGCTAGGAGGCCTAGAACGATCGTCATCGCGAGGAGGTGCGGCGCAGCCAAGCCTACGCGAACGGGCCGTGATCGTTGATTCGCTAGGTTTGCAGCAGAAAGCCCCTCGCCAGGA
>CAVVNG010000006.1:0-122894 GCA_963749545.1 uncultured Solirubrobacterales bacterium
CCTAGAGGTGCCTGCTAAACGGGCCGTTTGTTGCTATTGCCTCAGGCGATCGCACGGGTCCTACTGCCATTGGGCATCGCCATTGGGCATCACAAAGACGGCTGCCGGCTCGACGAGCTCTGTTATGCGACGTCGCTCCTGCCACTCGACCCCTAAAAGGCATTCACGAGCCAGGTAGCCCTCTGGAATTTAGGTCCGATCAGCTTGTCCCCGGTTGTTGGATCGTGTCAGCATCCGTGGCATTGGTCGGGTCGGTTGTGAGCGATGGTGGTGTGGCGGATCGTTGGTTTGGCGATGGTGAAGATCCCTCCGCCTTGCGCAGTCATGCCGGCACTCACTTTGAGTACGTTATGCACGATCCTACTGTCGACCAGGCGAAGTGGCCCGAGGGAGTTGGACGGATCCAGGCTCCCGTTCCACACCCCACCGCCCTGAGCCAGTCCGCCGGATCCATCTCCTGTGGCGACGTTGCGCGCGACCGTGGTGTCACGGAGCACGAGCGGTGCGTCGTTCAGGTGACCGATACCGGCGCCCTGGGCGATGATCGATCCCGATGTTGTCGATGCAGCGAGTTGGTTGCCGCTGATGTCGCTGTGCTTGATCGTGGTTGCGAAAGCTCCGTTCCCGGCGCTGATGGCCGCGAACATGGCCGACGCGGTCCCGCGCGACGAGCGCACGCTGACCGAGTTGTCAATCACGTGCGAGTCGGTGATCGTCGCGTAGCCGCCCATGCCGATCCCGGCGGAGTCGCCGAACGCTCCGGCAGTCGTGCCGGCCGGCACAGTCACCCGGACACGGTTGTGACGAACAATCGATGCGTTGATCACGAGGGAGCCGTCGACGACGATGCCGCCGCCGAACCCGTTCGCGTCGCCGGCGGTGTTGCTGGCCGTGGCGCTGTTACCTGAGACCAACGACCCGCGAATCGTTGCGCGCACGCAGCCCGAGGTGGGCCTGGTGCAGTCGTCGTCACCGGCGATGAGGACACCGCCGGTGTTGGCGTGAGCTTCGACGTCACTCGGGAACCCCTCAGTCAATCTCACCGAGTTGGCGGTAATGCGGCTGGCGTCGATGGTCAGCGTGGAGATCTGTCGCCGTGGTGGTAGGAAGAACGGGGTGCTCGAGATATCGACTCCGGCCCCTTCGGCGAAACGCCCGTACGGGCGAACGACAACGGCCCGGTTCTTCGTCACGACGCTGTGGCGCAACGTGAGGTGGCCCTGTGGCGTGTAGATCCCGCCCGCGTCCGCATCGCTGGCCAGCGGGCCACCGGCATGGTTGTGGCTGACGATGACCTTGTTCAGGGTCAGCCTCCCCCAGTTGTCGATTCCACCCCCGCCAGCGAGCGCGAACGGGCAATCGGCCCCGCAAGGAAGACCCGAGGGGATGGTTGCGCTCGGGGAGGCGCGGTTGCCGGTGATCACGCTGTCCGTGATGGTCACGGTTGCGCCGTCCTTGAACCGGGACGCGGGTGGCACCTCGATGCCACCTCCGAAGGCGAACGCGCCCGGTTTCCCGACCAGCTTCTGGGACTCGGGGCTCGACCGTGTCAGACCCCCTGTGATCGTCACCCCTTTGATCAACACGGTGGGTTCTCCCATGGCGCCAAACGTGCCGATGATCAGCACCGGCCCTCCCCCGCGAATCGTCGTCAAGCCCGCACCAGCTCCGACGAGGTGAATGCTCGCGCGGATTCTCACACCACCCGCGAACGTCCCGCGGCGGAGGCGTACGGTGTCACCGGTGCGCGCCGCGTCGACGGCTGCCTGCACCGTTCTGTAACAACCTGGGGCATGCCCAACGCACAGTTCTCGCTGGCGAGCGACCTGTGCTGCTTCTGCGTTCGCGGCCGCGATCGCTCCGATGAATGCGACTGCACCTAGCAATGCCGTGCGGACGAGCTTCATTTATTGCTCCTGTATCCGCTTGATTGGTCTTGGCCGGGTGCTCACGTTCCCCGTCCCCAGTCGGGCGCGCTGTCCCAGGCATTGGTACGCATCAACGGGCGGCTGCCGGTGCCGTCGGAGCGCATCACGTACAGGTCTGCATTGCCGCCCGCCCCTCCGCGGGCGTACACGATCCAGCGTCCGTCGGACGAATAGGAGGCCGAGAGAACCGGCGTGCCGTCCCGGAAGCGGGTGAGCTGCCTCAATCCGGTTCCATCTGGCTTGACGATCATGAACTGCGACTGCGTGGTTTCCTGGTCCTCGTATGAGCGGAACAGGATGCTGCCGTCGGGCGAGAACGTGGGATGGTCGCCGCCGCCGAGCTTCCAGGGAGTGACGCGACGATTGGCGGAGCCGCCGATTCCGACCGTGTACAGCGACGCGGCGCCGGCAGGTTTGGTCAGCCACGAGTTCGCGCGCGTGTAGACGATGGTCCGCCCATCGGCGGAGACCGCGGGAGCCTCGATATCGCCGGCCCAGTCCGTGCGCTTGAGGATCGTGCGCTGCGTCCCGTGGGCGAGATCGAGCAGCTCGAGCGAAGCCTGCTGAATCTGATGGACTCCCTCGTTCACGCGCTCTCGGCCCTGGGCCAGGACCACGATCAGCCGGCCGTCCGGCGTCCACGTTGGCGCAGAGACGTCGCAGGCGCCCCCGAACGTGCAGCGCACGTCCACCTGATGCGGCGGGCCGCCGCCTGCCGCGACGGTGAAGGCCTGGCACCCGGCCGCGTCGCTGCAGCGCTCGAACGCGATCAGCTTGCCGTCAGGAGACCAGTCCGGTTGGTCGTCGGTCGTCCCGGGGGGCGGGTGGGTGACTTGCTGTTCGCCTGACCCGTCAGTGAGGATCGTGAACAGAGCGCTCTGTGTCTGCGCTTCGTCGAGGAAGCGACGAAAGGCAATCCGGCCGGCTGGGAGCCCCGGTCCCGGTGCGGCGGCGTCGGCGGTCGCGGCGGCGGGCTTGCTGCTTCCACAGCCGACGCTCAGCCCCGCGAGTGCTGCCGCAATGACGACTGAGGCGATCCGTGGGGTGTTCGTACGGCGGCCCATACCTACTCCCTGCGGTTGCTGACGGTGCGGTTGCTGACGGCAGCAGGCTGGCTCGGGCACGTCGCAAAAACATCGCAATCGCCCCGCAATCTGTGGTTTCCTAGGGTCGTGGACTTCGGTGTGCTCGGGGCGCTCGCGGTACAGCGAGACGGTGAGGACGTGCCGCTGGGCGGCCCCAAGCAGCGCGCCCTTCTCGCGATCCTGCTGCTGAACGCGAACGTCGCCGTTTCACGCGACCGGCTGATCGACGGACTCTGGGGAGAGCGTCCGCCACCGACAGCCGCCCACACGCTGGACAACTACATCTCGAGGCTCCGCAAGACGCTTGGAGACGGTCGGGTATCGCGGCGGGCGCCCGGCTACGTGCTCCAGGTCCTTCCCGACGAACTGGACCTAGATCGCTTCGAGCGGCTGCTTTCGCGGGGCCGCCAGCACCTCGCCGGTGGCGACGCGGGGAAAGCCGCGCGCGAGTTCCGGGTTGCGCTGGCGCTGTGGCGCGGACCGGCCTTGGCCGACCTGCGATTCGAGTCGTTCGCAGTCGCGGAAGCGAACAGACTCGACGAGTTAGGGCTTCAGGCGCTCGAATATCGAATCGAGACGGACCTCGCGCTCGGCGTTGGCTCAGAGCTCACCGGAGAGCTGGAGGCGCTGGTTCGAGAGCATCCGCTCCGCGAACGCCCGCTGGCCCTATTGATGGTTGCGCTCTACCGAGCGGGTCGCCAGGCCGAGGCGCTCGCCGCCTACCAGGCCGGCCGGCGAAGGCTCGCGGAGGAGCTAGGGCTCGAGCCCGGCCCGGAGCTGCGCGAGCTACAGCGAAAGATCCTCGACCACGACCCGGGCCTCGCGCCACCTCGCGGAACGGGCGTACCCAGACGGCGGGCGTTACGAGTGCCGCACAAGCGCGCGACGACGACCGCCATCGTGACGCTGACGGCCGTCACGGCCAGCGTTCTCATCGGCCTTGCAATCGGACGCGGTGGGCATAAGACATCCGGCCGTCCGTCCCGCGGCAGCCGACTGGTCGCTCTGAACTCCCTTGGCAGCGCCGGCGTCAACGTCACGCTCGAGGACGCGCCCGCTGCAGCCGTCTCCGCCGACGGCTCACTGTGGGTCGCCTCGCCGGGCACCGGCGCCGTGACCCGCGTATCGGAGAGCACGCATACGATCGTCGACTCGATCCCGGTCGGTGGCAGCCCCGCGTTGCTCGCCGCCGGAGGCGGTTCGATCTGGGTAGCGAGCGCACTCGGCGACAGCGTCGCGCGGGTCGACCCCCATAACGGCGCCGTGTCGCAGACGGTATCCCTCGGGGACACACGCGCCGCGGCGCTCGCGTTCGGCGGCGGAGCGCTGTGGGTCGCCGACGCGGCCCGAGACTCGCTGCTCGCGATCGATCCTGTCGCGGGCAAGATTGTCCGCACCCTGCCGCTCAGCGTTCACCCGAACTCACTGGCGTTCGCTGACGGGACGATGTGGATCGCCGACTACGGCGGGGCCTCGGTGGCGGAAGTCGACCTGCGATCCGGACAGACCGTGGCCGAGATCCATGTGGGGGGTGGGCCGGCGGCGCTCGCCGTCGGGCTCGGCGGGGTTTGGGTCGCCAACTCCCTGGACTCGACCGTCTCCCGAATCGACCCGCTGAACGGCTCGGTCGTAGCGACGATCCCCGTCGGTAGCGGTCCGTCTGCGCTGCTGCTGAACACCGGACTTGTGTGGGTCGCCAACCAGTATGCGGGCACGGTGTCCCGCATCGACCCGTCGCATAACGCTGTCGTTGGCACCTCGCCGGTGGGCGGCAGTCCGGCTGCGCTGGTGGCGGACGCTGGTCCCGCGTGGGTTGCGGCGCGGGCGCTCGCCCAGCACCGCGGGGGCACTCTGACCCTCGCCCACACGCGCGTGCTCGACATCGACCCGGCGATCAACGTCGACGTGCTGCCGCTTCAGTCCGACGGGCTCACACGGGATGGACTTGTCACCTACACCCACGTCCCGGGGACCGACGGAACCCAGCTGATCCCCGACCTTGCAATCAACCTGCCGGCATCCACGGACAACGGCAACACGTACACGTTCCGTTTGCGAGCCGGCATTCGCTACTCAGACGGACGACCCGTAAGCGCATCTGACTTCCGGCTCGCGCTCGAACGCGTCCTCCGTCTTCGATCATCAGAAAGTGCGGCCTTCGACGACCTCCTGGGAGCGGACGCTTGCTCACACGACGCGTGCAACCTTGACCGAGGTGTGGTCCCAGACAACCGGGTCGGCACGGTCACCTTCCACCTCCGCAGCCCAGATCCCGACTTCGTACGCAGCCTTGCGACACCGCAGGCCACCGCCGTTCCTCCCGGGACGCCGTTCAACGACGTGGGCTATCGGCCCATCCCGGGCACCGGGCCGTACGAGATCGCCCGCGCCGGGCCGCACGAGATCCGCTGGATCCGCAACCCATTCTTCCATGAGTGGTCGCACGCCGCCCAGCCCGCCGGGAACCCGGACGCGATCGTGATGCGATTCGGCCTCTCGCCGACACAGCAGGTAGACGCGACCGAGAAAGGGACGGTCGACTGGAGCGCGGACGAGCTCCCCTCCGCACTGGTCCAGTCGCTGAAGGCCCGGTTCGCCAGCCAGGTACATGCCTGGACGATCCCGACCACCGACTTCGTCCAGTTCAACACCACCCGCGCGCCGTTCAACGACGTGCGCGTGCGCCAAGCGTTCAACCTCGCCGTTGACCGTGACGACGTCGCGCGGTTGACGGGTGGTAGCGATTTCGCCACGCCCACGTGCCAGATCCTGCCGCCGGGACTTCCCGGCTATCGCCCCTACTGTCCGTACGCGCACGACGTCGCGCGCGCGAGAAAACTCGTTTCCGCGTCAGGAACCAAGAGGCAACACGTGACGGTCTGGAGCTGGACCGACGACCCGACGATCCCGCCACGGGTCGCTCGGTACTACGCGTCGGTTCTACGGGAGCTTGGTTATCGGGCTAGTGTCCACCTCGTCCCGCACGCATATCTCGCGGACCCTCCGGCGCGAGTCTTCAGGCGGATTCAGCTGATCCCAGCAGCGTGGGGTGACACCCCGAGCGGGTTCTTTGTCACCTGGTTCTCATGCTCGGGCACCAACGTCCACGGCTATTTCTGCGACCACCGCGTGGACCGCAAGATCGCTCGCGCCCAGGCACTCGAAACCAGCGGGCCCCGCGCAGCGAACGCCGCGTGGACGCGCCTCGATCACGAGCTCGTCGACCGCGCGGTGTGGGCCCCGGTCGTCAACGACCACGGCCTGGACTTCGTCTCCGCCCGAGTCCACAACTACGAATTCAATCCCTACTGGGGACTGATCGCAGACCAGCTCTGGGTGCACTAAGGAAGTCGCGCTCCCGCAAGGACCGACGACACTGCCCCGTGGGCGAGCGGAGCTGGAAAACACGAGACGGTCGTCCGAGCTTGCGCATTGCTATGGGCCACGGACGGTGACTGCTCATGAGCGGCAAAGCGGGTGCCCAGAGAATTGTGCTGAGTCACGGCTGACGGACCTTGCACGCACGCGCGCGGTGAAACCTAGCTGCGTAGCGACGCCGTAGGTCTATTTGGTCAGACCAGACGCCGCCTGGTAGTTGTGCACGTCGTAGAACGTGATCCGCGGCGGTCCCGGGATGCCAACCTGCTGCGAATACGGTCCGACCTTCTCCTGCGCGTATCCATACAACTGCTCCTTGGTCTCCCACGCGTCCGTCACGCGCAGACCACGGTCCGTGAGCGCGCCCCATGAAACAGGCAACCCGGCGGCGCCGCACCCCCGGGTTCGTAGTCCATCAACCTCGCGACCTCGTCGTACTGCTCCAGCGTTCCACCGTCGAACTCAAGATCTACCGCAACCGCCATCCGCTCCATCCCTTCATCGGTTGAGCGGACGCTCTCACATGCTCATACCAGCCGCAGGCAGCGAGCAGACCGAGCTCAGGTGGGTTCGTGCGCTGCGAGGTTATGAGCCCGATGTCCTTCGGCGGCGTGGTCGGTCGGTTTAGGCTCAAGAGCGGATTGAGCGAACGGGTGGGCGAGCGTTGCGTGGCCTGGTTTACCGGTTGCTTACCACAGCTAACCGGTCATTGGGCGCCGGGGAGCACGGTGTGCGGCGGTTCCGAGCCCATGGGGGGTTTGGGGAGCGATAGGAGGCTTGGATGTCGGTCAATCGTCATATCGAAAAGGTGTTTGTGCTCATGCTGGTTGCCGTCGCGGTGGCGGTGGCAGCGGTGCTGATGACTCAGATCGGTGGCCGTTCGTCGGCTACGGGAGCCGGCGGCCAGCCCGCGGCTTCGATTGCCCATAGCCAGGGCGAGCCGACTGGGATCCCGCCGATTCTGCCCGCGACTCGTTCCGAGCTGGCGGCTGGAAGACTGGCTGAGACGCAGAGGCCACCAGCGTTGGCCAATCGCGTTCCTGCGAACGCCCGCTATAGCACCGCGGTGTTCAACGGGTACGCGACCACGCGGAAGTAGCGGGTTCCGGAGATCCGGACCGCCATTCGTGACCGGCGTAATCGCTTGGCGGCCAGCTGCGCAGCGCTGCTGGCCGCCTCGCGGTCCGGTGGTACAGTCGCGTCTGGGCGTTGCGAGGGACCATCATGGAGTTTCGGATACTTGGGCCGTTGGAGGTAGTCGAGGACGGCGAGTGTTTCGTCCTTGGCGCGGTGCAGCAGCGGGCGCTGTTGGCTGTGCTTGTACTCCACCATGGCGAGACGGTCTCGGTTGATCGCTTGGTCGACGAGCTGTGGGAGGAGCGGACGCCGGCGAGCGCGGCCAAGACCGTGCAGGTGTATGTGTCGCAACTGCGTAAGTCGCTTGGGCGGGGCGCAATCGTGACCGATGGGCGGGGGTATCGGCTTGCGATCACGCCCGAGCAGATCGACGCGGAACAGTTTGACGCGCGGGCCGCGGAGGGGCGGCTCGCTCTTTCCGATGGCGATGCGGAGCGTGCGCGGGAGCGGCTTTGTGCGGCGTTGGGCCTGTGGCGGGGGGAGCCGCTAGCGGATTTCCACTACGAGCCGTTTGCCCAAAGCACGATCGCGCGGCTGCAGCAGGCAAGGCTGGCGGCGGTTGAGGATCTGATCGAGGCCGATCTGGCGCTGGGAAGCGATGGGCAGTTAGTGGGGGAGCTGGAGTCGCTGATCGCGTCGAACCCGCTGCGGGAGCGGTTACGCGGGCAGTTGATGCGGGCGTTGTATCGCGCGGGACGGCAGGCCGACGCGCTGTCGGTCTACCGGCGGACGAGCGAGTTGTTGCGCGAGGAGTTGGGGCTTGAGCCAAGTCCGATGTTGCAGGAGCTGGAGCGTTCTATCCCTGGAGCAGGATCCCGCCCTGGACGGCGTCGGAGGGGCGTGCGCGAATGGCGCTGGGTTGGTGGGGGTGTGTCCGTTCAAGGGGCTGGCGTTCTTTGATCGTGCCGACGCGGAGTACTTCTTCGGTCGCGATCGGGTCACGGGCCGGCGCGGTCTCATTCATCGACGCGAGGACCGATGCCGTCCGGCGCGGAATCGGCCCGAATACAGGCTCGGTGACCAACCTCACCTACTCGCCGGACGGCCGCGCGGTCGCCAGCATTGCCAACAACACGGTGATCATCTGGGATCCACGATCGGCCAGGCCCCGAGCGGTCCTGACCATCCCGGGCGGACAGGTGCAGGGTGTCGCGTTCAGCCCCGACGGGCGGACCCTCTTCACATCCTCGGTCGGGGGGACTGTGCTCGAATGGGACCTGACCGGCGAACGGAGCTTCGGACGGCGCGCCGCGCTCAGCGGGCCATCGCCCTGCTGCGGCCCCGTCGCGCCGCTCGCGCCACCACTGGCCATCTCGCCGGATGGCACGGCCTTCGCCGTTCGCCTCGGCTCCTCAACCGTGGGACTATTTTCAGCCCAGAGCTTGCAACGACGGCAGTACTTCAGAGTCAAACCGAAGGGCGCCGTCATCACCGCGCTCGCGTGGTCACCCACCGCACCAGTAATCGCCGTCGGCGGTTCGTCCGGGCTCGTCCAGCTGTGGCGGATCGACGCCGCGCCCCGGCTCGTCCGTTCGCTGACCGGCCTGCAGCCGACCCTCGGCAAGGCTGAAACCATCCAAGCCCTCAGTTTCTCTCCCGATGGTCGACTCATCGCCGCGAGCGACACCAGCGAGACGGTGCCAACGGTGGCCTCGGGTAGCCGCGACCCGGTGCATCCAAACGACCGTGTCGCCTCGCTGGCGATCTGGCACGCGGGCAGCGGCAAGCTGAGCGCTCAGATCAAGGACCTCGGAACAGGCTCGGCGCGCTTCTATCCGCTCGCGTTCTCTCCTGACGGCCGGCGTGTCGCTGTGAGCACGCCAGACGGTCACGACCTCGTGATCGACGCCATGACGGCTCAGACTCGCCGGACGCTTCGCCCGATCGGGGGCGAGTACACGGCATCACTCGCATTCGGGCCCGACGGGACGCTCGCAACCGGGACCGTCAGCGGAATTGTCCAGTTGTGGAACCCGATCAGCGGCGCACAGATCGCAGGCCCCCTGCCCGTCAGCTCTGGACCCGTCTCGGGCATCGCGTTCGACCCCACCGGCCACCGCTTCGCGACCGCCGCCGGCCACGACGGCACCGTCAAGGTATTTGCTTCCTCCACGCTCCAGCAGGAAGGCACCACGTTGAACACAAACCAGCGTGCGGCATCCACCGCCGCGTTCGAGCCGCACGGCACCAGCCTGCTCGTGGTCAACGACTACGGCAGCGGCTTCGCCTGGCCGATGTCACTCACCGCATGGGAGCACCGCGCCTGTGGGATTGCCGGACGCAACCTCACCCCGCAAGAGTGGTCCCGATACCTACCGGGCCAAGCCCACACGCGCGTTTGTCCCTGAGCTCGGATCCGCGGGCTGGGAACTGCGATCTGTCGACCGCCGAACTCCCAATGCCGCGCATGAGCGGAACGGTGGCAATGGCGAACTGCGTCACGATCATCCGTACGTCAGTGCAGTGGTGGTTATCCACGAGCTGGACAGCGGGCAGCACCGGTCTGACGCGTATGACACGCACTCACGTGACGCGGTCGCGCTGTCGTCAGTGTTCTTCGCGGGCTCCGACGACGCCTTCTACGACTACTCGAGCTCCACCGACCGTTACCTCGAAGGCGTTTAGGCCGACGGGCGGGGAAGGGCTCCCCTAACGCACTAGTCGGATCTGACGGGTTTCGGCAGGTGTCGATTCCATGGTGTCCGGCTCGGCCCTTGCTAGCGATCGCTTTCGTCGTCCAGACAGTCCACGCCGCGCGAGCGCTCAGGCGACGATCCGATACCCGGCACCGGCCGATCAGGTCGACGGGGTCGACTCCGCGATTGCTCCCACGGTCCGTTGGATCAGTCCCTAGATTGGCGACGAGCAGGTGCGCCACGACCGCGGCGAGAGACGTGCTTCGGTCTAAGCGCGGTACTCGAGCCGGTCGGTGGCCAGCGGTGTACGTCGCGCGGCGCGAGTGCCCTTGCCCCGTTGCGCTCGAGTCCTCGCGGGCTTCAGCCGCTATTGCTGGACAAGGTCCACAATCGGCATGATCGTGGGCGGCTGCGCGAGCTCGATGCCGAGCTCCTCCATAACCGGCCCGAGGTACGTCAGGAACTCATCGAACGCCTCCTGGCTCTCCCAGACATCGAAGACCTGAAGCTGGCCTTCTTCGCCGAAGCATGAGTGGAGCTTCATAGCGCTTTCAGGTGCCCCGGCCTCACGGAGACGGTCGCGCCCTTCGGTGTGCTGCTCAACCGTCATGTTCTTGGTCACGATGTAGATCGCAATCACGTGAAGTGAACTCCTTGTTGGTTGGCTACGCCGGCTGGATCAACTGTATTCCAAGGGCACCAATCCGCCTCGGCCAGGAGGAGCACCTGCGGACCTGGTGCGGAGCAGTTACGCGCTTCTGCCCGGAAAGACCTGCTCTTGATCCGCGGCGAAGCTCGGCGGTCACCGCTCGAGAGACCTGCTCCGCGCGGTAAGCGAGCAAGTCGCCTGCGAGTGCTTTCGTCATCTGGCCCGCCATCCAGCGGACGATCCTAATGGCGACCAGGGAGCCCGGCGCCTGGCGGACCGGCGGACGACTGCTTGGGGGCCGCGCCAGGCTGAGGACTGAGTCCCGTCGGGATCGACGGTCATCGCTGGGGGCCGCTGCTACTTCTTCGCCTTGGGCGGCGCGCGGTAACCCATGAAGCGGCGCATGAATTCATCGAAGCGCGGGACGCTGAACTCGATGTAGCCGTAGTCCTCGGTTGCGTAGATAAGACCCTTGGCGATGAGCCGGGCTCGCAGTTGCGACAGCGCGGCAGATGACTTTCCGAGCTTCGCTGCAACGGCACCCGAGCGGTACGAGCCGCCGCCTAGCTCGGCCATCGCTCGCATGTACCGCCGCTCTGCGGGCGTGGCCCGCTGCACGCGCACCTCGTAGAGGTTGCTGTCGAGCGCCTCTTGGGCGCTTGGGATCGCGGCGTCGACGTCCTCGATTGAGATCGGTGATTGGTCGGCCGCATTCCAGGTGTGTTTTCCGAGTTGCTGGATGAAGAACGGGTAACCGGCCGTCCACTCAAGCGCCCTAGCGACCGCATCAGGTGTGAACTCGACGGTTTGCTGGCGAGCAGGCTCGGTCAAAGCCGCGGTGGCGGCTTCATCGCCGAGATTGCCGATCGTAGGGAACGTGAACAGTCGCTCGGCATACGAGCGTGCCTCGCCTGTCAGCCGTGGGATCTGCGGCAGGCCGGCGGCCGCGACGATAATCGGAAGGTTCCGCTGTGTAGCACGGTGAAGCGCGCTGATCATGGCGCGGAAATGCACCTCGTTCGCGAATTGGACTTCGTCGAGCAAGAAGACGACGCCTCGCTGCTTGCTCTCGGCCGCCTCACCGAGTTGAAGGAACAGGTCTGTTAGGTCACTCGTGACGGCACCCTCATCGGCACCCTTGAGATCGACTTCAAGACCGAAACCCTGCGGTCCGGTCAGTCTGATCGTGCGCATGTGTGCGAGTGCCTCGCGGATCTTGCTCTCGACCCGCTCGCTCAGACTGAGTCGCGTCAGCGCCTTCTCGGCGTCGCGAGCAACCTCGCGGGCCAGAACGCTCTCGGGGGTCAGCTCGTGGTAGTAGGTCAGGAAGTCCGCGCTTTCCGCCTGGTTCTCGAAGGCGTTCAGGAGCACCGTCTTCCCAACGCCCCGGAGTCCTTTGACGACCATGCTCTGATCGCTGGATCCGCGCTTGAGCCGGCCGACGAGGATCTCGAACTGGCGCAGCTCTGCATCACGGCCCGCCAGCTCAGGCGGACGGGAGCCGGCATTCGGCGTGTATGGGTTCGCGATCGGGTCGATGCTTGGCGACCTATATCGAGTTATGGGAGGTTATGACAGAACTCGTCATAAGCTGGCATAACTCTACGCGGCTTCCGGGTCTGGCGCCAGCAAACGGGATCCCGAGCTGGCCATCGCAACCGCAGCCAAGCTCTCGTCCGGCACCGGGCTACGCCTGGAATGTCGCCGTTGCGCTCGCCCGCCCGGAGGCCGGCGGGGCAATCGCTGTTAAGGAATGTCGTGCCTTAGCCTCGCGCCGGTCCGCGGAACGCGGCCATTCGGCGGCTGCTGGTCTGCCGGGCGGATCCAGCGGTGTCAGCTTGCGCCGACGTCGATGCGGCTGGCCCAGTGCGGCTGTCTGGAGTTGGCCATCGCGCTACTGCTTTGCGTCGAGGGGAGCGGAGATTTCGGCGCCAAGTTTTGCGCTGGCGCGGCTTGCGCTTCGGCACTGGCGCGCATATTTGGGACTGAGTGTCGCTGCGCCGCGACGTCGCAATGGCTGAGCCGTGTGGCTCCTCAGCGCTCTCCCTGCTCGACCTTAACGCAAGGGTCACTGCCCGTTCGGCAGCTGCTTTCCTGTCCCGAGGGGTGTTCTTGCCGTGGTCCGGCTGGCGATCCGAGCCTGTTCGCCACGGGCGCTTGTCCGTCCTGATGGTTGTCGTTGCGGAAGTGTCGATGGGGCTGATTGGGAGGTTCGATGGGAGGTTCTGGTGCCTACTTCGCTGGCCCTCAAAGGTCTCGATTGGGTCCGGTAGATCGGCACAGATCCGTGGTCCCAGGATGGACCCGAGCGCGAATCTCAGGCCGAGCATCCGCATCAGCCGCGCGGCCTGCTCCGCGCTCACTCGACTTCGTCCGATCCGGGTTAGATCGGATACCCAGCCGCCTTGAACTTGTCCACCAGCGCGTCCAGCTTGTGTGCGTCCTGGATAGTCTTGTGATGAGCGGCCTTCAAGGCCGCGAAGTCGTTGCTGTTGATCGCGTCGCGCGCGCTCTCCGCGCCGGTCGCGAGCGTGCGCAGGGTCTTCACCAGCTGGGGCTGGAGGCTTGCGACCGCCGCCGGCGGCGTGAGCGCGGCAATCTCGTAACTGGCGGTACCAGCGGTCTTCGAGACCAAATCCCACCCCTTGGCGCGATCCTCGCCGTGCACGGCGCGGGTGATCTCGTCGAGCATCGGCTGCATTGCGGTCACGACCTCCTCGGTGTACCCGCCGCTCGCCGTGGTGGACGTGCTCGGTGTGGACGGCGTCTCCGGGGTCGGCGCCACTGTCGCAGCTCCGGTCGATGATTTCGTCTTGCTGCTTGACCCGCAGCCGGCCACGAGAAGTGCCGCAGCGCTAAGAACGATGGCGGCGGAGCGCCCCCGGAAGCCGATCATCGTGTCTCCTCTCGGAATAAGGGGACGCACACCTGTCTATGTGACGCTTGACTTGGACGCCCTCGAGTCTCAGCGAGGCTCCGGCCGTCGCAAACCCCGAACTTGGCGGTATCCGGGCCCATGACTCGCAGAGGGTGATGCGTGGAATGAGCGGGCTGAATGTCGTTGGCAGCGACATCGTCGCGTTCTGTGGTTGTAAGCAGGGAAACGAGCGGACAGCGTTCACCGCCGCCATCGTAAGCCATGGGCCACTTACCATCATGGCCGAACGGATCGCCGCAGCTACCGCATGACCCCTGGGCCGATAAGCACATGACTCCCCGCTCGATTCGTTAGTGCCAACCACGGACGGTTCGACCCTCGGCCTGCGTCGGCTGCGCCGAACCTTCGTCGGTCCAAGGCTCCCGCTCAGATGACAATCCACGGTCTCCGTCGCGCGGTCGCAGTTCTGTTTTGCCATACCCGAGCGGGATCCTGGCCCAACACGGACGCGGTAGACGAAAAGGAGCAGTGACCGCTCGCGGCGAGAGTGTCGGTCTGATCGAACAGCAACGGTGGCGTTTGGGTGTCGCTTGCCTATCAAGCGACACCCAGCCCCGATGCGTCGCGCCAGGCCAGCTCCCTAGTTCCGCCGACTGCTGCAATACCGGGGTGGTTCGGCAGCCCGGCGGCCGCGACGAGGCCGCTGCTGCCCGATCGAAGCGGCAGCGTTTTCCGTAGTTCTCTGCACGGTCCGCGCATCTGATTCCGGATGGTGCATCGCCCCATCAGCGCGATCATGACCAAGGTGGCGAAATACGGCTGACGATCGGGAGTGATCGATATGGCGACAGCTACAACTGATGACCGTGAGGACGTAGTTGGCACAACCCCGGAGGCTCTGCGCGAGCAGGCCCTAATGCGCTTGAAGAAACGTCGCGACTTCAAAGCCCATGCCTTCGTGTACGTGATCGTAAACGCCGTCGTGTGGAGCATCTGGACCGTGATCGGCCTGAGCTCACATAGCTGGTGGCCTTGGCCGGTCTTCATCACGCTTGGCTGGGGGATTGGGCTCGTGATGAACGCCTGGGACGTCTACGTCCGCAAACCGATCACCGAGGACGAACTCCAGCGTGAGATCACGCATCTTCAAGCCTACGATCGAGGTGGTGAGCACTGAGGGATGACGATCGTCTGGTTCATCGTCTGGCTGATCGCGAACAACGTCGGAGGCCATGAACCTTTGCTCTTCAACCCCGTCAACGCATGGACGGCAACCCTGATCCTCGCGATCGGGCTGGATTTGGGCGCTACGCTCACGCTCGCGGGACGCAGAAGAGCCGCTAGGCAGCGACCCAGGGAGCGGAAGTACTCCTCGGCCTGGGTCACTGCTGCTCCGGGTCTAGGAGGACCGCTGAGGTGCGGGTGCTGCTTAGTTGAAAGCAGCGGCCGCGGGGCGGGAGCGCAGCTGCGCTCCCGCGAGTGACTGCCAAAGGGCAAGGCCGGCGCTGGCGTGCATCATCGGCGCCCGCCTGGCATGGACGGTGGAGATGATCTCCTCGTGGTTGATCCCCTCCAGGTAGGTGCCGGTCGTTGATAGGTGCGAGTGCCCGAGCTGGCGCTGGATGATCGGCAGCGGGATCCCTTCGTGCGCCATCTCGCGAGCCAAGGTTCGATCGCCGACCACGCCCACGCGTCCGTGCCGACCTCAGAGCCGTGACTTGAGGGGGTAGCGTTGAGGGTTCTCGATCGAGCCGAGCGAAAGGTCGACGTCGAGGTCGGTCCAGTGAAGGTGTCCGGGCGTCGGGCGGTCGAGGCGCAGGATCGCCTCGACCGGTGCCCGCTTGAACCACGGGAACTCAACGAAGGGGAGGACCAGCTCGCGGCCGTCGACGAGTAGCCAGAAGCCGTGCTTGAGATGTTCGTGACTTCAGCTTCCGAAGTGCGACGGTGCCGGGCGCGCCTACCGCGCCGTGTAGCCGCCGTCGATCGGCAGCACCGTGCCGGTGATGAAGGAGGCGCGGTCGCTGGCGAGAAACACGATCGCCTCCGCCACCTCCCGAGCCTGCCCGAGCCGCCCGGCGGGGTGAAGCGTGCGAAACGCCTCCAGCAGCGGCTCGCTGACGCCGTCGAGCAACGGCGTTCTGATGTACCCCGGTGCGACGCAGTTGACGCGTACACCAGAGCCGGCGTGCTCGAGCGCAGCGGCGCGCGTTAGCCCGATCACCGCGTGCTTGGAGGCGGTATAGCCGGCACCCTCCTCGGCGGCCGGCGCAACGAGCCCCAGGATCGAGGCGATGTTGACGATCGAGCCCCCGCGGCCCTGGCGGGCCATCTGCTCGAGCTGCGCTCTCATGCTGAAGAAGACCCCGTCCAGGTTGACGGCGAGGACCGCACGCCAATCGTCGTCGGACATCGAGACGATCGGAGTGTTGGGCCCCGCGATCCCCGCGGCGTTCACGGCGATGTCGAGCGATCCGGCCCAGCCCACCGCATCGCCGACCAGCGTGTGACACTCCTCCGCGCGGGTTACGTCGATGGTCGCGTGCATCGCCCGCCGGCCCCGCGAGCTCAGCTGCTCGGCCAGCCGCTCGCCGAGGTCCCCGTCGCGGTCGGCGATCACGACCGCCGCGCCCGCGTCGGCCAGGAGCTCGGAGCACGCGGCGCCGATTCCCGATGCTCCCCCCGTGACGATCGCACACCGACCCGCGAATGCATTGGCCATTTCGGACACGGCACAGATGGTAGATTGGGCCCGTCCTGCCGCCCGCCTCGGCGCCCGCCCTGTTCTGGCGAGCGGTCGCCGTCGGAAGGAGAATCGTTATGGCGCTCACCGAGCCACGCCCCGTCGAGGCCACGCCCGCGACCCTAAGCTCAATGTACGAACGGATGACCCTCATCCGCGAGTTCGAGGAGGCGACGAGCCGGGAGTTCGCCGAGGGTCAGATTCCCGGATTCGTGCACCTCTACGCTGGTTCCGAAGCGGTCGCCGTCGGCCTCTGCACGCATCTCGACGACAGTGACTACGTCACGAGCACGCATCGCGGCCACGGGCATTGCATTGCCAAGGATGTGGAGATCGAGGGCATGGCGGCCGAGCTGCTCGGGAGGGCGACCGGGCTGTGCAAGGGCAAGGGCGGCTCGATGCATGTCGCCGACGTCGAGAAGGGGATGCTTGGCGCCAACGGGATCGTCGGCGGCGGATTCCCGCTCGCCTGCGGTGCGGCCCTGACCGCGAAGGTGCACGATACCCAGGCCGTGGCCATCTGCTTCTTTGGTGACGGTGCCGCCAACCAGGGCACGTTCCACGAGAGCCTCAACCTCGCCGCGATCTGGAAGCTCCCGGTCGTGTTCGTGTGCGAGAACAACCAATATGCCGAGGCCACGCCGTTCACCTATCACTGCTCGACCCCCGACGTGGCCAACCGCGCCGTCGGATACTCGATCCCGGGTCACATCGTCGACGGCCTCGACGTGCTCGCGGTCTTCGACGTCGCGGGCGAGGCGATCGCGCGAGCGCGCCAGGGGGACGGGCCGACGCTGATCGAAGCGAAGACCTACCGCTTCTTTGGTCACGAGGAGGGCGACGCCGCCACCTATCGGACCGACGAGGAGCTTGCCACCTTCCGGGCGCGCGACCCGATCACGAGCTTCGGCCGACATCTCGAGAGCGAGGGGGTCCTGTCGAGCGAGCAGCTCGCGACCATCCGCGAACAGTCGCGCCAGGCGGTCGCCGACGCATACGCCGCTGGGCGCGAGGCGCCGTGGCCCGATCCAGCTGAGGTTCTCACCGACGTGTACGTCTCATATCAGGAGGCCGACCGATGAGCGTCGTCACGCGCACACTCACCTACGCGGAGGCCGTCAACGAGGCGATCAGGCTGGCCATGCGCAGTGATCCCGACGTCATCCTGCTTGGCGAGGACGTCGCCGGCGGTGCGGGGGTAGATCACCTCCAGGACGACGAGGCCTGGGGCGGCGCGCTGGGTGTCACCAAGGGGCTTGTGCAGGAGTTCGGACGCGAGCGCGTGCTCGACACGCCCATCACGGAGTCGGGGTTCATCGGCGCTGCCGTCGGCGCGGCGGCGACCGGCCTGCGGCCGATCGCCGAGCTGATGTTCGTCGACTTCTTCGGCGTCTGTATGGACCAGATCTTCGACCAGGGCGCCAAGCTGCGCTACATGTTCGGCGGCAAGGCGCGCTGCCCGCTGGTCATCCGCACGACGATCGGGGCCGGACTCGGCGCGGCTGGACACCACTCCGGCTGCCACTACTCGGTGTTCACACACATGCCGGGCATCAAGGTCGTCACTCCGTCGACACCGGCGGACGCAAAGGGACTGCTGCTGTCGGCGATCGCCGATGACGATCTCGTGATCGTCTTCGAGCACAAGCTGCTCTACAGCATGCAGGGCGATGTCCCGGAGGGAGACGAGGCCATCCCGCTCGGGCGGGCAGATATCAAGCGCGAGGGTGAAGACGTCACGATCGTCGGCATCTCGCGCATGGTCCACACCGCGCTCGAGGCGGCAGAGCAGCTCGCCGGCGAGGGCGTGTCCGCGGAGGTGCTCGACCCCAGAACGCTCTCGCCGCTCGACACCCGCGCGATCCTTGAGTCGGTCGAGAAGACGCATCGTCTCGTGATCGTCGACGAGGATAACCCGCTATGCAGCGTCGCCGCGACAATCGCCGCCACCGTCGCCGACGAGGGCTTCGACTCACTCGACGCGCCGATCAAGATGATCACGGCACCGCACACCCCGGTGCCATTCAGCCCGCCGCTCGAGCAGGCATACATACCGAGCGCGCAGGCGATCGCCGCCAAGGTCGGCGAGCTTCTCTAGCGCCTTCATGCCGACGATCGTCGCCATGCCGAAGTGGGGCCTCCTGATGAAGGAGGGCACCGTGACGGAATGGCTTCTCGCCGAGGGCGACGAGGTCAGGACCGGCGAGCCGCTGTTCACGGTCGAGACGGACAAGGCGACAAGCGACGTCGATGCGCCCCACGACGGCGTGCTGCGCCGCATCGTCGCCACAGAGGGAGCGAAGGTCCCGGTCACCGCGCCGGTCGCGGTGCTCAGCTCCCCCGGGGAGACGGTCAGCGACGCCGAGCTCGACGCGATGGTGGCGGCTGCGCAGCCGGCGGCGCAGACGCCGGCGCTGGCCGCCGCTGGATCGGCTGCGCGACGGGAACGCCCGCGGCAGTCATCGCGTACCGGCGGCCGAACTCCCGTAACGCCCGCAGCACGCAAGCGGGCGCGCGAGCTCGGTGTCGATCTCGCGAATGTGACGCCAACCGGACCGGGCGGCCGGGTCACGCTCGAGGATGTCGCCGCGGCGACGCAGAGCGAATCTGCCCCGACGGCGCCGCCCGAGACGGCCGGCGAGACGTGGATCGAGACCGGGCCCCACCGGATCCACGTGCTCACGGTGGGTGACGGTCCACCTCTCGTGCTCCTGCACGGGCTCGGAGGTTCGCTCATGACCTGGCAGGGCGTCGCGGACGCGATGTCGCAGCGGAATCGAATCATCCTGGTGGATCTCCCGGGCCACGGTGCCAGCTCGGCACCCGATCCGGGCGACTGCGACTACTCCCCCAACGCTTTGGCGCGCGCCATCGCCGACGCGGTTGAGGCCGTCTGTGATGAGCCGGCCGTGGTCGCCGGCCACTCGCTCGGTGGGGCCGTGGCCGCCCTTGTGGCCACCTCATCGCCGCAACTCGTCGCGCGGCTCGTGCTGATCGACCCGGCCGGCGCGGGTGATGACTCCGACCCGGAGCTGATGCGGCTGCTCGAGGCCGAGGCTACGGACGCCGGATCACGCGAGATCCTCGAGCTCTTCTTCCACGACCGCGCACTCGTCACGTCGACCGGCGTCGCCGAGCATTCGAGGATGCTCGCCCAGCCGGGGGTCCACGCGGCCGTTCGGGCGGTGGCCCGCAGCACGTTCGACGGAGCGGCGCAACGGCTCGACGTTCGCGATGCGCTCGCGGACGTCGACGTGCCGGTGCTCGTCATCTGGGGCGCCGAGGACCGTGTCTTCCACGTCAGCCAGGCGCATGCGCTCAGCCGTGCCGTCCCTGATGCGCAAGTCGAGATCGTCGCGCAGGCCGGCCACGTCCCCCACCTCGAGCGACCCGACGAAGTCGTGACATTGATCGACGCGTTCGTCGCCGGATAGATCCGTGTAGGGGGGTCGACGACCGAGGCCTCCATCGTCATCGTGACCGGCGCCGCGGGAGGAATAGAAGGTGCCGTGATCAGGCGGCTCGGTCGCGACGCGTGCGTTCGAAGCAGCTTCGGTCCGATGGCCTCCGGCTGCGAGCACCGCGCTCGCGATTGGGGCGATCGTGCTCGCCGGGGGCGCGATCGCCTGGGGCGCGACCCGTGGGTCGCAGCCCGGCGTAATCAGAGCCTGCGTCGACGCCGGCTCGAACACACTTCACCTCGCGCCGCCGGGCGGCGGGTGTGCGACGAGCCAAACACCGCTTGAGTGGAACGTGCAGGGACCAGGCGGACTGCGCGGCCCGCGAGGTGCGGCAGGCAGCAGCGGCGACGTGGTCGCGCTCCCGGCCGCGAACGGTGGTGGTGGGTCCCCGTCGGTGCGCCAATTCACGCTGCACGTGCTACTCGCGGTGCCTGGGATCGCCAGGGGCGGATCGCTCCACAATCCCTCGCTGACCGCGATTCGGCTGGGCCCATAAGCCCAAGGGTCAGCGCTGACGGCAGCCCAGCGAGCCCCGCTTTGTGGAGTGTAGGCTTGCTGCTCATGCTGTCCGATCGCTTCCGTGCCGCCGTCGAGGAGGGAAACATCGGGGAGGCCGGCGAACTGTTCAACGAGCAGGCCAGCTTCCGGAGCCCGGTGCTGTTCAAGCCCTATGAGGGCCGCGAGCAGGTGATCAAGGTACTGCGAGCGGCCGAGCTGGTTCTGGGAAGCGAGGGGAGCTTCCGGTACGTGCACCAACTCGAGGACGGGCACGACCGCGTGGCGATGTTGGAGTTCGCGACGCAGGTCGCCGGCAAGCAGGTTGAGGGCATCGACAAGCTCACGTTCGACGAGGACGGGTTGATCACAGAGCTCAAGGTGCTGCTCCGGCCGGCGTCGGCGGTGCAGATCGTCGGCGCAAGGATGGCGGAGGAGTTTGCGCGCGTCGGTCTGGGCCCGCCGGGCGCGTGATCACCCCCCGCCCCTAGGCGACCTCAGATGCGATCTCCGCGTCGCCGGTGTTCGGCGCCGATTCGGCCCGCGCCAGGCGCGGGAGCACCACCAGCGGGCAGCGGGCAAGGCGCACGAGACGGTGCGAGGTGCTTCCGTGAATCAGTCGGCCAAGCGGACCGTAACCACGCGACCCAACAATGAGCAAATCAACCGAGGTGCTGTACATAGCCAGCTCCTCGGCAGGCTCGCCGTACGCGGCGTGCGGCGCAACCGCTCCGAGCGCAGACATCCGCCCCACGGCGTCGGCAACGAGCCCCTCGGCTGAGTCGTCGAAGGACGACGGGCCGGGGGCGAATCCGGTCGTCGGAAGCGACACGGCCTCAAAGGCCGACAGCTTGGCGCCGTTCGCGGCAGAAAGTTCCCGCGCGACTCGCAGCGCGTATTCGCTCTCGGGCGAGCCGTCATAGCCCACTCCGATCTCCCGTATGGCGACAGGCTCGTGTGAGTATCCGGCCGGAGCGATGGCGAGTGCGCATGGTGCGCCATTCAGTGCCGCCCGCGTGTCGTCACCGATCAGCACCCGGCCCAGCAGTCCATGACGGGTCGAGCCGACGACCAGCAGGTCGGCTCCGATCAGGTCACAGAGCTCGTGCAGACCCCGCCCCACCGAGGGAGAGCCGCGCCACCGCAAGTGCGCTTCGACCTCCAGCTCCTGCCGCGCAGTCTTGAGCAGCTCGAGCGCCTGCTGTCGCTCGGCGGCATCGGATGGCAGATCAGCGCCACCGCCGGCGTGCCGGTCGCCGCCACGGATATTGGCGAGCGTGAGCTCACTATCGCCTGCCCGCAGCTTCGTGGCGAGTCCGATCGCGTCGCGACCGCCCTCGCGTCCATCGACTCCGACGACGATCTGCTTGAACATCCGCTTCTCCTGGCGTTGAAGATGACCCAGCCACCATACGCGCAAGCGCGCCTGCCCTCATCGGCGGCGCCCACCGCTCCGATCGCTCGTCACCCAAGCCGCTCACTCCGGCTTGTGAGCCACGAACCGCATCTCTCGGTTGACCGCCATCGCGATGTCCGCGAAGCCGAGCGTCTGCAACCTGGTCAGGAACGCTCCGGGCTCGATCGGGTTGTAGGTGTCGCCCTCGTGGAAGTGGTGCAGTTCGTCGCTGGGCAGGCTGTCTGACCCGACCAGCACCCCTCCGGGGCGGAGCACCCGCAGGACCTCGGCCAGCAGGCGATTCTGCAGCGCCACCGTGGGCACGTGGTGAAGCATCGTGAACGACGCCGCCGAATCGAACGAGGCCGGGGCGTACGGCAGAGCGGTGGCGTCCGCGTGGATGACCTCGACGTTTGTTCCGGCATAGCGCTCGGCCAGCACCGCCGCCGCGTCCTCGTCTGACTCGACGGCGACGAGCCGCGGAACCCGGGCTCGTAGCCACTCGGTTGCCGCACCGGGGCCGGGGCCAACCTCCAACAGCTCGTCCCCGAACTCGATCCCGGCCGCGACGGACGACAGGACCTCGGTGCGCAGATACTCGGCCCACTCGGGGCTGGCGCACAGCTGGGCGTGGGCCTCATTCATGCCCAGCACGCTAGGCGCGGGACCGGGTTTCCTCAAGGGCGTACGCTGCCAACCTATATCGGGAAACGGACACGATTCAGAGGGGGCGCCCCAACCGGGCCCGGCGATCCGCGTCGGGACCTTCCCGATGGCCTCGGGGAGCCGGTTCGAGTGGCACAGCCACGCCCGCCATCAGCTGGCCTGGGCGGTCAGCGGAGTACTCACGGTCGTCGCCGAGGTGGGCACTTGGGTGCTGCCGCCCACCCGCGCGCTGTGGATCCCCGCGGGCGTTGCGCACGAGACGATCGCCTCCGAGGCCGCCACGATGAGGACCCTGTATCTGCAGCCGGAGCTGTGCCCGATCGCGTGGCCGGCGCCCCAGCCGGTGATCGCCACCAGGCTGCTCGGGAGCCTGATCGAGTACCTGGCTGAAGAGACGCTCGACCCGCCCGCGCGAGCCCGAGCCGAGGCCGTGGCGTTCGACCTCCTGCAGCCGGTGGCCACCTCGACCATCCAGGTGACGATGCCCACCGACCCGCGCGCGCTCGACGTGGCTCAGGCCCTGATCGCCGACCCCGCCGATACGCGCAGCCTGGCGGATTGGGGGCGCGCGGTCGGCGCCAGCGCACGCACGCTCACGCGAGCCTTTGTCACCGATACCGGGGTTACCTTCAGCCGCTGGCGGACAGCGCTGCGCCTGCAGACAGCGCTGCCCCACTTAGCGGCAGGCGAACCGGTTGCCAACGTGGCCTCCCGCGTGGGCTACGACACCCCCAGCGCCTTCGTCGCCGCGTTCCGCCGGGAAACCGGGGTGACCCCGGGCGCCTACTTCAGATCACCCCCCGGCGGGATGTGATGGTTGCCCGTGAACATGTCCGTCGGGTCGTATTCAGCCTTGATCTTGCCCAGCCGCGCCCATGTGTCTGGATCGAAGAAGTCTTGCGCGTCGGCGGGCTTCTCGACGAAGCTTGGATAGCGGCCGACCGTGTGCGGTGCCAGGATCTCCTCGACCGTCTGGAGCGATGTGGCCACCGCGGCCATCGACTCCTGGTCGGGGATGACTCCCAACCCAAAGGTCGCCACGCTTCCGGGAAGCTGCGGATGCGCACCGTGGTCTGACGATGCACGCCCCAGCGCGCCTTCCGTATGGCGCAGTTGGAGCATTACGAGCCGTGAGCTGCGATCGACGGCCGCGACAAGCCGATCGATCGTCGACGGCGTGATCGGCCCCAACAGCTGGTGTCCGCTCAGATAGGGCAGTGGGTCCGGCGGATCCATGGCCAGCTCGCCCAGCACCTTCGGCGGCGTGACGGCGAACGTGTCCATGATCGGCCCGAGCTCGCGGATTCCAGACAGCAGCACGCGGCCCTCTGCCTCCTCGCCCAGGAACGCCGCCATCAGAGCGGCGAATGAGCGGCCGCGAAGCGGCTCGGGCGCGAAGGGCAGATCCGGAACATGCAGCAGCGATACCCAGGACATGAGCTCGTCGGGCAGCGTCGGCAGCGCCTCGTTCCACGCGTGCAGCACCTCTGCCGCACGATCGAATTCGAAAAGCAGCGCGCCGGCATACAGCTCATCGATCGGGTGGACAGCGAACTCCATCGCGGTCACCAGGCCGAAGTTCCCACCGCCACCGCGCAGTGCCCACAGCAGGTCCGTCTCGTTCGTCTCGTCGGCTCGCAGCAGCCGGCCATCGGCCGTGACCATTTCGACGGCAGTGACACTGCTGGCCTGAAGGCCGTGCTTGCGGGCCAGCCATCCCATGCCGCCCCCGAGCGAGTAGCCAACGATGCCCAGGTCCGACGAGGAGCCATGCAGGCCGGCAAGCCCGGCGTCCGATAGCGGCTCGATCACCTTGTCCCACTTGGTCGCGGCCCCCACCCGCACCCGCCGCCGTGGAGCATCGATCTCGACCCCGGTCAGCTCCGACGTGTTGACCAGGATCGTCTCCTCGAGCGAGCCGAGCGGGCCAGCGTTGTGCCCCGTGGCCTGGGCAGCGATCCGCAGCCCACGGTCGCGCGCGAGGTCAATGACCGAGACCACGTCGCGGTCGTCCACTGGAAAGGCAACGGCCATGGGCCGCTGGTCGATGGCCAGGTTGAATGCCTGGCGGGCCACATCCCACGACTCGTCCTCGGCGAGGATGACGCGGCCCGTAACGGCATCAGACAATGCGCCCGTCGTAAGCATCTCGGCTCCTTTCGCGCGAATCCCCCGCGCCGATCGGTTGCGTCCCTAGGAAGCTAGGAACGTCGGCCAAGACCCGACATGGGGTGTGCCATGCATCTTGATTCGGGACCAGGGCTGAGTCGGCAGCAGGCGGTCGAGCAGCGCGAACGATGATTCGTGCAGGCGGTGCACCGTGGCCTCGATCGTCCCTCGCCGGGCAGCAGCGGCGGCGGCGTCCGCGGCGGCAGCACGCGTCGCGTCAGAGGCAGATTGGCCCGCTTCTGCACCGGGGGCGATTCTCACCACGACCCAGACCGCCGGTCGGCCGCAAGCGCGAGCGGCCCTGCGGGCGGATCGCTCGGTGAGTGGTGAGAGGCCTCGGGCCAGCGGTGAGGTGCGACGCCCTGCGGCACATACGGCGCGGGCTGCGCGCCCGGCCACGTCCAGCTCGCGCAGAGCCGCCGCCAGAGCGCCATCGCCATTGATCGGTGCCAGCGCGGTCAACCCGTGGCCCACGCCGGCCAGGTCGAGCCAAGCGGGAAGGTAGGCCCGCACCAGCCAATCCAGCGCCATCCAACCTCGCGCCGTATCAAGCCCGTCCTCGACCGTGCCGATCGTCCGCGTCAGGTATGGGCGCATACGCTGACGCTCGCGATTCCCGAGTCCGTCGTTGAGCGCGACGCAGAACGAGCGCAGGGCCGGGCTTACGCACGCGGGCCGGTCGTTGTGCCGCTCACCCGCGAGGTGGCTGACCCACTCCATCGCGCACCGCCCTTCGTCCGGCGTCGCGTGTGGCCCGCGACCGAGCCAGTAGTCGCCGCTGCTCATGTCCATCAGTTCTCGAAAAGTTAGCCGAAGCACTTCAGTAGCTCGACCGCTACAGGGGCAACGCGCCGACGCCACCTCACAGCGCCAGCACCGGACACGCGAATCGCCCGGCGTCGGAGCGCAGTCGAGGAGCGAGGCGTCGGCGACGCGCCTTGCTCGCGTGCGGTACGGTCCGTCAGGTTGCGGCTCATTCGTCTCGAGGGAGAGGTGGTCGATGGGTGACTCGATCGTTGTGGGGACCGATGGCTCGGACCGCGCCACGCTCGCCGTCGAAGAGGCCGTGCGCTTGGCCAAGGCGCTCGGCGCGGACGTGCACGTCGTGTCGGCGTTTACGCCCCTGCGTGGAGTGAAGATCGCCGGTGCGCCCGAGGGAGCCGCCAAGGTGTGGGCTCCACTCCCTGACGCCAAGGTGGAGGCCACGCTGAGCGAGGCCGCCGCGGCCGTGCGGATGCAGCATGTGAAGGTCACGACCCACGCCATCGAGCGCGATCCGGTCGACGCGCTGCTGCAGGTGGCGTCGGACGTCGATGCTGGCTTGATTGTCGTCGGGAGCAAGGGAATGCACGGTGCGGGGCGCCTCACGCTGGGCAACGTGCCCAACCAGGTGTCGCACAAGGCACGCTGCAACGTGCTGATTGTCGATACCGAGTCAAGGTGAGACCGCCCCTGGCCCTCGTCCTGGCCGCCGTTCCTGTCCTCGCGGCCTGCGGCGGGACGACCACGACCACGGTGATCACCCACGTTGTCACGCCGGTGAGCTCCACGGCGACGAACCCGTCGACCAGCACGGCGACCCCGATCACCACGACCACCGCAACCTCCGCGGCCTCCGTGTATTTCCAGGGCGCGGTGGGTCGACCCGCTCAGCGACCCTCGTCCTTACAGCTCACCGCCGACGGAACCCTATCGGTGGGTGGCGTTCAGTGGACCTCTTGGGGCGGCCCGACGGCGGTTGGCAGCGGGAATGCCTCCTACCATGGCTGCACCCCCAACTGTGCCGCGGCGCCGACCCACACGGCGCTGGTCTCGATCCATCTGTTCGGCAGCCGGATGTGCGCAGGTCGCCAGTACTACTCGGGCGTGACTCTCACGCTCAACTCGGGCCAGCTCCTCGACAAGCAGTTCCTCCAGCGATCATGGAGCCCCTGCTAGGTCCGGCTACGCCGCGACCGAGATCACGGCCCGGATCGGCTACCACTAGTCAGGTCGAGCGCCAACGAGATCGTCGTCCCGCGCGAGGCGACGGGGCGGAACCCGAACCGTTGCATCAACGCCCGCGCCGGCGCGTTGTCCCACAACGTCATGGCCGTGAGTCGGGTGAACCCGTTCTCGCCGGCGCGCTCAATCGTGCGCGCGACGAGCACGGAGCCGAGCCCTCTGTTATGCATGTCGTCGGCCACCTCGACGGCAACCTCGGCCACTCCCGGTCGGCCATCCTGGACGTAGCGAGCCACGCCCACGATCGCGCCATCGCCGCGATCAACGGCGACGATCGCCTCGTGCGTCACGTGGTCGACGTTGGTGAGGAAGTCGAGCTCGCGCGGGCTGAGCGTCGGCTTGGGGGTCAGGAAGCGGCGGTGGCGCGACCGCGGGCTCAGCCGGGAGAACAGGTCATCCATCCCCTGGCGATCGGTCGGCCGGATCGGCCGCAGGGCGAGTCGGCTCCCGTCGCCAGGCGCGAGCATGTTGGGCTGCTCGGCGTGTTTGTAAGACGTCTGATGACTTGCCGCCATACCTGGGATGACGGCGGTGGCACGCCGGTTGTTCCCGGTTGTTGAGTCGGTGGAGCAACGTCACACTCGCGGCCGCGGCCGGCCGTGGGCGGTCGGTCCCCGGGCAACCGGCCCGTGAGACCCCCACCCGGCCTCGACCGCCGCCACCAGACCTGCGACCCCTCGTCAGCAAGCGCCCCCAACGCGCGCCAGCGTGCCTCACACCATTTTGCGCTCATTTGCCGTCCGCTCGAGCAGTGCGAACAGCTCGTCGAAGTGGCGCTTGGCGGCACCCTCGCTGTAGGCGGCGGTGTCGGACATCGTGTAGCCGTGGGTCGCGTCCTCGTACACCTCGGAGCGGTACTCGACCCCTGCGTCGGTGAGGGCCTGTTCGAGCGTCGCGATCGCGTCGGGGCTCATGCTCTGGTCGTTGTCGGCGTGGCCGAAATACAGCTCGGCGGTGATCTCGCCCGCGGACAGGTGGGGACTGTCGGGCGCATCGGTGGCCAGCCCGCCGGCGTGGAAGCCGGCCAGCGCGATCACCCGGTCCGGATACGCGGCAGCGATCCGCCAGCCCAGCCGCGCCCCCATGCAGTAGCCGGTGATGGCCACGGGCCCGGGCACGAGGTCGGTGAGATAGTCGAGGTACGCCTCGCCGTCGCGAGCCACCTTCTCCGGGGTCAGCTGGTCGATCAGCGGCCGCAGGGACTGGAAGAACTTGCCTCTGCTGTCGGGATCGCTCAGGTCCGGTACCGGCATAACAGGCGCGCGGCCGGCGCGATAGAAGACGTTGGGCGCCAGCACGACGTAGCCCTGCTGCGAGATGCGACCGGCCATCTCCTCGATCGCCGGGCGCAGCCCGAACGCGTCCATGATGAAGAGCACGCCGGCACGCGGGGCATCGTCCGGACGGGCGAGGTAGGCGTCGGCTACCCCGTCGGCAGTGGAGATCTCAACAGTTGAGGTGTTCATCAACCTAGGATTGCAGGTCGTGGACCCTCGAACAAAGACCAGCCCGCAGTCGCGCCAAGGCTTGACACCTCGCAGCCGCGGACTTAGCGTCGGGCCGATGCCCGCCAGGCCGCAGCATGCAGATCGGTAAGCCGGGAAGGCCGGTCACCCACATCAGTCAGGCCTATCCGGACCGGGTCGAGGTGAGGGGTCGGGATCTGTGTGGCGATGTGATGGGCAACCTGACCTTCACCGATTACTTCTACCTGCTGCTCACGGGGCGCGAGCCGAGCGAGGACGAGCGCTTCTTCCTCGATCTGCTGCTGATCGCGATCGCCGAGCACGGGATGATGCCGACCAACGTGGCCGCGCGAATGACCCTGGCGGCAGACCCCGATTCGCTGCACGGCGCCGTCGCCGCAGGAATCCTCGGCGCCGGTCCGGTGATCCTCGGCACCTCCGAGGCCTGCGCGCAGATGCTGGAAACGGCGCAGGCCGAGGTCGAACAAGGCGGCGACCCCGACCGCGTTGCGCAGCGAATCGCACAGGAGACCCGCGACGCGGGCGGCAAGCTGCCGGGCTTTGGCCACCCCGTTCATCGCCCGCTCGACCCGCGAGCCGAGCGGATCCTCGCGCTGGCCGAAGAACGTAAAGTCGGCGGTCCGCACGTCACCCTGGCCAACGCCTTCCGCGACGCCGCGGCCCAGGCGTACGGCAAGCCTCTGCCGATGAACGTCTCGATGCCGATCGCCGCGGTCATGCTCGACCTTGGCTTCAACTCCGCCGTCGTCAAGGCCGTCCCGATCCTGGCCCGAACCGCCGGGCTTCTGGCCCACCTGATCGAGGAGCAGCAGCAGCCCCTCGGCTTCCTGATGGCGTCCCGGGCCGAGCAGGCAATCGAGTACGAACCACCCGGCAAGAACGATGCTTGAACCGGAAGTCGAGACACGGCCCTGGCCCGGACAGCTCGAGCTCGATGACGCCAGCTACCGGCGGCAACTCGCGTATCTCTATGAGCACTCACCGTTCTACCGGACCAAGTTGAGCACGGCCGGGTTCTCGACCGCCGAGCAGACCGGCGGCCTCGAACACATCGGACGGCTGCCCCTCACGGAAAAGCGTGAACTACGCGCGAGCTGCACCCCTGAGAACCCGTTCGGGGCCCACCTCTGCGTCGCGCCGTCCGAGATAGTTCGCATATACAGCACGAGCGGAACAACGGGCGTTCCCAGCTACATCCCGCTGACGGCGGGCGATCTGGACAATTGGGTCACGGGGTCGGCTCGCAGCTACGCCGCCTCGGGGGCCAGCGCCGGGCAGCGCATCGTCACGAGCTACAACGCCGGGCCGTTCGTGGCCGGCGCTGCGCTCGCCTCATTCGATCGCATCGGCCTGAGCCTCATCCCGGTCGGCACGGGCAACACCGAGCGACTCGTCACCGCCATCGACAGGCTGCGCCCGCAGGTCGCCGCGGTCACCCCCTCGTACGCCGCCTACCTGATCGAATGGGCCGGCGAGCACGGCTTTGAGCTCCACAACTCCAGCATCGAACGCGTCCTCGTGGCCGGTGAGCCGGGCGGCGGCGAGCCCGCGTTTCGCGCCATGCTCGAGGCGGGCTGGGGTGCGAAGGTCACCGAGGCGATGGGAATCGGCGATATCGGGGTCTCGTTATGGGGCGAGTGCGAGGAGCAGGCCGGTATGCACCTGGGGGCACGCGACTTCGTGCACGCCGAGCTGATCGATCCCGATTCGGAACGGCCGCGGGCGCTCGACGACGGAGCCACCGGCGAGCTGGTGCTGACCCACCTGCGCCACCGAGCCGCGCCGCTGCTGCGCTTCCGCACCCGCGATCACGTCCAGGTGAGCACCAGTCCCTGCCGATGTGGCCGAACAGGCGCTCGGGTGCGCTGCATCGGGCGCACCGACGACATGCTGATCGTGCGCGGCGTCAACGTGTTCCCCTCGGCGATTCGCGAGGTCGTGAGCGCATTCGCGCCCGAGGTCAGCGGCCACATACTCGTCAAGCCTCGCGCGCCCGGCGTCAAGCAGGATCCGCCGCTACCGATCAGCGTCGAGCTGGCCGAGCGGCACGCGGGCACGCAGGATCTGGTCAACGAGATCCGCGGGCGGCTCCGCGACCTCCTTGTCGTTCAGACGCACGTCGAACTCGTGCCCTGGGGCACCTTGCACCGCAGCGAATACAAGTCGAAACTCGTCGAGCGTTAGGAGGGTCGTTGCGCAAGCTTCAAAGCCAAGGCGTACACCACATCACGATCGTGGGAGCGAACCGGCAGACCTCGATCCGTTTCTGGGAAGGCGTGCTCGGGATGCCGTTCGTGTTCGAGCAGCCCAACCTGGACAACCCGTCCGAGAGCCACCTGTACTTCGACCCCGGCGACGGCCGCCTGATCACGGTCTTCACCAATGAGGACCGCCAGGCTGATCCGGCAAGGACCCCGACCGACCCCGGGTGCGTTCACCACCTCGCCTTCGCGGTATCCCAGGCCACGTTCAAGCAGGCCGTGGAGCGGCTGGACGAGCGCGGGATCCGCCACAGCGGGGTCAAGGACCGCGGCTTCATGGACTCGATCTACTTCGAGGACCCGTTGGGGCTGCTGATCGAGCTGGCGTCGTACCGGTTCGAGCCGCCGCACGGATTCACCCACGCCGAGGTGCTGCTCGAGGCGCACAAGCTGCGCACGGGCCGAGGTGATTACAACATCGATCAGGTGCATCTGGCCGATGCCATCGAGGATCTGACCGCGCGATCGCGGGAGTCGTTGTCGGACGACCGATCACCACAGGACCCATACAAATAGAAGCCCGCCGACCCGAGGAGAGGATCACATGGCCGCAAACACACTGAGCGTGCTCAAGCCGAGCGTCAACAACCTATCGGCCCGGATATTCGTGCGCGCCGCGGGCCTAGAGTTCGAAGAGGTCGACGTCTGGGGCAAGAAGGGCACGCCCGAGTTCTTGGCCAAGGACCCAGCCGACCTGACGCCGTTGCTCGAGGAGGAGGGGCTGCCTCAGGGATCGCTGTGGGAGAGCTGCGCGATCATGCAGTACCTGTGCAACAAGCACGGCCTGACCCAGTTCTACCCGACCGATCCGGCCGAGCGGGCGATGGTCGACAGCGCGATGTTCTACCTCATTGGAACCCTGTACCCGCTCGTCGCCCGGGCCACGTATCCCAGCCTCGGCTTCCCGCAGTACGCCGGCGAGGTCGGCTCGTCGGCCGCCGACGACGGGCTGAAGACACAGGCCCAACGCGACGCGACTGAGGCGCTGGCCCGACCGCTCGAGGTCTATCGTGAGTTCTTCCTGAACGGCCGGAAGTTCGTCGGTGGCGACTCACCCTCGATCGCCGACATCCGTCTCGCCGCCACGCTCGAGTTCCTCACCGCCATCGACTACGCGCTCCCGTCGTGGACCACCGAGTACATCAAAGCGATGGAGGATGCCCTCGGCGACGCGTACTCGGAGCCCGCGGCCGATGTTCGCGGCTTCGTGGCATCGACCAAGTCGTAGGTGGGGTGACCGGCTCCCGGCCCTATCGCGAAAACAGCCTGCTCGATCGCCTGAGCAGGCGGCCGACGCTCGAAGTCCACTACCGGCAGATGATGCGGCGGGAGCAGGCGCTCCTCGCCCGTTACCTGCCGCTGGCCGGCGGGGATGTGCTGTCGGTGGGGGCCGGGTGGTTCCCCGGGCGCCATCTGTTCCCCGCGCCGGCCTTCCGGCTTGTGGCCGTCGACGCCGATGCCGACCGGGTCGCCGGGGTGATCGCCACCGGACAGGCTGACGAGGCGTGTCTCGGTCATGCCGGCCGACTCGAGTTCGCCGAGGACTCGTTCGACATCGTCCTCTACCGGCTGGTTCTGCATCACCTCGCCTTTCAGGGCCCGCTAGGGCCGGTCTTTGCCGAGGCGACGCGGCTGCTTGCACCGGGAGGCGCGCTGGTCGCGATCGAGCCGGGTCTGTGGCACCCGGTGGGGCTGGGGTTGGCGCTGGCCAACCGGACGGGACTCGCCATCGCAGCCCACGGAACCCCGGACGACATCCCGCTCTCGCCGCGAGCGCTCACCTCTCAGGCCGTCGGCGTCGGGCTCATTCCCGAGCTCTACGCCGTCACCTACACCTGGCGCCGGCTGCCCGCCGCCGTACAGCGGACCATGCAGCCGCTCGACGCGCTCGGCGCGCGCTCGCGCGCAGCCCGTTTCGGCCATACCCTGCTGCTGATCGCCCGCAAGCCCGGAGAACTCACGCCTCGCCATGGCGCCGGCGCGGGGCGCGCCCATGCGGCGGCGGAGGGGGCTCGCCGGGGCTGATGGCCGGGATCGGCCGGGTCTTCGGGGAGCCCTTGCGGAGCTTGAACGACTTGCCGTGGTGGGTCAGCTCGATCGGATCTCCCTGGGCCAGCTCGTAGCGCGCCTCCTCCGGGCTGACGTCGATCTTGAGGCGTCGCCCGCGGTAGCACAGTCCAAAGCGCAACCGGGCCAAGCGCATCGGCAGCCGGGGAGCAAACGACAGCTTGTGGTCGTAGTCGCGCAGGCCGCCAAATCCGGCCACGATCACGAGCCAGGATCCGGCCAGGGAGGCCATGTGAACACCATCATGGGTGTTGTCGTTGAGATCGCGCAGGTCAACGAACGCTGTCTCGCTGAGGTAGTCGTAGGCGAGCTCGAGATACCCGACCTCTGAGGCGACGATGGCCTGAACCGCAGCCGACAAGGACGAATCGCGGACCGTAATGCGCTCGTAGTAGTCGAAGTCTCGCGCCTTCTGTTCGGCGCTGAAGTATTCACCGCACGTGTACAGCGCGAAGACGAGGTCGGCCTGCTTGACGACCTGACTGCTGTAGAGCAGATAGTTGTGGAAGTGCAGCAGCAACGGATACTGGCCAGGCGCCGTCTTGTCGAAGTCCCACCGGCGCTGGCGCGTGAAGCCCTCGCTCTGCTGCGTCACGCCGAGGTCCGGATCGGACGGGATCACGACCGCGCCAGCGGCGTCTCGCCAGCTGGCCACCTCCTCGGCGTTCACGCCGAGACCCCGGGCGGTCTGAGGGTGGCGGTTGGCCAGCTCGGCGGCGAAGGTCAGGTTGCGGGCTGCCATCAGGTTCGTGTACACGTTGTTGTCGACCAGCGCCGTGTACTCATCGGGACCCGTGACGCCGTCGATGCGGAAGCCGCCGCCTGTGTCGTGGTGACCGAGCGAACGCCACAGGCGCGCCGTGGCCACGACGAGCTCCATCCCGTAGCCCTTCTCGAATTGCTCATCGCCGCTGGCGGCCAGGTACTGGCGAACCGCATTGGCGATATCGGCGTTGATGTGGAAGGCCGCGGTGCCGGCCGGCCAGTAACCCGAGCACTCGTGACCGCGAATCGTCCGCCACGGAAAGGCGACGCCGTCGAGGCCGAGCACGCGGGCGCGCTCCTGGGCCTGATCCATCGTGGTATGGCGCCAGGTCAGAACGTCGCGGGCGGCAGGCGGATGCACGTAGCTGAGGACAGGGACGGTGTATGCCTCGGTGTCCCAGAACGTATGGCCGTCGTAGCCGTTGCCCGTCTGCCCCTTGGCGGGAATGGCGCGACGCTCGGCGCGGGCGGCTGCCTGGACGACATGAAATAGCGCGAAGCGCAAGGACTGCTGGAGAGCGGCATCGCCCTCGAGCTCGATGTCGCCGCCGCCCCAAATCTCGTCCAGGAACTCGCGCTGACCCTTCAGCAGTCCGTCCCATCCCGTGCGCCTCGCCGACGCCAGCGCAGCATCGACCTGGTCGCGCAGCGAGGGCAGCGAGCGACGGCTTGACCATCCGTAGGCGAGGAATTTGATCACCCGCAGCTTCTGCCCCGGGGCGAGCTCGGTGCTGATCGTGACGCGGGCCAGATCGGGGTCGCTTTCTCCGGTCGCTACCGTGCCCTCGGGTCCATCGATAATGTGATCCATCGCGCAGGCCATTCGCAAGCGGCTGGCCCGCGTGCGGTGGGCGAGCAGGGCGCGCAGGTCGTGGTGGGAGTTGAACTCGGCGTCAAGCGGCGCCCTCAGAGCGGCGGCGGCACGAGGATCGTTCATATGAACGGGGAGCGGCTCATTGGTCACCAGCTCGGACTGCACGACGATCCGAGCGTCCTCGCCCACCGTCTCCACCTCGTAGCAGATGGCGGCGATCGCGCGATGCATGAACGAGACCAGGCGGATGGTGTTGATGCGAACCTCCTGGCCCGCCGGCGAGCTCCAGTGCACACTGCGGCGCAGGACCCCCTCGCGCATGTCGAGCACACGCTCGTGGTCGAGGAGCTTTCCGTAGCGTACGTCGAACGGCTCATCATCGACCAGCAGACGGATCAGCTTGCCATTGGTGACGTTGATCATCGTCTGGCCGGCCTCGGGGTAGCCGTAGCCGCTCTCCGCGTAGGGCAGCGGCCGGGTCTCGAAGAAGGCATTGAGGTAGGTGCCGGGCACCCCGCTGGGCTCTCCCTCCTCGAGATTTCCGCGCATCCCGATGTGCCCGTTCGACAGGGCGAAGATCGACTCGGTCTGGGCCAGGACCTCGAGGTTCAGCTGACGCTCGGGGACGGTCCACGGATTGACCGTGAAATGGTCGGCGGCGATCACTCTCGCTCGAGCAGTTCCTCGAGATCGTCGACCACGATGTCGGCGCCGTGCTCGCGCAGCTCCCGTGCCTGTCCGGTGCGATTGACTCCGATCACCCAGCCGAAGTTGCCCGCGCGTCCGGCCTCAACGCCGGCCTGGGCGTCCTCGAACACGGCCGCGTTGGCCGCTTTCACCCCGACGGCGCGGGCACCGGCCAGGAAGGTATCCGGAGCCGGCTTGCCCTTGAGGTGCTCGCGCTCGGCCACGAGCCCATCTATGCGAGCGTCGAACAGACCATCGATACCAGCGGCTTCGAGGACCTCCTGGGTGTTGTTACTCGACGACACCACGGCGCACTTCAGTCCGTTATCGCGAGCTCTGTGGACAAACTTGACCGAGCCCTCGTAGGGCTCGACGCCGCGCTCGTCAATCAGCCGAAGGACGAGGTCGTTCTTGCGCGTGCCCAGCCCGTGGATCGTCTCTGCCGTCGGTGGGTCGGACGGGTCGCCCTGGGGGATCTCGATCTTGCGCGACTGCAGGAATGAGCGGACGCCGTCGAGTCGCGGCTTACCGTCGACGTAGCTGTCGTAGTCGCTGTGGAGGTCGAACTCGCGGAACGGCTCGCCGGTGCGTCGCGAACGCTCACGCAGGTAGGAGTCGAAGCTCTGCTTCCACGCCTCGGCATGGACCTTGGCCGTCTGCGTGAGGACACCGTCGAGGTCAAACAGGCAGGCGCTGATCTGGTCGGGAAGATTGAGCATCTTGGGTCAGCCCGCGCCCGAAGCGTCCTCGGGTCCGAATCGTCGCTCGATCCCGTCGAGCACCGTGTCGAGTCCCGTCTCGAAGGTGTCGCGGTCGCGCCGCAGCTCGGCCGTCGGCAATGCCCGGGCCAGGTGCGGGGCCGTGGCAACGTCGAATTGTGGATAGCCGACGGCAGGTTCTTTGGTTAATTGTGTGACCCGCATGGCGTGACCGAGGGCGTAATCATTGACGATGTAGAGGACGCTCCACGCGTCTGGTGCACTCAATCCAAGCGGGGCGACGGCGGTCAGCAACTGCTCGGCGTGGCGAATCGCGTTGTGCCCTAGATGGGTTCGGCGTCCGGCGATTTCGAGCACCCATGGATGCGCGACGAACACCTCGTGCGACCGCCCGGCGATCATGCGCAGGGCGGCACGCCAGTCGTCGGGCAGGGGGTCGGACAGGATCGCCTCTGCGGTGATTTCGTCGGCCATGAGCGCCAGCAGGTCGTCCTTGGCGGCGATGTAGGTGTAGAGGCTCATCGGCCGAGTGGCCAGCCTCGCCGCCACGTGCCGGATCGAGACCGCCGCGAGCCCTTCGCTGTCGGCGATCGCGATCGCCGCGTCGACGATGGTCTGCCGCGAGAGATGCGGGCTCTCCCCATGCGCCGCGTCCCAGTCAAGCCGTGATGCTCGATTCGGCACGGCCACAGGCTATGGAATACAGTGTACGGCGTGTGCGATACAGTGTGCGGCGGTCGGTCGCTGTTTCCCGCTAGCCGGCTTCCGCGCGCTTCTTCAACTCCCCGGCACGGGCGCCGACGAGGTTGTCACGCAGCAGCCCTACCAGGGGCCCGCGAATTACCAGGCTCAACATCCGCCCGAGGTCGACCTCGAGCGCGTACGTGGCCCGCGTGCGACCGTTGCCCAGATCCTCGAGCTCCCAGCTGCCGTGGACCGACTTCAGCTCGCCCTTCTCCTGGTCCCAGGTGAGCTGCCCCGGAGCCCCCTCGTAGTCGAAGCGAACGGTGGACTTGATCGTTCGGACCTTGGCATCCGTCTCGACCTCGCACACGACCGCGCGCCCATCGCCATCGCGCTCGAGGGCATGCATCCCCTTCAGTCCACCCTGCCACTCTGGAGCCGTCTCCACGTCCTCCACCACTGCCCATACATGGTCGAGCGGGGCCTCGATCTCCGCAGTGGAACTGCCGTCCAGGTTCGCCATCAGTTCACCTCCAGCTCGCTCACGGTGACGCGACGTTATCGATCTGGACGCGATTCATGGGACCAGATCGAGCCCAAGTCGAGACCGGGATTCGACCGACGCCCGGCTAAGGTGCGGCCGGGGGCGGCCAGGGGAACGCAGCGCCCACCTCGAGATAACGACTAGGAGGATCTGAGATGAAGAGGCTGTGCACTCTGCTGGCGATGATCGCTGCCAGCGTCATAGTGGCCGGTTGCGGGAGCAGCGGCGGCGGATCGTCATCGAGTTCGAGCAGCGCCGGGGCCGCGACTCAGGCAGCGACCACCTCGACAAACGCCGGGTCGGGCTCGGGCTCAGGGACCAACGTTCCCAACACGGCCGGTCTGAGCAGCGCCACGCTGGCCCAGGCGGTGCAACTGTGCAAGCAGGCAATTAGCAAGGAACAGGGATTGTCCGACTCGCTCAAGGCCAAGCTCAACAACATCTGCAACCAGGCCGGGTCGGGGAACAAAATCGCCGTCAAGCAGGCAGCCCACGAGGTGTGCGTCGAGATCATCAAGTCGAGGGTGCCGGTCGCCCAGCAGCAGGCCGCCGAGGCCGCGTGCCCGGCGGCGTAGCCAGCCGTGTACTAGCGTAGGTTGCATGACAGCTGTTTCGCGCTACGTGAAGATGACCGCGCGCGAGGGTTCGGGGGAAGCTCTCGCGCAGCGGATGCTCGAAGTCGCGGACGCATTGCGTTCAACAACGGGATGCGAGTTGTACGTGATCAACCGCTCACGCGCGGTCCCGGACGTCGTGTGGGTGACTGAGCTATGGGCCAGCCAGGAGGCGCTCGAGGCCGCCCTGAAGGAGATCCAGACCGAGTCGGGACGGTCCGCGATGGCCGAGGTGATGGATCTGCTCGACGGCTCGCCCGAGCCGATCGAGCTCGAGCCTCTCGGTGGCGTCGGCTATCTACCCGGCGGCGCCGGCTTCACGCTTCTCAACCTCGAGGATGTTGAGGACCAGGCCCCCAGGTTCGGCTTCGGTGACCTCGGGGAAGCCCGCTTCGCCCGCCAGGCCCTCAACACCTCGCGGATCGGCGTCGCGTTCCACCGCGTCCGCCCGGACACACGCCAAGCCTTCGGCCACCGCCACCAGCACGCCGAGGAGGTCTACGTCGTGCTGGGCGGCGGCGGGCGGATGAAGATCGATGACGAGATCCACGAGATCACCACGCTTGACGCGATCCGTCTGGCACCCGAGTCGATGCGCGCGTTCGAGGCCGGCCCCGACGGCCTCGAGGTGCTGGTGTTCGGCCCGCACCACGCCGGCGACGGTGACCTGTCGACAGAGTTCTGGCCCGCCGGAGCCCCGGACGGAGAACAGTCTTGAAGACCACCCCAGTCAGCGGCAACCTCAGCCAGCTCACACGCCTGCGTTTCGTCAACGCGTACCTCGTACGTGAGGACGATGGTTTCACGCTGGTGGACACGATGGTCGGCGGTTCGAGCGGCGATCTGCTGAAGGCAGCCGGGGGATCGGTGAAGCGGATTGTTCTGACCCACGGCCATGGCGATCATGTCGGCTCGCTGGACGCGCTGAAGGAGCGGCTCGGGAGCTCGGTCGAGGTCATGATGCCCGACCTCGACGCTCGGATCCACGCCGGCGAGAACGTCGTACCGGGCAAGTTGCCCGGCTCGTGGCCGACGCTGAAGACGACGCCCGATGTGCGGCTCGCCCCCGGGGATCGCGTCGGGAGTCTCGAGGTGATCACGAGCCCGGGGCACACGCCAGGCCACGTCGCGTTCCTCGATACGCGCGATCGCTCGTTGATCGGCGGCGACGTATTCACCACCTACGGGCGACCGAGCGTCTCGAGCCACTTCTACATCCGCTTTCCGTTCGCGACGATGGCCACCTGGGACAAGGCCAAGGACATCGAGTCCGCCCAGGCCCTGCGGGAGCTGGAGCCAACGGTACTCGTCGTCGGTCACGGGCCGGCCGTGCCCGACCCGGGGTCCGCGATGGATCAGGCGATCGCGCGGGCCCGCCAAGCCGCGGGCTGATGGCCACCAGCTACGTCAAGGTCCGCCACGACCACGGCGAAGACGATGTAGCCATCGAGGAGCCGCTGGAGATCCGGGTGGGCGGCGAGCCACTCGCCGTGACGATGCGCACGCCGGGTCATGACGAGGAGCTGGCGCTCGGCTTTCTCTATACCGAGGGACTGATCGACGGCCCGCGCCGGGCCGAGCCCACCGAGGACTTCGCCGCCAACATCATCGAGGTCGCCGGTCCGATGCTTCGCGACCCGAGCCGGCGGCGCTTCTACACCACGTCGTCGTGCGGAGTGTGCGGCAAGGGCGCGCTCGAGGAGGTGGCGGTATACAGCGCCCCGCTCCCGGCCGGACCCGTCGTCGAATCGCAGACTCGTGGCCCGACTGCCGGATGGCCTCGTCCAGCCGGGCTTCGCTCGCACGGGCGGACTGCACGCGACCGGGCTGTTCGACCGCGACGGCCGGGTTCTCGTCACCCACGAGGACGTCGGACGACACAACGCGATGGACAAGGTCGTGGGTCGGGCGCTGCTCGACGGGCTGGTGCCGCTCGGGGAGCGGATCCTGTGCGTCAGCGGCCGGCTGTCGTTCGAGCTCGTCCAGAAGGCCGCGGTGGCGGGCGCTCCAATCCTGGTTGGGGTGGGGGCGCCGAGCTCACTGGCCATCGAGTTGGCCGCCGAGCGCGGAATGACCCTGTGCGGGTTCGCGCGCCGCGAGCGGGTCAACGTCTACACGCACGCCGAGCGCATTCGCTAGGCCGCGGCCAGGTCGGCCAGCCGGTCGATCTCGTCCTCGGAGGTCCACGCGCCCACGGAAGCGCGGATCAGATTGAAGGCGGGGATGTTGCGGACGACGAATCCCCTCTCGGCCAGCCGGGTCACCTCGGCCTCGGCATCGGCGGCCTGCCAGGAGACGAGCGTCGAGCGGTCGCGCGGGGCCACGCCGAGGCCCCGTTCGCGCAACCGGTCGGCCAGCGAGGCGGCCAGCCTGGCGGCCCGCTCGTGGACCCACGGCCAGCCCGCCTCCTGGAAAACAGCCAGCGAGGCGAGCGCCCAGGCGCTGCGCATTCCGGTCGGGAAGCCGTGGTCAAAGCGCCGGACGTCGTCGGCCGGCTCGAACTCGAGCGCGTTGGCCGGATCCGCCACCGAGCCGTAGCCGGGCCAGGGGATCAGCAGCTCATCGATGCGCGCGCGACGCACATACAGACACCCGCTCCCCTCGGGACCGCATAGCCACTTCTGGCCCGACGCGGCATAGAAATCGACGCCCAGCGCCTCGACGCCGAGCGGGATCGCCCCGATCGCCTGGGCGGCATCGAGCAGTACGGGCACGCCGGTGGCAGTCAGAGCCGCGACGTCGACGATCGAGCCATTGACCCACGAGACATGCGAGCAGGCGATCAGCCGGGTGGAGCTCTTGACCTCGCCCGCGATCTCGGCAAATGGGACCGCGCGGACCCTGATGCTGTGGCGCCGGCGCGCCCGGCCGAGCGGCGCGAGCAGCCCAGGATGCTCCTGATCGGTGGTGAGGATCTCATCGCCGGGCCGGAGGTCGAGGCCGGCGATCACGGTGTTCACTCCGTCGGTCGTCGATCCGGTCAGCGCCACGTCGACGGGGTCGCACCCGAGCACGGCGGCGTACCCGGCCCGCGCATTCTTGGCCAACTCCATCAGCCGCTCAAAATACGGCCGCCCGCAGCGACCGTCGTTGACCTCTGAGTCGATCCGTTGGTGAACCGCCTCAGCCGCCCGCCGTGGGATCGGTCCCTCTGTGCCGGCGTTCAGGTAGGCCACCCGCTCGAGGACCGGAAACTGCGAGCGGAAGGCGGCGGCATCGGTCATTGGCGGGTGCGAGGCTATCGCGGGCCGGGGCGCGGCGCGTTGTGGGGTCGCCCCCCGGTGCACCGCTGTCAGCCGGTCGGCAGGCCCGTCTTGCGACACGCCGTCTCGACGTCCTGCCGTGCCGGCGCGCTCAGGCCGCTCGCGGTGGAGATCGATCGGCAGAACTGGCGTGCCTGCGTCCCGCACTGACGGAACTCCTGGGCACCAATCGGCCCGGGGACGTCGACATTCAGGCATCCGCTGGCCGGCTTGCTGGCCGAGCTCAGCACCGCAACGAGAACGACCAATACGATCGCTGCGCTGGCCGCGAGCACCGAGCCGACCATCCACTTCTCGCGCCGGCTGAACTGCCGCCGGGCGAGGACGGCGTTGGCGTGTCCGGGCGGAAGGACCATCGCTGGCGAGGATAGGCCAACGCAATCGACGAACCCCCCGGCACGACCCCCAGCTCGATCAGGGTGTTGCCCCCTCGCCGTCCAGATCGGCCAGCTCGCGCTTGAGCACCTTGCCGGTCTGGTTGCGGGGCAGGGCGTCGACGAACACGACCTCACGCGGGACCTTGTAGTTGGCCAGGTTGTCCTTGACGTAGGCCTTGACGTCGTCCTCGCCCAACTCCTGGCCCTTCTCGCGCACGACGAACGCCTTCAGCCGCTGGCCAAACCTGTCGTCCCCGACGCCGATCGCCGCCGCCTCGTTGATGGCCTGGTGGCTGGCCAGCAGTTCCTCGACCTCGGCCGGGAACACGTTCTCGCCCCCAGAGACGATCATCTCGTCATCGCGCCCGTCGATGTAAAGGCGGCCCGCTCGGTCGAAGTGACCGACGTCACCGGACGACATCAGACCGCCAACCTCGTCCTTGCCACCGCCGCCCGTGTAGCCCTCGAACTGCGAGAGGTTGCCGACGAAGATCCGGCCGGGCTCGCCCTGCGGCACTTCCTCGCCGTTCTCGTCCAGGATCTTGACCACCGACCCGCGCACCACCCTGCCCACCGTGCCCGGCTCTTCGGTGAGGTCGTCCGGCGTGGCGATGGTCGCGTAGGCGACCTCCGTCGAGCCATAGAGGTTGTAGATCACCGGCCCGAACATCCGCAGCGACTGCCTGGTCAACTCGATTCCCAGCGCCGATCCGCTCACGAAGATGATTCGCAGCCGCGACAGGTCTCGCGGCTCGATCGCGTCCTGGCCGAGATCGACGATCCGTCGCAACATGACGGGGACGACCACCATCGCCGTGGCCTCGTGCTCCTCGAGACTCTCGAGCGTCACCTCGGGATCGAAGCGCCGGCGCACGACGAGCGTCGATCCGAACGCGACGCCGACGATGGCCTGCATGAAGCCGAGAGCGTGAAACATTGGCACGCACAGCTCGGTCACCTCGCGCGCGTGGAACGGGACCTTGCTGAGCAGTCCCCCGATCAGCGCCAGCGAGCGTGGCTCGCCCCGTGGCGCGCCCTTCGGCGTCCCGGTCGTTCCGCTGGTCAGGATCGTGATCCTCGGCGACACCCCGGGTTTGGGTGGGGCCGTCGACTCGGCCCCGGCGATCAGGGCGTCGAGCGTATCCGCGGCGCGCTCCTCGTCGTCGGTCCAGGCCCGCCAGCGACCGCGGGGCGGCTCGATCCCGCCGAGGGTTTCCGAATACTCGTCGTCGTAGACGAGCAGGTCCGTTCCCTCCCGGCCGGCGACCTCGCGGATCTGTGGTCCGGCAAACGACGTGTTGAGCAGGATGATGCGGGCGCCACATTTGGCGGCGGCAAACACGGCGTCCATGAAGCCCCGGTGGTTGCGCACCAGGATCGCTACACCCTCGCCGGGCTCGAGCCCATGCTCGCGCCACGCGTTGGCGAGCGCGTTCGAGCGCTCATCGAGCTGCCGGTAGCTGAGCTCGCCTCGTTCATCGATCAGGGCCAGACGATCGCCGTGCCGAATCGCGCCCGCGGCGATCGCACCGCCGAGTAGTCCGAAGCGCTCGAACGCCAGCAACAGCTGGGCGATCCGGTGGGGCAGCTCGGGGCCGGCCATGCCGCTGCGAATGCACAGCGCAGCGAAATATGCCTCGTCGCCGAACCGCTCGGCGAGGCGACCGGCATCGCCGGCCAGCCGGCCCGCATCGCCAACGAGCCGACTCGCATCATTGACGATCGCCTTGAGGTCGAGATCCAGGACGCCTCCTAGGTCTGAGTTCTGTGCGGTTGCGTACTTCCCGCCGACCGACACCCTATGCCATCGCGTTCGCTTTGTGACCGGAAGGCGGTTGGTTTGGCCGAGGCTGGGTAACACAGACCGCAATGGTGGGCGAAATTGTCATGCTGCCCTTGCGGGCCTTCGTTCGCGCGGCCTCGCTGGCGGTACGTGGAACCGAGGAGATGGCCACGCTCGCGCTCCGAGCGGTTGGCGTCGCGTCGCGGTCTGACCACAGCTCCGAGCCGCCACCCCAGGCGCGGGAGAGAGCCAAGCCGGCCACGCCCCGCACAGGCGCCCGAGCCACGCCGGTGCGACGGACAACCGAACCACGCGTTGCGCAGCGCGAACCCACGCACGCACCATCCCAGCCACCGGAACCCGAGCCGGTCCACGTTTCCGAGGAGCCGGCCCTGGTCGAGGAGTTCGCCGAGGCTGGCGCCGAGGAAGGCGCCGGCGCCCAGGTGACGGTCGACGAACCGTGGAAGGGCTACCGCCGGATGACCGCGCAGGACGTACTTGACCGCATCGAGCGCGCGAGCCAGGCCGAGCTCGCCGCCATCGCGCTTTATGAGACAGCAAACCGGCACCGCCACGCGATCCTCTCCGCGGTGGAGCGCCAGCTCGCATCCGGGGACGCTGGTGGATCGCGCAACTGACAAAGGAGAAAGTCGATGCCGACGAAGACCCTCAATCAACGTGACACCAAGCTCGTGCAGTGGCTGGGCGAGGCACATGCGAAAGAGGCCGAGCTCGAAGCCACTCTGAACACGCACATCGACCTGACCAAGAAGCAGTCGTACAAGAACCGGCTGCGCAAGCACCTCGGCGAGACCAGGGCGCACAAGCGCGCCGTGGCCTCGAGGATCAAGCAGTTGGGCGGTGGGACCCCGAGCGCGACCAACATTCCCGGAGTCCCCGACGCCGTCGGCGAGGCGGCCGGTAAGGCGGTGGCGGCGGTCAAGGGCCAGGTGGGCACCGCCCGTGCCGCAATCACCACCCAGCCCGAGACCCACCTGCGCAACGTGCAGGACGAGCTTCGCGAGGAACACGTGGAAATCGCCATCTACACGCGGCTGGAGACCTTCGCGACCGAGGTCGGTGACCGCGACACGGCCCAACTGGCCAAGACGATCCGACGCGACGAGGAGCGGATGGCCAAGTTCCTTGACGCCGAGCTCCGGCGACTGGTGAAGGACGTCGTCCGCGCCGAGGTTCCGCGTGACCAGCGTCCGGGTAGCACTCGCCCGCGCCCCACCCGGAGGCGAACGACAGCCCGGTCGCGCGGCTCGGCCTCGCGGTCGTCGAGCTCGCGGGCCACGTCCAACTCGCGCCCCACGTCGAGCCGCCCAAGCGCGCGGCGCTAACGCTAACTGACGGCAAGCTCGGCTTCCCCGGCGCCGGACGGCTTGCCGGCGTCGCCGCGGTCGAGCTCGGCCGTCCTGCGGCTGGCCACGTCCTGGTCGTACTTGGCAAGCTCGGGGAAGGCGAGCACAATCGCGCCGACCCCGGCAATGCAGGCGAGGCCGCCGGTGGTGACCGACACCGCCGCCGACGTCAGGCCGGCGACCACACCCGACTCGATGTCGCCGAGGCGGGGTCCGCTGGTGACGACAAGGCTGTACACCGAGCTCATCCGTCCTCGCAGCGCGTCTGGCGTGACCGTCTGGTTGATCATCGAGCGGCAGAACGCGCTGATCCCGTCGGCAAACCCGGCGATGGCCAGCAGCAGCATCCCCAGACCAATCGTCCGCACGAGACCCATGAGCGCGATGGCAGCGCCCCAGGCGACGACCGCGAAGATCACGATTCGTCCGAGCCGGCGCGCCCCGGACGCCCAGCCCGACGTCAGGACGGCCAGAGTCCCTCCCGCCGACAGGGCGGCATAGAGAAGACCGGTGCCGCTCGCTCCCGCGTGGTAGACGGTCAGCGACAGGACCGCGAACAGCGCACGCGGCCAGCCGAACGTCATTGCCACGAGGTCGATGGCAAAGCTGCCCGAAAGTGCGTTGTTGGAGCGCACGAAACGCAGTCCCTGCCGGATCGACTGGGTGATCGGCAAAGCGCGCTCGGTCATCTTCGGATGCTGTGGCCCGATGGCCACCGCCACACCGAGCATGGCCAGACAGGTGAGGGCGTCGAGGACATAGGTGACGCCGACGCCGCTGGCCGCGATGATAAGGCCACCCACGGCGGGGCCGATGATCCCGGTGGCTTGGTACATGCCGTAGTTGAAGGCCAGTCCCGAGCGCAGATCCTCTGGCCTGAGCAGGCCGGGGATGATCGCCGAACGGATGGTGTTGTCGAGCGCCGAGCTCCCGGCCAGCAGCCCTCCGAGCACGAGCACCAGGAACACCGGAGGATCGCCGAGGAAAGCCGCAGTGGCCAGCGCCGCTGCCGCGGCCATGACCCCGGCCTGGGCAGCCGCGAGCACTAGCCGCCGATCCATGCGGTCGGCTACGGCACCACCCAGGAGCGAAACGACGATCATCGGCCCAAGCTCGAAGGCGCCGAGCAACCCGACCAGGGCCGCCGAGTGCGAGAGCACATAGATCTGGTAGGGCAGGGCGACCAGCGCGGCCTGGGTGCCCAGGTTGGAGATCGTCTCCCCTGTGATCAGCAACCGGAAGCCGCGCGAGTGCCGCAGCGGCGAGATGTCAATCGCGATCCGCCTGAGCAGCGCGAGCATTCTCAACAAGGTAGCTGCCGGTATCTGGACCGAACCGAGCACGAATCGCCAGCCCGCCGGATCCTGAACAATGGGCCGATGATCTCGGTGGTCACCCAAGGCGATCTCCCCGAGCTGCTGCCCCTGATGCGCGGCTACTGTGACTTCTACGGGGTGACGCCGAGCGACGACGAGCTGCTGGCCATGTCGCGCGCGTTGATCGCCGAGCCGCAGCGCGAGGGAATGCAGCTCCTGGCACGCGAGGACAGCGGCACGCCGATGGGGTTCGCGACGATCTTCTGGACGTGGTCGACGCTGAGCGCCTCGCGCATTGGTGTGATGAACGACCTGTTTGTAACCCCCGGGGCGCGGGGCCGCCGGATTGGCGCCGAGCTGATCGCAGCCTGCCTGGAACGCTGCCGCGAACACGGTGCGACCACACTTGGTTGGCAGACCGCCCTCGATAACACGCGGGCGCAGTCTCTGTACGACCGGGTCGGTGGCCAGCGCGAACAGTGGCTCGACTACTCGCTCCCGGTGTGAGCGGGCGCGTTGCTCGACGGCAAGGCGCGATTACCTACGGGGCCGGTGGCGCGATCGGCGGTGCCGTCGCCGAGACCTTCGCCACCAGACGCCCCACGCTCACGGCGGTTCTGCTAGGAAGCTCAGTTTGCTGTCATTCTGGGATCAGAGACCGGCCGAGCGCGACACCCGACATTCGCCGCTCGCAGTCGGACTGCTGCTCGCTATCTGCCTGGCTGCGGTTCTCGTCGTGGTGCTCCTGGGCACCCGACTGACCTTCTTCAACGACGACTGGTACTTCCTACTCCAACGTCCGGGCCTCGAGTCGCACGCTGGCCTCGATTCGTTGCTCGCGCCGCACAACAGTCAGTCAGTCGTACTGACCGCGCTGGCCTACAAGATCCTGGTGGCGCTATTCGGGCTGAGCTCGCAGTTCCCGTTCCGGCTCGTTCTGGGGCTGGCCATCGCCGCCGTCGGCGTGTTCGTCTTTCTGATGGTCAGCGCGAGAGCGGGCACGGCGATCGGGCTGGCCGGGGCCGCAGTGATCGTGTTCCTCGGGTCGGCCTGGGAGGACCTGCTGTTCTTCGCCTCGCTTGACCTGGTTGGCTCGCTGGCCACCGGTTTGGCGGCGGTCTGGGCACTCCAGCGGGACACCACCAGGCGCAATGTGGCCGCCTGCGTATTGCTCATCTGCTCGGTCGGCTTCTCCAACGTCGGCGTGCCGTTCGTGATCGCGGCGGGCGTGGCGATTCTCCTGCGCCGGCATCCCTCAGGCCTGTGGATCGCGGCCGCCCCCGCGGCGCTGTTCGCGTTGTGGTGGGCCGGGTACGGAAGCCAGGAGCCATCTCACCTGTCGGGCGCCAATCTCGATCACCTGCCCCACTACATCGTCGACTCCGCGTCGTTCGGACTGGCCTCGCTGACGGGGCTCGACCGAGGAGCCGCGTCGTCGGCGCTCCAGCGTGGGCATGTGCTGCTGCTTGTCTCGGTCGTGGTCATCGTGATCGCCCTGTTCCGGGGGTGGCGCCCGCGACCCACGGTGCTTGTTCCGGCCAGCGCCCTGCTCAGCTTCTGGCTGCTCACCGGCGCCGCGTATTTCTCCGGGCGAGAACCGTCGGCGAGCCGGTATCAGCTGATCGATGCGGCACTCTCGATCCTCATCGCTGCCGAGCTCTATCGACCGGGCCGCTGGCATCGGCCGATCGCGTCGATCGTGGTGATCGCGGCCGTGGCTGTCGTGGCGTCAAACGTCGACGGGGGCCTCCGCTTCGGATATCGCTTCATGCGGACCCAATCCGGCTTCGTCAAGGCCGACCTGGCCGCCCTCGAGTTCGCGCCGCGACCGGTGCCCACCGGCCTGCTCCTCGTCGCGCCGATCGCTGAGAACCCGTTCCTGTCGGGCGTCTCCGCCGGGCGTTTCTTCACCGAGACCGCGGCCCACGGCAACGTCCCGACGTACTCACCCGGTCAGATCGCCTCGGCCCCCGCCGACCAGCGCCACGGCGCGGACAACGTACTGGTGTTTGCCGAGCGGATCGTGCCCCTGAGGCCGGCCATCGCCCCGAGGCTGACCCGGCGATGCAGTCGTTTGGTGGGGGCGACCGAGCTGCCCTTGCGTCCCGGCCCCTGGACGATCACCGACGTCGGCGGCGGCGGTGTGGCTGTTGGCCTACGACGGTTCGCGCCACGCGGGCGCCCCGCCTACATCGCTCTCCTCGGCCCACGCTCGAGCCGGCGTGTGACGATTCCCAGCGACGGCATCAGACGCCCGTGGCTGATCACCGTCCGGGCCCGCGGGCGCGTGCCGCTCGCGGTGTGCCGGGTCTGACAAGCGCTCGCGATATGCGGGGTCTGACAGGCGCATCACAACCGGGCCCGGGCCGTCTACCGCACAGCTAGGGTTGACGAGATCGCCGAGGCTTGGGGCAAATAGCCCCGCAAACCTAGACGTTTGTTCTATTCCGGCGTGCGGCTCGCCCACAGCCTGGCCAACGCCGTCCACCCTGGCATGGCCTACCGCATGGGTGGCGACGAGTTCTGCGCGATCCTCGAGGCGTACGACATGGCCTACGGGGCGGCGCTCGAGCGGGCCACTCAGGCGCTTTCTGAGACCGGCGACGCGTTCACGATCTCGAGCTCGTCGGGCATCGCCGCATGTCCCGCCGAGGCCGACACCGTTGCCGACGCGCTGCGGGTGGCCGATGGGCGCATGTACGTGGCCAAGATGAGCCGGGCGCTGGACCGGGTGCAGACCCGGGATGCCGTCCTGACGATGCTCCATGAGCGCGACCCGGCGCTCTACGAACACGTACGTGCGGTCGGTGCGACGGCGCTGCGAATCGCCCGGCATCTCGGGCTGGACGAGATGGCCGCCCGGCAGATCGGACACGCCGGTGAGCTACACGACGTCGGCAAGATCGCCGTGCCCGACGCGATCCTCCACAAGCCGGGTGGGCTCGACGCCGAGGAGTAGAAGTTCATGCGCACCCAGCCGATCGTCGGCGAGCGGATCCTGCACGCCGCCCCGGCGCTGGCTCCGCTGGCGCCGCTGGTTCGTTCCTCGCACGAGCGCCGGGATGGCCACGGCTACCCGGACGGCTTCCGACGCGACGAGACGCCTCTGGGCTCACGGGTGATCGCGGTCAGTGACGCCGACCATGCTCTGCGGTCCGAGCACGCCTACCGGCGCGCGCGCAGCCACGACGAAGCTCTGGATGAGCTCCGGCGGTGCGCCGGCACACAATTCGACCCGGCCGTCGTCCGAGCACTGTGCGAGGAACTTGTGGATCCCGAGATCGACCGGACGGCAGTTGAACTGCCCAGCTGAGGGCCGATAGGCTGGTTCCGGTAGGGCATCACTCAGCGCGACAAAAGGGGCGAGTATGAGTCATGTAGTGGATCGGGACCTCGACGTGCGGTCGTTGCGAGACAACGTTGCCGGCGAGGTAATCGTGCCCGGAGACCCGTCGTACGACGAGGCACGCAGAATCTGGAACGGAAAGATAGACCGCCATCCCGCCGCGGTCGTCCGTTGCACATCGAACGCGGACGTGTCCGCGTCGGTGTCGTTCGCCGCGCAGCACGACCTGTTGCTGGCGGTCCGGTGCGGAGGCCATTCGACTCCCGGATACAGCACATGCGACGGGGGAATCGTCGTCGACCTGCGTCCGATGAACACCGTGGAGGTCAACGCGGCAGCCCGCACCGCCCGCGTCCAGGGCGGCGCCGTGTGGGCCGAGCTCGACGCCGCCACCCAGGAGCACGGGCTGGCGGTAACCGGCGGCCGCGTGTCCGATACCGGCGTGGGAGGCCTGGCCGTGGGCAGTGGCAGCGGCTGGCTCGAGCGCATGTACGGCTTCACCTGTGAGAGCCTCATCACCGCTCAGGTGGTGACGGCGGACGGGCAACTCGTCACCGCGAGCGAGACGGAGAACTCTGACCTGTTCTGGGGGCTGCGCGGTGGCGGTGGCAACTTCGGCGTGGTGACCGAGTTCGTGTTCGCGCTCCATCCGGTCGGACCGTTTCTAAGCGCCGGCATGCTGCTCTGGCCGCGCTCCGAGGCGCGTGAGGTCATCCGGTTCTACCGGGACTTCATCGCCGAGGCGCCCGATGAGGTCGCGGGCGGAGTCGCCCTGCTGACCGCGCCCCCGCTGCCGTTCGTGCCCGAGGACGTGCAGGGCAAGCCGGTGGTGGGTGTGATCTATTGCTATGTCGGCGACCTGGAGGCAGGGGAGAAGGCGGCAGGGCGGCTGCGGGACTTCGGCTCGCCGGCCATGGATCTCATCCAGCCGATGCCGTACGTCGCCCTCCAGAGCATGCTCGACCCCGGTAACCCGCGAGGGATCCACGAGTACTTCAAGGTCGACTGGCTGGGCTCACTTCCGGACGAGGCGATCGACACGTTCGTGGCCGAAGGGGAGCAGCTGCCGGCCCCGTTCGGCCAGCTGATCCTGGCCCCGATGGGCGGGGCGGTGCGCCAGTCCTCGACCACGGATATGGCGCTCACCGTCCCCGACGCGCGGTGGATGTACTTCTGCCTGGCCATGTGGATGGATCCGGGCGAGGACGACGAGAACACCGCCTGGGCGCGCGGGTTCGCGGCGGCGATGAGGCCGTTCGGGCTCGGGACGGCGTTCTCCAACTTCATCGAGCCCGACGAGGGCGACCGGCTGCGGGCGTCGTTCGGCGAGGACAAGTACGCACGCCTGATCGAGGTCAAGCGGCGCTGGGATCCCCACAATCTGTTCCGCATGAACCAGAACATCGTCGTCCCGGCTGAGCGGTGAGCTAGCGGCTGTGTCGCGAGCTGGCGGCGGCGCGTAGCCGCAAGGGGCGTAGGCTTGGAGCCGTGTCCGCCCCCGTGACCAGCTCGGCCTCGCCACGCAAGCGACAGGCAGTCGATCTGTTCACGGGCCTGCCAGGCTCCTACGACCGCATGGGCGCGGTGCTGAGCTTTGGACAGGACCCGCGCTGGCGACGGACGCTGGTCGCGACGGTCGCGCCGCAACCCGGCCAGCGCGTGCTCGACGTCGCCACGGGTACCGGGCTCGTGGCCTTCGAACTCGCCCGTCGCGGCGCCACCGTGGTCGGGCTCGATCAGTCCGAGGCAATGCTGGCCGGCGCCAGGAAACGACTGGGCGAGACTCCCGCCCTGGCCGACCGCATCACGTTTGTCCAGGGGGAGGCCGAGCATCTGCCGTTCGCCGACGGCGAGTTCGACGCGCTCACGTTCACCTATCTGCTGCGCTATGTCGACGACCGCGCGGCCACGATGTCGGAGCTGGCTCGCGTCCTGAAGCCGGGTGCCGGCATCGGGATGGTCGAATTCGGCGTACCGCGCTCGCCGGCGTTGCGCGCGCTCTGGCGGGTGCACACGCGAGTGGGCCTGCCCCTCATCGGCCGCGCCGTGTCGCCGGCCTGGTACGAGGTGGGGCGCTTTCTCGGACCGAGCATCGAGGAACTCGACGCGCGCGAGCCCGATCTGAGCTCGCTGTGGCGCGCAGCCGGTCTGCACGACGTACACGAGCGGCGCATGAGCTTTGGCGCCGGACTGGTCATGTGGGGCAACCGAGATGACGACGGCTCCGCGCGAGGTTGAGCGGCCGGCGTTCTACGCGCTGCGGCGCGGCGGCTGGCGCGATGTCATCACGCTCCTGCATCCGCCCTACACGGCGTGGCATCTGAGTTACGTCGCGCTGGGAGCGGCCGCCGCCCCGACGATCTACGCCGATCGCCTGGGCGCTGCACTGGCGGCGTTCCTGCTCGCCGTGGGGGTGAGTGCGCACGCCCTCGACGAGGTCAACGGACGCCCACTGAAGACCGCGCTGTCGCGGAGAACCCTGATCGTGCTGGCCGTGCTCGGGCTGGCCGGAGCCGTGGCCATCGGCGTGGCTGGCATCGTCATCGTGTCGCCTCTGCTCGTTCCCTTGGTGATCGTCGGCGGGCTGCTCGTCCCCGCCTACAACCTCGAGCTCGGCGGCGGGCGCTTCCACAATGACACCTGGTTCGCGCTCGCCTGGGGCGGGTTCCCCGCCTTCACCGGGTATTTCGTCAACGCTCTGACGGTCCGGCCGGCGGGCCTCCTGGTGGCCGCCGCGTGCTGTTTGCTCAGCGTCGCCCAGCGAAGGCTGAGCACGCCGGCGCGCGAGTTGCGCCGGCGAACGGCGAGCGTGTTCGGGGAGCAACGGCTGATGGACGGACGGGTGCAGGAGCTGTCCGCCGAGCGGCTCCTCGAGCCACTCGAAGGCGCCCTATCTGCGCTCTGGCTCGCGCTTGTCGTGCTCGCCGTTGGGCTGGTTGTCGTGCGCCTATAGGTGGTGCTGGCGGGCACGAAGGCGCTCGTGGTGCGCCGCGGTGATCACTCGCACGCGGCACCCAGCACGACGCACGCCCGCCGAAGACGGATGGTCTGGAGCGCGGAGGATGCGCCGACGAGCCGGCAACAGGACGGTGGTAAAGCCGTGACTCGTCAACCAGGCGGCCAGCGGCGGGTCCCTGCCTTCGACCAGTAGGGCAAGACTCGTCACATGGCCGGCCCTCGCGACCAGGTCCACCGCCTGTTGCAGCTCCGCGGCCGCCGCATCGCGCACCGCCGCGTTGTAGTCGGTTGGCGATGGGCCGCAGCGATCACCACCGCTGACCTGTGGCGCGATCGCGACGACGGTCAGCTCGGCCTCCCAGCGCTCAGCCAGCTCCGAGGCCTCTTGGAGCGCCGCAACGCCGCCCCGCCCGGACTCGAACAGCACGGCAATGCGAGGTCCGGGACAGCTGTCTTCGCTGGTGGCGGTCGATCCGCCCATGGCTCAACGCACTGTACTCCCCCGCGTGCCGACTGAGCCCAAGACTCTAAAAGCGGTCCTTTGGTGGTTCTTTGGCGCGGCTTAGGTGCGCCCCTTCAGGCTGCGCTGCATCAACTTTCGGCTCCCACAGGAGGACAAGCAAATGGGACTTTTGAACAAGATGCGCAATCTCACCGGAGCAGTTCCGAAGCAGCTGCTCGAGCAGGGTCTACGCGGCCGCGGGATCATCGTCAGCATCCAGCAGACGTCGGTCAGCACCGGCGCCGATTTCGACCCCGCCCACGTGTGCGTGTTCACCGTCGAGGTGACGCTCGACAACGTTCCGCGCTACACGGCCACGTGCCGGCAGGCAGTGAAGGCGACGGTTCTGCCCCAGCTGATGCTGCCGGGGGCGACGGTCGCGGTTCGCGTCGACCCGAGCGACCGCAATCGCATCGCGCTGTCCCTGGGCGAGCAGCCTCCGGTTGTGACCATGGCCAGCAGCGGGGATCCAAACACCAGCTCGGCCGCACGGATCCTCAAGCAGGGCGTTCCGTGCAAGGTCGTGATCGTCGAGACGCAGCCGCTGGGAACGCGCAACCAGAAGGGCGACGACATGTACGCCTTCCTGCTCACGGTCTTGGCGGATGGTCGGCCCCCGTTCCAGATCCAGGTCGGCAATCCGGTTCCCGCCGCGGCGGTGCCGCTGCTTTACCCCGGCAACACGGTGCCCGCCAAGCGGATGCCCACCGGCGACGAACGTGAGGTGGTGATCGATTGGCAGGCGGCTTTGGCGCAGGCGCAAACGGCCGTGTGAAGCGCGGCGGACGTTGCCGCGTGAGGCGCGGCGGAGCTTGACGTAACCGAATGGCCGCGTGAGGGCGCGGCTGAACGAACTCAGATCACAAGGAGTCAAGAAATGGTTCTCGTTACTGGTAATTGGAAGATGTGGTTGGTCGGCCTGTCGGCGTCGCTGGTGATCTTCGCGGTGGTCTACTTCACCGTGATCCAGCCGGATCAGAACACCGCCAACCAGGCGATCAAGACCGGCCTGCAGCAGTCTCAGCAGGCGATCAATCAGGCTCAGAAGCAGTTCAGCAACACTTCCGGACAGGTGGGCTCGACAAGCGGTCAGGCCGCCGGCGCCACGGCGCAGACGAACCAGACGCTGAACAAGGCCCAGAAGCTGACGGCGTGTCTGTCGGCGGCTGGTACCGACACCGGGAAGATCCAGGCCTGCCAGACCAAGTTCACCCCGTAAGCAGGCGCACCCGGTCCTCGCGCGATCGGGACCAGCAGTGCATCAACCGACCGAAGGCCCGCAAGGCGACCCGAGCGCCAGGCGGGCCTTCGGCGTGTCCAGGTGCCGCTGACCCTGCCGGTCGCCGTCGAGCAACCTCACTCGTAGCTGTAGAGGCCGCGGCCGCTCTTGCGGCCGAGCAGACCGGCGGCGACGAGGCGCTGGAGCAGCGGCGGCGGCGCGTACAGCTGCTCGCGGTGCTCGGCGTACAGCGACTCGGCCACTCCCATCACGGTGTCGAGCCCGATCAGGTCAGCCAGGGCCAGGGGTCCCATCGGGTGCGCGCAGCCCTTGATCATCCCCTGGTCGATGTCCTCGGCGCTGGCCAGACCCTGCTCGAACATCCTGATCGCCGCCAGCAGATACGGGATCAGCAGCGCGTTCACGGTGAAGCCGGCCCGGTCGGGGGCGACGATCGGATCCTTACCGAGCTGACCGCTGGCGAAGGCCCGTGTTCGCGCCAGCGTCGTCTCGCCGGTCAGCAACGATGGGATTACCTCGACCAGCGACAGCACGGGGACAGGATTGAAGAAGTGCAGTCCGAGCACGTGCTTGGAGCGCTCGCCGGTCACGGCGCCCAACTCGACGATTGGAATCGACGAGGTGTTCGAGGCCAGGACCGCGTCCGGGTCCTCGACGACAGCCGCGAGCTGCTTGAACACCTCGAGCTTCGCCTGGCGGTCTTCGACCACGGCTTCGATCACGATCTCGCGGTCGGCCAGCGCGGCGATGTGCGACACGCAGCTCAGTCGCTCGGGGACCTCGGCGGCGTCCTGCGCCTCGAGCTTGCCTCGCTGAACGGCGCGCTGCAACGAGCCCCCCACCCGCCGCGACGCAGCCTCGGCCGCCTCGTCACTCACCTCGACGAGCACGACCGCCAGACCTGACCGCGCACACACCTCGGCGATCCCGGCGCCCATGATCCCGCCGCCGACGATGCCGACGCGCTCGAAGCCATTCGCCGTCGTGCTCATGGAGGCAATTATCGACCAGAGATGACCGCCGGCACCCGGCCAGTAGTAGGCTGGGCCTGTGGCCGCGCTGGTCGATACCGAGTTCCGGAATCTGCTCGTCGCCCTCGACGGACCCACGGTCCAGATCACGCTGAACCGCCCCGACAGGCGCAACGCGCTGTCGCTCGAGCTCATGACGGAGGTGATCGCAGCTCTGCGCGAGGTCTCGGCGCTCGCCACGACTCGCGTGATCGTGATCGAGGGCGCCGGGCCAGCTTTCTCGGCCGGACACGATCTGTCGGAGATGATCGACCGCGACGAGGCGTTCTATCGCGAGCTGTTCGGGGTGTGCACGGTGATGATGGAGACGATCCACGAGCTTCCGCAGCCGGTCATCGCCAAGGTGCAGGGGATCGCCACCGCTGCCGGTTGCCAGCTGGTGGCCGCCTGCGATCTGGCTGTCGCCACCGAGGACTCCCGGTTCGCCACGCCCGGGGTCAAGATCGGGCTTTTCTGCTCGACCCCGATGGTGCCCGTGTCCCGCGCGATCGGGCGCAAGCGCGCCATGCAGCTGTTGCTGACCGGGGAGCCGATCGACGCCGCCACGGCGCTCGACTGGGGGCTGGTCAACCGCATCGTGCCCGCGGGTGAACTCGATTCCGCCGTGCGCGAGCTGGCCGAGCAGATCTCGCGCTCGAGTTCATACACGGTTGCCATGGGCAAGGAGGCGTTCTACGCCCAGGTCGATGAGACCGAGCACGGCGCCTACGAGCACACCAAGGTCGTCATGACCGAAAACGCGATTGCGGCCGATGCCCAGGAGGGCATGAGCGCGTTCCTCCAGAAGCGCCCGCCGAACTGGCGCGGGGCCTGAGCTCACCCCAGTGCGTCGATCGCCGCGACCGTGAGCGCGTCGAGCGAGCTGATTTCCAGTTCGGCCAGCGCCAGCGCGTCGGCCGCGGGAGGGTACTCGCGATTCGGGACGGCGATGACGTGCAGGCCGGCGGCGGCCGCGGCCCTCAGGCCGTTGCTTGAATCCTCGACTGCCGCGCCGGCCGGGGGCTCGACGCCGAGCCTGTGCATCACTGCCAGATAGACATCCGGGGCCGGCTTCCCGCGGGCCACCTCGTCGCCGGACACGGTCGCGGCGAAGCTCTCGGTGATGTCGGCCTGCTCGAGCACCAGATCGATGACCGGCCGGTTGGACGATGAGGCGAGGCCGAGCGGCCATCGCTCGGCCAGCCGCTTGACCGCGTCGACTGCGCCCGGAAGCAGAGGCAATTCACGACGGTAGCGATCGAGCAGGTCCTCGACAACCAACCGGTTGATCTCGCTGGGCTGGAGCGGCACCCCGAGCTGGTCGTGCAGGAAGCTAGACCACTCCGAGGAGCTCATGCCCATCATTTCCGTGGTCGCGCCCTCACGCCACTGGCCGCCGCTGCGCGCGACGATCGCGCGGCGCGCGGCGTCCCATTGAGATTCGGAGTCGACCAGCACGCCGTCGAGGTCGAACGCCACAGCAGCCACGGGCGAGCGCGTGTCCATGTCGCCCACAGCTTACGAACCCGGGCCAACGGACCCTTAGGTAATCCTAATTAGGTAGCCCTAATCTGTGTTAGGCTGCCGTCTCCGTTACGGACCGAGCAACCGACCATCCCTGACAGGATCCAGCGTGAGCACCGAGAACACCGCACGGGTGAGCCGCGACGCAGACAGCCACTCCCCGGCCTCGAGGGGCAATGCCGGCCCGCGGCGCAGCTTCTACGTCTGGGTCGCCATCGTTCTCGCGGTGGCGGTCCTCGCCGTAATCCTCGGCTGGCACTCCACCGGCGGGACTCCCGACCCGACTGATACGGCCAACCACATGAGCCGAACCACGGCGGTCATCAACAGCGCCGTGCTCGTCTTCCGCGAGGGCCTCGAGACGATCCTCGTCCTCGCCGCCGTGATGGCGAGCTTCCTGGGCGCGAACAAGGTCTATCGCCGGCCCGTGGTGGCCGGCGGAGCGCTGGCGATGGCAGCCACTGTGGCCACCTGGTTCGCCGCGATTTGGGCCATCGGACAGTTCGGCGGCCGCGGGCTCGACGTCCAGGCGGCCACCGGGCTCCCGGCCATCATCGTGCTGCTCGTGGTGATGAACTGGTTCTTCCACCGCGTCTACTGGACGGGCTGGATCGCCAATCACCACAAACGCCGTCGTGGCCTGCTGGCCGGAGTCGGCGAAAGCGCGACGCGGGCGACGCTGCTAGGCCTCGGCCTGCTCGGCTTCACCTCGATCTACCGCGAGGGGTTCGAGATCGTGATCTTCCTCCAGAATCTGCGCGTCACGTTCGGCTCGAGCGTGGTGCTCGAGGGGGTCGCCCTCGGTCTTCTGTTTACCGCCGCGGCCGGGGTGCTGACGTTCGCGCTGCACCAGCGGCTGCCCTACAAGCGGCTGCTGATCATCACCGGCCTGATGCTTCTCGTCGTGCTGTTCGTGATGGTGGGCGAGGAAGTGAACGAGATGCAGCTGGCGGGCTGGATCGGCACGACGCCGATCGGCGTGAACGTCCCCGGGTGGGCCGGTGAGTGGTTCTCGATCTTCCCCAACGTGCAGACGATCGTCGCGCAGGTGCTCGCCGTGGCGCTGGTCGTCGGTTCCTACCTCGGCGCGCAATACGTACGTGTCTGGCGCCCGCGGCGTAGGGGCAAGATGGCCGCGCGGATCGCCGACCGGCCGCCGATGACCGCGCCGGCCTCCAAGGTCCCCGCGGTCTGAGCCTCGGAGGTCCGTTCTGAGTTGCAGCCAGTCCCCGCGCGCCCCGCAGGGATCATCTGCTCGGGAAACTACGAGCGATCAGCGTCGTCACGCGCTGAGCGGTCACCAGGACGCTCTTGACGCCTTGTCCATCAGCATAACCAGTCGGGAGCGCCGCCGATGGTCATGATGGCCAAATCGATGAACAAGGGGCGGTCGCCAGCCGCCAGGACTGAGCGATAGGGTCCCGGCCATGCCCGACCCGCCTGGAACAGTCCTCGTCACCGGCGGTACCGGGTTCCTTGGGGGATGGTGCGTGAACCTCCTGCTCGAGCGAGGCTACGAGGTGCGGACGACGATCCGCGATCTGGCACGGCAGCAGGCGGTGCGCGACGCGGTCGCGAAAGCCGGCGTCGATCCGGGCTCGCGGCTGACCGTGCTCGCCGCCAACCTCACCTCGGATGCCGGCTGGCCCGAGGCAGTCGCCGGCTGTCAGTACGTGCTGCACGTGGCATCGCCATTCCCGCCCGTGCAACCGAAGGACCCTGACGAGCTCATCGTGCCCGCCCGCGATGGCGCCCTGCGGGTCCTGCGGGCGGCGCTCGACGCCAATGTCGGGCGGATCGCCATGACCTCCTCGATCGCCGCCATCCGGCCCGCGCGTCCGAGCTCCGAGGCGGCGCCCTACACCGAGGCGGACTGGACGGACGGAAATGACACCTCACGCACGCCCTACGTACGCTCCAAGACGCTGGCCGAGCAGGCCGCATGGCAGCTGGTGCGCGAGGCCGACGCCACGGATCGTCTGGCCACGATCAACCCCGGAGCGATCATCGGACCGGCGTTGAGCGACGACCACTCGTACTCGCTGCAGGCGATCCAGCGACTGCTTAGCGGCATGCCGGCGGCGCCGCGGCTGGGTTTCACCTTCGTCGACGTCCGCGATGTGGCCGATCTACACATCCGCGCGGTCACCGATCCAGCCGGCGGCGGCGAGCGCTTCATTGCCACCGACCGCTTCCTCTGGACCTACGAGGTCGCCGCGATTCTCCGTGAGCGCCTCGGCGACGCGGCAAGGAAGGTCCCGACGCGGGTCGCTCCAGATCTGCTGGTCCGGGCGATGGCGCTGTTTGACGGCAGCATCCGGTCGGTGGTCGCGGACCTGGGCAAGCGATCGTGGTTCTCGAGCCAGAAGGCCCGCACGATCCTCGGCTGGTCGACCCGACCCGTCGAGGACTCGATCGAGGACTGCGCCCGCAGCCTGCTCTGACCGGGCCGGCGGCCTCGGAAGCCGCTGACGGTGCCCTTCTCTGGCCTGGCGTGATAGCTTGCCGCGCTACATAACGAGCCGAGTCGTTGGGCTATCCGTGTCCAGCGAGCGGGGGACCCACGAGCGACCATTTGGGCCGCCGGGGCGAATCGCCGTAGAAGTCGGCGTAGCGCAGAGCGCGAGCCCGTCAGCTAACTCCGTAGGCCTGCCGAGTTTTTCCCAAGGAGGTTGTGTGGACGCCGTGCGTGACCTCGCACAGGTGGAGCCGTGGTTGGAGTCACTCGAACGTTCTCGGGCACGACGAGCCGAGAAGCCACGCCGCGGACGGAGCAAAACGCGACCGGAGGAGCGGCGCCATACCGCCCCGTCCCAACCCGCCGAGCGGACCCGGACGAGAACGACCTCACCGCCCAAACCCGCCGACCGAATGCGGCCGAGGGCCGCCGCGCCGACTTCGCCCGAGCGGCCACGGGCCAGAACAGCTGACCCGGCACGCCCGGCCGCGAAGACACACCCAAGACCATCACCGCCGCGGCAACGCCCGACGCTCGCGTCGCGCGTGCGGACGCCCCCACCGCGACGCCCAGCCATCGCCGCTGGCGTCTTGACAGCCCCGTCTCGCCGCCCCGCCCGTCAGATCGACTGGGGCCGGCTCGGCAGGCGCTCGATGACGGTCCTCTTCGGCGCCGTGGCGGTGTTCGGGCTCGTGCTCCTCGCGACCGCGGTTCCGAGCCTGATCAAGGGTCACGGTGCGCGAGCCTCGGGACCATCGGCGAGCGCGCCGGTCACACCAGCGGCCGTGGTGGCACCGACCGCCCCGTCGCGCTCGGCGCTCGCCTCAGCGCATCGCGGTCCGCCCAGCGCCGCCGCCGCGGGAGGCAAGCCAGATTGCCAGCGCGTGACAAAGTCACCCAACTACGTCAATCCGCTCGCCGTGGCCCGTGTGACACCGGAACGGATCGACCAGGGAGTCGACTACGCCGGTTCAGGCAACCTCGGCGCAGTCGGAGACGGAACCGTTACCCAGGTTTCGATGCAGAACACCGGCTGGCCCGGAGCGTTCATCGTGTACCGGCTGGCCAATGGCCCCGGCGCAGGCTGCCTCATCTATTACGCGGAGGGTGTCCAGCCCGTACCCGGTATGCGCGCGGGCGACACCATCCGTGCCGGTCAGGCGATCGCGACGATAATCCCCCACACGTCGAGCGGCATCGAGATCGGCTGGGCAGCGCCCGGCCGCCACAACTTGACGTGGGCCAGAACGCATGGCGAGTGGAAGTACTCGGACGACTACGACAGTGTCCCGTCGGCCGCGGGCAAGAGCTTCTCCGCGCTGATCCACTCGCTGGGCGGTCCGCCCGGCAAGATCGAGGGCGGATCGCGCTAGCTAGCAAGTGGACGGGGCGTCACGGCGCCGTGATACACACAGCGGATGGGAACCCTTCACGTCTCTGCCGAACGGTCGGTCGATGCGCCGCCGGACACCGTTTACGGCTATCTAGCCGACATGCGAGAGCATCACCCCCACTTCCTGCCACCCGCGTATTCGGACTTTCAAGTCGAGTCCGGCGGCGTGGGCGCGGGAACCATCACACGCTTCAAGCTCAACGCGGGCGGGCGCACGCGCGAGTACCGGATGGAGGTTGCCGAGCCCGAACCCGGTCGCATGCTGACCGAATCCGACACCAACTCGAGCCTCGTCACACGCTTCACCGTGAGCCCGGAGGGCACCCGCTCCCGCGTCGCGATCTCCACCACCTGGGAGGGAGCGGGCGGCATCGGTGGCTTCTTCGAGCGCATGTTCGCGCCCCGGGTCATGAAGGCCCTGTATGCGGATGAGCTGCAGCGGCTCGACACCTACGCGCGCGAGCGTGCGGCGAGCGGCTCGGGGCCCTGACGCCTATCGCGGCTCGAGGATCACGATCGGGATCCGCCGGCCCTTCGCGTTGCGCTGGTAGAAGTCGTAACTGGGAAAGAACGCGGTGAACCTCGGCCACAGGCGGTCGCGCTCCTCATCGGTCGCGACGCGGGCCTGGACGCTGTGCACGGCGGACCCGACCTGGATCGTCGTGTCTGGGTTGACCTTGAGGTTGTGAAACCAGGCCGGATGCGTTGGCTGGCCTCCCTTGGAGGCGGCCACCGCGACGACTTCGCCCTCGCGGTGGTAGATGAGCGGCGACGTGCGCCTGACCCTGCTTCTGGCTCCGGTGTGGTCCAGCAGCAGGACCCGAGCCTGTGGCCAGCCGGGCAGATGACCGCCGACCCTCCCGCCCGTGCGGCGGTATACGGCCACGTGGAGCCTGGTCGCGCGGGGCCCCATGTACACGCCGTGCCGATTGGCGAACTCAGACGTCGAGGCGGTCAGCCGCGCGAGCAGAGGCCTCGGGTCGCTTACCAGCGGCCCGTGTCGGTGGCAGGTGGCAATCCCGTCAGGGTATTCGACCTGCGCCCGGTGGCCGTCCAGTCGAGCGTCGGTCGGTCAAGTCCGGCCCAAAACTCAGGGTCGCCACCCGATTGTCAGCGACTCCGACAGCTGCTCAAATCCGTCGGCATGATCGACCAGGCAGCCGCAGCGCGATTCGCCGAGGATTGGTACGCCGCCTGGAACGCCCACGACCTCGAACGGATCCTCAGCCACTACGTGGATGACGTCGAATTCGTCTCTCCATTCATCGCTGTGCTGGATGACAACCCGACCGGCGTACTCCACGGCAAGACCGCGCTGCGCGACTACTTCGCTCGCGGACTTAATCGCTTCCCCGATCTGCACTTCGAGCCGCTTGACCTGCTGTACGGCGTCGCCTCGGTGACGCTGTACTACGTGAGCGTCGAGGGCCGCCGCGCCGCGGAGGTCATGGAGCTCACCAGCGACCACCGCGCCGCCCGGGTTTACGCGCATTACCGCACCCAGTAACGACTCACGCCGTCGCGGCGCTGGGCAGCCAGCTGAAGCGCCACGCCGCAAACGCGGCCGCGATCAGCGCCCACAGGCCGAGGACGAGCAGATCTGTCGCTGACACGGCGGTGGTGAACGACCCGCGGACAGCCGCCAGATGGAGTGCTGCAGCGAGATGCTCGACCGGAAACACCGATGCGACCGAACGCAGCGTGCTGCTCAGCTGCTGGGTCGGGATCCAGACGCCGGAGATGAAGTACAGCGGCATCATCGTTGCCTGAACGAGCGGTTGCGCGGCGTCGATCGACCCCACCAGACCGGAAACGGCGTAACCCAGGCAGGCGAAGGTAAGCGTCCCCAGGAGCGCCGTAACGGCCAGCGCGGCCAGCGCCGCGGGCGCAATTCCGACGTGGTAGCCGAGCTTCGCGATCACGAGCAGAAGCGTCCCGGTGATCATCGCGACGACGAGCATCGAAAGCGCTTGCCCGGCAACGAGCACGGCCGGCGGGACGGGCGTGGCCCGGCGACGCTTGAGGACACCCGTCTCGCGCGCAGTCGCGACCGACACAACAAGGCTGCCGTAGGCCGCCGTGATGATCGACATCGTGAGGATGCCCGGGACGTAGAAGCGTGAGAGCTTGACGGTCACCCCGTCGACCGTGGTCGTCCCGTGTCCGAACACGCTGGCGAAGATGACGAGCAGCAGAATCGGAAACAGGAACGTGAAGAACCGGGCGCGCGGGTTGCGCAGGCTCGTCAACAGGTCGTAGCGGACCTGGTGAAAGAGCAGCGCGGGCAGCCCGCGCGAGGCGGGGGACGGCGAGGCATGGCGGGGGCCGCGGTTCGTCCGTGCGGCGGCCACGGGGCCAGAGTTCGCCGCTGCGATGCCCGCCCGGCGGTGATCAGACCAGGCGCGGTAGAGCCGAGTGAGTATCAGGATCACGGGAGTCTCCTAGCTGTGGTGGCGGGTCTGCTCGAGGTAGATGTCCTCGAGCGTTGGGCGGCGGACTTCGAGGTCGTCGAGCTCGACGCCGTGCTCGAGAGCCCAGCCCGAAAGGTCGTGCAAGGCGCCGGCGACGGGCAAGGACTCCAGTACGAGGCGTCCATCGGGCTGGCGCTTAGCGCGCTCGGCCAGCGACGCCGGCAGCTCATCGAGTCCGGTTCCGCCGGGCAGTGCGAACGAGATCACGGCAGCGGAGCGATCGCGGTCGCCGAGCGTTCGCGGCGTGCCCTGGGCGACGATCTTCCCGTCGGCGATGATGGCAATCCGATCGGCCAGCCGCTCGGCCTCCTCCATGTAGTGCGTGGTCAGGAACACGGTCTTGCCGATGCTGTCGGTACGCGACAGGCGCAATGCGGCCACGACGCCGATGAAATAGGGCCCGGCCTGCTCGAGGCATTCCCGCACGGTCAGTCCGGGCTCGGCCTGGGACTCCTGCAGGACGATGCCGATGCGCTCGCGCCAGTGCGACGGCGCGTGGGCCGGGTCAGCGCCGAGGACGCTGACACTGCCACCGGTCGCCTCGCGGAAGCCTTCGAGGATCTCGAAGCCAGGTTGACCCCGGGAGGTAGCACGTGGTCGCAGCACTGGCCGATCCCGGTGGCGATGGCCAGAGCGACGATGTGGACTCCGACTTCGCGGAAGCGGAATTGCCCGACGGTCTGACTCCGCGTGAGGCCGAGGTGCTCGGGCTGATCGCCGAGGGGCTGACCAACGCCGAGATCGCACAGCGCCTCTTCGTCAGCCCGACTACGGTCAAGTCGCACATCAACCATGCCTTCTCCAAGGCCGACATTCGCGACCGCGCGCAGGCGGTCAACTACGCGTATCGCACCGGACTGGCCGAACCACCCCGCTAGCACTTGACGCTCGTCCGGGCTGCGATGTAGGTTCGTGGTGGCGGTCCGGGACGACCCGCTGAGCATCGTCCAACGTCCAGAGGCAACGTGGCGCGCAACGGAGACGAACGACGCGGGGGCCATCTTCCACCCGGTCATCGGCCTGGTCCTCAGAGCCGTCGCTCGGCGCGGGGCGCGCCGATCGGATTGGCGCTGCTGGCTCTGGGAGTGCTGGGGCTGGCCGGGGGATCGATAGCGCTGTTTCTCACCGCCAACCACGCCAAGAGCCCCTCGGGCGCACGTGCCGGCGGAGCGGTGCTGGCCGGCGGCGCGCTGATTCTGCTCGCGCTGCTCATCTGGCTCTGGCGACGCACACATCCGCGTCAGGCTCGGTATCTGCAGCTCAGCGTCGATCCGGTCGAGGTGCGGCGCGGAGGGACGGTCAACGCGACGCTGGCGGTCGTCGACGCGGACAAGCTGGGCGAGAAGCTCGAGCTGGGGTTGATCTGCACCGAGTACTACGACTACAAGACGGAGGTGGTCACCGAGAACGGCACCTCTACTCAGCGAGTCACCGGCACCACCGAGGTGGTGGCCTCGTGGACCCCGGCCGATCGTGGACAGCTCCAGCAGACGCTGCGGTTCGCCGTGCCCGGCGATGCTCCGTTCTCCTACGAGGGCAGCGCCGCCTCCTGGGCCTGGCGCGTGAGCGTGCTCGACCGCCACGCCCACCGACCCGACGCCCGCTCCGACGTTCCCATCTGGGTGTCTCCGTGAGCGACCATCTGGCGATCAAAGCCGAGCGCCAGAGCTATAAGCCCGGAGAGCAGATCGCCGGCACGGTCGAGATGCTCGACGAGGTCAAGGCCAAGGAGCTGACCGTGGTGCTCGAGTACCGGGAGATAACCGCCGATTACCGCGTAATTGGGCGCGCCGTAGCGGCACCTGCCCCATTGCGTGTCGGGGATGTCGGGCCGGGCGAGGCCTTCCCCTTCAGCTTCGAGCTCCCCGCCGACGCGCTGCCCAATCAGTCCGGCAAGATGGCCGCGACCACCTGGGGACTGCACGCGCGGATCGCGCGGTTCGGGCCTGACGTCCATGCCTGGCTGCCGTTGACGGTCTAGCTGTGCCAATGAGTCCAACGCTATCGGTGATCATCTAGAACAACGTTGGACTCAACGCGGGCGACGGGGCGGCGGGCGGGCGACCATCACCCGCCACCGCAGGGTCAGGGTTCTCAGCCCTCGTCGCCGATCTTGTTTCCGGCCGCCGTGAGCACGTCCCACTCGGCGCCGAAGCCCTTGTTGCCTTCGCCGGTGGTCTGGCCCGGGGCCTTGTCACCGACGAACGTGTACAGCGGGTGTCCGCTGTACGTGACCTCAGTGGTACCGTCGCTGCGCTTGGTCGTCCCGAGCTTCGAGGCCAGGACGCCATTCCCGGCGACCGGCTTGCCGGTGGTGGTCAGCGCGGGCCAAACCTGTGCGCACGCGCCGGTGCACGTGCTCATGCCACCGGTGTCGGCCTGCCACAGGTACAGCGTCTGGCCCTTGCTGTCGACCAGGACCTTGCCGAGGTTCGTGTTCGCGAGCGCGACCGACGCCGCACTCGAGGCGCCCGCCGTGCTCGATGAAGGCGCGGACGACGCGGCGCCTGAGCCGGTCGCCGCCCCGTAACCGGAGGCCTGGCTGCCAGTCGAGGAGCCGCCGCCGCAGCCGGCGATGGCGAGCGCCACGGCCGCAACGCTGCCCAGGCTCAGAATCCAAGCACGGGCAGCCGTCGACCGCCGCCTGAGAATCGTGGTCATCACGTGAACTCCTATCCCGGACCAGTCGCGCCGCCGTCAGGCGGCCAGGTCCGGCTCGTTGTCGTAGCGCGAGGTTGCGCCGTCAACCACAGAAGACGACTCAGACCCGCCATTGCTTCCCAACAGCCAGTCGGCACAGCCGTCTGCGCCGGGGTCGTCTAGGCTGCAACGGATGCCGACCAACCCGAGGCCGACAACGCTGTTTGACCTCGCGAGGCGTGCGGTTGAGGTCTGTGACCCCGACGACGCCGATTCGCGTCTGGGTGACCTCCTGGCCCAATTCGAGGACGCCGACGAGCCGGTGACCGCGATCGAGAACCTGGAGGAGCGAGTGGCGATCGCGGTCGAAGGGGTCGACGTCGAGATCGAGGACCCGGCCGTGTCGATGGCCGCAGTGACGATCCTGTACCTGGCCCACCGGCGCGACGAACTGCACGATCACCCGGACAAGATCCTCCGCCTCGCCGCGCGGGCGGAATGGAAGGGCGATCCGCCCACCATGGTGGTTGACTGGCTCGCCGCCCGCGGCGTGACGGTCTAAGGGCTCTCCCCAGGTCCCCGGTCGGGGGCTCGATCTTCCGGCGCCAGCGCCACCGCCAGGTGCCGCCGAGCGATGCATCGCGGGCACCGCTCGGGTGCCAGCGACTCAAAGCGGGGGCTGAAGGAGAACCCACATCGAGGGCAACGCAGAAGCACGACGTTCCGCGTGCCCACCCTCCGCAACTCGGGCCGCCCCCTCATCGCCACGACATGCTCACTCGGACGTGGTTGCGTCCGTGGCTCGCCGGATCGTGTGCGCACAGAGCACTGTCTCTCCTCTCGCTGAGGTTTGTGGTGAAGCGGAAGAAGTCCCATTGCTTCTCACAACTTCCTCCGCTTCTGAGCTCCGGCCGGCGAAGGGCCGGTTCTCGGGAAGTGCCTGGTGCAGCCTAGGAATGGTTAAGGCCGCCGCCAATGGGGTCTGCCATCCATTGTCGGCGCCGGACGTCGAGGCGATAGGTCGGGTGGTGATCCCGACTGGCGAAGATGGGGGCGCGCATCCATACCGCGGGCGATCCCCGGCCAGCACCCTTGGATGACTCTTTCCTTACTGGAGGACCCGAATGATTGCCGTCGTCGAACAGCCACGCCGAGACCTGGGGAGTGATAGCGCTTCTCCCGTCACCATCGAGCCGATCCGGCTGCTGGTGGTCGATGACCACCCGGCGGTGCGCAGGGGACTACGCGAGCTGCTCGAGGAGCAACCCGATTTTGAGGTCGTGGAGACATCCCCCGCGGCCAAAGAGGCCCTGAGCATCGCCGAACGCACCCGGGTCGACGTGGCCGTGGTGGACTACCAGCTGAGCGGACGCAACGGACTCTGGCTGAGCCGCAAGCTCAAGCGTCTGGGCACGCCGCCGCGGGTGCTCATCTATTCCGCCTACTCCGATGGGCTGCTCGCCGCCGCGGCCGTGGTCGCCGAGGCCGACGGCCTGGTAAGCAAGGGCGGTCTTGGCTCGGAGCTGACTGAGGCGATCCGGGCCGTGGCCGACGGACGCGCGGTGCTGCCCACGCTGCCATGGCGTGTCGCCGAGCTCGTTCGCCAACGGCTTGACGATCGGGAGCAGGCTGTCTACGGCATGTTGCTGGCCGGGATTTCCGTCGCCGACATCGCCCGCACGCTCGGGCTTTCCGCCGCGTGCCTACAGGCCAGCCTGAGTGACATGGTGGCCAAGCTCGAGAACCTGGATGCGGCGCAGGCGACCTCACGCCGCCGCCGCTAATGGTCGCAGGTCGAGTCCGGATGAACGAGGCATTCCCGCCACCGGCCGCTCAGGTGCGATTCTTTAGGCCGAGTGAGCCGCTGGTCGCGGCCACGCAACCGGAGCCGTGGATGAGCCCTGACACATCGGTACGCGAGACGCCGCGCACGCGGCGGTACGTGCCGCTGTTCCAACGCGTGGCAGGAATGAACGCGCTGCTCCTGATCGCCACGGTCGTTGTGACGATCCTCGTGCTCGCGCCACACAAGCTCTCCTCGTTCGAGGTCAATGAAGAGGCGGCGGTACTCGTCGCCGCCCTGGCGCTCGTGGCGGGGCTGAACCTCTTCCTGGTGCGACGGGTCGTGCGACCGCTCCAGACACTGACCTCTCTGGCCCGAGTCGTCGACCTCTCGGGCCCCGGCGAGCGCATGCCCGGCGCCGAGCCGAGCTCGGAGGCAGGCGAGCTCGCGCTGACCTTCAACCAGATGCTCGATCGCCTCGAAGCGGAGCGGCGAGATGCCACCGGCCGGGTGCTGGCCGCGCAGGAAGCGGAGCGGCTCCGGATCGCGCAGGAGCTGCACGATCAGGTGGGACAGGAGCTGACCGCGGTGCTCCTCGTTCTGTCCCGTCTGGAGGCGCGCGTCCCCGGCGGCCTTCAACCCGACGTAGGGGAGATCCAGGACGAGGTGCGCTCGAGCCTGGAGGATGTCCGGCGGATCGCGATCGAGCTGCGGCCGGAGGCCTTGGACGATCTCGGTCTCCTCAGCGCCCTCGCCGTGCTGGGACAGCGTTTCGGCGAGCGCTCGCGGCTCGAGGTGGATCAGCGAGTCTCGGCCGACCTTCCGCAGCTATCGCCCGACGTCGAGCTGGTCATCTACCGCGTCGCGCAAGAGGCTCTCACCAACGTTGCCCGCCACTCGGGCAGCGATCATGCCGAGCTCACGCTCGCGACCGAGGATGGCCACCTCGTGCTCACCATCAGTGACCTGGGGCGCGGGCTGTCGGCCGAGACCACGGCCGGAGCCGGGCTGCGCGGTATGCGCGAGCGCGCTCAGCTGATCGGGGCCGCGCTCTCGGTGGCCAACAACTGGCCCAAGGCGGGTTGTACGGTGCGACTCGACGTACCGCTCGAGGTGCCGCGATGAGCCCGGTACCACTGAAGACGCGAATCCTGCTCGCCGACGATCACGCGGTCGTCCGGCGGGGGCTGCGGATGGTCCTCGACGCCGAACCGGACCTCGAGGTGGTGGCCGAGGCCGACGACGGCGCGGAGGCCATCCGCCGTGCGATCTCCGAGGATGTCGACCTGGCCATCGTCGACATCTCGATGCCGAGGCTTACTGGTCTGCAGGCCGTGCGCGAGCTGCACCGACGCCGGCCGGAGCTGCGCCTGTTGATCCTGTCGATGCATCAGAACGAGCAGTATCTCTACGAGGCGCTGAAGGCCGGCGCGTCGGGCTACGTGCTCAAGACCGTGGTCGATCGCGACCTCGTCGAGGCGTGCCGAGCGGCGATGCGCGGCGAGCCGTTTCTGTACCCCGGCGCGATGACACCCTTGATCCGCGACTACCTGGAGCGGGCGCGGAGCGAGCTGCCGTTGCGCGAGGAGCCGCTCACCGCCCGCGAGCAGGAGGTTGTCAAGCTGATCGCCGAGGGCTACAGCACCAAGGAGATCGCCGAGGCGCTGGTCATCAGCGAGAAAACCGTGGAGCGCCACCGGGCCAACATCCTGGAGAAGCTCGGAATGCATGACCGCGTGCAGCTGACGCGCTACGCGATCCGTCGCGGCCTCGTCGAGCCGTAGTTTGCGGCCCGCCTGACCGGACCGGGTGACGGACGTGCTGCACGTGACGGCGGTGGGATGGGCGGCGACCGTGGCCTCGGTGGCCGCGTTGTTCATGTTGGACTGGTTGATCCTCGGCCGCCAGGCCCACGAGTGGCGGTTCGGCGAGGCGGCCATCTGGTCGGCCGGCTACATCATCGTTGGCGCGATCTTCGGCGCGGTCTTCGGGCTGCTCTCGGGCTGGGACTTCGCGACCCAGTACTTCGCGGGGTATGTGGTCGAGAAGAGCCTGTCAATCGACAACCTGTTCGTCTTCGTGATCATCATGAGCGCGTTCGCCGTGCCCGTCGAGCAGCAGCCGAAGGCGCTGACGATCGGGATCACGCTCGCGCTGGGCCTCCGCATCATCTTCATCGCGCTGGGAGCCGCGCTGCTGGCCGCGTTCTCGTTCATGTTCCTGGTCTTCGGTCTGGCATTGATCGTCACCGCCGTCCAGCTCTACCGCCATCGCGACGAGGACCCTTCCCTGCAGGACAACGCGATGGTCGCCTACGCCCGCCGCGCGTTGCCGTTCACGGACCGCTACATCGACGGACGGCTGCTCACGCGCATCGACGGCCGCCGGGTATTCACCCCGTTGTTCCTCGTCCTGGTGGCGATCGGCTCAAGCGATGTTCTGTTCGCCTTTGACTCGATTCCGGCCGTGTACGGTGTCACCGATCACGCCTATATCGTGTTCGCCGCCAATGCTTTCGCGCTGCTCGGTCTGCGGGCCTTGTTCTTCCTGGTTGCAGGACTGCTCGACCGGCTGGTGTATCTCTCGACCGGTCTCGCGCTCATCCTCGCGTTCATCGGAATCAAGCTCGTGCTGGAGTTCGCGCATGAGCACAACCACTCGATTCCTGAGATCTCAACCGGCCTGTCGCTGGTCGTGGTCGCGGCCATTCTGACCGTGATCACGATCGCCAGCATGATCAAGGTGAGGCACCAGCCGACGCTTCGAGCCCACGCCGGCTCGCTCCGGGACCGGCGCCGGCGCCCCAATGGCGCCGCACGCACCCCTGCCAGCCCTACACACGAGAGGAGTTCCTCGCCATGAACCGCTTCATCCCCCGCCACGTCAAGAACGGCTCCAAGGCCACGCCCGCCCATGCCGTCGGCACCCTTGCCGTGGGCAGCCGAGTCATCGGGCCATCGGCGATGGCCCCGATCGCGATCGCCGCGACGGCGGTCGGCGCCATGGCCATCGGCCGGCTGGCGATCGCCGACGCCGTCATCCGCAGGCTCCGAGCGGGAGAGATCGAGATCGGTTCCCTCAAGGTCGGCGAGCTCGAGGTCGCCGGCCGTCGCTGGCCCGAGACATAGCCCGACGGCTATCCTCATTCCCTCGTGCTGCCTGGAGGTACTCGCAAACCGCTCGCCGCGGCGATCATCGTCGTCGCTGTGGGCCTGGGCTCGGCCGTGGCGCTGGCCAGCGGGGGCCACGCCCACGCGTCGCAGGTCGCCCTGGAGCGCGAGTTGCGCGGGCTGGTGCGGATGCCCGATGGCCCGGCCGGCGCCATCATCGTCGTGCAGCGGGGTTCTCAGCGCCGCGTCTACAGCGCCGGCGTGCGGATCGTCGGCTCGCACAAGCCGGTCAGAGCGTTTGATCACATGCGCATCGCCAGCACCGCGAAGGCATTCAGCGGTGCCGTCGTGCTGACCCTGGTCGCCGAGCACAAGCTCAAGCTGAGCGACACGATCGCAAAATGGCTGCCGTGGCTGGCCAGGAAGTGGGGCCGGGTGACGCTGGCCGAGGCGCTGCACCACACCAGCGGTCTGCCGGACTTCACCGGCGCGGACGCGTTCCTGCGCTACGCCACCAAGCACCTGCACGCCCGGCCATCTCCACGGTTCCTACTGCACTTCGTGGCCAACCAAAAGCTCAACTTCACGCCGGGCAACAGGTACCAGTACTCGAACACCGACAACATCGTCGCGGCCCTGATGGCTGAGAGGGCAACGCGCCGCAGCTACGCCCGCCTGCTGGCCTCACAGGTCGAAAAGCCGCTCGGCCTGCGAAATACGACCCTGCCGAGCGGACCGCGAATGCCGCCCCCCTACCTGCACGGCTACCAGCCAAACCCGCCCGGCGGACCCGAGGACGTCTCGACCCTGGTCAGCGCCGCCTACGCCTGGGCGTCCGGCGGCATCGTGTCCACCCCCGCCGACCTCACCCGATTCATCCGCGGCTACGTCGGCGCCCGGTTGTACAGCCGCGTCGTGCGGGCCAAGCAGCTGCGCTTCGTGCGGGGGACCTCCGATCCGATCGGGCCGGGCACCAACAGCGCCGGGCTGGCGATCTTCCGCTATCGAACGCGGTGCGGAACCGTCTACGGGCACACCGGCAACATCTCCGGCTACACGCAATTCATGGCCGCCACGCTGGACGGAAAGCGTTCGGTCACCACCTCGATCAGCGCACAGATCACGCAAGACTCCAAGGGAGCCAAGCTGCAGGCCGCGTTCAAGCGGCTGCGGAAGATCGAAACCGACGCCGTGTGCGTGGCGCTCGGGAAGTAGTCGGTCGCACTCTCGGCCGCGGCCGGTCAGTCGGGCCGGCGCCACGGACGATTCGGACGCCCGCTTGTGCCAGGGCCGCTGTCACAACAGACAGCGTCGGCTCGTCGTAACGGCGAACACCGGAAAGCTCGTTCAAGGAGTGGCCATGAAGGTTCTTGTCACCGGAGGCACCGGACATCTGGGCCGCGATGTCGTCGCGTTGCGCAAGCAGGACGGCCACGACGTGCGCGTGCTCGCCCGCCGGCCAGGCGGCGACGCCGACATCGAGTGGGTCCGGGGTGACCTGGCCACCGGCGAGGGGATCGGGGCCGCGGTGCACGGCGTTGACTCCGTGCTCCATGCGGCCACCAATTCGCCCGCCGCACGCCGCGGCTTCTTCAAGCTCGGCGATTTCTTCCGTTCCCCATCGGACGTCGACGTCCATGGAACCAGGGCGTTGCTCGCCGCTGCCGAGGAGATGGGGGTCGAGCGCTTCATCCATGTCTCGATCGTCGGTTTGTCACACCTGCGGCGCGTTCCGTACTCGCGGCGCAAGCTGGAGGCCGAGGCGCTGGTTCGCGGTTCCGGCCTGACCTGGTCGATCGTCCGGGCCACCGGGTTCTACTGGTTGCTGGCGCGGATGTGCGAGAGCATGCTGGGCCAGCGGCCGCTGGCTCTGCCGGCAAGGGCGCAGATGGCCCCGGTCGCCTCAGAGGACTTCGCGGAGTTCGTTGTTGAGTGCGCTTCGGACGGGCAGACCGGCGAGCGCGTGGACTTCGCCGGCCCCGACGCTCAGCATGATCGAGTTGATGGAGCAGTTCCTCGACGCTCGCGGCCTCGAGCGCCGAGTCCGCCGGGCGCCGTTGCCGAGACAGATGCAGAGGGCGTTGACGGCCGGCAACACGTCGGCCAATGCCAGGCGTGGCACAACCACCTGGGCGCAGTGGTTGCGGCGCGCCGACGGCTCGGCCGGCGCGGAGTTACGGGCGGTCAGGGGCGGGCGCCCGCGGGAGCACCCGCCCCCCGAGTCCCTATTGCGCAGTCGCTTCGAGGAACCCGGTAACCGACCGTAGCCGCCCGTCTTCGGCGAGCGTGCCGAAGTCATAGCCGGTCGCGATCGAGGCTCCGTTTCCGTCGTGGACGAGGTGCCAGGAGAAGCGAACTCGATCGTTGTGGGCGTCCGGGCCGCCGGCCAGTTCGAACCGGTAGTCGCTGTACTGCTGCTGGACGCCGGCGATCATCGCATCGATGCCGTCCTGGCCCTCGCCGCTCATCAGCGGGTCGAGGTAGTCGGCGTCCTCGGCGAAGGTTTGCGCAACGAGCTTGCGTCGGCGCTCCGGATCTCGCTCGTTCCACGTCGCGATGTAGCTGTAGATGAGCGTGGCTGGGTCCGCCATCTCGATGCCTCCTGTGCTGGTGGTTGGTGGAGAGTTGAAGCTGCCACGCCGGGGTCTGGCCGTCGATTACCTCTGGGGTAGGACGGAGAGCCGGAGGAGTACGGTAAGTGCATGGGAAGGGAGCCGGCAGGGTTCCGGTGGTTCGCCCGGGTGATCAGCCGTGGCGTCGGCACGCTTCTGGTCGTGGCCTGGGTGGCGGGCTGCGGCGGATCGGGGCCCGTCCCGAGCGACCCCGTGCAGAACTATCTCAGTGCCCTCGCGGAAGGAAATTACGGAGGTGCCTGCACTCAGCTCGACAGTCGGGCGCGTGCCTCGCTGCTCGGGCTTCAGGGGACGCGCTCCAGCTGCACCAAGGTGTTTACCCGGTGCTTGCCCAACAGCGCGATCGCGCCCAAGAAGGATCAGTCACAGCTGCTGTACGCGACCGTCGCGGTCAACCAGAATGGGCCCAAGGCCGACGCGATCGTGAGCGGGACTGCGGTGGCCAGAGCGGTCAAAGAGGTCACGCTGGCCGAGGAGAGCGGAACGTGGAAGCTGACCTCATACGGCCGCGGCCTGACCGGATGTCCCGGGAAGGGCCGGCACCGGCGAACCTGATCCCGATCGAGCCGCTCAGCCGGATGGAGCCGTTACAAGCTTGCGCATGAGCTGATCGAGCGTCGCCTGAGGGTCGTCGCACAAGCCGCTGTGGACGGGCGAGGTCTGAATCACGGTACTCGACGGTGCGACCAGCCAATGGAAGCGCTCGGACTGCTCCAGCCGCGCGATCGGGCCCGCGTCGCCTTCGCCGGCCGCCACGCGCACGATCGCATCGAGATGATCGCGAAGCTCGTCGCGCGTGGCGTCGGGCGCGAGTGCCGCCAGGCGCGTCACGTCGAGCTCGATCCGAGCCGCAAGGTATCCCCGTGTCCGGCAGAACAGGATCACGCCGACGTTGACGAATTCCTCGCGGTCGATCCGAGGAACGACGCGGATCACCGCATACTGAAACGGCTCACGCGCCACGAGCTCGTTCGGCCTCCTGTACGAATCCGCGGGGCGCCTCGAGACGATCCAACAGGTAGCGCCGATACGCCTCGCGCTCGAGCTGCGGCTCCTCCCCCAGCCAATCGTCCGGCAGCTGCTCGAGCGCCGCGTCAATTCGGACCTCGGTGAACTCGGGAGCCAGCCGTTCGTCGGCGGCAGCGATAGGGCCCGCCACCGACAGGAGCACGTGATCGGCGATCATCGGGAACGCCTCGCGGGCCCGAGCGGCGAAATCGCGCTCGCTGTGGCGCCGATACAGCGCGGCGCCATGATCGATCAGCCACGTACGCCGGTGCCAGACGAGGAGATTCGGGTTGCGTGGTGTCCGGTCCACATTCGTCATCAGTGCATCGAACCACACCACCGCGGCGGCGAATCCCGCCTCCGCCGCGTGACCGCCGCCCGGGTTGTAGTCGAGCGCCCCGGGCAGGAAGTCCATCCCGAAATTGACACCGGCGCTCGAGCTGACCAATTCGTTGACCTCGGGGTCCGGCTCCGTGCGGCCGAGCTCGGGGCTGATGTCAACCAGCACCAGCTCCGGGATGGGCAGACCAGCGGCCGTCCCGAGTTGGCCAACGATCAACTCCGCCACCAGCGCTTTCAGACCCTGGCCCGCGGCGCGGAACTTTACGACGTAGAGCCCATCGTCGTCGGCCTCGACCAACCCTGGGAGTGACCCGCCCTCGCGCAGGGGCGTCACATATCGTGTCGCGAGAACCCGCCGTGGCATTCGCGGATCATGTCAACCTTGAGTGACCAGCCCCAGGCCCGGGCAGACACGTCATCAGCGGCTCGGCGCGGTGGCTTGAGCTGCGCCGTTAACTTCGTGCTCAGGTCGGCTGGGCGATCGCATGACGGAGAATGTCGGCGCGCATCGGCTGGATGAAGTGCCGTTCGTCAGGCAGCTCACCGGGTTCGCCGAGTCGCCGAAACGCCTCGCCCAGCGCGGCCTCGTGTTCGTCGAAGATCCTGCCGCGGGCAGGGTCAACACTAACCAGACGAGCGCGAAATGCATCGAGGTCACCGACGCGGACAGTCACGTCGTAATCGACAGTCTCTGCCCGCTGGAACCCGACCAGAGAAGCGTTCGCGAGCGCATTCTGGGCCGCCTCGCGGACCTCCAGCTCATCTTCGACCAGGCGCGTGAGTTCGAAGTAGTCCCCCCGGGCCAGCGGTTCGACGACGTACACGGTCCCGTCGCGCCGCATCACTCGATGTGCTTCGCGCAGCGCCGTGGGCAACTCGTGTGGAGCCACGTGATGCAGCGTCCGCATGAAAACCACCACATCCATCGAGTCGCTCTCCAGTGGCAGGGCCTGGGCGCGGCCGACGAGATAGCGCGCTCCGCTTCCGTTGTCGCGGGCGAGCGCGGGGGCGAGCTGTTGTTCGGAGATCTCGACACCGATCATCCGGGCCCCGCGGGCCGAGAGATCGCGGACCAGGCCGCCGCCACCACAGCCGACGTCCACGACGTCGCGCCCAGACACCTGCACAAGCTCTTCGAGCACCGCCAGGTCCGTGGTCACCTCGGGCGTCAAGGCGCGGCTATGCTAGTTCACCCGCGACTGACTCAGCACCCGTCCCGCGGAGTCGAGGGCCTGGACGGCAAGATAGCGCCGCTTCGTCCGGATCCTGATTGCCGTCTCGAAGCCGTGTCGCCGTGCCTTGGCCAGCGGTCTCAGCGACCGGCGCGTGCGGCCGGCGAGCACTCGCCACCACACGACGTCGGTGGCTCCGTTCCAGCTCACGTACACGGTGCCGGCGCCGCTGGCGCGCCGGCGCACGGCCAACGCCGGCGCCGTTTCCGGCTGGCCGTGCCATGAGAACTCGTACGCGCGGTAGCTCGATTGCGGACCGACGAAACGCCCGTCGTAGATCTGCCTTCCCCGCCGGTCGTACTGGCTGAAGTACCCCCCCTGGCCCCAACCGACGAACACATCGCCGCCCGAGAGGAGTTGGGCCGAGCCCTCGAGGCCGGCCACGACCCTTGGCGTGTGATCGATCGCGCGGATCAGAGTCGCGGTCCGCGCGCCGATGTTGAGCCGTTCGAGCACCACCCGCGACTGCCGATGCACCTCTGGCCAGGCCCCATCGTCGAAGATAGTCATCAGGCCGCCGGCGTGCAGGATCGCGTCGTGCTGAAACGCCGTACGCGTTCCTTGCCCCATCTTGAAGCTCGACCGTTTGCCGCCCAGCGTCCACATCACGGCGCCCGTGGTGTGGTTGATCTTGTACACCGCCCAGGTATTGCGAGCCGAGACGATCAGATTGCCATCGGCCGCCTGCTCAATCGAGTTGACGTGGAAGTAGTCAAACGCGCCGGCTCCAGGCCTGGGGACCGGCATGTACGAGTCCCGGAGAGAGACGTGATCGAGACTATCCCACTGAAACAGCACGTTGCCCGTGCGAATGTCTATCTCCTGCACCGTGGAGTTGAGTACGTCGAGGTTGGCGCCGGCTCCGACTGACGAGCCGTCCCAGTACACCGGCCTGTACGCGGTGATCAGTGCGGTTCCCTGTGGCGTGAGGGTGAACTCGTGCAGATCGGCGGTCAGCCCATTGCCGGCTCGAACGATCGCGATGCGGCGATAGTGGCTGTTGAGCATGACATCCTCGCCCTGGCCGAAGCCGTTGATGAATCCCTGCCACCACGTCAGCACCGGGTGCCCGAGATAGTGCTGAACGGCGAAGTTTGTGGCCGTCGTCGTGGGTCCGGACAGCGGGAGAAACCAGATTAGGTGGCCCCACCGATCGACGATCATCGGCCCCCACTGCAATGGCCCGCGCATCGGCGTGAGGAAGATGTCGGAGGCTCCCGAGTACGCCTGACTGATCCGTACGGCGACCGGCCGGAGATCGGGACGGGAGTGAAACGACTCGACGTCCCCACGCCGTCGGGGCGCCGGCGAGTGGTCCGAGGCGAGGAACGGCGGCGCCGGGCGCTGGACGGTGAATTCGAATGACCCCGCCTGGCGCCCGATGATCGGAAGCGAAGTGCGCACCGTCACCATCTCGCCGGCGGAGAAGGGGTGGTCGGGGTAGAAGCTCGCCCCCCGTCCGTCCGAGTCGGCACTGACGCGCCCGGCGTGAACGCCACTGTTCGAGCCCGTCACCGAGATTGACCCCAGCGCCGCGGGGGCCACGCCGCGGAAGCTGATCTGCGTTTGTGGTGTCGCGACTCGGCTGCCGGGAATCGGGTAGACGCTCACGGCGCCGGCAGCGGCCGAGGCGTCGGCGCACACGACCAGCCCCATCGTCGACACCATGACAGCGAGGTGGAGGATCAACCCGCGGCCAGCCCGAATACCCCATTGGCCACCCACGGCGCTGGACAATACAGCGCTACCGCTTGGTGCCGGTGATCAGCCGCTCGCGATCGAGCATGGGCGAGACGATCCGCCAGCCCTGGACATCGAATATCAGCAGCGCAGCGCCGAGCGCGAGGGCCAGCCCGGCCGTCGCGTGGATCACGCCGAATGCGATCAGGGCCGCGACGAGAACCATGGGGAGACTCGCGAGCATGCTCAGCTGCTGTGCCACCCGAGTGTCATGTGTCCGGCTCGAGATGGCGATGCCGACCCAAATCGACCAAGCGGCCACCAGGGGAGTGAAGAGCACCTGGGCGAGCAGCTCGGGGCCGTGGAGTACGGCCGAGGCGACCGCCGGGTCGGCGAACAGCTCGATGCCGAGCGCGGACAGGAGGAAGACTCCGTAGGAGACGGCCAGGCCGGGGGCCAGCACGGCGAGCGCCTTGGCGAGGAGAAACTCCTCGCGACGGATCGGGGTGGTGAGGACCGGCTCGAGCGTGCCCAGCTGGCGCTCTCCGACCACGGAGGAGGCGGCCAGCGCAGCCGGGACGAGCGCCGGGATGCCGAGCATGTACAGCAGCGGCTCTTTGTTCGCCAGCGTGCTCGCCGAGGATGCCGGTAGCGAGAACACTTGGACGAGCGGCTGGATCAAGAAGATCAGCGGCAGCACCGCCATGGCCACCACGACCGAGTTGTTGCGCCGGTAGTCGCGGAGCTCCTTGCGGAAGATCGCCCGGATGCGCGTGGCGCTCATTTCGGATTTGCACCCCCTTCGACGTCCTCGTGGATCAGCTCGAGGTACACCTCCTCTAGCGAATGACGCGATTCGCCGATCGAGAGTACGTCGGCACCCGCGTGCACGAGCGCGCGCGTGACCGCGGGCGCGGCAACGCTCGGGTCGGAGACGGCGATGATGTACTCGCCGGAAGCGTTCTGGCGCCAGCCGTCCACGGCCCCGAGCCCCGTGAACACGTCGTCCGGATCTCCCAGGGGTGCGCGCGTCCTCACGGCAAGCGATTTGGCGAACAGCTCGTCGCGAAGCTCATCGGGACGACCGATCGTGCGCAGCGTGGTATTGAGGATCGCGACCCGGTCGCAGAGGCGCTCGGCCTCGTCGAGGCGGTGGGTGGCGAGGAAGATCGTGACTCCGCGCCGGCGGAGATCGTCGATGAGCTCGTGGACTCCCTGGGCGGCGAGCGGGTCGAGACCGGACGTCGGCTCGTCGAGGAACAGCACCTCGGGGTCGCTGAGCAGCGCCCTGGCTAGCGCGACCCGCTGGCGCAGCCCCTTGGACAGCGATCCGCACAGATCGCCGGCCCGGTCGGCCAGGTTGACAGCCCGGAGAGCCACCTCGATCCGCTGCTTGGGGTTGGCAGCCTCGTACAGGCCCGCGAAGCACTCGAGGTTCTCGGCCACGCTGAGGCGGAGGTACAGGCCCCGGGGCTTCGGGCATGATCGCGATCCGCCGTCGAATCTCGACTCCGTTTTCGGGAGTCAGCCGCAGACCCGCGACCGTCGCCGAACCCGACGTCGGTGCGATGAGCGTGCCAAGCGTGCGCACGGTCGCTGTCTTGCCGGCGCCGTTCGGCCCCAAGAACCCGAACACCTCGCCATATCCGACTTCGAAGGAGACATCCTGGAAGGCGATGCGGTCGCCGAAGCGCTTGGCCAGAGTCTCGACGACGAGCGCCGAGCCCTTCCTCCCGTCGGTGGTGCACTCAACCATCAGGCTTCAATCGATCCTAGTTTGCCCCATGCTTGCACCATCCCAATCCGAGAGGACGCCTATGCAGATCACGCGCACGGCCACGGACACCGAGTTCCCGCCGGTCGAACGCTTCACCGGAGCCGTCTACCTTGACCCGATCGCGGCGCCACCGACACCGGCGCGACTGCGCTCGTACAGCGTCCACTTCGCGCCCGGAGCCCGGACGGCCTGGCATTCACACCCGTACGGCCAGACGCTCCTCGTGACCGAGGGGATCGGCTACGTCCAGCGCCGAGGTGGCCCGCTCGAGGTCATCCGGCCCGGCGACCGCGTCTGGTTCGAGCCCGATGAAGAGCACTGGCACGGCGCATCGCCCAACCGCTTCATGACCCACCTGGCCATGCACGAAGCGGGCGATGACGGTAGCGAGGCGGTGTGGGGGCCGCTCGTCACCGACGAGGAATACGCGGAGGCGCCTGTGCCGTCGTAACAGTGGTGAGGACCAGCCGGGACGGGCGCCCGGCATCGTGAAACAGCGTATTTCGCGCCACGACGCCCTCGGTCTCCTGGCTCTGGTCGCCGGCCGTGCCCAGGTTGACGGCGAACTTGGGGTGCGCCGAGGCGGCGACCTCGAGCCGCAGGCGATGGCCGGACAGGAATCGCTGCGCGGTGTCCCACATCGCCACCTGGATCTCGTAGACGGCGCCCGGTTCCACGGTGCGGGCGCGATCGTGACCCTCCCGGTACCGCAGCCGGACCAGGCCGTCGCACAGCCGCTGAGCGAAGCCGTTCGGGTGGACGTCGAGCAGCTTGGCGGTGATGTCGGTATCGGCAGCGGATGTGGCGACGTGTGCGATCAGGCGGACAGGGCCGATCACATCCACCGGCTCGGTCAGCTCGTCGCTCGTATAGACGAGTACATCCCCGCGGGACTCCACGCCGGCGTAATCGTCGGGGCCGCCGATCTGTGCCGAGGAGGCATGGGTGATGAACGGCACCGGCCGGTCCGGATCGTGAAGCCACTCGTCGGCCGGAGAGTCCTCGGGCGGTGGCACCGAGATCAGGCGCCCATCGCCGAACCGTGAGTTGGCCCGGCCCCTTCCGTCCAGGTAAAGGCTGCGCTCCTCGCCACCGGGAGGGGGCCATCCGAAGAGATTTCGCCACTCGTTGGCGCCCATCAAGAACACTCGGGCCGGCGACTCGGGCTCAGCCGGCGGGCGACCGCGCACCATCTCATCGAGAAAGCTCGTCATCGCCGCTTCGAGATCGACCACCGAGCCGTGCCCGAAGTCGAGCTCGCCGAGGGCCCGGCCCTCGTTCACCCGGTGCCCCCACGGACCCATCAGGAGGCGCTGGCCGGAGCGGCCGGCGGCGAGCATGGCGGCGAAGTTGGCCGGGGTGCCGACCTCCTCGTCGTCGTACCAGCCCGAGATGTGGAGCACCGGCACGTCGACCTCGCCGATCCGGTGCTGGTAGCGGAGCGGCTCCCACCACTCGTCGAGGGTTTGATGGCGGCATTCCTCGCGCCAGCGCGGAGAGGAGAACCCGGCGGCTTCGTCGAGCTCGGAAAGCGGGCGATGCCGGTAGACCCCCATCCAGTCGACGGCCTCGGTGTACTGCACCCCGCGGCCGTCGGTCACTCGGTTCCAATGAATATGCATCGGCCCGGGCAGACCGGTCGGGGTCTCGACGAACGGGTCGGACGGGGTGACGAGCACGATCATCGCGGCCAGCGCCGGCGGCCGGTGCAGGGCCGTCAGCCATTGGATACGGCCCGGGTAGCTGCCGCCACATGTGGCCACTGCACCATCGCACCAGCCCTGGCCCGCGACCCACTCGATGACATCGACACCATCGGAGCCGTCATTGCGGTAGGGCGCAAACTTGCCGTCGGAATCGCCGCGGCCGCGCACGTCGACCCAAACGGCCGCGTAGCCTGCTCGGGCAAAGGCATCGGCCCGCGCGGTGGCCCGGTCGCCGCCGCGGCCATAGGGGGTACGCATGACCACAGCCGGCACCGGACCGGCGTCCGGAAGCACGAGGTCGGCCGCGAGCGTGATCCCATCCCGGAGCGGAACCCTGACGTTGAAGCGGCGCGTCGGCGAGGCGTGGGCGCTGGACGGCACGCGCCCAACGCTACCCATCAGACGGCGAGCGCACGCTCGGCGATGAGTCCCACTCCGAGGGCGACCATCGCGACGCCTGATATGCGGCCGCCGGTCCGCGCCCCCGGCCCTACGCCTCCGCGGGCTGCGGATCGGGGCGCACGACCACCGTGTCGGCGATCGGGATGACCTCGTCGACGGGCAGGTCGGCCATCGCCGCGTGCTTGTGGATCGCCTCCGGGCTCGTCGCCTCGTAGATGCAGACCGTCCCGACCGTGCCATCGCCCTCTGCGAGAACGTAGCTGCGAATCCAGCGCACGTCGTCGGGCATGTCGTCGTTACCGACCTTTGTCGAACGCGCAGCGGCCTCCTGCAGTTCGGCGCCGGAGCTCCAACCCCTCCGTCGCAGAATCGCGTACAGCTCCATCGTGACCTCCTCTCAAGCCGAGGGCCGCTCGGCTTGCTCCCGGGTTTCCCGGTCCCAGACCGACTGTCGGTCGGTGACGATACTATGCCAGCGCAGCAAAAGCAAGACGCGACGCCCGAGCCGATCCTCCAGGCCGCCTCGACCGCCCTTTTTGCGGGCGCGGCCTCACGGCCGTGATCAGCGGGCCGGCGAGGGACCGGCGGGGACGCCGGTTCGTTTTCGCCGGAGCAGGCGGGAGCGATCCAGCGGAAGCCCATGGGGAGCGCCCGGACGCGCGGCGAGGACGTGGTACACGCCGATCTCCCCGTCCTCGAATCCGAGCGCCGAGCCGAGCATGTAGAGCCGCCACACGCGCTCGCGCTGAGCGCCCACCTCGGCAATCGCTTCATCGCGATGGGCGGCCAGGTTGGCGCCCCAGCGTCGAAGCGTCAGCGGGTAATGCTCGCGCAGCGATTCCACGTCACGGACCTCGAGCTGAACCGCCTGCATCGCGCGCATTACGTCGGTGACGGGGTGGAGTTCACCGTCGGGGAAGACGTAGCGCGCGATGAACGGGTCGGGCTCGGACGTGTGCGGAACGAGCCGCGTGATTCCGTGGTTGAGGAAAAGCCCCCCTGGCCGCAGCAGGCTCGCGACCGCCCGCGCGTAGCGTCCGAGTTCAGCGCGACCGACGTGCTCGTACATGCCAACGCTGGCGATCTTGTCGAACGGTCCGTCGGCGACCTCCCGATAGTCCTGCACCCGGATGTCGACCCGGTCCTCTAGACCCGCCTCCGCGACCCGCTGCCGGGCGAGTTCGGCCTGCGGCTCCGACAGCGTCACGCCCACCGCGCGTACTCCGTAACGCGCGGCCGCGTGAATCGGCAACGAACCCCAACCGCAGCCAATGTCGAGCAGGCGCTCGTCCTCGCGCAGCCCGAGCTTGCGGCAGATCAGGTCAAGCTTGCGCTCCTGGGCGACCTCGAGCGTGTCATCGGGGCTCGAGAAGTAGGCACACGAGTAGACCATGGTCGGGCCGAGAATCAGGCGGTAGAAGCGGTTCGATACGTCGTAGTGGTGGCGCACGGCATCCCGATCGCGGGAGAGCGACTTCCGTCGCCCGCCCAGCCGTGCTTCGATGGGCGGGATCGGGGGAGGCCGGAACATCCGCCCGCCCGCGATCCACGCGGTGGCCGCCGCGAGCCGCACACGGTCGGCGGTGGACAGTCGGACTCCTCTGAACGCGCCGCGCGCGTGGAGCACCCGCTCCAGATCGTCCTCGACGTCAAGCGACCCATCGACCCACGCCCGCGCAAAGCCGAGTTGGCTCGGAGAGCGCAGCAGATGGACGACCGCCGCGGGGTCGCGGACCGCGACAACTGGACCGCGCCGCGCACGCCACTCGCTCCCGTCCCAAAAGCGAACCGTCACCGCGGGCAACGACAGCTGCCCATCTCCGACCTGACCCAGCAACCGGCGCGCCAGCGCCGCCACGCTGCTTTTCGAGCCCACCACGACCGGTTCACCGACCGGCGAACCTGGCCCGGGGGCGCGCCGGTCAACTGGCAGCCCGATGACACCGCCATTGCACTGCAGACTCGCTAGCTCGGTCTCCATTGCCTCCGGTTAGGACGGAAACGAACAGAACTGTCACACCAAGAATAGACGCCGCTCTCGTTGGCGGGGGCCTCGAGCGGCGCGGCGGGCCATCGCTTCGCCCCTGACCCGCTGCGCCAGTCGTGCCCAATCTAAGCTGCCGCGCAGCTCTGCGCGTAGGCGCAGTCGTTGAACGACTGGCCGTTCGGTGCCAGCGCTGACGGCGTCGCCTCGTTGATGAGCCCCGGCGAGAGGTTGATCCGCGTCGGGTCCCCATAGGCGATTGTGTGTGTGACGCCGCCCGCCGTGTAGGTAGAGGTCGGACCGAAGCGAACCGTTCCGACGGGTGCCAGCAGGGTCTGAGCCACGAGCGTCGGCGCCTTGAGAATCCACTCAGCCGACGACAGCGAGGAGCTGTAGGTAACGCGATGACTCCAGCTCCATCTACCTGAGTCGGTCATCGAGATGGTCCACGTCGTACCCGAGACCTGGCTGATGAGGACCCGGATCGAATCGCCGGGTGTGATCGTGCAGCTGGGATGACCGCTGCAGTTGGTCAGCTGGGTCTCGCTGTTCGGCAACAGCTCGTACCACGCGTAGTACTGGGGACCGAGGATGGGGTCGTTCGGGGCCGACTGCTCGGCGGTGCCGGCCTGGATCAGATCGCTCGTGTGGTAGCCGCCGATCCCCGTCCACGTGGCCGCGAACCCTGGTGGCACGACACCGGCGGCCGGGATCTTGAAGGTCGAGGCGACGGCCGTCACGCCGCCCGCGCTGGGCGTCACCGCGTATCCGGACCAGTTGAGGCTGGTGGTCGTCCCACCGTGAAGCGGAAGCCTTTGCCCCTTGTGGGCCGGAATCAGTGCCCCCAGTCCTTTCACGTGGTAGGTACGGGCGCCGGCGACGCTCGGCGCGGCGAGCATGGTCGCGACGACAAATGCGGCCCAGAATCCCCTCCCGGTGAGGTCACTCTGTCAACCAACCCAGACAGAACCACACCACCCAACCTGACCAAAAAACACAAGACCCACGATCGCACCCGGATTTTGCGACAGCCTCATAGGCGGCGATATGTGGGCAGATCCAAGGAGGAGCACGATGCGTAAGGCGGGCTGGTTGAGGGCTGTGGGTGTGTTGGTCGTCGTGGCGGCGCTCGGCCTGGCTTTCGCCGCCGTCGCGAGCGCTTCGAAGCACGTGAAGAGGAGGCACGTGCTGATCACGTTCGCGGGCAACGGCGGCGGTAACTACTCGACCACAATGCCCGAGCAGGACCTCTCGGCCGGTGTGTGTGAAGAACCAGCGAGCTCGGCCAAGGTGGTCGATCACTTTACGTTCGGCGAGAAGTTCAGGCTCAGCTTCCCGGACGGCGCCGGCAATCCTGAGGGGACCCATGTCACCGCCGGCGGCCACGATGTCAGCTCTGGCATGCAGCGCGCCTGCACGAATCAATTCGGCAACAAGCTCGGCGGCACCTCGTACGATTGCACACGCCGTTCATCAAGGCGTATCGAAGTCAGGGAGAGGCGCCGTTCCCGATGGTGTCGTTCTTTGCCTCACGTCATCGCTTCACTGCCCGGGTGACTGGCGGGGTGGAGTACGGCCCCCACCCCACGGGCACCAACTGCGTCGGAGCGCCGATCGGAGGGGCGATCTACGGCTTCGCCAACAGGCTGAACGGCAGGTTGAGCTCCTCGGTTGCCAAGCTCGACAAGCATGGTTCGATTTCCATCAAGGTTCGTGGCTCGAAGAGCGCGAGCTGCAACGCGAAGACGTGCGGTCGGAACACCTGCAAGAACGACAGCAGCCCGGGTCCGGTGCCAGTGACGTGTCACACCTCGCAGGACTACACCGGGGAGCTGAAGGTTCAGCTCGTCAGGTAGTCACGCGAGGCGTTGATCCACGATCGGTGAGGGCTGCGAATCTGGTCGCCGCCGCTAGCGACAGCCCGGCCATGACGGCCAGTGGCAGGGCGGTGGCCACCGCCGCCAGCAGTCCACCGACCAAGCCCGACGTGGCCTCGGCGCCGACCTGGAGCGACTGGTTTGAGCCCAACGCCTGGCCCTGCTGGTCGGACGGGACGGCCTCGCTGATGATCGCGGCCGCAGCGGGGAGGCAGATGGCCACCAGCAGTGCCGTCAGCCCGAGGGTGATCCACAGCCCCGCCTCCGCGTGCGGAATGACGATGGACGCCATCAGGACCGCCAGCACAGCGGCACCTCGAGCGGCGGTCTGGCGCGGTGTCAGTCGCCGGGAGAGCCAGGCAACGATTCCGAGATTCGCAACGACGATTGGGACCGCGACCCACCCGACGAACAGCGACTCACGGGCCACGCTCATGTGGAAGCGATTGATCAGGTACATGGGGTAGACGCGAAAGAACCCGAAGATGGCGAGGTAGAGCACGAAGTTCGCCACGTAAAGTGAGCGCAGACGGCCGGGGAGAAACGCATTCGCCAGGCTCTTGAAGGCGGCGGTGACCGACACCGGCTCGGTCGACCGGTCGGTGGAGGTCTCGTGGAATGCGATCGCCGTGAGCACCAGAACGACAACCAGCAGGACGATCACCGCCCAGAACGGGGTCGCATAGTCAAACCACGAGACGATGCTCTTGTCGGCCAGGCGACCGCCAGCCAGAGGCCCGGCAACGTAGGCCAGGCTCGAGCTTAGGTAGACATAGCCAAAGAGCCGGCTGCGCTGCTGGGGTGACGCGATGTCCGCCACCGCGCTCTGAGCGATGGCGATGTTGGCCTCGGCGAGCCCGGCCAGGAAACAGGCCGCGATCAGCAGGCCGAGGTTCCGAGTCTGCACCGCGGTTGCGATCAGGGCGTAAGCGCCGGCGCTGGCGCACAGCGACACGAGCAGTGTCGGCTTGCGGCCGAAGCGATCCGAGAGCGAGCCGATGATCGGGGCGGCGATGAACTGGGCCAGCGGATAGACCGCCAGCAAGACGCCCAGGATGATCGTCCGCGTCGCCAACGTCGCGGTGTGCGGCAGCAGCCCGCCGTCGGGACGAAGGACCAACGGGGTGAACATCGCGATCATCAGGCTGTAGCCGACGAAGCCGACGAACACGACCAGATACAGCGGCAGGACCCGCCAGATCTGAACGCTCTCGCTGCCGACAGCCTGCCCCACTGGTGACAGCGTATGTCAGTCGGCGGCGGGCCCGATGAGGCGCTCGACCAGGACGCAGTCCTTCCACTCTCCGTCGAGCCGGCCATGGCGGCGCTGAATTCCAACCTCTTCGAATCCCGCGGCCCGGTGGGCCGCCCGGCTCGGGTGGTTGTCGGCGAACACGCGGCTGGTGAGCTTGTACAGCCCGCATTGCTCCGCCTCGGCGCACAGCTCGGCCAGGAGTCGGCAGCCGAGGCCCCGACCGCGGGCGGCCGGGTCGACATACACGGCGTGTTCGCCGATGCCCTGGTAGACGCAGCGATCGGAGTAGGCGCCGGCCCGCGCCCACCCGACGATCCGGCCGTCGAGCTCTGCGACGACGAAGGGCTGGCCATCCTCGAGCCAGCCGGTGATGTCGGCTGTCGTGCGTAGGTCCGTTTCGAAGGTGGCCATTCGCTCCACGATGCCGGCGTTATAGATCGCGACGACCGTAGCCAGATCGCCGGGGCCGGCTGAACGGATCGTGACCTGGTCCCGCATCCAGTGAGAAAACCACGTCGACGTTCCGCGCGTCGCCTCGCCTCGGGATGCCGCGCGGTGGTACTGTCGCGCCAACCGGCGAAGAGAGCGGACGAAGTGGCCGTCGATCCAAACGAGATCTACGCGCTCGGTTCCAGTAGCGGCGAAAGCGCTCGACTCCAGCGTCAGGCCGACGAACTGGCTCCGGACAGCCGCGCACTGCTCGACGAGATCGACGTGCACCCCGGTGACAGCGCGATCGATCTTGGTTGCGGGCCGCGGGGCGTCATCGATCTGCTGCACGAACGAGTCTCGCCCGGCGGGCGAGTCGTCGGACTGGACGGCGACCCGACGCACGTGGCGATGGCCTCCCAGTTTGTGGCCGCCAGCGCTCTGGCGGACGTCGAGATCGTATGCGCACGCGCGGAGCACCGGCCTTCCACCGGACACATTTGACTTGGTGCATGCCCGAACCCTCCTGGCCACGCTGCCCGAGCCGGCGACCGTCGTGGCGGAAATGGCCCGTCTGGCCAGACCTGGGCGCTGGGTGGCCGGCCTCGAGCCAGACGTCGAAGCGGCCATCTGCTATCCGCCCCACCCGGCGGTCTCGAGGCTGACCGAGATCTTCGCCGCGGCCTTCACGCGCAACGGCGCCGACCCGCAGATTGGGCGGCGGATGGCAGAGCTCTACCGTGGGGCGGGGCTGCGAGAGGTATCGGTGCAAGTCCGCGCTCCCGCGTACGAGCCCGGCCACTCGCGCCGGACGATTCGGGCCGACCTGGTGCGCGCGATGCGCCCGCAGATCCTCGAGATGGGATTGGCTGACGAGCGCGAACTCGACCAGCTCGACACCGCGGCGCGCGCACATTTCGACGATCCGGAGACGATCGTCATGCCCTCCCTCATCTTCCTGGCCTGGGGCCGCAAGACCGGGGCCGTGTGAGCCACGGGCTCACCCTCGATTTGGCGAGCCGGTGACCTTCGTGTCGTCGGGCGGCCACGTGTCCGTGGCCCAGTGTTGCTCAACCTGCGGTTTGGAGAAGAAGGCGAGGATGCACAGGTCCTCGGAGCCGGTGTTGTGCAGGTCGTGCGAGGTTCCCTGGGTGAGCACGAACACGTCGCCGCGTTTGATCGATCGCGCGCCCGCGTCGGTCAGAAGCACTCCGCTACCGGAGAGGATGTACTGCGTCTCCTCGGCGGTGTCGACGTGCTTGCCGAGGCGAAGGCCGGGTGGGATCGCGAAATAGATCGTGCACGACTGCTCGGCGTTGCGCCCGCCGTAGGCAAAGTAGCCGCCAACCCAGGCTACCTCGTCACTCGCCGTGGACCTCAGCGTGACCGTCTGTAGATCCTCAACGTTCTGCGGATCGACCGCTCCCATGCTCTCTCTCCTTCAGTTCGGTTGCTGCGGGTGGCTGACTCATTAGGTCACTCGGCAGAATCCGCCGGCGGCTTAACCGCCGTTGTCCAGATGCAGCTCTGGCAGCAGCGTCGTCAGGGCGTGGATCGTCTGGCCCCGATTCTCGTGCATGAGGATGATCATTCCCAGTCGCAGGCCCGCGTTGACGTCCTTGATGATCTGGGCCCAGTTGGCACCGACCGAGTCGCCCGAGTCAACGCTCCAGAGAATCTCGAGCAGGCAAGCTGGCGCGCGATCTGATCGGCCGTGGCGTCGTGTAGCTCGTAGGCGGGCGCCACACCCAATACTGCGGCCGGTCGCGCTTGGGGCGATGAGTACGGGGTGGCTAGCCGCGACCGATGAACGGCATCTTCGTGGCCATGACCGTTATGAACTGCACGTTCGCGTCGAGCGGCAGGCCGGCCATGTACAGGACCGCCTGGGCCGCGTGGCTGACGTCCATCATCGGTTCGACGAGCACGGTCCCGTTGGGCTGGAGTGCGCCCCGCTCGATGTTTGTGGTGAGGTCGGTAGCGGCATTCCCGATGTCGATCTGGCCGCATGCGATGTTGAACGCGCGACCCTCGAGCGAGATCGTCTTGGTCAGCCCCGTGATGGCATGCTTGGTTGCCGTGTAGGCGACCGCATGCGGTCGGGGAACATGGGCGGAGATGGAGCCGTTGTTGATGATCCGTCCTCCCTGCGGGCTCTGCGCCTTCATGGCTCGAAACGCCTCCTGGGCGCACACGAAGCTGCCGGTGAGGTTCGTGTCGACGACGATCTGCCACTGCTCGAACGTGAGCTCCTCAAAGGGCGACGAGGAACCGAACAGGCCGGCGTTGTTGAACAGCAAGTCGACTCGCCCGCAATCGGCTAGCACCCGAGCGAAGAGGTTCCTGACCGCCGCCGGATCGGTTACGTCGGTCGCGACGATGAGAGTGTTATCCGGCGAAGCGGCGGCCGTCTCCTCGAGAGCCTCGGCCCGCCGGCCGGCCAACGCGACTCGATAGCCGGCATCGAGCAGCGAGAGCGTAACGGCGCGACCGATTCCCGATCCCGCACCGGTCACAACGGCAATGCGCTGACGCTCCTCCATCCCGCACATGCTTCCACGCTTGATCGCGCAGCACCGCCGCGGTGTTGCTGGGCGCAAATAGGATTGGCCAATGAGCCTCCATGCGGCACTGGCGCGGCGCGCCGACGAGGATCGGCCGGTGCGCGTCACGGTCGTGGGCGCCGGCACGTTTGCCCTGACGTTCCTGGCGCAGGCCCGGCGGACGAACGGCATCCACATTGCCGCCGTCGTCGATCTCGACACCCGCCGGGCGATGGAGCGGCTGTCCGGGATCGGGTGGCCGCCGGAAGCCTTCGGCGCGCGCGGCGTGTCCGATGCATGCGACCGCCAGATGACGTGGGTCACCGATCGGCTCGAGAACGCGCTGGCTAACGGCTTGATCGAGGTGCTCGTCGAGGCCACAGGCGACCCCGCGGCGGGCGTCGGACACGCTCTGGCCGGGATCGAGGCCGGCGCCCATGTCGTCATGGTCAATGTCGAGGCCGACGCCCTAGCCGGTCCCCTGCTCGCGCAGCGCGCCGCCGGCGCGGGGGTTGTGTACTCGCTCGCCTACGGCGACCAGCCGGCGCTGATTTGTGAGCTTGTCGATTGGGCTAGGACCTGCGGGATGGACATCGTTGCGGCGGGTAAGGGAACTCGCTACCTCCCGAGCTACCGAACCTCGACCCCGGACACGGTCTGGGAACACTACGGACTGACAGCGGAGCGGGCACGAAGCGCCGGCTACAACCCCAAGATGTACAACTCGTTTCTCGACGGGACGAAATCGGCAATCGAGATGGCGGCGGTCGCGAACGCGACCGGCCTGCCGCCGCCAGCCGATGGGCTCACCTTTCCCGCGGCGAGCATCGATGAGTTGCCCGCGGTTCTCCGGCCGTGCGCTGACGGCGGAGCGCTCGAGCAGACGCCGGTAGTGGAGGTGGTGTCGAGCCTGAGGCGAAGCGGCGAATCCGTGGGGCCGGACCTGCGTTGGGGCGTCTACGTGGCGATCCGCGCTGGCGATGAATACGTGGCCGAGCGCTTCGCCGACTACGGCGTGTTGACCGACGTCAGCGGCAGGTACGCAGTGCTCTACCGGCCCGTGCATTTCATCGGGCTCGAGCTGGGAATCAGTGTGGCCACCGTGGCCTTGCGCGCAGCACCCACCGGCGCTCCCACGGCGTTCGTCGGCGATGTCGCTGCCGTGGCCAAACGCGACCTCCGGGTCGGCGATCTGCTGGACGGGGAGGGGGGCTACACCGTCCGCGGAGAGGCGCTACCGGCGCACCGCTCCATGCGAGATGGCCTGCTGCCCATCGGCCTGGCCGGCGGCGTCGTCGTCGCCGAGGCGGTGGCCGCCGGAGATTACGTCCGCTGGGTGCAGGTGGAGCTCGACGATCGGCAGGGACCGGCGGCCACGCGGCGCGAGATGGAGCGGCTCTTCGCGCTGGCCGACGGTTCCTCAGCGAGGTGAACCTTTGGCCCAGTACTTCCATGATTTTGTCGTTGGGCAGGAGTATCGCCCCGCTGCCCGCACGGTCACCGAGGCCGACGTGGTCGCCTTCGCCAGCCTGTCGGGCGACACCAACCCGATTCACACCGACGCCGAGGCGTCCGCCCGACTGCCGTTCGGCGAGCGAATCGCCCACGGCCTTCTCGGCCTGGCGATGTCCGGTGGGTTCCTCAGCCGAGTCGACGTGATCGAGGGAACCGCGCTGTTGTTGGGAGTCGAGTGGCGCTTCAAGGGTCCGGTCCGCTTTGGCGACACGCTCGCCGCGGTGATCCGTGTCGCCTCGACACGTCTGTTGCCGGATGGGCAGCGGGGGATAGTCGAGTTCGAGTTCGAGATCCACAACCAGCGCGGCGAGCTCGTTCAGGAAGGTCGCCACGTCTTCCTCGTCTACACGAGCGGCGAGGCGATGCGGCCAACTGCATCCGTGCGCTGATTGGGATGAGCGCGTCGTTGGCATCCGGGGCCAGCGTCCGGGAGATCGTTCGAGGGGCTTTCCGGATCAATCGCGACGAAGTCCGTCTTGCGCGCGGCGTCCGGTACGCGATTGGGGTCGGCGTGCCGCTGTTCATCGGGATCGCGACCGGCAGCATCAAGGATGGCATCGCGGTGTCGGGTGGCGCACTCTCGGTCGGCCTGACAGACTCGGGTGGGCCCTATCGCCCGCGTGCGCGCAGGATGCTGATCGCCAGCGTAGGTGTCGCAGCCTCGACGTTCGTCGGCGGCGTCACCGGCGCGCACGGTGCCGTCACGGTCGTGCTGCTCGGCTTGTCCAGCTTCGGAGCCGGGATGTTCATCTCACTCGGGCTCGCCGCCTACTTCGTGGCCCTCATGTCGCCGCTGGCGCTGCTGCTCGCGTCCAGCGTCCCGACCGACGCGGCGCAGTCGCTCGTGCGCGGCGCGCTCGTACTCGTCGGCGGCTTGGTGGCGATCGGGCTCGTGCTCGCCTTGTGGCGCGCGCATGTTCATTTTCCCGAGCGGGTCGCGATCGCCAAGCTGTATCGCGCGCTGGCGGCGTGGGTCGACGGCTCTGAGCATCCGGACGACCGCGGTCCGATTCTGCTCGCCCTGGCCGGCGCCCGCGAGGCGCTGGATGCTTCCGAGGGTCGCCTCGCGGTGCCCAGCCCCGAGGGCGAGGCGTTTCGAATCCTTGTCGACGAGGCCGATCGTGCCTACGTCGAACTGGTGGCGGCTCGAGGCGCCCGGAGGCGGATCGAGGCGATGGGCAGCGGTGTCGCGGAGCGGGGGTTTGGGCTCGGACGTACAGCCGCGGCAGAAGCGTTGGTGGCGGTGGCGGACGCGCTCGAGGCGGGGCGCTGGCGGGCCGACACCGACTCCATACGGAGCGATCTCGACGAGTCGGTCCACGTGATGGACGCTGAGCTGCAGCGAAGTCGCGCGGCTGGGGAAACCGAGCGGGCTCAACAACTCGCGGCCGTGTTGCGCTGCACCGCGTCGGTCCGGGGAGAGTTGCGCGGCGCCGTCGACCTCGCTGCCTCATGGCAGGGTGAGGGGTTGCCCCCGAAAGATCCCGAGCGCGACCGGCGGGCAGCGGGCCGACGGCTCGCTGTGCGCCGCGCCGGACCGACCCTGCGGGCAAACCTCACTCTGCGATCCAGCGCGTTCCGGCACGCATTGCGCCTGGGGGCGACGGTTGCCATCGCTGCAGCGATCGACCGCGCATTCGGGCTGCCGCGGGGGTATTGGATCCCGCTCACAGTGCTGTTCGTGCTACGCCCGGACTTCGGCTCGACCTTCACACGCGGGTTCCAGCGCTACATCGGCACTGCCCTCGGAGCGGTCCTGGCGACACTCCTCGCCACGGCGCTGAACCCCGATCCGTATGTGCTGGCGGCTCTCATCACGCTGCTGGCCGTCGGCATCTCCGCCTTCTTGACTGCCAACTACGGGCTGTTCACGGTCTCGATCACAGCGTGCATCATCTTCCTGGCGGCCCTGGCGGGTGCTCCCGAGACCTCCACAGCGGTCGACCGGCTGATCGACTCGACGATCGGCGCGACCTTGTGCCTCGGGCTCTATGCGCTCTGGCCGACATGGGAAAGCTCGACGCTCCCGGACACCGCGGCCGAGCTGATCGAGGCGGACCGTGCCTACGTCCGCGCCCTGCTTTCGTCATGGCTCGAGCCCATCGGCCGCAACCGGGAAACCGTGCGCTCCGCCCGCGCGCGTGCGCGGCTCGCGCGAACAAACGCGGAAGCATCGGTCCAGCGGGCGCTGCTCGAGCCGACCAGGACTAGACGAGGCTTTGGTACCGCAAGCGCGACGGGACTGTTGACCAGTCTGCACCGCCTGGCAGATGGCGCGCTGGCCCTGGATGCCTACCTGCAGCAGGGCGCGCCGACGGCGCCTCCGGAGGCACGCGTGCTTGCCCGACAGTTAGACGCCGCGCTGACCGAGCTCGCCCACGCCGCCCATGAACGGCGACCGCCGACAGAGCTACCCGACCTGCCGGAGACGCAGCAGGCGTTGGCGGCCAGATTGGGGGCAACGACCCCGCTCGTCGAGGAGACCGATCGCATGGTCAACGGGGTTGTCCTCGCGGCCCACGTTCTCGATGACAGCTGATCAGGGGCCAACGCTGGGAGGCCGCCCAGCTCGGCGGGCTCCGCGCGGGCGCAACGGCTCTCTGACCAGCCTGAGGTCGACTAGCCGGTTTCGTGTATGAGGATCTCCGACGGGTCGGGGGCAGGATGTGGTGCGGCTGGGCGCGCGGTGCTGGTGGCGAGAACCAGCGTTGGGCAATCGCCGTCGGGATGATCGCCGAGAGCACGACCACCGTGACGAGCAGCGAGAACTGCGTGCGGCTGATGATGTGTGCGGTGAGGCCGTAGAGCGCGCTGATCGTGCCGAAGGTCAGACCCGTGCTCATGAGCAGCGTCGTGAACGCGGCGTGCGGCCGGGCGTGGCGGCGCGCGAGCGGGTAGATGAGCGTCAGCTTGGGCACCATCTTCGCGGCGGTCAGCGCGGCGAGTATGCCGAGGTTGGCAAATACGGCGCCGAGCGAGACGTTCATCCCGCCTCTGAGGAAGAAGAACGGCGTCAGGAAGGCGAACGCAACGACGCGAAGCCTTCGTTGCTCCTCTTGGTGTTGCTGGTAGTGGCGCGACATCACCAGGCCGAGCACGAAGGCGGGCAGCACGGCCTGGCTGTGGGCCTCGTCGGCGAGGACTATCAGCGCGAACATTACGCAGAACACGAGCTTGATCTCCGGCTCGATCACCCGATCGCCATAGCGCCTGAAAAACCAGGGGGCGATCTTGGGCAATACCACGACCACGGCGAGGGATGCGACCAGGAAGACTGGGAACCAGACCGTCGGCTTGATGAAGATCACCGAGAGTGCAATCACGGTACACATGTCGGTGACGAAGCACGCGCTCATGATCAGCTTTCCGACCCGCACCGTGTTTAGACCGGTCTCCACCAGCACGGCATAGACGACAGCCAGGCTCGTCGTCGACAGCGCAGTGCCGGCAATCAGCGACGCCTTCGTCGTCCAACCCAGCGGCCCGAGCGCAATGACCGTGGCGACGATGAATGGCCCGAGAAACGAGATCACGCCGATCGTCACGGCCGGCCAGAACCGCTCCCGGAAATCATCGGGATCCACCTCCGCCCCGGCCAGAAACGTCAGCACGACCGAGGCAAACCCGGCGATGAAATGTCAACCAGCTCGCGTTCGGGTCCAGGTTGAACACATTCCCGAGGACGATCCCGAGCGCCAACTCGATCAGCGCGACCGAGATTCCGACTTCGACCGAAGACCATGCTGGCGAGCAATATCGCCCCGGCCAGGATCGCTGCCAATTGCACCGGCTCCATAACGTACCTCCACGACAGTCGCTTGACGCTGTTGTAGAGGCCATCAGCGGCGATCGCCGCGGTTATGGAGCGAGCCTCATCGCTCGCGCCGAATCATACCTCCAGCCGCGATGGTGGACTCGAACTTTGTGACCATTACGGTGGCGAAACGACACACACCCGTGCGCGAACGTGGTTGCCTTATCTGGCACAAACCCTCGACCCTATACTCGCCCGATGCGAAAAATCAGACGTACCCCGACCGCCGCATTTCTCTCCGTCGCGGTCATGCTCGCCGCGGCGAGCATGTTCGCCGCCAGCGCCGTCGCCAGTTCAAACGCGTCGTGCAAGGGGATCAGCTTCACCGTCCTGCACAACGACCACTCGGGAGGCGTGACGCTGCCCGCCGGGCAGTACAACATCACCAGCCCAAACCTGTCGTGCTCGGCCGCCTCCAGCTACTTCAAGACCTTCCTTGACAAGTACAACGGCAAGATTCCCGGCTGGACCGGAAAGCAGTTCAAGCCCGGCAACGGCAAATACTCCAAGAACAAGAGCAAGCTGAACTTCACCGTCAAACTCACAAAGCTCGGCGCAACCGCATCGTGCAAGGGGATCAGCTTCACCGTCCTGCACAACGACCACTCGGGAGGCGTGACGCTGCCCGCCGGGCAGTACAACATCACCAGCCCAAACCTGTCGTGCTCGGCCGCCTCCAGCTACTTCAAGACCTTCCTTGACAAGTACAACGGCAAGATCCCCGGCTGGACCGGAAAGCAGTTCAAGCCCGGCAACGGCAAATACTCCAAGAACAAGAGCAAGCTGAACTTCACCGTCAAACTCACCAAGCCCAAGGGCAAGAAGTAGACCTGCCGCCACGTCAGTGGGGAAGTGTCCGAGGCCTACGCAGGGCCTCGGACGCTCCGGGGCGGCTCGGCTCCGCCGTGAGCCGCTCTTGGCCCCTCCCCCGTTTACCCCGAGCCCCGAGCCGTCGCGCCCCACAATCGATCAGGACGCGGTGGCGCGGTGGCGCGCAATGATCGGTTCGAGGGCCTGTTGGAGCGTGGGCTCGTCAATTTCCCGTAGCTCGTAGCTGACCTGGCGCACCGGATGGCGGCAGCGGAGCAACCGTCCGAGGTCTATCGGAGTGCCTGCTATGACGATGTCGCAGTCCGCGGCATTGATCGTGTGCTCCAGCTCGCCAAGCTGCTCGTCGGAGTAGCCCATCGCCGGCAGCACCGGGCCTATGTGCGGATACCGGGCATAGGTCTCGGCGATCGATCCGACCGCCCATGCTCGTGGATCGACCTGCGCTCGGACGCCGCCGCGCCTCGCAGCGACGGTGCCCGCGCCAGTGGCCACGCCGCCATGGGTGATCGTCGGGCCGTCCTCGACCACCAGCACTGACTTGCCGGCCAGCGCAGGGCCAGCGCTGAGCGAGACGTCGGATGCTGCTCGAATGATCGTCGCATTGGGGTTGGCGGCGGTCACAGTGTTCATCAGCTCGCTGGTCTGCTCGGCGGAGGCGCTGTCGAGCTTGTTGACCACGATGACGTCCGCCATCAACACGTTGGTCTCCCCCGGGTGGTAGGCGAGGACCTGCTCGGAGCGCAACGGATCGAGGACTGCGATCAGCAGGTCGGGGCGAAGGAATGAGAAGTCGTTGTTCCCACCATCCCAGATCAACACGTCGGCCTCGGCCTCGGCCTGTTCGAGGATCAGGCCGTAATCGACCCCTGCGTACATCACGAATCCCTGGTTGACCGCGCGCTCATATTCTTCGCGTTCCTCGATCGTGGGATTGGAGCGATCGATGTCCTCGATGGTGGCGAAGCGCTGGGCGCGCATCGCAGCGAGATCGCCATAGGGCATTGGATGGCGCACCAGCGCCACCTGCAGGCCAGCATCGCGCAGCAGCTGACCGGCTCTGCGGCTCGTCTGGCTCTTACCGGAACCCGTACGCATCGCGCATACCGCCACCACGGGCTTGCGGCTCGAGAGCATGGTTGCCTTCGGGCCGAGCAGCCTGAAGTCTGCACCCTCGGCCAGCGCACGCGAGGCGCGATGCATCACGTCCTGGTGAGAGACATCCGAATATGCGAACACGACCTCGTCAACCGAGTGACGGCGGATCAGCTCGCCCAGCTCCTCCTCGGGGTGCACTGGAATGCCGTCCGGATAACGTGCGCCGGCCAGGGACGGCGGGTATACGCGGTTCGCGATGTTCGGGATCTGTGTAGCGGTGAATGCGACGACCGTCGTCTCGAGGTCATCGCGGTAGACGACATTGAAGTTATGGAAATCGCGCCCCCCGGCGCCCATGATGATCACTCGTCGCACGTCTTGTCCACGCTCCTGCTTCGGATTTGTCTTGCGCGACCACAGCAGACCGTAGAACATGAAGCAATCCCCGGTGGTCCCTGCCGATAGCCAGCTCGTGCGTCTCATCGTCGCGCTCGGCGGTAACGCGCTCGTGCTTCGGGGCGAACCTGCCGACATCGAGACGCAGCGCGCCAATATCTTGATGGCTGTCTCGGCGATTGCGCAGCTCGCGCGCAGCCACCAGGTGGTGGTCACCCACGGCAACGGACCGCAGGTTGGGCTACTCGCGCTCCAGAGCGAGATGCTCGCCGGAGTCAACCCGTACCCGCTGGACGTTCTCGGGGCTGAGAGCGAGGGGATGATCGGCTATCTGCTCGAGCAGGAACTGGCCAATCATCTGCCTGGACGACCGATCGCAACCCTCCTCACCCAGGTCGTCGTTGACGCTGAGGATGATGCATTCGGGAACCCAAGTAAGCCGATCGGCCCGGTGTATGACCGTGACGTCGCTGAGAGGCTTGCCAGCCAGCGCGGCTGGTCGATTGCGCCGGACGGCGAGCGCTACCGTCGCGTCGTCCCTTCGCCTGAGCCGCGTGCCGTCGTGGAGCTCGGGGCCCTGCGCTTACTCGTAGAAGCGGGTGTGCTCGTCGTATGCGTGGGCGGAGGCGGGATTCCGGTCGTGATCGACGCTGAGTCGAGGTTGCACGGCGTCGAAGCGGTGATCGACAAGGATCTGACCGCGGCGCTGCTCGCCACCGAGCTTGAGGCGCAGGCGCTGCTGATGCTGACCGATGTCGCCAACGTCGAGGCCGACTGGCATACCACGCGCGCACGAGCGCTGACCGACACAACAAGCACCGAGCTGCGGAGCCTGACCTTCGCGCCCGGCTCGATGGGCCCGAAGGTCGAGGCGGCTTGCCGCTTCGTCGAGCAGACAGGTGGCGTCGCGGCGATCGGCGCCCTACGTGACGCGACAAGACTGCTCAGCGGCGAGTGCGGGACACGCGTGACGGCCGGCTAGTCCGGCCCTGAATCGGGCTCCGGCGAGATGGGAGGAGGTGTTTGACAGGGTCCGTCGCGTGCGCCCCGCCGTTTTCCTCGAGCAGCGGCGATCGAGAGCTGTTGGGCCTCGATCACGCGCGTGTGGGCAAGCCAGTCCGGGAATCCCAGGCGCCTGAACGGGATCGGCACGAAACCCCATGGCAAGGGCACCATCGCGAGGTTCATCCCGATCCAGCGCACGAACGCGCGGACTGGCTTGACCTTCTCCCCGCCCGCCGTCACCAACCGAACCTGCATCAGCCGAGAACCCAACGTCTGGCCCGTTACCGACCAGAATGCGACGAAGTAGGTGGCCGTCCAGACAACGTAGACGGCACCGGCGATCACCAGGAACAGTGGCTTCAGATTCTTCGTGATCGGAAAGATGGAGGCGATCAACTGGGCGCCAAGTCCGACGATGATCGCCACCAGGTTGATGAGCAGAAAATCCACCGCCCAGGAGATCATGCGTGTCATTAGCCCAACGTAGGCCAGGTTCTCCTCAAGCGTGGTCTGGAGCACCGCGTCGCTGTCGCGCGACTCAGCTGTGGTGCTCATTGGATGCGGCCGTCGCGGTCAGTCGGGACTCGGTTGACCTGACCGCGGATACGCCGACGAGCGGTTCGCGCCAGCCGGGCGTCGGCGCCGTTAGGAGAGTCGAGTGGGCTGTCCATCTTCGTCGCCCGGCCTCGGGACCTGCTGCGACTCCGTGGGGTGGCGACGCATCAGGCGAGCAGCGCCGCGCTCGAGCAGGCGGTCGGCGTTGCGTGAGCGTGCCCGCACCGATTCGCCGACCTGGTCGGCGAACCCGAGCCCCTGCTGCGAAAGCGCCGCCCTGACCGTGGGGCTCGCCGCGATCTCGTCAACGAGCCGCCACAACCCGTCGCTGGACAACAAGCGATCGACGAACCGGTCGAACAGGCCGCTGTCGAAGAACGTCTCGATCAATTGCGTAGCGCCCTCGCTCCTGACGACTTGCGCGACGATCGCTTGCAAGCGACCGCTGGCCAGGAATCGTTCGAGCTCACCGCTCTCGAGCAGGCGGTCCACCGCGCGCTGCTCCAGGGTGATCCCCACCTCGGCGGCGGCTCCGACGACACCGGTGAGTGGTCTCAGCGTGGCGGCGGTGACGCGACCACCAATGTCCATGAGCGGCCTGAGAGGCCGCGATCGGGAGTTCCGTCTCTGGTCGTCAGGCATGCGGATCGTCGCGAATCTTCGCACGACGAGACCTCGCTGCGTTCACCCGAATCGGAGGATGCCATCGAAGGCGATGTTCGTCCGTGGGCGGGAACCGGGGCGTCGGGGCCCGACGCCCCGTCGGTCCGCCGCAGATGGGATCGTAAGGGTTAAGCAGGGTTAGCCCGATAACTCCGCCCTCGGCACTTGTGCCGGGTAGACACGAGGGGTATTTTGGCGCCATGCCGTTGGAGGTACGGCGAGGCCGGGCCAGGGTTCTGCGCCGTATCTGTGACGGCAGGACCGGGTTATTCGTGCCGCTTCTGGTCGTGGGCTTTTTCCTCGCCAGCGCTGCACCAGCTGCAGCTGACCGTAGCTTCACGACTCGCTTCACCGCCAACGACACGGGCAACATCACGTTCGCCGCCAACACGCTGATGGTGTGCCCGGCATCGGCCACGGGGTGCACGGCGGCCAGAAACACCGTGCCGATCGCGACCGGCACCAACAACGCGCTCAACAACAACGGCTATTTGATGCAGTACGTCAACACAGCGCCGGGGGCGGTGGCGGGGTCGCCAGCCTTCGACTCCTCGTCGGCGGCGCTATCTCTGCCGCCGACGGCGACCGTCCTATTCGCAGGGCTTTACTGGGGTGCCGACACCAGCTCGGGCCAAAGTCCCAACGGGGTGGCGGCGCCCAACCCGGGCCTGCGGGGCCAGGTTGGGTTTCGGGTGCCCGGGTCTTCTGCCTACGCGACGGTGTCCGCTTCGACCGTCGACCAGTCGACGGGCGCGGCGACGCGCTACAGCGCGTTCGCCGACGTCACACCGCAGGTCCTGGCTGCCGGCGCCGGCACCTACAGCGTGGCCAATGTTCAGGCGGGCACAGGCGGGGACCGATATGCGGGGTGGACACTCGTTGTTGCCTACGAGGATCCGACCCAGCCGCCGCGCAATCTGACCGTCGACGACGGACTCGTCACCGTGTCGTCCGGCTCACCGCCGATAACCTTCCCGATCGGAGGCTTCAAGACTCCGCCGTCGGGGCCGGTGAACACGACGCTGGGGTTCGTTGGCTACGAGGGGGACGCCGGACTGACGGGCGACAGCGCCTCGCTCAACGGCAAGGCGCTCAGCGACGGCACCGACCCCGTCAATAACTTCTTTTCCAGCGGGATCTCGAACTTGGGGATGAACGTCACGACGAGGAACCCCAACGACATCAACAACTTTGCCTTCGATGCGAACCTGATCGGCGCCAATGGCATCCTGCCCAACAACGCGACCACGGCCAATGTCGTGCTCACCACGAGCGGCGACACGTACTTCCCCGCCGTCGTCACGCTCGCCACCGATCTTTATGCCCCGAACATCACCAGTTCGAAGTCAGTGACTAACCTCACACACCCCGGCGGGCCGGACCGTCCCGGTGACACCCTGCGCTACACGGTGTCCTACAAGAACACGGGTAGCGATTCGGCCGCCAACTTCGTGATGCGCGATCCGATTCCTGTCGGCACGAACTATGCACCCGGGAGCCTTCGGATCACCGCGGGCCCGCAGGCCCCCGCCCAACCGACCGACGCGCTCGGTGACGACGCGGCCGAGTTCAACTCGTCCACCGGGGAGGTGATCTTCCGGCTCGGTGCCGGTGGCAGTGCAACGACCGGCGGGGCTATCGCCCCGAGCGAGACGGACACAGTGACATTCGATGTAACGATCGACGCGGGCGACGCTCCGGGCCAGCAGATCGTCAACCAGGCCACGGCCACCTTTACGGCACTCACGCTCGGGACCCCGTTCACCGACACCTCGCCGCAGGTGACAAACACCGTTTCTGCGCCCGCGCTGAGCCTGTCCAAGAGTCACACCGGAGGCCTCATCGCCGGTCAGCCCACCACATTCGCGCTCGCCGTTGCCAATGTGGGCAACGTCGGGACCGACGGCTCGACCGTGACCGTCACTGACCGCTTTCCATCCCGCTCGTTCAGCGCTGTTGCCAACGCCGGTGGCGATGGCTGGAATTGCGATATCGCCGATCTGACGCTGACATGCACACGGAGCGATACGCTCGGCGCGGGCGACAGCTACCCCCCGATCTTTGTCGATGGGAGGGTCCAGGATCCCGCCCCGGCCACCGTCGTCAATGTCGCGACGGTCTCGGGCGGCGGCTCGAGGCCCGATACCGCGAGCGACGGCGGAGGGGCCGGGGGTCTCGCCGATGTGTCGATCACGAAATCCGCCGATTCGCGGATCGTCGCCAACGGGGGCACGGTCACCTACACGCTGAACGTGCAGAATTCGGGGCCGTCGACGGCGCAGGACGTCGTCGTCGGCGACCCGCTCGACCCGGCGTCCTTCACCGACGTGTCGGCCCAGAGCACGCAGGGCAGCTGCGATGCCACGGTGTCCTGCTCGCTGGGCGCGCTGGCCGCCGGCGGGACGGCGACGATCACGATCACGGCCACGGTCAGCGCGCGCGACACGACCCTGGCCAATACCGCCAGGGTGTCAAGCTCGACCCCTGACCCGGATGATTCCAACAACACGGACTCGACCACGGTCATCGTGCCCGCCACCGCAGACCTCTCGATCGCCAAGACCGGCAGCCTCAATCCGGACCAGGGGGCCAGCACCAGCTACACACTGACCGTGTCCAACGACGGCCCTGACACGGCGCATGGCGTGGCGATCAACGACGTGCTTCCGAGCCAGTTCACGGCGACGGGCGCGTCCGGTGCGGGATTCAGCTGTGTGCTGCCCTCGGGGCCCGGCGGGACCGTCACCTGCACGAGCGACGCCTTGGTCCCGACGGGTGGTTCGCCGGTGCAGATCACGATCACGGGGACGGTGGCGGGCGGTACGGCCGGCCAGTCACAGGCCGACTCGGCGATCATAAGCTCGAACAGCGACGATCCCGATCTCTCCAACAACACCGCGACGTTCGACCAGGTGATCGGCCCCGCCGCCGATCTCACGATCACGAAGACGGCGTTGGTGAGCGCTGGTGGCCCGGAGGTGACGAACCGGCTCTCGGTCGGCGACACCTTCGTCTACTCGCTCGATGTCACCAACAACGGGCCCAGCCCCGCGAGCTCGGTGCAGGCCACCGACACGCTGCCGACGGGCATCACGCTCGTCTCGGCGACCCCCGGTCAAGGCAACTGCAGCGCGACCGGCCAAACGGTCGTGTGCGGTCTGAACACGATCTCGGCCGGGCAGTCGGTCCTCATCACACTCGTTGTGACGGTGGGTCCGGCAGGCGCGAACAGCGTCATAGAGAACACGGCCAGCGTGTCGAGCCCGACGCCCGATCCCAATCCCAGCGGGCCGACGCCGGCGAGCTCGACCATAGGGGTGGGCGCGGTCGCCAACCTGGCGTTGTCCAAGTCCGTCTCGCCGCAGGCCGCAGCCGTCGGCGACACTGTGACCTACAGGCTGACCGCGACCAACGACATCCCGAGCGTGGAGGGCAGCAACCCACCGAGCGGGTTGGGAACGACAGGCGGCGTGATCACCGACACTCTTCCTCCCGGCCTGCAATTCGTCTCATCGAGCTCGTGCACGGCGGCCGGAGCGACGGTTACCTGTCAGCTGGGTCCGATCGCCAAGGGCGCTGTAATCACGGCGTCGTACACGGCACGAGTGACGGCAGCCGCGGCCGGCACGAGCGTGACCAACCAGGCCACGATTGCCAGCGAAGCCACCGGAGGGTTCGGGGCGCTGCAGGACCTCGACCCACTCGACAACACCGACTCGGCCACGCTGCGAGTGAATCCGGAGGCGGATCTGTCGCTGAGCAAGACCGCATCCACGAGCAACCCCGGCGTTGACGGCGAGGTGGACTACACGCTGACCGCGCACAACGCCGGCCCCGACGACGCCACGGGCGTAGTGATCGAGGACCCGCTTCCGGCCGGCCTCAGCTTCATCGCCGCTTCTGTGGGCTGCGACAACATCGAGGGGACCGTCACCTGTCCGGTCGGAACGATCTCGAGCGGCGGCACTGCTTCGGTCACGATCAAGGCGCACACGACGCCGGCGATCGCCGGGATGTCGGTCGCCAACATCGCCTCCGTATCCGCGAACGAACATGACCCCAATGCGGCCAACAACCAGGCAAATACAACAATCAAGGTGCAGCCACTGGTCGACCTCAGCCTGAAGAAGGTGGCGTCCACTCCGGCTCCGGCAGCGGGCGGGCCGGTCAGCTACACGTTGACGCTCACCAACAACGGCCCGAGCCCGGCGACGGGGGTGACGGTCACGGACCCGTTGCCGTCCGGCCTGAGGTTCTCCTCCGTGAGTTCGAGTCAGGGCAGCTGCCACACCACCGGCCGGGTGGTCTCGTGCCGGCTCGGCACGGTCGCCGACCGTGGCACGGCGATCGTTACGATCACCGCCGCGGTGGGCGCCTCCACAGCGGGCAAGACGCTGCACAACACGGCGAGGGCATCAGCCGACGAACCGATCGCGCAGCCTGAACTGACACGTTCGGAGGCGTCGATCACCCCGGTGGCCAAGCCGCCCAAGCCGCGGGCAAAGCTAGAGCTCACCAAGACCGTCAACCACAGGCGCGCGAGGTTTGGCGCAACCCTGAAGTACACGATCACCGTCACCAACGCGGGGCCCGCGGTGGCGATGGCTCCGACGGTCGTCGACGCCTTCTCGGCCGCCGCGTCGATCGTGTCGGCTCATCCATCGAGCGGGACGTGTCACCACCTCCAGCCCGTTACGTGCAAGCTCGCATCGATCGCCCCCCGCCATCGGGCCACGATCACGCTGCTCGCGCGCGGTCTGGCCCTCGGCCGGTTGCGCAATACCGCCACCGTCACCACCCCGACCCCGCTGGCGCCGGAGTCGCGTACGCAGGCCACCGCCACGACCACGATCACGCCCGGTTCGCACAGCCGGATCGAGCTCCGGGACACGACCAACACGCCGAAGATCCCGTCGGGCGGAACGGCCACGTTCACGATGACCGCGACAAATCCAAATCCCTGGCCGGTGCACGACGTGAAGATCTGTGGTCAGGTGCCGCGGGGAATGATCCTCATCGCCGGCAGCGTCCGTCTGAAGCGGACCGGCCGGTCAGTGTGCTGGAGGGTCGGGACGCTTCGCCCCCACCATTCGACGTCCGACTTCATCCGCCTCGAAGCCGGACCGCGGGAGATCGGACGGGTCCGCCAGCCGGCTACGGTGACAGGAACCGCGGGTGGCCGGAAGCTGACCGCCCACGCCCGCGCACAGGTGAATGTCGCTCCCCCGTCACCATGCGGCTCCGCGCCCGACCTATCGGCCCTGGCACATCGCGGCCGTCCGGTCGCGGTGATGGCCTGCTGACCGAGCGCTCCGATTCAGGGCACGAGCTCGTCGAGCACGTCGGCGAGCCCTCGTAGGTCGGGGAGCTCCCGCGTGGGTGCGGGGTCTGCGCGTTCGCCGAGCCGATTGATCCAGACGCAGCGGATGCCCAGCTCGTGTGCCGGCACGATGTCGTGGAAGTGACTCTGCGCGACGTGCACGTGGCGCTGGTGATCTGTCTGCGTGGACTCGTAGAAGGCTCGCCAATGCCCGAGTGCCGGCTTGTATGAGCCGACCTCGGATGCCACGATCGCGCCGCTGAACGTCACGCCGATCGCCTCGATCGAAGCGTCGATGAGATCGCGGTCGCTGTTCGAGAGCATGACCAGCTGCCAGCCGCGCCGGCGCGCTTCCTCGAGCTGTTGCCGGACTTCCGGGAACACCGGCCAGCCGGGCAGCGATCGCCCGAGCGCATCCTTCTCCTCGGGAGTTAGCTCACAACCGGCCTCCGTCGCGAGCTGCTCCAGCACCGCCGCCATCACTTCGCGATAGCGAGCGCGCGGATCGTCGCTCTGAACACGCGACTCGAGCTCGTGATAGCGCCCGAGCAGCCGCGCTCCCTGATCGACGCCGAACAGCCGCTCGAGCTCGGCCTGGATCCCGGCATTCCAGTCCACAAGCGTCCCGTAGCAATCGAAGGTGGCCCAGCGGGCGTTCGTCACGGGGCCAGGGCGAGCGGACACATGCGCAGCATACGAGGCGGCTTCTTATGCCCGCCTGGTTATCCCGGTGACCTCCCATGCCCGGCCCAGGGCGCTGCCATAAAAGACCACAATGACGAGGACCAAGGCACGTTGCAGCGCGGCACTCCGGGTGTTCGCCAGGAGCGCTACGGCGAGGCCGAGCTGCACTGAGTAGCCCCCAATCGAAATCGCCGCGAAGGCGATATTCAGCCTTCTGTTTCGAGAGCTGCGGGCAAAATTTCCAGCCCGCTTTGCCCTTGGTATCAGCCGTCTGGTGGCCAACAGGCCGACGGTTGCCATTGCGATGCTTGACAGCCCGAAGACGACTGAGCCCCCGGTCAAGGCCACGATCGAGACGAAGAAGATGTCTACCAAGACGACGAACGCACTCCCGGCCAACACCGTTCGCAACTCCCGAGTCGTGGGGTCTGCGTCATCGGCGTTGACGACCGATAAGGCGACGACCAGCAACCCCAGGATGGCAGCGGACGCGCCGGCGCTGGCGGCGAAGAAAGCCTCATAGTGGCCCACCACAACGCCACCCTATCCGGCATCGGCGGCTGTCGTGCCGCGGCGTATGCGGGATCATGCCGCTGATGAGGACGGTTACGGTCATCCAAGCGCCGACGAGCGCGGGCGGCTACGCGCCCGGCCAGGAGGATGGTCCCGGGGCTCTGCTGGGCGCAGGCCTGATCGAGCGGCTACATGCGGCCGGCGTAGCGACGCGTCACGGTGGGACCGTGAGCGAGTTCCGGTGGCGCCCGGATCCTGACTCTCCGCGGGCGGCAAACGCCAGCGTGGTCGTCGATCGCGCTGGGAAGGTCGCTTCGCTCGTACGATCTGCTCCAGCCGAGGACACGATTCTGGTCTTGGGGGGCGACTGCACGGTCGGAGTTGGCACTGTCGCCGGCCTTGGTTTTGGCCTTGGGCTTGGCGGCGAGAGGCTGGGAGTAGTGTACGTCGATCGGCACGCCGACCTGAACGTTCCTGACAGTACCGTCGACGGTGCTTTGGACTGGATGGGTGTGGCGCACATGCTCGACATCGATAGTGCCGTGCCCGAGCTGGCAGAGCTCGGCGGTCAGCATCCGATGCTCGGCTCTGAACAGATCAGTTTCCTCGGGCTCGGGCCGCACACGGACTTTGAGGCCAGGGTGATCGCCGACTGTGGGCTACCCGTCGTCAACGTTGCTAGCGCCGCTGCTGATCCGCGTGGTAGTGCGCGACTTGCGCTGTCTCCGCTTGCGGCATGCGACGCGTTGGCCATCCACTTTGACGTTGACCTCGTGGACTTTCTCGACGCGCCACTCGCCGAGAACACGGACCGCGGTACGGCGCCGTCGCTAAGCGCATGCGGCGAGATGCTGAGCGAGTTACTCGCCGACGCGCGCGTTCGTGCGCTGACGGTCACTGAGTTCAACCCTCACCACGGAGCCCGCGACGGGGACACCACCAGACGCCTCGTCGACCTGCTCATCCACGTGCTCAGCTCAACCCCTTAGTCGCCTTTCGACGATCGCCTTCACCGCGTTCGCCGTGAGAGCCCGCGGCCTGGCGAGACGCCTAGCGACTAGGTATGGAGTGATGCCGCGACGGCGCGCAGGTCGGCGACCGAGCCGTCGGCGATCGTTCTGAGGTGGTTGGTGATCACGTCGATCGGCCAGTCCCACCAGGCGAGCTCGATGAGCGCTCGCGCGTCGTCTTCGGAGTAGCGGCGCTTGATGAGCGTGGCCGGATTGCCGCCCACGATCGCGTAGTCCAGAACATCCCGCGTGACGACGGCAGCGGTGGAGATGATCGCTCCATGACCGATATGGACGCCGGGCATGATTGTCGCGTTTCCACCGATCCAGACGTCGTTGCCGACCGTGGTGTCACCGCGGGACGGCAGGTCGGTTATCAGATCGGCGTGCTCTGCCCACGGGGCTCCCATGATCGGAAATGGATAGGTCGAGGGGCCGCTCATCCGGTGGTTTGCGCCGTTCATGATGAAGGTCGCGCCCGCGGCGATCGCGCAGAAGGACCCGATGATCAGACGATCCGGGCCGTAATGGTGGGTGACGTTTCGCGTCTGGAATTCAAGCGCGTGCTCGGGGTCGTCGTAGTAGCTGTACTCGCCGACCTCGATCAGCGGGCTGGTGATCAATGGCTTGAGCAAAACGACTCGGTCCTGGCCCTCGATCGGGTGGACGCGCATGGGATCGGGAGTGAGACGAGGGGTCACGACGCCGAGTCTAGATTCGCCGGCCTATCCGGGGGCTCACCTGAGGGCCGCAAGACGTACGCGCTCTTCACGGGAGCGGCGGCCGGGGATGGGGTGAGGGGAGGTGCGCTGCGGCGAGTAAAACTTCGACCGCAAGGCCTGGTTTGAGGGGGGTCGCTATGAAGGGTGCGCTATGCGAGCACACCAGAGCGAGCCCCTGTCCCAGGACCGTCGCGGTCGAAATTGTGTTCGCCCGCAACAGCAGCCCACCGGCGCTCTCCCCAGCTACAGCCGTTCCGGAGCCACGCGCCAGCCTGGCGCAAGCGACCGAAGGCGATCGAGCTACTTGTAGTTGGCCTCATTGCGACAGCGACGGTGCTTGAGCTCCCGAGCTCGCAGACCGTGACGTCGTGCCTATGCACCGGGGCAGCTGGACGATGCCGGCGCGGCCCGTTCCGGCGAGGCGGGATGCCGAGCGGGCCGCAGGCCAGCACAGGCGGCGCCCCCGCAGGGCGCGCTTGGCCCGGCTGATCCGCTGCCCCATCGTCGCCTCCGGCACGTAGAAGGCGTCGGCGATCTCCCGGGTGGTGAGGCCGCCGACGGCGCGCAGGGTCAGCGCCACCTGGGAGGCGGGCGCGAGGTCGGGGTGGCAGCAGCAGAAGAGCAGAAAGAGAGTGTCGTCCCCCTCCTCGGTGACGGCGGGCTGCGGCTCGGCGCGTGTCGCCTCTTCGCGACGGTGGCGGGCCGTCGGTGCTGACCGGGGCGGCGTCCGGGCCGCCGTAGCGCACCCACGTGTGCGCCGGCGCGAGGGCCTGCGCGTCGACGTACTCGCCGTGCTCCTCGAGCAGCTCGCTGACGTGATTCCGGAGGGCCATATGCGCCTCCACATCCTCGGGGGCCCACTGGTCGATCGGGGGCACGCGACGGTGCGGCTCCGGGCCGCCGCGGTAGTGCTTGAGCAGCAGGTACTTCGGCATCGGGGTCTCCTGGTGTCGTGGGCCACGCCTGTCGAGGCCCTTCATCTGGTGAGCGGAGCCGGTCACAGCTCCTCGACATGGAATCACTCAGTTACCGCGGTGCTTGTAGGCCGGAGTTAGGGATTCACCCGATGCGAACCGACGCGTCCTGCTCGATCGTGCCTACGGACTCGCGATACCGCGGCTCGGACAACGAATGGAGGGACCATGCGTAAGTGCCTTGCCCTGCTTACGGTCATGCTCGGGTTCGGGGTGTTGGCGGGCACAGCCGCCGCCGATCCCGGGGGGACCAACCTGCCGTTGAGGGTGAGCGGGTCGGGAACCGTGAACGAGGACTTCTTCTCCGGGTCGTTGAGCGGAGGCTCGCTCGCCTTGCACCTGGGGAAGGGCAGCTTCAGCGGGTCGTCGTTTGTTGACGGGTTTCCGAACGGGTGCCCGGACACCGGCACCGGCGCCCAGGTTTCGATCCAGCTCGTCGCGGCAAACGGCGACACGCTGAACATGAACGTCGATCAGACCGTGTGCGAGGTCGGAAGTGCGCTGGACTTCGACGCCACCGGCACGTACACGATAACCGGCGGAACTGGCCGCTTCAGCAACGCAACCGGGAGCGGCACGCTGAGCTCCACCTACCACTTCCCGTTCCTGCCAATTCCAGGCACCGGCGACTACACGTTCCAGGCAAACGGGACGATCAGCCTGAACAACTGAAGCGGAGCACGCGTCGGACTCCCGGCGGTTGCAGGGAGTCCGACGCCTCTGGACAATGTCCCGGCGCTGACGCATGGCGCGGAGGACGGAGCGTTTGGTGTGCTGAGCAGCGGGGCGGCCATATCGGCGGCACCCAGCGCAAATCCAAGACGCGCGCGAGGCGCCCGCGACCCAGCGCGGAATCGCTCACACTTGCAGCGCTTCGTGATCTGAACTCCGGTGAGCGACAGGACACTAGCCGCGAACCGCATCGCCACCGAGGGTCTTGTTGTTGCCCGTTCCGATGTTGCTGCTCGACCTCACCTCGAACGCCGGCTGGACGCCGCGCCCGGGCTCGCCTCGGCTGACGAAGATGTCACGGCCGGCTCGCGCGCGTGACGGGTGACCGCGAACGAAAGGAATCCCATGATGACGGCGATGCCGGCGCTGGCGGCGTACACACTGGGCAGGCTCACGCCGTTATCGAGAAGCGGGCCGACCCCGAACGCGGCGATCCCGTAGCCGAGCTGGTAGAAGGCGATCACGCCCCCGGCCACCGCCGCGGCCATCGCAGCCAGCTCCTCTTCCCCGAAACTGATCGTCAGCGGCAGCAGACCTGAGCACCCGAGGCCAGCGAGTCCGAAAGCTGCGACTCCGAGTCCGGAGTCCCCTTTAGGCACCAGTGCGATGATCACGAACGCGCCAGCGAGCAGGAAAGGGAGGATGACGTAGGTGACCTGCACTCGCAGCCAACGCTCGACCCGGGCGACGCCGATGCGGCCCAGCGTGACCATCGCCCAGAACGCGGTCAGAGCGAGCGAGGCGACAGTTGTGGTGGATCCGAGCTCGCGTGTCATGTCGAGCTGGGACCAGTTGCCGTTGACCGTCTCACAGATGCCGTAGAGCAACGCGAACCCGGCGAATACCCAAAAGCGGGTCGGGATCTGGGCTCGTGGTCTGGTTGCCGTGGTGACCTTCGCGGGCCCGGTCCGCAAGGGGAGCCGCGAGCTCACGGCGAGCAGCCCAGTGAGCAGGATCGCTGAGAGCACCGGCAATCCCCACCAGAACCCCACGCCGACGAAGATCGCGACCAACACAGGCGCGAGCACGGTGCCGAGGCCCAGCAAGGCGTTGAGGGCAAGGATCGAGGAATCAACGGCGTCGGGGTGAAATGCCGCGGTCATGATGTTCAGCGCGGGAACCGTCAGGCCGAAGCCGACGCCCAGCAACCCCGTAGCCAGGAGCAACAGCGGGAACGCTACCGACGTGTCGCTCTCGAAGAACTGGCTGACGATCAGCAATAGCATCGAGAGCAGACTGAAGCCGAGGCCGCCCAGGTACACCCGCTTGGTGCTGAACCGACGACCGAGCCAGGCTCCGAGCAGCGAGGCGGTGATCGCGGTCGCCACCTGGGGCAGGAACAGGAACCCGTACTGGGTGCTGGAAAGGTCGTACTCGTGCGGGCTGGTGAAGATTGTGCTCGCCGCCGGGAAGGTGACCAGGACGATTCCCTGCGCGGCGCCGGCGGCGTACACGACGCTCGACTCTGCCCGTGTGGCCATCGTCAGCCTGCCTCGGCTCGTAGCGAATCACGGCGTAGCCGATTGACAACCACACCAGCTGTCGCTCCGGCGACGGCGACGGCGACGCGGGGCGGGATTCGTATAGCGAACGGGCTGTGGCGCCACCTACTGCTCATCCGTGCCTCCTCTCGCGAGCCTTCGCTGACGGTCCTAGGAGCGGGTCACTGAGTCGAGCGTGCGGTCGCGATTCAATAGCGATGGCCATGGCCCGACATCACCCGTTTCGGATGAGCGTGGCTACGCCGTCGCTGACCGCTGGTCCGGGCGCCGCAAACCGAGTCCGAGTTCGTGCCCACAAACGGTTCCACGGCGCGTGCATCCGGTCGCGGTCAGCACGTAGACCCGCCCGGCGCACCACCCGAGAACGCGCCGCTGCGGGCAACTCGGCTCATGGGCGGTACTGGACTCGAACCAGTGACCCCCCTGCTTGTAAGGCGGCGGACGGCTGCTGTGGTGTGATGCGGTGTGTCGCCAGACCCGGCCGGAACGGACGTCGATGTCCGTTCCGACGCCGATTCTGTCTCGGTCTGCTGCGGTCTGTTGCTTCCGCACCGCTTCCACACAGGCGCGCTGCTGAGCATCCGGCGTGCTGAGCCCCCATCGACTCGGGGTCGATCGTCTGACGTTCTGCGCGCAAACGTGAGCGCGCCTGGCGCTCAGCAGTTGGCGCGAAGGCATACGAGCGCAGCGGCGTGCGCGAACCAGGTCGGACGATCGCAAGGTCGCGGCTGTGAGATACGCCTGGTGCTGGAAGAAGTCCAGGTGGCCGCCACGTCTTCTCCTCGGTGTCCTTCACCGCGCAATCCGCTCGCTCACACTCCGGGCACGGGAACCGGGCTCCCTTCGCGAAGTCGACCCGCAAATGCAGCCGCTTGGCCGCGGCATCGCACTCGACGCTCGTGACCTGCCACGGGTCGCTCAAGCCGAGCGCGGCCTGAAAGAGAAGAAGATCCTGCGCTTGCATCCGACGGCTCCCATCATCGACGATCAGAAGCCGGCCAGGCAATCAACCGCGTCGGACGCTACCCACCCTCAACGTGGAGGAGCCGAAAACGTGCCAGGTCTTGGGTCGAAGGAGCCGCGATCGCATAGCCGATCCCGGCCCGGTGACCTCGGCGAGCGGCAGGTTGGCCCGGGCGGGCGCCGGCTGGTCTGGGGCCCGCCCGGGCTCAGCGGCTAGAGCGCCGTGCCGTTCGCCGTGACCTGCATCCCGAACACGCCGGAGGATGAGACCGTGTCGTGGCCGCCGAGGGTGTCGATCGCGAGCTGGTCGTTCGGATCGCCGTGCACGACGGAGATCGCCGCGGGTAGCCCGCTCAGATCGGCGCCAAATCCGTTGCCGGTGGCGGTGATCGCGTCATCGCCATGGGTGCCGAGCACCGTCACGGTGTCAACCGCGCCGTCACCATTGGCGCCGCCAAGCGTCCCGGCGAGGTCGAGGTTGACCTTCGTCACATCGGTGCCTGACAGGTCGTTGACGGTGATGTTGTCGGACCCTCCGAGGGCAGGCAGGTCGACTTCCTCGACGCTGTCGGTGTCCATCGTCACGTTTCCGATGTTTCGCAACAGTGTCATGTGTTGGCCGCTGGCGGCCAGCGTGAAGTTCTCGGCCACGTTCGCGCCGTTGAACACCATCGTGTCTGTGCCGGCTCCGCCTTGGATGACATCGCTCGCGTCGCCGGGATTCCAGACGAACGTGTCGTCGCCGGTGTTGAGTGAGGCGATGTCATTGCCGCGGCCGCCGGTCACGGTGTCATCTCCTGGCCCGCCTAGGAACGTCTCGGCACCCGCACCACCGGTCAGGTTGTCGTTGCCTGGACCGCCCGAGATCGTGGTGGGGATCGACGTCGTGAAAGGGCCATTCGTGTCATCGATTTTGACGGTGTCGTCGCCAGCCCCCATACGGACATCGATCGCTGACACCGCGGCACGCGGGAAGGTGAAGTCGGCTGTGCCATCGTTGCCGACGTCGACCTGAAGTTGGCTCGCATCGCCGCTGGCCAAGCGAAGCGCGACCGAATTGTTTTGATCGTCGCCTCTCACCTCGAGCGTGCCGTTCACGACTACCGCTCGCACGCCGTTGACTGGGGCGGCGTGCGCAATCGACATTCCCGGAAGCGCGAGCGCAGCGAGCGAAAACGCGGCGATTGCTGCGACCGCCTGTCGGGAGCGGGTTCGGCGGTCGTAAGTAACTGAGTGGATGCTCATATCCTTCCTTTCGGGTCGGTTGGTTAGATGACTGGTCAACCGCTGATCACGCACGTCGATGTGACACGTGTTCGCGGTCGATCGTCGGTTGTTGTGTAAGACACCGGGGGCGGACTGATCCTTCCTGGCTTAGTCCAACAGCCTGCGTGCGCTGTGTTGTCGGCCGCGGTGCAGGGCGTGTGGTGATCGTTGCCTCTGGCGCGCGGAGTGATCGCGCTGCTTCGCGATAGGACAGGCCGAGGACGTCGATCGCGATCACGGCATCTCGGAACGGGGTTGGCGCGCTCGCGATCGCCCGCATGATCTCGCGAGAACTGAACTCACTTTTATGGTGTGCCGGGTTGTCACCGTCGCAGCTCACCTGTCTGCGGTCTGCGCGCTGCGCGTCGGCGGCAGTTCGCGTAGGTGTTTCTCAGAGCGCGGAGGAGGTAGCCGAGATCGCCGGCGCGACGAAGCAACCGAGGGCGCTTGAGCACATTGAGAAAGGTCTCCTGCACCAGATCCTCGGCATCGTGTGGCGTCCCACACAGCGCCCACGCCGCGCCCGATACAGCCGGTCGATGTGATCGCCCAGGCGGTCCGGGTCCAGCAGTCGCTCCGCACGGTCGGAGCTCGAGCTGTCTCGAGATCTGCTCCACGCCACCAGTGCAGAGCTGTGTTCAGAGGTTTGGAGCCTGGGGGTCACCGCGATTCCCTGTTCTGGCGTCGTTGGGCAGCGCCTAGCCGCGGGCCAGCGCCTTGACGTCGTCGCTGGTCAAGGTCTGGCCGCCGACTCCCCACTGGCCGCTTGCGACCTCCTTGACATCACCGTGCACGCCTCCGACCGCCGCCGCGCGCCCGGCCACCTCTGCCGCCAAGGACCACCGGTCCTGCGCTGGGCGCTGTATGAGGCCGCCCAAGCCGCGACCCGCCCCAGCTCCCCCCGACCACGCCCACTACCGCCAAGCCGCGCAGCGACTCGGGCACTACCGCGCCTGCATCGCGATCGCGCGCAACCTCCTCAAACGCAACTACCACAGCCTCAAAGACCTCGGCGACCAGGCACTAGCGCCGGCATGAGTGTCCTCGTGCGCGCCAACGCCCCACGTCAGCCGATGCACCGCGGCCCGCTCCCCGCAACCTGCTGCCGCCACGTCCGCGTGGACGGCCTCCAAAGACCGAGCGGCCGCACCGCAACTTCCCCCAGCGGGAACCCCATCACCATCATGTCGCCGACCCCGGTAGCCAACCCCGAGTCGCGGACCGAGATAAGCATGGGCACCCGCGCGCACGCCGACCAACCCTCAACAACTTCACCCCGGAGGACTTGACACGCCCGGACTGCACAGATAAGCAGGTGCGGACCCGCCAGCGGCCACATACTCGCGCCGCGCCGAACGCAGACTCGGCGCCTGGCTTGCGGGGCGACGGGCGGCGCGCGAGGCGGCGCGTCTCAGGAGATTGGGCGTCTCAGCAACAAACGCTCACTGCGAGGTAACCCGTGGCGACTTCATCTCAGAGGGTCGCCTTCGAATCGTGTTGCGTATCGCGGAGCCGATCGTCAGACGTGTGCTGGCTCGCGAGTTGGGCGAATACGACGAGACCCTGCGTCGGAACGTTGAGTCCGCGAGCTGACCGGTCCGCCCGGTCGCAGGATCGGGCCTTTGCGGCAGCCGTGGCCGCGTGGGTGTCTACGTCGGTGACCGGGACGCGGCCGGGGAACCCCGGGCGCGACCATACCCATCCGCCCGCGAGCGATCAAGAACCCAAGGCACCTGCGGCCGTCCGGCGCCGGGCTCCCCGCTGGCGTCCGGCGCCGGGTGCTCCTCACATGATCGCGACGACGAAGTCGTGGTCAGCCGCGGCGCCGGCAGTGTTCATGGTGAACACGCCAAAGCCGCCATCGGGGTTGCAGTCACTGCCGACGGCCGAGTTGACGCTGATCAATCCGGCGGTCAGATCCGGTCCCTGGATCGTCGCCACGATCGGCGCGAAGAAGGCAGGCTTCGGGTTCATCTTCAGGCAGTACTCGCCGGTCTTGACCCTGTCGATTGCGATGTCGATGCTTCCGCCCTTCGTTATCACGGTTCCGTCGGAGCGGACATAGGCAAAGCCGCGCGCGGAGCCGGGGGCGCCCCGCGGCCCGGTCACGCTCCAACTGAGCTTGGCGTCGCGCCCCGCGCAGTGCTTGGCGCGGTAGAGGCGGCCATCCGGCTTGTGCACGCACACGGTGATCGAGCCGCCAGGCGAGGCGGCCAGCGCGACGCCGCTGGCGGCGATGATTAGCGCGATGACGCCGAGCGCCGCCGCCGGCGCACCCCGTATCCCAAACACTCGCTTCATGTTTCCTCCTGTTGTGTTGCGGCGGACCCCCGCCGCGGGCGATCACCGGCCAACCAGACGGTGGACCTGATCGACGGCGGCGAACACCTCGTCGTGTATGTGCTCGACGACTGTGAGGTACGTGGGCTCCCGAAGCGTCGATTCGTGCATCGGTGTGAGGAATCGCCTGCGGCGGGACTCGGGCCCAAGGCATCGGAACAGCACCGCCAGACCCTCGCGGTCTCTAGCGTCGATGGGCCGCAGTCGAAGCCTCGCGCCGTCGGGGAGAACCAGCTCGTCGTTCGCTTTCGGGTCAGGCCCTGTGAAATGGAAAGGACGCCCCATGAAACATTAGACGTCTGATAACTATTTTTCATGATGCAACCGAAGACGCGCGCGACGCGGCGATCCTTCCAGCGCCTCGGAATGCCGCGGCGACCGCGCCGAAATCGTCCGGGCTCGCCCGGCCGGGCTCGCGCGATCGCGACAGCCCGGCCCGCGCCGAAACAAGCTGTCAGCGCATGTGGCGGGTGACTGCGGCGCGGTCAGACAGCGAGTCGCCGGCACGCCTTCTGCACCGACGGCAGCGCACTCTTCGCTCACGCGAGCGACCCGCGCCGGTCGACGCTCGCCGGCTTAGAGCCTAGCCCGGTAGGTTCTCGGCGAGGGCTGCTTTCCAGGTGATGATCGCGCAGGCGAGGTGCAGGAGCGCGAGGTGGTTGCGAGGGTTCTTGGACCAGCGGATCAGTAGCGCTCGGTAGCGGTTAAGCCACGAGTGGGTGCGTTCGACCACCCATCGGCGGGCGCGGAAGCCGGCCTCGCGGTTGATTGCCTGTGCCTCTTCGCCGCGGGCGCGGATGTGCGCGGTGAACCCGAACTCAGCGACGAGCTCATACACCTCCGGGTAGTCGTACCCCTTGTCCAGGCATAGTCCCTGCCGACGCTCGGCGGTCGACTCGGGGCGCTGGATCGGGATCGAGTCGAGCGTCTGGCGAACTAACTTGTGATCGTTGCGGTTGGCGCCCTCGTCAGCGATCCCGACCGGGATCCCCGCGCCCTCTGTGAGAAGCGAGCGCTTGGCCCCTTTTTGGCTCTGTCAGTGGGATTCGGGCCGGTGTGCTCGCCACCGAGTGGCGCCTTGGTCATCGCGCCGTCCATCGCCAGCCACTCCCACTCGATCCCCTTCTGCTCGTCGTAGGCGAGCAGCCCTTCACGCCACAGCTCCAAGAACACGCCCGCTTCGGTCCACTCCTGAAAGCGCCGATGCGCCGAGCTCGAGGAACAGATCCCGGTCACGTCCAGCGCGTTCCACTGCATCCCCGTCCCCAGCACCAGCAAGATCGCGTCCATCGCACTGCGATCGGGCACCCGCGGGTTGTGGCAACCCAACGGATGCGCCGGCCGCGGCGGCAACAACGGCTCGATCCGCTCCCACAACCAATCAGGCATACGCCAGCCATCATCCTTCGAAACGAATCCCATCACCAACCTCCCCAGCTCGAAATCGGCGGTCGCCAGAGAGATTCGACCCGAGTTACATAACTCCTACCGGGCTAGGCTCTACCGGGCTAGGCTCTAAGCGGCGATCGTGATCTCCTCGCCGGTGGCCGGCCTGCGACCCTTGCGCCTTTCGCGCGGGCCTGACCCGCACAGTCAGTCGTACCAAACCGGCCAGCTGCACCTTCTGTGACATCGGCCTGTGCCCACGGGTCAGCCAGTCCGGCGAGGTCGACCTGCGCGGCCCGGTGTCCAAGCGCGGCCCCCGATGCCTGCGGGACGTCAACCCCGTACAGTGCCGCTGAACTCGAATAGCATTTTGGAACGACGGTCGGCATGACAGCATGGCTGAAGACCTTTAGGGAGGGCAACACTGCCTCCCCGCGGCATGATTCGGCAGATGTTCCCCCGCTGGGGACGAACATGACTTTTCTCGACCCGCCCAGCGCGACGGTCGCGGGTGTGCCGAAGGTGAGAGCCGACGGGCTGCCATATGGCGAACCCGGTTATGCGCCAGGGGATCTCCTCGGTTTGTATTGGGGCGGCTCCGGTCAGGTCACCGAGGTTTGGGAGGTGATCGCTAGCCAGCCCCCACTTCCGCAGAAGGGTGGGCATGGAAGACATCCGTGGAGCTCCGCGCGTACGAGGCCGATGTCTCCATTGCCGATCTCGGTGTCGAGAGCCGCTCGCTCGCCCGACGGATTCGGCTTCGCCTAAGCGCGCAGCAGGAGGCGCTCCTTCGAAAGAGGTTTCGGCCTGAGTCCCTGACATCAGCGGGGCGGAGCCGTTTCCGCGCGGGCTGCGCTCGATAACGCTTCATTACGCAACCTCGGAGCGCGTCGGCTGCCTGGGGTCGCGATGTGCAGCAGCTTAAACGTTCGCTCACGGAGCGTGGAGTGACCAACATGCATACCCAATACCTTGCGCGGCGGGATGTCATCGCGATGCACTCGCGGGCGATGGCGAAGCCGCTGCATCAGCTCAGCCCCCGCCACCACCAGGCCGTTGCGCTGCGGTTGGCTGGCGAGCGATCGCATAGACGCTGGGCGTGGAGCGCCGGACGGTCTACCTGTGGTTCAGCGATCCGCTGCTCAAGGACGAGCTGGAGCGCCGGTCGCGTGACCTGGCCAAGCTGATCACTGAGCGGCTGGCAGACCACACGCTCGCTGCGCTCTCTCGCCTTCGGGAGATCATTGAGCTCCCGGTCAGCCCTGAGTCGCTGACCCCGACCGAGAAGCTCGAGGTCATCAGGGAGATCCTCGACCGCTGCGTCTACACGGTGAAGCTTCCTCCGGGCACGCCGAACCGCTCTTGGATCGGGATGAGGGGCGGAGGCAGCGGATGAGTAGGAGGGAGCAGTACGCCATCGATAAGGTGAACGCGAACATCCACCTTAGGCAGATAGCCCGCCGCTACGCCGAGAGCACGGCCGGCGACTGGAGCTTTGACGCGTTCAGGCGCCTGCTGCGCCAGCTGGTCGACGAGGAGGGACTGTTGGTGAACGCAAAGGAAGTGAACCTGGCGGCACGGGGGGAGTGGAACCGTGTTCACCAACAGGAGCAGGCAGATGCCGCAGAATCTTCTCCCCTTGCCAGCCCTGCTGGTGCTGGTGCTGCTGCTCGTGCTGGTGCTGGTGCTGGTGGCACGTCCACACGCCAGGGGCACGGTCGCCCGGCTGGCGGCGGCAGGAGCGTGCTGTCGGCAGCCGCCCCCCGTTCGGCGGCGAGGATGCTGAGACCTACGATCTGCTCGAGCGTCATGCGGCGGGGGTGCTGGAGCCGCGCCCCGTCGCGCTGGGTCCCATGCCCGCGGGCGCCACCGAGTCGATGCGATTGGTCGCCGAGGACATGACGCTTCTGCTGGGCCTGCAGCTCGCGGTCGATGATGACCGGCCGCTCATGTACAGCACGCGGTTCTGTGCCTGGCGGATGGGGTGGAGAACGGCATCGGGAGACTGGGACAAGAAGCGCGCCAGCCGGGTTCTCGCGAAGCTCAGGGATGCCGGCGTCATCAGCTGGGTCGGCGATCTGCCGCGCAGCAAGACCAGGCTCTATGCGCCGCTAGCGCCGGCCGTGGTCAGACCAGGCCCAGAGGTTCCAGCTCTCGGCCTCCAGCCCGTCGTCCAGCCTGGCGGGAAGTCGCCCAGCAGACAGTTGTGGACCATGCACAGGCCGTTCTCCGGGACGATCTCGGGGTTGTTGCATCCCACCACGGCGCCGCAGCCGGGGATCACGGCGCCACGTCGTATGCCAGTCGGGAACTGCATGCATCACGAAGTCCATCACCGGCACGCCCGTGACGCAATTTGCGCCGCAGCACCGGGAAGGTGCCGGGCGGGGAAGTCGCGAGCGGGCGGCGGAGCGACCAAGTCAACGCCAGCAGCAGTCGGCATTGGCCCACATCACGGGCCGTCTCCGAGAGCGGGGGCAGGCAGCACATACCGCGAGAGATCAGAAAAGCGATGTCCTACAAGACCAGAGCCAGGAAGCGCCATATACGCAAGCAGCTGAAGCAGCAGCGTGCTGCGAACAGGAGGCTCGATCGGTTCCTTCGGCCGCTCAGAGACCCATCTGCTGTTGGCCTGATGGGCCCCCCCAGGTCTGAGGGGGGCTGACAAACCTGCCCGGAAGGTGGGTGGGGCACGGGTCGATCGGCGTGATGAACCGTGACTGAAAGCAAGCGTCCTTCTCGAGCGTCGGAAGGGAGACGTGTGGCAGAGTCACGTGGAGGGTTCGGTAGCCGCCTCTGCGGTCTTGGCGCATTCGCGAGACCGTTGAGCGCCCGGTCGAGGAGTCCTGCGTTCGTGTCGGTACGGGCATCCCCGCACAGCCGCTGCCTTGCCGGGAGCGTCCGCCAGTCGTCGGCATCGCGATCGGCATGCTCGCTGCGTTCCCAAACCAGCAGGCTCGGCGGCTCAAAATCCGACCACCCAATGCTGCCGGATCTAGCCCGTAGGGGGCGTCTCCGAACGCGACCGGACAGTGTTGCTTTCGGGCTTGATGTGCTTGCTCGCCCGCGGTCGTCCAGCTAGCAGTCGCTGGCATGAGCCGGCCCGCCGGTCAGACGAAGATGCGCCCTTTCGCGCATTGCGGGGCCGACGGTCGATTGCCGCCGAGTACCGTGCGAACACGGAAGCGGGTCTGGCAAGACCCGCGACGGACGGCCGATGGTGCGCCCGCCTTCTGCATCCTCATGACGATCCGGAAGCTCACCGGCGCCCCGCGCGTGCTCTCGCGTCTCGTCCGCAGCAGCAGAGATTTCGGCCACGCCGAGCCGGAGGCCGGATCAGCTCGCTAGTGCTGCCCGAATACGCTCTGCCGTCGCCGCGAGCTCCTCTTCGGCCGCAGGACGGGCACGACGAAAATCGAGGTCGTGTAGTCCGTCGATCGGCACGAGGTGCAGATGCGCATGAGGGACCTCTAGGCCGATGACGGCAATCCCGATCCGCGTCGCTTGGGTCACCTGTTGAATCGCCCGCGCGACTGGCGTTGCGAACGGCAGCAATCCCGCAAGCAGCGACTCGGGCAGATCAAACATGTCCGGAACCTCGGCCTTCGAAATGACGAGGCTGTGTCCCTCGCGAATCGGACGGATATCGAGGAACGCCAGGAAGTCGGAGTCCTCATGCAAGATATGAGCCGGAATCTCCCGCGCGACGATACGAGTGAATATGGACGGCATCCTTCAGGGACGCTACCTGGTCCGCAGAGGAGACGGCAGGAATGCGAACCTCCGCACGTCGCGCAGCGGATGCTCGGGCAGGGGTAGGAAGAGAGCTAGTGTGTCGGCGGCGCTCTGCAGGAAGTCGTAAAGGGATGGTTCGCGTCCTAGCTCCGGCACGTCCACGAATTCCCGGACGATCGCTGCGCACCTATCGAGGCTTCTGAGCGCGCGATCGCCGTCGATCTCGGCGACCGCGACGTACGCGCTCAGCCAGGCCACGTATGCCTGCCCACCGGGGAGTTCGCACAGCCATTTCCGGTGCTCGACACCGAGTCGCGTCCTCTCGCGCACGAGGTCGGCATCGCTCCCCGAGGCCCCCGACTGCGACCACTCATCGATGGCTGAGAATCCCCGCACCATCGTCCCATAGATTGCGGATCGGTACGTGCGCACACTGTCAGCCAGAGCCTCCCACCACTCCGGCGGCTTCGTCGGATTGCAATCCTCGGTCAGGCTCTCCGCGATCACTCCGCACGCTCCAGCGGCCTCGAGCAGACGAAGGTTGCTGAGCAAGGCACGAACATGTTGTGTCGGGTCGCTGCGGATCGACCGACTCTAATCGCCTCTTCCTCCGGTGCAAGCGTCTGGGACGTTGACCTGGGATGCGCGAGCGTCGCGGTGCGCTTTTCTGTTGATCACGCACGGAAGCGCCCGCCGATCCGCTCGGCGACCGTCTCCGGCGGAAGATCGATTGCACCCTCCCAGTGCAGGCGCTCGAGGAAGGTCGAATCCGACCGGTAGAACGCACTCAGGTTGGAGCGGCAGGCGATCCGCAGGTTCAACGGATACCCATCGATCCCCGGCGGCGCGCCGTAGACAGCGAGGTTGAAGCTCTCAAACCCCATCTCGGCATACGCGTTCAGCGCCAACACCAGCCCACTGGCCAGCTCGACGACCAGGTCCTCGTCTAGCTCGACCGGTGATGAGATCCCCCGGATAAACGCCCTCAGCTCCGCCGGGGCGATCGGCGCGAAGCTCACGAGCCACTCCACCCGACCGGTGTCCCCGAGGTACCGCTCCCCGGCGCGGCGCTCGGTCTGCAGGTAGGCCTCGAACCGCTCAGCCGGTACCTCGACTAGCATTCGCTGAAGCGTCGTCGGCTGGGAATCGACGATTCCCTGCACGTGGGGATGGAACAGCGAGCTGCCCGAAGGCAACATGTGGTTGGCGTTGATCGACGCCCACCGCGCCTCGGGGTCGGCGGCGATCACGGCCTCGGCATGTGCGATCTGAGTGAGGAGATTGTCGGCTACGAGGCGCTCGGTCATGTCCTTGAGCGGGAGGTAGTGGAGCCGCGGCGAGTAGACAGAGACGCAGCTATGCGAAGAGTACGCATGAAGATTCGGAAACAGGACCGCCTCGCCGCGGGCGATGCGGCCGTCGGGATGGATCGCCGCTGGCAGCTTTGGGGTGAGGGAGTCAATCCGCTCAGGGCAAAACGGACACCGCGGCTGGCTCTCACGCGCGAACGCGGCCAGGTCAAAGTCGTTGGCCGGCATCAGGCCGCGCTCGGGCAGGATGCGAGAGCTGTGCCCCGTAAGCGGATCGATGCGCACGTCGATCGGCGTACGAACCAACCTCTCCGTCCCCGGGGCGAGCATCTCGGCAGTGAGAAGGTGACGTCTGAATTCCATGGCGTAGTCGCCAGAGAATCGTCGCACCTTGCCGACTACGGGAGCCCGCGCTCCACACGTTGCCATTTCGCAGCGACCCTTCGGACAGTTGCGTGTACTCCAATCTATGCATCGCGAAGCCATCTGCTTGCAAAGGGCGACGAAGGCCAGCTGTCAAAGTCAAAAGCTTCTGCTCTTGCCGCAACTCGAGCGCCATCAGCTATGAGGCGGCAGTGCTCCCTAGGACGAGACGCGAGCGTCAGATCCAGCGTCGCGCTTACTGGTGCTCGCGGCACGAGCGGAAGTCGCGGCAAGCCCGTCGCTCCGCCAAAGCAGGGCAGACTCCCCTTAGCGGAGCTCGCCTCGCATCTCGCCACGAGCAAGGAGCGACCGAGTGTGCAGCCAGCATGGTCAATTGCCGCCCGGCGTTAGCAAGATCGTCGGAATCGAGCTAGCGCCTCAAGCAGCGAAGGGAAAGCCCTCGCCGCTCCGACGAGACCGCTGGTCTGATCGAGATCCACCAGTCTTGACGCCGCTGTTGCTTCTGAGCAACAGGAGGTGCGTCCCAGCGTGTGCGCGGGCTGCCGCTGCCTGGGCGAGCAGCAGGCACGATGTCGGGCCTGGCGCGTGTCGTGGAGACCCGCTTTCGCGACGGCTCATCAGACATCGTGCGATGCCCGGTGTCCGGCCCCCTACTCGCGTCGCGGTCCGCAGCGTGTACCGGCGGCTAGGTCGTCTGGGGAGTCGGAGCGACCGGGGCATGTATCCCGGAGCTCAGGGAAGCCTCGTCGTCGGGTTCAGCTAGTTCGGGACCGATTCGGGTGCCGGATTTGGCCTTCGCGACGGAGGGAAGGCCGCGCGTGAGTTCGGCTATGAATCGGAGCACCGTAGCCCTCCGACTGCCACCGCACCGCAATCCGGTGTCTAATCTTCTGTGGATAGAGGGACGGTCCATAAGAACCTCGATCACAACAGCTGCACCGTCCAGGTGTGCCGCTATGACCTGGGCGACGGCGAACTGCTCGGTCTTCCTCACGGCCTGCGAGCCCCGGGACGGCCGCTCGTTGCCGGATTGGCCGGTGGGCCTGGACGAGCCCGACCGCACCTGGTGCAGTGCACCAACCCCCAGGAGCTCGAGGAGCTGATCGAGGCGCTGACAGGTGAGCTTGAGTGGCTGCGGACCACGCAGCAGGCTGGCATCGCGGGGGGTGCAGCAGCATGGCGCCTACCCACCCACGCCCGGGGGCAATGACGGATGTCAGCCCGAGGACATGCATCAACAACCTGGCCGGTGATACCACGGTCGGTACCCACCGTCGACCAAATGCGTGCGCAAAGTCCTGCCGGCGGGACGCAGGGGACGCAGGGGACGCGAGCGGAAGCATCTGCACGATCCCGCCCAGGCTCTCATCCGGATCGCGACGCGCAGTTTCGCCCACAGCGCTTCCACAGCGCTTCCACACCCCCCTCGCATCGCGCCAGCGATCCCATACCGGCACCCCGGACCGCCCATAAGGACGGGCCTTTCCCTCGATGGGCGGTACT
>CAVVNG010000007.1:0-138041 GCA_963749545.1 uncultured Solirubrobacterales bacterium
CGATAACGTGACCGGCGCGCTGCTACGACCCGGGGCCGGTTTCTGGAGCGGCGACGGGTCGCGCTCGCCGCGCCGTTCGCCCTCGTCGGAGAGATCGCCGTGCCGTGGCTCAACCGCCGCGCGAAGAGCGTAGCCAGGGGCCGCGCTCGCTGCCGGGTGTGTGGAGTGCTGGCGTCTCGATTGGCGATCAGACGATGGCTGCGAAGTGTCGAACCGACCCGGGCGCGGCTCCAGGTTACCCGTCGCCCGACGCTAGCGGCATCGGCGCCGGATCGCGAGCGCCGCCGTCATCTCCCAAAGTAGCGACGGCCTGACGGGCAACAGACCCGATCACGGGGCTCTGGGAAGGTTACGGACTGGATCTGCTCCTCGGTCGTGGCGTCGCGCTGGGCGTCGACGACGCGCGTTAGGTCGCGGCCAACGACGCCTTCCCCTACAGGGTCTGAGGGGAGAGCACGGCGCTGCCCAAATAGATCGAGCCAGCACCTTCCCGGGTCGATTCAGACAGAACCGCCGCTGGTTTGCCATCGATCGCGCTCGATCGCGAGGCCCGCGAACCCAGCGAGCACCGCGACCGATTCCTGGTCCTCGTCGGTGAACGATCGCCCGCCCGCTTTTTCGGTCAGATGCAAGCTCCCGTCCGGCACGTGGTCAACGAGGATCGGGACGCCGAGAAACGAATGCATCGGCGGATGTCCGGGCGGCATTCCGTAAAAGTGCGGGTGCTCGCCGAGGTTGACAAGGCGCAGCGGGACTGGATCGAGGATCAGATCGCCGAGCACGCCCCGGCCGCACGGCCACTTGCCGATCCTCGCCTGCGTGCCATCGTCGATCCCCGCCGCGAGGAATACGGCGAGGCCGTCCCTGGCATCGTTGAGCACGCATAGCGCCGCGTACCGCGCGCCGGTCAGCTTCTTCGCGGACTTCAGCACTCGATCAAGCGCAACCTCCAACCCCATCTCGTCGAGCACGAACTCGCTGGCGTCCGGTACGCCGCGTGGCAATATAGACATCGCGTCCTTTCTGGGGCCCGTTGAACATCGCTTAGGGCCGCCCCCGCCTGCCGCTCTTGAGCCGCTGCGAACGCGAGCTACGCGTGGGAGACGGACGTTCCGTGCACCCCCGGTCAGGCCAGGCAGCGCAGCCGAGATCCAAGTCTCGTCGCGAGCATACACTCCGCCTGGACCACCCACACGATCTGAGTTCCACGGATCCATCGGGCAGGATCCGCCTCGATCGTCTGAGACAGCCAGGCGACTCGGAGCAGGGAGGCACCGTAGCGTCGGACGACGTGCCGTTGGTCGGGCGCGTCACGGGCCAAGGAGACCATGTTGCCGCGTCATCAACCGAGAGAGGCTGAGATGAGCAGCGAAGGCGGGACCGGCAGCCCGCCGGTGAAGGCCGGGGAGGTGAGACTCGAGGTCGTGGTCGTGCCGGTTTCGGATGTCGATCGGGCCAAGGAGTTCTACGCAAGCCTCGGCTCGAGGCTCGAGGCTCGAGGCTCGACGCCGACATCGCACGCGGTGATGACTTCCGCGTGGTCCAGTTCACGCCTCCAGGCTCGGGGTGCTCGATTCAATTTGGCACGAACATCGCGTCGGCCGCCCCCGGCTCGGCCGAGAGCATGTTCCTGGCCGTCCCCGACATCGAGGCTGTGCGTGACGAGCTGCGCGCCCGAGGTGTGGAAGTGAGCGAGGTGTTCCACGAGGGCGCGCCGGGCGCTCGATTCCACCGCAGCGTTACGACGGCTGCTCCATTGGGGCTACAAGCAGCAGCGTCCTTCGACCGCCTTGGTAACGCGCGACGCAGGCCTGGTCGAGTCTCAACCAGCCCGATAGCCACCGCATCGCCCGCTGGTCTGGTCGTGAAGTGGCGTCTAGTCGGCCGGCGCTCGGGTGTTTGAGACCTCGCCAGACACCTCCAGACACCTTCTGAGACCTTCGCCTCGTACATCGGGGAGATTACGTACGAAGCCCATAAACACTGGGGACCAGTGCCGTCGTGTCTCACGGCGTGTCTCAGAGTAGGCCGACAGCCAGTTACGCGGGTGACAAATGGGGCAGGAGAGTCGGCAAATACTTAGAGCGCAGTTAGGGGTAGTCGAGACTACCGCGACTACGGGCCTCAAACGGCGGCTGCTGGTCGGCGGCTAGGAGCTCGAAGTGGAGACGGCAGCGACGTAGCGGATGGGTGACGTCTTGCCGCGGGCGACGTTCCTGGTGGCGTGCCCGTACTCGACGGCGACCTCCAGGATCTGCGCGAGCCGACCGATCGTCGCGTTGATCGACGTAGCCGACAGCTCGCCCTCCCGGACCTTCGCGCGGCGATAGCGGTCCACGTCCTCAATCGTGATCGCATCGCCGCAAGCGCAGATTCGTCGCGTACTACGGCTCGACGGGCGCACGATGCCCCCGTCCGCGATCACCTCCGTCGTGGAGGCGTTCGTCACTGGCGCTCGGACACTCGTTGAGCCCACACCCGACCCAACGCCGCGAGCATCGCGTGCCGGATGAGTGCGCTGAGAGCCAGGCCGCGTTGGGCAGTCGCGACATCGAGCGCCGCGCGCATTTCCTCGGCTTCAGCAGCAAGGGGTCAAGCACCCCGGATCGCCCGCGCCACCGGGACTCTCGGGACGCCCACCCTCGCGTGCCCCGCCGCGAGTGCCCACCGGACACCCGTTCGCGTTCGAAGCGAGACCTGCGCACGAGCGCCGGGACAGGTCCGCGTCGCGGCGCAGACGGGCTTACAGCGCGCCGCCCCCCTTGATCGCGAGCGATCACTTCCTTGAGCGCTGCGAACTCGACGCTGCGAGAGGCGCGGCCGCAGATGGCCTTGTCCACGACATCGCGGCGCCGATCTTCGCGGACCGCAACCTCGTCGAACGCAAAGCACCAGCCCTTTCCTCAACAGAGACTCGGGCCGCGTGCGTCTACCTCGCGCTTGAGTGGAGCGATACGACCCGAGAGAAGGGTCTGACCAAGCTTTGCTTTGAAGCATTGGTGCGATCTGTGCTGCGCAATACGGCCCCTGACAGTCGCCTCGGACGCAACGAGATCCGCCACCGCGTCGGAAAGCTTGTCGCTGCGACCGATCCGGAGCGGTCCGACATCCTGACGGACGCCGCACTAGCTCGACTCGAACGGCGAGCAATTCAGCGTTGGCCCGCAACAGATGATTTCTGCCTCACTCGTTCAGAGCGGGCTCGTGAGCAGGAGGAGCTCACGAGAATTCAACTCGCTGAAACTGAACTGTTGGAGGCGATCGCGTGGGAGCTCGGACGAACATACGAGGCTTTCGACCTCGTCGTGCCGAACACAGTGCTGGCCGAGGCAGATTGCGTTAGGACCGCAGTTGAGACCGTCCTCCTGCGGCAGGGCGAGAGCTTTGCGATGGCGGTCTCAACTGGCAACCCAATCCAAGCGCTCGAGCCCGACATCGAGTCAGCCGTTCAAGCGGCCATGCTGGCAACGGGCGTTACCGTCAAGCGCGCCGCCGGCCGTGTCACGAGCGTCCTGGAAGCCACAACGCACGTCGTTCTTACCGAGCCAGCCGAGCCCGTTCAGGAGTTCTCCAGATCATTCGCGGACGCCTACACGCTGTTTGCGTTCCTGCGCCAGACGACAGATGTACAGTCCGCCATGGTCAAGCTGTACTCGATCGGCGAGATCTGGCTCGATACCTCCATCCTGCTGCCGCTGATTGCCGAGACGTTAATCGAGGATCCTGCTCGCCGACGCTTCACAAACATGCTCCGGGCGGCGAGCGAATGCGGTTTGAAGCTACTCATTACGCGTGGCGTTCTTGAGGAACTCGAGACCAACACCTGGAACAGCATTCAGTACGCCCGAAAATGGCAGAGGTGGCGTAGCAGGGAGCCGTTCCTAGCCCGAATTGTGCTCATGAGCGGCCGGGATCTATCGGAGTTGTCGGCATGGATGGCCGAGTTCCGGGGTACGGTCCGCCCCGCGGAGGACCTCTCCCAATACCTGCTGGAGGAGCACGGCATCGCGTTGGGATCACTGCACGCCGAGGCAGACATGGCTACGACGGAGGTCCGGGCGGTGGCGCAGGAAACGTGGCACGAGGCGCACGAGAAGCGGAGGGAAGCCGCCATCGACCCGGGAACGCGGGCTCGACTGGTTGCCCACGATGTCGAGAACTACCTGGGCGTCGTTGGCAAACGGAAGGGCGAGGACACCGGACCATATGGCCACAAGAGCTGGTGGCTGACGCTTGACCGTGTCGCCTACAGCGTGAGCGCACGACTGCGTCAGGCGCACGGACGGGATGCGCCGGACTCACCAGTGATGAGTCCGGACTTCATGGTGACCTACCTCGCGGTGGGGCCGCTCAGGGCAAAGCTGAAGCGTGAGAGCGAGAGCCATCTTCCTCTTTCCGTCGCCGAGCTGCCCGGAGAGATGGTGCCCGAGCTGATGAAGGAGGCCCTGCAGGTTCGACAAGAGTTCCAGGGGAAGCCGGATCGTGTGCTTCGGCGCGAAGTGCGGGATCGGCTCGACCGCTACCGCCGACGGCAGGGCCCGTTTGCTGAACGTGGGCTGCGTGGGGTGGAGGAGGACCTGTCGAAGGATCTGACCGCTGCGGGCGACAGCTAAAGATCACGCACAAGCGGACCTGCTCTTCGGCCCACGAAGCTGAGTAGCGCCCGGCTGCTCGTGGAACTGGGTGTGCATTCCAGGAGGCGCGAGCTTCCGCTTCTCACATGCACATTCGCCAGATTACATATGCAAATCAGCGAGCGGGAGTGGGCTAGTCGAGCGCCTCGCTTTCGGCGACAAGCGCGTTCCGCGCCGGATCCGCGACGACCGCTTTTACGATCGGCCGACCGACGCCGCCGCCACCCGCGTTGCTCCGTCGGCGCTCACTCGAACGGCCGACCGCGCTTGTCCTATCGCCCAAGATCGACAGTGCGTCGGCGGTGGCCCCGGGGAGGCCGCAGACGCCGGGCGACGCGGTGGCGCTGCATACGCAGCGCTTCGATTCTGCGCGCCACCGTCCCGGCCCTGGTTCGGCGACCTCCGAGCTTCCGGCGCTGACCCGCCGGCGCGTCCAGCCACTCCCGTTCACGCGATAGGAGACGCGGGGATATGAACGATCGGAATGGCCGTAGGCCGGCATTGGGGAAACCGGCTTCGGCCCAGTTGACTGCATCCGGTGTCAGGGTTCTCGGCGGTGCCGGTGCATGTAGCGGACCGCTGCCGCCACGTACATCGTGACGGTGACCACAAAGACGGTAACGGCGGCGGCGACCGACCACCAGATCCGCGCTGCGATGAGCGGGAGCCCGACGAACAGCCAGGCACCGACCGCGCGCGTGAGCATCCCCCTGGCGCTCCGTTCGGCGAACCAATCGGCGAGTCGCATCACGTGGGACATCGTCCCGCACCCGTCGAGCGATGCGACACCCGCGCCGATCCGCGATCACGGTCGGCGCGCACGACACGCCACTCTCGCCTTGCGCGATACGCCACACGTGCTGCGGCTCAGTTGCCTCGCGCGCCACGAGCCATGGCGTACGCTCAGGCCATGAGCGAGAACGTCCGCATCGAGCGCGGTTGGATCTTCGTCAACGGCACCCGGCAGGACGATGGCACGATTAAGCTCGGCACCAGCCATGAGATGCGCTTCAGCCCGTTCGACGCGATCTCACAGCGCCAGGACACGCAGATCACCTGGGGCCACATCCGCACGGCGTCGGTGCAGCGGCTGGCTTTCTGGCGCCGCTAGACGGCACGAACTGCGGTCGGCACGGCGACGTCGGGCTCATAGCTGACCGGATCCAGACGCTGCCGGCAACGGCCCTGCGTCGGCCAGTGGAGGTCTGTTCCCACCATGCCGAGCGGCAGCGAGTTCGTGCTCGGCACGCGCGACGTGGCTCAGACTTCGATTTCGATCGTCGCGCCGCGCGCCAGCCAATGGATCCGGTCTCGGAACGGCGAATCGCCGAACTTCCGGATTGCGGTGTCGCGTGGCTCTCGGAAGTGCTTCCACCCCTCGAAGTGCAGCGGAACGATCGACCGGGGACTGATCTCCCGGCACAGCTCGATCGCCTCGTCGGCGTTCAGTGTGTAGCGCAACGGGCCCGACAGCCATGGGAAGGTGACGCCGCCGAGGTTCAGCACCGCAGCCGACACCTGGATCCGACGCGCCACCTCACGCACCCCAGCGAAGAGGACCGTGTCCCCTGAAAGCCACAGCGACCCATGCAACTGGCCCTCCCACCTGAGGCTGAAGCCGATTACCTGTCCGACAATCGGACTCGAACCCGGAGGTCCGTGACGGCACGGCGTCGCAGTGATCTCGATCGGCGGGCCTCCGTCGGCGTCGAGCACCGTGGTACCCCACGGCGCGAGCCCCCGCGCACCGGCGCCGAGCCGACGAGCACCAGCCTCAGTCGTCACGACCGCGCCCATTTGGGGCAGCAGCTCGCGACCGGCCCGATCAAGATTGTCTGCATGATGGTCGTGGCTCAGCAGCACCGCGTCGATCGGGACGAGCTTCGCAAACTCGATCGCTGGCCCGTGCAGCTTGCGTGACGCGGTGCCCCAGCCGAAGAAGTACCGCTGACCCGGAGGATCAAAGGTCGGATCGGTGATCAGACGCCACGGACCGATCTCGATGACCGCAGTTGGGCCACCGACGTACCGAATGCGCACCAGGCTCACGGCCGCGTCATCGCGCTCGCGCGCAACGCCACACTGTCCGGTCGCATAGAAGAAGCATAGAGGCGACCTCTCAGGGACCAGCAGCGAGATCCGTCCGGCCGCGCGACCAGCAAGCTCGGCACCCAGATCACGAACCATGCCGCCTCGAAGAAGGTCGCGAACGCGACGGCCCACAAGCCGCTCGATGCCGCTCAGCATGCAACCGGGCAGTCTTCGCCTGGTGCCGATGCCTACATTCGAGTCGGAGACGGCTTGGTTGACCCATCGGCGCCGCGACAGATGGCGCATGCGTTGCCTGTGTATCGCTGCGATTCTGCACGTCGCCCCGCGAGCCCTGCTCTCGGCGATAAGCGTGTCTCGGACCAACGCTCGGACGCCGGCTCTCGCGACCGAATGCGCTGCCGGCCGCATGCCTACTTCGTGACGCCGACGCCAACCAAGGGCGGCGCGGCCGCGCTTGTGCTTTCGCCCAAACGCGCTCGCCCGCGACCCGAAGTGGACCGAGAGCAGCGGCTCCTGCATCCACGAGAATCGGGCACTCTCGCCCGCTGTCACGCGCCGTGACGGGACTCCCCCCCGAAAACCGGGAATCTTCGTGCTCGCGAGTGGGCAACGAGCCTCAGACAGGACCCGCGGCATAGTGTCTAGGCCGGCCCGCAGAAACTGTTGCAGCAAGAGGAGGCGCTGGCAGCAGCCTGAAATCGCCGCGCATGCGAGTTCGAGCGCTGAGCGTTCTGGTTTGTGGCCTCATCGGCGCTGCGATGACCGCTCAACCGGCCGCGGCCGATAACCGATACACCGTCGTGCCGGGCGACAGCTTGTGGTCGATCGCCGAGCGAAACGGCGTATCCGTGTCCGCCCTTGCCGCGGAAAACGGTCGCTCTAGCGCCGCTGTGCTGCCGATCGGCACCACGCTTGTGATCCCCTCGCTCTCTTCGCTCGTCGCGATCCACAGTCCGCTGGGCGCGGCGTACCTTGCGCCGGCTGCAGCGCGGGCATGGGAGGCGATGCGCGAGGCATCACTTCGTGAATTCGGTATCGACCTATACCCGGCCGGCCCCCTCTCCGCCTACCGGACATATTCACAGCAGGTGGAGCTGTGGCGTGCTTATCTGAAGGGCGAAGGTCCCGTTGCAGCGCGGCCCGGTACGTCAGCGCATGAGCTCGGGACGGCGGTTGATCTGGCCACGCCGCAGATGCGCCATGTGGTCGACCTGATCGGCGCCCGGTTCGGCTGGGAGAAGGTGGAAGCGCCGTCTGAGTGGTGGCACGTCAACTACGTCGGCTGAGAGCGACGCTCTGCGCCACGGCGACGGCAGCCGCTGTCGCTTTGGAATCGACAACAGTCTCAGACTCGACCCCCGCCGTCAGATGAGGATGAACGCCGGCCGCTGCTGCTTGTAGACCTCCTGTGTCAAGTGTGTGTGGATGTGAGGCGTTGTCGGGCGGTGTGCCTGGTGGGGTCGTAGGTGTCCTGGTCGTGCCAGAGACGCCAGATGACCTGGGTCCAAGCACGGCCGAGGATCCGGGCGGCGTGGGCGTGGCCGGCACCGCGGGCTCTCGCGCGTTGATAGATATCGGCGGCCCACGGGTTGTGGTGTCGGCTTGAGTCGGCGAGGACGTTGAACGCCTCGCGTAGGCGGTGATCGCACGCCCAGCGGAATTTCGCGTGCCGGGATTTGCCGGACTCGACCGCGACGGGGCATTGACCTGCGTCGGCAGCGAGCGCACGGTAGGTGGGGTAGCGCTCACGGCAGTCGCCGATCTCCGCGAGCATCGTGGCGGCGCACAGGAACGAGTCCGCAGCGATGAACAACGACCGGAACGTCTGACCGTCCGGGTGCGCGTCGAGCGCGCAGCGGATCTCGATCGTCAGCTCGCTGATCTTCCTCACGACAGGTTCCAAGGCGGTGACGAGGGCGAGCACGATCTGGCGGCGGGCTTGGGTCTCGAGCTCGCCGGCGCGTCCCTGCGCGGCGTCCCGCAGCCGGGCGAGCAGCTCGCGGGCGGGTTTGCGACCGTTGTAACCCTGGCGGGCGAGGAACGCCGCCATCCGCTGCTCCCCGAGACCGTGGGCATCGAGGGGGCTGGGGTAGCGCCGCAGAAACGCCAGCGCAATCGGGGAATCGACCGCGCAGAACACCTTGCCGGCACCCGGCCAGAACGTGGCGAGCTGATCGCGCAGCTGGTTCGCGAGGCCCACCCGGGTGCGGACGAGATCCTCCCGCGCACGGGTCAACGCCCGCAACGCCTTGGTCCGGTCACTGTCCGGAGTCAGCGTCCGGAACCGATGGCTGTCGGTCCGCGCGAGCTCGGCCAGCACGAAGCTGTCAAACCCATCTGACTTGCCGCCCGAGACGGTGTAGCGCGGGCGCATCGCGACCACCTGATTGGGATGCACCGCGATCACGGTCAGGCCGGCGTCAAGCAACCGCTCGATCAACAACCCATCCGGGCGCTCGAGCGCGACCAGCTTGACCCCAAGCCGCACCAGCCGGACACACAACGCGCGCAACCCTGCCTCGTCGTGGCGGTAGCGACGGCCCTCGACGATCCGCCCCCGCTCATCTACCACGCACACCGCGTGTTCCTCGCTGGCCCAATCGACCCCGGCGAACCGATCCTCCACCATGACCACCACGCTCCCTCCAACCAACCGATTGACCTTTGATCGGCGCGAGGTACCCTGGCGGATGCTTACTGATGGCGCTCTGGGCGCGACCTCCTGTTGCCGCTCAACGGGCACCTCGACGGAACGTCGGGAGGCGCTGGTCTAAAACGGGCCCTCTGTCACGGGCAAGCCCAAACAGGCGCTCTCCCGACATCCGCCGACCCACACAGCATGGCCAGTAAGCCCAGAGGAGTAGTGGCACCGGGGTGGTTGACGCGCGGCGTCGGTCGCGGATAGGATCGGCGTTAACGGAGCGGGTCGTACGCGTTGTGGCCGGTGGCACCCGCAACTGCGACGCAAGGAGGGCGAAGTGACTGGGATCCTTACGTGGGCACGGCGGATCGGTGCCCTCGCGCTGGTCGGGGCGTTGTTGGGAGGCGCGTCGGCATTCGCGTGGAGCGGGGCTAGCGCGGCGTCGCGGGCCGCCGGGCCTGCAGCGAGGGGTCCTCTTCCCGCGCGGACGCTTGCCAAGGTGCGGCAGATCGTCCGTCGGTTCAAGGACACGAACCGCACCCCGGGAGTCCTGATCGGCATCTGGACCCCAAAGGGAACGTTGGTCACCGCGAGGGGCGTCGCCAATCTCGCGACGGGGAGGCCGCTGAAGCCCAACATGCAGTTCAAGATCGCCAGCCAGACCAAGACGTTCACCGCCAACCTCATCCTTCAGTTGGTGGGTGAGGGCAAGATCTCCCTCAGTGACCACATTTCCAAGTGGGTTGCGGGTGTGCCCAACGGTCACCGGATCACGATCCGTGAGCTTCTGAACCACACCAGCGGGCTCGCGGACGGCTTCTCCTTGCCGGCCATCCAATCGCACTTGGCTACCGGCTGTACCGTCCGCTACTTGCTCAAGACCGAGGCGAAGGCGCCTCCGGTCGCGGCGCCCGGCACGAAGTGGTCCTACAGCAACTACGGCTACAACCTGCTCGGGCGAGTGGTGGAGCTGGCCACCGGTCAGAACCTCAGCACGGCAATTCGAAAGCGGATCGCCGTGCCGCTCGGCCTGCACCGAACCTACCTTCCAACCTCCGGCAACGGCCTGCGGCCGCCGTTCACCCACGGCTACGGGACTGGCGAGGTCGCGCCCACCCAGGCGCCCAAGGCCTCGGATGACGCCACCGCCCTGCCGGCATCGTGCCTCTGGGCCCACGGCGGGATGGTCTCAACGCTCGCCGACATGCGCGTCTGGTCCCGGGCCCTTGGGACTGGTGCGCTGCTCAAACCATGGGTGTGGCGAGAGGCGAAAAAGAATGCGATTCCGTTCAAGTTTGCTCTCAACTACAACGGACCCGGGCGTTGGAAGTACGGCCTCGGCTTCGTCGAGTCCGGCGGGTTCATCGGCGGAACCGGCAGCTTCGCCGGCTACGAATCAACCGCCATGTACTCGCCCGCTCGCCGGACGACCATCGAAGTCGTATCTACCAAGCAGCCCAACGCGATCACGCCTCCGCCCATGTTCCAAGCCCTTGGGATGGAAGTCTTCGGCACCCACATCGGCTTCGGGCTCACGATCGCCCAAGCCCTCAAGCCGAACAACTTCGGGGCCCCCCCGCCGTGAGACGAGAAACCGAAGCGACGCCCCTTTTCTGGAGCCCGCTCCTTCGGAGTGCGGACGCAGGCGCCGCGTACTTCTGCATTGATCGGTGGCCGTCGGGTAAATGCGAGGACGGTGCGATCGGGGGGTTTCGGTTGAGCGTCGGCCGGGTGTTGGCGTGGTGGATTCGCTAGCCAGGCCGGCGGGTCGGCCGCTTTGGGCCCCTTTCAGGGCCCGGTGGCGGCGATTCGGTGTTGGTGGAGCTGGAGCAGGTTGTGCGTCATTGCTGCTAATCGCCATTCGGAGCGCACGGCGGTGCGTCCTCGTCGTTGGAAGCGGTCGATCTTGCGGTTGAACTTGATCTGTCCGAATACCGGCTCGATCGTCTGGTGGCGTTTGTGGTACAGCTCGCGCCCGGCATCGCTGGCGAGTAATCGCCGCATCCAGGTGTAGCGGCCGCCGTCCCACCCGGGGCGGGCGGTCTTGCGTTTGCTCGAATCGGGCGGGATCAGGACCGGGATCCCCTTGGCGGCGAGCTCGTCCATCTGCTGGAAATGCCAGTAGCCGGCATCGGCCACCACCGCACCCACCCGATTATTGACGCCGGCCCGTTCGAGCTCGGATTGGGCGGCGGTGACCATCGGTCCGAGGTGACTGAAGTCCTGAGGATCGACGTTCACCTCGGCCGCGATCACGATCTGCTGCGCAGTCACAACAGCTTGCGCGTTGTAGCCCTGCACGTAGCCGCGGAACGCCTTCAGATTCTTCGAGTCAGGATCGGTCGTGTTGACCTTCCCGGCCGGCTCGGACGGCGGCACATACGACTTGGTCGTGCCCGGCGCCATCCGCCGCGTCCCATCGAGCGCGATCCCGCGAGCCCGCCACGCCTCATACGCCTCGTTCGCTTCACGCTCGACGGCGAGATCCTCCTGGAGCTTCAGCTCGCCCACGAGCAACCTGTCCGCACGCGACCGCGGAACCGGCCGCGGATCCTGCTCGCGGCGGGTGTCTAGCTGACGGCGGGCTTCCCGCAGCCAGCCTTGTCGACCTTGCACCCTGGCGACGATCACCTCGGGATCGAGCTCCAACGAACCCGCCCCGACCGGCTCCTCGCTCCCATCGCCCGCGTCGCGATCAGCCTTCGGACCCTGCCGCTGCTCGCGGTCGGCTGCCCGCTCGCGCTCGAGCCGGCGCTTGGCCTCCTTCAACGCCGCGCGGCGGCCCTCTGGCGTGCGTAGATGCTCCGGCAGCTCATCGCCACGCTGATCGCCATACAGCTCGTCCTCCTCACGATCGATCCGGTCAGCCTCTTTGAGGATCTCCAGCGCGATCTGCCGGTAGTCGCGGTTGGCCATGTTCGACGCGTTCGCGTGCACCTTCGTGCCATCAACCGCGATCACCCCAACGTTCACCATCCCCGCCGCGCAGCACAACGACAACACCTCGGTAAACAAGCCCGCCAACGCCGTCTCATGCCGCGCCCGGAACTCCGCGATCGTCGAGTGATCAGGCACCAGGTTCGTCGCGATCACCCGATACGCCACGTCCTCCCGACACTTGCGCTCAATCCCCCGCGACGACCGGTTCCCCTGCGAATACGCGTACATCAACAACGCCACCATCAGCGACGGCTCATAGGCCGGGCGACCATGCCCATCAGGCCGATACGCGGCATACAACGCCGACAGATCCATCTCCGCGACCGCCGCCAACACCGTCCACACCAAGTGATCCTCCGCCACCCAGTCCCGCAACGACGGCGGCATCAAGAACGCCTGATCCCGATCCACAGCAATGAAGTTCTGAGGCATCCCGGAAGTGTCTTAACCCGCCCGGACGGCACCCCTCCCCTCCTCCCCCCCCCCTTTACCCGACAGCCACATCGAAACGGAGAAGTCCCACGCTCCGGCCTGAAAGACGCATTTCAGCCCTCGTTTCCGCCCTCGTCTTCAGTTCCATTCCCAGTCTCCGCGCCCGCGCCGCCGGATTGCGCCGCCGCCCGCTGCTCCAGCTCAGTCTGAGCGGCAGTCTCAAGCTTCGCCCGCTCGTCCTCCGCCCGGTCCTTCCTGAAGCTCTCGATCAGTTGGTCCACCACTGCGTACAGCGTGCCCCCGAACAGGACGACAACCCCGATCGCGGCGCCGAGCTTGACCCAACCGTAGGACTCGTTTCGGCCCTCAGCGAGCGAGAACAGCGCGCTGAATTCGGCGTAGCCCATCTCCAAGACCCACAGGAAGGCAAGCGCGAGCACGGCGATTGCGGCCTTCGTGCCGAACCACCCGTCGCTCCACGGCAGAACGCTGCGAGCCCGCAGCTGGAACCCCAACGCGAGCATGATGATCGGCAGCACGGTTGCCACCGTGGCGTAGAAAGCAACCCTCGTCGCCGACAGATCCGCTATGGCGAACACCTGGCGCTTTGAAGCCTAGGCGTTTAGGGTTGGGGCCGTGACGCCATCAGGGAGCGTCGCCGCTTTGCCACGCCGCATGCGTCTAGCGGATCGGGCCTAAAAGAGCCATTTTGTTTCCGCGGCCACGCGAGTTGAGACCGGTCGCTTCTGCTTCTAGACCAGTAAGCCCAGAGCGGCAGCGCCGATCGACATGGCTTTGGCGCTAGGCACCGAGCTACTCCGGGATCTTCGTCAGCAGCAGCCAGGCGCTGGTAACGCCCCCAGCGAGAGCCACGAGCACCGGCAAGACCAAGACGTCAAGGCCGTCAAGGCCGGCCTGGACTCAAAAGACCAGGAGCAGGCTGGCGATCAGGAGCAGGATCGATGTGATGGCGTTGGGCACTACCGCGTCGAGTATCGACGCAACCGCGTGCGCGGTGGCGCCGAAGGGCAAGCTCATCGGCTGCTGGTCCACGATGGAGAAGGGCGGCGCTGGATATCTGATCAGCGGACGACTCGTTGAGGCATGGGTTCGTGAGGCGGTCGAGCGCGGCGAGTCGACGGCCGGAATGCAGGTCGCTTTGGACGTCGATGCCTGACGAGTGCGAGCAATTCCTGACGGCGCTGTTCTCCGGCTATCCCGCCGGAACGCACGTCGAGCTGCGGCTGCGCACGGACTCCGGCATGGCCCGCGCCTTCTACGGCGTCGACCGCCTCCACGATGTCGCCGTTGCGATTACGCACTACGCCCTGCGGACCGACGTCTACGTCGGCGTCCTTGCGCGGCAACGGCAGGCGAGCGCGCATCGAGATGTCGTACGGCATGCGCACGTGATCTGGGCAGATTGCGACACACCCGAAGCGGTCGCAACTCTGGCTCAGTTTTCGCCAGAGCCCGCGATCATCGTGTCGTCTGGCTCGGGCGACAACCGCCACGCGTACTGGTTCCTGGACGAGCCGGTCCCGCTAGGCGACATCGAGATCGCCAACCGGAGGCTTGCCCAGCTTCTCGGCGCGGATGAGCGCTGTGCCGATGCTGCGCGCATCCTGCGTCCGCCATCGCTGAATCACAAGCACGATCCTCCGCAGGATGTCCGGCTCCTTCGCTGTGAACCGTTGCGGAGGCATCGAGTCGACGCGATCGTCGGCGCCGTCGATCGGGTCTCGGCGGTTCCACGCAGCCGTTGTGGATCCCAAACGAATCGCAACGTGGACGACCCGTTGCTCGCGATCGAACCTGCGCGCTTCGTCGAAGAGCTCGCGGGCGTTGCGGTACCGCGCAATCGCAAGGTGCGCTGCCCGTTCCACGACGACAGGACGCCAAGCCTCCACGTGTACGACGACCCGGCGCGCGGCTGGTGCTGCTTTGGATGCGGCCGCGGCGGGTCGATCTATGACTTTGCAGCTCTGCTATGGGGCGGCTTGCAGACACGCGGAACAGACTTCGTTGAGCTTCGCCGCCGCCTCGACCTTCTCTTTGACCACACCGACCTCGCCATCGCGTAGCGACGCGGACACGGGTGGGTCTGTCGCCGCTCAGGCTACTTTCCCATTTGACGCGTAGTTGGACCCGCTGTTTCCGTCGCGACAGGTTGTTCGACCCCCGGTGTGATCGGCGCTGCGAGACGCGAGGTTCCGTCCGGCCTAGAGTGTCGGATCTAGCCGTTGCGACAGGGTGTCAAATCGGGCCGGAGGGGTCATCGGCGGTGTCGAGTGGTAGCCCAGGTCTGCGGGGCGTTCAGTTGCAGCGCACCACGGTGCGGGAGTGCAGTGCAGTCACGGCGTTGTGGTTTGCGCAGGAACCGGGAAGGTGCAGCCCTAGATACCCGATGGTGCGATAGCGCCCGCCGTCTGGGGTGTAGCTGACCCACAGCCGCAAGACGACGCGGTAGCGGGCATGCGCGACCAGGAAGCTTCCCTGCTGGTTGGGCGTGACGGTCACGGTTCGCGGACCGCGACGGCCGCAACGCCGGGCGGATCCAGCGGTGTCACGCTCGCGATGAGGCCGCTGGTGTTAGCCCGTTGCGACGCTCTGTCGAGGGGGCGTACCAGCGCCGATGGTCACCGTTTGGGTTGGCCGTCGCCGTGGCGATCCTGTCTTTCTTCCCGGCCGGTGCGCTTTACCCATCATCGCGATGCCCGGCGCCTGGCCGCGATCGCCGAGGGGCCTTCCGCTGACGCACGCGCGCTGGCGCTGATGCGCTACGCGTTCGTCGATCACAGCGGAAGGGGCTCCACGACATTTGGGGCACGAGCAACGTCCCGGTCGAGGCATGGCTGAGCGCTGCGGTGGTGGCCGCGTTCGCGACGGCGCTAACCGCGATCTCGATCAAGTTGTTATCGCGCTCCGCGGTGCACAGACAGAGGCCAACGGTGGACTGGGCGGCGAGCCGAGCCGCTTGGCCCACCGCGTCGGGCAGATTTCGCGTAGGATCATCACCGAGCGATGACGAAAGGGGGCCCGGTGAGACGATGGCATTTTGGCGCGTCAGCGGCAGCGTTGGCTTGCATCGTCGTCGGGCAGCTGCTGATGGCTGGTGCCGCGTCCGCAGGCAGCCTCGGCTACACGATCTACAACTTCAGCGGACAGACGTTCCGCATCGCCGAGATTCGCGGCGAGGTTCCTTCCAGACAGCCCGTGTTTGAGCATAGTGAGACCGCGCCGAAGGTGGGAGACGAGCTGAGGCCAGGGGACTCTCTGCACGTCGAACTCCTAGACCAGAGCGGCAACGGAGCACGGTTACTGTGGCGCCACGCCGGCAGTCGGATACCCCAGACCGATGTGGCAACCCATTTGAACGGGGATGCGCGAAACCCCAACGGAAGCCATTTCTCCCAATGCTCGACCACTTCCTCCTACGCATGCGCGGACCGGACAGAAGTGATCGCGATCCTCGACCGTGCCGGCACCATCCGCACAATTGGCGCTGATAACCCTCAGCAGCAGGCGCAAGTGCTCAGTGTCTTTTGCAGGAAGAAACAGATCGCTCCGGTATTGGTTCGGCAAATCCCCGGTTTTCCGAACGTTCAGTCATGCGACTTCGGGTCTGTCCGCGCCGACGCCAATGCATTCTCGCCGCCTCGGCCGGTAGGACACGCGATCGTCAACTGTGGGTCGCCAACGAGGGTGGTGACGACATGGTCGATAAACGAAAAAGTGGCGCTCAGCAGCAGCGTCGGGATCGAGTCTGTGCCGGGCGCCGACGTCGACTACGTGATCGGGCAGGCGAGCGGCTCGTTCCCGCAAGGGTGGGTCAGGCAACACACCTTCACCGGAGAGCTGCGAAGAACTTTCGAGCTCAAGGAGACGGCGTACCCGGTGGGCGAATTTCCGGTTGTCCGCGACACGGGAAAGTTCGTCGTTAAGTTCGCCAACACGACGTGGAACCTGGATGACGTTTCTTTCGACACGCCAGCGCCCGATCGGCAGCCACGGTATTCCATCCTCAATCGGGATCGAACACCTCAGGAGATAAAGGACTGCGCCGAAGCGGCGGGGACCAACAGACTCCTGCGCGAGCCTGAGTCCAGGATTTCGCTGACGCGGGCGGGACACCCGGTGCCGACGCCTTGATCGCTGGCCCTGAGAACGACACGCTCGAGGGCCTAGCAGGTAACGACATCCTCGTAGGCGGCAGGGGCACCGACACGCTGACCGACGGCGCGGGCAACGACATCCTGATCGGCGGCCGCGGACATGACACCCTGAACGGTGGCCCGGGAGCGGACACGATCATCGACATCACGGGTCGCGCGATGGTGAGAACCGGCTCCGCACTTCTCGATAGACCCAGTCAGTCCGCATCCCGAGATACTGGGCGACCTCTTCGGCCTCGAGCAATCGCGCCCCCGGCTCAGGTGCGGCCCGACCTGCCGAGCACAGACGGTCCGGAGCTGTCGAAATGTCGCTCATCGAACCCCGGGACCGCGTTGGACGAAACGCACAAAACTCAAAATTCGCAAAGGACGGCGAAGATAACGCCCCGGACGGACGTACGCAACAGCGCCGGCGCGCCGGTCTACGCGGCCGCGATCGGCACGTCGCGATCCTCGAACACGGCGTGCAGCTCGAGGCTTCCGCCGAGCGCTTCGATGTAGCGCCGGATCGTCGACAGCTGCGTGTCCTCGGCCCGTTCGATCCGCGAGACGTTCTCCTGGCTGACGCCTAGGCGCTCGGCAAGCTGCTCTTGGGTTACACCAGCCTCGCGGCGCAGCTCAGCCAAGCGAATCGCCGTAAGGATCAGCTGCTTCTCAGCCTCGATTGCAGCCCGGTGCACCGGGTCTGCGTCCAACGGGGCAACGAGGTCACGGAAGTTCTTGGTCTTCGGGCTCACGGGAGGGTTCCTTCGTCACGCAGTTCGCGCAGATGTTCGTCGTACAGCTCGTCGGCCTGGGGGATCGCCTGCTCGTACCAGGTCGACCATTGGCCAGTCTTGTCTCCGCCGAGGAGCAGGATCGCAGCTCTCCGAGGGTCGAACGCGAACAGAATCCGCAAGTGCCCGCCGCGGGGACGCAGCTCCTTCATGTTCGAATGCCGGGAGGCCTCCAGCGTGTCGACCCACGACCGGCCGAGCCCCGGTCCGCGCTCCTGCAGAACCTCGACGGCAGCCTCGGTTCGGCGCTGCTCCTCTGTAGTCAGACCGTCCCACCACTCCTCGAATTGGTCGGTGTATTCGACTGCCCACGGCACCTTGCGATTATAAGGTTGGCGTTCTACAAGTCAAGCGTTCTGCGGTGACGGGAGCCTTGAAGTCCCGCCGGTCGAGGCGGTGTTCGAGTCGGTCGACCAGTCGGCTGAGGTCGCGCTGGAGCCCGGTAGCGCGCTGCAGCGCCTCGAGCAGTTCGCGATCCCCGATCTTGGCGGCCTCGGCTTCGCGTGCTTGGTGACGCTGGACGTAGCGACTCACAAGCTGGCCGAGCAGTTCGCTGATCGGGGTCTCGCCCGCTGCGGTCTTGAGCACCTGCCACGTGGCGTCATCGACCTGGACACGGGCCATGTGGTCGCGCCGCTGCGGTCTGCTGGACGGCCCCGCGGACTGAACGGGGCTGGGGGTTGTGCGAGGTCTGTTACGTCGCCGGCGAGACATGACCCGGATGTTCGCGCCGCCCCCGGCGGCAACGTTCCCGTCGGCAGCCAGGCCGTAGTCGTGTAGACGGTGCATCGCCAGGTGCAACTGTGTGCTGCGAAGCGGAGCGCAGCGACGCGAGCGGCAGGAAGCCATTAGCGCACTCGGATCTCGAGACGCGCCGGGTCGGACAATCGAGGCGCGGCCGGCGTGTTGCCGTCAGTCGAGCTTGGCCTTGTCGAGCATCGCGATCAGAGTCGGGCGTCGCCGGTGCTGCTCGCGCAGGCGTGAGATGTGTGCGGTGAACTCGTCACGATGGCCAGCGGCGTCCACGAGCACCTCATCGGCGACACGCTCGTAGACGGCCAGCGCATCGGCGGGCTGGTCGACCTCGCGGGACTCCGCCAGCCGCAACCACAGGTCGGCGTCGACCTCATCAGCGGGCGCAGCAACCGCCTCGTCCCACGCAAGACCTTGATCGCCATCGCCAAGCAACGCACCTACGAACCCGCGAACGTCGCAAGCCCTCAACACCATCCGAGCCGCCCCGCGCTCGACATCCCAAGCGTGAACCTCTTCCGCCGCCTTCCGCAGCGTGCTGTAGGTCGAGAGCGACGGCATCCGCTCATGCTGTGCGCGGCGGAGGCGGAGAACCTCGAGCGGCTGCCCGAGCCGAGCGTACGTTTCGCACGCGAGGTCGTACAACGTGCCCACCTGCCAGCTGCTCGACTCGGCGATGCCACGGGCCGTCCACTGGAGCACCAGATCGTCGCACTCGAGCTCCGCCATCGCCTCGGCGACTCGAAAGAACTGATACGCGTTACTTAGGTCACCGCCTGCAAGCTCCACCATCGTCTCGATGTCGCCGTCCAGGACAGCGAGCCGCTCCCGCACGTAACGCACGGCAAACGAGCCGGCGTCGTCGATCGCGTCGACGGCCTCTCGATAGGCAGCCAGTCCCTCCTCGCCCAGCGCCTTCTGGTAGCGGACCGGATCAACCTCGAAGAAGTCTTGGTCGGCGAACCGAAAACGGATCATCCAGCCGGCGAGCTTGACGGGGTCGGCGACTCCAGCGTCACACGTGACCGCGTGCAGCTCCAGCAGCTCGCGTGCGAGATCTCCGATCAAGCCCGACGAGTCATCCGCCTGATGAATCACCTTCACGACGTGACCGACGGCGCGCTGCAAGAGCTCGACGAGATCCCGGGACGGCGCTGTGCGGGCAGTCCGCTCGAGCTCCGCTACCACCGGATGAGCCGCCCGCGCCCAGTCCATGCCCTCGTAGTAGCCGAGAAATCGACGGGTACGGAGAGCACGATCGACTTCGTTGCGCAACGCCACAAGATCGCCGGTCGACCGCGCCACGACCAGTCGCACCGCGCGTGCGACGTCTTCGTGTCGATCCGCGGCGTCAACGACCACATCGGACAGCTGCTCACGGGTGAGGGAAGCGATCAACTCGCCAACTGGTTTCTCAGGTTCTTTCCGGGACGCTTTGCGCGGCACAGCGCTCCTCGGTTCGCTCCGCTGGACGCCGGGAGGCTATCGGTCCCCATGCCGCCCGCCGCGGCCGCCTAAGGCCGCGTTCCGTCCGCCCTGCTGCTGGCGAGAAGCGCGTCTCACGAGGCCGAGCGCGAGAGACCTGAGTTGAGCGCGGTGCAGGGCAGACCGGAGGTGCCGGTCGCGCCTTGCAAACTCATGAATGCGAGTCTCTGCCGGTGGAGAGCGGCGGGTGCTGCAGACCGCGCAAGGCAGGTCGATCGCCGGGCGGGCCGGGCTGGCGTCCGCGACGGCGATCCGAAGTTGTGCCGCGTCCGACCGGATCACGACGGAAAGCCGTGAGCCGGCATGCAGGACCGCGTTGTTCGCCAGCTCGGTCACCACGCAGCGGGCATCGTCGAGTATGAGGTTGTCCTCGCCCCACCCGCTGAGCGCGTCGGTGAGGAAGCGGCGCGCGGCGCGTCGAGCTCGGCGAGAAGTGACCCCTGACCTCTGCTTCGGTGTCAAGCGTCATTCACGAACCTCGCCTGAGCTACTACCCGGTTTCGGCCCGTGTCTAGCAGCGCTGGCGAGTCATCCGGCGAGGCCGTGCCGGTAGGCGTAATGGACCGCCTGAGCGCGGTCCCGCGCGCCCGTCTTGGAGAACAGGTGATTGACGTGGGTCTTGACGGTCGCCTCGCTGATCACAAGCCGGCTGGCGATCTCCGCGTTTGAGAATCCTGCCGCGATCAGCCGCAGGACCTCCGCCTCACGCGGGGTGAGCTCGTCGGGGCGGTCGATTGGCGCCGTTGCTGGGTCTGGTCGCCCCGCGGCCGCCGCCGCCAGCAGCCGCGCCTGGACGGCCGGGTCGAGCAGGGTCTGCCCGGCCGCCGCCGCGTGCACCGCCCGGGCAATCTCAGCGGCCCCGGCGTCCTTGGTCAGGTAGCCGCGTGCCCCTGCCTGCAGGGCGCCGAGGATCGAGGCATCGTCGGCATACGTGGTGAGCGCCACCACCTCGATCCGGGGATGCGCGGCCCGGATCCGGCGGGTCGCCTCGACGCCGTCGAGCCGGGGCATCCGGAGATCCATCAGCACGACGTCGGGGAGGTGCCGGTCGGCCAGGGCGACCGCCTCCTCCCCATCGGCCGCGGCGGCGACGGGTTCGATCCCGTCCTGCGCCGCCAGCAACGTCATCAGCCCCTCGCGCACCAGCCCCTGGTCATCGACGATGAGCACACGCACGGGTCGGTTCAAGGCGTGGCTCCCGTGACGATCTCGTCTCGGCTCTCGGCGGACACCAGAGGCAGCCGCAGCTCGACGCGCCAGCCGTCCCCATCGCGACCGGCCTGGAGCGAGCCGCCCACGATCTGGGCCCGCTCGCGCATGCCGGGGAGACCGTATCCGCCGCCGCTGCTCGCCAGGCCCCCGGCGGCCGGGGCACTTGGGCGAGGACTGCCGGTGTCGGCTACCCGCAGGAGAACTGTCCCGGTTGCGACCTCGTCGAACTAAGCTCCATGGTGACCGTCGCCCCGGGCGCGTGCTTGCGCACGTTGGTCAGCGCCTCCTGGGCGACGCGGACGACGGCGAGCGCGGCCGGGCCATCGAGCGCCGACGTGTCGCCCGTGAGGGCCAGCGATGCGGTGGCGCCCGGCGAGGATGAGCGGTACTCGGCGACCAGCCCCTCGAGCGACTCGGGGACGGCCAGGCCCTCGCCCCGCAGTACGCCGACCGCCCGGCGCGTCTCCTCCAGCCCCTCGCGCGCCAGGCCATGCGCCTGGTGCAGCCGCTCCAGCACCAAGCTTCGGTCGGCGCCGCTCTCGAGCAGCGAGCTGGTCGCCTCGAGCTGAATCGTCAGGCCGGCCAGGGCGTGCGCCAGCACGTCGTGGATCTCGCGGGCGATCCGCGCCGACTCCTCCAGGCGCGCGGCCCGGAGCTGCTCCTCCCGGGAGCGCTGGATCTGGGCGAGCAGCAGCTCGGCCTCCTCGGCCCGGGTGGCGGCCTGCTGCGCGTTGGCACCGGCGAGCATCGACGCGATGAAGCCCAGCCCGTACGCAAGCACTGTCACGGCGGACTCGTCGTAGATCAGCACCCCGAGCGCCAGCGTGAACAGAGCGACAGCCGTCACCGTGATGGCGCGATCGGTGTCCAGACGGAACCCCGCCGTGACGACGGCCACGAACGCGAAGGCGCTGCCGGCTGCGTTCGGAGCGGCTCCGATCAGCAGCCCGCCCGTCGCGGCCAGGACAAACAATGGGAGCTGCTCGATGCGCTTGTGTTGGACCTCCCAGGCCCAGACGACCCAGGCCAGCGCGCCGACCGCCAGGAGGACCGTGATCACCAAGCCGCGGCCCGACGTTCCCGGCCGGGGATGGGAGCCGATCACCGTCCAGCTGATCAGCGCCAGGCCAAACGCCCGGATGGCGGTGGCCACCCGGGCGTTCAGCCAGTACAACATCATGGCCATACGCTAAGACCTACGCGGTCACCAGCGCGGGCTGGCCTGACATCCGCCGCGAGCGGAGCGCCAGGACGGCGGTGCGCCCGAGCACTTCGGCGACGGCCATCCCGAGCAGTGCAACCGTCCAAGCCTCGCCGCTGGTGATCGAGTGCTGAGCGCTGAAGTGGCCGATCGTGGCGCTGCCGCCATGCGAGATCCACACCAGGAAGGCCATCCGGGAGCCCATCCCGAGCACCCAGAAGAAGCCCGAGAGCCAGCCGGCGCGGGCGAGCGCCTCGCCCGTCTGGCTGCGACGCATGATCACGGTCTGTCCGCTCGCGACGCCGATCGCGCCGCCGAGGAGGATCAGAGCGCCGGCCAGTACGAGGTCGTTGCCCGCGGTGGGGATTCCGTGGAGGTAGGAGGCGACGGCGATGCCGACGATGATCAGCGGGCGGAGCAGCTGCCGGACGGTGAGGGGGCGCTCCTTGATCTGCAGGAGCACCAGCAGAATGAGCGTCGAATCGATGAGGTAATCAGTAGTTGTCATGGGAGCATCGTGCTCCGCATGAGCCCTCCGCACATCGGCTCCAGGGTGGAACCCGGGGTTGATCCTCAGTCCCGTGTCCACCCCAGGGTGGAGACGGGGCGCGACAACTGCAGGTAACGCTCGACCGTGTCGGCTTCGCGGACCTGCGCCTCGTCCGGATCAGCGCCTGCGTCGCGCAGCGCGCGGTCTTCCCCGTTGGCGTCGCGCTTAGCAAGCCGCGACGTTCAGAAGGGGCTCACTGGCAAACCCGAGTTTCGGCTGAACCCGCCGTTCTCGAAGGTGGTCCAGCGGAGGTCGAACAAGGAGATTGCGGCCGAGCTTGTCATCAGCGATCGCGTAGCGCGCAGCCACGTGAGCACGTCCTGTTCAAGCTGGATCGGAGGTCGCGTACGCAGGCGGCGCTGTGGGCGGTGAGCGTTGCGATCTGGTCCTCGACGGCCTCTAACGGTCGTTGAATACGCTTACGAACCGGCTCCCTCAGCCTGTATCCGACCGGAGTACGACCACGAGCACGCGTAGTGCGAGGACGCCGGCGAACACGAGCATCCAGTAGCCGAAGAACGCGTATAGGGTCACGCTGTGGGTCACCCTCGGCCCTCCATGAAGACCAAGCATGAGTACGGACATGACGCCGAGGGTGGCGGCCAGAAACGCGAGCACCAGCTGGTGCACGAGGCCGGTTAGGTAGCGGCGGTCGCCCTCGTCGGCCAGCAGGCGGACGTTGAGGCCGAGTCGGCCGTGCTCGAGTGAGGCGCTGATCCGATCCAGCCGGCGCGGCAGCCGGCGTAGCATCGGCACCAACGAGATCAGTTCGTCGGTGGCGGTCTTGCGTAGCGCTGCGGGGCTGAGCTGCTCGGCGAGGTAGTCGGTCGTGAAGCGGCGGGCGTCGGTGAGGATGTCGAAGCCGGGCGCGAGCTGGGTCAGCGTGCCCTCGATCGTCGCCAGCGCGCGGAACGCCCCCGCGATCTCGGGCGGCACCGATAGTTCATGCTCAGCGATGATCCGGAAGAGATCGGCGGACATGCGCACATCGGGAGTGATTCCGGCCCCGACGTGGCGGGCCATGAAGACGCCGAGCGCCCGCTCGAGCGCAGGCTCGTCGAGCTCTTCGGGTCGCTGAACGATCTCCAGCAGCGCGTCGTTTAGCGCCGCCGGATCGCCACGATCGACGGCGACCAGCAGCCGCTGCAGCCCGGCGCGAAGCCCGGAGTCGATCCGTCCAACGGAGCCGAAGTCGAGCAGGGCGAGCTGTCCATTGGCGAGCAGCAGCACGTTGCCCGGATGCGGATCGGCGTGGAAGATGCCATCGATCATCACCTCGCTCAGCAGAGTGTCGAACAGGGTGCGGGCGAGTGCCTGGCGGTCACCGATCTGCTCATCGGCCGTGATCGCGCCTAATGGGCGGCCCTCGAGGCGCTCCATTACGAGCACCTTCGAGGTACACAGGGGCTCATGCGGCTTCGGTATCCGGACCGACGCGGCGGCGTCTTGCGTGCTTGCCGCGGCGGCGCCCCGCGCGCTTGCCGCGGCGGCCACGGCGGTCATGTTCCGGGCCTCGATCCTCAAGTCGAGTTCCTCCCTGAGCGCCGCCGCGAACCAGTTGGAAAGGTCGACCGCGCCGACTCCCCGCCCCCAGCGCGTGCTGCGCTGGAGGCGCCTCGCCAGTCGATCGACGATGTCCAGATCCCACGCCACGACTGTGTCGATCCCCGGCCGGCGAACCTTAACGACGACCCGCTCACCGGAGTCGAGCATGGCAGCGTGCACTTGCGCGATCGAGGCGGCTGCGAGTGAGCTGCGATCGAAGCTCGCGAACACGTCGTCGACATCGGCTCCGAGCTCGGACCTCAGCACCTGCTGGACCTCCAGCCACGGGACCTGCGCGGCGTCGTCCTGCAATCCGCTGAGCTCGTCGATGAACTCGGCCGGCAGGAGGTCCCGCCGGGTCGCCAGTATCTGTCCGAGCTTGATGAACGTGACGCCGCCATCCTCGAGCGCGAGTCGGAGCGAGCGCGCGAGCTGGGTGCGGCCGTCGTGGGTCTGGAGCTCGGCGCGGCGAGCGCCCCGCAGGTAGGGGAGCATTCCGCGGCGGACCAGGATCGTGGTGATCTGCGAGTAACGGCGGATCCGCCGCGCGCGCTTGCGCAGCCCTCGGATCAAGTACAGCGGTCCCGGCATCGTCCCACTCGGTACCAGCGCCTCGAAGATGACCAATACGAGCATCCCGAGCAACAGCGCGATCGCCACCCCGAGGATCACGAACCCACACGGCCGGTAGGAACGGCCATCTGCCGTTGCGCTTGACGATCGAGCCCCCGATCGCTGTGATGATCGGCGAAGCGAACGCCAACGCCACGATCCCGCCGATCACCCAACGCAGCGGCGAGACACGCAGGCCAAGCAAACGGCGCACACCGAACGCGAACACGGGCACGGTCACGGCCACGCCGATAACGACGAACGGGACTGTAGGCGCAGTCATCTGGCGCGAAATCTTTCGCGCTGCCCGGCGGCGAACCTGCTTTCAATCCCGAACAGTCGTCCGCGATCGCACCTGCCTTGCTGGCATAGCGCGTCTCTCGCCGTCGCCGGCGATGGACGCCGTATGCGCGGCCAGCGGGGCGCTTCCAGCTCCGGAGCCCGCCGCGACCCGGAGCCGGCCGCTGAGGCGCGGAATCCGCGCGCATAGGAGGTCTGAGCCGCGTGTCGAGCTCGGACCTGCTTTCCATTTTGCGGGCCGCTGGGTCTGTTGTGCTCGGCGACACCTGCGTTGACCCACAGGCGGTACTCGTCGCCGGCGCTCCCCCGGAGTAGTTCTGCTCGGGGTACGCAGCCGGGTTGGAATCGTCGGCGTGACGGGCCGTCAGCTCGGATCGCCGAGGGCTGTCGCGCAAGTAGGGGCCCTGCCGTTGATCCACCTCGGCGACCATTCCTCGTTGAGGAGGGAGTAGCCGACCGTGTCCAGCCATCGACCGGATCGATGTAGTGACTCTCGGACTGCGTGGAGTTCGCGACGCATGCCGACCCGCTCCATAAGACGCCAGGAGCTGGCGTTGTCGAGGAAGCAGTTCGCGGTGACCCGGCGCACGCCGAGGTCTTGGAAGCAGTAGCGGAGGAGCTCACGCACGGCTTCGGTGGCGTAGCCGTGGCCGCTGTGGGCGGGATCGAGGATCCAGCCGAGCTCGGCCTGGGTGTCGTGGGCTTGGTCGGCGACATCTAACTGGGCCGAAGCGTCGGCGCGGCGGAGCATGAAGTCGCCGATGACTGGGGCGGCTGCGCTGTGGCCGAGAGCGACGATGACCGTAGTCGCGAGACGGCCAGGCTCCGAGAACAGCTTGCGGTAGCCGTCGAGGTCGGCGGGGCAGCCGGTGAGCCACTCGTTGACCGACTCGACCTGGCGGAACTTCCAGGTCGGGTCGGTGTCGTCGGCAGTCGCGGGACGGAGGGTCAGGCGCTCGGTATGCAACGGGCGCTCGAGAACCGACCGCGAGACGGGTGCACGGGTGGTACGGAGCTCGGTGATGACGGCACCGATGTCGCGCAGGCCGGCGAGTACACCGTGGAGTTGAGCTTGGTCGGCGATCGACCCCGTGATGGTGGTGGTGCCGTCGTTCCCGCGGGTCAAGTTTGGCTCTCCGAGCCGGGCTGACCAGTGGTCGTCGAGGTGGCCATGGACGCGGATCGCGTATGTCATGGGTGCGGTGTTCATGAGAGGGCTCGAGCTTGCTGAGGGACCGGGACGGTGTAAATGACGGCCGGGCCGCTTGCGAGCTGGATCAGTCGCAGCGTCCCGGCCGTGCTCGGGGCTTGGTGCTCAGTGGGTGACCGGCTGCGCGGTCCACGTCGTGGCCGGCGCGTCGACAGTCTGGGCCTGCCGGCGCTGGTCGCGCCACAGCGACAGGCCGAGGCCGATCAGCGCGACGCCGGTGGGCACCGCGAACGGGCGGCAGTAGGACACCGGCAATGCGGCGAGCGACAGGGCGGAGACGGTGCCGTAGGCGAACAACGCGGATGCCCAGCGGGCCAGGACGCCGGCGCGGAACAGCGCGATGCCGAACAGCAGACCGCCGAGCGAGTAACCCATCCCGGCGATCAGGAACAGGCCCTGCCACGCTCCGATGCCGCTGCTCGCGCCGTGAGCCATCGCCCCGTTGAGGACGTGCTGGACGTAGACGGGCTTAGAGTGGGCGAGGGTCGGGAGGTAGTAGCCGATCATGCACTCCTGGACGAGCATGGCGACGAAGCCGACGCTCACCAGCGAGTAGCCGACGCGCCCGAGGCGGCCGAACTGATCGCGATGGCGGATGAACATGCCGGCGAGGCCGGCGAGCGCCAGGGCGCAGAACAGAACCTTCGCGGTCATGCGGATCGTCATCTCGCTGGTCACGAGGTGCGCGACGTCGGCCGGCGGGTGGTTGATCTGGACGCCGATGAAGATGGCCCCGGCGGCGGCGGCGCAGATACCGGCGATCGCGGTGAATCGGCTAGTGGTGGTCGTGCTCACGGCGGACTCCTTTGTGTCGGTGCCGGGCGGGGTGTCCGGCGATGTCGACAACTTAGGAATCGATGTGGTGAGCGCACATCACACGATGATGTGATTGAGGGTGGTGATTCGGCCGCGGAGCGGTCAGAGAATGTCGAGGTCGATGGCTCGACGTACCGCGGCGCGGCGGGTGTTGACGTCGAGCTTTTGGAAGATGTGCTTGGTGTGGGTGCGCAGCGTGTTGACCGAGATGTACAGGTGCCCCGCGATCTCCGGGCCCGCTGAGCTCGGTCGCCAGCAGGCGCAGCACGTCCCGCTCGCGCTCGCTGAGCTCGTCCTCAGCGCCACGTCCGGTGGGCGCTGGCGCCGGCGGCCTGTGTGAGGCGGCCAGCAGGCGCTCGGCGTGCGCCCGTACGTCGTGCGCCCCAGCGCGGGCGAGTTGTCCGAGCAGCCGCGCCATCGGCTGCCCCTCGTCGAGGAACAGCCGGCGGTAGCCGGCCGGCACCCCGTCGGCGAGAGCAGCAGACAGGTCCGTCGCTGCCGAGTCGATCTCGCCGTTCGCGTGGTGTGCGAGCGCCCGCACGATGCCCGCCTCGATCAGGGTGCCGTCGCGGCCTGCCGCCTGCGCGGCATCGAGGACCCGATCAAGCAGGTCCAGCGCCTCGCGCGGGTCACCCTCGGCGATCAGCAGCCGAGCGAGAGTGAGCAGGTCGTACTCGGCCAGGTAGCTCGCGGGATCGGTCGGCGCGACCCCGCGCTCGCGTGCCCACGCGCGCGCGTCATCGAGGCGCCCCTGGACAATCCGGACCCGCGCTCTGGTTGCAGCGATCGGCCGGATGTCCGGGAAGTAGCCGGGCAGGAACAGCGGCTCGGCCTGGTCGAGCATTGCGACCGCGCCGTCGAGGTCGCCTCCCGCCCGTAGCAGCGCAGCGTTCGCGGTGTACCACCGGTGCCGGTTCTCCAGCAGCGACGCCCGGTCGCCAAGCTCGCGGGCAGCCTCGAGGTGCTCCGCGGCCGCATCAAGGCTGCCCTGCTCGCGCAGGACGTCCGCGAGGCCGACGTGCAGGTCGCCGGTGGTGGAGAGGACAGCGGGGTGGCTCTCGGCCGCGGCCAGCGCGCGTTCATAGAGCCGGCGCGCCTGCACGGGACGTCCGCGCGCCAGCCACAGGTTCGCTAGCACGACGGTCCCACCGAGCTCGTCCGCGACCATGCCCGCCGCGTGCAGGCTGGTGACCGCCGCGGTGAACGTGTCCACCGCGGTTCTCAGGTCGCCGGCGGCCCACGCCGCGAGACCGAGGAACCCGGCGGCAGCACCGCGCGGAAAGTGGTCCTCCGGCCCGGCCAGCATGAGCGCCCGGCGTGCATGTGCGACCGTGCCGTCGACATCGCCCCGAGCCTGCGCCACCGAGGCTCGGTAGACGGCAATCATGGCCGGGAGCGAACGGACCTCAGCCTCCCGGTCCCTCGCCGCCGCGGCCAGCGCGCCCGCCGGGGGAACCGTCAACCGCGGCGTCGTGTCCAGGCCAGCCTCGGCGGCGTCGAGCCACTCGTCCACCCCGTCGAAGTCACCGGCCGAGAGCCGGCTCCAGCCCATGAACATCGCAAGCAGCGGCCGTCGACGCACGACATCGTCAGGCAGCGCGACCAGCCAATCGCGAAGGATGCGGTCCTGGCGCCGTCGCCGCATGTCCGCCAGGCTGAGCTCGACGAGATCGGCGGCGTGCTCATGGTCGCCGCTCACGATCGCGTGCCGAACGGCATCGCTCAGCAGCCCGTTCTCCGCGAGCCATCGGCTGGCCGCGGCGTGCAGCTCACTGACGCGGTCGGCATACCCGGCCGCCAGACGGGCACGCAGCGCGTCGGCGAACAGGTGGTGATAGCGGTACCACCGCCGCTCATCGTCCAGCGGGACGACGAACAGATTCCCGCGCTCAAGCGTCTCCAGCATCCCCTGACCGTCGCCGCGACCGGTCAGGGCATCGCAGAGAGCGCCCGTCATCTGACCGAGCACCGAGGTACCGAGCAAGAACTCGCGGACCTCGTCCGGCTGACCCCCCAGAACCTCCTCAACGAGATAGTCAAGGACGAAACGATGGCTTCCAGAGAAGGCCGCGACGAACCCAGCGACATCTCCAGACCCCTCGGCCGCGGCGGCATGGGTCCGGGCCGACAGCGCGGCCAGCTGCAACCCCGCCGCCCACCCCTCGGTGCGCGCCTCGAGCGCTGCCACCAGCGCTGGCTCCAGCTGCAGACCCATCACCTCGTTGAGAAACGCCTCCGCTTCCTCGGCGGTGAACCTGAGGTCCGCGGCCCGCACCTCCACGAGCTCGCCACGCGCACGCAGACGGGACAGCGGCAGCGGCGGATCAGCCCGAGTGGTCATCGCCAGCGTGACCTGCGGAGGCAGGTTGTCCAACAGGAAGGCCACCGCTTCATGGATCGCGGCCGAGTCGATGACGTGGTAGTCATCCAGCGCCACCACCGTAGAGCCGGCGAGGAGGTCGAGATCGTTGATCAGGCTGACCAGGACATCCTCGGGCGGCGTGGCTCCGCCGGCCGCCAGCAGGCCGAGAGCCTCAACGCCCACCTCAGGATCGGCGACCTGAATCGCGGCCACGAGGTGGATCAGAAACTGTCTGAGGTCAGCGTCGCCTGGGTCGAGCGCCAGCCAACGCCACCCTGCACTGCGACCCGTCCGCCGCCAGCCACTGCGCCAGAAGCGTGGTCTTGCCGAACCCAGCCGGCGCCGCGACCAGCACCAGCCTCGCCCCCTCGCCTCCGCCGACACGTAGCCGATCGGTGATGCGGGCGCGCGCCACCAGCCGGCGACGAGGCGAAGGCAAGTGCAGCTTCGTGCCCAGCACAGACATTCGGTCAGCGTAGGCCCGCTGTGGGACCTAGGGACTCAGATGACGAGCGGCTACAACAGCCCGCCACTCTCGTTCCACCGTCGCGTAGACGCGCACCGTGGTCCACTCGCCCTTGAACCAGTCCGCCTCGATCTGGCGCGACTCGCAGCGGAAGCCGAGACGACCAAAGAGGTTCTGCACCGCCGTATTGCGGTCATCGACCTCGCCGAACACGCGGTGCATGTGATGGACCTCGAACAGGGTCGAGACGATCGCGCCTAGGGCCTCGGTCGCCAACCCCGAGCCCTGGTGCTCAGGCGCGAGCGTGACGCCCACCTCGGCGGTCGCCGGCTGGTCCGCCAGGACGTGGACGGCGCAGTCGCCGACGAGCTCGCCGCTCGCCCGATCAAGCGCAGCAACCTGCACCCACACCCCCGGCGTGCCGAACGCGACATGGGCCTGCGCGGCCAGCAGCGCCTCCGCGTCGTTCATGGCATACGTGGGGTCGGTCCCATGACTGGTGCGGGGCGACGTAGGGGTGCGATCGGTACGCGACGAAGGCCCGTAGGTCGTTCGCCTGCAACGGTCGCAGCCGCAGGCGCTCAGTTGCGGCGATCTCCATCATGCGGCGGCGCCACCGACGGGCTCAAAGAGGCTCGCCCACCCTGGAGGTCGGCACGCCGGCCTCGAGGATTGGCGATGGCCTGAACCCCTTCACGAGCGGATAGATCCCGAGCGACAGCTCCCAGACGAACTCCGGGATCGTCGCGATGGCCTGCACCGAGCCGCCTCTGGGGATCACGTCAAGCACCACCCGAGCCCCGTAATGCAAACGAGAGGGCCGGCGATCAGCCCCAACACCGCCAGGCCTCGCGGCATGAGGCCGGACCGGTACATCATGTAGCCGAGGATCAGCCCATTCCCAACGCCGACAACGAAACCGGGACCGAGGTATGAAGGCGGTCTTGCAACTCAGTGGCGGCACGGTGGTTCGGCGGCGGGACGGCGTCTCCGCCCCGCGACAGCGAGCGCTCAAGCGCCGACGAAGCTTACGGCGAGGACCAGCATCAGAACGTGATCAGCACACGGCCGGCGCTGCCGCGCTTGCCGGACCGCGGGCCTCGCGAGTGAGGTTCGGCGCGGCGCTACAACCGGCACTGTGGGGTCCCGGCCTGGCGTACGGCACCGAGCCCGTGGCGGATCAGACGTGCGAGCGGTGCGACGATGGCTCGCTCAGCCCGCGTCCGGACGGAACACGAGTACGAGCACGCGGAGGGCAAGGACGCCGGCGAAGACGAGCAGCGAGTAGCCGATGAATGCGTACAGGGTGACCCTGTGGGTTACGTTAGGCCCGCCGTGAAGGCCGAGCATCAGTACGGCCATAACGCCAAGGGTGGCGGCCAGGAAGGTGAGCACGAGCTGATGGACGAGCCCGGTCAGGTATCTGCGGTCGCTCTGGTTGGCTAGCAGGCGGACGTTGAGGCCGAGTCGCCCTTGCTCGAGCGAGCCGCCGATCCGGTCCAGGCGCCGCGGCAGCCGGCGCAGCATTGGCATCAATGAGATCAGCTCGTCGGTGGCGCTCTGGCGCAGAGCTTCGGGGGTCAGCTGCTCGGCGAGATAGTCGGTCGTGAAGCGGCGGGCCTCGGCGAGGATGTCGAACCCGGGTGCGAGCTGCGTCAGCGTGCCCTCGATCGTCGCGAGCGCGCGGAACGCACCCGCGATCTCTGGCGGTACCGACAGACCGTGCTCGGCCACGAGCCGGAACAGGTCGGTGAACATGCGCGCATCGGGGGTGATCCCGGCGCCGACGTGTCTGGCCATGAAGACGCCGAGCGCCCGCTCGAGCGCCTGCTCGTCGAGCTCGTCGGGCCGCTGCACGACCTCCAGCAACGCGTCGTGTAGCGCCGCCGGATCACCACGATCGACCGCCAGCAGGAGGCGCTGCAGCGCGGCCCTGAGCCCGGCGTCGATCCGTCCGACCGAGCCGAAGTCGAGCAGCCCGAGCCGCCCGACCGCGAGCAGCAGCACGTTGCCCGGGTGCGGGTCGGCGTGGAAGATGCCCTCGATCATCACCTCGCCCAGCAGCGTGTCGAAAAGGACGCGCGCGAGCGCTCGGCGATCGCCGATCTGCTCGGTGGCTGTGAGCTGCCCCAGCGCGCGGCCCTCGAGGCGCTCCATCACTAGCACGTTCGCGGTGCACAGCGGCGGATAAGGCTTCGGGATCCGAACCGACCCGTTGTGACCGCGTGCGGCGGTCGCAGCGGCGACAGCGGTCATGTTCTGAGCCTCGATCCGCAGGTCGAGCTCCTCCCTGAGCGCGTCTGCGAAGCCGTTCGAGAGGTCGACCGCACCCACTCCCCGACCCCAGCGCGTCGAGCGCTGCAGACGCATCGCCAATCGATCGACGATGTCCAGATCCCAGGACACGACAGTCTCGATGCCCGGCCGGCGAACTTTGACCACTACCTGTTCACCGGAGTTGAGCGTCGCCGCGTGGACCTGCGCGATCGAGGCGGCCGCGAGCGGCGTGTGGTCAAAGGTTGCGAATACCTCGTCGACCTCGGCGCCGAGCTCGGAGCGCAGCACCTGCTCGACCTGCGGCCACGGGACCTGTGCGGCGTCGTCCTGCAGGCCGCTCAGTGCGTCGGTGAACTCACTGGGCAGAAGGTCGCGCCGCGTGGCCAGGAGCTGGCCGAGCTTGATGAACGTGACATCGCCGTCCTCAAGCGCGAGGCGCAGCGAGCCAGCGAGCTGAGCCCGGCCGTCGTGGGTCTGCAGCTCTGAGCGGCGTGCGCCTCGCAGGTAGGGAAGCATTCCGTGACGGACCAGGATCCGGCTGATCTGCGAGTAGCGACGGACCCGTCGCGTCCGCTTGCGCAACCCCCGGATCACATACCGCGGCCCGGGCATCGTTCCGCTCGGCACCAGCACCTCGGCGATCACCAGCACGAGCATCCCGATCAGCAGCGCGATCGCAACCCCGAGGATCACGAACCACACCGCGGGAACGAACGACCAGCTCCCGTTGTGCTTGACCAGCGAGCTGCCGATCGCCGTGACGATCGGCGAGGCGACCACCAACGCGACCAGCCCGCCGAGCAGCGCCCGCAGCGGCGAGAGACGCAGACCCAGCAACCGGCGCACGGCGAACGCATACACGAGCACGGTCAAGACGACGCCTATGACGAAAACCGGGGCTGAAACGGCGATCATCCAGGCCCCACCGATCCGGTTGCCCGCGCCGCAGCAGCCCGAGTTCGTCCGCCCGAATCGGCGTCCGGGTCTGGCAGGCACGCGGATTCTCTTGCCCGGGCGTCCACGAGCACGTTCAGTAATGCCTCGGTGATGAGGACTTGCCCGGTGCGGGCGGCGAGCGCCTCGTCCACGTGCTCGATTCCGCGCCACTGGTTCGCGAGCAGCGACAGCGTCGTGCGGTCCGCGCCGCCGAGCATCGTGGCGAGCATCGCGGTCGTGCTTGATCCGCCCAGTACCTCGCCATCCTCACGGACCCCCGGCCCACCCGGCAGGGCGCAGCTAGGGCTGGAGGTTGAACGGCGGGTAGCGGTCGGTGATCAGCAGGAGGGCATACGCCCCGACGCGGTTGTGCCAGCGGATCACGCCCTCGATGTAATCGAACAGTGAGCGCGGGTAACGGCCGGTGAAGTGGATCGCGAACCACGCGCCGATGGCGACGATGAATGCCCCGATCGTGAGGAACAACAGCACGATGTAGTGGGGAATGGCCAGCAGCCACTTGACCAGCGGAAGGCCGCGGCTGAGCTCACCTTCGGCGTCGGGATAGGGAAAGTCGAGGTGTACGGCCTGCTGCTCGTCGGTGGAGGGGTAGCGGTCATCCATGAGCGCGAAGTAGACCGCGATCCGGTTGCTGAAGCGGCTCAGCTGAAGGTTCCAGTCATACCACCATCGCGGGTACTTCTTGCGGAACAGCAACATCAGCACCACCGGGATGAACAGCACACCGATCCCGCCGCCGGCGTACCGGGCGTTGGTACCAGTACTGAAGCTGCCGCCCTCGATGGTCGCGGCGAGGATCGCGATCGGGATGACCCAAAAGATCCGCAGCGCCGAGCTCAGGCGGTCGAGCTCGCGCTCGGGATAATCGACCGAGAACGTCAGCGGGTAGGTGTGGCCACCGCTCGGCGGCATTCCGCCACCCGGTGGAGGCGCGGGTGTCTGTCCTGAGCCTTCCATCGCCCGCGCTTTCGGCGCGGCCAGCCGGTTTCCTGCCGAAGGCCTTCGTGCTCGCCGGCACGGCGCGAAGCAGTTGAATGAACCGGCGCACGTAGATTGCGCCGGAGGGCCGCTGGTGCGCGGTTGATGCGCGCGAGCCGGGACGTCGGCGACCCGACTTCGGCTCCGGGCGCGCCGCGGCCGCCCACAGGGCCTCGGTCACGTGAAAGCAGGTGCTGGCCGTGATCGCCGCCGCGCCCCTCTCATCGCCGATCTCGAGCCTCGCCGCGAGCAGGTGCGCCCACCGGCGGTGACGGCCGACGCGATACACCTGGTTTCTGCCGACAGCAGGGCAGACGAGTCTCTTCCCTGCTTCCTGTGCTCAGCAGGGAAGAGGGTCCCGCGCCCTGCTTCGCGCGGAACTCAGGTTCAGCGCCGCCGGGCTGTCGCCACCAATCGTGCTTGTGGCGGAGCGGGGTGTCTGCGAGAGATGGTCGCCCGCTGGCCATGGATGGCCAGCGGAATGGGCACGGACGGACGAACATCCGCAGCCGCCGCTGCACGCAGATCGCAATGACGGTGGCGGGGTATCCGCAGCTACGCAGACCTCCGGCGCTTGCTCCCGGCAGCTGGAAGCAGCCCACTCGCACGGTCATCGCGCTCGACGGCCCGAGCGAGCTGCGAGGCGATCTCGGACAGCTCGGCGTACGCGCGCCCAACGGCCCGCATGCTCCGTCCCTCGCTGACGCGATCGAGCTCGGCGACCGCTTCGTCGAAGCGAGTCCACAGCTCGTCGGGCCCCCGCCGCCCGGAGCCGGGCTGCAGCTCGTAGGGCGGCTTCGCGCCGCCCCGGGCCGCCGGCCACTCGAAGCCGTCATCGGCCGCCGCCTGGCACGCCGCAGCGCGCTGAGACGCAGAGGAGGCGAGCGCGGCCAGCCGTGCGCTGAATCCAGCGTCGGGAGGCGCCAGGACGTGAGCTCGCAGCGCCTCGCGCCAACTCCGGCGCGCGTCCTGGAAGGCCTGCTCGGAGTCGGGCATCAGCCCCCCAAGAGCGGTTCCGCGGAACCGCCTCCAGAATCACGCTCAGCGGCGCGAGGGAGCGGCTGGACCGGCTCGTCTGGGTCGAACTCCCACGGGCTCTCCCCATGCGACATCGATACGTTCCCGCGCATTCGCTCAACCTCGCTCCGAGGGATCAGAAACCGATTGCCGATTCGCACCGCGTGCAGGTGGTCGGCGCGAATCCAGTTCCGAATCGTCTGGCTCGACGCGCTCAGCTCTGCGGCGGCTTGGGACGCGGTCAGCAGATCCTGGTCATCCATCGCGCTCGCAACGATAGCCAAAAATGCAAAACCCGCCGAACGCGAGGAGGCCGCGCCCACCGGCCTCGATTGCAATCGTCCCGAGCGTTTGATGCCCTTTTGATGCCCTCTAGCCCATTCTGGGCAGTTAGCCTCAAATCCGAAACTACCTGATTTGCAGGACTTTCAGTGATCGGGGAGACAGGATTTGAACCTGCGACCGCCCGGCCCCCAGCCGGGTGCGCTACCAGACTGCGCCACTCCCCGTGGTCCGGTCGATGATAACCCCAGAGCCCCGCGGCGGGCGGTCCCGCGGCCGGCGTCGAGCACACAGCCCCGAGGCGCCGGCAAGAGCGGGCGACGGGAATCGAACCCGCCCTAGAAGCTTGGAAGGCTTCTGTGCAACCACAACACTTCGCCCGCGGACGCTCAGATGGTACCCGGGCCCGCCGCTCACCAGAGCCTCGAACATGTCGCTCACCCCGACTCTGGTCAGCTAACCGCACCTATGTTTCGCTTAGCTGACCAACCCCGCCGGCGCGGCTCAGACCAACCGAGGGGCTGGGCGTCGCTCCTCGGTCGGCACCTCGCCGTCCCGCGCCAGTCCCGCCGGCGGCCAGGGGCCCGTCCAGTTGTCGAGCGCCCCGTCGAGCGTGATCACGGATCCCGAGAAGGCGGCGCCCAGCGGCGTGGCCAGCATGGCCACGAGCCAGCCGTACTCCTCAACCTCCCCCAGCCGCTGGAGTGGCACGCTCGCGGCGGCGCTCTGCCACAGCTCGGCCGGGTACTTGCGCAGCGATTCGGTGGCGAAGCGGCCGATCGCGATCGCCACCACGGACACCCCATCGGTGCACCACCCTGCCGCGAGCTCCTTCGTCAGCGCCTCGACGGCTGCTCGCGCCGCACCCGTGTGCGCCATCGCCGGCATCCCGTGGTGGGGCGAGACGGTCACGTTGACGATCGTGCCCGACCCCGCCGGCGCCATCGCGAGGGCGTGGGCGGCCGTGCTCATGGCCAGCGTTCCCCCCACGTTGAGCCGTTGCACAGCGCGCCAGCCCTTGGTCGTGATGCCCTCGGCGGGGACGAAGTACTGGCCGCCGGCGTTGTTCAGCAGCAGGTCGAGCCGGCCGTGGCGCTCCAGAGCAGCGCGCACGATCCGCTCTGCCTCGTCCGACACGCGAATGTCTCCGGCAACGAACGAACAACGGGGCCCCAGCTGCGCGGCAGCGTCGGCGAGCACGTCGGAGCGCCGGCCCGCGATCACCACGGACGCTCCGCAGCGGGCCAGTTCGAGTGCCGCAGCCTTGCCGAGATTCGTCCCGCCTCCGGTCACGAGAGCGACCCGTCCGCCCAGCGCGTCGGGGGCGAATATGCGCGAAGGCTCCAGTGCCTACTCCCCCATCGCCTTGATGATCATGCGCTTGGACCGGCCGCCGTCGAACTCGCAGTAGAAGACCTGCTGCCAGGGCCCAAGGTCGAGACGGCCGCCGGTGACCGGCACGATCACCTGGTGGTGCACGAGCAGGTTCTTCAGGTGGGCGTCGCCGTTGTCCTCGCCACCGCGATGGTGGCGGTAGTCACCGGGATTCGGGAGCAGCGCCGCGGCCACCTCGCCGTCGCGCTCGCGCCAGCTCGGCGGCGCCAGCTTGTCCAGCCACTCGAGCACGTCGGCTTGGAGCCCGGGCTCGTCGTCGTTGATCCACACGCCGGCGGTGATGTGCATCGCCGCCACCAGCACCATTCCCTCCTCGATGCCCACCTCGCGGACGACATCGAAGACGTCCTCGGTGATTCGGATGAACTCGCGCCGGCGCTCGGTGTTGAAAGTCCGGTAGACGGTGTTGAACCTCATGCCCGGGATCCTAGGTGGATGCTCTCGCCCGTAGGGTGGATTCTCATACCGGCGAGCCGTTGCGGATGTGATGAGCGGGGGAGCCGGGATTCGAACCCGGATTCACGGTTTTGGAGACCGCGCGCATAGCCGTTAACTCACTCCCCCAGGTGTTGCGCCGATAGTAGCCGTCGAAGACCGGGCGGCGCCGGACCACGGACCGACCGCTCGCTCCCGGGCCACGAGCATCCGGGCATGAAGGCGTTCCTCACTGTGCACTGAGTACGATGCCCGACCGTGTCCGACCGACTCGCCGACAAGGTGGCCCTGATCACGGGCTCGGGCTCCGGTCTCGGACGCGAGATGGCCCTGCGCTTCGCCCGGGAGGGGGCGATCGTGGTGATCAACGATGTCGATGCGGACGCCGGCGAGAGCACCGCCACCGAGATCGGCGATCGTGCGATCTTCGTGGCCGCGGACGTGAGCAGTGACGACGACGTGCAAAGACTCCTCGCCACCGTCAAGGCCGAGCACGGCCGCCTTGACGTGAGCGTCCACAACGCAGGGATCATGGACCCGCGCGACGAGGGAGTCGAGGACACCTCACTCGAGGTCTGGGACCGGGTGATCCGGATCAACCTGACCGGCGTGTTTCTGTGCTGTCGCCACGCCGTGCCGCTGATGCGGGAGACGCCCGGCAACGGCTCGCTGATCAACATCGCCTCGTTCGTCGCGCTGATGGGCGCGGCCGCACCCCAGATCGCATACACGGCGAGCAAGGGCGGGGTGCTGTCGATGACGCGCGAGATCGCGGTCCAGCACGCCCGGCGCGGCATCCGCGCCAACGCGATCTGCCCCGGCCCGATCAGAACGCCGCTGCTGGAGTACCTGATCACGGACGAGGCCAAGCGAGACAACCGCCTCGGCCACATTCCCGCCGGCCGCTTCGGCGAGCCACGCGACATCGCCAGCGCGGCGGTGTACCTGGCCAGCGACGAGTCCGACTGGGTCACCGGGACCGAGTTCCTCGTCGACGGCGGGATCACGGCCGCCTACCTGACCGAACCGTAAAGCCCGTCTCTAGTACAGCTCGAGGTACTCCGACAGCTCCCAGTCGGTCACGTGATCGTCGAACCGTTGCAGCTCGTGCCGACGCATCACGCCGTACGCCCTGACGAACTCATCGCCGAGCATCTCGACCATTCGCTCGTCCGCCTCCAGCGCGGCCAGCGACTCCTCGACGCTCGTGGGCAGCTTCGGCTTTGACTCGTCCTCCTCGGCCGGCGCCACCGCCGGCGGCTCGAGCTCGAGCTCGTCCCCAATCCCCAGCAACCCGGCGCCCAGCAGCGCCGCAGACACGAGGTACGGGTTGGACAGGCCCGTCGGCGCACGGTTCTCGATGTGCTTGCTCTTGGCCGTGCCGCCCTTGACGCGGACGAACGCGCTGCGGTCCTCGAGCCCCCACGAGATGTTGGTCGGGCTGAAGGTATGGGTTCGCCGGCGCTTCATGCAGTTCACGGTCGGGGCGAGCACGGCGTAGATCGCTCGGGCGTGGCGGAGCTGCCCGGCGACGAAGCTGCGCCCGATTTGCGACAGCCCCCACTCGTGCGAGGGATCTGACATGGCGTTCTCCTGCGAGTCGCGCCGCAGCAGGCCGATGTGGTTGTGGGCACCCGAGCCCGCCGAGTCGCCGAACGGCTTCGACATGAAGGTGGCGATCAGCCCCTCCTGATGGGCGATCTCCTTGACCCCGTTCTTGAAGCTGAAGGCGACATCTGGGCCGCCCATGCCGGCGCTCGGGCCGAACACGATCTCCCACTGCGACCCGGCGTACTCGGCGTTGGCGGTGATGATGTCGATGCCGAACTCGCGCATTTCGTTGACGATCCGCTCGACCGCGGGCACGTACGTGTTGCGCACGGTGTTGAAGATGTGGGGCCCGCTGAACAGCGGCTCCTGGGTCTCGGCGTCGAGCAGGTAGAACTCGGGCTCGGTTCCGATCAGCGGTTCGAACCCGAGCGCCCGGCAGCGCTCGAGGGCGCGACGGAACACGTGGCGCGGCGCAGCCCACAGTGGGGTGCCGTCATCCCAGAAGGTGTCGCAGATCATCCGTCCGGTGGCCGGCGCCCACGGGAGGACCGCCGCGGTGCTCGGGTCGGGGCGGAGTCGCTGATCGGCGTAGCCGACCTCCTCGTTGTACAGCGTTCCCGGCACGACATCGGAGGCGCTGTCGAGTACAACGGCGCCGCCGTACATGTTCAGCCCCTCGTCGGCATAGCCCGGGGCGTGCTCGATCGGCAGGAGCTTGGATCGGCTCGTGCCGTGAAGGTCCGGCAGCTCGAAGCGGACGTTGCGGATCCCCTGCTCGCGCCAGGTGGAGAAGACGTCCTCGGCCGTGACCTCCTGCCCCTCCGCTGTAGCCATCGGTGAGCCTCCTCGTGTCCTAGCTTCTCGTTTGTTCCAGAGCCGGGTCGGCCAGCCAGGGCGAATTCTCTCGCGCCGCCTGCGCCAGCGCCGCGAACAGCCGGCTCTTCTCGTCGGCTTCGGGGTGCCACTGTACGCCGAGCACCCAGCGGCCGTCCGCCGCCTCGAGCGCCTCGATCACGTTCTCCCCGGCGGCCCGCCCGGTGGCCACCAACCCTTCGCCGACTTCCTTGACCGCCTGGTGGTGGTGGCAGCGCCCCACGTGCACGTCCTCGCCGACCGCCCTCGCGGCCAGCGATCCGGGCTCGAGGATGACCTCATGCTCGTTGCCCTCGAACGTGCCCTTCAGCCGGCGATGCGGGTGGTTGCCGTCGGCATCGACCAGGTTCTGTTCCAGCGTTCCACCGAGGGCGACGTTGAGGATCTGCATGCCCCGGCAGATGCCGAGCAACGGCACCCCGGCGACGATCGCGCCGCGCACCATGGCGATCTCGAACGTGTCACGATCGGCATACGTGGCCTCCGTCCCCGGCTCGCGCGCAGCGCCGTAGCAAGCCGGATCGAGGTCGGCGCCACCGATGAGCAGCAGACCATCGATCCGCTCGATCAGCTGGAGCGGACCCGACACATCCACGGGCAGCAGGACGACGATCGCCCCGGCGCGCTGGAGGGGGGCGATGTAGGAGTCGGCGACCAGATGCGCGGTCTGATCCCAGAACGCCCACCGCGCGCGCTCGCGCACCGCGCATATGCCGATCACCGGCGAACTACACGGCGCGCTCATACCGCTCCCGCTCCCAGTCGCTGACCGCCTCGCGCCAGGCCGACAGCTCCCACTCGCGTGACACCCGGTAGTAGTCGCAGAACGCCTCGCCAAGAAACGCCCGGAACTCCAAATCCTCGTCGAAGGCGCGTAGCGCACTCTCGAGTGAGCCCGGCAGCGGCGGGAGGTCCGATCGTTCCGAGGCGTCGCCGACGGTCGGCTCCCCAGGCGTGGCACCGCGGCGCATCCCGTCCGCCGCGGAGGCAGCCAGCGCGGCCAACGCGAGATACGGATTGGCGTCGGCCCCCGGCCGCCGGCACTCAATCCGCCAGCGGTGGTGGTCCTCGCCGCGGATCGCGCGGACGGCGCAGGAGCGGTTCTCGAGCCCCCAGCTCACGTTCACGGGGGCGAACCATCCCGGGACGAGCCGCTTGTAGGAATTGATCGTCGGATTGAGCATCAGCGATGCCGCCGGCAGGTGGTCCAGCACGCCGGCGATCGCGCCGGCGAACGGACCCGGGAGAGCATCCGCCGACCCGTCCGAAACCGCAAACACATTGACCCCGTCGGCCCAGCACGACAGGTGGACATGACCGCTCGAGCCCTCCTCCCCGGGCTGGGTCTTGGCCATGAAGCTGGCCTGCATGCCCAGCGACACCGCCACCTCCTTGACCGCCAGCTTGGTGTACACGGCATCGTCGGCCGCCCGCAGCCCCTCGCGCGCGGCGATGTTCAGCTCGAGCAGTCCGGGCCCGGCCTCGGTGTGGACCGCCGAGAGCTCGATGCCAAGCCCTTGCAGCGCGGGCAGTAGCCGGCCGACGAAGCGCTCGAAGCGCGCCACCTCGCCCAGGCTGTAACTGAGTCCGCTTGACAGCGGCCGGCCTTCACCGTCGCGAAGACGCACCTCGTACTCAAAGGCCGCCCGTGTTTCGTAGCCGAGATCGGTCATCTGCGCCAGCACACCACGCAACGCCTCGCGCGAGGACAGCTCGCACGGCCGGCCGTCGGCCCACATCGGCGTGCAAAGACAGATCCGCCAGCCGGGCATCCAGTCCATCTCGCGCAGCGTCGAGGACTCCGGGTGCACGACCAGATCGCCGGCTCCCGCGCGCAATCCGAAGCCGTCGTACGCGGTGATCGGCGTGTCCGTCGGGTCGAGGGCCAGGAGCAGGTCGGTCATCACGGCGCCGCGGGTGACCGCCGCCTCGAACGCCTCGGGCCGCAGCGCCTTGCCGCGGACCGAGCCGTGCACGTCGGGCATCCCCATCAGCACGAACTCGCCCGGCGTCACCTCGCTCACGCCGCGGCCCCCGACAGCTCGCGCTTGACCGACGCCTCCACCTCATCCACGGTGGCAGCGAAGCGCTCCACCATCTCGCCCAGCTCGGCATCGGTGGCCACGAAGGCCGGCGCCAGCAGCGTCTGGTCTCCGGCGAAGCCGTCCGCGCTCGCGTGCGACGAGGTCACCAGCAGCCCGTGCTCAAACGCCTTCTGATCGATCATCTCGGCGACGTCGAGGTCGGCCGGCAGCAACGACTTCCCGTCCCGTGGATCGACGAACTCGACGCCGAGCAGGAACCCACGGCCACGGACCTCTCGCACAGACTCAAAGCTCCCGAGCGCGCCCGCGAGCTCGTCTCGCAACGCCGGTCCGCGCGAGCGAACCCGCTCGATCAGCCCCCGCTCTCTCAGCACATCGAGCACGGCCAACCCGATGGCGCACGGCAGCGGCGCGCCGTCCCACGTGTGTCCATGTTCGAAGTTGCGCGCGCCGGCGGCCAGCGCGTCGTAGACCTCCTGCGTGGCGAACGTCGCCGCCAGGGGCGCATAGCCCGCCCCGAGGCCCTTGCCGCCGGTGATGATGTCCGGTTCGATCGGCAGCTGCTGGGCGGCAAACCAGCTCCCGGTACGACCCATCCCGGTGACCACCTCGTCGAAGCAGATTAGGAAACCATGCCGTTCGCGGCGCTCGGCCAGCCCTCGCCAGAACAGGTCGGGCGGCGAATACCCCGGCAGTGCCGCCGCGCTGACCGGCTCGCAGAGGAACGCACCGATCGTCTCCGGCCCGGCCTCGGCGATCAGCCGATCTAGCTCGTCGAGCGCCCCCTGCCCGGTCGCATCGAAGCGCCAGGTCGACGGCGGAATGTGCAGCTGAGCGGATAGGTACTCGTCGTACGGATGCTGGAGGCTCCCGCGGCCGGTCAGCGCCAGCGCTCCCATCAGCGCGCCGTGGTACGCCTGTGCCTGGGTGATCATGCGCCAGCGCGACTCCTCGCCGCGGTCGACGTGGTACTGGCGAACGAGCCGTACAGCCGTCTCGTTGGCCTCCGACCCGCCCGAGACGAACCGGACGCGAGCCATCTCCGGGACGGCGAGCTCGATCAGGCGATCGGCCAAGAGCTCCTGCGGCTCGTTGGTGAAGTGGTGGTTGTAGACGTACGAGATGCGCTCGGCCTGCTCCCTCGCCGCCTGCACGATCTCGGTGGCGCCGTGCCCCAGGCAAGCCACCATGGCTCCGCCCGAGCAGGCATCGAGCACCTCAAAGCCATCGGTCGTGTAGAGCCGCACGCCCTCGCCGCGGGCGATGTTGGGGTAGGCGAGATCCAGCAACCGGGGAAAGACGTTGGTCTGCTCTGCCTCGATCATGATGCGATTCTCCTCCGGATTGCCGCCAGTACCGCACGCACGCCCTGCTCGCTGGCCATCACGTGTGCCTCCATCGCGGCCTCGGCCGCCTCGGCGTCGCGCACCTCGATTGCCGACACGACCGCCTCGTGCTCGCCGGATAGGCGACGGTGCCAGGTGTCGGACTCAGGCAGCAGGCTCATGACGTCGTTGAGTCGCAGCCGCACATCCTCGATTGCCCTGACCATGAACCGGTTGCCGGTCGCGCCGGCCACCGCCAGGTGCAGCTCGGTGTCGTAGCGCATGTACTCGGGCTCCGTGCTGGCCTTGGCCATGCTCCTGAGCGCGCTGGTCATGGCGGCGACATCGGCGCGGCGCCGCTCGCGCGCCGCCTCGCGGGCCACGGCCGGCTCGATCACCCGGCGGTAGGCCAGCACCTCGTCGATCTCCTTGCGCCGCCGCAGCACACGGGTGATCAGTTCGTCCATCACGCCGCCGTCGTGCGCCGGCTCGCAGACGAACGTGCCGCCCGTGCGACCGCGACGCGTTGCCACGAGGCGATCGGCCTCGAGCAGACGCAGGGCATGCTGAATCGTCGGACGACCGACACCGAAGGTGGCGGCGAGCTCGCGCTCGGACTGGAGCGCTTCGCCGGGTCGGATCAGCCGCAACGCGATGTGGCGGCGGATCTGCTCGGCCACGTATTCGTGGGCACGACGCTGGTGAATGGGCTCGAAGCCGACTGCCACGGCACCGCTCGACCGCCGCGGACCGCGCCCGATATCAACGGCCATGCACCGGCTCCGTGCTGCCGCGGATGCGCCTCAGGAATCCGTCGAACAGGCGCCACGCGGTCGTGCGATTGCTGTCGGCGCGCTGGTTGGTCTCGTGCAACAGCTGGCCGGGGTCGACGCCCTCCTCCTCGAGCTCGTGCGGGAAGGCGGTCACCCACAGGTCCATGATCTCGGGCGTGACCTCGGGGTGAAATTGAACTCCGAGGCTGCGCGCGATGGAGAAGGCCTGCGGCCCGGCTGTGCTGTCGGCGATCAGCTCCGCGCCGGGCGGCAGCGTGAACGTGTCGAAGTGCCACTGAAACCACGGACCCTCGGGAACCAGCCCGGGATCCTTGGTTCGCACCGGGAGCCAGCCGACCTCGGAGAGTTCGCCGCGGTAGGACTGTCCGCCGAGCACGCGCGCCAGCAGCTGCCCGCCGAAGCAGATGCCGAGAACGGGGACATCGGCGTCCACCGCGTCGAGGAGCAGGCGCTTCTCGCGTTCCAGCCACGGGATCGAGTCGTCGAAGGCGGCGAACTCGGACCCCAGCGAGACGATCATGTCGAAGTGGCGCGGATCGACCTCGCGCGGATCGATGTCGATGCGGAACACATCTACGTCGGCCCCGCGCTCGCTGAGCCACTCGTTGACGTAGCCGCCGGGCGTCGGGTCCTCGTGCTGGAGGACCAGCGCGCGCAGCGAGCCGTCCCCGGCGCTCATCGCGCGCCCCCCGCCGGCACCGCGGCCGAGGTCAGCTCGCCCTCGACCTGCGTGGAGACGTCGCGTACGACATCGGCGAACCGCGCGACCATCTCGCCGAGCTCCTCGTCGGTGGCGGTGAACGCCGGCGCGAACAGGCTCTGGTCACCGGCATAGCCGTCACCGGTCGGCTGCGTGGACAGAACCACCAATCCGCGCTCGAGCGCCAGATCGTCTATGCGTCCGGCAACGCCGAGGTCCGCTGGCAAGAACGACTCGCGGTCGCGCGGGTCCACGTACTCCACGCCGAGCAGGTAGCCCTGGCCACGGACCTCGCGGACGATCGCGATGTCGCCGAGCGCGGCGGCCAGCTCGTCGCGTAGCTGCGGCCCGCGCCGCGCCACGTGCTCGACCCAGCCCTCGCGTCGCAGGGCGTCGATCACGGCCACGCCGACCGCGCACGGCAGCGGTGCGCCGTCCCAGGTATGCCCGAGGGTGAACTGGCGCGACCCCGACGCGAATGCCTGGTAGACGCGGTCGTGACACAGTGCCGCGCCGATCGCCGTATAGCCGGCGCCGAGGCCCTTCGCGGTGGCGATGATGTCGGGCGTGAAGGGCAGCTTGTCGGCGGCGAACCAGCTGCCGGTGCGTCCCACGCCGGTGACGACCTCGTCGAAGCAGATCAGGAACCCGTGGCGCTCGCGTCGCTCGGCCAGGCCATCCCAGAACCGCCGCGGCGGCGTGTAGCCGGGAAGGGCGGCGCCACTGACGACCTCCGAGAAGTACGCCGCGACCGATTCCGGACCCACCTCGGCGAGGACGGCGTCGAGTGCCTCGAGCGCCTGCTCGCCGGTCGGGTCAAGGCGCCACGTGCTCGGCGGGATATGGGGCTGCTCGCGCAGGTACGGCGTGAGCGGTCCCTGGAGGCCCGCGCGGCCGGTCAGCGACAGCGTGGCCATCGTCGGGCCGTGGTAGGCCTGGGCGGGCGAGATCACGCGCCAGCGGCCCGGGTCGCCCCGCTCGACGTGGTAGCTGCGAGCCATGCGCAGCGCGGTCTCGTTGGCCTCGGCGCCGCCGGTCACGAAGTGCACACGCGTGAAGCCGTCGGGCGCCACCGACATCAGCTCGCGCGCGAGCTGCTCCTGGGCCGGGTTGGTGAGGCGCTCGTTGTGGACGAACGCGACCTGCTCGGCCTGCTTGCCAGCGGCCTCGATCAGATCCTGGCGCCCGTGCCCGAGGGTCAGCGCCATCGAGCCGCCGCTCATCGCGTCGAGGTAGCGGCGCCCGGCGCTGTCGTGGACCCACACGCCCTCGCCCCTGACGATTTTCGGGTAGCGACGGTCGAGCTCGGGTGGGAGCACACGAGTATCGGAGCTATCAACCAATCCGTCGCTCACAGGAGTCCTCCTCCGATTTGGGCTTCGATCAGGTCCTTATAGCAGTAACGTTAGGTCAAGTCGAATGCTTGACGCGCTTGGCCGGTGATGCTAAGGACCGGCCTGCAGACCATTTAGTGCGGTGAATCCTAATCGAGCCGGAGGTGCAGCTGTGGCGACGGACACGGAATCGATGTTGAAGGTAGTCGAGCCGGCGACCGAGGCCGTCATGGCCGAACTTCCGCATGCCGGCGCCGAGGAAGCCGACGCCGCCGTCGCGCGGGCTCGAGCGGCCCTCCCCGCCTGGCGGGCGGTCTCCCCCGGCGACCGCGCAAATGTGCTCCGCCGGATCGCCGATGTCCTGGCCGAGCGTGCCGAGGATCTGGCCACGCTCGAGGCTCGCAACGTCGGCCATCCAATCGCCGATGCACGCGGCGAGATCGGGATGGTGATCGACACCTTCCGCTATATGGCCGGGGCGCCCGAGCGGCTGCTCGGCGACACGATTCCGGTGGCCGGCGGCATCGACGTGACCTTCCGGGAACCGCTGGGCGTCGTCGGATTGATCGTGCCCTGGAACTTCCCGCTGCCGATCGCCACCTGGAAGGTGGCTCCGGCGCTGGCCGCGGGCAACACGATCGTGCTCAAGCCGGCCGAGCTCACGCCGCTTACCGCGCTCGAGCTCGAGCGGGCCGCGCTCGACGCGGGCCTCCCCGAGGGTGTTCTGAACGTCGTCGTGGGCCCCGGGCGCGTCGTGGGCGAGCGGCTCGTCCAGCACCCCGACGTGGCCAAGGTCGCCTTCACCGGCTCGACCGAGGTCGGCAGGCGGATCGGCGCCCTGGCGTCGGAGTCGATCAAGCGCATCACGCTCGAACTGGGTGGCAAGTCGGCCAATCTGATCTTCGCCGACGCCGACCTCGAGGCCGCCGCCGCGGCGGCGCCGCTGGCCGTGTTCGGCAACGCCGGCCAGGACTGCTGCGCGCGTTCGCGGATTCTCGTCGAGAGCTCTGTGCTCGATTCGTTCATGTCGCTGCTCGAGCAGGCCGTCACCGCCCTGCGCGTCGGCAACCCGCTCGACGAGGCCACGCAGATGGGGCCGCTGATCTCGGCCGAGCAGCGCAGCAAGGTCAGCGCCTATGCGAACGGCGAGGCGCCGGTCGCCATCCGTGGGAGTGCGCCCGACGGCGCCGGGTTCTGGTTCCCGCCGATGGTCCTGTGCCCGGTCTCGAACGATGACCGTGCCGCGCGCGATGAGATCTTCGGGCCGATCGCCGCCGTGATCCCGTTCGAGGGCGAGGAGGAGGGCGTCCGGCTGGCCAACGACACGATCTACGGGCTGTCGGGGTCGATCTGGACCACCAATGGCGCCCGCGCACTTCGCGTCGCGCGAGCGCTGGACAGCGGGACGCTGTCGGTCAACTCAAACACCTCGGTCCGCGTGGGGACGCCGTTCGGCGGCTTCAAGCAGTCCGGCGTCGGCCGCGAGTTGGGCCCCCACGCGCTGGACTATTACACCGAGCTCAAGAACGTCTATATCGCGACCTAACTACGCGGCCACGGCGCTCCGAACATTCATGAACCGGCCTGCGTCCTCGAGCACGTCGTGCATCGCGGTGACGATCTCATCGAGCACGGTGTCGTCTGAGATCAGCGGCGGCGCGATCTGCAGCACCGCGTCTCCCCGGTCATCGACGCGGGCGATCAACCCGGCCTCGAGCAGGCGCCCGGGCATGAACCCGCGCAGCAGCCGCTCGCGCTGATCGGCATCGAAGCGGGTCGCCTCCTCGTCCCTGACCAGCTCGACGGACCAGAAGAACCCGTCGCCACGGACATCGCCGACGATGGGCAGCTCGCGCAGAGCCTCAAGGCGCTGCGCCAGGCCCGCCTCGCGGGCGCGGACGTTCTCCAGCACGCCGTCGCGCGCGAAGATCTCGATGTTCTTCAACGCGATCGCCGCGCACAGTGGATGGCCGGCGAACGTGATGCCGTGCAGCACCGTGGCCTTGTCCTCGTACAGAGGGTCGGCGACGCGGTCCTGAACCAGCACGGCGCCCATCGGGGCGTAGGCCGAGGTCAGACCCTTGGCGATCGTGATCAGATCCGGGATCGCCCCGTAGCGCGTGACGCCGAACCACTCACCCAGCCGTCCGCAGCCGGTGATCACCTCGTCGGCGACGAGCAGCGCGCCGTAGCGATCGGCGATCTCGCGCAGTCCCGCCCAGTAGCCGGGCGGCGGAACCAGGCTGCCGCCGGCGTTCTGGACCGGCTCGGCGATGATCATCGCCACCGTCTCGGGACCCTCCTCGAGGATGGTGTCCTCCACTTCGGTCAGCAGCCGCTTGACCAGCTCTTCCTCGGTGTCATCGCTGCGGAACGAATTGGTGTTGGACACGTGGCGCGTCTCGATCGCCGGCGGCCCGAACGGCTCCTTGAAGCGATCGACCCCGGTCAGCGCCAGCGCGCCCAGCGTGACGCCGTGGTAGGCGATCTTGCGCGAGATCGCCTTGCGCCGCTCGGGCTGGCCGTTGGCGATGTGGTACTGGCGGACGATCTTCCACATCGACTCCACCGACTCCGAGCCACCCGAGGTGAAGAACACCTTGCCGAACCCTTCGGGAGCGAGCTCGGCGAGCTGGTGTGCCAGTTCGAGGGCGCCGGGGTGAGCCGTCCCCCACAGCGTGTTGAAGCCGAGCCGCTTCATCTGCGCGCTCGCCACCTCGGCCATCTCGGCACCGTAGGAGTAGCCGATCTGGGCGCAGAACAGGCTCGACAGGCCGTCCACATAACGCTTGCCCGCCGTGTCGAACACATACGCGCCCTCACCGCGGTCGAGCACCAGCAGCTCCGATCCCCCGGACTTGAAGACACCGTTACGCGCGAAGTGCAGGATCGCATTACCTTGCGCTACTTCCATCCGCTACTCACCACCTCTCTGAGCGACTCTCCGGAGACCTCCGCGGCCAGCCGCTCGCCAATGACTGGGGCAAACTTGAAGATATTCGGACCGGCTAGGGCAATGACAGGGCCCTCGCGGCACAACTCGAAACCATCATCTGGATACTTCGGCAGGGTCGTCGTAAGCCGCAGCACCTCATCGACCGGCTCCGGGTCAAGACCGGGCAGGACATCGCGCACGTAGCTCAGGATCCGGGCCCGCTGGCCCGACACGTCGGCGCCGGCCGGTACGTCCGTGGCCAGATCCTCGACGGCTGGGTAGGTGGTGACCGTGGCCAGCCCCACCGCATAGCGATCGTCGAGATCGCTCAGCCCGTAGACAACCTCGGGAGCGCTGCCCCGGCGGTCGCTGAAGCACGGCAGCGCTTTGGCGGGGACGGACCGGGCGCGGAACGTCAAACGCAGATGGGCCTGGCGCTCCTGTTGAAGCTCGACGCCCAGCGGCCTGACCAGCCGGTCGGTGCCTGCGCCCGCGCACACCACGCAGCGCGCGCTCCGGTGCACGCCGGCGGTCGTCTCGAGCGTCACTGACTCGCCATCGGGGTCGATGGCGATCGAGCTGACGTCGGCTTGCCGCAACCTCGACCCGAGTGCGCCGGCCAGCGTCTCGATCGTCTCGGCCGCGCGGATCGCGCCCGCCCGCGGGTCCCACAACAAGGTGCCGTCCAGACGGTGGGCAATCGGGAACCGATCCGCGGCGCTGCCCGCGTCGACCTCGGCCGCCGGCACCCCTGCGGCGCGCAGTCGCTCGAGCTCGTCGGCGCTCGCACCGGCGCGCAGCGCGCCCTCGGACCCGAGCAGCGTCCTTCCGAAGCGCTCCTCCCATCGGCGCCAGGCGGCGCGCGAGCGGACGGCGAGCTCGACCAGCTCCGGATCAGCGTGCAGGTGGCGGAACTGGCGCGTGCGGCCGGCCGATTGTCCCTGGCCCGGCTGCGAGCGCTCGAGGCAGATGACATCGGTCCCGCTCGCGGCCATCGCCGCGGCGGCGGCCAGCCCGATCACTCCTCCTCCGATGACCGTGACATCGCTCGAGGAACTGCCCATGCTCGAACTGTACCGGCGCGGCTTCCGGCCCCTGGACGGTGGGGTCGGCGCATGCGCCGACCCCACCGGGGTCGCATGCGACCCCGGCCGGCGGCGCGCATGCGCGCCGCCGAACACCCTCCCCCTACCTCTACACAGTGTCCAATCCCTGGTTGATCATCCGGCCGATCTGCTCGTACTTGGCCCGGTTGTTGGTCTTGATATAGAACGCATAGCCGAGCCCGACGAGGAAGATCGCCAGGTCTCCCCAGCACAGCCACTTGGCGTAGCCGTAGCCGGAGCCGAGGAAATCTAGGTTCTTCAGCGCCAGGTACAGCACGATCAGCTGGCTGACGACCGAGATCAGCGGGGCGGTGATCGTCGTCCACCAGTGGTGGTCCTCCGCGTGGTGGGTGCGGAAGTAGTTGAAGATGGCCGCCGACACCAGCGCCTGGATGGCCAGGATCGACACCACTCCCATCACCGCCATCAGCCCGTAAACCTGCAGGTACCCGACCGAGTCGGCGGCGCCGAGCTTGTGGTTGACGGGCGCGAACACGGCGAACAGGACCACGATCAGCGCCGCGGTGATCGACTGCACCGTCGAGGCGATGTGCGGGCTGTGGTATTTCAGGTGGGTTCGCCCGAGGGCCTTGGGCAGCACCCCCTCACGACCGAGCGAATACATGTACCTGGCGGTCGTGTTGTGGAACGCCATGCCGCACGCGAACGAGCCGGTGATGATGAACCAGCTGAGCAGGTCCTTCAGGAACAGGCCCGCATAGTGCTGGGCAGGAATGAAGTAGAAGTCCGCCGAGTTGTTCTGGGCCACATTGGCGGCGGCGTTGATCGTGTGGTAGCCGCTGATCCCGGCCCACGAGGTCACCGTGTAGAAGATCCCCAGCCCGATCACCGACATGTACAGGGCCCGCGGGACGTTGCGTTTGGGGTCCTTCGATTCCTCCCCGTAGTTGGGGGCCATCTCCCATCCGACCCACGACCAGAAGGCGAAGAAGATCCCGATCCCGGCCGCCCCGGCGGCGATCGCGGTGGCGCCGTCGTGGCCGGCAGGCAGACCCTTGAACGCGTTGACCGGGTTGATGGCCGCGGCCTGGACGGTGCCCTTGGAGAACATGAACACGTCGAAGACGAGCAGCGTGGCGATCTCGCAGAGCAGCGCGATACCGAGCACGCGGGCCGAGACGCGCACGTCGAAGTAGGCCAGGATCGCGATCACGGCGATCATGGCGAAGCCCAGCCAGTACCACTGCACGTGCCAGCCGTAGCGCGCCGCCTTCAGCGAGGCGAAGTAAGCGAACCCGCCGACCAGCGAGACCTCGAACACGCTGTAGGCAGCCACCATCAGGAAGCCGCTGGCCATCCCCAACTCGCGGTTAAGGCCGTGACTGATGAAGCTGTAAAAGCCACCAGCGGTCGTGACCTTGCGCGCCATGGCCACGTAGGCCACCCCGAAGATCACCAGCACGACGGTCGCAAACATGAATCCGGCCGGGGTTCCGATTCCGTTGCCGAAACCGACCGAGATCGGCGTGTTGAACAGCATGGCCGAGATCGGGGCCGACCCGGTCACGGTCAGGAACAGCACGCCGATCAAGCCGACTGAGTTTCCCCTCAGCTTGTGGACGTCTTTGCGCTCGGCGACGTCGACGCTCTCCACCACGGGGAGCATGCCCTCGTGGTGGGTTTCACCGCTAATACTCACTTCACCTCTCCTCGGTTAGGGGTTCGGGTAGGGCGAAAGCGCTCCTACGCGCCCGTCGGTACTCGTGTGTTGGTCACCTGTCCGGCTCCCGTGTCCCGGAGTGTCTCGACGAGCAGACGCTCCACGGTGGCATTCCATTCCCCCTGTTTGAGCCGCACCCGATCCGGCAGCACGGCACGCGGTTCGACCTCGGCGTAGCTCGATCGCGCGAGGCGGTCGAACGATGCGATCACGGTGATCACGATGCCGTAGTCGTGGGCGCCGACGAAGTTGCCGATCCAGTCACCCGGACGGCCCTTGTCGGCAAATACACCCTCGCGCACGCCCTCCCAGTACACGTGTTGGAAGAGGCAGCCCGCGTCTGCACGTTTCGTCCAGCAGCCCGCCGCGACGGCGTGCTCGCCGCGGGCGATCCCGCGAAGGCCCAGCTGTAGGAGCCGGCGCCCCTGCGCGGAGCCGGCCAGAGTGGCAAGGTCCTCGCGGAGCCGGCGCTCATCATCGATCATGGCTCACCTCGCTGTGTCAAGTCACCGCGGCCGGCTCAGGCGCTGACCCCGCCCGCCGCGTCCAGTACGTACCTCAGTTGCTCGGGCAGCGGTGCGCCCGGCACGAGCTTGCCGTCGAGTGCCGCCGTGCCGATCGTGAACGCCCACACGCCGCGATCGGACAGCGCCCTGATGCGCTCGGCGGAGTCGACCGAGCCGGCCGCGATCACCGGCAGCGACGTCGCGCGCACCACCGCCTCGACCAGCGCGTCAACGTCGCCGTCGTAGCGGTAGGCGAGCAGGTTGATGCCATCGACGTCGAGGTCCTCGGCGCGACGCGCCCCCTCGACGATCTCGTCGATGCTCCCGCGCAGCAGGCACGGGTGGCCGACGACGCGTCCGATATAGGGAAAGAAGCGGATTCCCGTGCCGGCGATGATCTCCTGCACCGGCTCGATCAGCGTGCCGCCGATCAGATAGTCGGGCCGGACCTCCGCCGCCACCCGGGCCGACTGAAGCTCGGCCTCCTCGGTCTCGGAGACGACCTCGAGACAGCTCGAGTGCCCGCTGGCGCGAATGTCCTCGAGCAGCCGCCCGAGCTCATCCTGCGGCAGGCCGATGTCCTTGCACCCGACGTGCCGGACTCCGCCGCCGGAAATCGATTCGTATATGGCCCGGGCATCTGCGACGGTCTCATCGTCGCGGGTCAACATGAAGATGAATTCAGCCACCTGAGCTCCAAGTTGTCTGACAACTCGGCTATCTTAGCGTGGGCCCGCGGAAGCGGCAACCGGAATCTGTAAGGAGAGAAATAGATGCGTGCGGCAATCTGGGATGGGCCCGGGGAGATGAGAGTCGGCTCGGTGGAAGATGCGCGGTGCCCCTCCGACGGGGTGCTCCTGCGGGTGACCGCCTGCGGGATCTGCGGGACCGACGTCCGCACGTTCTTCAATGGCGATCGCCGGATCACGCCACCGTGGATCCTGGGCCACGAGATCAGCGGCGAGCTGATCGAGGTCGGACCCCGGGCCGTGGACGAGATCGCCCAGGCGGGGATCGAGACCGGAGAGCACCTCCACTGCATCTCGACGCTGTGGTGCGGGCGGTGCCGTCTGTGCCGCAACGGCAACGAGCATCTGTGCGTGCGCCATGAGCTCATGGGCTTCGACTACCAGGGCGCCTACGCCGAGCTCGTGGCCATTCCCGAGATCGCGCTGAAAAACCTGTTCCGCATCCCCGAGGGGCTGTCCGACGAGGTGGCGACGTTCGCCGATCCCCTTTCCGATGCCGTGTGCGGCCACAAGGACATCGCCGTGGGTCTGGACGACGTCGTGGCCGTGATCGGGGCGGGTCCGGTGGGCACCGCGCACGCCGCCATCGCCCGGCTGGAGGGGGCCGGTCACGTGATGCTGCTGGAAGCGACCGCCGACCGGCTCGGCCTCGCGCGCGAGATCCTCGGCGATGAGCGCATGTCCTACGTCGACGTCGCGAACGCCGACGGCGTGGCCGCCGCGCGCGAGGCCACCGAGGGCATCGGCGCCGATGTGGTGATAGTGGCCTGCTCGAGCAGCAGCGCCCAGGAGGACGCGATGGAGATGGCGGCCCCGCGCGGGCGGGTGCTGTTCTTCGGCGGGCTCCCCAAGGGGACCACCCACATCAACTTTCCCTCCAACGTTCTGCATTACCAGGAGGTCCAGGTGCACGGGTCCTACGCCTCGCGCCACCGCGACCAGGTGCACGCGCTCGACATGCTGGCCGGCGACGTCGGCGGCCTGCGACGGGTGGTCTCCGACGTGGTCGATCTCGATGGCGCGGGCGAGGCGTTCAACCGGATCAAGGCCGGCGAGGCGCTGAAGATCGTGGTGAAGCCCTGACTGGTCAGACCATGGCAACCTGCGTAGGCTGCGTGCCACCGATGGGGGTCTCTGATCGCCGCTCCCTGCGCCACCGGCTCGCCGACGATCTGCGCGAGCAGGTGCTCGCGGGCGAGTACTCCCCGGGCGCCCAGCTCCCGTCAGAACCGGAGCTGGCCCGCACCCTGAGCGTCTCGCGCGCGTCGATCCGGGCGGCGATCACGCTGCTGGAGGAGGAGGGACTGCTGCGGCGCCAGCACGGCTCGGGCACCTACGTGACCAACAAGCCGCTGCTGCGCAACGACCTCAGCCGCAACTTCAGCGTCTCGGCGATGATCGCCGCCACCGGTCTCGAGCCCGGGACGCGGCTGGCCCGCGCGACCAGCGAACCCGCGCCCGACGAGGTCGCCGCGGCGTTCGAGATCCCCTCGGGCACGCCGATCAGTGTCCTGCGCCGCGTCCGCACGGCCAATGGCAAGCGCGTCGTCGACACGACCGACTGGTGCCGCTCGGATGTCCTGGACCGGGCCACCCTGTCCAAGCTTGCGGGCGGGTCGATCTATGGCGGCCTGGCCGAGCGTGGACTGTCGATTCATCACGGCGTGGCCTCGATCTCCCCCACCGCCGCCGGTGAGGAGATCGCGCGCCGGCTGCGCGTCCCCACGGGGACTCTGCTTCTCACCCTGTTCCAGGTCGACCGGACGGTTGGGGGCGAGGTCGTGCTGGTCTCCCGCGAGCACCACCTCGCCGACGCGTTCGACATCAGCGTCTACCGGCGTGGGCCGCGAGACAGCGGCGAGGACGAGGTGTGAGCACCGAGCTGGTCGTCGGGGTTGATGTCGGATCGCAGGGGACGTGCGCCCAGGCGATCGCGTCCGATGGCGAGCTGGTGGCGACCAGCTACGTCCCTCACCGCCTGTCCTACCCCCACCCGGGGTGGGCCGAGCAGGACCCGGTCGAGTGGCTCGGCGCCGTGGCTCGGGCGCTCGGCGAGGTTCGACGGGCGACCAACGGGCATCGTTTGCGCGCCGTGTCGTTCGGGTCGCAACTTGACGGCCTCGTGGGGGCGACGGCAAACGGCGATCCAACCGGCCCCGCGCTGATCTGGATGGACCGCCGGGCGGGCATCGAGTGCGATGAGGTCGCCTCGCGGTTCGGACCCGACCGCCTGCGCGAGCTGACCGGCTGCAACCTCGACCCCGGGCACGTAGCGGCCAAGATCTCGTGGCTGCGCCGCCACCGGGGCGAGGAGCACGCGGGTGCCAGGTGGTTCCTGCTGCCGGGGTCGTTCGTCGCCTGGCGGGCGTCGGGCGAGCTGGCCGTCGATCCCACCAACGCCTCCTCGACGATGCTGCTCGACATTCGCACCCTGGATTGGTGCTCGGAGGCGTGTTCGCGCTTCGAGATCGAGCCCGATCGCCTGGCTCCGATCCGGGCCGCGCACGACGTGCTCGGTCCGGTGGCGCCCTGGTTGCGCGACGCGGCGGGCCTCGACGCGGGGACGGTCGTGGTGCTCGGGTGCGGTGACGAGATGGCGGCCACGCTGGGCGCCGGCGTGGTCTCGCCCGGCTCGGTGTGCGATGTCATGGGCACGGCCGAGCCCGTGTGCGCTGTGGTCTCCGAGCCCGGCCTGGATCCAGATTGCGTCACCGAGGCCCACCCCCACGCCACGCCGGGCGGGTGGCTGCTCGAGAACCCGGGCTGGCTGTCAGGCGGCGCCTACAGGTGGTTCCGCGATGAGCTGGGTTCGGCCGAGATGGCCCGAGCGAGCGCCACCGGCGCCGACGTCTACGAGCTCTTGAATGGAGCCGCGAGCGGCGTGGCCGCGGGAGCCGATGGGGTGATGTGGGTGCCGGCGCTGGCCGGCGCCACCGCGCCCGAGTGGAACGCCAACGCCCGCGCCGGCTGGTTCGGGCTTACCGCCTCGCACAGCCGCGCGCATCTGGCCCGGGCGGTGCTCGAGGGCAACGCGTTCGCCCTGCGCGACGTGATCGAGGCCATGAGCGCCGCCGGGCTCATGCCCGAGGAGCTTGTCTGCGTCGGCGGGGGCGCCCGGGGGGAGCTGCTGCTCAGCATCCGTGCCGACGTCACCGGGCTGCCGGTGACGCGCCCCGACGACGTCGAGACCACGGCCCGCGGCGCGGCCATGCTGGCCGCGGTCGGGGCTGGGATGCACGCCGATGTTGGGAGCGCCGCGCTGAGCATGGCCGGGGCGCGGCGGGAGGCGGTCCTGCCTGATGGTGAGCGGCGGGCCGTGTACGACGCGGCGCATGGGCGCTATCGGGACCTCTACAACGCGCTGCGGCCGCTGTTCTGAGCTCGCCGGGCGCGGGAACGCCTTCTCTCTTGCCGGAGCCTCAGGTGCGCGTCAACGTGGCACTCGCCGCGCCCGCAGGGGCGAGTGCCACTTTGGCTTTGACGGCCAAAGCTAACGTGCCTCTCGCCGCGGTGGCCGTGGCGAGTGCCACGTTGATCGTTACTCGACTGCTTCGAACAGCTTGGTTACGAACATCGGATCGACCGGCTCGATGAGCGCTCCGTCGAGCGAGCGGAGATCGGGCCAGCCCGCGGCGAGCATGCGCCGCCCGGCCGCGGCGCCGTCGTACGGAGTCTGTCGCAGGTCAGGGGTCGCGTCGGATATCCAGGCCCATCGGGCGTCCGCGTCCCCCTCGTAGGGCAGCCCCACACTGCATGCGTTGACGAAGCGGACCGGGCCGACGACGCGATCGTCCTGCTGATGCGTGTGGCCGCCGACGACGAGCCGAGCATCGATGCCGGCGAACGCCTCGGCCCAGCGCTCGGCGGGCGAGATCCGCGTGAGCATCTCGTCGTCGCGGCGCGGCGAGGCGTGGCAGTACAACACGCCGCCGAGCTCGACCGTCGTCGGCAGCACCCCGAGCTCCGCCGACACCTCGGCGCCAAGGGCCCGAGCGGTCAGCGCGGCGGTGCGCTGCGCGAGATCCTCCGAGGGGACGCTCGCCGCGTCGAGCCCGCTCGCGGCGGCCTCGGCCACCTCGCGCTCGCCGTTGCCGCGCACCCAGTGCACCGGCAGCTCGAGCCCGCCCAGACGTGACAGGCAATCCTCCGCAAACGGCCCGGGCACGACGTCACCGCCGACCACGACCGCGTCGGCCCCGGTGGCGCGAGGATCGGCCAGCACGGCCGCGAGCGCGTCGATGTTGCCGTGGATGTCATAGAGCGCGAGGATGTCCACCTACCGAAACGCTAGCGCAACCGTTCGGTTGCGCGGCCGACCGCGCGGGGTGACTCGCATGGAGAACGACGAGATGGTCGAACCCAGGATGGAGGTGCGCCCGTGGCGGCCAGCGTGAGGAAGTCCACCGGTGGATCACCGGTCGTGGCCGGTGCCGCGGGCGAGCTGGGAACAGAGTCAGCGTTCGCGGTGCTGGCGCGCGCGACCGAGCTCGAGCGCCAGGGCCGCGAGATCATCCACCTCGAGATCGGCGAGCCCGACTTTCCCACGCCGCCCCATGTCTGCGAGGCCGCCTTTGCGGCGGTGCGCGCCGGGCAGACGCATTACTGCCCCAGCGCTGGCCTGGCCGACTTTCGTGGCGCGATCGCCACCGAGATGTCACGCACCCGAGGTGTTTCCGTCCCGGCCGAGCGGGTGATCGTGGGCAACGGGGCGAAGCCGTTCCTGTTCTTCACGATCCTCGCCGTGTGCGAACCAGGGGACGAGGTCGTCTACCCCGATCCCGGCTTTCCGATCTACGAGTCGGTCATCCGCTGGGCGGGGGGCGTGCCGGTCCCACTGCCGCTGCATGAGAGCCACGACTTCGGCCTCGATCTCGACGCCCTCGCCGCTCGACTCAGCTCTCGCACGAAGCTGGTCATCGTGAACTGGCCCAACAACCCAACCGGCGGAATCGTCGGCCCCGAGGACCTGGCCGGTGCGGCGGAGCTGATCGCGCAAACGCCGGCCTGGGTCCTGTCCGACGAGGTCTACTCGAGGTTGCTCTACGCCGATCGGTTCTCCTCGATCGCCAGCGTCCCGGGAATGCTCGAGCGCACGATCGTGCTCGACGGCCTGTCGAAGACGCACGCCATGACGGGATGGCGCTGCGGCTATGCGTGCGTCCCGACGGCCTTGGTCGAGCCGCTCACCCGGTTCTTCGTCAACTCCACCTCGTGCGTACCTCCGTTCATTCAACACGCGGGGATCGCCGCCCTCGAGGGGCCGCAGGACCACGTCACGTCCATGGTCGACGAGTTTCGCGCCCGGCGAGACCTGCTGGTTGGTGCTCTTAACGACGTTCCGGGAGTCTCGTGTCGGGTCCCGCGGGGGGCGTTCTACGCGTTTCCGAACGTCGCCCAGCTGCCGATCCCAGCGGACACACTCGCCGAGCAACTGCTCGACCGCGCCGGGGTCGCCGTCCTATCCGGCTCTGGGTTCGGTTCGCAGGGCGCGGGCCACCTGCGGGTCTCCTACGCCAACTCGCGCGCCAACCTGACCGCCGCAGTCTCCCGGATGGAGCAGCTTCTGGCCGAGCTCTCCTGAGGCCTCGCGCTGCGGGGATCACAGATGGGGCTTCGCCTCCAGCGCCGGACCGCTCGGCGTCCTGGCGGCCCTGGCGGACGGCAGCCAAACCAACACCGACAGCGAGGCCAGCGCCATCGCGCCTGCGGCCGGGAGATTCGTGGCCCCGAGCCCAGCGTCGGTGTAGAGGCCTCCCGCTATGACCACCCCGAGGCTACGTGGCCAGCGGAAGGCCGTAGGCGTTGACAACCCACTGCACGCCGGTGGCAGACAGGTGAAGGTCACGGTGCAACGTGGGCAGCAACGATTTCGCACCCGTAAACCGGCCCGCGCTCTGTTGTGCCCGCATAGCGCACCCTCCACAGCCAACGCCCGATCAATGAACACGTTCAGTCAGACGGCGGTCTGGTGGGTGTTGTGGTGTGTTTCGCGCTGGCGTTCAGCGCCGGAGCGGCGCATGCGTCGGTCACGATCGGCAGCGATCTGGCCAACCAGGCCACGAGCGATCACAACTGTGACTCGAGCGGCCCCGAGGCCGGCTGCACGGTGATCCAGACGGCCCTTCCGGGGCGTCAGTTGACCGCGCCGTTCAGTGGCCTGATCGTGCGCTGGCGCGTACGGGACTACGGCTCGGGCTCCGTCACCCTCCGGGTCGTGCGCCTGCTTGACAGCACGGGTGGCGTGCCGCCGTGGGACGTTAGCTTCCTGCGCTCGAGCGTCGCGCAAGAGGGCGGCAGCTCGGGGGTCGTCACGTTCGCGGCGTCACCCCCGCTGCCAATCGCGGCCGGCGACACGATCGGCGTCACAGGCTCGGGCGACAACATCGCGGGCTTCGCCCTGGGCCTCGGCTCGGGAGCCAGCGACACGATCCTGGGCCAAAGCCCGCCCGACGGAATGACGACGATGAGCACAAACATCAATAGCCAGAACATCGATTGGCTCTACAACGCCGACGTCGTCGCTCCTCCGACGTCGACGGTGAGCACCGGGGCGCTCACTACCGAATCGACGGCGGTCCCGAGCATGTGACCGATACGACGGGGATCCCCGGCACAGCGAAGGTCAGCGTGCCGCGTGGCACCCACAGGCTCGAGTTCTGGGGCGAGGACCAACTCGGCCAACAAGAGGCCACACACCATGTCATCACGGTGGGCTGCGCGACCGTGGCGAAGCTCAGCGCGCTGTCCGAGACCAACTCCACGTTCGCGGTAGCCAGCGCATCGACACCTGTGACGGGCCATAGCGCTCGCCGCCATCCACGAGGCACAACGTTCTCATTCCGGCTCGACCAATCGGCCACCGTGACCGTCAAGCTTAGGCACGCGAGCGCCGGCCGGCGCGTCCACGGCACCTGCAGGCCTGCCACCAAGCGGCGACGACACCGACCGAGGTGCACGCGCTACGCGACCGTGGCGACCTTGACGCGGATCGGTCAGGCGGGCCGGAACCAGCTTCCCTTCACCGGGCGCATCCGGGGCAAGGCGCTGAGGCCCGGCCGGTATCACGCCGTCTTCACGGCCAGGAACAGGGCGGGCACGTCCAGCCCACGTGCGATCGGCTTCACGGTCGTAGGCCAGTAGCGGAACGCACTGGCCGGGCCGAGAATGCGGGCGGAGGGACTCGAACCCCCAAGGGCTATGCCCACCGGCACCTAAAGCCGGCGCGTCTGCCAATTTCGCCACGCCCGCCTGGAAGTGCTGCATATGGCGTGGGCAGATTGTATGGTCCGCAACATGCCACCCGTGCGGAACCTGCCCCCGGGTTACACGATCACGTATCCGAACCGGGAGAAGGCGGGGAGCAAGGCAACGAAGGCGATCGTGGTTCTGATCCTGCTCGTGTCGGTGGCGCTGATGCTGATCGTGACGATCGGCGGGTGGAGCAAGCTCGAGGGCCTGAAGCCGGTGAACCTGGCCTGGTGCGTGGTCTATCTGATCATCGCCTTCTACGTGGCGACGCGATGGGCCCGGGGGTTGCTGCCGATCGCCGCTGCGCTGGCCATGCTGCTGCTGATCCTCACGCTGATCGCCGGGACGGGCCTGGCCGGTACGAGCTGGTTCGATCGCAACCATCCGGGGTTCGCGCCGGCCGACAGCATGTTCGGCGGCAAGGGCCTGAGCCCCGACGTGCTGGGAACGGTGACGCTGCTGATCGCACCCGTCCAGGTGCTGCTGATCATCTTCACCATGTACGGCTTCTCGCAGGGCTGGAACGTGGAGGTCGAGGCCCCGATCGACCCGGCGAAGCGGCGCGGCGGCCAGAGCGCCGGCGGCCCCCCGCCCGAGCCGGCCGCGGCCTAAGCTGTTCGCACCCCGATCTTGGACAATTTCGGGCTTCCCCCGGCGGCGGTGGCGAAATCGGTAAACGCGATGGCCTCAAAAGCCATTGTCTGAAAGGACTTGTGGGTTCGAGTCCCACCCGCCGCATTGAAACGGGCCCGCCCAGGCGCCATGGTCAGAATCGCAGCGTCAGCGAGCGGCTCAGTGTCTTGGCCGGCTTTACGTTCGTCAGCGTCGCGATGACGTACACCTTCCGGCTTGTGTGGCGCTTGGCCAGCGTGCGCCCGGCACTGGTCAGCTGCGCCGGCACCGACTTCGTCGTGCCGGCGGTCAGGCTAAAGCGCCCGCTCGCGTAGGTGACCCGCTTGGACGCGCTCGCCGCCGCTGCCCGGTCGTTCGCCTTCCCGGCCGGCGGGAGATTCTGGATCGTGATGGCACCGGCGCACGGCGCCAGCGTGCAGCCGATCGGGATGGCTGCGTTGGTGCCGTTGATCTTCACCGGCTGGGCCGGGAGCGCCACCGTCGCGGGTGACTGCCCGGGCGGATACCACAGCGCCTGCATGTCGAGCACGTAGCCCGCTGGATCGGCCGCCTTCTGACTCTCGCCGAGCGTCATCGCCGGTTCGTTGTAGTTGTCGACGGGCTGGTCCTGGATCGGCAGACTCGTCCGGTTGATCAGCGGAACCGTAACTCGGTCCTTCAGGATCGAGAGGCCCACCTGGTCGAGGAAGTCGACGCTGGCGGTCGGGCTGTCGTCCTCGCCGACGGGCAGCGTGACGTTGAGCGTCGTGATCCCATGAACGACCGGCGTGAAGATCGAGCTGCGAGCCTGGGCCACGCAGCACTCGTTGTTCACGACGTCATGAGGATCGAACAGGGTGCGGAGAATCACGAGCTGCATCGGTCCCGTGCTCGCCCCCACGCGCAGCCTGACCCGGTAGATCGTGCCCGTTCCAGGCACGTCCAGCCCGCTGCCTCCGGGGATGACGGGACTGCCCCAGGTGCACGATGGTCCCCCGGGTGCCGGACCGGAGAACTCGAACGGGATCACCGTGCAGTCGAAGTTGACGTTCGGGGCCTGGCCGAGGCTGGCCCCGATCGTTACCGGATGGGTGGGTTGCGCCAGCGCCTGCGAACTCGCCGCGAGCAACCCGCAGGCGGCCGCCAGCATGATGTTCCGGCAGCGCGACGCACCGCTGCTCCCGATTGCCCACTCACGCATCATTGATTACCCCCGAGTCGCTCGGCAGCGTACTCCGAGCGCGTGCTGGCCAGATCAACTGACCGGCGGCACCTCAGCTCACCAGCTCGTACAGCTCGTCGAGAATCGGCGGCGGGGCTACGACCAGGCCCCACGGATCATCGGCGCACTCGGCGAGTTCGCGCGAGGCGAGCCCGGCGCGTTCGGCGATCAGCCGGCCGGCGGCGACGTCCCAGTTGTGCACTCCGCGCTCGAAGTAGGCGTCGAGCCGACCGCAGGCACACCAGCACAGATCGAGCGAGGCCGCGCCGGCGCGGCGGATATCGCGCACGCGGGGCAGCACGCGCGTCATCACCTGGCCCTGCCGAGCCCGGACCTTGGCGCTGTAGCTGAAGCCGGTGGCCACCATCGCCGTCGACAGATCGTCACGGCCAGACGATTCGATGACGGCGCCATCGCGCATCGGTCGGCCCGACCGTGTCGCTGAAAAGCATTCCTCGCTCACCGGATCGAGGACCACCCCCGCGAGCGGCCCGGTGGCGTTCTCGCAGGCCACGCTGACGGCGAACACCGGGATTCCGAGCAGGTAGTTGCTCGTCCCGTCGAGCGGATCGACGACCCAGCGCAGCTCCCCGTCGCCCGTCGAGCCTCCCTCCTCCCCCAGGATCGAGTCGCCGGGGCGTAACCGCCCCAGCACGTCGCGAATGGCGGCCTCGGCGGCGACGTCGGCGGCCGAGACGAGATCGGTCGGGCTGCTCTTGACCTGCACGTCCTCGGCGTGCCGGCCGAAGCGATCGCGCAGCTCGGCGGCCGCCGCCTGGGCGGCCTGGCGGGCGACCGCGAGTAGCTCAGTCTCATCAATCGGTGTCACGCCGGGGCGTTCTACCGGATTGGCCACGATCGTGCCGCTGCGATGATCTCGGCCATGCGCGCACCCGAGACAGTGGCGGAGCTGACGAAGTTCGCCGGCCGCGGCGCGGGAAGCAATGCCGAGCGGCGGGCCGCGCGCTGGTTGGCCGGGCAGCTGCAGGACAGCGGTCGGCGCAGCCGGATCGAGCCGTTCTGGTGCCGCCCCAATTGGGCGCTGGCCCACGCGTGGCACGCCGGCCTGGGGCTGGCCGCGAGCCTGATCGCCGTCGGTTCGGCCCGAGTGGGCGGCGCGCTCCTCGTCGTGGCGCTCATCTCCACGCTGGCTGACGAGCTCACGGGGTTCTCGCTCGGGCGTCGCCTGACTCCGGAGCGGGCCAGTCAGAACGTGGTCGGGCTCCCGCGCCACGATCCCGGGGCCGACGCCGTCCGGCTGATCATCACGGCCAACTACGACGCCGGCCGAACCGGGCTTGTTTACCGAAACCCCATCCGATCCGCCACCGCGCGTCTGCAGCGCGCCACGGGGCGCGTGGGGCCGGGATGGCTCGGGTGGCTGTGCGTCGCGTTGGTGTGGCTGCTGGTGGTGGCGATCCTCCGGCTCGAGGGCCAGACCGGGAGCGTCGTCGGCGCGCTCCAGTTCATCCCCACCGTGGCGCTAGTGCTCGGACTGGCGCTGCTGATCGAGACCGCCACGGCCGACTTCTCGCCTGCGGCGGGCGACAACGCCAGCGGCACCGCGGTGGCGATGGCCCTGGCCGCCGCCCTCGACGCCGGACCTCCGAGACGGCTGGCGGTCGAGCTGGTGCTCCAGGGAGCCGGCGACTCGCAGGCCATCGGCCTGCGCCGCCACCTTCGAGCCAGGCGCCGCACCCGCACCGCCGCCAACACGATCGTCCTCGGCCTGGCGCCCTGCGCCAGCGGCTCGCTCACATGGTTCTCCAGCGACGGACATCTTGTGCCGCTGCGCTACTTCGCACGGTTACGCGCGCTGTGCGCCCAGCTACAGAACCCCCAAGCCGCGCCGTTCCGCGGCCGCGGAACCACACCGGCGCTGCCGGCCAGGGCTCGGCGCCTCCCGGCTATCTCGATCGGTTGCCTCGACGACGATGGAGTCGTCCCGCGCGGACACACCGTGAACGACCGCCCGGAGAACCTGGACCCCACGGCGCTCGATGCCACGCTCCAGTTCGGACTGATGCTGGTCGATGCAATCGACGTCCACCTGGCCGAGCGGTCCACCACCCCCACCCCGCAGACATCCATGGAGCCCCAGGAGATCACACGGGCGTGACCGGGTTGCGCTTGGCCGGCCACTCGCGGTTCTTGCCGGCAACCAGGGCGAAGCGGCGGATCAGGTCCGCCCGCAGCTGTTCGGGCTCAACGATGGCGTCGACGATCAGCTCAGAGCCGAGGTGCAGGATGTCGATGTCCTGCGCGTACTCGTTGCGCAGCTTCTCGGTGCGGGCGGCGCGCTCGGCGTCGTCCTCGATCGCCTGAAGCTGGTTGTAGTAGACGGCGTTGATCGCGGCCGACGGCCCCATCACGGCGATCGACGCCGTCGGCAGCGCGATGCAGCAATCGGGATCGAACGCCGGGCCGGCCATCGCGTACAGACCGGCGCCGTACGCCTTGCGTACGATCACCGAGATCTTCGGCACGTTGGCCTCGGACACGGCGCTGATCATCTTGGCGCCGTGGCGGATGATTCCCTCGCGCTCGACCTGGGTGCCGATCATGAATCCCGGCACGTCGGCGAGAAACAGCAGCGGGACGTTGAAGGCATTGCAGGTCCAGATGAAGCGCGCCGCCTTGTCCGAGGAGTCGACGAACAGCACGCCGCCCTTGACCTTGGGCTGATTGGCCACCACACCGATGACCTCGCCGCCGAGCCGCGCGTACCCGACGATCACCTCGCGGGCCCAGCGGGCGTGGATCTCCAGGAACGAGTCGGCGTCGAGCAGCGAGTCGAGCAGCTGGCGCATGTCGAACGGCTTGTTCTCATCGGCTGGCACGAGCTCGCGGATCAGGACGTCAGAGCCGGGAGCCGCGGCCGCACCAGACGGCGGGCCACCCAGGAACGACGAAGGGAAATAGCTCAGATAGCGCCGGGCGAAGTCGATCCCCTCCTCGTCGGTGGCGACGAGCGCGTGGCCGACGCCGCTGCGCGAGGTGTGCATCCGTGCTCCGCCCATCTCCTCGAGCGACACCTTCTCGCCGATCACCATCTCGGCCATACGGGGCGAGCCGAGGTACATCGAGGCGTTGCCATCGCGCATGATCACGATGTCGCAGAAGGCGGGGATGTAGGCGCCACCGGCCGCGCTCGGCCCAAACAGCACGCACACCTGCGGAACCACGCCCGACAGGCGGACCTGGTTGAAGAAGATGCGCCCGGCGTGACGGCGCCCGGGGAACATCTGCACCTGCTCGTTGATCCGAGCGCCCGCCGAGTCGACCAGGTAGATGATCGGTGCGCGCAGCGACAGCGCACGCTCCTGGATGCGGAGGATCTTCTCCACCGTCTTGGGAGCCCACGATCCGGCCTTGACCGTCGGGTCGTTGGCCATCACGGCGACCGTGCGACCGTCGATCGTGCCGAGACCGGTAACCACGCCCTCGGCGCCGAGGCCGTCCTGCTCCCAGCTGGCCAGCAGCCCCTCCTCGGCGAAGGAGTCGGGATCGAGCAGCCGCGCCACGCGGTCGCGCACCGGAAGCTTGCCCTGCTCGATGGCGCGCGCTCGGTGGCGCTCGGGCCCGCCGGCCAGCGACCGCTGCAGCGCGTCGTGGAGATCCCGTTCACTCATGGCCGCCCCGCAGCGGCACCGTGGGCGCCGGCTCGGAACCACCGGGCGGCGGCGGCAGGGGCTGGCGAGGCCGCAGTCCGATGGCCAGGCCAGCGCCGCCGATGACCAGGAGGAACAGCGGCCAGCCGACAAGCGTGCCGTGGACCGGCCTCGGGAAACCGGCCATGAAGACGAACCCCAGCAGCAGCGCCGCCCCGACGTACGCCGGGCCGGGCTCGCGATCGACCGCGGCGTAGGCCACGAGTCCAAAGCCCACCGCCAGTACGTACAGCGTCCAGCCAAACGGCGCCCCATGCGGACCGCCGAGGACCGGATCGCCGACCACGCGGACCGCCGGCGCGACCAGCGCGAGCTCCACGAACATCGCCGCCAGCACCAGCGTCACGAGCCCCGCAGCGTTGATCAGCTGCGTTGCGTGCCGCCGCCGGGAATCCCGCAGACGCACCGCCCCGGTTGCGAAGGCCAGCGCCAGCACCACGAGCATGGCTCGGAACGTCCCCGGCCCGACGGGATGAAACGCCCAGCTGACAAACGCCTCAACGGCGATTGCGCCAGCCAGCGCGGCGACCAGCGTGCAGATGGCCGAGTTGGCGCGCCGGGCCACCGCGGCGGCGAGCGCGCTGAGCACGCCGAACGTCCAGAACTGCCCACCCGCCCCCGGCGGCCGGGTGGCGCCAAGCAACTCGGCCAGCAGCTGGAGCCCGAGCGCCACGGGCAGCAAGCCGGCCACCAGCAGCACCGAGTGGTAGGGGCGGGGTGAATCGCTCTCCAGCGGAGCGAGCCAGCCCATAGTCAGGATCAGCCCACCGATCAGCGTGACGACGACGAAGCGCGCGCCGAGCGGCCACTGCACCATCCGCAGCTCGATCAGCAGCGCGGCCAGGGCCAGCGGGACTGCGCCGGCCGCGATCACGTCGCCGCGATGGGGGTGCGGCCGCAGGCGGTCGAGGATCAGTCCCACTTCACCGGCCCGGCCGACAGCACATGGCTGCCCAGGGGACGCCCGAGGACGCCTTGCGCCGCCCGCGAGGCCTCGATCAGGGCGCCGAGGTCCACCCCGGTGGCTATGTCCATCTCGTGAAGCATCGAGACCAGATCCTCGGTGGCGATGTTGCCGGTGGCGCCGGGTGGGACGGGACAGCCACCGAGCTCGCCGAAGGACGACTCAAAGGAGTCGATGCCGCACTCGAGCGCAGCCAGCACGTTGGCCAGGCCCTGGCCGCGTGTGTTGTGGAAGTGGGCGGTGAGCTCGACGTCGGGGAGCCGCTGGCGCGCGGCGGCGAAGAACTCGCGGACCTGCCGCGGGTTGGCCATCCCCGTGGTATCGCCGAATCCGACCTCAGCAGCTCCAGCCTCGACCAGCCTGCGCGCGATCGCCAACACGCGATCGGCGGGCACGTGGCCCTCGTACGGGCACCCAAACGACACCGAGATCACGCCCTCGCACCGCAGCCCCTCGGCCACCGCACGGGCGAACGTGCGCTCCAGACCGGCCAGCGATTCCTCCACGCCACGTCCAACGTTCTTGCGGTTGTGGCTCTCCGACGCGGACAGAAAGCCGTTGATCTCCGAAAAGCGCTCGCGGTGCGCAAGCGCGCGCTCGAGCCCGCGCTCGTTGGGGATCAGCACGCTGACCGCCACCTCATCGGGAAGCCGGACCGCCTCGAGCACCTGCTCGGCGTCGGCCAGTTGAGGGATCACGTCGGGACGGACGAAGCTCGTCACCTCGATTCTGGTCAGCCCGGTGGCTCCGAGCGCCTCGATCAGGCGCACCTTGTCGGGCGTCGGGATCACCTCAGGCTCGTTCTGGAAGCCGTCGCGGGGCCCCACCTCGCGAATGCGGACACTGGCCGGGAAGTCGGTCATGAACCTACTTATAGATCAGGCGCTGCCCGAGCAGTTGTGTGACCGTCTCAAACTGATAGCCGCGGCTCTTCAGTGTGGCGATCTCCTGCGGCAGCGCGGCGAGCGTCTCCGAGCGGTCTCCACCCCCGTCGTGCTGAAGGATGATCGCCCCGGGGCGGGCGCCGTTCACCACCGCCGAGTAGATCGCGCCGGTCCCCGGTCGGGCCCAGTCGCGCGGATCCACGCTCCACTCGATCGTCGTGAAGCCCATGCTGCGCGCCTCACTGATCAGCGCGCCGCTGACCGCGCCACCGGGAGCGCGGAACAGACAGGGCGTGAAGCCGGTCATGTCCCGGATCGCCGCGGCCGTACGCGAGATCTCCCAGGAGGCGAACGATCCGGCGCCGGACACATTGGCGTGGTTCCAGGTGTGGTCGCCGATCATGTCGCCATCGCGAAGCATCCGGGCGTCGACGCTCTGGCCGTAGGTGCTGACCTGCTCGCCGATCTGGAAGAACGTAGCGTGGACGTGGTCGCGCTCGAGGATGTCGAGGAACTGCGGCGTGTCGGGCCACGGTCCGTCGTCGAAGGTCAGCGCCACGACCTTGCGGTTGGTCGGCACGCTCGTGACGTAGGGCGATCCGCTGGGCACACAGCCGACGAGGCGGGGCGTGTGGAGCCGCGTCAGCGCCGCCGTGGCCGGGTACAGGGACGTGCATCCCAACGGGTTGTGGGTCTCGGGGTGGCACGCCGGCGGCCTGAGTGTCGTCAGCACCTGCCAGCGCACCGGGGGTCCGTAGGCGAGCCCCGCCTCGGCGGGCAGGAACTGCGCCGTGAGCGAACTCGTGCTCCCGCGCGAGAGCGTTGCATGGATGACCCGCGCGCGCCCTCGGCCCCTCCGCGTGACCTTCATGTAGTTCAGCCGCATGTTCCTGCCCCGCTTGCCGGGGCCGAGGCAGAGGACGGCGAAGGTGGTGCGCCGCTTGGGATGCTCGAGCTGGAGGCAAAGCGAGCGACGGGCGCGCTTGAGCCCGCCGGGCGAGAACGGGTGACCCAGGACGACGTGCCAGATCAGGTCCTGGCCGTCCTGGGTCAGCGAGGCGCGCCGGACGTGCAGCGGGCGGTGGCGCACGTCGCCGGCCTCCGCCGTGGCCACCCACACGAATAGCGCCGCCACCAGCGTCGCCAGGAGAACCTTGACCGCCATCAGCCCAGGACCCTAGCCGCTTCCGGAATCGACCACCCGCCGCTCGTGGGTGCCCACCCCGATCGTTCGACCGTCCTGGTCCACGACCTCCACCGCGAAACGCAGCTTGCGCCCGTCGATGACGTTCTCGAGCCTGGCCCGGGCGGTGCAGCGTGCCCCCTCGGAGGCTGCCGCGACATGCTTGATGCAGACCTCGAAACCCACCGTCGCCCTGCCGGGCTCGAGCCGCGGCCTGACCAGCATCGCGGCGGTGCGTTCCATCATCGCGATCATCCCAGGAGTGGAGAGCACGGCGGCCGCGAGCGTGCCGCCGACGTCCGTCAGCAGGCGCCCGCCTACTTCGAACTCGTTTGCGGCCTCCATGCCGACCTCCAGAGCGGACCCCATGAGACGGCGCAGCGTACCCCATCCATAGACTCCCCCGCCGTGGAATCCCCGATCTGCATCGTCGGCGGTACCGGCGCGCTCGGTTTCGGGCTGACGCTCCGGCTCGGCGCAGCCGGAACCGCGATCGTGATCGGCTCGCGCGACGCCGGCCGGGCCGTGGAGGCCGCAGCCCGTGCGAGCGCTCACGTTCCGCACGGACGCTTCACCGGCGCCGACAACGCCGACGCCGTGCAGCAAGCCGAGCTGGTCATCCTCAGTGTCCCCTTCCGCAACCAGTCAGAGACGCTGACGAATCTCAAAGGGGCCCTGCGCGAGGGACAGCTGGTCGTCGATGCGACGGTTCCCCTCGCCGCCGCGATCAGTGGCAAGGCGACCCGGACCCTGGGGGTTTGGCAGGGATCAGCCGCCCAGCAGGCGCAGGAGATGGCGCCTCCCGGCGTGCGCGTGATCTCGGCCTTTCACACGGTCAGCGCCGTGTTGCTCGGCGATCTCGACCACGACCTCGATGAGGACGTCCTGATGTGCGGCGACGCTCGCGAGGACAAGGAGCGGCTGGCCGCCCTGGTCGAGTCGATCCCCGGGTTGCGCGCAGTCGACTGCGGTCCTCTGGAGATGGCTCGGATCATCGAGCAGCTCACCCCGTTGATCATCTCGATCAACGTGCGCAACAAGGTCAGGGCTGGGATCAAGATCACCGGTCTGTGAGCCGTCCGGTCGTCGTCCTGGCCGGGGGCACCGGCGGGGCCAAGCTGGCCCGCGGAATGCTCGACGTCGTCGGCGCCGAGGATCTCGTCGTGATCGCCAACACCGGCGACGACATCGAGATCTACGGTGCATATGTGTCTCCCGACCCCGACCTGGTCACATTCTGGCTCGCCGACCAGATCGACGAGCGTGGCTGGGGGCTGAGCGGCGACACATTCAAGGTGATGGACGGCCTGCGTGCCCTCGGCGTCGAGGTGTGGTTCAACCTCGGCGATCGTGACCTGGCCATCGGCCTCGAGCGCCAGCGCGCACTGCGGGCCGGCCGGCGCCTGACCGAGGCACAGGGCGCCATCGCGGCCGCCCTGGGCGTGGCGGCGCGGGTCCTGCCGATGAGTGATCACCCGCTGAGAACCCACGTGCTGGCCCACCAGCGCTGGTGGTCGTTTCAGGAGTTCATGATCAAGGCCCAGGGGCAGGGGCCCGTCGACGACGTTGGCTTTCGCGGCGCCAGGGCCAGTCCGGCGACCCCGGAGGCCCTGGAGGCGATCGCACACGCGCGCGCGATCGTGGTCGGCCCCTCGAACCCGGTGATCTCGATCGGGCCGATCATCGCGCTCGCGGACCTTCGCCAGGCGATCGAGGAAGCGCGAGCCCCCGTGGTGGCGGTGAGCCCGATCGTGGAGGGAGGGGTGGTCAAGGGTCCGACGGCCGCGTTCATGGAGTGGGCCGGTCACGCGCTCGACGGTGCGGGCGTGGCGGCGACGTATACCGGGCTGATCGACGGCCTGGTCGCCGACCGCCCCGTGCGGGATGTGCCGCTGCTTCAGACCGACACGCTGATGAGCACCGCGCGCGATCGGGCGCGGGTGGCGCAGGAGACGCTCGACTTCGCGCTGACGCTCAGGCAGAGCGGGTAGCGTTGGGCGCGCGATGTCGACCACCGCGATCCTGCCGATCAAGAGCTTTGGCGAGGCCAAGCAACGCTTGGCCGACGGACTCACCCCGGGCGCGCGCCGGGCGCTGGCCGAGGCGATGTTCTCCGACGTGCTGGTGGCGTTGCGCAGAGCGAACGCGGTCGACAGCATCCTCGTCGTGACCGCCGATCACGGCGCCCAGCAGATCGCCGGCGGCTACGGCGCGATGGTGCTCGACGATCTGGAGGACGGCCACAACCCGGCCGCCCGCCACGGCATTCGGGCGGCGATCGAGGCTGGCGCCGACCGTGTGCTGCTCGTGCCCGGGGACTGCCCACTGCTGGCGCCTGACGAGCTCGATGCCCTGCTCGGCCGCCGCATCGCGCGCCACACGGCGCTGATCGTCCCCGACCGACACGGCACGGGAACCAACGCGCTGCTGCTCCAACCGCCCGGCGTCCTGGCGCCGGCCTTCGGCCCCGACAGCTGCGAGCGCCATCGCACGGCGGCGGCGACGGCCGGCATCTCCAGCGAGGTCGTCGAGGTCGCCTCGCTGGCGCTCGACGTCGATACGCCCGAGGATCTGAGCGCGCTGGAGTCGACGCTGGCCGATCGACATGGCGGAGCCGCCCACACCCGCGGCATGTTGCGTCAGCTGATGCGCAGCCGAACCTGAGGCTCGTGGACCCCACCCAAACATTCCACCGGTTAGGTGGAGCCCACTAGGTGCTCGCGGTCGCGGTGCAGCCGTTCGCGGAGGTGAGGCCGGGCGACGATCTCGCGGGGCTGATCGTCGACGCGGTCGCCCCGGAGGGTCCACAGGCCGGCGACGTGATCGTCGTCGCCCACAAGGTCGTCTCCAAGGCCGAGGGCCGGATGCGCGACCTCGCCGACGTGGTGCCCTCGACGCGCGCACGCGAGCTGGCGGCCAGCCTCGACAAGGACCCCAGGCAGGTTCAGGTGGTGCTCGACGAATCGCGCGAGATCCTGCGCGCCTCGCGCGGCGTGCTCATCGCGGTCACTCACCACGGGTTCGTGTGCGCCAATGCCGGCGTGGATGCTTCGAACGTCCCCGGCGAGGACCGGGTCGTGCTGTTGCCCGAGGATCCCGACCGCTCGGCGCGCGACCTGCGCCGTCGCATCCGTGAGCGCACCGGGGTCGCGCCGGCCGTCATGATCACCGACTCCTTCGGCCGCGCATGGCGCCACGGCCAATCCGACGTGGCGATCGGCTGCGCGGGCCTGGCCCCACTCGAGGACTGGCGCGGCCGACGCGACGCGACCGGACGCGAGCTCACGGCGACGTGGATCGCCGTGGCCGACGAGCTGGCGGCCGCTGCCGACCTGGCCCGCAGCAAGGACTCGCGCGAGCCGGTCGTGCTCGTGCGCGGCGCCGGGCGGCACGTCAGCGAGGCCGACGGCCCCGGGGCCCAGGCCCTGATCCGCCCGGAGAGGGAGGACCTGTTCAGGTAGGGTCTCGCTGGCATCGGCGGCGAGTACAGGAGAGAAGATGAGCCAGGACACGGTCAAGTACCTGTTGGGAGAGAGCGCGATCCCGACGCACTGGATCAACCTGCTCGGAGACCTGCCTGGCGACCCGATCCCGCCCCTTCATTCCGGGACGCTGCAACCGGCCGGACCGGACGACCTGACGCCGATCTTCCCGATGGCCCTGATCATGCAGGAGGTCTCGCCCGAGCCTGAGATCGAAATCCCCGAGCCGGTCCGTGAGGCCTACAAGATCTGGCGCCCGTCGCCGCTGTTCCGGGCCCGGCGGCTGGAGCGCGAGCTCGACACCCCGGCCCACATCTACTACAAGTACGAGGGCGTCTCGCCCGCCGGATCGCACAAGCCGAACACCGCGGTCGCCCAGGCGTACGAGAACGCGCAGGCGGGGATCAAGCGGCTGGCGACGGAGACCGGGGCCGGTCAGTGGGGCTCGGCGCTGGCCTTCGCCTGCTCGCTGTTCGGACTCGAGTGCGAGGTCTTCATGGTCGGCTCGAGCTACGACCAGAAGCCCTACCGCCGCTCGATGATGCAGACCTGGGGAGCCACCGTCCATCGCTCGCCCAGCGACCTCACTCAGGCCGGCCAGGCCAACGCGTCGCACCCGACAGGCTCGCTCGGCATCGCCATCTCCGAGGCGGTGGAGGTGGCGGCCCAGCGCGAGGACACCAACTATTCCCTCGGCTCCGTGCTCAACCACGTGTGTCTGCACCAGACGGTCATCGGGCAGGAGGCGGCAGCACAGATGGAGATGGCCGGCGAACAGCCCGACGTCGTCGTTGGCTGCGTCGGCGGCGGGTCGAACTTCGCCGGCCTGACCTTCCCGTTCGTGCGCGAGGTCCTGCGCGGCAACGCCAAGATGCGCTTCCTCGCCGCCGAGCCGGCGGCCTGCCCGACGCTGACTCGTGGCGCCTACCGCTACGACTTCGGCGACACCGCGGGACTGACACCGTTGATGCCCATGTACACGCTGGGCCACGACTTCGTCCCCCCACCCGTGCACGCCGGTGGGCTGCGCTACCACGGCGACTCGCCGATGGTGTCCGGACTGGTCAAGGCCGGGCTGGTCGAGGCCAGGGCCTACGGGCAGAACGAGGTCTTCGCCGCCGCGGTGCGCTTCGCCCGCACCGAGGGGATCATCCCCGGCCCCGAGCCGGCACACGCGATCAGGGCGACGATTGCCGAGGCGCAGGCGGCCCGCGAGGCCGGCGAGGCGCGGGTGATCCTGCTCGGCCTATCGGGACACGGTCACTTCGATCTGGCCGCGTACGACGCCTTCCTGGCCGGCGAACTGGAGGACCCGGAGTTCTCCGAGGCCGATATGCAGGCGGCGCTCGAGCGCTTGCCTGAGGCACCGGCCATCGCCTGAACGCGGACCATGCGCCGCCGCACCGGCTGCGTGGCCACGACCAGCCCGACCAGCACGAGGGCCACCCCGACGAGCTGGAGGTCGCTGGGCGACTCGGCGAAGATCAGCGCAGCGAGCGCCACCGTGCCGACGGGCTGCACGGTCAGCAGCAGTGAGGTCATGGCGGCGGGCAGGCGCGGGAGCGACATCGTGATCAGCAACCAGCCGAACACCTGCGAGCTCAGCGCGAGCACGATCAGCCAGGCCGCCCCCGGCCACGCCGGAGCCAGGTGTGCATCGCCGAGAATCAGTCCGAATATCACGCACAGGACCGCGGCCGTCGCGGTGGCGTCGAACAGCGGCCCCGCGGGACGGCGCAGATCAGACTGGCCCTGGCGCAACAGAAGCAGGAAGCCGACGTAGCAACACCCCGCCGCCAACCCGTAGACGGTTCCGCGCGCGGGGTCGCGACCGTACGCCTCGTGATCGAGAACGCCCGAGATCAAGAGCACGCCAAACAGCGCGATCGGCAGCGCAGCCAGCACGCGCCGCCCCGGCCGCTCGGAGAGCACGAACCAGGCGACCAGCGGGACCAGTACGACCTGAATGTTGGCCAGGACGGTGGAGAGCCCAGCGCCCACATCGGCGATCGAGCGGTTCCACAGGATCAGATCGACCGAGAAGAACACGCCCGCGGCCACAGCGAGCCGGTGATCGGCCCAGGTGCGGCGACCGAAGCGCCGGTTCTCCCACACGACGATCAGCCCCAGCACCGGGAGCGCGTACCAGCAGCGGAAGATCGCCGCCGTCGAGGGCGACGCGTGGCTCAGGCGCACGAGAATGCCGGAGAAGGCGATCGTGATCGCCCCGAGCACGGCGCACACCCGGACCTCGCGTTCGGTTTTCAGCCAGCGATCCACCGTGCTCCCACTCTACGGGGCGCCATGAACCATCTATAGATCGGCCGGTGCGCCGATCGCGTGAAAGCCCCCGTCGACGTGCAGGATCTCGCCGCTGATCCCCTGGGAGTAGTCCGAGAAGAGGAAAGAGATTGCGCGCGCCACCGGGAGCGGGTCGTCGATATCCCAGCCCAGTGGCGCCTGGGCCCGCCACAGCTCGGCCAGTTTCTCGAAGCCGGGGATCCCGCGCGCGGCCACGGTCCCGAGTGGGCCGGCCGACACCAGGTTGACCCGGACGCCCTTGGCCCCGAGATCGCGCGCCATGTACCGGGCCACGGACTCGAGCGCGGCCTTGGCCACACCCATCCAGTCGTAGATCGGCCAGGCCACCGAGGCGTCGAAGTCGAGCCCGATCAGGCTCGACCCCGGCTTCAGTAGCGGATCGAGCGCCGCCCCGAGCGCCTTGAACGAGAACGCGCTGGTCTGGAACGCCTGCATGGCGCTCTGCGCCGGCGCGGTCATGAACCGTCCGCCGAGAGCGTCTTCGGGAGCGAAGGCGATCGCGTGCAGCGCCCCGTCGACGCCGTCCCAGTGCTCGCCCACGGCGCCGGAGAGAGCGTCGAGGTCCTCGGCGCTGTTGACGTCGAGCTCGATGACCTCGGCCGGCTCGGGCAGACGGCCGGCCGCGCGCTCGGTCATCCGGCGCGCCCGGCCAAAGCTCGTCAGCATCACCGACGCTCCCTCTTCCTGGGCGAGCTTGGCGGCGTGAAAGGCGATCGAGTCCTTGGTCAGGACGCCGGTTATCAGTAGCCGCTTCCCGGCGAGGATCACCGCCGCGCCCTCGCGAGCGCGTGCAGTGCGGCGGTCAGGCGCTGCCGCGTGTCGGCCGGCTCGACGATCTCGTCGACGAAGCCGGACGCCGCGGCGGCCTCGGCTCGGAGGTGCTCCTCGGCATACGCCTCGGCCAGCCTCGTCCGCTCTTGCTCGGGGTCGCCGGCCACACGCAGCTCGCGGCGGTGGACGATGCCGACCGCGGCGCGGGCGCTCATGATCCCCAGCTCGGCGTCGGGCCAGGCCAGCATCAGATCGCTCCCGAGGTCGCGGGAGTTCATCGTGATGTAGGCCCCGCCATAGGACTTGCGCAGGACCACCGTGACCTTGGGCACCGGAGCCGAGGCGAAGGCGCGGACCAGCTGGGCGCCCCGTCGGATCACCCCGGCCTGCTCCTGGCGCGAGCCGGGCATGAACCCGGGCGTATCGACCACGGCGACGAGGGGAAGCCCGAACGAGGCGGCGAAGCCGATGAACCGGGCCGCCTTCTCGGAGGACTCGGCATCGAGCACACCACCGAGGTAGCGGGGCTGATTGGCCACGATGGCCACCGGCCGGCCCTCGATCCGGCCCAGCGCAGTGACCACGTTGCGCGCCCAGCGCGGGAACAGCTCGAGCAGCGAGTCCGCATCGATGATTCCGGCCAGGGCGTCGCGAACGTCGTACACGCGGCGCGGCTCCGCGGGCACCACGGCACCGGGATCGGCCAGCTCGGGCAGCACGGGGTCGTGACGCGGGGCCTCCTCACCGGCTGCCGAGGGCAGGTAGGAGAGGATCTGGCGGACGCGCTCGGCCGCGCTCGCCTCATCGGGCTCGACGAGGTGGCAGACGCCATTGCGATCGTGGATGTGAGGGCCGCCGAGGCTGGCGGCGTCGATCTCCTCGCCGAGAGCGTCGCGCACGACGCTCGGCCCGGTGAGGAACATCGAGGCGTCCTCGGTCATCAACAGGAGGTCGGTGAGCGCCGGCGAGTACGCGCCGCCGCCGGCCGACGCGCCGGACACCACGGAGATCTGCGGCACGAGCCCGGTCATGGCCACCGTCTGGCGGAAGATCTGCCCGTAGCCGCCGAGCGCGGCCGTGCCCTCCTGCATCCGCGCGCCGCCGGACTCGACGAACGCGACTACGGGGATCTGGGCCCGCTCGGCCATCTGCAGCACGCGCACGATCGTGTCGGCGTGGCGCTCGCCGAGGGAGCCGCCGAGGAACGACCCGTCCTGGGCATAGCAGGCGATCGGACGGCCCTCGACCGAACCGGTGGCGCCGATGACGCCGTCTCCGGCGATCGCCCGCTCGCCGAGCTTGGTCGACTGCACGCGCGAGCGCAGCACGTGGATGCTGCCTGGGTCACACAGGGCCTCGAGCCGCTCGAGCGGATCGAGGCGTGTGCGCCGTTCACGAACCGCAGTTGCACTCATGTTTCGGCACCTCTCAGGACCAATGCGACGTTGTGGCCCCCGAAGGCGAACGAGTTGGAGATGGCCAGCGGCGGATGGCCGTTTCCGACCGCCAGCTCGCGGGCCTTGTAGGGGACGTAGTCGAGATCAAGTTCGGGGTCGGGCACCTCGTAACCGAGCGTCGGCGGAATCACGCGGTTGGCCAGGATCTGTGCCGTGGCCACGGCCTCGACGGCTCCGGCGGCGCCGAGCAGGTGCCCGATCGCCGACTTGGTCGAGGACACTGGGACCTGCTTGGCCCGTTGGTCGCCGAGCGCGCGTTTGAGCGCCACGGTCTCGGCCGCGTCGTTTAGCTGGGTGGAGGTGCCATGGGCGTTGACATAGCTGATGTCCTCGGCCGTCGCTCCGGCGTCGGCCAGGGCGAGCTCGATCGCCTTCGAGGCCGCACTGCCGGTCGGCTCGGGGGCGGTCAGGTGATGCGCATCCGAGGTCGAGCCATAGCCGATGACCTCGCCCAGGACCGTCGCGCCGCGCGCGGCGGCCGCCTCGGCCTCCTCGAGCACCAGCACTCCGGCGCCCTCACCCATCACGAAACCGTCGCGGCGGGCGTCGAACGGACGCGAGATGCCGGTCGGTGACAGGGCCTGCATGGAGTTGAAGCAGGCGAAACCGAACTCGGTCAACGTGGCCTCGGCCCCGCCGGCCAGGGCGGCGTCGGCGTCGCCGTACTGAATCATCCGCACGGCCGAGCCGATCGCGTGGGCACCGCCTGAGCAGGCTGACACGACGCCGTACATCTGGCCTTTGAGGCCGTACTTCATCGACACGGCAGCCGCGCCGGCGTTGGGCATGTATTGGGGGATGCCGAGCGGCGAGACCATCTTGGCCCCCTTGTCGCGCATCACGTCGTGCTGGGTCTCGACGGTGTCGATGCCGCCGATCCCGGTGGCGATCACGCAACCGATGCGGAACGGGTCGTAGGGCAGCTCATCACTCCAGCCGGCCTGGGCCAGGGCCTCGCCCGAGGCCACGATGGCGAACTGGGAGAAACGGTCCAGCCGGCGGGCCTCCTTGACCGACAGGTACTCCTTGGGGTCGAACTCCCGACAGGCGCCCTCGCCGTCTGCGATGCCGCAGACTCCGGCCACCCACCGTTCATGCAGGGTGCGGGCGCCGACGCCGAGCGGCGTCACTGCGCCCAAACCCGTAATGAGGACTCGACGCCTCAAGCTGCCCTCGCCGCGATCAGATCGATCGCGTCGCCAACGGTCTTGAGGTCCTTCATGTCTTCACCCTTGAGGACGACGCCGTACTCGTCCTCGACGATCTGCGCGAGCTCGACGAGGTCGAGGGAGTCGATGTCGAGCTCCTCGAAGGTGGCCTCCCGGGTGATCTGGCTGATGTCCGGGCCGAAGCTGGCCAGGGCTTCGATCACCCGCGCCTCGACCTGCTGGTTGGTCACTGTCGACATATGGCACTGCTCCTGTCAGTCGTAGGTTTCATGCCGCCAGGCCTCCGTCCACGGGGAGCACCGCTCCCGTGACGTAGCCGGCCGCGTCCGATACGAGAAAGCGTACGCAGGCCGCGACGTCCTCCGGGGTGCCGGCCCGACGTGCGGGAACCGCCTCGAGCAGCTCCTTGGACACCTCGGCGGTCATGGCCGTGTCGATCCACCCGGGCGCCACCGCATTGATCGTGATGCCGCGGCGTGCCACCTCGACGGCGGTCGTCTTGGTCAAGGCAATCAGTCCGGCCTTGGCCGCTGCGTAGTTGGACTGGCCCGGGTTGGCACGCAGGCCGACGACCGAGGAGATGTTGACGATCCGCCCCGAGCGGGCGCGCAGCATCGGGCGCAGCGCCCGGCGGGTCATTCTGAATGCGGCGGTGAGGTTCGTGTTGAGCACGTCGTCCCACTGCTCGTCGCTCAGTGACGGGGTCAGGTCATCGCGGCTGATGCCGGCGTTGTTGACCAGCACGAGCACCGGTTGCTCGAAGCGGGTCTCGAGCGCGCCGAAGAGACCATCGGCGGCGCCCGGCTCGGTGACGTCGGCGGGGAGCGCGCAGGCCTGCCCGCCGTCGGATTCGATCTGCGTCACGACGGACTGGGCGCCGTCGCGGTCGGCGCGGTAGTTGACGCCGACCGGCCAGCCATCCTCTGCGATCGCGCCCGCGATCGCCGCTCCGATGCCTCGTGACGCGCCGGTCACCAGCGCGCATCCCACGCGATCAGCCAAGCTCAGTCCCTCCCCATTCGATCACGCCGCCGCCCCAGGTGAATCCTGCTCCGAACGCGCTCAGCAGGACGGTGGCGCCCGGCTTGAGACGTCCCTCGTGCTCGGCGGCGGCCAGCGCCACCGGCAGCGTCGCCGCGGAGGCGTTGCCCAGGGTCTCGATGCAATCGACGACCCGATCGGTCGGAAGGTCGAGGCGCTCGCCCACCGCCCGGGTGATGCGGGCGTTGGCCTGGTGGTAGACGAACACGTCGATCTCCTCGAGCGTCAGTCCGGCGCGTTCGACGGCGGCCAGCGTGACCTCGGACATGCGCGCCACGGCATGCTTGAAGACCTCGGTTCCGTCCATCTCGATCTTGCGCGTGGCGTGGGGAGCGATCAGCTTTGGCCCCCCACTCCCGTCGGCCCCGAGGACGATCGGCCCCACGTAACCGCGTCCGTCTTCGCTCGGGCCAAGCACGGCGGCGCCGGCGGCGTCGGCGAACAGAGGCGCCGTCCGCCGGTCCGTGTAGTCGACGATCCGGGTGACGAAGTCGGCTCCGATGAGCAGGATGTAGTCGGCGCGCCCGCTCTCGATCTGAGCCGTGCCGACGGCCAGACCCGACAGGAAGGCCGTGCACGCGGCGCCGACGTCGAACGCCCCGGCGCGATGGGCGCCGAGCTCGTGGGCTACGAGCGGGGCCGTGTTGGGCGTCACCTCGTCCGCGGTCAGCGTCCCGACGATGACCAGATCCAGGTCCTCGGCGCCGATCCCGGCCCGGTCGAGCGCGCGGGCACCCGCCGCCGCAGCGTAGTCGCTGAGCCGCTCGTGGGGGAGTGCGCGGCGTCGCTCGCGTATACCGGTGCGCGACAGGATCCAGTCCTCGCTGACGCCGGCCATCTCGGCCACCTCGGCGTTCGTCAGCCGCGTTGCGGGAAGCTCAGTGGCCACCGACATGATCGTGGTCAGCCGCTGCGTCGGCGGCGCGGGCGCAGCGGTGGGGGCGGTCAGGGTCACCTCAGCCATGGACGAGCTCCACGTCTCGGACGGTGCGCTTGACCAGCCCGGTGAGCACCTTGCCCGGGCCGACCTCGACGAACCGTTCAGCCCCCTGCTCGTGCATGGCCAGCACGGTCTCGCGCCAGCGGACCGGACTGACGAGGGCCTCGGCCAGCCGTCGGCGAATGTCGTCGAAGCGGGCGGCGGTGACGGCTGAGAAGACGGGCACGCGCGGGTCCTGTACCTCGACGCGCGCCAGAGCGCCGGTGAACTCCGCCACCGCGCCCTCCATCATCGGGGAATGGAACGCGCCGGTCACCGGAAGCTCGACCGGACGCAGGCCCAGCTCTTCGGCGGCCGCGGCGGCATCGGCAAACCTGGCCCGCTCGCCGGACAGGACCACCTGTTGCGGAGAGTTGTCGTTGGCCACCGCCAGCCCGTGGGTGTCGGCCAGCCCGCTCGCGTGCTCGGCCGCGCCGGCACCGATCAGCGCCAGCATTCCGCCGTTGCCGGCCCGCTCGCCGGACTCGTGCATCAACCGCCCGCGGAGCGCCACGAGCTCCAGCCCGTCCTGATCGCTGATGGCGCCTGCCGCCACGAGCGCGGCCAGCTCGCCGAGCGAGTGCCCAGCCATGAAATCCCCGAGCGGGCGGCCGAGTGCTTGCCAGCCGGCCAAGCTGGCGCAGAAGATCGCCGGCTGGGCATAGCTGGTCGCCTCCTCGGCACGCGGGAACGGGTCGACGCCGACGATGTCACCGGCGAGCTGGAGGAGGTCGGGCCGGTGCTCGGCGACCGTGGCGCGCATATCGGGCGTCTGACTCCCCTGTCCCGGGAAGATGATCGACGTGAAGCTCATTCGTTTAGAACCTACGCAGCGGGCTCGTCACAGATACAGGTCCGTGATTGAGTTCCCCCCGTTCGGGGGGACCCCGGATGTCGATACCATCGCACTAGTTCCAGGTGAGTCTCCCGAAACCTACCTCCACATCGGCTGCGCTGATCACGGGTGCCTCGGCCGGGATCGGCACCGCGATCGCGCGTGAGCTGGCCTCGCGCGGGCACAACGTCGTGCTCGTGGCCCGCCGCAAGGAACGCCTGGAGCAACTCGCGGCCGAGTTGCGGGACGAGCACGGCGGGCGTGCCGAGACGATCGCCTGTGATCTGGGCAAGCCCGCATCCCGCGCGCGTATCCCCGGCCGGGTGACGCAGCTCGGGCTCGATGTCGAGATCCTCGTCAACAACGCGGGATTCGCCACCAACGGCCCGTTCGACGCGTCGGATCCGGCCCGCGAGCTCGAGCAGGTGCACGTGTTGGTCGAGGCAGTGGTGGCGCTGACCTCCGCCTTCCTGCCCGGAATGGTCAAACGAGGGCAGGGCGCGATCCTCAACGTCGCCTCGACGGCCGGCATGCAGCCGTTGCCCTACTCGGTCGGCTACTCGGCAGCCAAGGCCTACGTGCTGACATTCTCCGAGGCCCTCCACCAGGAACAGCGCGGCCACGGCGTGACGGTCACCGCGCTGGCCCCCGGGCCGGTGAGCACCGACTTCTGGCAGATCTCGGGCTGGGAGGTACACGGTGGGCAGACTTTCGAGCAGACCGTCCCCCGTCCTGCGTGGATCACGGCCGAGCACGCCGCCCGCGCGGGAGTTCAGGGACTCGAGTCAGGGAGTCGCGTCGTGGTGCCGGGTCTGTCGATGCGCGCCGCCATGCAGGCGGCTCGCTACCTCCCCCACGCGGTCAAGCTTCCGGCCATCGAGTGGATGATGCGGGGCCGATGAGCGAGCGCCTGCCCCGCTCGGTCAGGCTGTTGATCGGCGCCACCAGCCGCGGCACCAGCGACGAGCGGCTGCGGCACGCGGTGGCCGGAAAGACCGTGCTGGTCACCGGGGCGTCGTCGGGCGTCGGCGAAGCCACCGCGCTGCGCCTCGGGGCGGCCGGGGCCACCGTGCTGCTCGTGGCCCGGCGAGTGGAGCGCCTGCAGGAGGTGCGCGAGGCGATCCTCGCCGACGGCGCCCGTGCGTTCGTTCACGCCTGTGATCTGTCCGATGTCGAGGCCGTCGGCGATCTCGTCACCGAGATCCTCGGGCAGCACGGTCACGTTGACGTGGTCGTGTGCAACGCAGGCCTCTCGATCCGACGCTGGATCTCCGAGTCCTACGAGCGCTTTCGCGATGTCGAGCGCACGATCAAGGTCAACTACCTGGGGCCGGTGCGGCTGCTGTTGGGACTGCTGCCGACGATGCGCGAGCGCGGCAGCGGGCACATCGTCAACGTGGCCACGGCCGGCGTCGATCTGCCGGCGCTGCGCTGGAGCGCCTACATCGCATCCAAGGCCGCCTTCGAGGCGTGGCTGAGCGGCGTCGCGCCGGAGATCCGCGCCGATGGCGTCACCACGACATCGATCCACTTGCAGCTGGTGCGCTCGCCGATGCTGGGACCGTTCCGGATCTGGAACTACATCCCGGCCATGAGCACAGATGAGGCCGCCGGCATCGTTGCCCGGGCGATCACCGATCGCCCGCGCGAGATCGCGCCCCTGTGGGCGCGGCTGGGAGGCGCGAGCTATCGCCTGGCACAGCGGCCGATCGAATCGGCCCTCGCCGGTCACGCCCGCCGCGCCAACCCTGACAGCCGCCGGAGGGGTCCCATGCCTGCATCGCTGCCGCCCGTAACCATGTCCGCGAGCGCGCTGCTGGGCAGCTCGGCCCGCCTGGCTCAGGAAGCGATCGGCGGGCTGGTCACGATGAGCGGTCTCCGCGTCGTGCGCCCGATCCGGCCCGACCGGCTGGCCCGCATCGCGCTCGCCCAGCTCCGTTACGGGGCTGGAGCGGCGTTCGCCGCCACGGCGGCGGCGCAGCTGTACGGGGAGCGCCCGGCGGTGATCGACGAACGCGGCACGCTCAGCTTCGCCGCGCTCGACGAGGAGGCAGGCGGCCTGGCGGCGTCGCTCCACGCTCATTTCGACCTGGACAGCGACGACCGGCTGGCGATCATGTGCCGCAATCACCGTGGGTTCGTGTTGGCGGCTGTGGCCGCCGGCCGGCTGGGGTGCGACCTCGTCCCGCTGAACACCGACTTCGCCGGACCGCAACTGGCTGACGTGTTGGCCCGCGAGCGCGTGACCGCCGCAGTGCACGACGAGGAATTTGCCGCCGCGTTTGACGAGGCGGGCTTCGCCGGACCGCGGATCCTGGGCTGGCACGAGGGCGAGCCTGGACGGCCCACGATCGCGGCCCTGCTGTCGGCTGGTGCAGCGGCCGACCCACCGCCCGCGCCTCGTTCGCCCGGGCGGATCGTAATGCTGACCTCGGGGACGACCGGCACGCCCAAGGGCGCCACCCGCACGGTCCGGACGCGCTCGCTCGCCCCGATGATGGTGGCCGGGCTCCTCGATCTGGGGCGAATCCGGCCGGGACCCAAGTCGGGCGAGCCGATCGTCATCGCTCCGCCGCTGTTCCACCTCTACGGACTCATCGGCATGGCACTCGGGGCCGCGCTGGGCTCCCCGATCGTGGTTCGCCGGCGGTTTGAACCCGAGGCCACGCTGGCGGCGATCGACCGCCACCACGCCGGGATGCTGCTGGCCGTCCCGACAATGCTCGGACGGATTCTCGATCTCCCCGCGCCGACGCGCGAGCGCTACGACACCTCCTCGCTGCGGATGATCGTCAGCGGCGCCGCGCCACTGCCGCCCGAGCTGGCCACAGCGGTGATGGACGAGTTCGGCGAGATCCTCTACAACGGCTACGCGTCGACCGAGGTCGGATCGGGCACGCTGGCCACGCCGCGCGACCTGCGCGCGGCCCCCGGGACGGTGGGGCGCCCGGCGGCCGGAGTCACGGTCAGGATCCTCGATGAGGAGGGCGTCGAGCAGCCCCAGGGAGTCACCGGAAGGATCTTTGTCGGCAGCCCCTTGCTGTTCGACGGCTACACCGGGGGTGGCGGGAAGGAGATTATCGACGGGCTGATGAGCACCGGCGATCTCGGACATTTCGATGCCCACGGGCGCCTGTTCATCGACGGCCGCGACGACGACATGATCGTGTCCGGCGGCGAGAACGTGTTCCCGCAGGAGGTCGAGGAGCTGCTCCTGACCCATCCCGCCGTGGCCGACGCCGCCGTCTACGGCATCCCAGACCCGGATTTCGGACAGCGGCTGAGCGCGATGATCGTGCCGGCACCCGGCGCGTCGGTCTCGGAAGACTACGAGGATGAGCTGCGCACACTCGTTCGCAGCCGACTGGCCCGCTACAAGGTCCCACGGGAGATCAGCTTCGTCGAGACGCTGCCGCGCACCTCCACCGGCAAGCTGCAACGGCGCAAGCTGACCGAGCTACGGGACTAGAGTCCGGCCAGCTCGCGGGTGCGGTCGGTGGCCGAAGCGGCGGCGGCGCCTCGCTCGGCAACCAGGTGCTCATATACCCGCAGAGCCTCCGGAGCGCTCTTGCCGGCGGCCCGCTCGGCCAGGGGTGAGGCGACCAGCTGCCGCAGCGCCAGCGCCTTGACGATCCAGCGTGGATAGGCAACCCGCCGCCGGCGCTGGGCGATCGCCTGGACCAGTTCTTCCACGGCCGGGTCGAGCGGGTAGGTCCGGGCCAGGAACCTCGGCATCTCGGCCTTGGCTCGCTCGAGCATCGGCATCTCGCGCTCGGCGTCCCTGACCATGTCCGTGTCCAGGAACAGGAAATATGCGACACCGACCTGGACCCCGACCGGCTGCGCCTCGATCCGCAGGCAGTCGCTCATCGCCTCGACGCCGGCCTTGGCCGCGCAGTACGCGGTCATGCCAGGCGCCCGCAGAACCGCCGCCGTGGAGGCGATGTTCAGCAGATACCCGCCGCTGCGCTGCAGATGCGGGAGGGCGGCGCGGTCGGTGTACATGACCCCGAGCAGATTGATCTCGATCACACGCTCCCACGAGCGCAGATCCTGAGCCAGCAGCGGGCCGCCGGCGGCGATGCCCGCATTGGCGACGACGGCGTCGAGACCGCCCAACGCGTCGGCGGCCATGTCGATCGCGCTGCTGATTTGCTCGAACTCGGAAACGTCGCACTCGGCGACGAACGTGTCGGGTCCACATGGCGCAGCAACGGCGGCGAGGGCCTCGGGCTCGAGCCCAACGATCGCGAGTTTCGCCCCTCGCTGGGCGAGCTTCTGCGCCAGCGACGCGCCGATCCCCCGTGCCGCACCGGTGATCAGGACGCGGCGGCCAGCCAGCGATGCGGTATCAGTCATGGCGCGAAGATATCCGCGTTGGGGGTTGGCGTGCAAGGTGCTCGCGCGGGCAGACGGAGATTCCCTACCGGGTGAGCGCGCTCATCCGCGTGTGGAGATACTCGAGCGCGGCTGCGCGCTGGTCCTCGGCCCCGAGCAGCTCCGCGTAGGTCAGCTCGGCGCCGGAAAAGCCGCTCGCCTGCCACAGTTCACCCGCCTCCGGCTCGACCCAGGGCGCCACGTAGACATAGGGCTCGGGGTGGGCGTCGTCGCCCGGCGAGAGGCCGTAGGTGGCGCGCGCCCGGCGATCCTCCCGGCCGAGTTCGACGGCGAGGTCGAGTTGCCCGGGCCACAGCTGAACGCGGGAGGGATCGGCGTCCCTACCCGCGCTGGCGCGGAGTTCCTCGAGCACCGAGGCTGCGAATCCGTACCAGTCGCCCAGAAACGCGGCCGCACCAGGGTCCACCTGCAGGGGGGAGTCGTCGCCGGCCGCGACGCCGATCTCGTTCCCCAGGTGCGAGGCGGCCGCCGCCAGTGTGGTGATCGGCGCCGATCGCTCCGCCTCGCCCTGCTGGACGATCAGGTCGGTGCCCTGAACTCTGACCTGCACGTCGGAGTTGAAGAACGGCGTCCCGAAGCCGCCGCGCGTGTAGCGCAACCCAATTTTCCCGTTGGCCCTCTCGCGCGCCGGCGAGACCACGTGCGCGGCCAGCCGCTGGAGCGCTCGTCGTGTCGCGACCAGCTGCCCCGGCGGACCTTCCAAGGGCCGGTAGGCGGCCAACCAGCGATCGGCGCACCAGCTCTGAAGCGCTTCGTCATCGCGCGCGACGTCGGCCCACAGCAGATCGCCGCTGGCCACCGGCGAGACGACCTGGCGCCCAGGTGGAACCGCACCCCGAGCCACGGGATCGTCGGCGAACCACAGCGCGTCGTCGACCGCGGGAGGCGACGGCTCGAGCACGCGGACCTCGTAGCGGTGTCCGATGCGCTCGGCTGCCTCGGCGCGGGCGTTCATCGTGATCCACCCTAGCGTTCGTGGCCCACCAAGCGAGGCGTATCACCGCTGCTACGCCAGCAAGCCGAGCCGCTGAGCTCGCTGGACGGCCTCGGCGCGGTTGCGTGCTCGCAGCTTTCGGTACAGCGCCGATGTGTGTTCCTTGACCGTGTGGGGCGAGAGATACAACCGGTCGGCGATCTCGCGGTTGGTCGAGCCGGCGGCGATCAGGTCGAGGACCTCGCGCTCGCGCTCGCTCAGCATCGGCGCGGGCTGCTCGGCCTTGGGCGGGAACATCGTCATTCCCAGGCCGACCATTTTGACCGCGGCGGCGATCTCTCCCGCCTCCCAGTCCTTGGAGACGAATCCCGAGGCCCCGGCGGCACGCGCCGTGGCCGGCGACATGCGACCGGCGCCCGAGATCAGGAGCACCCTGGTGCCCGGCGAGGTCTTGCGGATCAAATCGCACAGCTCGGCGCCCGACTCGCCGGCCAGGAACAGATCGACCAGGGCAACGTGAGGCTCGAACGTGCGGGTCAGCTCGAGCGCTTCGGCGCTCGTACGGGCGGCTAGACACCGCTCGACCCACGGCTGCTCGCCCAGCAACACGCGAAAGCCCCAGTGGACGACGTCGTGGTCGTCGACCACGAGCACTCGCAGCTTGCGCTCGGCGCTCGCGCCGGAGACGGGCGCGGCGCTCACGGCAGGGGGACCACCAGACGCACCCGCCAGCCGCCGGCCTCGGTGGCTCCGAACTCGACTACGCCGCCGTGCTGGAGGGCCTCGAAGGCGGCCAGCCGCAGCCCCATCCCGGCCCGTCGCGCGCCCGGCCGAACGCCGTCGTTGAGTACCTCCATGGTGAAGGTGTCATCGTCGCGCGAGAGCGCGACGCTCACCCTGGTCGCCACCGCGTGCTTGGCGATGTTGCGCAGCGCCTCGGCCAGCACGGACTGCGCCAGCGGCTCGAGATCGGCCGGCAGCGTCACCTGGGACGGCCAGTCGACCTCGACCGGCGCCCCGGCCGCGGTGCTCAGCCGCTCGAGCTCGGCGGCCAGCGTGGTCCCGGTCTCGGGGGGGAGCGGGGCGAGTGGCCGCTCGAGCGCGCGGCGAAGGTCGCTCAGCGCCTCCTGCATCTCGACCCGGCAGCGCTCGCGCTCGGCCGGGTCGAGCGGGGACTCGGCGCTCAGGGCCAGTGAAACCCCGAACAGCCTCTGCATCACGCGCTCGTGGATCTCGCGGGCCAGGTCGAGCCGCTCGCCGAGGTGCCGATTGCGTTCCTGCTGTCGCGTCGCGTTGCGCGCCGTGGCCACGAGCGCGGCCGTCTTGCCCAACGTCCACAGCAGGTGCCGCTCGCCGTCGGAGAGCTCGAACCGGCCCCCTCCGCGGTCGGCGCAGATCACACCGTAGGAGCGCCCGGCGGCGCTGAGCGGCGTACACACCAGCGTGGTGATGCCGAGTACTCGGGCGTACTCCGGCGGCACGGCGTCCTCGATCCCCTCGGAGACGACGATGACCTCGTCCTCGATCAGCGCGCGCTGGGCGATCGGTGTGTTGACCAGCGTCGGACGCAGCGCGGCCAGTTGCGAGAACGAGGTGCCGTGGGCACCGACGGCGCGGACCCGGCGACGCCCCTGGTCGGCCATGAAGATCGCCGCCCGCTGCATCGTGGTCAGGCGACAGATGGCCTCGCAGATGCGGTCGTAGAACTCGGTCGAGGCGGTGTCGGTGTCGATGTCGGCCAGCAGCTCGACGAATACCTCGAGCGGCTCGACGCCCGCAAACAGCGACCGGGGGTGCTCGGCGCCGGTTTCGCGCCCGCGGATCGCCGTTACGCCAGGCTCGCGGTTCACTTCCGGGCGGCCTCGATCCTCATGCCGCTTCCGGTGAGCCCGCGCTCGCCATCCGGGCTCGCCAAAGCCGCGGGCCGCCGGAATCATCCGGCTGCACCTCGTAGCGCCGCAGAATCTCGTACAGCGTGGTCCGCTCGGCGGCTGGGCGTCCGGCGCGGTGGGCGGCGGCAACGAGGTCCTCCGGGGTCAGCATCACCCCGTGGTAACTGCCGGCCATGCGCGAGATCGATTCCTCCATCAGCGTCCCGCCGAGGTCGTTCACGCCCCAACGCAGGGCCTCGGTGGCCGCGTCGAGTCCCATCTTGACCCAGCTGGCCTGGAGGCTGGGGATGGTCTTGCCGAGCGCGAGCCGGAACGCGGCGGTGTGCTTGAGGTTCTCCTCACGCGAGATCTCCTGCACCCCGTGCGTTCGCCCGAGCAGCGTGTGGAAGGGGATGAACGAGAGCGGCACGAACTCGGTGAACCCGCCGGTCCGCTCCTGCAGCTCGCGCACCACCCTCATGTGCTCGGCCAGCTCCCACGGCTCCTCGATGTGACCGAACATCACCGTCACCGTTGAGCGCAGCCCCTCGGCGTGGGAGGCCTCGATGATCTCCACCCACCGGGCCACGGGCAGCTTGTTGGGCGAGATCCGCTCGCGCACGCCGTCGTGAAGGACCTCGGCCGCCGTGCCCGGGGTCGAGTCGAGGCCTGCCTCGTGCAGCCGGGCGAACACCGCGCGCGCCGACAGGCCGCTCACGTCGCACATGTGCGCGACCTCCATCGGCGAGTACGCGTGCAGATGCAGCTGCGGCGCGAGCCGCTTGGCCACGCGCAGCCACTTCTCGTAGTCCTCGAGCCCCCAGTCGGGATGGATTCCCGACTGCATGCAGATCTCGGTGGCGCCGAACTCGACCGCCTCGGCCACCCGCCGCTCAAACTCCTCCTCGGAATGCTCATAGCCATCCGGCGAGCGTTTGGACTGCCCGAAGCCGCAGAACGCGCACCCGACCACGCAGATGTTCGACACGTTGATGTTGCGGTTGACGACGAACGTGACCGTCTCGCCCGCCAGCTCGCGACGCAGCTCATCGGACGCCGCGCGCATGTCCTCGATCACCGCCGGCCGGCGCTCGGCGAACAGCGCGGTGAGCTCGTCGGGGCTGAGGGTCATCCCCTCGCGGGCCCTCCTCACCGCGCGCGGCGCGAGGTCGTCGGAGAGCGTGAGCGTGGCCCGGCGCCCCGAGCCGCGGCGCGGGATGAACGACCAATACGCCGTCTTGATCACGTCCATCACCGGCCGGGCGATCCACTCCGCGTCGATGTATTCGGGGTACACGCACAGCCGCTCGGTGAGCGCCAGCCCGTCGGCGTGCAAGCGGCCTCTGACCTGAGCCGGCGACGGGAACGGATGCTCGGGCGAGATGTGATCGCCGTTGGCGCTCAGCCCGCCCAGATCGGTGGCTCCGGCCCGGATCAACTCCGGCCACCAGTCCGACAGGTTGGGCGGGACCTGGATGCCGATGTCGGGCATCAGCCGGCGCGTCTCCGCGATCAGCCGGGTCATGTCCTCGATCGTGACCGGCGTGGCCCATGGCGGCGCGTCGAGCGCCGGGCCGTGCGAGACCCCGGTCCGCCAGTAGTCGCGAGCGGCACCGTCGGCAATCTCGGCCGGCTCCTGCCCGTAGTAGCTCTGATGGGGCACGAAGTTCTGGAGGATCACCTCCTGGATGTGCCCGTGGGCCTCATGGAGTTTGGCCAGCGCCTCGAGCGCGTCCATCCGCTCCGCCTCGCTCTCGCCGATCCCGACCAGGATCCCGCTCGTGAAGGGAATCTTTAGCTCCCCGGCTGCGGCGATGGCCGCGATCCGTCGCGCCGGATGCTTGCTCGGCGAACCCTGATGGGCGACCAGGTCTTCGTTGACCGACTCGAGCATGAGTCCCTGAGAGGCCGTCACCTCGCGCAGCCGCGCCAACTCGCCCCGGTCAAGCACCCCGAGGTTCGTGTGCGGAAGCACGCCGCGCTCGAGTGCCTGCTCGCACGCCCACACGACGTAGCCGACAAAGTCCTCAAAACCAAACGAGCGCAGCCGATCCGCCACCTCCCGATGGACCTCGGGCTTCTCTCCGGTGAGCACCAGCAGCTCCTTCACGCGGTGGCGCCGCACGGCCTCATCGAGGATCCGTACGACCTCCTCGGGCTCGTGCAGATGCGGCCTGTGAGTAGCGAACGCGCAGTACTTGCAGTAGCAGCGGCAGGTGCGCGACAGCGACAGCGTGACGTTGCGACTGAACGTGACCCGGCGGCGCATGTGGGTCGATTCTACGAAGCCCGTAGGCGCGCCCTATCCTGCCGCGCTCATGCGAATCCGCGCGATCATCGTGTTTCTGGCCGTGATCGGGCTCGTGGCGGGATGCGGCGGGACGGCCGCCGGCCCGACCGATCGGAACGCAACCCTGATCCTCGACTTCACTCCGAATGCCATCCACGCCGGCATCTACTCGGCGCTGGCGCGGGCGTTCGACTCGGGCGAGGGCATCCATCTCCACGTGATCGCCCCGTCAGCCTCGACGGACTCGATCAAGCTGCTCGAGACCGGGCGGGCGAACTTCGCCATCCTCGACATCCACGACCTGGCCATCGCGCGGGAGCGGGGGAAGGACATCGTCGGAATCATGGCCATCGTCGAGCGGCCCCTGGCCGCGGTGATCGCCGCTCCGGGCATCCACACGCCCCGCCAGCTGACCGGGAAGACGGTGGGGGTGACCGGCGTGCCCAGCGATACAGCGGTACTGCGGTCGGTCGTGTCGGGCGGCGGCGGGGACCCGGCCGCGGTCAAGACGGTGACGATCGGCTTCAACGCCGTTCCGGCCCTGCTGTCGGGGCGTGTTGATGCCGCCACCGCGTTCTGGAACGACGAGGGCGTCACCCTCCAGCAGCGCCACCGCGGCTTTCACATCTTTCGCGTCGACCGGTACGGCGCCCCGTCATACCCCGAGCTGGTCCTGTGCGCGACCCGCCAGAGCCTCAGCGAGGACCCGAGCCTGGCCCGCGCTGTGGTCAGGACGCTCGTCCGCGGCTACGGGGTGACGCTCACCGACCCGGACGGGAGCAAGGCCAACCTCGAGTCGCGCGTGCCGGGCCTCGACCCGAAGCTGGTGAGCGCCGAGCTGAAGGCGGTCGAGCCCGCCTTCCTCGGTCCGGGCGGCCAGTTCGGCGAGCTCGATCTCCACACGCTGCGCGCCTGGTCGAAGTGGGAGGCCCGCTTCGGGATCGTCTCCAAGCCCCCCAATGTGAGGGCCGCCTTCGACCCCCAGTTCCTGGCCGGCACGCAGTCGCTAATCGGCAGCTGACGCGGCCAGCCTGCTGACCAGGTCGCCGCCCTCGCGAGCCATCCGCGACCGCGGCACGACCAGATCGAAGCCGGCCGCCTGCGCGCGCTCGCGGACATCGGTCTCGACATGCGAGTAGAAGGCCAGCGTCTTGATGTGGCTCAGGTCGAGCGACTCGAGCCGGGCCATCCGCTCGTCGGCGTCCGCGGTCAGATCGACGACCAGCACATCGGCGTCCTGCACCTGGGACGGGTCCGCGGTCAGCTGAGTCTCATGCCCGGCCGCGTTCAGCGCCCCGAGGACGTTCGAGCCAAACAGCAAATCGGGGATGAACGCGACGACGCGCGCCACGGCTATTGGGCGCGTAGGCGCCTGAACTCCTCGCGGACCGACTCGGTCCGGCCCCACCCCTGGATGATCTCGGCCCGGCCGGTGCGCACCTCGCGCAGGGCCAGCTCGCCATCGATGCCGGCGTCGTCGAGCAGCTTCAGCGACGAGTGCACGGCCGGTGCGGCGGACGCGTGGCCGAAGCGGTGGGCCACGATCAGCCGCCAGTGCCAGTCGTACTTCGAGTACGGCTGGGCGTTGCAGGTGACCAGCAGCGTGGCCGCGTCGACGTAGCGGCGCTCATCGAAGATGCGCAGATCGAACTCGAGGTCGGTCCAGTCGTCGGGGAGCGAGTCGACGATCTCGGTGAACGTGTCGGCGAGAGCCATTTAGAAAAGTTGTTGCGTGATCAGGAAGATGTTCAGCGCCGTGATCAGCCCCGCCACGAGGAAGGCGGCGACCGACGTCAGCCGGCGGTTGACATGTACGCCCATTACATCGCGGCGACTCGTCAGTACGACCAGCGGCATGAGGGCAAAGGGTATCCCGAACGAGAGCACGACCTGGCTCAGCACCAGCGCGCTGGTCGGGCTCACCCCCACGGCCAGGATCGCCAGGGCGGGCAGCATCGTCAGGCCGCGCCGGGCGAGAACGGGAATGCCGATCTTCACGAACCCGCTCATCACGACCTGGCCTGCGTAGGTACCGACGCTCGATGACGACAGGCCGGAGGCCAGCAGTGCGACGGCGAAGGCCAGCGCTGCGCCGCCACCGACCAGTTGGCCCAACTCGGCGTGAGCGCCCTGGATCGTTGTCGTGCCGCTGAGCCCGTTGCCGTGCAGCAGCTTGGCGGCCATGGCCAGCATGGCCATGTTGATCAGCCCGGCCAGCCCCAGGGCGATGATCACGTCGAGCCGCTCGAACTTGAGGACACGCCGGCGCTCGGAGTCGTCACGCACCGGCATCCGCTGGTTGGTCAGCGCCGAGTGGAGGTAGATCGCGTGCGGCATCACGGTGGCGCCGATGATCCCGACGGCGAGGTACAGCGAGTCGCTGCCGTCGAGCCCCGGGATCAACCCGCGCAGCGACTCGTGGACCGAGGGCCCGATCCGGAGCGTCTCGTAGAGGAACCCGGCGAACACCAGCCCCAGCAGCGCGCTGATGGCCAGCTCGAATCCCCGATAGCCGCGCGACTGCAGCCCCAGCATCGCGAAGGCGATCACGCCCGTGATCAGCCCGGCCGTCAGCAAGGGAACGCCGAACAGCAGGTTGAGACCCAGCGCGGCGCCGAGGAACTCGGCGATGTCGGTCGACATGGCCATCAGCTCGGCCTGGATCCACAGGCCCCAGCTCGTCCAGCGCGGGAAGCGCTCGCGGCACAACTCGGGCAGGTTGCGGTCGGTGGCGATCCCCAGCTTGGCCGACAGGTACTGAACCAGCATGGCCATCGCGTTGGCCAGCAGCACCACCCACAGCAGCAGGTATCCGTACTTGGCGCCACCCTGGATATTGGTGGCGAAGTTGCCCGGGTCGACGTAGGCGACCGAGGCGACGAACGCCGGGCCGAGCATGGCCAGGGTCGCCCGCACCCGGCCGCGCGCCAGGAGGTGCTCGAGGGGGCTGGCGACGACGGTGGCGTCGGGGACGGTGACGGCAGCGCCGTCCCCGCTCGCGCCCTCCAGCGCCGGCGGCCCGATCCTTGTCGGGGGCGGCGTCATCGTGTGACGTCCACGCGCATCGCCCGGGCCAGGGCGCCGCCGAGGACGTGGACCTGAGCCTCGAAGCGGACGAACAGCGGTCCGCCGAACGGCTGCTTCTCGACCACCTCGAAAGCGTCGCCGGGAGCGATCCCACGATCGGCGAGGTAACGCAGCATGTCGGGATCAGAATCGGAGACGCGGGTGAAGGTCCCCCGATCGCCGACGCTGAGCGCCTGCAGGCTGAGCCGGCTGCCCTCGTCGATGTGCAGATCCGGTGTGGGGATCGGATCGCCGTGCGGATCATGCGTCGGGTTGCCGAGCTTGGCCGCGATCAGCTCCTCGAGCTCATCGGAGAGCACGTGCTCGAGCACCTCGGCCTCCTTGTGGACGCGATCCCAGGGAACGCCGAGACTCTCGACGAGGTACAGCTCGAGCAGCCGGTGATGGCGCATCACCTCGAGCGCGACACGCTTGCCGCCGTCGGTCAGCCAGACGCCATGGTAGGGACGGTGCTCGACCAGGCCGAGCTCGTCCAGCCGTTTGACCATCCCGGATGCCGATGCCGGCGTCACGGCGAGTCGCTCGGCGATCGCGTTGGTGCTCACGGGGCCGCCCTGCCGCAGCTCAAGGGCGTATATGGCCTTCGCGTAGTCCTCGATGGCCGAGGAGATCGAGGCCTGGTCCTGGTGCGCCATTACAGAGATTATGGTACGCCTAAAAATCAGTTTTGGCAACCTCAGCGTAGACGTCATCGACGCGCCTATATTGGGAGGCGTGACCTCGACCGACTCACTGGCCCTCGATTACGTGACGATTACTCAGGCCTGCGGCCTGCTCGACCGCTCCGAGCGAGGCAAGCTGGCGCTCGAAGGCCCCGAGGCGCGATCCTTCCTGCAGGGGCAGGTCACCAACGACGTCGAGGCGCTGCGCCCGGGTCACGGGTGCTACGCGGCCTTCCTCACCCCGAAGGGCAAGATGCTCGGCGATCTGCGGATCCTCGATACCGCCGCCGAACTGCTCCTGGACACCGAGCGGGTGGCCCTTCAGGAGCTGTTCAACATGATTCGCCGCTTCAGCATCGGCTACGACGTGGTGCTGAGCAAGCGGACCCTCGAATCCGGACTGCTTTCGTTGATCGGCCCAGGGGCGCTATCGGCGGTCGGACCGGTCGATCTGCCCGAGGTCGAGCATGCCAACGCGCCGGTGTCCGTGGCCGGTATCGACGCGCGTGTCATCCGGACCGACGTGGGCGTCGATCTCCTCTTCGACGCCGCGGAGACGGACGCCCTCGGGTCGGCGCTCAGGGCCGCCGGCGCGGTGCCCGTGTCGGAGTCCGCCGCGGAGGTGCTGAGGATCGAGTCTGGACGCCCCCGCTACGGCGTCGACCTCGACGACAGCGTGATTCCGCAGGAGGCGGGGATCAACGACCGCGCCGTGTCGTTCACCAAGGGCTGCTATGTCGGTCAGGAAACGGTCGCGCGCCTCTACTACCGCGGCAAGCCGAACCGCTTCCTCCGCGGGCTGCTCCTCTCGGGGCTGTGCGAGACCGGAGAGGAGATTTCCCTTGACGAGCGGACCGTTGGCCGAGTCGGCAGCGTCGCCGACTCACCCGACCTGGGACCGATCGCGCTCGCCCTGGTGCGCCGCGAGGCGCCTCCGGGGTCGGCGGTGAGCGTCGGCGCCGACGGCGTCGGTGCCGAGGTCGTCGAGCTGCCGTTCCGGTAGAGCGAAGGCTCGCAGCATCTCGGCGCTGGGCGCCGGGTCAAGCGCCAGCTGGGGCGTGTCGGGATGGGCATCGAGGTAGGTGGCGACGATCCGGACCTCGTCGATCTCGTCGGGTGGGACGTGCGTTCCGATCTCGACTCCCCGGGCGGCCCGGGTCAGCGCCACGCCGGTCCGCCGCTCGAGTTCGCCGACCTCGCTCGGCAGCGGCCCCCAGTCGACCAGGCGACCGGCCACCAGCCAGAACGCGTCCTGGCTGTGCCCCGTTGGATGCGGGGCGAGGAGCAGCCGCGGACGCGCGTGGGTCGCCTCGAGCACGCCGCCGAGGCCCTCGAGGATCACGCCGAGACGGCGCGCGCGACGCCGCAGCGATAACGCCCGCTCGTAGCGCTGCTGGGCCGCGGCCTCTCGCATCTGGCCGTTGACGTGCCCGATCAGCCGGCCCCCGCCTCCGGCGCCCTCGACGAACAGGCGCAGGGCCTGGTCGAGCCGCCGCCGGTACAGGTTGGGATCGAGGTCGCCCAGGCACGGCGACAGGCAGCGCCCCATCTGGCCATAGGCCGACGGATGCTCGCGACGCGGCAGCCGCCGCCCGCAGTGGCGCAGCCCGAACAGCGAGTCGAGCTGCTCGACCAGCTCGATCGCCAGCCGGCGCCCGCGGAGCGGGCCGATCGTGACCGCGTGCCCGGAGGCCGGGTTGGGCGAGACCTCGAGGATCGGGAAGGGAATGTCGAGCCGGCAGCAGATGTAGACGAGCCGGTCGTCGCGCCGGGTCAGGCGAGTGTTGCCCGGCGGACGGAGCTCCTTGATCAGGCGATTCTCGAGCACCAGCGCCCCGAGCTCCGAGCGAGTGGGCCGGTAGTCGACGATCTCGGCGTACCGGGTCCATGCCGCGCGGGGTGTCGACGGCGCAAAGTGCGCCCGCGCCCGGCTGCGGATCGAGACCGACTTGCCCACGTACAGGGTCGCGCCCGCCACGTCTCGGAACAGGTAGACACCGGGGTCCCGCGGGAGGTCGGAGAAGTCGAGGTTGGGGAGGGCGGAGGTCTCGGCGATGGGCGGCCTGGGTTTAACCTTGCGCGGCCGACGGGGCCGCAGCACACTCAGCGCCTCGCGAATCGTCGTGGCGTGGGTGCACAGCCGGGGGTGCAGCGCGCACAGCACGCGCGCACACGTCTCCGCATCGATGAGCGCCCGATGCGCGCCCTCGACCTCGATTCCCAGCGCATCGGCCAGAGCGCCCAGCCGGCGCTCTCGCTGGAGCGGCAGCAGCGCGCTGGCCAGCCGCGCGGTGCAGATCACCGGGGGATCGGGCCACTCGAGGTTGCTGCGCTCGAATGCCTGCCTCAGAACGCGGCGATCGAAGGGGGCGTTGTGGGCGACCATGACCCGGCCCTCGAGGTCGGTCCTGACGCGCGGCATCACCTCCTCCAGCGCCGGCGCGTCGTCGACCATCCGTTGGGTGATGCCCGTGAAGCGCTGGATCCCGCGGCGCAGCGGCATCACCGTCCGGACCAGCGAGGAGAATCGCTCGTGCAACTCGCCGCCACCGACCAGCACGGTCCCGACCTCGGTCATCTCGCAGGCGTCTCCAGCGAGGCCGTTGGTCTCCGTGTCAACGACCAGGAACTCCGCCGCGGAAATCGGTGCGTCGAGCAACTCCAAGACCCCGGTGATACGCCAGCCACCGGACAGCACGCATCGGCGCTTGCGTGGTGGCCCTCGGGAAGGACAGGGCCCCAAGTTGCATCTTCACGTTTAAGCGAACCACCGAGGAAGTGCGTCTTGTTGACCGCGAGCCTGGGTAGCATCGCAAGTACGGCTAGAGAAGGAGTCTTAACGTGACCGCTATAGCCTCCGTCAGCGAGAAGCTGCGCGAGCTAGATAACGACACTCGCCGCGCATGGAATGCGTACAACGAGCGTCTGCGCGAACTGACAGGCGACGAATACGAGCAGGCCGAGCACGAGTCGTGGGACAAGTTGCAGGGCGAGCTGCGTCGACTCGAGCGCCGGCGCCAGACGCTCAACCAAACGTCGAGCTGACCAGCCCCGGCGCCGCTGCGAGCGCCTCGGCAGAGCCGCGCCCGCAGAGCCCGGTGGCGCTCAATACACCGAGAACAAGTTAACTCGCGCGATGGCCGACGGTGAAGTAGGGTTCTCGCCGAATTGGCACCAAGGCGCACCGGGCGCGCCGCGGAGCTTGGAGAGGAGATCCACAAGCACGATGCGCAAGAGGACCTTCGGCACGCTGGCCGCCGCCGTAACCGTCCTCGTGGCCGGCTGTGGTAGCAGCACGCACTTCGCCAACAAGCCAAGGCCCGCCTCCCCCGTCGACCTCACCGTCTACGTCAACAACGACCGCGTGTCGATCTCGCCCACCTCGGTCGGGGCCGGCCAGGTCATCTTCATCGTCACCAACCAGTCGACCGACGCCGAGTCGGTCACCGTCCACCATCAGGGCGACTCCACCCGTCTGGCCACGACGGGTCCGATCAATCCCCAGGCCACCGCCCAGGTCACCGTCGATCTGAAATCGGGCGATTACCTCGTGGCCACCTCGTCGGGTGTCGCCAGCGAGGCGGCCCTGGCCAGCGGCCCGAAGATTCAGCCCGCTGCCCTGCACATCGGGGCGCCGAGGCCGGACTCGAGCAGTCAGCTGCTGCAGCCGTAGCGGGCGGTGGCGGTGGCGGTGGGCGCGCCAGGGGGCGGCGGCGAGTTTCACGTTGGCGTACGGTTGCCGGCGCCCGTCGGCGGTCATATGTCCGCGGCGGGTTACCGCCGTCGCGCGCTCCGACGAGGGTCGCCGGCGGTGGCGGGATCGCGTGCGTGAGAACGTGACATTCGCCAACGCCCAGAGCGCCAGTGCCACCTTTCCTTTGACGCTCAACCTCAACGTGGCGCTCGCCCGGTCTGGACAGGTCGACTGTCACGTTGAGCCGCGCGGCGAGTGTGACGAAACAGGGCCCGGCAACCGCCGGGCCGGGTCAACCGCCGTGCGGCCGGGTCAACCGCCGTGCGGGCGGGTCAACCGCCGTGCCGGGTCAACCGCCGGGCCGGGTCAACCGCCGGCCGGCGCGGGCCGCCCGGACCATCCGGCCTCCCATTCCCAAGCCCGCCGTCCCCGTTCCGCCGCCCACTTCGCCCCACCGGCACGCCCAGAAATCCTTATTTGCGCTTGTGCAAACATAACTTGTGTGCAATACTTGCATACGTGCAAGCAACGACAGCCGCTCACGCAACAGTGGCTCCGGCCGCAGCCTCCGACCTAGCCGGCGACCTCTACGCCGTCGTCGTCTACCTCCACAAGAACTGTAACGCCGACCTGTTCGAAGCCGTCGGAGCCCTTGAGCTCACGCTGACGCAGATCAAGCTGCTCCACCACCTCGAGGACCAGGACCGCGAGCTGACGCTCAAGGAGGGTGCCCAGCTCGTACACGTTTCCCTCCCCGCGGCCAGCCGGATGGTCGACGATCTCGTGCGACGCGGCTTCGTCGAGCGCCACGAGGATGTCGAGGATCGGCGGATGAAGCGCGTCCGCCTGACCGACGATGGTCGCTCGGCGATCAGGCGGCTGAACGCCGCTCGTCTCACCGGCCTCGAGCAGTTCCTCCAGACCTTGACCGACGGCGAGCGTCAGCCCCTCGCCCGAGCGCTGTCCCAGCTGCTCGAGCGCGAGGAGGTCGCCGCCTGCCGCCCGGAGGGCCTCCAATCGTGACCGAGCGCCTGCTGGCCCACCGCCACCGTTTGGTGACCGCCGAGAACAGCCGCTGGTGGACGCTCGGAGCGATGTGCTTCGCGCTGTTCATGGTCATGCTCGACAACACGGTCGTCAACGTGTCGCTGCCCTCGATCCAACGCAGCCTGCACGCCTCCCTGTCGGCCCTCGAATGGACCGTCAACGCCTACACGCTGACCTTCGCGGTGCTGATGGTGACCGGCGGGAGGCTGGGCGACATCTTCGGCCGGCGCCGGATGTTCCTGTTCGGGGTAGTCGTGTTCGGCATCTCGAGCGCCGCCATCGGCTTCGCCCCCAGCGACACCGTGCTGGTCACGTTCCGCGCGATTCAGGGCATCGGCGCGGCGTTCATGATGCCCGCCACGCTGTCGATCATCACGCAGGCCTTCCCGCCCGAGCAGCGGGGCATGGCCATCGGTACCTGGGCCGGTGTGAGCGCGCTGGCGCTGGCCATCGGCCCCGTGGTCGGTGGCTTTCTCACCGAGCAGGTCAGCTGGCGCGCGATCTTTTTCATCAACCCGCCGATCGCCGTGGTCGCCACCCTGGTGACGCTGTTCGCGGCCAAGGAGTCGCGCGACGAGACCGTCGGCAAGACCGTTGACTACGCCGGGATTGCCGCACTGACGGTGGGCCTCACGGCGCTCGTGCTGGCGCTGGTCGAGGGCAACAGCTGGGGTTGGGGATCGCCCCGCATCGTCGGGCTGTTCGTCACCGCCGTCGTGGCGCTCGTCGGTTTCGTGCAGATCGAGCGCAACGTGAAGGCGCCGATGATCGACTTCGCGTTCTTCCGCTCGCGGACGTCGGTGGGCGCCAACCTGGTCGGCTTCCTCATCACGTTCGCGATGTTCGCCCAGTTCTTCTTCGTCACCCTGTACATGCAGAACATCCTGCATTACTCGCCGCTCCAGACCGGCCTGCGGTTTCTGCCCTCGACGGTCGTGATCATCGTCATGGGCCCCCTGGCGGGACGCCTCACCGATCGCGTTGGTCCGCGCCCCCTGATGACGCTCGGGCTGGTGATCGTCGCGGCGGCGATCTTCATCCAGTCCCACATCACCATCCACACCGGCTACGGCCTGCTCCTGCCCGGCTTCATCCTCATGGGCGCCGGCATGGGCCTGGTCATGTCGCCGATGAGCACGGCAGCGATGAATGCGGTTGACCGGACCAAGGCCGGCGCGGCCTCCGGCGTGCTGTCTATGAGCCGAATGGTCGGCAGCACGTTCGGCGTGGCCATCATGGGCGCACTGGTCGCCACGATCGGGCGCTCGGAGATCAACTCCAGCCTCCCCCACGTTCCCGCGGCCACCCGCGCCACGATCGCCAACTCCTTGGGAAGCGGTGCCACGCTCAACAGCGCCCACACGCCGCACTCCATCATCGCTGCCGTGCAGGACGCCTTTGTCTCGGCGCTGAGCACTGGCCTGCTCGTCGGCGCAATCGTCACGATCTGCGGTGCGGTCCTGGCCTGGATCCTCATCGAGCCGCGGGTGTCCAAGCCCGCGCTGGCGGCCGAGCCGGCGCCGACCGCTGGACGGATGTCCGAGGCCGAAGCGCTCGCCGCAGAGTCCAAAGCCGCCTGAGGCTCCCGCTCGGTTTCCTGCCGCCAGCACCAGGGCCAACGCGACCAACCCGCCGACAATCGCGGCACCGGACCTGCAGGGCTGAGACTGCTCTACGATCCCTCCCTCGGCGATATCCCAACCGAGAGAGGCATCATTCCCGTGGCCGTTGATCTGAGCCAAGTCGCAAACGTCGAGACTGAACCCGGTGAGCTCCCCTCGACGATGGCCGCCTGGGTGATCCGTCCCGAGCGCGAGGGCGAGCCGATCGACGCCTTCCAACTCGAGGAGATCGAGGTCCCCGAGCCGGGCGCGTTCGAGGTGATCGTGCGTGTGATGGCCGCGGGCGTGAATTACAACAACGTGTGGGCGGCGATGGGCAAGCCGGTCTCAGTGTTCGGCTACGGCGACCATCCCGAGTACGGCCACCACATTGGTGGGTCGGATGCCTCGGGCGTCGTGTGGAAGGTGGGCCAGGGGATCACGCGCTGGAAGCCGGGCGACGAGGTGGTGATCCACTGCAACCAGGCCTCATACGAGGACCCCGAGGTGCACGGGCTCGATCCCCTGGCGGCGCCGAGCCAGAGGATCTGGGGCTACGAGACGACCTGGGGATCGTTCGCCCAGTTCACGAAGGTCCAGGCCCAGCAGCTGCTGCCCCGCCCCCAGAATCTGACCTGGGAGGAGGCCGCCTCCTACGGCCTGGTGTATTTCACCGCCTACCGGATGCTGATCACGCAATGCAAGCTCCAGGCCGCCCATCGCGTGCTGATCTGGGGCGCCGCCGGTGGACTCGGCGTGTTCGCGACCCAGCTCTGCGCCCTCACCGGAGCCGACAGCCTGGGCGTCGTGTCGAGCCTGGAAAAGGGCCGTCTGGTCGAGCAGCTGGGTGCAGTCGGGTACATCGACCGCAACGAGTTCGCGGGAATGATGCGCCGCGGCGGCGAGAGCCCGGAGGAGGAGAGGGCCCGCTTCAAGGAATCGCGCCGTTTCAGCAAGGCCGTGGCCGACGCGCTCGGCGGGCCTCCCGACATCGTTTTCGAGCACGTCGGGCATGCCACCTTCCCCACTTCGGTGCTGACCGTCAAGCCATTCGGCAAGGTTGTGATCTGCGCCGGGACGACTGGCTACAACCTCGATTTCGACGTGCGCTACCTGTGGATGCGCCAGAAGCAGATCATCGGGTCCCATTTCGCCAACGCGTACGAGTGCATGAAGGCCAACGAACTGATCGCGGAGAGCAAGATCAGGCCGGTGCTGTGGCAGACGATGGGCTTTGAGGGTGTCCCCGAGGCCCACCAGCTGATGCGGGACAACAAGCACCTGGGCAAGATCGCGATTCTCGTCGGCGCCAGCGAGCAGGGCGACGGCAAGACACACGAGGGCCCGGGCGCGATTCGCGCCGAGGTGGGGGCATAGGCATGGCCGGCGTGGTTTGGATTCAGTGGTACGCCTCGGTCCTGCGTCACGAGCCACTCGCAGAGGACGTGGCTCGCGTGGCGCCCCTCGCTCTGCGCTACGGCGCGACCCAGTACTCGGTGCACCAGTCGCTGGATGACCGGTACAAGATCACCCAGATGTCGTGGTTTGAGTCCAAGAACGACTGGTACGCCTATTGGGACGGTCCCGAAATGATCGAGTTCCGGGCCCGCAACTCCGGGCGCTTCCAGATTCCCGTGACCTATGGCTGGCAGGAGGAGCTCGTGTGCGGCGCTCTCGGTCCCGAGGTTCCGCTTGCGCCCGAGCCAGCACCTGAGCCCGAGCCGTCACCGCAGGCGGCGGCCTAACTCACACGGAGCGCGAGCGCGAGCCAGAAGCGCTGCTCGGGGTCGTCGAGCGCCCCGCCGAACAGTTCGCGCAGCCGCCTGACCCGATACCGAGCCGTCTGGGGATGAACCCCGAGGCGTTCGGCGACAGGCTTCAACCGCCCCTGCTCGGCGAGCCACACGCGAAGTGTCTCGGTCATCCGTGCCCTCGAGCCGGGCGGCAGTTCGGCCAGCGGGGCCAGGTGATCGCTGGCCAGCTCGCGAGCCAGGCCCGGCTCGCTGGCCAGCAGCAGCTCTCCCGCCTTCTCGCGCGCCACCGTCAGTCCCGGGTGTCCGTCAGCCAGCGCCAGCGCCCCGCGCGCGCGGGCGAAGCTGACCGCCGCCTCGCGCCAGGTCACGGTGGTGCCGAGCCCACCGCTCGCCCTGACCTCGGCGATAGCGCGATCAATCTGTGCCCGCCGGCCGGGACCGTCGGGATCGGGAACGATCGCGCACACGATCTCGCCGATCGTCTCGATGATCGCCTCGGGCGGAAGGTGAGCCGCGGCCGGTTCGCGCTGGCCGCCTCCGATGGCCACCGCGGCGAGGGTGCGCGGCAACGACCAGCCGGCACCGCTGGCCGCCGCCTCGACCATGCTCGGTTCGGCCGCAGGCTCACGGATGAGCAGGCGGACCAGCCGGCGCCGCCGCAGCTCTGCCTCGCTGGCCGCCGCCGATTGCTCGAGTGCGTGACCTTCGGCCGACTCGGCTGAGAGCGCGTCGATGTAGGCGAAGATCGACTCGGCCAGCAGGTAGAGCGTGTCCGGCTCGAGCCCGGCGGCCACGCCGGCGGCCGCGAATCGGCGCCAGGCGACTCGGGCGCCGAGACGGTAGGCGGTGAGCAGCGAGTCGAGGCTTCGCCCCGCACGCATCTCGCCGCGGCCCAGCGTTATGTATACCTCCGAGCGTGGAACTGGGCCACCGGCCTGGACCTCGGCAAGGAAGTGGCGCAGCGCCTCCTGGACGCCCGACCTGAGGCCCTCGCCGAATGGCCCCTCCACCGGGCGGGAATAAGCCGGGATGGCGCGCACGGAGTCGATCACCTCGTCCGCCACCTCGGCGAGCACGGGGCGCAACACCTCCGCGATGTGCGGTGGCAACTGATGCCAGGGCTGGTCACTCATGAACTTGTACAGAAGCTACAAGTTTTGCCCGGTCCATAGTGGCAAGACTAGGAGAAACATCATCAATATTCGCGTATCGTAGAAGCGTCGATGTCCCGAGCCCACAAGATCGCCAATCTGATCGGCGTCCCCCTTCCTCTGATTGGCCTGGTGGTTGCCGTCGTACTCCTCTGGAACCAGGCAATCGGTCCGCTGGAGCTCGGCATGATGATCGGGCTGTACGTCCTCACCGCGCTCGGCGTCACGCTCGGCTACCACCGCATGTTCACCCACCGGGCCTTCGAATCCTCGCGGGCGTTCCGTGCCGTCATCGCCGTGTTCGGGTCGATGGCGGTTCAGGGCTCGGTGATCACCTGGGTCGCCGATCACCGCAAGCACCATGCCTTCACCGACCAGGAGGGTGATCCGCACTCGCCGCACCTCAGCGGGCCTGGGTTCTGGGGCGGGATCAAGGGCCTGTGGCACGCACACGTGGGCTGGCTGTTCGAATCAGTGGGCACCGCCGAACGCGAGCGATTCGCCCCCGACCTTCTCAAGGACAAGGTGGTGCGCGCGGTCGACAAGCTGTTCTGGGTGTGGGTCGTCCTGGGGTTCGCGATTCCGTTCGTGCTGGGCTGGATGGTCGGCGGAGGGCTCGGCACGGCCCTCACCGCGGTTCTGTGGGGCGGCTTCGTGCGCGTGTTCATGCTCCATCACGTCACCTGGTCGATCAACTCCGTGTGTCACTTCTTCGGGCGCAAGCGCTTCGACATCGACGACGAGTCGCGCAACGTGTTCTGGCTGGCGCCGTTGTCGATGGGCGAGTCCTGGCATCACAACCACCACGCCTTCCCGACCTCGGCCTTTCACGGGCTGAAGCTGTGGGAGCGCATCATCGACCCCACCGGTCTGATGATCGCGCTGCTGGAGAAGCTGGGACTGGTCTGGAATGTGGTCCGGGTCAGCCCCGAGCGCCAGCTGGCCAAGGCACTCCCGCGCCGGCGGGAGATCGCGCCCGTGCCACAGCCGCGCCAGGGCTAGAGCGCCGCAGCCGCGCCAGGGCTAGAGCGCCGCAGCCGGGCCGGGGCTAGAGCGCCCGCCCACGCCGCCGACGCCTCTAGCCGCATTCCAGCGGCGCCATCGTCAGCCCCGCTGCGTCGAGCTGCTCCCAGTACTGCTCGGCGTCATCGCGCGGGCCGCTCCAGACGATCGCCGCCCCCGAGTTGTGTATCCGGTCGGCGAAGCGATAGCCCTCGGCCAGGGTGACGCCGGGGATCACGCTGGCCAGCGTCTCGGCCACGTGATCAAACGTGTTGAAGTCGTCGTTCAAGACGACTACGCGCCACAGTCCGCCAACGCCGCTGCCCGGGCCGCCGAGACGTGGCAACTCGACCGTCTGCGACATCAACGATTCAGGATACCTTCGCGTCGCGCGAGGCGGTCGATTCTTCGCGTTTGCGCCAGTATCGGCGTAAGCCCGCGTACATCTGCTCGGGCGGAGCAGCCTGGATGTATGCCGGGACGAATTCGGCGTCCACGCGATCCGCCGTGTCCCCGGTGATCGTCGCGATGAACGTCTGCTCGTCGCTCTCACGTGCAAGCTCGGCCCACTCCCCCATCCTCCGGCGAAGCTCGTCGAGCTGGGCCTCGACGTCGCTGCTGGCACCGAAATGGGTCATCACCAGTTGCTGGGGCCGCCATCCGGCGATCAGCTCGATGGACCGTTGCCATGCCTCGAGGTCGACGTCGGGCGGCGGCGTTGGCGGCAGCGTCGGTCCGCTGTCGGTGATCCGCACGCCGCCGGTGTCGCCCACGAATGCGGTTCCTTCGTGGAGGTAGGAGACGTGATGTGAGGCGTGCCCGGGGGTGTAGGCGACCTTGAACCTGCCGCCGAGGATCGATTCGCCACCCTCCAGCACTCTGAGGTTGTCCTCCGGCACCGGGACCATCTCGCCCCACAGGCGGTCCATGTCGTCGCCGTAGAGCCTGCGGGCGCTGTCCATCAGGCGCTCGGGGGCGGCCAGATGGCGCGCGCCCCGCTCGTGGACGTACACCTCGAGGTCGGGCCACATCTGGACCAGCGATCCACTCGCACCCGCGTGGTCAAGATGGATGTGGGTGAGCAGGAGGGCGCGCGGGCGACTGTCGCCGAGCGCGTCGAGCAGCGTGGGCAGGCACGACGTCGGGCCCGGATCCACGAGCACATCGCCGACCTGCCAGACGCCGATCACGCGCGGACGGCCGACGTGCACGACGTCGATGAGACGCATCCGCGGCGCTTAGCGCTCCGGCTGAGAGCCGGGCGAGTGCGGGTCCTCGGGATCCAGCGGAGACAGGACGCCCGTGCGCTCGCCAGCCGGATCGCCCGCGTCGCCGGGATGCTTGTCGCCGGTGGCGACCTCATCATCCGCGGCAGCTGGGTGCTCGGCGGTTGACGGCTCCTGGTCCGTGGCCGCGCTGGCCTCGGCCGGGTCGTCACGGCCGGCCGGGTCGTCACGACCGGCGGGCGCGGCGGCGATCGGCTTGGCCGTGGCGGCAGACCCGGCGGTGACCGCCGGGACCTCCGAAGACTCACCCGCCGGTGGGAACCGCGCCGCGGCCGCGGTGGCCAGGGCTTGCAGCTGACTGGCCAGGTCCCGTGCATCGTTGACGATCCTGTGTCGCTCGGCCCAGATGCGGTCGGTTTCGGCGTCGAGGTCCTTGACGCGCTCCTCGGCCGAGGCGGTGAGGTTGGTCGCCTCCTGCCGGGCCGCCTCGAGTCGGTCCTCGGCCTCGCGGCGCGACTGGGTGGTGATCTGTTCGGCCGTCTCGTGGGCCCGCTTGAGGATGCCCGTGATCTGCTCGCCAACGCGCTCCAGGGCACGCCGGACGGCGGCTTCGGGCGAGCGCGTGGACTGCAGCTCGGCGACCAGCTGGCTGGTCTTCTTGACGTAGGCGTCAACAGCGACGCGATCGTAGCCCCGCAGCACAACAGGGAAATCGGCCTCCGCGGCGATCGGGAGGGCGTCATCTGGAAGTGTCGCCAGCGGGGCGGTTATCTCTTGGAGGATTGCGTGTTCGTCGGCGGCTGAGCTCTGGTCGGGCATGACCCTGACCTTACTCCACCCCCCAGTTGCCCGCGCCTTGTGTGGAAAAGAATTCGGCCCTCGCAGCGGCCGGCGAGCACAGAAAATCGGCAACTCAAGGCCGGGCCAGCTGCCCCGAAATTCAGCCGATCGCATCTCGGCTTCCACCCCGCTGCCATTGCCAGAGGCTCAGGCCGCTGGCGCCCCGAGATTCAGGCGGCTGCGATCTCGTACGTTCCGGGTTCGATGGTCGCCGTGCGGCGCCGGTACTGATGCCACAGCCACGGCCACTGGTTCGGGTCGTTGCCGTTCTCGTCCACGTACCAGTTCGTGCAGCCGGTGTGCCACACGGTGCCGGCCAGCGCGGCCCTCAGCTCACGAGCGAAGCGCTCGGCGACATCGGCCCGGACCTCGATCCTCCCGCGCCCGACCCGATCGAGCTGGCCGATGGCGGCGATCGCGTGGGCGACGCTGCTCTCGATCGTGTAGATCACCGAGCCCGTCCCGCCGTTGGTGTTGGGCCCATAGATCAGGAACAGGTTGGGAAACGCGGGCACGCTGACCCCGAGGTAGGCCCGGGGGAGGCCGTCCCACGTCTCGGCCAGCGTACGGCCCTCGCGTCCGATCACCTCCATCGGCGCCACGAACCCATGGGTCCTGAAGCCGGTGGCCAGCACCAGCACGTCCGCTGGGCGCTCGACTCCGCCTGCCCGCACGCTGCCGGGCGTGATCGACTCGACCCGATCGGTGACCAACTCGACGTTGGCCTTTGTCAGCGTCGGGTACCACTCGTCGGTCAGCATCACGCGCTTGCACCCGATCTCGTCGGTCGGGGTGACCTTGCGGCGCAGCTCCGGGTCCTTGATCGCTCGGTTGATCTGGAAACGCCCGAGGGCGCGAAACGCCGGCAGTAGCCACGGTTTGCTGGTCATCGCCGCGGCGCCCGCTTCGTGGAAGGCGAAGATCGAGGCGCGATCCAGGCGCTGGAGCGACGGATAACGCTCGAACAGGTGCTTCGCGCGTTCGCTGTAGGGAAAGTCCATCCGCGGGAAGGTCCAGCCCGGAGAGCGCTGGTAGACGTCGAGCTGGCTGACGATCGGCTGGATCGCCGGCACGACCTGGATGGCGCTGCACCCCGTGCCCACGACGGCAACCCGCCTACCCTCGAGCCCGGCATCGTGGCGCCACTCCGCGGTGTGAAACACCGGTCCCGCGAAGTTCTCCAGGCCGTGCAGCGGCGGGATGCTCGGCACCGACAGCTGGCCGCACGCGGTTATCAGCACGTCGGCCTCGTGCTCGCCGGCCGATGTCTGCAGCGACCATCGGCTTCGATCCGCCACCCAGCGCGCCTGCTTGACCTCGGTTCCGGTCCGGACCCGATCCTCCACCCCGTGGCGACGGACGACGTCCTCCATGTAGGCCTGAATCTCGGCCTGTGGCGAGTACCGGCACGACCAGCGTGGATTGGGCGCGAACGAGAACTCGTAAAGGTGTGAGGGGACATCGCACGCCGCGCCCGGGTAGGTGTTGCTGTTCCAGACGCCGCCGATGCGGTCGCCGCGCTCGAACACGGTAACGTCGCGGTAGCCGGCTCGAGCGAGCATGACGAGCGCGCCCACGCCTCCGAAGCCTCCTCCGACGACCGCCACTGAGGTCATAGCCTGCAGCCTATCCGGCCATACAATGGACGCGGGATGTCAGAGTTCAGCTCCTCACGCCTGCCCGAGCCCGACCGGTCGTCACGCCTGCCCGAGCCCGACCGGCCGTGGATGATGCGTACCTACGCGGGGCATTCGGACGCCAAGCGCTCCAACGAGCTCTACCGGCGCAACCTGGCCAAGGGGCAGACGGGCCTCTCGGTCGCCTTCGATCTGCCCACCCAGACGGGCTATGACCCCGACCACGAGCTGGCCCGGGGCGAGGTCGGGAAGGTCGGCGTATCGATCGCCCACAAGGGCGACATGCGCACGCTGATGGACGGCATTCCGCTCGAGGAGATGAACACCTCGATGACGATCAACGCCACCGCAGCCTGGCTGCTGGCGCTGTACATCGTCACCGCCGAAGAGCACGGCGTGGCCCAGGAGCAGCTCCAGGGCACGACCCAGAACGACATCCTGAAGGAGTACCTGAGCCGCGGCACCTACGCCTTTCCGCCCGGCCCCAGCATGCGACTCATCGCCGACACGATCGCCTATACGGTCGAGCACGTCCCTCGCTGGAATCCGATCAACATCTGCTCCTACCACCTCCAGGAGGCGGGGGCCACCCCGGTGCAGGAGATCGCCTACGCGATGAGCAACGCGATCGCCGTGCTCGACGCCGTACGCGAGCGCATTGGCACCGCACCGGGAGGGCGTGATGACGACCTGATGGGTAGCGTGTTTGGACGGATCTCGTTCTTCGTCAACGCCGGCGTGCGATTCGTCGAGGAGCACGCCAAGATCCGCGCGATGGCCGAGCTGTGGGACGAGCTGGGCCGTGATCGTTACCAGGTCGAGGACGACAAGCTTCGCCGCTTTCGCTACGGCGTTCAGGTGAACTCGCTCGGCCTGACCGAGGCCCAGCCCGAGAACAACGTCTACCGGATCGCACTTGAGGCACTTTCCGTGTCGCTGGGGCGCAGCGCGCGCGCCCGGGCCATCCAGCTACCGGCCTGGAACGAGGCCCTGGGGCTCCCGCGTCCCTGGGATCAGCAGTGGTCGCTGCGGCTCCAGCAGATCCTGGCCTTCGAGACCGACCTGCTCGAGTACCCGGACATCTTCGAGGGCTCCAACGTGATGGAGAGCCTGGTGCAGGAGCTGAAGGGCGACGCACGCGAGGAGATGGCGCGGGTGGCGGAGTTGGGCGGAGCCGTCGAGGCGGTCGACTACATGAAGGCGGCTCTGGTCGAGTCCCACCGCGAGCGCTGGCGCCGGATCGAGTCAGGCGAGCTGACCGTGGTGGGAATGAACCGCTTCACCTCGACCGAGCCCTCGCCGCTCACCGCCGACGCCGAGGGGGGGATCCTCCGCGTCGACCCGCAGGTTGAGGCCGAGCGGCAGGCGGCCGTGCAGCGCTGGCGCTCCGAGCAGCGCGACCAGGCCGAGGTCGACAGCGCCCTCGAGGAGCTGGCGCGCGTGGCCAGCAACGAATCCGAGAACATCATGCCCGCCACGATCGCCGCCGCCCGCGCCGGAGCCACAACGGGCGAGTGGGCCCAGACGCTCCGCGACGCCTTCGGCGAGTACCGCGCCCCGACCGGCGTCGGCGAAGCGGCGGCGGTCTCGAGCGAGCAGGTGGCCGAGGTGCGCGAGGAGGTCGAGCGGGTCAGCGAGGCCCTCGGCCGTCGCCTGAAGTTCCTCGTCGGCAAGCCCGGGCTCGACGGCCACTCCAACGGCGCCGAGCAGATCGCCGTGCGGGCGCGCGACGCCGGCATGGACGTGGTCTACGAGGGCATCCGGCTCACGCCGAGCCAGATTGCCACCTCGGCCGCCCAGGAGGGAGTGCACGTCATCGGGCTCTCGATTCTGTCCGGCTCGCACCTCGAGCTGATCCCCTCGGTTCTCGAGGCCCTGCGCGAGGCGGGCGCGGGCGACGTGCCCGTGGTCGTCGGCGGGATCATCCCCGACGCCGACGCGGCCAGTCTCCGCGAGGCCGGCGTCGCCGCCGTCTACACGCCCAAGGACTGGGACCTGAACCAGATGATGCGCGACATCGTCTCGCTGGTCGCGGACCGCAACGGAATCTCCGCGACGATAGGCGCTTGAGCGCCTCGAACATCGAGGGGCGCGAGCTCGCGCGCCGGCTGCGCGAGCATGACCTGACCCTGGCTCCGGCCGTCCTGAACCTCGTCGAGAGCCGCACCCCGGACGCGCGGGAGCAGACCGCCGCCCTGCTGGCCGGCGTCTCGCCCGCCGAGCTCGGAGGCGAGGCTCCGGCCCATGTCGTCGGGATCACCGGTCCCCCCGGGGTCGGCAAGTCCTCGCTGCTCTCCCGGCTCCTCTCGGCGTGGCGCCGCGATGGTCGCACGGTGGCCGTGCTGGCCGTCGACCCCACCTCCCGGCGCTCCGGTGGCGCTCTGCTCGGTGACCGCGCCCGGATCGAGGCGGATCCAGCCGACCGCGGCGTGTTCATCCGCTCCACGGCCGCCGGCGACCGTCTCGGCGGCCTGGCTGCGGCCACGCGCGCGGCGGTCACCGCGCTCGCCGCCGCGTTCGACGTCGTGGTCATCGAGACGGTGGGCGTGGGCCAGTCCGAGACCGAGGTTGCCGACGTGGCCGACACGGTGGCCGTGGTCGTGCAGCCAGGTTCGGGTGACGTGCTCCAGTTCCTGAAGGCCGGGATCATGGAGGTGCCCGACGTGCTCGTGGTCACCAAGGCCGACCTGGGGCAACCGGCCAGGCGGGCGCTCAGCGATCTCCGCGCGGCGCTGCGGTCGCTCGGCGAGGCGGACACTGCCGTTGTGTTGGTGTCCTCGCTTGCTCCGGGCAGCGGGATCGACCAGCTCGTGGTGGCGCTCGACGCCCATCGCGACGGCCTCGATCTTCCGGCCCGCCGGCTCCGAGCCCGCCGCATGCACGCACTGGCCGACTTCATGGCCGAATTCGGCGAGCGAGGTCTACGCAGCCTGGGCGGCCGCCGCGAGGCCGAGCGGTGGCTGTCCGAGCAGGACCCGGCCCTGGACGTACCGACCCTGACCCGCGCGCTCCAGCAGCGGGCCGAGAACGAATAAGCGCCGCCCCGCCACAGCCCGTTCGGCACAATCCGTCCACGTGCTGATCGACCTGGCGATCATGTTCGGCTCCTTCGTGCTGGCCACCGCCCTGGCCGGCCTGCTCGGAGCCATCAACCTCGGGACGGCGATGGCGTTCGGGCAGATCGGCTTCGCCCTCGCCACCGTGCTGGTCATCGTCCGACGGCCATGAGCCGGATCGTCCTCTCCGCCGAGCAGCCGACGGAGGCCGGCACCGCCCTGCGCCCATGGCGCGACTCCGATACCGGGGCGATCACCGCGGCGTGTCAGGATCCCGAGATCGCCCGCTGGACCCGCGTGCCCTCCCCCTATACCGAGGCCGACGCTCGGGCCTTCCTGATGCACCGCTATGACGCCATGCACGCGGGCACGCTCGCCCCCTTCGCGATCGTCGCGGCCGCCGATGACACGCAGCTGCTGGGGTCGATCTCATTGATGCGCCCCGACTGGGAGCACAAGCGCGCGGAGGTCGGCTACTGGCTCTCGCGCGAGGCGCGCGGACAGGGACACGCCACCCGCGCCGTGCGGCTCATCTGCCGCTGGGGAATCTCGAGGCTCGGACTCGAGCGCATCGAGCTTCTGGCCGCCCCGGCAAACCGGGCATCCCAGCGGGTGGCCGAGCGCGCCGGGTTCACGCGCGAGGCGCTGCTGCGCTCCTACATGGACAGCAACGAGGGACGGCGCGACATGCTCGCCTTCGGGTTGCTGGTCAGCGATTAGCTGCCGGTCAGCCGGCGGAACTCCGGGTCCTCGCGCAGCGAGGCGAGGTCGGCGTCGTCGCGCCCCCACTCGGCCGACTCGGGCCGCAGTTCGATCGCCTTCCGAAGAGCGGCCAGTGCCTCGTCGCGGCGACCCTGGACGGCGTCCAGGCAGGCCAGGTTGTAGTGCAGCGAGCCATCCTCGGGGTGGCGCTTGAGTCCGTCATCGAGGATCTCGCGGGCCCGGTCGGGGTCGGTCCCGATCAACGGACCGGCCTGGAAGGCCCATTCCCACGCCGAGGGCTCGAAGGTGGGCGGGCCGCCGAAGCTGAGCACAGTGGTGGGCGCTTCCTCGGCCACGGCGTGGCGGTGCGAGGCTGGATCGGGCAGGAAAACGTATGTCCCGGCCGGCGCATCGTGCTCCGCGCCGTCGATCGTGAACCTCGCCCGGCCCACGGCGACGTAGTACAGCTCCTGGTGGCCGCCGGCGGGATCATCGGTCTCCTCGGTGTGGGGTTCGACCACGTCCTGTCCGGCCTCCTGTGCCGTGTACGCGTTGGCGCCGAACGCGCCGATGCCGAGCGTGAGCCGGACCGGAGACCAGGTGAGGCTGCCCGGGCCGGGGATCGCCGGCAGCTCGGACAGGTGGACGATGCGCGGCGGCTCGGGCATATCTACCGCGAGATGGCCGGGGCGCCCAGCGACGAAACCGCCGACTCGAGCTGTCTGACCTTGGCCCAGACCTGGTCCTGACCGCTGCTGCCGCAGCCTCCGAGCAGGAAGGCAGCGCCCATTACGACGATCCCTACTGCTCGACGCATGCCGCGAAGGGTAGCCTTAGGTATATGCGGCGTGAGCCACTTCGCGACGGCCATGGACGTCTGATCGGAGATCTGCGCGTTTCCGTTACGGATCGGTGCAACTTTCGTTGCCAGTACTGCATGCCCGCCGAGGGGCTGCCGTGGCTCGAACGGGCCGAGATCCTCACCTTCGAGGAGATCGTCCGGGTCGTGGCGCTGATGGCCTCGATGGGGGTCGGCGACGTGCGACTGACCGGAGGCGAACCGCTGGTGCGCCGGGACTTCCCACGCCTGGCTTCGATGCTCTCGTCGGTGCCGCGTGTGAACGACCTCAGCGTCACCACGAACGGCTTCCTGCTCGAGCGCGACGCGGCGGCGCTGGTCGACGCCGGCATCAACCGCTTCAACGTCTCGATCGACTCACTCCAGCGCGATCGCTTCTACGAGCTTACGCGACGCGACGCGCTGCCCCAGGTCCTACGCGGCCTGGAGATCCTGGCCCAGTTTCCGGAGGCCCACCCGATCAAGATCAACGCCGTGGCAATCCGCGACTTCACCGAGGAGGAGGTTCTGCCGTTCGCCGAGCTGGCGCAGCGGACCCCGTACCAGATCCGCTTCATCGAGTTCATGCCGCTCGACGCGGATCACAACTGGAGCATGGACCAGGTTCTGACCGGAGCTGAGATTCGCGACGCGATCTCCGCCGTGTACCCACTCGAGCCCGAACCGCGCGAGCCGAGCTCGACCTCGCGCGTTTACCGGTTCGCCGATGGCGAGGGCCGTATCGGCTTCATCAACCCCGTCTCCGAGCCGTTCTGCGGCGACTGCAACCGCGTCCGCCTGACCGCGGACGGCCGCCTGCGCACGTGCCTGTTCTCGCTCAACGAGACCGACCTGCGCACCCCGATGCGCGAGGGCGCGACCGACTCCGATCTCGAGGCCATCATCCGCGCCGCCGTGTGGCGCAAGGAGCTCAAGCATCACGTCGGCGAGCCGGGCTTCATCCAGCCCGAGCGCACGATGTCGGCCATCGGGGGCTGAGCGCGCCCAGCGGAACCGAACGCCACGCGTAGGTCGGGGCGCGCCTGGGTTGGGAGCTCGGCGCGCCCTGGAGGTGACGCGTGTCCGCGTGCGCCCTATGTGTGCGGCGCCGGGAACGGCAGCTTGGGAACGGATCGGGAGGAGCGCTGGCGCGGTCCTCCGGGACCGCCATAACATCCAACAGCGCCGGCCGGATCGACCGTTGTGCGGGGCCCTGAAAAGGTGACAAACCTCATCAACCCCGCCCGCTTTGGCCACATAAGCGTGCCCCAGGTGCTTACACGACCAAGGTTCCCGCGCGCGGGGGAACCTCGTCACCTTTTACAGCCCGACCGGACGCCAGCACGCCACGCGACCGTCGCGCAGCCGCCCTCCGGAGCTTCCCGGCCGCCCGCCCACAGCGTCCCAGCCGCCCTCCCCAGCCCAACCCAAGGACGAAATCCCCCGTCAGCTCTTCGTCGCCGGCACGGTCAACATCGCCGCACTGGTGTCCGCGCGCCACCGCGCCGGCGCACAACACCACGCCCCACCCACCTTAAGCCTTTCGCAACGGTTAGCGACGAGAATCCAGAGCACCGATGCCGTTGTTGATGCTGTTTGCGTTCATCGCGGGGGCAGGGACTGCGATCACGCCCTGCGTGTTGCCGGTGCTTCCGGCCCTGCTGTCGGCGAGCGCCGCCGGCGGCCGCCGGCGGCCGATCGGGATCGTGCTCGGCCTGGCGCTCACGTTCACGATCGCCATCGTCGCGCTGGCCCAGCTCGTGCGCGGCGTTGGCCTGGCCAGCGGAGCCGCCCGGACGCTGGCCATCATCGTGCTCATCGGCTTCGGGATCGTGCTCCTCATCCCCGAACTGGCGGCGCGGGTCCAGGCACCCCTCTCGCGTCTGGCCCGCTTTGGCCCCAAGACGCGCGGCAGCGGCTTCTGGTCGGGGGTCGCTGTGGGCGGCGCCCTCGGGTTCGTGTGTGCTCCGTGCGCCGGCCCCATCCTCGCCGCCGTGACCTCGGTCAGTGCCTCGGGCGGCGCGTCGGCCCGCGTGGTGGCGGTGGCGATCGCCTACGCAGTTGGTCTCAGCGCCGTGCTGCTCCTCTACGCCGTGGGCGGGCGCGCGGTGATCTCGAGGATCAAGCGCTCGGCCCGAGGGCACATCGTCGAGCGCACCCTCGGGGCGGTGCTGTTGCTGACCGGCGTCCTCATGGCGGCCAATCTCGACGTTCGCTTCGAGGAGGCGCTGGCCAAGGACAAGAGCCTGCCCGCTTTCCTGGTCGACCCCACGCGGTCCCTGGAGAACTCGAACGCGGTCCAGAACCGGCTGGCGTCGCTGCGGCCGCCATCGCGGTTCGCCGTTCGCCAGCGTCTGGCGGCAGCCCACATGCATTCGCTCCCAGACCTCGGCCCGGCCCCGAACTTCATCGACAATCAGAGGTGGTTCAACACCCCGGGCGGCCGGCCGTTGACCATGGCCGGTCTGCGTGGTCACGTGGTTCTGGTCGACTTCTGGACCTACACCTGCATCAACTGCATTCGCACGCTGCCGTTCCTCAAGGGGCTGTACGCGACCTATCACCGCTACGGGCTGGAGATCGTCGGCGTCGAGACGCCGGAGTTCACCTTCGAGCAGGACGCCTCGAACGTGGCCCAGGCGATCCAATCCGATGGCCTGCGCTATCCGGTGGTCCAGGACAACCGCTACGGCACCTGGAACGCCTATCAGAACGAGTACTGGCCGGCCGAGTATCTGATCGACGCCCGCGGGCAGGTGCGCCACACGCAGTTCGGCGAGGGTGACTACGGCAAGAGCGAGGCCGCGGTTCGCGAGCTGCTCACCGAGGCCGGCGTCAAGAGGCTGCCACCCCCGACCACGGCCAAGGCGATCATGCCGGCGGCCCAGCTGGGCACGCCCGAGACCTATCTGGATCCCCAGCGCGCCCAGGGCTTCGCCCAGCCGCTGCAGCGCGGCGTGCATTCATACCCCGGGGTTGGCTCGATCGGGCTCAACGAGTTCGCGCTCAAGGGCACCTGGAACGTGGGCTCGCAGTCGGTCACCCCGGTCTCCTCGGGCGCGTCGATCCAGGGCGGCGTACAGGCCTCGGCCGTCTATCTCGTGATGACCTCGATCGACAATCACCCGCGCCAGGTCCGCGTGCTGCTCAACGGCCGGCCGATCCCCGCCAGCGCCGCCGGGAGCGATGTCCACAATGGGCTCGTCACCGTCCAGGGCGAGCGTCTGTACTCGCTGGTCAAGGTGCCGCAGGCCGAGCAGAACGCGGTCACGGTCCAGATTCCGCCCGGCGTCAGCGCGTACGACTTCACATTCGGCTAGCCGCCTGCAGCAGGTCCTCGGGGGCGTTGACGTTGAACAGCAGATCTGGATCCGCCACCTCGAACACGCGCGGTTCAAGCGCCGCCACCGCCTGGCGGAGCGGGACGTCGCGGTCGGCTCGTGCCGCGGCCAGCGGGGACGCGGCGTCGGGCTCGTAGCGGGCCAGGAGCGGCTGCAGACGGCCCCGGTCGCCGGCCACCACCGCCAGGGCAGGTTCCCCGGAGTCAAAGGCGATCCCCCTGATCAGCTCTGCGGTCACGAAGGGGAGGTCGGCGGCGCAGATCATCACCGGGCGGCCACGCGCTCTGCGGAGCGCCTCGAGTATTCCGACCAGGGGATGCTGAGCCTTCTCCGCCTCGACCCACACCTCGATCCCGTGCAGCGCGGGCAGCGCCGAGTCGGCCTTGGCCAGCACCGCCACCCGCCTGAAAACGGCCGCCATCGCCGCCAGCGGGTAGCCGATCAGCGGCTTGCCGGCCAGCTCCACCACCGCCTTGTCTCCGCCCAGCCGACGCCCGGCCCCGCCGGCCAGGATCACCCCGATCGGCTCAATTTCCGGGTCACTCACGAGGGGATCGTAGAATCAAAGCCATGGAGGGCTCGATCGAGGTCAGGAGCTGGCTGCGTTGCTATCGCTGCTGGTCTCAGAATCTTGAAGTACAGGTCCATTACGAGGGCATCCACCGCATCGACCCTGAGAGCGGCGAACGCGGGGAGGTCGTCGACGAGATGCAGGAGGCGGTCGTCCAGTGCCTCGAGTGCATGCACGACCAACCCCACCTGGGCTTCCACAACGGACGCGTCGAACCAATCGAGGATCGCTGGGAACGGATGATTGCCGGCACCCCCTGGGTGGCCTCGTGCACGGTGACCGTCGACGCCGACGACGTCGAGACGTGCTCGGGCCCCGAGGCCGGCGATGCCCTGAGCTACGCCGCCTTCGGCGACCACGGGACGCGCGAGTTCTTCACCCATGTGCGCTTTCACAAGCATGACGAGGAGCGGATCGTCGTGCACCTGCTGGTCGAGCTCTACGCCCGCTCAGCTGAGGAGGCGACCGAGGTGCTCGAGGAGGCCGCCCGCGGCCAGCTGGCGATCACCTCGCTGGCCGAGGAATCGCGCCCGCCGGCCTCGACGGACGACGGCCAGCACTAATGATTGATTCCTTTTCCGCACCCCCGGATGGCGCGCACGACACGGCGCCGGATCGGCACCCACGTCCTCGCCGGTAGCGCTGCTACCGGCCTCGTCCGCGTGCACCGCCCGGCTTGGTCGTGCCCACCCCCGCGGGCACGTCAATTCGGAATCAACCATACTGACTAGACAGCCGGCAGGATTCCGGCCGGTGGGTGCTGCAGGCCCGGAGCCGGACGCGGTTAGGAGCGCGACCGGCCCGCGAGCCCACTGCAGCTAGTGACTCTCTAGCGCCATCCAGGTGGCCTTGCCGACGATCCCATCGACCGACAGCTTGTACTTCCTCTGGAATCCCTTGACGGCGGTCTGCGTGCTGGCGCCGAAGTTGCCGTCGACGGCCAGCTTCTTGTAGCCGTACTGGTTGCGAAGCTGCCATTGCACGGCCCGCACAGCGTCGCCCTTGCTGCCCTTCTTGACGGTGATGATCAGCTTGGTCCAGGTCGCCGGGCCGACGATGCCGTCCACCGAGATCTTGGCCTTGCGCTGGAACACCTTCACGGCAGCCTGCGTGCTCGTGCCGTAGCTGCCGTCGACCTTCAGCTTGGCGTTGTCGCGCTGGTTGAGCAGGTACTGGATCGCGCGGACGCGACCCCCGGTGGCTCCCTTCTTGACGATCGGCCAGGTTGAACCCTTCTTGGCCTTGGCGGCTGAGGCGCGGGGCGCCGCGGTCGCTCCGGCCGTCGCCAGGACGGCGGGCACGGCCGACATTCCCACGGCTAGGGCAGCGATCACGATCGCGCGCCGAACGCTGGGCATAAACACTCCTTGTCTCGTGCGGCCACAGGACCGCAGCTGGTTAGAGCGCCGGCCTTCCCCGAGGCAGTCGGCGCCACCATTGTTCTCCTAGGGGCTTAAGCCCGCCTTAGCTGGGCGCGCGCGGGCCCCCGCGCGGATCGCGAACGGCCTTCGCCACCAGACCTCGAGGATGATCACCGCCAGCGCCACCGGCACCGTGGCCGGCAGCTCGTTGACGAAGAAGAACAGCAGATCGAACCCGGCCGCAAGGACGAACGTCAGCAGGGCGGCGACGCCCTGGGGGCGCCGCTGGACGGCCAGCGCGGCTCCCAGCAGCCCGGCCACGAACAGATCGCCGTACCCCATCGATACGGTGCCGAAGACCTCGCTCTGGAGACTGGGCAGGCTCGCCGCCGGGTGCGCCGCGACGAGCGTGGCGTTGGGCGTCTGCAGCAGGTCGGAGACGACGAGCCACGTGTCGGCTGCGGCCATCAGCACGATCCCCACCTTGAGCCAGCTCGGGGGCGTGACCGCGGCGAGCAAGACCCCCAGGGTCACACAGCTGAGCCCCGACAGAAGCGCGGCCGCGGCCTCGCCGGTGAGCGAGGTCCGCCACACCCACGCCATCACGAACAGGGGGATGGCCGCCAGCGCGAGGATCGGCCTCGATCCTCGGGCCGCCCAACCGAGTGCCGCGGCGGCCAGCAGCGGCACCGCCACGAGAGCCAGATAGGTCAGCCCGGTGGCCGTGTCCGAGACGTAGCGGATGGCGAAGATGACCAGGACGATCGAGGCGATCGGCACCAGCGCCCAGGCTCGGCTCTGAAAGCGATCGAACAGGGCGAGCCGCGGCACGGCCCGCGGAGCCGCGACCACACCGGCCTGCAGGCCGAGTAACGCAGCGTCGGACGGGACAAACGGGAGCGCCACGCCGCTTAGGGTACGCGCCCTGATTGAGGGTTAAGTAAGAGCCGACCCGGTGCCGGCCGCGCCCGTCACGCGTGCAGGAGGTCGTCGAGCGTGTCGAGCTCGCCGTGGAGCTCGGCGGGCAGCTTCCGGCCGAACTCCGCGTAATGCTCGTGCATCTGCGGGAGCTGCTGCTTCCAGCCCTCCCGGTCGACCTCGAGCAGCTTGCTCATGGTCTCCGGCGTGACGTCGAGATCGTCGATGTCGATCCCGCCCTCACCGACCGGCGGGAGCATGCCGATCGCCGTTTCCCGCGCCTTCGCCTTACCCTGGCAGCGGCGGAAGATCCAGGCCAGCACCCGGGAGTTCTCGCCGTAACCGGGCCACATGAACTTCCCGTCCTTGTCCTTGCGGAACCAGTTCACGTAGTAGACGCGCGGCAGCTTCGCCCCGTCGCGCTCGCCGATCGCCAGCCAATGGCGGAAGTACTCGGCCATGTGGTAGCCGCAGAACGGCAACATGGCCATCGGATCCCAGCGCAGCTTGCCGACCTTGCCCGACGCCGCGGCGGTCGTTTCCGAGGACATCGTCGAGCCCAGGAACACCCCGTGCCGCCAGTCGCGCGCCTCACAGACGAGCGGCACGACGGTCGAGCGTCGCCCGCCGAACAGCATCGCGTCGATCGGCACCCCGCGCGGGTCCTCCCACTCGGGGGCGATGGACGGACACTGGGCCGCCGGCGTGGTGAAGCGGGCGTTGGGATGGGCGGCGGGGCTGTCGGCCCCGGGCGTCCAGCCTTCGCCGTGCCAGTCGATCGCATGCGCGGGCGGCTCGGCGGTCAGGCCCTCCCACCAGATGTCGCCGTCATCGGTCTTGGCGCAATTGGTGAAGATCGAGTTGCGTTCGATCGTGTCGACCGCATTGGGGTTGGTGATCGCACCGGTGCCGGGCGCCACGCCGAAGAAGCCGGCCTCGGGGTTGACCGCGTACAGGCGGCCGTCCTGGCCGAACTTCATCCAGGCGATGTCATCGCCGATCGTCTCGACCTTCCAGTCGGGGAGGGTCGGGATCAGCATGGCCAGGTTGGTCTTGCCGCACGCGCTGGGGAAGGCGGCGCTCAGGTACTTGACCTCGCCCTCGGGGGACGTGAGCTTGAGGATCAGCATGTGCTCGGCCAGCCAGCCCTCGTCGCGCGCCATCACCGAAGCGATCCGCAGCGCGAAGCACTTCTTGCCCAGCAGGGCGTTGCCGCCGTACCCCGAGCCGTAGGACCAGATCTCGCGGGTCTCCGGGAAGTGAACGATGTACTTGTTGTCCGCGTTACACGGCCACGCGACGTCCTCCACGCCGTCGATCAGCGGCATCCCCACCGAATGTAGGCAGGGCACGAAGTCGCCATCGTCGCCCAGCACGTCCAGCGCCGGCTGGCCCATCCTGGTCATGATCCGCATCGAGCAGGCCACATAGGCCGAGTCGGTCAACTGCACGCCAATGTAGGAGATCGGCGACCCCAGCGGGCCCATCGAGAAGGGGACCACGTACAGCGTACGGCCGCGCATCGAGCCCTCGAACAGCTCGGTCAGCGCTAGGCGCATCTCCTTGGGCTCGCGCCAGTTGTTGGTCGGCCCGGCGTCCTCCTCGCGCTCAGAGCAGATGAAGGTCCGGTCCTCGACCCTGGCCACGTCGTCCGGATCCGATAGGGCCAGGTAGGAATTGGGGCGTTTGGCGTCCGACAGGCGCTCGAACGTGCCCGCCTCGACCAGCCTTTCGGCCAGCCACTCGTACTCCTCCGCCGAGCCGTCGCACCAGTGAACCTCGTCCGGCTGCGTCAGTGCCTCGATCTCGTCTACCCACGCCTGCAGGCGGGCATGATTGGTCGTAGCTTCATTCATAGGTGCGATATGAGCCATGGATCTCAGGCACTCCTTAGCTTCGGTGGCGAAGGAAAGCCTACCCGCCAACGGCCCAAACACCTTCCGTGGTAACTACTCGACGTTGGTTTCGGCAGACTGCTGACCGCCATCCGGTGCTTTCCGGGGCACCAGGACAAGTCGCGTGAACTCGGCCACCAGCACGCCATCCTGGTTCAGCACTCGCGTATGGACACGGACCGTGCCACGGTCGGGCTTGGACTGCGACGGCTTGACCTCGAGCACCTCGGACTCGCAGAACAGCGTGTCGCCGTGGAATACCGGGGCGGGGTGCTTGAGCTCCTCGGTGGCCAGGTTGGCAATCGCCTTGCCGCTGACGTCGGACACGCTCATCCCGAGGGCCAGCGAGTACACCAGCGGCCCGACGACGACGTTGCGACCCTGCTGGGACTGTTTGGCGTACACGTCATTGATATGCAGCGGGTGGTGATTCATGGTGATCAGGCAAAACAGGTGGTCGTCGGCCTCGGTCACTGTCTTGGCCGGCCAGTGCTTGTACACCGCCCCGACCTCGAACTCCTCGAGGTAGCGGCCGTAGGGATGCGCGCCACTGGCCTCGCGCGCAGCCTGGTCTGTGTCGATCTGGTTCATGGACGGAGAATGTCAGGAAGGCCTGGCCGCATGCGGCCAGGCCCCGGCCGCGCATGCGCGGCCGGTGGGGGCGCGCATGCGCGCCCCCATACACACCACTACTGTTCAACCCATGCGAAATCCCCGTGACTTTGGAAAAGCCCTGGCCATCGGCGCTCCACAGCCGATTCTCGAGATCCCCTTCAGGCCCAGCCGGATGATCCACTTCCTCGACTTCTCCAACGAGAAGATGGTGGCGAAGGTGCCCGACATCGCCCCCACCGTGGACATCCTCCTCGGCAACCTCGAGGACGCCGTACCCGTCGATCGCAAGGAGGCCGCGCGGGCCGGGCTGATCAGAGTCGGGCGGGAGATGGAGCTCGGCGACACCCAGCTGTGGACGCGGGTCAACAGCCTCGAGTCGCCGTGGGTGCTCGACGACATCACGCAGCTGGTCACCGAGATCGGCCCCAAGCTCGACGTGATCATGGTTCCCAAGGTCGAGGGTCCATGGGACATCCACTACGTCGACCGCCTGCTGGCTCAGCTCGAGGCCAAGGCGGGGCTCGAGCGGCCGATCCTCGTCCATGCGATCCTCGAGACCGGGCTCGGCGTGGTCAACCTCGAACAGATCGCCACCGCCAGCCCACGCATGCAGGGGATGAGCTTCGGGCCGGCCGATCTGGCCGCCTCGCGGCGGATGAAGACCACTCGCGTGGGAGGCGGGCATCCGGGCTACCGGGTCATCGAGGATCCCGACCCCGACAACCCCGACGCCCCGCGCATCACCGCGCAGCAGGATCCGTGGCACTACTCGATCGCGCGCATGGTCGATGCGTGCACCTCGGCCGGGCTCCTGCCCTTCTACGGGCCCTACGGGGACATCCGCGACGTCGAGGGCTGCGAGACGCAGTTCCGCGCGGCGTTCCTGCTCGGCTGCGTGGGCGCCTGGTCGCTGCACCCCGTGCAGATCGAGATCGCCAAGCGCGTGTTCAGCCCCGACCCCGACGAGGTGCTGTTCGCCAAGAAGGTCCTCGAGGCGATTCCCGACGGCCGCGGCGTGCACATGATCGACGGCAAGATGCAGGATGACGCGACCTGGAAGCAGTGCAAGGTGATGGTCACCCTGGCCGAGATGCTGGCCCACAAGGACCCCGAGCTGGCCGAGGCGTACGGCTTTACGCCGACGCCGGCGTAAGAATTCCCGGATATGCGGATCTCCGCCAAAGCCGACTACGCGGTGCGAGCAGCCGTCGAGCTGGCCGCAGCGCCCGACGACAAACCGGTCAAGGCGGAGCGGATCGCCACGTCGCAGGAGATCCCGCTCAACTTCCTCGAGAACATCCTCGGCGAGCTTCGCCACGCGGGAATCGTCCGCAGCCACCGAGGTGCCGAGGGCGGCTTCCGCCTGGCCAAGCCCGCCACCGAGCTGACCGTGGCCGACGTGATCCGCGCCGTCGAGGGACCGCTGGCCAGCGTCCGCGGCGGCCCGCCCGAGGATGCCTCCTACGCCGGCGCCTCCGAGGCCCTGCTGCGCGTGTGGATCGCCGTCCGGGCGAACCTCCGCGGCGTGGTCGAGACCGTGACGCTGGCCGACGTGGCGCAGGGCAAACTGCCGCGGTCGGTCGACCGCCTGACCGAGGATCCCGAGGCCTGGGTTACGCGATAGCTGGTTCCGCCCCAGCCCCGCAGGCGCCGGGCTAGACCGCGACTGCGGGCGTCTGCGCCGGCGGGCGCACGTAGACGATGTCGCCGCGGGAGAGCTCGAGCTCCTCCGTCTGCCCTCGGGTCAGCTGGGCCCGCGCGGTCTCGCCACCCGGCAGCTCGAGCTCGACCCGCACCTCGAAGCCGAGGTGGACAACCCGGAGCACCATCGCCTCGATCGTGTTGTCCTCCTGCGTCAGGGAGATCGAGACATCGTGGGGGCGGACCAGACGGCCCTCGAGCTTTGACACCGGGCCGATGAAGCCCATCACGAACTCGCTGGCCGGCTTGTCGTAGACCTCGCGCGGGGAGCCGACCTGCTCGATCTTGCCCACGTTCATCACCGCGAGCTTGTCGGCCACCTCCATCGCCTCCTCCTGGTCGTGGGTGACGAGCACCGTGGTCACCCCCTGCTCGTCGTGCAGGCGCCGCAGCCACTGGCGCAGCTCGGTCCGGACGTTGGCGTCCAGCGCGCCGAACGGCTCGTCGAGCAGCAGCACCTGAGGGTCGACGGCCAGGGCTCGGGCCAGGGCCATGCGCTGGCGCTGGCCGCCCGAGAGCTGGGCCGGACGCTGACCGCCCCAGGCGGTCAGCCCGACCAGGGACAGGAGCTCATCGACCTTGGCCTTGACCTCCTCCTTCGGGCGCTTGCGGATGCGCAGGCCGAAGGCGACGTTCTCGCGCACGGTCATGTGAGCGAAGGCGGCGTAGTGCTGGAACACGAAGCCGATCGCTCGTTCCTGTGGTCGGGCGAAGGTAACGTCCCGCTCGTCGATCATGATCGATCCCGTGTCGGGGATCTCGAGCCCGGCGATGATCCGCAGCAGCGTCGATTTGCCCGATCCGCTGGGGCCGAGCAGCGCGGTCAGCGAGCCCTTGGGGACCTCGAGCGAGACACCCTCGAGGGCCGTGAAGTCGCCGAACTGCTTCGAGATGTCCTTGACGTCGATCCTCATGCGGCGTCACCCCGCTTCGGGCCAAGCAGCGTCATGCCCAGCAGCACGACCAGCGACATCACGGCCAGCTCGGTCGCCGCCGCATACGCGCTCGTCACGGCCTGGCTGCCGATGTCCGAGCTGCGCTGGTAGACGAGCAGGGGCAGTGTCAGGGTCTGCCCCGGCACGTTCGAGGAGACGACGAGCACGGCGCCGATCTCCCCCAGCGCGCGCGCCGTGGTCAGGACGACCCCGTACGCCACGCCCCAGCGGATCGACGGGAGCGTGACGCGCCGGAACGTCTGCCAGCTCGAGGCGCCCAGCGTCGCTGCCGCCTGCTCCTGCTCATCTCCGACCTCGGCCAGGACCGGCGCCACCTCGCGCACGACGAACGGCAGCGAGACGAAGATCGTGGCCAGGACAATGCCGGGCGTGGCGTAGATGATGCGGATGCCGTGATCGGTGAACCAGCTTCCGAACCACCCCGTCTCGCCGTAGACGAGGATCAGGGCCAGGCCAATGATCACCGGCGAGACGATGAAGGGCAGGTCGATCAGCGAATCCAGGATCGCCCGCCCGCGGGTCTTGCTCCTGACCAGTACCAGGGCCGCCCCCACGCCAAAGATCGTGTTCAGCGGGACGGCGATGATCGCCACCAGGACGGTGAGCCAGAACGCGCTGACCGCCGCGGGGGTTGTCATCCATCCCCAGGCCTCGCTGATCCCGTGCTCGAACGTGCGGACGAACACCACGCCCAGGGGCAGGAGGAGCAATAGGGCGAGGTACAGGATGGCCACTACACGCAGCGACAGGGTGGTGCGGCGCCTAATGAGCAACGCGGCCTCCGAAGCGGCGTAGCAGGAAGAGGATGGCCAGCGAGACGATCAGCAGGACCAGCGACAGCGCGGCTGCGGCCTGAGGCGCGTCGCTCTCGATGTCGTCGAAGATCACGATGCTGGCGATCTGGATCTTGCCCACGATCAGCAGCAGCGAGCCGATCTCGCCCACCGAGCGGGCGAAGGCCAGCGCGGCCCCCGAGACGATCGCCGGCCGCAACGATGGAAGGATGATCCGCCGGAACGTGGTGGCGTTGGAGGCCCCGAGCGACGCGGCCGCCTCCTCGACCTCCTTGTCGAGTTCGATCAGCACCGGCTGAACGCTGCGCACCACGAACGGCAGCGTCACGAACAGCAGCGCCACGATCACCGCGGCCCGAGTGAACGCGAGGTGGATGCCGAACGGGCTGTCAGGCCCATATAGGGCCAACAGGGTCAGGCCGGCCACGATCGTCGGCAGCGCGAAGGGCAGGTCGATCAGCGCGTTGATGAAGCGCTTGCCGGGGAACTGGTCGCGGACCAGCACCCACGCCACCAGGGTTCCCATCAGCGCGCCGATCGCCGCGACGATCAGCGACACGAGCAGCGTGACCCACAGCGCCTTCAGCGCCAGTGGGGACGTCACCGAGGTCCAGAAGGTGCCGAGGCCCTGATTGAGGGCCTTGACCGCCACCGCGGCGAGCGGGATCAGGACGATGAAGCTCAGGTAGAGCGTGCACAGTCCCAATCCCAGCCCGCCGCTGGCGGCCCGGCGACCGCGGGCCCGCGCCCTCGCGCTGACCCGCGGTAGTGCAGCGGTGTCCGAGCTAGCTGGAGGCAGTGGGAACTCCCGCTGCCTGCTCGATCTTGGTGATCGAGCCGGTGGACGGATCGAAGAACTGGCTCTTGACCTTCGTCCAGCCGCCGAGGTAGTTGATGTCGAACAGCTGCGCAGGCGTCGGGAACTTCGAGGCGAACTGCTTCGCCACCGACGGCATCACCGGGCGATAGCCCTGCTGGGCCCAGATCGTCTGACCCGCCGTGGACCACAGCCAGTTGACGAACGACTGTGCCTGCTTCTGGTGCGAGCTCTTGCTCGTCACCGCGATCGGCGTCTGGATCAGCATTGTCTGCTTGGGGATGACGTACTGGACGGCGTCGCCGGCCTTCTCGGCGGCGATCGCGTCGCTCTCGTAGTCGAGCAGCACGTCGCCCTTGCCACTGGTGAACGTCTGGAGCGCGGAACTGGCGCTCGACGGCTGCACGCTGACGTTCTTGGTCAGCAGCGTCTTCACGTAGGCCAGCGCCTGCGCCGGCGTCTTGCCCTCCTTGAGCTGGGCGCCATAGGCGGCGAGGACGTTCCACCGTGCGCTGCCCGACGTCGACGGATTGGGCGTGATGACATCGACGCCCGGCTTGATCAGGTCATCCCAGCCCGTGATGTGCTTGGGATTGCCCTTGCGTACGACCATGACCACGACCGAGTTGACCGCGATCCCCTTTTCGGGGTTGGCGTCCCAGTTGCTGGCCACAAGGTTGTCCTTGACCAGGCGGCTGATGTCGGGCTCGGTCGAGAAGGCCACGATGTCGGCCGGCTGACCCGAGTCGACGGCGCGGCTCTGGGACCCAGAGGGCCCGAAGGAGGTGCTGAACGTCACGCCCTCGCCGGCCGAGGTCTTCGCGAACGCGGCGGTCAGAGCATCGTAGGCCTTCTTCGGGGTCGAGTAGGCGACCAGCGCCAACTGCGGTCCGCTGCCGGAACCGGAGCTCCCGCTCGCGCTGCTGCTGGAGTCGGACGAGCCGCCGCAAGCGGCGAGCGCGATGGCACCGACAATGGCAGCAACGAATGCGGCCACGCCGCTCGTCCTCAACTTGCGTACTCGGGTCATAGGCTCCTCGTGGGTAAAGAGTGGTTTGTCAATCAAATTGGGTGGATTGATGGGAATGGAGTTTGTAGCACAGAGCCGAGCGGAATGGTGCGGATTGCGATGCGGGGTGCCCACGGGGCCCCCGATGCTTACGGGGCGCGGGTGCGTCCGGCCGCGGCGAGCCGCGAGGAGCGACGGGCGAGCGAAGCCTGCCCTGGTGTGACGCTCAGTGCAGGCCCGGGCCGGCCACGAGGCTGCCGACCGGCTGCGAGGGCGGCGTCTGCGCCACCTGCGCGCCGCCAGGTGGTGTCGCCCGCGCCTGGGCGAAGCTCACGAGCTTCCCGCTGCTCTCGTCCCACAGCTTGAGCTTGACGGTCCGAAGCGCGGACCACAGCGAGAGCGTTGGCACGTCGTGGAAGACGGGATTCTCATCGTGCGCGCGCTGGAGGTTGTAATTGGGCACCCGTGCGTTGAGATGGTGGACGTGGTGAAGTCCGATGTTGCCGGTGAAGAATTGCAGGACCTTCGGCAGCTTCAGGTAGGAGCTCCCACGCAGCGCCGCGTCGGCGTAGTCCCACTCGCCGGGCCGCTGCCAATAGGCGTCCTCAAACTGGTGCTGGACGTAGAAGAGCCAGATTCCAACCGAGCCCGCCAGCATCGCCGCCGGCAGCCAGACGAGCAAGAAGTTCTCGATTCCGATCAGGGCGCAAAGTCCGCCGATGACCAGCAGCAGCGCGAGGTCGGTGCCGAGCACGCTGTGGCGCATCCGGGGCCGCTGCGAGCGCGACGCGATCCGGGGCCCGATCATCATCGCGATCACGGGACCGAGCCCGAACATGATCACCGGGTTGCGAATCGACCGATAGGCGAGACGACCTCGCCACGATCGCGAGCGGTATTCGGACACGGTCAGCGTGACCACGTCGCCGACACCGCGACGTTCCAGGTCGCCGGAGCTGGCGTGATGGATTGCGTGATCGTGGCGCCAACGTTGGAACGGCGATAGAACGAAGAGTCCCATCACGCGGCCAACACGAGCGTTGGCGCGCTTGGAAGACCACAACGATCCGTGCGCGCAATCGTGAAAGACGACGAATGTGCGGACCAGAAAGCCGGCGGCCGGCAATGCCAACGCGAGCGTCAGCAGCACAGAGATGCTGAGCGCCAGGTACATGAGCACCGACAGCGCCAGGTAGGGGACGACGGAAGTCGCTATCTCGAGCAGGCTCCGACCGAGACGGGGCTGCGCGTAAGCCGCGAGCGTGGAGCACTCGGGCCGACGCATCGATGAATCAGACATTCGCTGCTCCGGTGCAAGGGATGAACGTTGCTTAGGTGCAACGCCCCCGCAAGCCGCCTTAGACCGCTACGAGCGCGAATGCCTCCTGAGCCGGAGCCAGGCCGCCGCACCTCTGGTGCCGCCAATTGCCCCCGGACACGACCAGCTTACTCGATATCGCCCTCCGCCACCTTGCCGGGGGGTTCCACCAGCTCGAGGGCGCCAAAGCCAGCCAGCGGTCCGTCCATCAGGAACACTTCGATCGTGAGGTCGGGCTCGACATGCGCCTGGCTGAGGAAGGCCAGGACCTTCCGGCCGTCAGCTCCCGGGAGGATCTGAACTGTCTGCCGTCCTGCTCACCGCTCGCGCGTAATGACCTCGAACTCTTCGTCGCTGCGCTCGGGAGAATAGGCGTCGAGCCCGACGCGCGTATCGAGCTCTAGAGAGGCTGGACGTTCACGGCCTGGGGACGCCCCTTGGACCCGGTCTCGGCGTCGAACGAAACCCTCGCGCCTTCGACGAGCGAGCGGTGATCCTGGCCGACCAGTCCGGTGTGGTGTACGAAGAGATCCTTGCCTCCCTCATCGGGAATGATGAACCCGTATCCCTTCTGGTCGCTGAACCACTTGACGGTTCCGGTGGCCATGGCTTCTCCTCCCGTGATGTGCCGCGTACGAGGAGAGCTGCAATGAGGCGACCCGCGAGCGCTGAACACGATGGCTGATCCCGGGCGGGACCTTGCGAGGACCGTAGCAGTGCCCCAGCGCGGGTGCTACGGTGGACAGTGGCGGGCGAGCAAAGGAGAAGCGCAATGCCCACTGGGTCCAGTTGTGGCGAGCCGCTGAGATGAAGACGGCACGCGAGCGCGCCGAGGAGAAGCGTCAGGAGAAGCTGGCGCTGGTCCGCGAGCAGGTGGAGAACGGCGGCCTCGTGATCCGCCAGATGACCGAGGAGGAGCGTCGGCGCTACCCGGTTCGTCCTGCCCGGTCCAAGCGCTTTGGAAAGCGCTAGAGCATGCGTGAGCGCGAGGGCCTGGTGGCACGGATCCGTCAAGTGCGCCAGACGGCCGTCCGGTCATCCACGGCCGCCCCAACATCGCGGTCCGCGCCTGGCCCGGCCAGGGTGCAAGCGCTGCGGGCGCGTGTCGAGCAGCTGGAGCAGCAGGTGGAGGCTCTGCAGGATTCCGTGCACCGCGAATCCACGCGCCACGATCGTCGAATGGCCGAGCTTGAGGCCCGGATCCAGCCGGCAGCGCTTGGCATCGCGCTCAGCCGGGACGCCCGCGAGCGCGGCTTGTAGCCGTCAATGACCGCATTCTTCATCCCCGGGATCTCTGACGACGGCCACGGCGGCGGCGTCGAGCACGCATACAGCGACATGCGCAGACGGCTCGAACTCGATATGGGCCGTCGTCCCACCGCGAGTCGGATCGCCAAGCTGTGGACGCGCCGCGGCAGCCTCGACTGCATGACCGAGGTGGGCCAGCCCGACCCGTTGTGCGGGGGGACGGTGATGGCAATCTTTGACATGGGTTCCCGCCAGCCGTTTGTCGTCTGGCGCCAGCCAGACGACGGGACCGTGGACGGCTGTCGCGAAGTCCTGGGCTGCAGCGCCTATTCCGTCCTCGAGTTCGATCCATGAGGTCATTCTCCGGCGAGGCCCGCTAGTCTCCCGCGCCGTCGATGCGGTTCTTCGAATACGAGTCACGGGCGATCGTGGCCAAGGCTGGGATCCCCGTCACCAAGCACGGATTCGCCACCACGGCCGAGCAGGCGCGGACGATCGCCGCCGATATCGCGGGGCCGGTGGTGATCAAGTCCCAGGTCTTGACCGGGGGGCGGATGAAGGCCGGCGGGGTTCAGTTCGCCGACACGCCTGAGGAGGCGGCCGAGCAGGCCCGGCACGTGCTCGGCCTGGAGATCAACGGCCACATGCCCCGGGGGGTGCTGGTCGACACGCGCGCGGCGGTCAAGCACGAGTACTACGCCGGCGTGGTGTGGGATGGCATCCGCAAGCGGCCGGTGATGCTGCTCTCGGACATGGGCGGGATCGACATCGAGGAGGTGGCCGAGCAGCACCCCGATCACGTGGCGCGCGGGCACTTCTCCTCATTGCGCCCGTTCTCGGACTGGCAGGCCAAGCAGGTGATCGCCTCGCTCGGCATCACGGGCACGGCGCTGAACCGCCTCACCCCCATCGTCGCCCGGCTGGCGCGGCTGTTCCTGCAGTACGACATGACCCTGGCCGAGATCAACCCGCTCGGTGAGCTCGAGGACGGCAGCTTTGTCGCCCTCGACGCCCACATGGACCTCGAGAACGAGGCCCGACCGCGGCAGAAGGCACTGCTGAAGGAGCTCGGCGTCGGCGAGGAGGAGACCCGCCAGGCCCGGGAGGCCACCCCCTTCGAGCTCGCCGGCGAGGCGGTCGACGCCCAGGATCACCGCGGTGTGGCCGGGAACGTGACCGAGTTCGATGGCAACCTCGGGCTGGTGATCGGCGCCGGTGGCGGCTCGCTGACCCTGTTCGACGCCGTCCGCGCCCACGGTGGCGATCCGGCCAACTACTGCGAGATCGGCGGAAACCCGTCGGTCAGCAAGGCCTGTGGCCTGGCCAAGCTCGTTCTCCAGAAGCCCGGCGTTGACAAGATCGCGGTGATGATGTCGATCGTCTCCAACACTCGGGTCGACATCGTCGCGCGCGGCGTGATCAAGGCCTGCGTCGAGCTGGGCTACGACCCGGCCGAGAAGATCGCCATCTTCCGGATCCCCGGCGCCTGGGAGGAAGAGGGTTTCAAGATTCTCGAGAAGTACGGCGTCGACTATGCGGATCGCCGCGTTTCGCTGCACGAGGCGGCCCGGCGGGCAGTGGAGAAGATCCAGGGAGCCGCACACTAGTGTCAATCCTGATCGACGAGAACACGACCTTCATCGTCCAGGGCATCACCGGGCGCGAGGCGGTCAACCTGACCCGCGAGTGCCTCGATTACGGGGCCGGCGCCAAGATCGTCGGCGGTGTCACCCCGGGCCGGCTGGGGCGCGATGTGCACGGCGTCCCCGTATTCGACACCGTCGCCCAGGCCGTCGAGCATCACGGCAGCCCGATCGACGGCTCGGTCGTCACCGTGCCCCCGGCCTTCACCAAGGACGCCGTGTTCGAGGCGCTCGAGAACGGGGTCAGGCTGGTCGTGATCGTGACCGAACGCATTCCCCGGCGCGACGTGGCCGAGATGGTCGAGCTGGCCACCGAACGCGACGCCCGCATCATCGGCCCGAACTGCCTCGGGATCATCGTCCCCAACGTGATCAAGATGGGGGGGATCGGCGGGCCAGCCAAGGATGCGGCCAAGTCCTACACCCCAGGCCCGGTTGGCGTGATCTCGCGAAGCGGCGGCATGACCACCGAGATGTCCTCGACGCTCACCGCCGCCGGCCTCGGCCAGTCGACCGCCGTGTCGATCGGCGGCGACGCGATCATCGGCTCGACCTACGCCGAGCTGATGCCACTGTTCGAGGCCGACGATCAGACCAAGGCAATCGTCATCTACACGGAGCCCGGTGGGCGGATGGAAGCCGAGCTCGCGCGCTGGGTGACGTCGAACAACTCGCGCCTACCCATCGTGGCCTTCATGGCCGGACGTTTCATGGACGAGATGCCGGGCATGAGCTTCGGGCACGCCGGCACGATCGTCGAGGGCAAGGAGGACACGGCGAGCGAGAAGATAGCCCGCCTGGCCGAGGCGGGAATCGTCGTCGCCGAGGAGATCTCGGAGATCCCAAACATCGTCAAGCAGAAGATCGGTGCCGCTGTATGAGCGCCCTGTTCATTGACGTCGAGGTCCAGGATGGCGTGGCCCGAGATCCCGAGCTGGCGGCCAAGCTGACCGAGGTCTGCCCCGTCGACATCTTCGCCCAGAACGACGACGGGACGCTGCAGATCGTCGAGAGCAACCTCGACGAGTGCGTGCTCTGCCAGCTTTGCATCAACGCCGCCCCGGCCGGGACGGTCAAGGTCATCAAGCTGTACTCGGGCGAGACACTGCCGGCCTGAGCTGCGCCGGTGCGCGCGGTCAACCGCGAGAGCTGGCGGCCGGCGCCGCCTTTCCGATCAGCCGGCGGCGGGCGGTGTCGGTCAGCGGCAGGTAGGTCTCGCGCGAGGCGTCGAGGTACCAGGCCCTGACGTCTTCCCCGGGCTCGGGGACGCCGGCGGTTCGCAGCGGCGAGGTCAGCGGCCTGAACCAGGTCGTCACCGGGATCTCCTCCACGACCTGCACGATCGCCGGACGCTGATGCCGGGCCAGGCGCCGGAGCGCCCCGGCGATCTCCTTCGGCCGCAGCTCGCACCCCGGCCACACGGTGACGGCGGCCATGGCGATGTCCTTGCCGCCCACGGCCGGCACCCCGTAGGCCACGGCCAGGTCGACGGCGGGCAGGTCCGACAGCGCACCGCGAATCAGTGTCGTGAAGGCCGGCCCGTCGGCCGTGTGGATCACGTCGGCGACGCTGTCGAGTCGCCAGTAGTCGCCGTCGCGATCGCGTCGGAACAGGTCTCCGGTGGCCATCCAGGCGTCCTCGGGTGCAAACAGACCGCGGAGCGGCACCGTGCTGGAGGTCTCCTCGGGGCGGACCCTGGCCAGCAGCATGCCCACCTCGTCAGTCCGGCACTCCTCGGCAAGTCCGTCGCGATCGAGCACGATGTGCTCCTGCTCGGTGTCGTAGACCGCGATCCGGACCCGCGCACTACCCGGAAGCGGGCGTCCCATACACCCCTCCTTGGCGCCGCTGACATTGACCAGGATCGCTCCCGTCTCGGTCGAGGCAAAGAACTCGAGCACTCGCGCCGGCTTGAAGCGCTCCTGCACCCGCCGCCACAAGCCACGCGGCATGCCCGACCCGATGAACAGGCGCACCGAGTGATGGCGCTCGCCCGGTTGGGGTGGCGCGGTAACCAGGTCGTGGAGGAGCGTCCACGTGTAGGAAGCCACCGTGACCCCATAGCGCCGCGCCTCCTCCCAGAACGTGGTCGGCGCAAACCGGGACGCCATGGCCAGCCGGGCACCCCCGGCGATCGCTCCGCCAATGCTCATCATCAGCCCCGAGGGGTGATAGGGAGGCGTGACGCTGTACACGGTGTCGTTGCCGTTTAGCGCCGCCGACGAGGCGGTGCCGAACGCCGACATGGCCCAGCGCCGGTTGGTGATCCGGCTCACCCTGGTGTGCTCGCCCGATCCGCTGAAGACAATGAACGCGACGTCGCTGGCCCGACCCGGGTTGGGTCGGTACCAGCGCGGCAGCTCCACCGAGTCGGGGTCGATCTGCTCCATGTCGGTGATCAGCGGCACGCCGAGGTCCCGCGGCCGGCCGCCCCCGCCGAGCACGAACGTGTGGTGCTCGCCGAGTCCGGCGGCCAGCGGAGCGCGCTCGGGGTCGGAGATGATCCGCTCAACCTGTCCCAGACGTGCCTCGCGGGCGACGTCGCCGTCGGGCCGCAGGAGCACGGCCACAGCCCCGAGCCGGCTGATGGCGACGACCAGGGCCAGCGCGGTGGGGCGTGTCCCCATCAGCACGCCAACGTGCTGCCCGCGGCGCACGCCGATCGAAATCAGACCGCGGACGATGTTGTCGATCCGCTCGTTGATCTCGCGGGCACTGTAGGCGCGGTCCTCGAACAGAAAGAAGATCTCCTCGGCAGACTTGCGGCGCCGCTCCTCGACCAGCAGCCCGAGCGAGATTCTCGTGCTCGGTTGGATCTGCTCGAGTCGGACCAGGCGCGGCAGGGCCTCCACGGCCTCGAGCGCGAGCTCGCGCACGCCGTCGGCCGTCCGTCCGGCTGTGCGCAGGACCGAGCGGCCGATCCCCGCCCCCACCCCCCCGACCAGCTCGATTCCATAGCCGACCCGGTTGCGAACCTCGGGGACGAGCTGCGCCGGCGTCTCGTCGGGGACTTCCTGGAGCTCGGCCGGCAGCCTGCCCTCCCCGGCGCACCACCGAATCCACCCCGCCACCGTTGGCCAGGTGACGGTGTTCGAGGTCGAGCCCACCACCAGGCCGAAATGTCCCGCCCCCAGGGCGAGCTCATACACATCGGCTCGCGGCGCCGCCTGCCGGATCGCGCGCACGCCGGGCGCGGGCGCGATCTGATCCACGGTCCCGACAACGGACAGGATCGGGCACTCGATGTCGGCGAGGGTGACCAGCCGGTCCTCGATAACAAACCCGCCCTGGAGCATCCGGTTGTGGGCGATGAACTGGCGCAGGAAATCGGCCATGGCCGGGCCGGGCCAGGCCACCCATCCGTCAGCCTCGAGGAACCTGCGAGTGCCCTCGCGGGGGAGCAGAGCCTCGCGGTCGTGGAGCTGGAGGATGAACTCGACACGGCTGCGCAAGGACTTGACCGGGTCCAGCAGCCGGAACCCGGTGCGGCTCGCCCACGCCGGCAGGGCCCAGGCTCTGAACACGCGGTCGGCCAGCACATCCGCGGCGCCCGTCGCCAGCTGCTCAGGAATCCCGAACGGCATCGCCAGGCGCGTGTCGACCGGGCTGCCAAAGGTCACTACCGAGGCCAGCCCGTCGTTTCGCCGGTAGGCGGCGGTCTGGTAGCAGAACATGCCGCCCTGCGAGTAGCCCGCCAGGTGGACGTCCTTCCCGGTCGCCTCCCGTACACGCTCGACGGCGTCCGAGACAGCCAGGATGTGATCGGCGAGCGTGCGCTCGAGTCCGCCCTCCTCGCGTTCGGGCGCTCCGAAATCGACCACCCACGGATCGACCGAGTGCTCGCGCAGGATCGTGACGGCGCTGGTCTCGTGCGAGACGTCATACACCTCGGCGGCCAGCATCATGGGCGGGACGAGCAGGATCGGCGCCGCCGCTGGGTCCGAATCCGGGTAGTAGTGACGCAACCGGTAGACCCGCTCCTCGCTCGCCACCTGGTACGGCGAGGCCTGCTCATCGGTCTCGAGGCCGCCGAACCGCGCCACCTCGAGTGCGTTCTGCGCGGCGGCGCCGATGGCGGCGACCGGGGCGGTGAGCGTCTTCGGAATCAAGGGCATCGGCATGACGCACATCTTCTCGGAACTCGGTGCAGGCTGCTCCGACCGAAGCGCTGAGTCCTTGCGCGGCGCTATACCGTCCGGGCCGTAGAGCGCGCTGAGAAACAACCGCAGGCCTCGCTGCAAAGGGTGGCCATCGACTGGACGCGGATCGGCCTGACCGGCTTCGGCGGGCCGCCGACGCACATCGCCCTGCTCCGCGATCTCGTCGTCGACCGCCGTGGCTGGATCAGCGACGCTGAGTTTCAGGACGCGATTGCGGCGTGCAACCTGCTGCCCGGGCCCGCCTCGACTCAGCTGGCGATCTTCTGCGCCCGACGTGTGGCGGGCCGAGCCGGCGCGCTGGTCGGAGGCATTGGCTTCATCGCGCCGGCGGTGATCATGGTCACCGCGCTGTCGACGCTGTTCCTGGCTCAGGCGCCACCGCGCTGGGTCCGTGGCGCGGGCGCCGGGGCGGGGGCGGTGATCGCGGCGGTGGCGGTTCGCGCTGGGCTGGAGCTGCTCGTCCCGAGCTGGCGACGCACAGAGCGATCGAGGTCTGCCGGCGCGCGATGGATCGCCTTCGTGATTCTCGGCGGCCTCTCGGCCTGGCTGGTCGGCGCCTATGTGGTGCTGGTCATCCTGTCATGCGGAGCGCTCGAGCTGATCCTGGTCACGCGGTCCGCGACCCCTCCCGGTCAGAGCGCCCTCACGCCGCTGATCGGCGCGTCGACCGCCGGTGGCGTTGGCTCGTTGGCCTGGGTCGGGCTGAAGGTGGGGGCGCTCTCGTTCGGGGGTGGCTTCGTGATCGTGCCGCTGATGCGCACCGACGCCGTGCACACGTACCACTGGATGAGCGCGACCCAGTTTCTCTACGCGGTGGCGTTGGGGCAGATCACCCCGGGCCCGGTCGTCGCCACGATCGCCGCCGTTGGCTATGCGGCGCACGGCATCGGTGGCGCGCTCCTCGCCGCGGTCATCGCCTTCCTGCCCTCGTTTGGGTTCGTGCTCGTCGGTGGCGGCCATTTCGAGCGCCTGCGCGGCAACGTCCGCGCCCAGCGCTTCCTCGACGGCGCCGGACCGGCCGCCATGGGGGCGATTCTCGGGGCCTCGATCCCGCTCGCCGCTGCGCTTGACGAGGCGTGGCAGTTCGCCCTGCTCGGCGCGGCCGCGGTGGCGCTCCTCGTCCTGCGGCGCGGGCTGGTATCGACCCTGCTCGCCGCGGGGCTCATCGGGGCGATCATCGGAGTCGCTGGAGGCCCGTTGCCCTGAACGGCGTCGATTGGCCGGCGGCAGGCCGATCGCGAACCCCAATCGATCGCGAGAGCCCCAAAATCGATCGCGAGAGCCCCAAAATCGATCGCAAGAACCCCACCCGATCGCGAGAACCCCAGCCCAATGAGTAGAGAAGCCCCGCCGGGGGGCGGGGCTTCTCCGTAGCAGGCCTGTAAGCCGGATCTTGTCGAGAACAGCCATCCATCTACGCGGCCTACCCGGACCTTGGCGGGCCACCTACAAGCGGTCCTGCTTGGCCTAGCATCAGGTGGGGTTTACCTGGCCGCCGCGTCACCGCGACGCCGGTGCGCTCTTACCGCACCATTTCACCCTTACCGGCCTGGAGCTCTGCAGCGGCCCCAGGCTTAGGCGGTGTCATTTCTGTGGCACTTTCCCGCGGGTTTCCCCGGGTCGGCGTTACCGACCACCTTGCCCTTTGATGTCCGGACTTTCCTCGAAGGCTCATCACCTCCGCAGCTGCTCAGCCTGCATGGACAAGCATACTCGCGGTTGCCACCGTCCGGGGGCGGCGTGGCTATCAGTGGGTCTCCCGGTCCCCGGGGGAAGCCACTAGCTCACAGTCGTCCCGCAGCCGGTGCAGCGACCGCCGATCGGCCGCGCGTGGGCGCCATACACGGGCCGCATCTGCTCGCCGCACAACGGGCATGGGACGAGTTCATGGGCGGCGAGCCCCTCCCAAACGCGGGCCATGACATCAGCCAGCGTGGACTCACCGCCCAGTCCCTCGAGTGGGCTGGGGCAGCGCTCAGCAAGCATCGTGCTCACCATAAACCCCTCTTCACGAGATGCTCCTCATCAGCCCGACGACCTTGCCCAGCACCCGCACCTCACGGCTGCGGATCGGCTCCATGGTCTCGTTCTCGGGCTGCAGGCGCACGTGATCTGACTCGTGGAAGAAGCGCTTTACCGTCGCCTCCTCCCCCACCAGTGCCACCACGATGTCGCCATCGTTGGCGGTGTCCTGCGGCCGGACCACGACGAGATCGCCCTCGATGATCCCGACGTTCTTCATCGATTCACCGCGCACGCGGAGCAGGTACTCCCCATCGGCGCCACCGGCATACGTTGGCGTCTGCACGTAATCCTCGATGTTCTCCTCGGCCAGCACCGGCTGACCGGCGGCCACCTGGCCGACCAGCGGCAGGCCGGGCTTGACGAAGCTCCGCACGCCGGCGGCGGCCCGATCGAGCAACTCGATCGCCCGCGGCTTCGAGGGATCACGCCGCAGCAGACCGATGCGCTCGAGGTTGGCCAGGTGCGCATGCACGGTCGAGGACGAGGCCAGCCCGACGGCCTTCCCGATGTCGCGAACGGTCGGCGGATAGCCGTACTTCGCCGAATAGCGCTTGATGAAGTCGAAGATTTCCTGCTGGCGCTTCGTCAGGTCCTTCGTGAGGTCCATCCGTTCACTCCTTGCTCGGTTAGCCCCGGCGGGCCGGTCACGTCGAACATGTGTTCGGAAAATGTAGCGCTGCCGACGGACGGACTCAAGCGCCGGCGAGTGCCATCAAGCTGGCAAGGGGTGGCTTGCCGTCGGTCAAAAGCCCTCCATGGCAAGCTTTCCCAGCCACTGAACCGCCGACCCGGTCCTTCCGGACGCCACCCGCTCGAAGCTATACTGGCCGCCCCAGGCGCCTGTGGCGGAATTGGTAGACGCGCAAGGTTGAGGGCCTTGTGGACTGAATGGTCCGTGGAGGTTCGAGTCCTCTCGGGCGCATTGGAAAGCCCCGCA
>CAVVNG010000008.1:0-264908 GCA_963749545.1 uncultured Solirubrobacterales bacterium
GCATGAATTCCTGAGGGGCATGCCTTCAAACTTGGAGCTTGAAGGGTCAGTGGGTGTCCGTGCCGGGGAGTGGTTCCAGGACGAACACTTCGACCGCGAGGTCGGGGTCGATGTGGTTATCGCTCATGAAGCCGATCACTTTGCGTCCCGTCAGCTGTTCGATCTCGCGGCTGACATCTTGCTTCATCACCATTTGCCAGCGGTGGCGCAGATCGAGCACTGCTTCCCCTTGGCCGGCGTTAGCGAGCGTCTGCTCGCCGCGTGTGAGGGTGTCCTGCAGTACGACGAAGACGCCGTTGGCGCCGAGCGTGGTTTTCGCCTTTGTGGGGCCGCGACCGGTCGTCCGGGACAGCGCCCGGACCACGGTGTTGGAGATCTTGGCGGCGAGTTCCCCGTCTTGCAGTTCGCTCTGGGGTGTCATTGTGCTTCTCCGATCTGTTGTGCCGCCAATCTTGGCACCGTGGCTTGTTCGCACGAAGGCGGGGCGGCCGCGCTGCCGAACCCGTCTCGCCTCCGGCGACCCGAACACGGTCCGTGTTGCGACCCCGCGGCGCCGCGACTGGAGTCTACGCTCGCGTCGTCCTTGCCGGGGGCGCTCGAATGCGAGAAGTTGACGCAATTCGGAGCGATGGCTCGAACTGGCCGCGGTTCGCATCCGTCAGTTGTCCCTCGTTGAGCTCGCGCTGTGGGGGTTCTTGAGTTTGTCGCGACCATCGACCCAGGTATCTTCGGCAAGCGCGGAGATCATTGTCTACGGTCCTTCAATGCTTCCCTCCACCCCCGGGACATGGCTGCAGCTGGTGGCATACCTGGAAATCGACAGGTTTTGGCGGGCTTGTGGGTTTTTCGCGACCGCCCGCGATGCGCGAGGAGTAGAGTCGGTAGAGCGCTGGCCTTTGCGGCCAGAACGCTCGACGCAAGGACGCAAGCCTGGACGCCACCGACCCGTCACGCGTGCGCGCGAGACGCGAAGCGGGGGAGTACCAGGTTTTGACTACGGGAATGGTCCGGACGTCCTACCGGCGTTACGCCAGCCCCTTTCAGTTGCCGCGTCCCGATCTGATTGATCGCGCGGATTCTCGCCGTGTTCGTTCTCGGCGTCGACCGCGAGACGGGACAGGAAGGCTCAAACATGATGACAGGCAACATGCACAACGGGGCGCCGCACGGGCGGCACGATCGGGATCGCGACTCGGAGCGACGATCGGAAGCGACCGGCGCCGGACGAAGCTTGAACGGGTCGATGAATCTCGGACGTCATCCGGTCGTAAGCGAACTGTTTCGGGCGCATCCGCTCGAGGACTCGCTGCGAGACTGGCTGAGCCACGCGCAAAGAGCCGCTGACGTGTTCTCCGACGAGGAGATCCTGGCGTTGAGTGAGGATTGGGCTACCCAACTGGTCGAGCGCCTCGTGGTGGAGCCGTTGGTGCTGCTCGAAAACGAGGCCTACATCGAGGACCATGGATCGAAGCGATCGTCGGTTCTAGTGGTGCCGTTCACGGGTGATCCCGATTTCTTTGAGCTTGACCCAAGACCGTTACGGTCACGATCGGGCCCTGGGTACATGCCGGGACCGTTCGGTCGTGTCACCGGGGACGCCTTGCACGTCGAGCTCACGAGTACGCCGGGACTGTCGCCGGGCGACCACGTGGTCGAGACTCGACTCGCTCCCGTGCGTAATCACGTTCAGAGTCTGCGATCAGCGCTCGAGCGGTTCCAAGCCGATCTACGTGCTGCGCTACTGCGGGCACTTGAGCACCGCCGCGAGCAAGCCGAACTCCGTCGCGGGTCCCTCGCATCCGGCTAGCTGCCGGTCGGACGACGTGACGACGCGCCGCCGACGTTCACGGGGCCCAGCGCTTTAAGCCGCGGCCAAGACCCCACGGCCCCAGACCCACGGATGGTAGACGTGCACGATTCGAGCCCCGCCTCGCCGGCGAGCTCTACGAGCACATCCTCAGCGTCATCCACGCCACCGGACGCGCCATGTCTCACGCGCCGAGAATCCACGCCGGCTGGGGCGCGGAGGACCGCCGGCAGGCAGTACCCAATCTGGCCGCCAGCACCGCCGAGTTTGGGACGACGACCAGCAGTGACGGTCACCGGCCAACTCTTCGATCCGAAGAGCGTCCGATACATGATGTGCGAGTTGGACCTAGCCGGGACGCTCATCCCGTCTACAGTCCCGATTGCGTACTCGCGATCTAGCTGTGCTGCCCGACTTGACACGGTGCGGACCGCTCATCCGCATGCTGACCGGTCGGGGATTGCGTCGCGTGGCTGGTGCTTGAGCGGGGCCTGTGAGGTGCGACAGTGAGCGGCGGCGCGGATCTGCGGGAGCATGTCGGGGTCGCGCTGCGCTTGTATGTGGCGGCCGATAGTGCGCCGTCGATGCTGGCGCGTAGGCAGCTTGAGCTGGTGCGCGAGCGGTTGGGCGGCGAGGATTGGCAGGTGGAGGTTGTGGATGTGTTCGAGTGCCCTGAGGTGGCGGAGACCGACGGGATCATCGCGACGCCTGTTTTGGTGCGGCTGTATCCGGCGCCGCGGCTGAGTGTGATTGGGGATCTCGGCGATTGGCGGGAGGTCGCGAGGATTCTGGATCTGGGGGGAGCGGTTGATGAGTGATCGGAGAGAGCGGTTGGATGCGCGGGCGCGCATCAGCAGCGGCGTCGACGGACTACTGGGAGGGGTGGAGTTTGGAGCGTGTTGAGGTTGGCATTCCGGGTTTCGATTCGATGGCTTTGGGTGGGTTGCCGGAGGGTCGCACGACGTTGGTGGCTGGGGGGACGGGGTCGGGTAAGACGGTCCTTGGCCTTCAGTTCTTGGCGAGCGGCGCGAGGGAGTTCGGCGAGCCGGGCGTGTTGGTGACGTTCGCGGAGCGCCCTGATGATCTGATCGCGAACTCGGAGAGCTTCGGATGGGACCTCGGTGGGTTGGTGGAGGATGGGCGGTTGGTGATCGTGGACGCGACGCCGGATCCGGAAGCGCTCGTGAGCGGCCGGTTCGATCTCGGGGGGTTGTCTGCGCGGATCGCTCACGCGCTGGCGCAGGTGGAGGGTAAGCGGCTTGTGCTTGACCCGATCGATGCGCTGCTAGCGGGGTTCTCTGCTGCGGCGGAGGTGCGGCGGGCGTTCGCGGCGATGGTGCGCGAGTTACGGCCGCTGGGCGCGACGACGTTGTTGTTGGCGGAGCGCTCGGGAGAGAGGGGCTATGTCGCCCGTTACGGGGCCGAGGAGTTCGTCGTTGACAACGTGGTGATCTTGCGTAACGACCTTGATGCGGAGTTTCGGCGCCGGACGGTCGAGGTGCTGAAGCTGCGCGGCGCTGAGCATGGGAAGGGGGAGTTTCCGTTCGTGATCAACCCGAAGGTCGGGATCGAGATCGTGCCGTTCTCGATCATCGAGGCGCCGCGCGACGCGGCTACGGAGAGGATGTCGCTGGGGGTGCCCGAGCTGGATGAGATGTGCGGGGGTGGGATCTACCGCGATTCGCTGGTGATGGTCACGGGTGCGACCGGTACGGGCAAGACGCTGATGAGTGTGCAGTTCATCGCGGCGGGGCTGGCGGCCGGTGAGCGGGGGTTGTTGCTGTCCTTCGAGGAGAACCCCTCACAACTGATCCGCAACGCGAGGTCGTGGGGGGTGGATCTCGAGACGCCGCGGAGCGAGGGTAGGCTGCGGATCGTTTCGCGCTATCCGGAGCGCGTGGGGCTCGAGGATCTGCTGGTCGAGATCAAGCACCACATCGATGAGTTCGCGCCGCGGCGGTTCTCAATCGACAGCATGACCGCGCTTGAGCACAACGCGCCGCCGAGAGCGTTTCGCGAGTTCGGCGTCGGGCTGACCGGGTTTCTGAAGGGGCGCGGTGTTGGGAGCTTGATGACGACGACGCTCCCGAGCCTGCTGGGCGGCGAGCACGCGACGGCGGTGTATCTGTCGACGATCACCGATTCGATCATCGCGTTGCGCTACTTCGACCTCGATAGCGAGATCCGGCGCGCCGTGTTGGTGCTCAAGCTGCGCGGCGGCGGGCACGCACATGCGATGCACGAGTACCAGATCACCGACACCGGGATGCGTGTGCTGGGCCCGATTCGCGGGGTTCGCGGGATCCTGGCCGGACTGGCGGAGTTCACTCCTGAAGCTGACGGCGCTGAGGGTGGGCACGCGGGCGGTCGGCGGTGAGCTCGCAGCGCCAAAGGGACACCGCAGTCGCCGGCGGCTCAGCGGTCGCGGCGCAGAGTCTGCGGACGGTGATCCTCGAGAACGTCGATGGGATGCTGGTGATCGACCGCGCGGGCATGGTCGTGTTCGCTAACCCGGCCGCCGGGCGGCTGCTTGGCCATGCAGCGCAGGCGCTCGAGGGCACCCGGCTCGGCTTTCCCCTTGTCCCGGGCGAGTCGAGCGAGATCGACGTCGTCGCCGGCCCTACCTCGAGGACGGCTGAGATGCGCGTCGTCGCGATCGACTGGGTAGGCCAGCCAGCGGCGCTCGCCTCGCTCAGGGACGTAACTGAGCGCAAGCGCGCCGAGGACGAGCTGCGCCAGCTGTCGGCCGAGCTCGAGTTGCGGGTGCGCGAGCGCACCGCCCAGCTCGAGGCTTTCAGCTACTCCGTCTCTCACGACCTGCGCGCCCCGCTGCGCGCGATCCACGGCTTCACCAGCATGCTCGAAGACCAGCTGGGAGACGACCCGCCCCCCGAGGCCCTTCACTCGCTGGAGCGGGTCAAGGCCGGCACCGAGAAGATGGGCACCATGATCGACGAGCTGCTCAAGCTCTCACGACTCGGCCGGCAGCCGCTTGCGCACACGACCGTTGACCTCAGCGCTCTCGCGCACGAGATCGCCGCCGAGCTACGGAGCGCCGACCCCGAGCAGGACGTCGACGTCTCAATCCAACAGGGCCTGCGCGTCACCGGCGACGAGCAGCTGCTGCGGATCGCGCTCACCAACCTGCTCGACAACGCCTTCAAGTTCACCCGCCAGACCACAAACGCGCGCGTCGAGATCACCGGCACGCGCGAGGATGAGAACCTCTCCGTGCACATACGCGACAACGGCGCCGGGTTCGACCCTAAGTACTTGGATCGACTGTTCAGTCCCTTCCAGCGCCTGCACGCCGAGAGCGAATTCCCCGGCACCGGCATCGGACTGACAACCGTCCAGCGTGTGATCCACCGCCACGACGGCAGCATCACCGCCTCCGGGGCCGTCGGCCTCGGCGCGAGCTTCTCCTTCACCCTCCCGGCAGCCACCGAGCCCGAGGCCGCCACCGCCAACCAAGCAGCGCCATGAGCACCGGCGAGATCCTGCTCATCCAGGACAACCCGGACGACGCCGAGTTGACGATCTACGCGCTGCGCAACAGCGGCATCGCCAACAATATCTCCCACATCGCCGACGGCCGGCTGGCCCTCGAGCGTCGGCTGGACGACACCCTCCAGGTTCCGATGCTCGTGCTCCTCCACCCCACAGCTCGGCCTGGCCTTGCGCAAGCGCACGGCGACCGAGATCGTGTTGCTTGTGCGGACGGCGACCAGCAATCTCATCGCTGTCTGGAGATCGCTGCTCGCGCCCGACGAACCGGAAGTTTGCGGCCCCGCCGGAGCAACGCGACCTTGACAGCCCCGCCGCCGGCGCCACCGTCCCTCAGGTCCGGGGGACGGGCGGATCACTGCGGGAAGGGCAAGGAACAGCGGCCTGCGATAGCGAGATCCGAGGCAGTCCGCCGACAAATGCAATCGTCAGCGCCGGGACAGCGAGACACGTGCGTTCACCCCAGACGCCCGCGCTGAGGTCGAAAGGAGTCGTCCCTGGCTCGTCGACGATGAGAACTCTCGGCACGTTGCCACTTTGCCATGGCGGTGCAGGAACCCGTACGTGACGGCCGTGGCTACTCGTTGGTGCCGGCGCTGCCTGTACAGCCAGCTGGCGTTCGGCACGGCAGAGCAGCCGTCCGCCGGGATTAGGGTTCGTAGTCGGATGCGAGACTCGGGTCAAACGACCCCCGCGGCCGCGTCCGCTATTGGGGCCGCCGGTGCTCGAGCTGCGATCCCGCGCTAATCACCGGCAACGCGTCCGTCCGGTCCTACCCCGATGAACCACTGGGGTTGGGGGCCAGCAGCCATTTACCGCCCACCCTCTGCATATCGCTTGACAATGAAAAGCCGAGTCCTGAAGCAAAGAGGGAAACCGCGCTGTCTAGATGAGTCAAGCCGTTCGTGTCGTCGTAATAGACAGTCGCTCGGTTGCCTTGGATTCTGACGCCGGTGATCGTGACGCTCGCGACAGAGCCAACATCGCCACGAGTCAGGTAGAAGCCGAGGCGTTTTTCCACCACCCGTTTGCACGATGACCCTTCCACCGCGAACTGGTGCAGAAGACCGGCGGTCAGATCAGCGCATGCCGTCGTGCCATCCTGGCGCACCAGCGCCTCGGTGACCTGATGCCAGGCAACCTTCACATCGCCGACGCCGGGCGTGGAGCCGGTAGCGATCACCGAGTTGGAACCACCCCCGCACGCGAAACGGGCGATTTGAAGGACAACGGTTGCGCTCACGCTCTGTCCGACCGACGGCGTGCTCGAGCACACTCCCCACTCTCGGAGAGGCTCATCGCCCGGTATCACCGGTTCGTAACGGGCATTCAGCCCCTGGCTCGCGAGCTCGCTTACCGCGAGATCGAGCCGCCTGCCTACCAGATCACCAGGAACCGTCGCTCCGCCGCCCGTATTTCTGCTGGTGCCAAGGCAGCTCGCAACCCCGGACGGCGTCAAGGTGTTGGCGCAGTTGCCAACGAGAACCTTTCCGCTCCTGGGATGGGCTCCGTTCATCGCGCTACCGCAGGCCGTGACCCCCCACAGCGTCACAACAGACAGCACGACGCCCGAAAGGCGCGCCATTCCCGATACCACGACCCTAACGCCCTTACCTTGTCACGACGAAATCCCTACCCAAACCTACCATCTGCGGAACGCGGTTCCCAACACGAAGGCCTCAATCAAAGCCTGTTCTGGCAGCGTCCAGAACGCAGAACGCCGGCAATCATCAGCCCAACACCACAGTCCTGGCTGCCGCTAGCAAGGCGGGTGTCTACATCCAGACTGCCGGCGCGGTCGACGAAATGCATGCGCCGACTACCGCGGCGGGAGCGACGAGGCCGAGACGACTTCCTTCGCTCAGAGCGGGTGTGTGGCTGCGCCGTTGCGCCGCGTCAACGCAGCTCTCCCGCGGTCCCGGTGATGACGATTGCATTCGTCGGCGACGGCCTCGGATCTCGCTATCGCAACGGCGACGCGGCAGTCGTGGCGGCAACGAGAGCTGGCTTGACGGACAAGGGCGCTTCCCAACCGGCTGCATGCCGTCCTCCCTCCGTTGGCACTTACACGTCTGTTTAGGTCCTCCACGTGGCCCCGGTGGGTTATGGTGTCTGCCCGCGGTAGGCTCGTGGCGTTCCTGGAAAGGAGAGTTTGTCTTGTCTGAATTTCGGAGCCCGACGGATCTGAGGCACAACCGAGGACTGATCGACGATCCAACAGAATTCGCGAAGGACGCCGGGGCCGCGTCCTGGCTATACCTGTGCGGCGAGGAGTTCGCAGCAATGGAGGGTGGCATGTCCTACTCGGACGTGCAGTCGGCCGTAGCCGAGTCTGCCAACCTCATCGCGGACCCACCCCGGCCATTCGACATGGCCGTCGCGCGGCGCGGTGTCGCGGCTCTCGATGAGTTGCCGAGGCCAACGCTCGTGACATGCCGCACCGGGCCGCGTTCCTCCGCCCTTGTCTATCTCTATTCAGGGCTGCGGTCGGGCGCCTCGGCCGACGATGTGCTCGCCCGCGCCGAGGCCGATGGCGCTCCCTTCACCGATGCCGAGCCCCTCAAGACCTGGGTCAAACAGGGGCTGGCCGAGCTCTCCTGATCGTCAGCTGATCTGGCCCTCCCCCGCAAGGCAAGAGCGGTCGGACCGGGTGAGCAGTCTGCAAGAGGCGCGGAAGCGCGCATGCCGCCGACAATTGCTTTGACGATCTGGCTCGTTCGGGCGGGACTTTCTATGCCGACGGCACTGGCCGGCGCCAGCGGTGGCTGCTCTTCCGTCGACCCAACGGGCTTCCACCACGATGGGGCGGCGAGGTTTTGCGGGCGAGGCTCCGCGCCGCTCCAAGCAGGAGCACGGCCGTTCGTGATGGATGCAAGCTCTCGGCGCTGCCCGTCGGTTCCTTCCGACGGCTCTCGCGTTTCACGAGCGCCCGAACCAGCGCGTCCGGCGGACCGCGCCGAACTCCTCCTTCTCGGCGGCGTGTTCGAGCGAGGGGTCGTGGCGCTGGGCCGCCGGCGCGTCGCCGCGGAGGAAGTTGACTTCGACCTTGCTGACGAGCCCGCCGCCGAACTCGGCGTAGCAGACACCCGAGCCCTCATACGGCGTCGGCGGTTCGTCGCCCTCGATCGCGGCCGCGATGTCGTCGGCAACGACCCGCGCGGCCGCCTCGGCGAAGATCCCGGCCTTGGGAACAGTCCGCGGGCCGCTACAGACATCGCCGAGCGCATACACACCGGGGAACTGGGTCCTGAGATTGGACTGGTCGACGGGCACCCAGTCGTTGACCACAAGGCCCGAGTCCGCGAGCACCGCGGGCGCCCGGTGGATCGGAATGCCGACGAACAAGTCGTAGGGCAGCGTCTCGCCGCTCGCGAGTTGCGCCGTGCGACGCGCCGGGTCGATCCCCGTGACGAGATGCCCGGGCAGTTCCTTGACGTTCCGCGCAGCAAGAGCGTCGCGGAACATCTGCGCGACCTCACCGGTAACCGGGACCGGGCGCGCCATCGGGAACGTCGTCGCCATCTCCACCGAGTCCCGGATGCCCTGCTGCGTGAAGTGCTCGTCCAGCAGGAAGGAACCCTCGAAGGGGGCCGGCGGGCACTTGAACGGTTGCCCGAGCACCGAGACGAGCACCTTGCCGTCCTTGAAATCGGCAAGCGCGTCGCGCAGCCGCTCCGCGCCTGCGAGCGAGTAGTACTCGTGGCCGCCCTGCTCGAAGCCCGGCGTCGCGGCGAAGTCGTAGTCGGCGCCGAGTGCCACAACGACGAAGTCGGCGTCGTAGGAGCGCGCGTCGGTGCTGACGCGGCGCCCGGCCGGGTCGACGCCTGTCACCATCTCCTGGCGGAACTCGACGCCATCCTTCTCAAAATCGCGGTAGGGCAGCCGGATGTCATCGGCCGACTGACGGCCCAGCATCACCTCGAGCTTGGAGAAGCCGAAGAAGAACGAGTCGTTGCGATCGATCAGCGTAACGCGAACCGCGTCGGCGATCCTCTCAGAGAGCCGCGTCGCGAGCTCCAGTCCGCCGAACCCGGCCCCGAGGATCAGGACGTGCTTGCCCACCGGCAGCACACTACTACCGCTCCCAGTCGGCTACCTGGACCTGGAACGGCTATCGACGCCTGGCCGCGGCTTGCCAGTCGCGGACCATCCGCACGTAGGATGCCTCGGCTTGCCGAGCGAGTTGCTTCTGGGCTTCACGCATGGCCCGGTTGGTGGTCCAGGCGGTCGTGGGTTCGAGTCCCATCGCTCACCCTCTCGAAAAGCCTCGTAGATGCGGCGCTTGTTGCTGGTTTTGGCGGCTGGCGGAGGAAGAGCAGCTCGCCTGTATCCCGTTCTTGTATCCCAAGGTGGGATACGGAATCCGCCCCCGGACTGCCGCGCGTCTGGCAGATGGCCTGTCGCGCCCGAGGCGAGCTGATAACTGCCTCAAGCCCACCCCAGTTGGCTGAGGGTGATCCCCGAATGCCAAATCTTCGTCATGTGGTGAATACGGTCGCCCTCGAAGTCCATGACGTAGACATAATCGGCCTTCGCGCTTTTCCCTGTCGGCGCGACAGGGCCGCCTTCGCCCGTGTGGGTGCCGGAGAAAACGCCGTAGGCGATGACGTTGTTGCGCTCCGCGTCGGCCGCGAACGACTTCAGCTCGTAGCGGCCGTCGGGGAGGATCGTCAACAGACCCTTCATCCAATCGGTGTATTGCTCCAAGGTGTGGACGTCCTGGAGAGGCTCGGCTTGGGCCGAAAAGGTGGCGTCGGGAGTGCAGAACTGCTGGCACACCTCCCAGCCCTTGCCCGTCTCGCACGCGTCGAAAAAGTCTCGCGCGACCTGCACTGGGGGAGCCGTGGCGACTTCGCTCATCTCGTGCCCTTCCATCGTTTGTTTGCCTTACCTGACCCGCGGTCTCGCGAGCCCGACCGCGAATGATCGACGACGCCCGCTCCGGTTCGCATCGGGTGTATCCCTCAACTTTTCGTCGACGAGGGCCCCTCTTGATCGGGTCCGCGAGCCCTTCCCCCCATGACTCCCGGACGCTCTGTTGCAGAGTCTCACGGCGACTGGGGAAGCCGCGTCAGCCACGACCTCCGGGCTTCTTACTACCCCGGGTGGATTTCTCTGGCCGCCTGCTCGTGAGGGCGTGGACTAGCGTATGCCGCGATGCGGCAGATGCGCGGTTTCAGAATGTCGCTGGTCGGCGCCGGGGCGCTGGCTGGAGCCATTCCCATCGTGGTGGGTTCGATGCTGGACGTGTCGACGTCGGCGGCGCGTGCCACGACGGCGGCGGTTGGGGCCATGCCCGCCGCAGTGGCGCCCGACTTCGGGAAGCGCGAGGCGCACTTCTATGTGCCCCCCGCCGGCCGCGCGGTCAATACCAAGCATCCCAACCACGTGGTCGGTGACGGTAGGCCGGCGAGCTGCACGTCGGCGGCCGTGGTGCGCGACGTTGCTGCGGGCGGCATCGTCACATTCAACTGTGGGGCGAAGCCCGTCACCATCGTGATGACCAGGACCGCCAGCGTGATCAAGACGCGGCGCTTGGTCGTGTTGGACGGCGGCGGGCTGATCACCCTGAGCGGAGGCGGTAAGCGCCGAATCCTGTTTTCGGATACGTGCGCAGGCACCTGGTCAACGGATGACTGCGTCAATCAGCCGTATCCGCGGATCGTGGTGCAGAACATCGCGTTCAAGGACGGCTACAACGGCGCGCATCAAGCCGCATGCACGGCCAACACCCCGAGGTGCTGGTACGGCGGGGTCGACGGCGGCGGAGCCATCTACGTCGAGGGCGGCCAGTTCAAGGCGGTCAACTCGCGGTTCGTCAACAACCGTTGTTACGCCTACGGTCCTGATCTGGGCGGAGGGGCGATCCGCGCCCTTGCCCAGTACGAGAACCGTCCCATATACATCACCCGCGACACGTTCCGCGGTGGCCGCTGCTCGAACGGCGGAGCGTTGAGCAGCATCAGCGTCCAGTGGGATGTCCTCAACAGCAACTTCGCGAACAACAGGGCTATCGGCTGGGGGGCCAACCCGGCCTCACGGGGCACGCCGGGCGGCGGCAGCGGCGGCGCCATCTACCTCGATGGCCAGGACGATAACGCGCTGATCGCCGGCACCGCAATGGACGAGAATCGGGCCAGAGAGGGCGGCGGCGCCGTGTTCGACGTCGTGGACAGCGGCTGGGGCACGCTGACTTTCAACGAGTCGCATCTACACAACAACGTCAGCGGAGAGTTCCAGACCTTCCCCGGCATCTACTACGACATCGACGGGCACGACAGAGCCCCGACGATGGTCAAGTCCACGGACAGCTGACCCATTCACCACCCTGCCTTGACCGCGTCCCATGTGGAGCAGTAGCGAGAGGAACCTCAGTCGGGGGCGTCTCAGGGTGGCCGTGTCGGGGAGCATCAGCGCCACGGTGCGCGACCTCGTCGGGGCGGTGGGGATGATCCCGGCCCACCGCTGCCGCGGGCAACTCAGGTTATGCTCGCCGCGTGCCAGGCCTCGTCGATTGCAACGTGCACCTGTGGGACCAGGCTGCGAATCCGATCTTCTGGCTGACCGACCGCACCCTGGTCCGCGACATGATCGGTGACTACGACTCGCTGCCCAACGTCTACACGCTGGCTGACTACCGGCGCGAGGTCGCCGGGCACGACGTGCGTGGCATTGTCTGGTCAGACGCCGGCGCCGACGATCCAATCGCCGCCGCTGACTGGGTCCAGCGCCAGTGCGACGAGCTGGACGTGCCGGTGGCGCTGGTGACGCTCGGCGATCCGGATGACGACGGCTTCGCCGACCTAGTCGAACGCTTCCGGGCCCTGCCGCTCGCACGCAGCGTGCGAGTGCGGCTCGTACCCGCGCTTGCCCAGGGAGCGGGCGGCCCGGCGTTGCTGAACGACGATCGCGCGATGGGCAACCTCGAGCTGCTCGCACGGCACGAACTGGTCGCGACGGTCGAGGCCACGGGCGACCAGCTCGGCGTCGTCGCGGACCTCGCCCGCGCGCTGCCGAGGTTGCGGATCGTGGTCGACCACTTCGGCTGGCCGGGGAATCCGAGCGAGCAAGCGCTCGCGTCCCACAGCGAGCGGCTGTTCGCGATCGCGTCCGCACCCAACACGGCCACGCGCATCGATGCGATCGGGACGCTGTTCGGCGATTGGACGACCGACAGCATCCGGCCGTGGCTGCGCGCCGCGCTCGACGCGTTCGGACCGGAGCGTTGCATGCTCGGGTCCGATCTACCAATCGAGCGCTTGCGGTCCGGCTTCGGTCGACTCTACGCCGCCTACCTGGACATCTTCTCTGATCTCACCGATGGCGCCCGGGACGCGCTGTTCGCAACGACGGCCGCGCGCTGGTATGGCCTCCGCGCATAGCGGACCCGCACGCACACCCAACGCCACCGCCGTGCTGCTGTCTCCACGAACAAGCAGGCACGTCGAAGCTCCGGTTCTCCCCCCGAGCGGATTGAAGAGTAATCACAACCCAGGCCGGCCGTCCTGCTCCGGACCGCGTGGGCATGCTGCTGCGGGGGTAGGATCGCCGGGTATGGCGAACGTGTTGTACGAGCGGGTGGGGGCCGCGTCTCTGTTGACGATCGATCGGCCCGAGCGTCGGAACGCGATCGACGGGCAGACGGCCGAGGAGCTGCTCGAACAGATCGGATGGACATACGAGCTGGCCTACCAGGTGTTCGGCCGGTCGCGACCGGGGGTCGCGTTTGGTCAGCGTGCGCTGGCGGTCCTCGGCGGCCGGGGCCTGCTGAAGGCGATCGCTGCCTCTGGGGCGGACGTCGTGGTGGCCGAATAGCCGGAGTCGCGCGAGGAGGTCGACCGCATCGCCGGCCCGGGGCGGGCTGTGGCCGTGTGCCCTCTCGTTGACCCGCGTTTCCTGCACCCCATGCCGCGCGAAGCGGCGCGTGCTGCGACGGAGCTGGATACGGGCGGGACTGTGGTGATCGTCTCAGGCGGAGGCTGGGGGCTGGGCGACCTGCGCGGCGCCACCGATGCGGCTCTCAAATGCGCTCCATCGACGCGGGTGGTGACGATCTGCGGCCGGAACGAGCGCCTCAGGTCCCAGCTCGAGCAGGTATGGGCGGACGACTCGCGGGTCCGGGTGCTCGGCTTCACCGAGCAGATGCCGGAGTTGCTCGCCGGCGCCGACGTACTGATCCACACCACCGGTGGCACCACCGCGCTGGAAGCGCGAGTCGTCGGGTGTCGCCTGATCAACTACGGGCACGCGGCGGCCCATGTCCGCGCCCACCACCGGGCGCTGGGCCGGAGCGGACTGGCCGAATATGCCCACGACCGCCCCGCCCTGGCCGCAGCGCTGAAGCGCACGCTCATGGCCCCGCGGTCCGCTCGGCTTGACGGCAGCACGCTGCCGGAGGCAGCCAGCGTTGTCATCGCGATCGGCCGCCGCCGGGAATCTATTTCTGCACTTTGACCGACCAGTCGAGGGTGACCGATCCGAGCTTGGTGTGAACGACGACCTGGAAGGTGAGCGGGATGCCGGCCGCCTGGGCGGGAAACGTCACGTTGTCGTTCAGCCGCCCGTCGCGCAGCGGATGCGTCGGCGGGCTCTCGTGGCCGACGACCTGATTGCCCAAGGCGAACTCGGTGTCGACCGTCCCGGTGAGCGGCTGCTGGCCCTCGTCGGTGGCCAGGACCGAGTAGTCCCACTTCCTGCCCACCTTGGGCGCGTGATTGGCGCCGTGGAGCGAGGCATGCATACCGCCAGAGGACCCCGATACGGTCGGCCCCGACAGCGCAGCGACCGTGGGGGCGGTCTGGTTCTGGCTCCCGCTCTTCGGCTTGGACGAGTTCGAGTGCTGCGGGGCCGACGAGCCGCCCGACGTACTCGTCCCCGATCCGCCGCCGCCACTACTGCCGCCCCCACTGCCACCACTACCGGACGTGGTCGAGGAACCGCTTGAGTTGGAGCTCGAGCTGGAGTGGCTCTGCTTCGAGCTCGACGATGTGTGGCGCTTGCTCTTGGCCGCGTCGCGCTTGTGCGCTGGCGGCGGCCTTCGCCTTGCGTTTGGCCTCGAGCTTCGCCGCGATCACCGGGTCGGTCGAGACGCGGCTGGCCGCCGTGGACGCTGTGCTGATGCTCGGGTGGCTGCTTCCGCACGCCGCGAGGCCAAATATGGGCAGGAAAAAGATCGTCGCAACAGCCGCGCTGGTGAGCACCGGCCGTCCAGCTTTGTCAGCGCGGTTCCCGATTCCCGCCAAACGATCCGCCGCTTCGAGCCATGCTCTTACGGTACTAAAGCCCGAGTACCCGGCATCTCCGTGCTTGAGAGCCACCCGGGAACCTGGAGCGCGCGCTCGAGGAGCCGCCAGACCTCGAACTGCGGCCCCAACGTCACAAGCTCGACATCGGCAGCCGCAAGGAAGTACCGACGGCCCTGAATTCTCAGCCCCGCCCCGCGGTTCAGGGTCGCATGTGGTACGGCAGCGTCGCGACGACGACGTTCGTACGTGCCTTGAGCACGGCGGCGAGGATGCGCCCCCGCTGGTTATGCAGGATCTCGCGGCGGCGCCGGCGCGGAATGATCTCCGGGATAAGGACCGTCACCAGCGCTTCGCTCTGCGGGACAGAGTCGATGTAGCGGAGCACGGAGCGCACCAGCGAGCGGTGGGGGTCGACCACCACCTCGAGGGGGACATCGCTCTTCCATTGATCCCAGTCGCTCTTTATCTGCTCGCGTTCCTCCTCGTCTCCGGCGACAGCCAGGGCGACGACGGTGTCGCCGAGCGACAGCGCCGCGCTCAGCGCCTCCTCGGTCAGCAGGTTGACCGTGGTGGTCGGCACAATGACCACGCTGTCGTGCCGAGCCGGGATCCCCGGGGTCTTGCCGAACCGCAGCTGCGTCGCGACCTTGGCGTAGTAGCGCTCGGTGTCGGAGAACAGGCGCATGAGCAGCGGGACCGCGATGACCACGACCCAGGCGCCCTCGGTGAACTTTGTCACCAGTGCGACGACGACCGCCACGGCCGTCATGGCCGCGCCGATGGCGTTGAGCGTGGCGCGCCTGCGCCAGTTCGGCGGGCGTTTGGTGGCCCAGTGGCGTACGAGCCCGACCTGACTGATCGTGAACCCCACAAACACGCCGATGGTGAACATCGGGATCAGCCGGTTGGTGTCGCCGTTTACGGCAACCAGCAGGACCGCCGCGGCCAGGGCGAGGGCCACGATGCCGTGCCGGTACACCGGGCGCTCGGCGCGCAGGTAGAACATGTGCGGCAGGCGGTGGTCGCGGGCGAGGATGCTCATGAGAATCGGCAGTCCACCAAAGCTGGTGTTCGCGGCTAGTCCGAGCACGAAGGTGACCGCCAGGTTGGAGACGTAGAACGGCCAGCCCGTCCCGAACGCCCCCGCGGTGAGCTGGGCGAGAACTGTGACGTTGCCCCGCGGGACGACGTGGTGGGCGCGGATCAGGATCGCCAGGCCGATCAGCATCACCCCGAGCAGGACACCGAGTGAGACCTCGGTCCGTTGCGCGGTCCGGATGCGCGGCCTGCGAAATGCCGGCACGCCGTTGGCGATCGCCTCGACTCCGGTAACGGCCGAGCACCCAGCCGCGAAGGCGCGCAACAGCAGGACGAGGCCGACCGCCTCGGTGGCGTGATCCGGCAGCGCCGTGCCGATCGTCGCCACCGGCTGCGGGTGAAACGGCCCGACGACAAGCACGGCGAGGATGCTCACGATGAACACGGCGGTTGGCACGGTCAGAAGCCGCGCCGACTCCGTGATCCCGAACATGTTGACCGCCGTCAGGATCACCAGACCGATGAGGCAGACGGCCAGCAGATGGTGCGACAGGGACGGAAACACGCTGCCGAGGCTCGCCGCGCCCGCCGCCAGGCTCACGGCGACGGTGAGGACGTAATCGACGACGAGCGACGCGGCCGCCAAGAGCGCCCAGAAGCGCCCGAGGTTCGCCTTGGCCACCGCGTAGGCGCCGCCCCCCTCGGGATGCGCGGCGATGACCTGGGTGTAGGAGAACACCAACAGCACGAGCATCCCCGCGATGACGAGCGTCAACGGCACGACGTAGCGCAGGGCGCTCGTGCCGGCCAGGACCAGCACGAGCATCATCGCCTCGGGTCCGTAGGCGACGCTCGAGAGCGCGTCGAGGCTGAGCGCTGCCAGCCCGGCGCGTACGCTCAGGTCGTGGCCCGAGTCGGAGTGCTTTCCGGCTCGTTGTCGCGGGCGCGGTGAATACGGGCGTCGCGATCTCGGGGGCGGCCCGGCCGCCGACGCCGCGCCGCGATCCGCCGACGCGGCGCCGCTGGCCTCTTGCGTTGAATCGCTCACAGGAGGGGCCCCCTCGACCCGAAATGATGCTGGCCGCAGCCTACCTCGTTGGAAACCCGACTAGACCGGTGCCAGCGCCAGTGACCCCGCCGCACTAGATGGGATGTGTGCGCGCGCCCACGGCGTAGCCGACCAGGTTGATCGGTACGTGCAGCGCGCCCACGATCGCGAACATGCGCGCGGCGTCGCGCGGGCTCATCGGGCACACGGGCGCCAGCAGCACCCAGGCGATCGGCACCCAGTCCGCCTGATCGAACACCGAGATCAGCACGCCGGCGGGAGTGCCCAAACGCTCGCCGGGCGGGATGCCCAGCCGCCGCTTGACGAAGCTGTTGGGGAGTTCGCCCGTCCACAACGCCAGGCCGAGAAGGAAGCCGAGCGTGGCCGGATTCGCCTCGGACACGTGGTCGGGGAGCCGGCGCCGATAACTGGGGATCCGGTGCAGCAGGAGGGCTGCGGCGACCGTCCCGCCCGTCATCACCACGGCCCCGCGCCACGTCTTGTTCTGACCGAACAACCGACGGCTGATCGGCCGTTTCAGCCACGGGACGAGGTCCCAACGGAGCACCGGGCCATGCGCCAGCGGGGCGCCGATTGCGGGCAGCAGTGTCCAGGGTGAGAACGCCTCAGAGTTGATCTCGGACGACTTCGCGCCGTCGCCGGCCACATGCATATGGCACCGGAGTGTGGTGGTACATGCAGACGTCCCGCGCCATATGGCCGCCGGCCGGCGCAATATGGCCGCCGGCCCGTTGGACTCCACGCGTATCGTTTGAGTCCGTCCCGGCTCTGCCCCGGGTATGCCACAGATATGAGAACCAGGCCTGGAGGTCGCGATGAGTACAGCCCTGCAAGCACTCGCCAAATACGGTCAGAGCCCGTGGATCGACTACGTCTCTCGTCCATTTGTCCGTGATGGTGAGTTGAAGCAGTTCGTGGAGGAGGGGATCGTCGGCGTCACGTCCAACCCGACGATCTTCCAGGCTGCGATCGCCGGCGGGAGCTCGTACGACGACCAGCTGCGCGAGGTCCTCCGCACGCAGACCGACCCGAAGGAGGTGTTCCTGGCGCTGGCGCGCGAGGATATCCGCGACGCCTGCGACGACCTGCGCGGCGTATTTGACCGCGGCGACTCGACTCGCGACGGGTGGGTGTCGCTCGAGGTCGACCCGAACTTCGCCAACGACGCCGCCACCACCGCCAAGGAGGCGAAACGGCTTCACGGGATGATCGACCGGCCCAACCTGTTCGTGAAGATTCCCGGGACGCTGGCGGGTCTGCAGGCGATCGAGGACACGATTGCCGCCGGGATTCCCGTCAACGTGACGCTGCTGTTCTCGCTCGAGCGTCACCGCGCGGCGGCGGAGGCATACGTGCGTGGTCTGCGGCGCCTGCACGAAGGCGGCGGGGATCTGCGGACGGTCGCCTCGGTGGCGTCGTTCTTCGTCTCGAGGGTTGATACGGAGGCCGACCGGCGGCTCGACGAACTCGGAGGCCATGACGACCTTAAGGGGACACTGGCCATCGCCAATGCCAAGCTCGCCTACGTGACCTATCAGAAGCTGTTCAGCGGCTCGGACTGGCACGAGCTCGAGGTCGCGGGGGCATCACCGCAGCGCTGCCTGTGGGCGTCGACCTCGACCAAGAACCCTGCCTACCGCGACGTGCTCTATGTGGAGGAATTGATCGGGTCCAACACCGTCAACACGATGCCACGCGAGACCGCGGAGGCGTTCATGGACCACGGCAACGTCGAGCCGACGCTGGAGCGCGACGTCGACGGTGCCCGCCGCACGCTCGAGCGCTTTGCCGAGGCCGGCATTGACTACAACGATGTCGTCGCCGTGCTCGAGCGCGAGGGCGTCCAGAAGTTCGACGACTCGTTCAAGGAGCTGCTGGGCGGTGTCGCCGGCAAGCGCGACCAGCTCGTCGCCGCCTGAGCGACCGACCAGAGAGGCGCCCCAGATTTGGATTCTGGGGCGTCTCGAGCAGGAGGAGTGAGCCGAGTCCCCGAGGGGCGGGCTCATCGCTCACCGGCGCAGGTTTTGCCAATGCGCGCCGGGCGCAGCACCCCGACACAAGGGCTGCCACATCCCGCCGATGCGCGTTTGCGCCCGAGGTTGTCATGATGAACTCACGATGACAGCGGAGCAAACGCCGGCCAGCCCTGATCGGGGCGCCGCAGAGCGCGCTCGCGGTCCAGACGGCCCGGGCGAGGCGCCCAAGGGCGTGCCGCCGAGCCCGATGCCACGCGACCGGCACGGTTGGCGCGTGGCGCCGGCTCCGGACGGTCGCGGCATGCCCGATCAGCACAAGCCGCAGCCCCCGCACCGGCTCCGGAGCTTCTGGATGCTCGTGCTGGCGCTGTTGGTGCTGAATTGGGTCCTGTTGCTGTTGTTTCAGCCGGGCGGCGAGCCTCGCGTGACCGTCCCGTTCAGTCCCTACTTCCTCAATCAGCTCCAGGCGGGACAGATCAAGACGGTCACCTCCAAGGGCGACACGATCCAGGGCACGTTCGCCAGCCAGGTGCGCTATCCCTCCGACGACAAGAACGCGACGCCGACGACCCAGTTCCAGACCCAGGTGCCATCGTTCTGGAATGACAGCGAGTTGACGACCGAGCTCAAGGACAAGGGCGTCGAGGTCAACGCGAAGAACCCCAATCCGGGGACCTCGCTGCTCACCGAGCTACTGCTTGGGTTCGGCCCCACGCTGCTGCTGGTTCTGCTGTTCGTGTTGCTGATGCGCCGCGCGGCCGCCGGCGGCGGCATGGGCGCGCTGGGGAACTTCGGTCGGTCCCAGGCACGCCGGGTCGACCCTCAGCGGATCCAGGTGACGTTCGACGACGTGGCCGGAATCGACGAGGCGAAGGCCGAGCTGACCGAGATCGTCGAGTTCCTGCGCACGCCTGAGCGGTATGCCCGGCTCGGGGGGCGGATGCCCCACGGTGTCCTGCTCTTCGGATCTCCGGGAACGGGCAAGACGCTGCTGGCGCGCGCGGTGGCGGGGGAGGCTCATGCCGCCTTCTTCTCGATCGCGGCCTCGGAGTTCATCGAGGCGATCGTCGGCGTCGGAGCGGCCCGGGTCCGCGACCTGTTCGCCAAGGCCAAGGAGGCCTCGCCCGCGATCATCTTCATCGACGAGCTCGATGCCATCGGGCGCTCGCGCCAGGGCTCGGCTGGGATCACCGGGGCCAACGACGAGCGCGAGCAGACGCTCGATCAGATCCTCACCGAGATGGACGGATTCGAGCCGACCGAGGCGGTGGTCGTGCTCGGAGCCACCAATCGGCCCGAGATCCTCGACCCCGCGCTGCTGCGTCCGGGGCGCTTTGACCGACGGGTGGCCGTGCAGCCGCCCGACCGCGCGGGGCGGGTGAAGATCCTTCGGGTGCACACGCGCTCGATCCCGCTGGCGCCCGACGTCGATCTTGAGGCCCTGGCCTCGACAACGCCCGGCATGGTCGGTGCCGATCTCGCCAACCTGGCCAACGAGGCGGCGCTGCTGGCCGCCCGCAAGTCGCACGAGAAGGTGCACATGGCGGACTTCACCGAAGCTCTCGAGAAGATCCTCCTCGGCGCGCCGCGCGGGATCATGCTGTCACCCGCCGACCGCGAACGGACCGCCTATCACGAGTCCGGACACGCGCTCGTCGGGATGCTGACGCCAGAGGCCGACCCCGTGCGCAAGGTCTCGATCATCCCCCGCGGGATGGCGCTTGGGGTCACGCTGTCGACTCCGGATGCCGACCGGGTCTCCTACTCGCGCGAGGAGCTCGAGGCGAAGATCCAGGTCGCCCTCGCCGGCCGCGCCGCCGAGGAGGTGGTGTACGGCAAGATCACGACCGGGGCCGAGTCGGATATCCAGCAGCTGACCCAGATCGCCCGCCAGATGGTCGGCCGGTGGGGGATGAGCGAGAAGCTCGGGCCGGTGTCCGTGTTGCCGAGCGACGGCGCCGGACCGCTGCTGCCTGGAGTCAGCGAGACCTCGCCCCAGACCCAGTGGCTCGTCGACGAGGAGGTTCGGCGGATGGTCGAGGAGGCGCACGCCGAGGTCACGCAGCTGCTCACCGAGCACCGCGACCAGCTGGACAGCCTCACCCATGCGCTGCTGGCGGCGGAGACGCTCGACGCTGCTGACGCCTATGCCGCGGCCGGCGTGGTCATGCCGATCGCCGAGCCCCAGCCCGAGACGGCCTGACCCGGGGAGGCGGATGACCGATCGCCGCAAGCGGCTCTCGCTCTTGGCGGCGATCATGGGGTCGTTTGTGGCCGGACTCGATGCGACGGCGGTCAACGTCGCGCTGCCGGCCATTCGCAATGACCTCGGTGGCGGGCTGGCCGGCCAGCAGTGGGTGTCCAATGCCTACCTGCTCGCGCTCGGCTCGCTGATCCTGGTCGGCGGGTCGCTGGGCGACGTGTTCGGCGAGCGACGCGTGTTCTCTCTCGGGGTGGCGGGCTTTGGGGCGGTGTCGCTGCTGTGTGCGCTGGCGCCCAGCATCGACGTTCTGATCGCCTGCCGGGCCCTGCAGGGCGGGTTCGGTGCCCTGCTCACCCCCAGCGCGCTGGCCGTCATCGTGGCCGCGTTTCCCGCCGAGGAGCGCGGCGGCGCGATCGGCTCGTGGACCGCGTGGGCGGGCATCGCCACCGTCGTCGGCCCGCTGGCCGGCGGCTTTCTCGTCGACGCCGTGTCGTGGCGGCTGATCTTCGCCGTCAACGTTCCGTTCGTCCTCTTCACGCTGGTGCTCATCTCCCGGGCGGTTCCGGCCCGGGAGCCCGGGGCCGAGCACGCGCCGGTGGACTGGCTCGGCGCCGCGCTCACGTTCTTCGGCCTGGCCGGCCCGGTCCTGGCGCTGATCCGGGAGCCGGAGCTCGGCTGGAGCAGCCCGCAGGTCTGGGGCCCGGCGCTCGCCGGCGCGGTCCTGCTCGGAGCGTTCGTGATCCACGAGCAGCGCACGCCGGCCCCGATGCTGCCGCTCGGGCTGTTCAAGCGCCGCAACTTCGCGGTCGGCAACGTGCAGACGTTCACGATGTACGGCGGGTTGGGGGTGACGTTCTTCCTCCTCGTGCTGTTCCTCCAGGAGGTGGCGGGTTATAACGCGCTACAGGCCGGCTTCGCGCTCCTGCCCTCGACGATCGTGCTCTTCCTCCTGTCCAAGCGCATGGGGCGCCTGGCCGACCGGTACGGGCCTCGCCTGTTCATGGGCCTCGGGCCGCTGACCGCCGCCGTCGGGCTGGGGCTCATGCTGAATCTGCACGCCCATGTGAACTACCTCACCGACCTGCTACCCGCGCTGGTGATCTTTTCGCTCGGGCTGTCCGCGACCGTGGCCCCACTCACCGCCGCCGTACTCTCCGACGCCGACGAATCCAACGCGGGCATCGCCTCGGGCGTCAACAACGCCATCGCCCGGATCGCCGGGCTGCTGGCCATCGGTGCGATCGGCGCGGTCATCTCGTCTCAGTTCAGCTCGACACTGAACGACCGGCTGGCGGACGTCAGGCTGTCGCCACAGGCGCGTGCGGCCGTCATCGAGGCACGCAAGCAGCCGCTGGCGCGGGTCGATGCGGCGACGGTGGGCCCGCGAGTGTCCCTGGCCGTCCAGTCGGCATCGGTTCACGCCTTCCACGTCGGCGTCGGGATCTCCGGGGTGCTCGTTGCGCTCGGCGGCGTACTCGGGCTGGCCGGGATCCGCAACCCGCGGCGCGAGGTGCGCTGCCAGGACTGCCCCGGCGGTCAGCTGGCCGGCCAGCCTCTCGACGCCGGCCGCGAGCCCCAGGTCGTGGTGCTGCCCGCCGCGCACCCCCGGGCCGCCGGCGCTTCATAAGAGCTTCTTCGCGTTTTCCGGGCCTTCTCTTACCGAGGGGCGACACATTCGCTTGTCAGGTCAACGATCCCCCTCCCCCAAGACGGTAAGGAATATGAAGCTGACAACGAGCAAATACGGAACTCGGGTGGCCATCCCGGCCATCGCCGTGGTCGGAGCGTTCGCGCTCGCCCCGGCGTCCTCGGCCCTGGCCGCCGGTGGCGAGGTGGCCGAGGCGACGAGTGCCAACTGGTCCGGGTACGTCGCCGGCGGTCCCTCATCCGATGGTTCACGGCAGTTCTCGAGCGTGTCCGGCAGTTGGGTCGAACCCAAGGCAGATTGCAGCTCCGGCGGCAGCGACGCCGCGTTCTGGGTCGGCCTGGGTGGTGCCTCATCGCAATCAGGCGCGCTTGAGCAGACGGGTACCCAGATCGACTGCAGCAGCGGTGGCTCGGGCCAACACTATGCGTGGTACGAGATGGTTCCTGCCGCGCCGGTCAAGCTCGACGTCCCGATCAACGCGGGCGACCATATCTCGGCACGCGTGTCGGTGGACGGCAATAACGTGACGGTCACGCTGTCCGACCAGACGACTGGCCAGTCGAGCACGAAGACACTTCAGGTGGACAACATCGACGTCTCCAGCGCCGAGTGGATCGCCGAGGCGCCCTCGCAGTGCCAGGGCGACAGCGCGAGTCCGGCGGCGGGCAACTGCACGCCGGTGCCGCTGGCCAACTTCGGCGCCATCAAGTTCACGGGCGCGACCGCGACGGCCAACGGAAGCACGGGCACGATCTCGAGCTCGAACTGGACCGCGCAGGCGGTGCAGCTCGGCGGCGGCAGCAGCTCGAGCGCGGGAGATCCGGGCGTGATGTACCCGAGCGCCGGCGATGGCGCGTCGGCCAGCGCGAGCCCCTCGTCGCTGTCCACGGATGGCTCCTCCTTCTCGGTCGCCGTGCAGGGCGCCGGATCGCAGGCGACCAGCTCGCCGAGTTCCTACGGCGATCCCGGCAGCGGCTACGGCGGCGGGGACCCGTACGGCGACGGCAGCGGCGACCCGTATGGCTACGGTGGTGGCTCGTATGGCGACGGTGGCGGCGTCCCCTACGGCTACGGCGGTGGCTCGTATGGCGACGGTGGCGGCGATCCGTACGGCTACGGTGCCGGCGGTCCTGGCATCGTCATCTACGGCTGACCCCAGCGTTCCGCGATCCTCGTCGAAATGCCGAGGGTCGCGGAATGCGACGATCTCCTCTGGTCAAATCTCGAGGAGGCAATGTGTCTGACGGAACGGTGGCCCCGGGCGAAATCACGCGACAGCTGGCCGATGACACGTCGATGCCGGCGCTGGGATTGGGGGTGTGGCAGGTACCCGACGGCCCCGAGTGCGAGAACGCCGTGCGGTGGGCGCTCGAGCTCGGCTACCGCCACATCGACACGGCACAGGCGTACGGCAACGAGGCCAGCGTCGGGCGGGCGCTGGCGCAGAGCGGCGTCGCGCGAGAGGACGTGTTCATAACGACCAAGTTCTTCCCGCGCCACAGCGATCCGGCGGCCGAAGCCGAGCGCAGTCTCCGGCGACTGGGCGTCGATCAGGTCGACCTCTACATCGTGCACTGGCCCGCGGGAGGGCCGACCTGGGCTTGGCCGGGGATGGAGGAGGCCCGCGAGCGCGGTTACGCCCGCTCGATCGGGGTGTCGAACTTCAGCGTCGCCGAGCTGGGTGAGGTGATGGCGATCGCTGGCACGCCGCCGGTGGTCAACCAGGTCCAGTTCAGTCCCTTCGAGTACCGCCGGGCGCTGCTTCAGGAGTGCACGAGGCAGGGCGTTACCGTCGTGGCCTACAGCCCGCTGGGCACGGGTCGTCACCTCTCGCATCCGGTCGTTGTCGAGGTGGCCGAGCGCGTGCAGCGGACGCCAGCGCAGGTTCTGCTGCGGTGGTGTCTGCAACGCGAGACGCTCGTGATTCCCAAATCCACCACCCGCGAGCGGATCGAGGAGAACGCACAGGTGTTCGACTTCGAGCTCTCCGAGGACGAGCTGGGCGAGCTCGACGCCCTCGACTCTACGGGCGGCACGGACCGCGCGCGCGAGGGAAAGTGGTGGTGAGTGTCGGGCCGACGTTGAGCCGGTAGCTGTGGACAGGTTTTGCTAAGGGAGTTAAGCTTCTGCCGCCTTCAGTTGGGGACCCTGGATTGTGGACCGATGACCGATCTTGCTCGGCCGGACCAAGCAGCCGAGGGACGGCTGCGCGTCGAGCGCACGCAAACGAACGGACGGACGATTCTCACCGTCTACGGAGAGATCGATGTCGCGTCCGTGCATGAGCTCGAGCGCGAGCTGGACGCCGCCCAGAAGCTCGGGCCGCGCGAGCTGATCATCGATCTCAACGCCCTCAGTTTCATGGACAGCACCGGGTTGTACGTGCTGCTGCGCGCCTACCGCAACGCCAAGACCAACGGCTATTCGCTGATGCTCCGCCGCGTGCCCGATCACGCCATGCGGCTGCTCAGGCTGACGGGAGTCGTGCCGTTGTTCAGGGTCATCGACTGAAACGTCACCCGACGCCACGGGCCACGCACAGTCGCTGGAGCCGCTCCATCGCCTCGGCAGCGCGGCGGGGGAGGGCGTCGAGGGCATCGGCGGCCAGGCGCAGGTCCTCGATCGTGACGCCGCGCGCTTCGAGCGCGAATCGTCCCAACCAGCGGACGGCGGCGCGCTCATAGCGAACCGGGTCGCCACCGCGCAGAACGAGGCAGATGCGCAGCGCGTCGTCGAGGGCGATGCGGGGGAGCTCCCGGGCCGCTGCGGTGACCAGCGCCTCGTTGCCGGTGTCGAGCGCACGTCGAAACCGCGTGTACGGATTGCCGTCGCTGGTCACGAACATATGTTCGTATAGGTGTCAAGGAGCGTGGCATTCCGAACCTCGGGAGCACTGAACGCGAAAACGAGCGCAAAACAGGCGGGGCGGCGCACCGGCGCCGACCCCGCCCCTTTTACACCCGCTCGGTCAGCCGCGGCCGCGGCCGTGTGGCACGGTCGCCGGGCTCACGACTTCCGATGCCCCCGCCGGTGGCGCTTGCGGCCGTGCCGCCTGTGCCCGTGAGAGTGCTCTACGCCCTTGGCGCCGAGGAGCTTCAGGGCGCGACCCAGGGCCGATGCCTTGGCGACCGTCGGGAAGACGCCGCCGCCCGAGCCGGCCGGCGCTGGCAGGTCGAGGAGGACCTGCAACGGGGCGTCCTGCACCTGGTCGAGGGTCTCGCCCGCACGGCCGACCAGGCCGCCGGCGACAAGGTCGCCGTTCGAGACAGTGGCCAGGGAGCCGCCGAACAGACCGCTGCCGCCGGATCCCCCGAGGATTAGCGTCGTCGGGGAAACGGTGAAGGTCACCGGAGGCGAGCCAGCCGGCACCAGATTGGCCGGCAGCGAGCGCGAGACCGCGACGGTAATCGTCCCGCCCGCCGTGTCCACGCCGGTCACATTGCCGACGAAGGCGAACAGCTGGCGCGGCGTGCGGTCGACGACGGCGGCCGCGGGCTGCGACACGAGCGCGGTGAGCGACCTCTTGGGTCCTCCCCTGAACTGGGCAACGAAGTTGTCGCCGGCGCTCATGTCGGCGACGCCGCCCGACCGGCCGTTGACCCGGATCCGGGTTCTGCCGTCGGTGGTGACGTTCCACGCGTCGGGACTGGTCTAGGTCTAGAACGTCTCGACAAGGCGGCTGGCTGCGTTTCAGGGCTGACAGCGCGCTGCCGACGTTTGTTTGATGCACACGGCAGCAGGTAGGCTCAAGTACCACGTCCGCTCAAACAAACGTTGAGAAGGAGGAGAGCGGCCGGACATGGCGGTGAAGGCGGCGGACCTCGAGTCACAGCTGATCGACACCGTGTGCGAACGGATTCGCACGCGCCTGCCCGACGAGCAGGTCAGCGCGTGCGAGACCTTCACCCGCCAGTACTACCACTGGGTGCCGCCCGAGGATCTGGCCGACCGCAGCTCGCTGGATCTGTACGGCGCGGCGGTGGCGCACTGGAACCTGGCCCAGCAGCGGTCGCCGGGGCAGGTCAGGCTGCACGTCTACAACCCCGAGTTCGAGCATCATGGCTGGCAATCACCGCACACCGTTGTGGAGATCGTCAGCGACGACATGCCGTTCATCGTCGACTCGGTGACGATGGAGTTGGGACGCCACGGCTACGGGATCGATCTCGTCATCCATCCCGTGATGCGCGTCCGTCGCGACGCCGAGGGCAATCTGCTCGACGTCCTCGAGCCGGGCGCGCCGCACGCGGATTCGCTGGCCGAGTCGATCCTCCACGTGGAGGTTGCGCGGGAGCCCGACCAGACCCGGCTGCTCGCCCTGCGCGACAACCTGCGGCGCGTCCTCGAGGAGGTCCGCGTGGCGGTCGAGGACTGGCAGCCGATGCGAGCAAGGGCGATCGAGCTGGCCGAGCAGCTGAGCAGCCAGGCGACACCGGTCAGCGCCGAGGAGCTGGCCGAGGTGAGGGCGTTCCTGCAGTGGATGGCCAATGAACACTTCACGTTCCTCGGCTATCGCGAGTACGACCTGGTCATCGACGACGGGCAACCGGGACTGAGGGCGGTGCCCGATTCGGGTCTGGGGATCCTGCGCCGGCCCGCCTCGGCCTCGTTCACGAAGCTGAGCGCGAAGGCCGTCGGGCTGGCTCAGGCCACGGGTGCGCTGGTGCTGACCAAGGCCAACTCGCGCGCCACGGTGCACCGTCCGGCCTACCTCGACTACATCGGCGTGAAGAAGTTCAACGGTCAGGGACAGGCCACCGGCGAGTGCCGTTTCCTCGGCCTGTACACCGGCGTCACCTACCACGCCAGCCCACGCACGATCCCGCTGCTGCGCGGCAAGGTCGCCGACGTTCTGCGGCTGGCCGCGTTCCCTCCCGACAGCCATGACGCCAAGGCCTTGCTGGAGATCATCGAGTCCTATCCGCGCGACTCGTTGTTCCAGATGACCAGCCATGATCTGTTCGCGATCGCGACGGGCATCCTCGGACTCGGCGAGCGCCAGCGGGTGCGGCTGTTCGTGCGGCCAGACCAGCTCGACCGGTTCGTCGAGTGCGTGGCCTGTATCCCTCGCGATCGCTTCAACACCGAGAACCGGGAGCGCGTGGCCAGCATCCTGCTCGAGGAGTTCGCCGGCAGTCATCTCGACTGGGCGCTCCACCTGTCCGAGTCGCTGCTTGTGCGCGTGCACTACATCGTCCACACGCCCGACGGAGTGCCCGACGTCGACGTGCGCGAGGTCGAGTCGCGGCTCGTGCGCGCCACGCGCGCGTGGACCGACGACCTGCGCGACGCGCTGATCGAGGACCACGGCGAGGAGGAGGGCCTGCGCCTGTTCCGGCGCTACGCGGAGGCGTTCCCACCCGGCTACCGCTCGGATTGGGTCGCGCGCTCCGCCGTCGTCGACATCGGGCGCATCGAGGAGCTCGAGTCGACGAACGAGCCGATCATGAGCCTGTACCGCCCGCTCGAGGCGGCCGAGGGCGTGCTTCGCTGCAAGCTGTTCAGCTCCGCCGGCGTATCGCTCTCCGACGTGCTGCCGACGTTCGAGCACATGGGCGCGAAGGTCGTTGACGAGCGCCCGTACGAGATCACCGGCACCGGCTTGGATTCGGTGTGGATCTACGACTTCGGGCTGCGGGTGTCCGCCGAGCACGTCGAGGGCATCCGCGACGTCTTCCAGGAGACCTTCCTCGGCGTCTGGCGCGATGAGCTCGAGGACGACTGGCTGAACGGGCTGGTGCTCGCGGCCGGGTTGAGCGGGTACGAGATCACGATCGTGCGGGCGGTGGCGAGATATCTGCGTCAGGCCGGCATCGCCTTCTCGGACCGATACATGGAGCGCACGCTGGTCGCTCATCCGGACGTCGCGGTTCTGCTGGTCAACCTGTTCGTGGCCCGATTCGACCCCGAACGTCACGACCCCGACCAGGCCGACAGGATCGTCGAGCAGATCGAGCGAGCCATCGACGCGGTGGAGAGCCTCGACGAGGATCGGATCCTGCGCAACTTCCTGGCCGTGGTGCGGGCCATGCTCCGCACCAACTTCTTCCGTCGCAACCAGCACGGCGCGCGGCCGCGGCAGCTGTCCTTCAAGCTCGACCCGGCGAAGGTCCCGCTGCTGCCGCTCCCGCGGCCACACTTCGAGATCTTCGTCTACTCGCCGCGCGTCGAAGGCGTCCACCTGCGGGGAGGAAAGGTGGCGCGCGGCGGCCTGCGCTGGTCGGACCGCCGCGAGGACTTCCGCACCGAGATTCTCGGTCTGATGAAGGCGCAGATGGTCAAGAACGCGCTGATCGTCCCGGTCGGTTCCAAGGGCGGCTTCGTGGTCAAGCGACCGCCCGTCGGCAAGGGCCGGGAGGCCCTCCAGGCGGAGGCCGTGGACTGCTTCAAGTCGTTCCTCTGCGGGCTGCTCGACCTGACCGACAACATCGTGGCCGGCGAGGTTGTCCCGCCGGATCGGGTCGTTCGCTACGACGACGACGATCCGTACCTGGTCGTCGCCGCCGACAAGGGCACGGCCAGCTTCTCCGACATCGCCAACGAAGTGTCCGCCCAGTACGGGTTCTGGCTCGGCGACGCGTTCGCCTCGGGGGGATCGCGCGGCTATGACCACAAACAGATGGGCATCACCGCCCGTGGCGCGTGGGTGTCGGTCGCGCGTCACTTCCGCGAGCTGGGAATCAACATTCAGAACACCGACTTCGCCGTCGTCGGGATTGGCGACATGTCGGGGGACGTGTTCGGGAACGGGATGCTGCTGTCTGGGCACATCCGGCTGGTGGCGGCGTTCAACCACCAGCACGTGTTCCTCGACCCCGATCCGGACCCCGAGGCGAGCTGTACGGAGCGCAAGCGGCTGTTCGACACGCCGCGCTCCACCTGGGGCGACTACGACCGGTCGGTCATCTCGAAGGGAGGTGGTGTCTATCCACGGACCGCGAAGTCGATCAAGCTGTCCCCGCAGGTCAAGCACGCGCTGGCGATCGAGGCCGACAAGCTCTCACCGGCCGAGGTGATCCGGGCGATCCTGCGCGCCCCCGTCGATCTGCTGTGGAACGGAGGCATCGGAACGTATGTCAAGGCGACCGACGAGGCCCACGCCGACGTCGGTGACAAGTCCAACGACGCGGTCCGCGTCAACGCCGACGAGCTGCGCTGCCGTGTGGTCGGAGAGGGCGGGAACCTGGGCTTCACGCAGCTCGGGCGCATCGAGTACGCGGCCGCCGGCGGCCAGATCAACACCGACGCGATCGATAACGTCGCGGGCGTCAATACCTCTGACCACGAGGTCAACATCAAGATCCTGCTCGACTCGCTCGTCGCCGCGGGTGACCTGACCGAGAAGCAGCGCAACGAGCTGCTGATCGAGATGACCGACGGCGTGGCCAAGCAGGTCCTGTTCGGCAGCTACACGCAGACGCAGGCGATGAGCCTGGCCCTGGCCCAGTCGGTGCAGATGATCGACGTCCACTGGCGCTTGATCCGTCATCTCGAGCAGGTGGCGGGGCTTGACCGGGACCTCGAGTTCCTGCCCAGCGACGAGACGCTGACCGATCGCAAGGCCGCCCACAAGGGCCTTCTCGGGCCTGAATTGGCCGTCGTGATGGCCTACTGCAAGATCCATCTCTACGCCCGCCTGCTCGAGTCCAACCTGTTCGACGACCCATACCTCGGGCACGACCTCGAGCGCTACTTCCCCAAGCCCCTGCCCGCTCTCTACGGCGACACGATGCGGACACACCGCCTGCGCCGGGAGATCGTCTCGACCGTGGTTGCCAACCAGCTCGTGGACCGGGCGGGAACGACGTTCGCCTTCCGGTTGACCGAGGAGACCGGAGCCTCGTGCGTCGAGCTCGCGCGCGCCTACGCGGTGGCTCGAGAGGTTTTCGACATGTGGGAGTTCTGGTCGGCGGTCGAGGACCTCGACAACCACGTCGCGGCGGCCACACAGCTCGAGATGCTGATCGAAGCGCGCAAGCTGGTCGAGCGCGCCACCCGGTGGCTGATCCGCTCGAGCGCCGAGCCCATCAACATCGAGATGACGATCCGCTACTTCGAGCCCGGGGCGCGGATGATGCGCGCCGCGATGCCCGATGCGCTCAACGGCGGCGAGCGGGACGTGTTTGTCGGCCGGGCAGCGGAGCTGCGCGAGGGCGGCGTCCCCGCCGCGCTGGCCGAGTGGGTGGCGGCCATGCCGGCGCTGCTGTCCGTGTTCGACATCGTCGAGGTGGCCGGTGCGACGCGGCGACGCGAGGAGACGGTCATGGCCACCTACTTCCAACTCGGAGCCCGGCTCGAGCTCAACTGGCTTCGCGACCGGATCATCGAGCTGCCGCGAGCCAACCGCTGGCAGGCGCTGGCTCGGGCGGCGTTGCGCGACGACCTCTACAACCTGCACCGCTCGCTCACGCGCGAGGTGCTCGAGGCCGGCGGCCGCGACGCCGACACCGACGTCGCCATCGAGGCCTGGGTGCGCCACCACGAGGAGGCGCTCGCCCGCGCACAGAGCATGCTGGCCGACATCAAGGCCTCGCGAAGTTACGACACCACCACGCTGCCGGTCGCTCTGCGCGAGATCCGCAATCTCGTCCGCGGCGGGATCCCGGCCGGTGGCGTCCCCGGCGCCGAGTCCGCGACGATGGCGGGGTGAGACCTAACTGATCGCCACCGTGCGGCTGTAGAACTTCTTGCCGTGGGCCTGGCGTTGCCAGAGCAGCCTGAGCTCGCCCGCGGCGGGGATCCGCACGCGGACGACGAAGAAACCCTCCCGGTTGCGGGTACGGACTCTGTCCACCGACCCCCACCGGCGCGAGCCGCGGCGGCGGAACTGGAGCGTCCCCGTCTGTGTCTGAGAGTGGCTGGCGGCGCGGATCTCGCCCCATACCGTGACCCGTGATCCGTGTCGAGCGCTGGGCAGCCAGAGCAGCAGCCTGAACGCGGCGTAGGACGGCTTGTGCTTGCCGTCCGCGAACACGAGGCCGGTCTGGAACGTGCTCCAGTACGCGCGGCTGCCGGGTGGCGCGCCGGCTCGAGGGTCGTTGTCGACAAGTAGGAACTGGGCCAGCGAGGTGACCCGTGGATCGTGATAGGTCATGTACTCGCCCTCGTTGATCCATTCCGCCTGCTGGGTCAGCGAGGTATCGACGAACGGATTCGGCGGCCTCGTTTTGTAGCCCCATTCGGTCAGGTACATGTTCACGCCACCGCGCACGCGTCGGCCGTACACGGCGTGGACGCGGTCAGCGCGCGCTCGATCTCGCCGAGGTTGGCCAGCGTTATTTCGTTCCGATCGGGCAGGACCCGGTTCGGCGCCACGCCGAACGAGTACGGGTGGTAGGCGAAGCCGTCAAAGGCGAACAGACCGGGGTTGCGGGAGACGAACTTCGAGCGGCTCCCGGACTGCGGGCACTCGAGATGAGCCGCGGCCTTACCAGTCAGCGGGTGGTAGCGCGAGTCCAGGCAATACAGCTCCTGGGCGAACGGGATCGGGTAGACCGAGCCATGGGAGGCGAGCTCGCCAATCAGGAACGTGTCGTGGTTGTGCCCGCTGGCCCTCAACCCGCTGTAGGCCGCCTCGACCAGATGGCGATACATACCGGGCGAGTTGTCGACCTGGTGCCCACCCACCCGCTTGAACTGGGGGCTGAGCCAGCCCGGGATGTTGGGCTCGTTCCAGACCCCCCAGTGCGGGTGTCGCGCCAGCTGCCAGCTCAGCCCGCCGCCGCGATGCGCCCCGCGGTCCGGTGGGCGAGCGACATGATCGAGACCATCGGGTTGACGCCCGGAGCGGTGGGGAAGGCACTCGCATCCCCGATCCAAACACCTCGTACGTCGTGAAGTTGCCCGTCGCCGTCGGCCACCGACTCGGCGGGATCGCCACCCATCCGGCAGCTCCCCATCTGATGGGCGGTGAACAGGGTCACGTCAGCCGGCCCGTACGCGGCCTGCTCGATCCGCTCGATGAAGGCCTCGAAGTCATCGCCGCGGTCGCGCCGCCAACAGAGCTCCTCGGCGTGAAGGGTGCGGATCTCGGGCGCTCCGGCGGCGTGCTGGAGGCGGGCCAGTTCCACGTGGGCCTTGACCATCAGGCGGCGATCGACCTCGTCGGTCAGCGACCAGCGAACGATAGGCTGCCCGTGGGGATCGAGCACCACCTCGCCTTCGCCGTGATCGCGCGCCACGGATAGGAACGGGGCCTGGTGGCGGAACGTGCGTGCGAACTCGCGCTTGTGCTGCTCGCCCGTGCGCCAGGGGATGCCGGCGGCGTTGATGGCCGGCATCGCCCCGACCGACTCGATGAGGAAGCCGTGGTCGCCGTCGCAGCCGGCAAAGTGGTCGGACACCTCGGATTGGATCTGGCCGATCCACGGCTCGATCAGCTCCTCATACACGCCGTTGACGATCGCCGCGGGGTGCAGCCGAAGGTGCTTGCCCACGGCCGGCCCGCCGATCGCCGAGCGCAGCAACAGTGCCGGCGACTCGACCGCCCCGCACGCGACGACGACGGTCGTCGCGTCGACGGTGAGCGCGGTCGTGCTGGCGTCGGCATGGGTCACGGTGGCGGCGATGCCCCGCGCCCGGCCGTCATCGCCGACGAGGATGCGGTCGGCGTGGCAGCCGACGATCACGCTGGCGCCGGCATCCGACGCGTCCTGGAGGTAGGTCTTCATCGTCGATTGCTTGCACCCCTTCTGGCAACCGGCCAGGCAGTAGCCGCACACGCGGGGGTCCTCGCAGCTCTCGTCGACGTTGCGCACGATCGCCCGGTGGGCCATCCCCAGCTCGTCGAACGCCTTGATCATCTTCTTGTGCTGGCGATTCTGGGTCGTCGCGGCGTCGGTTGCGTTGATCCGCTCCATCACCGCGTCTATGTGTGCGTCGTAGGCGGGCTCGTCGATGGCCGTGATCCCGTGCTGAGCCCACTCCTGGCGGATCGGGTCGGGGGTCCGCAGGCAGTTCATGTAGTTGACCACCGTGCCTCCGCCCAGCGTCGAGCCGGCGAAGATCGCGATCGAACCGTCCTCGGACGCGAGCAGGCCTCCACCTAGGTAGAGCTCGAACAGGCCCAGCAGTTCGAGCTGCTTGAAGTCCGCCTCGTTGCGATAACCGCCCATCTCGAGCACGAGCACGGACTTGCCGCTGCGCTGCAGCTCGGCGGCGATGACGGCGCCGCCGGCGCCCGAGCCGACCACGCACACGTCGGCGGTGAGGGAGGCGACCTCGCCGCTGACCTCGGTGGTGCGGATCGTCTTGGGCGCCTCCTCGGGGCTGGGCGGCGCCGAGATCGGTCCCGGGTAGCCGATCGCCTCCCAGTTGGGGTTCTGCCCGAGCTCATCGGGCAGTGCGTAGAAGAACAGGAGCGTCATGTTGTGCAACCCCAGCACGCCCAGCCGCGCCTCGTGGCTGGACGCCGCGACGTCGTGGAGGATCTGCGTCCGGACCTCGAGCGGGAGCTCGGCGAAGTCGTTCTCGGCCAGCGCATCGAGCATGTCGGCGAAGCCCTGGACCTGCTCGGGGGCCATGGCCTGCGCCATCAGCCCCTCGATCTGCTCGGGAACGCGCATCGCGGAGGCGCTGCGGGCCAGGAATTTGCGCAACGTTGCATCGGCCTCGTCGGTCTGGACCGATGGGACGACCGTGTCGCACACGGCCTGGAGCGTCCGGCGCTGTGTGTCGTTAAGGACCGACGCAAGGACTGCCACGGCTCACCCACTCTCCTTCGCTGAACGGCGTAGCAGCGATCCTAAACCGTAGGCCACGACGTCGACCACGCCGGCGATGAGGAACGCGATGGGACCGGTGAGCAGGCGCGCTGCGATCCGCCAAATCATGGGGTCAAGCTATCGTCTCGGCCTAAAGGCAATGCCCTCTCCCGTCAAGACAACCGTTACCGACCTGCCCGAGTCGCGCGTGCGCGTCGAAGCCGAGGTGCCCGCCGAGGAGGTCGAGCGACGGCTGCAGCAGGCCGCACGGCAGCTCGGCCAGCAGATGCGGATACCCGGCTTCCGCAAGGGCAAGGTCCCGCCGCCGGTGGTTATCCGCCGGCTCGGCCGCGAGGCGGTGCTCGACGAGGCACTGCGCAGCTCGCTCGGAACCTGGTACGTCGACGCGATCGACGAGGCGGGGATTGCGCCCATCGGCGAGCCCGAGCTCGACGTCGGCGACCTTCCCGCCCAGGGACAGCCGCTGGCGTTCTCGATCGAAATCGGCGTGCGCCCGCAGGCCACGCTCGGCCAGTACAAGGGACTCGAGGTCGGCCGCCGCGAGGCCCACGTCGACGACGCCGCCATCGACGCCGAGCTCGATCGCCTGCGTGACCGGTTCGCCACGCTGGAAACGGTCGAGCGCGCGGCCGAGCAGGGTGATCACGTGGTGCTCGACTATCTCGGCCGCGTCGATGGCGAGGCGTTCGAGGGTGGGGAGGGGCGCGACCAGCTGCTGGAGCTCGGATCGGGGCGGCTCATTCCCGGCTTCGAGGAGCAGCTCGTGGGCGTCAGCGCCGGCGAGCAGCGCGACGTGCAGGTCACGTTCCCCGAGAAGTATCCGGGCGAGCTCGGTGGCCGCGATGCCACGTTCGAGGTGACGGTCAGCGAGGTCAAGGCCAAGCGCTTGCCGGAGCTCGACGACGATTTCGCCGCCGACGCGTCGGAGTTCGACACGCTGGCCGAGCTGCGCGAGGACATCGCCGGGCAGCTGCGCGGGCAGGACGAGGCGGCGATCGACCGCGAGTTCAGAGAAGCCGCGGTCGACGCCGCGGCTGAAGCTGCGACCGTCGAGCTGCCCGACAAGCTCGTGCACGCCCGCGCACACGAGATGCTCGAGCAGACCCTCGGCGCGCTGGCGCGCCAGGGGATCTCGAAGGAGGCCTACCTGCAGATCGCCGGCAAGGACGAGGAGACACTGGCTCGCGAGGCGGAGCCCGAGGCGGCCAAGGCGCTACGACGCGAGGCCGTGCTGGCGGCGATCGTGCAGGCCGAGAACATCGAGCCCTCCGAGGAGAAACTGCTCGAGGAGCTCGAGCCGAGCGCGGAGCGAACGGGAACCAGTCCCCCGGAGCTGCTCGAGCGCGTGACGAAGAATGGACAGCTCGACCGGCTGCGCGAGGACGTGGCCACCAGCATGGCCGTCGATGAGATCGTCGAGAGCGCGGTGCCGATCAGCGTCGAGCAGGCGAAGGCGCGGCAGAAGCTGTGGACCCCGGGCAAGGACGATCCGGAGGGCGGCGGGCGGCAGCTGTGGACGCCCGGGAGCTGACGGGTTCAGCCCGGCCAGCGCCCAAAGCCGCATTGCTAGAGTCGGCAGGAATCCGGGCCCGCAAGCAAAAGAAGCGAGGACTATGAGCCCACTCGTACCGATGGTCGTCGAGCAGACCTCCCGTGGAGAGCGCGCATTCGACATCTACAGCCGCCTCCTCAACGAGCGGATCATCTTCCTGGGTACCCCGGTGGACGATCAGATCGCCAACCTGATCGTGGCTCAGCTACTGCACCTGGAATCCGAGGATCCCGACAAGGACATCTCGGTGTACGTCAACTCGCCGGGCGGCTCCGTGTACGCGGGGCTGGCGATCTACGACACGATGCAGTTCATCAAGCCCGACGTGCAGACGATCTGCGTCGGCATCGCGATGTCGATGGGCGCGCTGCTGCTGGCCGGCGGCGCGGCGGGCAAGCGCATGGCACTGCCCAACGCCAAGATCCTCATCCACCAGGTGTCGTCAGCTTTCCAGGGCCAGGCTACAGATATCGAGATCCACGCTAAAGAGATCATCGATGTCCGCCGACGCCTCGATGAGATCATCGCGAAGCACACGGGGCAGGATTTGGACAAGGTCCGACAGGACACGGAGCGCGACTATTTCATGAGTTCTGAGGAGGCGAAGGGCTACGGAATAATCGATCGCGTGATCTCGCAGCACTGAGGCACTAGTCTTAGAGCTCGAGCTCGGCGGTCACGCCGTACTCCGGAGAGAGGAACCGCATGGCACGTCCCACGGACTCCAACGAACAGCTTCTCTGCAGCTTCTGCGGCAAGTCCCAGCGGCAGGTCAAGAAGCTGATCGCCGGGCCCGGCGTTTACATCTGCGACGAGTGCATCGATCTCTGCAACGAGATCATCGACGAGGAGCTCACCGCTCCGCCGTCCTTTGACATCGAGAACCTCCCCAAGCCGCGGGAGATCTACGGCGTCCTCAACGAGTACGTGGTCGGACAGGAGCAGGCGAAGCGTTCGCTGAGCGTCGCGGTCTACAACCACTACAAGCGCGTCCAGATGATGCAGTCCGATGACAACGACATCGAGCTGCAGAAATCCAACATCCTCCTGCTCGGTCCCACCGGTTGCGGCAAGACCCTGCTGGCCCAGACCCTGGCCAAGATCCTCAATGTTCCGTTCGCGATCGCCGACGCCACCGCGCTGACCGAGGCCGGCTACGTGGGCGAGGACGTCGAGAACATCCTGCTCAAGCTCATCCAAGCCGCGGATTACGACGTCAAGAAGGCCGAGACGGGGATCATCTACATCGACGAGGTCGACAAGATCGCCCGCAAGGCCGACAACCCGTCGATCACGCGGGATGTTTCTGGCGAGGGCGTCCAGCAGGCTCTGTTGAAGATTCTCGAGGGCACCACCGCCTCGGTTCCCCCACAGGGCGGTCGCAAGCACCCCCATCAGGAGTTCCTGTCGATCGATACCACCAACGTGCTGTTCATCTGCGGTGGCGCGTTCGCCAACCTCGACAAGGTGATCGAGCGGCGGATCGGCCACCAGGGAGTCGGCTTCGGTGCTGCGATCCAGTCCAAGGAGCAGCGCGACACCGGCGAGATCTTCGAGCACTGCCTGCCCGAGGACCTGATTCAGTACGGGCTGATCCCCGAGTTCATCGGGCGCCTACCGGTGATGTCCGCGATCCACCAGCTCTCGCGCGAGGAGCTCATGCAGATCCTCACCGAGCCTCGCAACGCCCTGGCCAAGCAGTTCCAGCGCTTCTTCCAGTTCGATGGGATCGAGCTGGTATTTGCCGATGACGCGTTGTCGTCGATCGCCGACAAGGCCCTGGAGCGCGAGACCGGCGCCCGCGGCCTTCGCTCGATCATCGAGGAGGTCCTGCTCGAGGTCCAGTTCGAGCTCCCCTCCCGCCGCGACGTTCGCAAGTGCATGGTCACCCGCGACACGATCGAGAAGGCCACGCCGCCGACGCTGGTCACCGTGGCCACGCCCGAGGAAGAGGCGGCTTAGCTCCGGTTCAGCGAACCGGCTCCCGGCGGCCACGGCTTTCTGCTGGGGAAGGGAACGGCTGGACCAGCCGCTGCCGCGGAAGTGCTCTCGAATCGTGGCGGAAAACGTGGCAAAGCTCGCGTCCTGGCCCAACCTCGTACGCATAAGCCCTTCCCAAGGGCTTATGCGTACTAGGTGCGAGCGGGGAGACAGGGTTGCCACGTTTGCCGGTCGTGGCGGCAGGCGGCGGGCCCGCACAAGCGCGCACCGCCCGCCCCGTCAGCCTCCCGCAGAAGCGCTGCGGACATCCGCCCGGACCGCCTGTGTCGGCCAATGCCAGAGAAAAGGCCTCCGCCCTGCGGAGGCCTCTCCCGCGCTGTCGGAGCGGCTCCGGCGCCTCCCCGGCAGATGTCTAGCCAACTCATCGTTGCCGCGATGAGCTGATCAAACAGGGGCGGATCCCCCCTGATGCGAGCAGGTGGTTACCCAGATGTAGAACGGTCGTAAACCCGCTCGCCCATCCTCCTACACTCCGCCTCGCATGTCTGATCCCGTTTACGACCCCTCCGAGGTCGAGCCCCGGATCGTCGAGCGGTGGCTCGAGTCGGGTCTGTTTCACCCCGAGCCCGAGGGCGACGCGGAACGCAACTACTCGATCGCGATTCCGCCTCCGAACGTGACCGGGGTGCTGCACATGGGGCACGCGCTCAACAATTCGGTCCAGGACTGCCTGATCCGTCATCACCGCATGACGGGCCAGCGAACGAAGTGGATTCTCGGCACCGACCACGCCGGCATCGCGACCCAGACCCAGGTCGAGCGGGCGCTCATCGAGGAGGGCACGAGCCGCGCCGAGCTGGGACGCGAGGCATTCGTGGGGCGCGTCTGGGACTGGCGCGAGCGCTACGGCGGCGCGATTATCGAACAGCTCAAGCGCCTCGGTGCCTCGTGCGACTACGACGAGGAGCGGTTCACGCTCGATGAGCGCTACGTCCAGGCCGTGCTCCGCGTGTTCGTCGTGCTGTACGAGAAGGGATACATCTACCGCGACCGCTACATGGTCAACTGGGACCCGGGCATGCGCTCGGCGATCAGCGATCTCGAGGTCGAGGACGGCGAGGTCACCGACAAGCTCTACTACATCGACTATCCATTGGCCTCGGGGTCGGGCGCGATCACGGTCGCCACCGTGCGCCCCGAGACGATGCTGGCCGACACCGCGATCGCCGTGCACCCCGACGACGAGCGCTACCAGCGACTGATCGGCGAGACGGCGATCCTGCCCCTGGTCGGGCGCAAGCTGAGGATCATCGCCGACGAGTACGTCAAGCCCGAGTTCGGCACCGGCGCGCTGAAGATCACCCCAGGGCACGACCCCAACGACTTCGAGATCGGCGCCCGCCACGCGCTGCCGGTGATCGGGGTGATCGGCGAGGACGGGCGGATCACCGCCGATGCCCCCGAGCGGTTCGAGGGCATGTCGGTGCTCGAGGCGCGCCAGGCTGTGGTCGACGAGCTCCGCGACGGCGGGCTGATCGCCCGGGCCGAGGACCTCGTGCACACGGTCCCGTTCTCGCACCGCTCCGGGGAACGAATCGAGCCCCTGGTCTCACTCCAGTGGTTCATGCGCATGGACGAGCTCGCCGCTCCCGCAATCGAGGCCGTGAGGAGCGGACGCGTGCGCTTCCATCCGGAACGGTGGAGCCGCGTGTACCTGGACTGGATGGAGAACATCCGCCCCTGGTGCATCTCGCGCCAGCTGTGGTGGGGCCACCAGATCCCGGTCTGGTATCGGGGCGTCGAGGTGTATGTCGGCGTGGAGCCTCCGGCCGGCGCGGGCTGGCAGCGCGACCCGGACGTTTTGGACACCTGGTTCTCGAGCGCTCTGTGGCCGTTCGCCACCCTCGGCTGGCCCGACCAGACGTCCGAGCTTCGCGCCTTCTATCCCACCGACGCGCTGGTCACGGGGCGCGACATCATCTTCCTGTGGGTGGCGCGGATGATCATGATGGGACTCGAGTTCACGGGGGCGGTCCCGTTCGACGACGTCCACATCACCTCGATCATCCAGGCCCCCGACGGACGACGGATGTCGAAGTCCCTCGGGACCGGGATTGACCCGCTGGATTTGATTAATGGCGGGCTTCGCCCGCCCGTGTTTTCCGACGGCTCGGGTTCGCCGGGCGAGTTCCCGGCCTACGGAGCCGACGCGGTTCGCTGGGGGTTGCTGGCCATGTCCTCGGGCCAGGACGTGCGCTTCAGCGAGGAGAAGATCGCCCAGGGTCAGCAGTTGAGGATCAAGCTCTGGAACGCCTCGCGGCTGATCCTTGGACGGATCGATCCCGCCGCCCGCGCCGCGGTCACGCCGGTGACCGTGGAGGATCGCTGGATCCTGTCGCGGCTCGAGCGTGCCTCGGCGTCGATCCGCGGCCGCATCGACGCCTATGACTTCTCGCACGCCGCCCTCGACCTGTATGACTTCGTGTACGGCGAGCTGTGCGACTGGTATCTCGAGCTGGTCAAGCCACGCCTCTACGCAGGTGAGGCCGAATGCCAGCAGGTCCTGCTCCACGTTCTCACCCAGACCCTCGCCCTGGCCCATCCGATCATTCCCTTCGTCACCGAGGAGATCTATGGCCAGATTCCCGGCGTCACGGGGCTGCTGGCCGCCGGCGTGCCCACTGAGGACGTCGGGACCGTCGACGAGCCGGCCGAGCGGGCCCTGGCTCGGGTCGTGCAGGCCGTTCAGGCTCTGCGCGGCTGGCGGGATCAGGCCGGCGTCAGGGCCGGTGAGCGGGTGCCGGCCCGCCTGTCCGCCGACGGGTACGACGACACGGCCTCCCACGTCGCGCTGATGGCGCGGATGAACTTCGGGGCTGATGGTGGGGCGCCCGTTACCTCGGTGCCCGTTCCCGGTGGCGCGGTCGAGATCCTGCCCTTCGGCGACTTCGACCCGGCGGTGCTCGAGCGCAAGCGCGCGGCCGAGCGCGAGCGGCTCGAGGCCGAGATCAGACGCTCCGAGAGCAAGCTCGCCAACGACGGTTTCGTCAGCAAGGCGCCGGCACCCGTCGTGCAGGGTGAGCGCGACAAGCTGGCGCGACTTCGCGCCGACCTGGCGGCCCTGTGAGCGGCGCCGTGTCGATCGCGTCGGTGACGGATGCCGAGCGCTACCTGCTCTCCCTCGAGCTGTTCGGCATGCGCTTCGGCCTGGATCGGATGCGGCGGCTGATGACCGCCCTCGGTCATCCCGAGCGGCAGTTCGACTCGATCCACGTGGTCGGCACCAACGGGAAGTCCTCCACCACGCGGATGATCGCCGCGATCCTCTCCGCCCACGGGCGGCGCACGGGGGCCTACGTTTCGCCTCACCTGGTGTCGTTCGCCGAGCGGATCCGGATCGGCGACGAGGATCTCGATCCGGCGGGCTTCGCCGCCGCTGTCGGGCGCGCGGCCCGGGCCGCCGAGCTCGTGGATCGCTCGCTCGGTGGGGAGGACCGGGTGACCCAGTTTGAGGCGCTGACGGCGGCGGCGTACTCGGAGCTCGCCGCGCGCGGCGTCGAGATCGCGGTCGTCGAAGCTGGGCTCGGGGGTCGCTACGACGCCACCAACGTGATCCCGTCGAAGGTCCAGGTGCTGACCAGTGTCGGGCTCGAGCACACCCGCTGGCTGGGGCCGACGGTGGAGGCAATCGCGCGCGAGAAACTCGATGTGGTGCAGGAGGGCGCGACGCTCGTGCTCGCGCATGGGCTGAACCTCGATGCGCTCGAGGTGGCCCACGAGATCGCCACCGAGCGCCGGGCGCGGATTGTCTACGCGGGCGCCGAGCCGGGCGTCGAGGTCGGGGCTCTGGGGGCGTTTCAGCGTCGGAACTTCGCCCTCGCTCGCGCGGCGACCGAGGCCTATCTCGGATCGCTGGACCCGGCGGCGGTCAGGACGGCCGGGGCGACGGTCAGGGTTCCCGGGCGGCTCCAGGTCATCGACGAGGAGCCCCTGACGCTGCTCGACGGGGCCCACAACCCCGACGGCATGGCGGCGCTGGCCGAGTCGCTGCCGGAGATCGCCGCCGGAGCGGACCGCGTGGTGGGCGTGATTTCGATCCTCGACGACAAGGATGCGGCGGGGATGCTGCGGGCGCTGCTGCCGGTCTGCGATGCGATCGTCCTCACGAGCAGTCACAATCCCCGCGCGTTGCCGCCGCCGACCCTGCAATCGCTCTCCGGACAGCTCTCGGGCCCGCCCTCCGAGCTGGTCCGCGACCCCCAGGCCGCACTGCGTCGGGGACGGGAGCTGGCGGGTCACAGGGGCGTCGTTCTCGCCACCGGATCCATCTACCTGGTCGCCGATCTGCTGGCCCCCGCCGGCCGCCGGCTGGCCTCGATGCTGTGAACCCGCGCGACGATCGACCCAGCTTTCTGACGATGATCGGACTTGTCGCATTGATCGTCGCGGTGGTGATCCTCGTCTTCTTCGGCATTGGCTATGCCTTCGGGCGACTTTTCCTGTAGCAGGATCCTGGCGCTTTAGCGCGTACTAACCACCACGACCACTACACTCGCGACTTCGATGCTTGCATTTGGAATCTTCGGTATCACCAACAACACCGTGAATCTCGCGGTGGAGCTGGTGATCCTGTTTCTGATCATCCTCTGGTTGGCGTTGGTCTATTGGACATACGCCGACGCGCGCCGGCGGATTGGGGACCCGATGCTGATCGGGTGCGCGACGGCGGCGTCCCTGTTCCCGTTCGTGGGCACGATCGTCTACATGATCGTGCGTCCGCCGGAATACCTCGACGATGTGCGCGAGCGCGAGCTTGAGATGCAGGCCGCCGAGGCGCGCCTGGCCGAGCTCGGCTACCACCTCTGTCCGCACTGCGACTACGAGGTTGAGAAGGACTTCCTGCGCTGCCCGAACTGCATGCGGAAGCTCAAGGATCCGTGCGCGACGTGCGGCAAGCCGCTCGACCCGACGTGGAAGATCTGTCCGTTCTGCGAGTCCGAGATCGGCGCGGCCCCGCCCGCTCCCCGCCGGGCGCGGCGGCGCCGTGACAGCAGCAGCGAGCAGCCACGTCGCGAGAACGCCGGCGAGCAGCCGGCGCCGGCCACGGCGGCCGGCGAGGCCGGCGGTTCGCCCGCCCCGGCTCCGTAGTCGATCCCGCCGGAACCCCACCAGCGGCCACTCGTCAATTCACCAAAGGGAGACCAGCCGCCCATGGAGCGCACGCTCATCCTTGTCAAGCCCGACGCCTTCGCCCGCAATCTGACCGGCGAGATCATCGTGCGCTTCGAGCGCAAGGGCCTGCGCCTCGTCGCGCTGAAGCTGATGACGATGACCCCGGAGCTGGCTCGGCTGCATTACGCCGAGCATGAGGGCAAGCCCTTCTTCGAAGAGTTGGTCTCGTTCATCACCTCGGGACCGCTGGTGGCCATGGTGCTGGAGGGAGAGCAGGCGATCGGGGCCGCGCGCCAGGTCATTGGGGCGACCAACCCGCTGCAGGCGACCACGGGATCGATCCGCGGCGACTACGCGATCGCCGTCTCTCAGAACATGGTGCACGGGTCAGATGGGCCCGAGTCTGCGGCCCGCGAGGTGGGGCTCTTCTTCCCCGAGCTGGGGTGAGGAGGCCGCTGGTCCTGGCCTCTCGCTCGCCGCAGCGGCGAGCCATCCTCGAGCAGCTGGGCGTGGCCTTCCGGGTGCTCGTCCCCGAGGCCGACGAGCTCGAGTCCGGGCCCGCCGAGGCGGTTGCCGTTGAGAACGCCCGACGCAAGGCCCTCGCCGTCGCCGCCGATTGCCGAACGCCTGTCCTGGGGGTCGACACGGTGGTGTCGCTGGGCGACCTGCTGTACGGGAAGCCCGCGACGCCCGAAGACGCCAGGAGCACCCTCACCGCGCTGGCCGGGCGTCGGCACACGGTCCTCAGCGGTCTGTGCCTCGTCCACGACGGTGCGGCGCGGACGGCGTCGGCGCGCACAGCGGTCGACTTTCGCCCGCTCGATCAGGCCGTGCTCGAGTGGTACGTGGCCAGCGGCGAGTGGCGTGAGCGGGCCGGCGGCTACGCCATCCAGGGCCGCGGCGCGGCGCTGGTGGCGGCGATCGAGGGCGACTTCTTCAACGTCGTCGGCCTTCCGGTAGCGACGCTGCTGGACCTGGTGCCGGGCCTGCTGGGCTGAAGCCCTACTTCGCCCGCGCCGACCACCTGACGCGCGGCATCGCGCACACGTAGCCATTGGTCTTGTAGGACAGCGGGCCCGCCGTGCCCGCGGCGCGCTTTCCGTGAATGTGGCCCGAGATGCTCGTGCCCCCGACGAGGACGCGGAAGGCACCGCGATGGACTGCTGCGGGCGCTGAACCGCCGGACAGCGTGCTGGGGAAGCGTGTGTGGCGGGGGTCGTTGCAGACGTACACGATCCCAAAGGTGAGCTTCGTCAGCGTCCCGTTCGCGTCGACGAAGCGCACGCTCTTACCCTGGCTCGTGCGCCCGTGAAAGGCCAGCGGGGGTGCCTCGATGAACGTTGCCGTCATGACCCGGGCGACGGGGACGGTGGCTGACGGCCGATCCGTACGGCCGGCAGGGACCGGTTCCTGGGCGTAGGCGCACAGGCGGTAGCGGCCGGGATGAAGGGCACCGACCCGTGTGTGCAGAACGCCGCCCAGCGAGTTGGTCCCGGGGCTGCGCGCCGGTCCCACCGTGGCGTAATCGGTCGGAAAGTTGTGCGTTCCGCCGGAGAGATAGTCGACCGCTCCTCGCGGCTCCTCGCTCCGTCGCGGAGCGCAGGGGCCCGCACCGGCTCGGCGGCCGTCCAGCCACAGCTCGATCGGCGCGTTGGCCGCCCAGCGCACCGCGGTCTTCGAGAATCCGTCGAAGGCGATTCGGTGCACGGCGGTCAGACTCAGACTGACGTGCGGCAGCACCGAGTGGACGATCGACGAGCTCGAGGCCAGCGGTGGCGTCGACTCATCCGCCCCCGAGGGCTCGGCCCAGGCGCAGAGGAGGTAATTGCCCGCCGGGAACAGCGGCTGGTAGTACGAATGGGCCTGATAGGACCCGCTCAGGCCGGTGGTGGCGATCAGGTCGGTTCCCCCGTCGCCGCCGGGAGTGGTTGCGCACCGGGCCCCGGGGCGCGACGACGCCGAACGCGAACAGGCCCAACAGCGCCGCCGCCGACAGGATCCTTGCCCCGGTGCCCCGCATTCCGCCGAAACGTAGGTCACGATCCGACCGCGGTCAAGCCGATGTCGTGAGCGACCGATGAGTGGGATACCGTCCGCAAGCATCCATCCAGGTTCCAGCGAGGAGGGCATCGTTATGACCCCGGCCAACCCCGATTACCCGATCCAGCTCGAGATCGACAATCCCGAGCGGCTCAGCCGCCTGCTGATCTTCGTCAAGTGGCTGTTGCTGATACCGCATTACCTCGTGTTGATCGTGCTGGGCATCGGCGCCTGGTTCGTGTGGATTGTCACGTTCTTCATCGTCCTCATCACGGGTAGCTACCCCGAGTCACTGTTCAACTACATGGTGGGCGTCATGCGCTGGGGCACGCGGGTGGGCGCCTATCTCTTCCTCCAGACCGACCAGTACCCACCGTTCTCACTCGAGGATGATCCGTCGTACCCGGTTCGGATTCAGGCCACCTATCCGCCGACGATCGCGCGCTGGCGCCCGCTGGTCAACTGGCTGCTCGTGATCCCCGCGGCGATCGTGGCCTGGTTGATTTACGTGATCGCCGAGGTCGCCGTCTTCTTCGCCTGGTTCGCGATCCTGTTCACGGCCCGCTATCCGCAGTCCCTGTTCGACTTCGTGACGATCGCCTTCCGCTGGCAGCTCCGGGTCAACCTGTTCACCTACTGGATGACCGAGCAGTACCCGCCATTCGTGTTTGCTTAGACCGCCCCGGCGGGCCGCGGGTCGAGATCGGGGTGGATGCCGTCAGATCGGTGCCGTAGCCGGTGTCGTTGGAATTCGGCTGTCATCGCCTCGGAAAGGTCCTTTACCGGCCGTTTATGGGTTTTCCAGCACTTTTCCCCTGATTACGGGGCTCGATCGGGAGGTGTCGGCGGACGTGTGTTCGATACACTCCGCCGAGGACGGAGCGAGCAGCCCGGGCGACCACTCCGCATCTCGCCGCGTCGTCCGCCGTTCCCCTCACCTTCCTTCGATTTGGGATTTTTTACGTACCTCACCGGCTTCGGTGGCCGCGACATGGCGGTCGACCTAGGAACCGCGAACACGCTGGTTTACGTGCGTGGGCGCGGGATCGTGCTGTCCGAGCCGAGCGTCGTCGCCGTCGACTCGCGAACCGGCGAGGTGCACGCCGTGGGGATCGAAGCCAAGCGCATGCTCGGCCGCACGCCGGGCACGATCTCGGCCATCCGCCCCCTGAAGGACGGGGTGATTGCCGACTTCGAGGTGACCGAGGAGATGCTGCGGCACTTCATCCAGAAGGTTCACCAGAACCGCTGGGCGCATCCCCGCGTGGTGGTGTGCGTGCCCAGCGGGGTGACCGGCGTGGAGAAGCGCGCGGTGGAGGAGGCGTGCCTCTCGGCCGGAGCCCGACAGGCCTATCTGATCGAGGAGCCGATGGCGGCGGCGATCGGGGCCGGCCTCCCGGTCGGCGAGCCAACCGGCTCGATGGTCGTGGACGTCGGCGGCGGGACGAGCGAGGTGGCCGTGATCTCGCTGGGCGGGATCGTCGTATCGCAGTCGATTCGCGTCGGCGGCGACGAGCTCGACGAGGCGATCATCAGTTACGTCAAACGCGAGTACAAGCTGCTGATCGGGCAGCAGACGGCGGAGGAGGTCAAGCTCGAAATCGGCTCGGCCTTCCCGATGAGCGAGGAGGTCCAGGCCGAGATCCGCGGCCGCGACATGGTGTCGGGGCTGCCCAAGACGGTCGTCCTGACCAGCGAGGAGATCCGGGGCGCCCTGGAGGAGCCGGTGTCCCAGATCATCGATGCCGTGAAGGAGACGCTCGATCGAACGCCGCCCGAACTTGCGTCCGACATTATGGATCGTGGCATCATGCTGGCGGGAGGGGGATCCCTGCTACAAGGGCTCGAGGAGCGTTTGCGGCACGAAACGCAGATGCCCGCGCACCTGGCCGAGTCGCCGCTCACCTGCGTGGCGGTGGGGTCGGGAAGGTCTTTGGAGGAGTTCGAAGCGATCCACCGTTCAAGCAAGAATTCACGCAACCGACGCCGCCGGTACTAGGTTGAATCCCGGTACCCCAAGCGTGCGGACCAAGTCTTTGGAGAACGTCATCTCGTGCATGACAAGCAAGTTCGACGGCGGCGCGCAGTGCTCGCCCTGCTCGTCGGCGTATCCCTGATCCTCCTGACCGCGTATTTCGGCGAGTCGCCCAGCAGTCCCCTGCACTCCGTGCAGCGGGGAATTGTCGAGGTCCTCTCGCCGATCCAGGAGGGCGCGAGCAAGGCGCTGAAGCCCGTGCGGGACATCGCGGGCTGGTTTTCGGACACCTTCCACGCGAAGTCGCGGGCCGACCAGCTTCAGAAGGAGAACCAGAAGCTGACCGCCGAGCTCGCGCGAACTCAGGGGGCTCTGATCCAGAACAACCAGCTGCGCAACGAGGTCCACCTCGACGACAGCCTCGGCATCAACGCCTTCAAGCCGGTATCCGCCCAGGTCATCTCGCGCGACCCGACGCTGTGGTACGCCACGGTCGAGATCGACAAGGGCTCCGACGACGGGGTCAGCATGAACGATCCGGTGGTCGGCGACGGGGCGCTGATCGGCAAGATCTCCAACGTCGACCCGACGGTCTCGATCGTCACGCTGATCACCGACCACGACTCCGCGGTGACGGCCCAGGTCCAGGATCAGTACGGCGACACCGGCGTGCTCGTGCCGGCCGTCGGGAACCCGAACCAGCTGCTGCTTCAGTACCTGCCGCGTCATGCCCCGATCTCGGTCGGCCAGCAGGTGGTCACCGCCGGCTTCAAGTCAGGCGGGCTGGACTCGCTGTTCCCGGCCGGAATCCCCATCGGCCAGGTGTCAAACGCCGACCAGGACACGCTGATCAACACCGGACAGATCCAGGTGCGTCCCGCGGCCGATATGCGCCACGTTGACGTGGTGCAGGTTCTGAGCGCCCCGCACGCCGGCACCGTACGGGCACAGGCGCCGTGAACAAGTCGCTCAAGCTGCCACTCCGCCTGATCGCCCTTGGGTTCCTCACCGTGGTGGTGCAGCAGGCCGCGGTGTCGCAGATCTCAGTGTTCGGGGTCAGCGCGGACCTGACCCCGCTCGTGGTCATGTCGGTCGGGTTGCTCACCGGCTCGATGCTGGGTGCGATCACGGGCTTCGGCATCGGACTGTTCGTCGACATGGTCTTCGTCCAGACCCTCGGCGTCACCTCGTTGCTGTACATCGCGATCGGCTACTGGTCCGGGCGCATGCGCGAGCTGCGCGATCCGTCCCACAGCCTGGTTCCGCTGGCCATGGGGGCGGCGGCCACGGCCTTCGCCGGAATCGGGCTGGCCCTGATCCAGTTCCTGCTCGGGGTCGATGCCCCCGTCAGTCTGCTGCTCGTCCAGCAGATCTTGATCACGATCCTCGTCAACACGTTGATCGCCCTCCCCGTCTATGCGCTGGTGCGGCGAGTGATCCAGCCGGCACTGCCCGAGGACCCGCGCCGCCGGCGCCGGCGCGCCTACACGACCGGCGGCCTCAGCCCGCTGCAGCGGCCCTCGCAGCGGCTCGGCCCGATCCCCCGCTCTGGCGCCCGATGACCCAGCTCCCCGAAGACCGTCGCCCGCCAATGACGCCGCAGCTCGCGCTGCGCGTGGCCATCCTCGGCAGCGTGGCGCTGGCCCTCTTCGCGATCATCTTCTTCCGGCTGTGGTTCCTCCAGGTGCTCTCGGGGGACAAGTACGTGCTGCAGGCCCGGGTCAACCGGGTGCGCGACGTGAGCATCCCCGCCGCCCGGGGCGACATCGTCGATCGCGAGGGCGACATCCTGGTCGATTCCAAACAGGCGCTGGCCGTGCAGATCTCGCCGCCCGACCTCCCGCACGGCGCCCGCGCCAAGGCCAGAATGTACCGACGCCTGGCCGGCGTCCTCGGGGTTTCGACCCGGCCGCGACGCTGCCGCGTCGCGGGCCAGGGGGTGCGCCACCTGGCCATGATTCCGTGCGCCGTCGCCAAGCAGGTGGCGATCCTGCCCTACGCCAACGTCACGCTGAAGACGGATGTCCCCAGGGACGTTCTGTACTACATCGATGAGCGCCAGCCCCAGTTCGAGGGCGTCGTCGTGCCGCAGGTCTGGCTGCGTCAGTATCCGCTGCACGATCTGGCCGCCCAGCTGTTCGGCACGGTTGGGCCCATCACCCCGCAGGAGGTGAAGATGCCGCGCTACCGCGGGGTATCGGAGCAGTCGATCGTCGGGCAGTCGGGCCTCGAGTACTACTACGACCGTTACCTGCGCGGGCAGGACGGGGCCGATCGCGTGCAGGTCGACGCGTTGGGCCAGTTCCGTGGTTACCTGCGCCAGAAGGCGCCTGTCGCCGGCCACACGCTGAAGCTGTCGCTCGATCTGGGGTTGCAACGCGCCGGCCAGCAGGCGCTCTCCGAGGCGATCGCCAACAACCCGCCGGCCACGGCCGGGGCGTTCGTGGCGCTCAACCCGCGCAGCGGCGAGGTCTACGCGATGGGCTCCTCGCCGACGTTTGACCCCAACATCTTCACCAAGCCGGTCCCCGAGGCCGTATACAAGCGGCTCAACAACGCCTCGAGCAACTACCCGCTGTTCAACCGCGCGATCCAGAGCTCCTACCCGACCGGCTCGACGTTCAAGGGCATCAGCTCGATCGCCGCGCTGCAGAGCGGCGCCTGGAGCCTCGATGAGACCTACGACGACACCGGCGTCTACTCGAACGGCCCGGGCGATACGAGGCACAACGCCGGCCACGCCGCCTACGGCGTGCTGGACCTGACCCAGGCGATCATGGTCTCCTCGGACAACTTCTTCTACAACCTGGGCCGTCTGATGAACAGCAACGCTCCCAAGGGCGGCGCGCTCCAGCATTGGGCCCACCTCCTCGGGATGGGGCGCCCCACCGGCATCGACCTCGGCGGCGAGAACGCCGGCATCCTGCCCTCGCCGGCCTGGCGGGCCGGTCGCGACAAGCTCGAGCGCGAGTGCGAGCGCGGCATTGGCCCGTTCCGCGGCCACGGCCGCCACAAGACGTGCGGCATCGCCGACGGACGGCCCTGGTCGGTCGGCGACAACGAGAACCTCGCCGTGGGCCAGGGTGACCTGGAGGCCACGCCTTTGCAGCTGGCGGTGGCCTACTCGACGATCGAGAACGGCGGCGACGTGGTCCGCCCCCACGTCGGCCTCGAGGTGGACGCGCCCGATGGCACGCTCCTGCAGAGGATCGATCCGCCCCCGGCCCGCCGCGTCCATATCAATCCCACCTACCTGGGCGCGATCCGCACCGGACTGCACGACGCGGCCTCGCAGCCCGGCGGCACCTCGGCCGACGTGTTCGCAGGCTGGCCGCAGAGCCAGTATCCGGTCTACGGCAAGACCGGGACCGCGCAGCACGACAACCAGGCCGACCAGTCCTGGTACGTGTGCTATGTCCCCGATCCGTCGCGGCCGATCGTCGTCGTGGTGACGGTCGAACAGGGCGGGTTCGGTGCCATGGCCGCCGCCCCGGCCGCTCGCGAGATCCTCTCTCAGTGGTTCATGGGCAAGCGCGGACAGTTCATCGCCGGATCCTCCAAGACGCTATGAGCGCGACCCCGATCCAGACGGCCGAGGAGGTCGCCACCCCGCGCCCGCGGGTCATGGTCCTGTTCGATCCACTGTTGCTGCTGGGCGCTCTGGGGCTCGTCGCCTGCTCGCTGATCACGCTGAGGGGCGCGACGCGCAACCTGATCCACGGCCAGCCCCTGTACTACGTGGAGCGTCAGGCGGTGTACGTGGGCATTGGCATCGTCGTGGCCCTGATCCTGGCCCGAGTCGATTACTCGCGGCTGCGCGAGTACAAGTTCGGCCTGTACGGGATCCTGATCGCGCTCAACATCGTCGTGTTCGGGATGCCGGCCATCCGCGGTTCGCACCGGTGGATCCCGCTGCCGTTCTTCCAGGTGCAGTCCTCGGAGTTCGGCAAGGTGTTGCTGATCACCTCGCTGGCCGCGTTCGCCGTCGATCGCGCTCGGCGCCTGAACGAATGGCGTACGACGGCCCGGATCATGTTGCTGGCCCTGTTGCCGGCCCTGATCGTGATCCCACAGCCCGACCTGGGCACGGGACTCGTCTACGTGGCCATCGCCTTCTCGGTGCTGTTCTTCGCCGGGACGTCATGGAAGCAACTCACCGCGCTGGTGGCGATGTTCGTGGTCTCGGTCGCACTCGTGCTCGCTGTCGCACCGGCGCTCGGGGTGCACGTGCTGAAGCCCTACCAGGTCCAGCGCCTGACCGGCTTTCTCAATCCCTCGCGCGATCCGCGCAGCCAGACCTACAACATTCTCCAGTCGGAGATCGCGATCGGCTCGGGCGAGAAGATCGGACGCGGCGTCGCGCACGCGACCCAGACCAGCCTGCACTTCCTGCCCGAAAACCAGACGGACTTCATCTTCGCCGTCGTCGGCGAGACCTATGGCTTCGTGGGGGCCGCGCTGGTGCTGTCCCTGTACGCGCTGCTGATATGGCGCGCGTTACGCATCCTCACGATGTCCAAGAACCTCTATGGAACGCTGATCGTCGGAGGAATCCTGGCGATGCTCATGTTCCAGGTGTTCGTGAACGTCGGAATGACGATCGGGATCATGCCGATCACCGGTGTTCCGTTACCGCTGATGAGCTATGGCGGCTCATCGGTACTCGTCACGTTCATCGCCCTTGGCCTCCTACAATCAATCTATATCCAAGCTCGATTGGCGAGCGCGGGTAAGGGAAGGGCGCTGCTTTCGTGATCTTTTGCCGGGTACGCGCGCCAGCTGAGCGCGATGCCTTCATTTCACCGCCTGCGCCGCCGATGCGCGCGGGCCTCAACTCAACCGCCCGAGCTGCCCTTTGTGCGCCGGGCGTACAACCACAAAAGGACTGACTAACAATTGAAGAAGCAAGTGCTGGTCAGCGTCGACCGGGGCGAAACCCGAGTCGCGCTGCTGGAGGCGACGGGCACCGTCGCCGCACGTAAGTCCGGCTCGGGCTCCCCGCGCCGGCGCCGCAAGACGACGAACCCGTCGGCCGGCTACCAGGTCGCCGAGCTGTACCTCGAACGCCGCGGTGCTCGTTCGATCGTCGGCAACATCTACAAGGGACGCATCGACAACGTGCTCGCCGGTCTCGAGGCCGCCTTCGTCGACATCGGCCTGGAGAAGAACGGCTTCCTGCACGTCGACGAGATCGTGCTGCCGGGCGTCGAGGCGCCGCGGCGCGGCCGGGGCGGAAGCCGCGACGGACGGCAGATCAACGACATGCTCAAGCCGGGTCAGGAGATCGTCGTGCAGGTCGTCAAGGACCCGCTCAAGACCAAGGGGGCCCGGCTTTCGATGGACCTCACGATCGCCGGGCGCTACATGGTGCTGGCCCCCTTCGGTGAGGGCGTGGGGGTGTCGCGCCGTCTCGAGGACAAGGAGCGCGAGCGCCTGCGCAAGGAGGCGGCCAAACTCGACCTCAAGGGCTCCGGGGCGATCATCCGAACCGCGGCTCACGGGGCCAAACGGGCCGACCTCGAGCGCGAGCTGCTGTACCTGTTCAAGTTGAACGAGGTGCTCCAGAAGCGAGTCGCCGAGAGCCCGGCACCGTCTCTGGTGTTCCAGGAGGCCGACCTGTCGGTGCGCGTCGTGCGCGACATCTTCTCCGACGTATTCGAGCGGGCCATCGTCGATGACCCCAAGCAACACCACCGGCTCGTGTCGTTCTTCTCGCGCACCGCTCCTGAGCTCGTCGATCACGTCGAGCTGTGGGAGGAGGAGACGCCGCTGTTCGAGGCCTTCGGCGTCGAGGACGTGCTCGACTCGACGCTGTCGCGGCGAGTCGACCTCCCCAGCGGCGGCTACCTGATGATCGACTACGCCGAGGCGCTGACCGTGATCGATGTCAACTCGGGGTCGTTCATCGGGCGCGGCAAGGGAGCCCGGCTGGAGGACACGATCACCAAGACCAACCTCGAGGCGGCCGACGAGGTCGTACGCCAGCTGCGGTTGCGGGACATCGGCGGGATCATCGTCATCGACTTCATCGATATGGCTCGCGCGCGCAACCGGGATGCCGTGCTCAAGACGCTGCGCAAGGCGCTCGATGAGGACCGCACGAAGACCTTCGTGGTCGAGATCTCGCCCCTCGGGCTGGTCGAGATGACTCGCCAGAACGTCACCGACGGGGTCCGCGAGATCATGACCAGGCCGTGCCCGACATGCGGTGGCGAGGGCGTGATCAAGTCGGAGGAGACGATCGCCATCGAGTTCGAGCGGCGCATGCGCGACCTGGCCAAGGAGACCTCCGCCGACGCGATCCTGCTCCAGATGAACCCGCGGGTCAGCGCCGAGTTCACTCGCGACGACGCCCGCGTGCTGGCGGCGATCGAGGAGGAGACGGGCAAGTGGTTCCACTTCGAGGGCTCCGAGGGCCTGCCGCTGGATCACTTCGCGGTCCTGCTCGAGGCCGATCGCGAGAAGGTGCTGAGTCGCGCCGTGCCGTTCCGCGAGGGCGAGGAAGTCCATGTCGAGATCGTCGAACCCCACATGTACAACCCGGGTGACGCCGTGGCCAAGATCGACGGCTACCTGATCTCGGTCGCCGGCGGAACGCCCTACGTGGGCGAGAAGCATCTGGTGCGGATCGAGGAGGTGGGGCGAACCTCGGCCCGCGCGTCGTTGGTCGATGCGCCGACGCCGGCCAGCGAGGCGGCCGAAACCGCCTCGAGCGATGGCGATTCCGACGATGTCCTAGAATCGAAGCCTCGGCGCCGCGGCCGCAGAGGCGGACGGCGCCGTTCCAGCGCCAAGGCCGAGTCGGCCTCCTCGGCGTCCACTTCCTCGGATTAGGCCATGTACGCAATCGTCAAGACAGGCGGCAAGCAGTATCGGGTGCAGGAGGGGCAATCGCTGCTCGTCGAGCGCCTGCCCGCGGACGACGGCGCCAAGGTTCAGCTCGATCCGCTGCTCTTCGTGGATGGCGAGAACGTTCTCGACGGTGCAGATCTGTCGAAGGTCACGGTCGAGGCACGCGTCGTCGCCCACGAGCGCGGGCCGAAGCTGCGCGTGGTCAAGTTCAAACCCAAGCGTGGGTACAAGCGCCGGAACGGTCACCGCCAGGAGCTGACGCGGCTCGAGGTGACCAGCATCAAGCTCGCCGCGCGGCGCGCCCGAGCATCGGCCGACAAGCCGGAGCCCGAGCCTGTCGCCGCCGATCCCTCGCCCGGCAACGAAACTCCGGAGGAAACTGATGGCGCATAAGAAAGGCCTTGGCTCCTCGCGCAACGGCCGTGACTCCAACGCCAAGCGGCTCGGCGTCAAGGTGTTCGCGGGTCAGGCGGTGACCGGGGGAGAGATCATCGTTCGCCAGCGCGGCACGCGCTTCAGGCCCGGCGATGGAGCCGGGATCGGCAAGGACGACACGATCTACGCCAAGTCGGCCGGCACCGTCGAGTTCACGCGCGGCCGCCGCGGCCGCGTGATCTCGGTGCAGCCCACCTCGGATTCGTAGCCTACGCGGCAGTCAGCTGTGAGGTGCACAGCGGGCACCGGTGCGCCTTCACGGGTATCGCGCTCGTGCACTCCGGGCACTCCTTGGTCTCGGGATCCTCCTCGGCCCGCCTCGCCATCAGGTGGTTGATCGGCAGCACGACCAGGAAGAACATGGCTGCCGCGACGGTCAGGAAGGTGAAGATGTTGTCGAGGAAGTCACCGTAGGCGAAGTGGCTGTTGTTGATCGTGAAGGTCAGATCGTTGAAGTTGGGCTGGCCGAAGATCAGGGCGATGATCGGAGTCAACAGGTCGCTCACCAGCGCTTTGATCACTGCGACGAACGCGGTTCCGACAACGATCGCCACCGCCAGATCGACGACGTTGCCACGGAACAGAAAGCTCTTGAAATCTCTGAGCACTTGCACCACGCGACACCTCCGATTGTGGATCTGGACGAGCCCCCAACAGCCTACGTCGCGGCACGGCGACGCCGGACCTGCCATGCTCTGGGCGTGCAATGCACTGATGCGGCGCAGATGAGCGGCAGGGTTCGAGCCGCGGTTTTAGGGGTTGTTCTGCTGGCCGCCCTCGGGGCGTGGGCGCCACGAGCTGCGGCTTCGGGTCCGGGGGTCCAGTACCTCGCCACCGGCAGCGCCGAGCAGGTCTATGTCACCGCCGCGCCCCCACACGCGCGTCTGACCCTGGTCAGCCAGCACGGCAAGGCCGTCCAGACCCGCCGTGTCGACTCCCTCGGCGGGCTGCTGTTCCGCAACGTCAAGCCCGGCCACGGCTACCGGGTGCGCGACGGGAGCCACCGCTCGCGTGCGGTCATCGTGTTCTCCAACCGCCCAGCACCGCCCAGCACGAAGTTCTATTCACAGCACATCCCGACCAGCGGCTACGGGTACCTCCGCACGCGCGACGGGACCAAGCTGGCCATCGACGTGCGCCTGCCATCGGGCAAGGGCCCGTATCCGACGCTGATCGAGTACGCCGGCTACGGCTACGCCGACCCCGCGGGCGCGCAGAGCGGAATCAGCGCGGTGGCCACGCTGCTGGGCTTTGCTGTCGTCGACGTCAACATGCGGGGCACCGGGTGCTCGGGTGGCGCGTTTAACTACTTCGAGCCGCTGCAGAGCCTCGACGGCTACGACGTGATCGAGACCGTGGCCCACCAACCGTGGGCCTTGCACCACAAGGTCGGCATGCTCGGCATCTCCTACGGCGGCATCAGCCAACTGTTCGTCGCCGCCACCGACCCGCCCGACCTGGCTGCGATCACCCCGCTCTCGGTGATCGACAACACGGCCACGACGCTGTATCCGGGCGGAATCCTCAACACCGGATTTGCCCTCGGGTGGGCGAAGGACCGCGTGCATGACGCCGAGCCGGCATCGCCGACCGGCGGTCAGGCCTGGGCCTTTGAACGCATTCAGCACGGCGATCAGACCTGCAAGCACAATCAGGCGCTCCATGGCGAGGCCGCCAACCTGCTGGCCATGGTCAGGACCAACCACTACTACGTGCCCAAGGTGGCCAACCCGCTGGCTCCGATCACCTTCGTGCACAAGATCAAGGTCCCGGTCTACCTGGCCTGCCAGTTCACGGACGAGCAGACCGGCGGACACTGCCCCGACCTCGCCGAGCACTTCACCGGCACCCAGCGAAAGTGGTTCACGTTCACCAACGGCGTCCACGGCGACTCGCTCGATCCCGACACTTTCACGCGCTGGTTCGACTTCATGGAGCTGTTCGTGGCCCATCAACGGCCGCAGCTCTCACCGTTGCTGAAGGCAGAGGCCCCTGTGCTCTTCCAGAAGGCGCTGGGCGTTAACGGGGTGCATCTGCCCGCCGATCCGATCCAGTCGGAGCCGACCTACGGCGCTGCCCTGGCGGCGTTCGAGAAGCTTCGCTCGGTGCGGATCCTGTTCGACAACGGGGCCGGCAGCAGCGTGGCCGGCAATCCCGTTCCCGCGTTCGACCAATCATTCTCGCGCTTCCCGCTGCCGGGAACTCGCGCCGTCACCTGGTATCTGCAGACGGCGGGACGGATGGGGGCGCGATCCGCGGCCGGCGTCGATCAGTTCAGCTGGAAGCGCCATGCGGTTCCGCCGACCGACTTCACCGGTCCCGATGATGGCAGTCCCGGCGGGTTGTGGACGGCCATACCGGACTACCACTGGGCGCAGAATCCGCCCGGAACCGCGGTCTCCTATCTGACGGCGAAGCTCACGTCCAACACCGCGGTGGTCGGCGGTGGCGGCGTCCGCCTGTGGATCAAGGCCTCGGTGCCCAACGTCGATCTGCAGGCGACGGTCACCGAGGTACGCCCCGACGGCAAGGAGACGTTCGTCCAAGACGGCTGGATCCGGGCCAGCGAGCGCAAGCTCGCCCCGGGCAGCACGCTGCTCTATCCCAACCCCACCTTCAGCGGCGCCGATGCCAAGCCGCTTCCCAGCGGCCGCTGGACCCAGCTCAGCATCCCGCTGTATTACGAGGGCCACGTCTACCGCAAGGGCTCGCGGATCCGGATCATCATCAGCGCGCCAAACGGCGCCCAGCCCGTGTGGTCCTTCGCCAACACGGTGCCGTCCCACCCGGCCACGATCCGCATCTCTCACTCGGCGCAGCGGCCGTCCAGCCTCACCCTTCCTGTCGTGCCGGGAGTCCACGTCCCCACCGGCCTGCCGCCCTGTCCAGGCCTGCGCGGCGAGCCGTGCCGGACGTACGTGCCGACGGCCACGGCGCATTAGGCTCGGGCCGAACCTATCTAGAGCTGTACAAGTCAGTCACGGCATTCCCCGGGCTGGGAGTACGGTCGAGCTACGGGGGTTGTGTGATGGATCGGTCCGTCGGTGTGGTGGGCGAACCGGTCGCGAGCCCGCCAACGCGATTGGGTCCGCGCGATCGCCGCAGGGCCCGCCCCGATAACCGGGGGCGGACCCTGCGCGGCCACCGGATTGCCTAGAAGCGCACTTTGCCCGACACGACGATCGATGAGTATTGCGCCACGGGAGCGCCGTTCATGTTGCACTTCCCGTTCTTGATCCGACCGATGAAGGCGAACGTGACGGTCGCCTTCAGGGTGCCGCTGATGCCCTTATACAAGCCAGAGCCGTTGAACAACGTGACGGATCCGCTCCCAGTCGCCCATGCCGAGCACGTCGCCTTATTGAGCTTGGGCTTGAGATGGTTCAGCTTCTGATTGAACCTGACCGCGTTGACCTCGAAACCGCCCTTTTGCAGCTTGATCCTGACGTACTGGCCGTTCGGGTCCTTCTTGCCGTTCTTGTCGATCGACGTGCTGGTGCCGTGGTCACCGATCGCGCCGGTGATGATGATCGGGCTGGTCGCGCCGGTGGCATTCGACACGAACCCCCTGATCTCCCCGCCCGCCGGCTTCGTGGCGCCTAGAGCGATCGATCCGATCGACAAGAGTCCTACGAGCATCCCGCCCACGGCGGCCAGCCTGAAGATTCGCATCTTCGCCTCCTGTTGAACAGCGTTGTGTGGGATTGGCTGCTTCGTGCCCCCACAGCCCCCGAACTGCTTGCAATCGCCCTTCTCCGGACGCTGCCCCTCCAGATCGTGGCAGCTTACTGTCGCCGCGCCGTGACGACAAGGGCAAGCCGCCACCGGCCCGGGCCTAGAAGGGAAGGGTTATCCGGCGCAACTGGCTAGCTGTCCTGCGCCGTCGGGCGCACGAGGATCTCGTTCACGTCGACGTGTGGGGGCTGCGACACGGCATAGAGCACCGCTGCTGCGATGTCCTGTGGATCGAGCGCGTTCGAGACTGGGTTGTCGAAGAATGCGGTGTCGACCATGCCGGGCTCGATCAAGGTCACCCGCACCCCGGTGCCGTTCATTTCCTGGCGCAGCGCCTCGCCCATCGCGGTCACCGCCCATTTCGTGGCCGAGTACAGCGAGCCCGGCAGCGCGCGCCGGCCGGCCACCGATCCTGTGAGCACGAAATGGCCGATGGACTCCTGGACGCTGGGCAGCGTCGCGCGGATCGTCAGTGCGGCTCCGTACACGTTGGTGAGCACCATCGAGCGCCAGAACTCCGGTGACTCGTTCAGGAAGCCTCGAGTGGCCCCGAAGCCGGCGTTGATGAAGGCCACGTCGACGCGGCCGAAGCGTTCGAGGGCCTGGCTCACCATCGCTTGCTGCTGGTCCCACTCGGTGACGTCGCACTGCACTGCCAGGGCACGCTGATCGCCACCGAGCTCGTTGGCGAGTGCATCGAGACGGTCGCGCGAGCGGGCGGCGAGGACGAGGCGGTAGCCGGCTTCGGCGGCGCGGTGAGCGGTGGCTCGGCCGATCCCGCTCGATGCGCCGGTGATGAGAAAGACTTGATCGGACATAGTGCAAGCATGCATGATCGGGCGCGAATTCACGTTCAGGCCGGGGGCGGGGGCAACGGGTGCCTCAGCTTTCGCCGCGAGGCGCACGTGCCCAAGGGCGGCCCCGACGGCGGCGATGGCGGCCGGGGCGGGGACGTGGTCCTCGTCTGCGACGACTCGCTGCGCGACCTGCAGAGCTTTCGCCGCCGCTCGCACTTCAGGGCGGCGCGGGGGGGGCATGGGCGGGGGGCGCTACGCCAGGGCGCCGAGGGCGACACGCTCGAGATTCGGGTGGCGCCCGGCACCCAGGTGCTGGTGGAGGCCGATGGGACCCGTCACGATCTCGTGCGTCCCGGCCAGCATGCCGTGGTTGCCCGTGGCGGCTCCGGCGGACGTGGCAACAAGCGCTTCGCCGGGCCCACGCACCAGACGCCGCGGTTCGCCGAGCGCGGCCTGCCCGGGGATGAGACGTGGGTTACGCTGCGACTGAAGCTGCTGGCCGACGTCGGACTCGTCGGCCTGCCCAACGCCGGCAAGTCGTCGTTGCTGGCGCGCCTGACGCGGGCCCATCCGAAGATCGCCGACTATCCGTTCACCACGCTTGAGCCCGTGCTCGGCACGCTCCAGTTGGACGACCGGCAGCTCGTCATCGCCGACATCCCCGGCCTGATCGAGGGAGCCTCCGCGGGGGCGGGATTGGGTCACGAGTTCCTGGCCCACGTCGAGCGCACCCGCCTGCTCGTCCATGTCCTCGACATCGCTCCGCTCGACGGGTCAGATCCGGCGGAGAACCATCGCACGGTCGAGCATGAGCTCAAACAGCACGATCCCCGCTTGGCGGCGCTTCCGCGCGTGCTCGCGTTGTCGAAGGTCGATCTGATCGACGGCGCCTCGGCCGCCGCCGAGGCCCGTCGCTGGCGGGAGCGCCTCGGCCCGGAGGTTCCGGTGATCCTGACCTCGTCAGTGACCCACCAGGGGCTCGACGAGCTCACGCGGGAGCTGGCCCGCCGAGTACCCGTAGCTGCCGCTGAACCCCAGGACGACCCCGCCGTGCCGATCGACGAGCTGGCCGAGCACCGCGTGTTCCGTCCCGCCGCCCAGCGCGGATATCGCGTGCAGCGCACCGGTGAGCACAGCTACGCCGTCACCGGGCGCGGCGTCGAACGCCTCGTGGCCCGCTACGACCTCGACAACGAGGATGCGATGGCCCACCTCGAGCGCAGGTTACGCGGCCTCGGCGTGATCGACGCGCTCCAGGCCAAGGGGTTCGAGGCCGGGGATGACGTCGAGATTGCCGGAGTGGCGTTCGAACTCGACCCAAACCTGTAGGATCCGCTCTCGGCCGGAGGCCGTGTCGTGGGAAAGGAAAGGAAAACGGATGAAGCGAGCACTTCTCGTGGCGCTCGTGAGCGTTCTCGCCGCCGCAATCGCGCCGGCGGCGGGCGCCAAGCCACGTGTATTGACGGTCGGGACCTACAAGCACGTCCGCGGCCAGTACAAGACGATTCAGGCGGCGGTCAACGCCGCCAAGCCCGGGGACTGGATCCTCGTCGGGCCCGGTGACTACAAGACCACCTCGAGCCAAGCGCCGCGCGGCAAAAGGAACCGTCCCGCCGGCGTGCTGATCACCAAGTCGCGCCTTCACCTGCGCGGCATGAACCGCAACACGGTGATCGTCGACGGGACCAAGCCCGGCTCTGCCCCTTGCAGCAGAAAGCAGTCCGCGCAGAACTTCGGGCCCAGGATCGGCGGCAAGGCCCAGGGGCTCAACGGCGTGATGGTGTGGAAGGCCGACAACGTGTCCGTCGAGAACATGACCGCCTGCAACTTCCTTGGCGGCGCGGGTCACGCCGGCAACGAGTTCTGGTGGAACGGCGGTGACGACAGCGCCAAGATCGGCGGTTGGGGCTACACGGGCAACTACTTGACCGCGACGAGCACGTTCTTCAAGGGCGAGAGATCTGCCGCCCAATACGGCATCTTCTCGAGCAACTGGAATGGCGGCACCTGGAACCACAGCTACGCCAGCAACTTCAACGATTCTGGCTACTACATCGGCGCCTGTCAGCAGGAGTGCAATCAGGTCGTCAACCACGCCCACGGCGAGTTCGACGCCCTCGGGTATTCGGGCTCGAACTCGGGCGGGAGTCTGGTCGTCAAGAACTCCGAGTTCGACAACAACGAGGATGGTTTCGACACCAACAGCCAGAACGGCGACAACCCGCCGCCGCAGAACGGTGCCTGCCCGCACAACGGCATCAGCCCGATCACCCACACGAATTCTTGCTGGGTGTTCATGGACAACTACGTCCATGACAACAACAACCCCAACATCCCGTCTGCGGGTTCGGCGGCCGCCGGACCGGTCGGCACCGGGATGTCGGTGTCCGGCGGGCGCAACGACACGATCATGCACAACCGCTTCGTCCACAACAAGGCGTGGGGCATCATTTTCGTGCCGTGGTCGTCGAGCGGCCCGCCCTGCACCGGCGGGAGCAAGACGGTGATCAAGGGCAGCTGCCTGTTCGACGAGTGGGGCGACGCGCTGGTCAACAACAAGTTCTCGAACAACGGCGGGTACGGCAACAAGACCAACGGTGCTTTCGACCAGTTCAACTTCACCACGGCCCCGACCGACTGCTACCACGGCAACACTGATCCCAAGGGCCTATCCCCGGATTCGGCCGGCCTTCAGAAGAAGTACCCGGCGTGCACGGGCAAGGACGTCGCGCCGAACCTCAACGTGAACTTCGTCAACGAGGTTCTGTGTGACTCGGCGGTCTCGCTTCCGCCGTTCGGGTGCCAGCCGGGCGACCACTACCCGCATCGCACGCGAGTGATCATGCACCCGCTGCCAAAACACCTGAAGAGCATGCCCAACCCGTGCGCGGGCGTGCCGAACAACGCGTGGTGCGAGCCCAAGGGACACAAGCCCAAGGGACACAAGCACCACTAGGACGAAGTTGTGACGTGATCGGCCGCGGCGCCCTGCCGCGGCCGATTGCCGGCGGCCGTGGCGTCCCGGCAGGGAAGGAATCTCGCCAGACCCTAATCTCTTCGGGTATGAGCTCCCTGGTCGTCAAGCTGGGGTCGAGCCTGGTCGCCGATGAGAGCGGCGAGGTGCGAATGGATGTGCTCGAGCGCATCTGTGGTCAGGTCGCCGAGCTGCATCAGTTGGGGGAGTCGGTGATCGTGGTCACCAGCGGCGCGATCGCCCGCGGGATGGGAGTGATGGACTTGCCCATCCGGCCGCGCGCGGTGGACGAGCTCCAGGCGGCCAGTGCCGTCGGCCAGGGCAAGCTCTACCAGGTTTACGACTCGCTGCTGCGTGCCCGTGGCGTCGGGACCGCTCAGGTGCTGCTGACGTTTTTCGACATGAGCGCACGGACCCACTACCTCAACGCCCGCCAGACGCTTCACAAGCTGCTCGAGTGGCGGATCGTCCCGGTGATCAACGAGAACGACACCACGACCACCGATGAGATCTCGTTCGGCAACAATGACTTCCTCGCCGCCCAGGTGGCGATTCTGCTCGGCGCTCGGCTGCTGCTCATGCTCACCGACGCTCAGGGCGTCTACACGGCCGATCCGCGCGTGGACCCGGACGCCCAGCTGGTCCGCCTGGTCGAGCAGTTCGATGCGCTCGCGGGGCTGGACATCGGTCACGCCAGCTCGCCGCTGGGCTCGGGCGGCATGCGTTCGAAGGTGGTTGCGGCTGAGATGGCCACGGCCGCCGGCATTCCCACGGTCATCGCCAGCGGGCTCGAGCCGGGCATGCTGCTGGGCGCGGCCGCGGGCAAGGCGGTGGGAACGCGCTTCCCCGCCCGCTCGGCGCGATATTCGAGCTTCAAGCTGTGGCTCAAGTACGCCAAGCCCGTGCGGGGTCGCGTGGTCGTCGACGCGGGCGCCGCCCGCGCCCTGCGCGAGGGGGGAACCAGCCTGCTGCCGGTGGGCGTGATCGACGTGGCCGGAGATTTCAACGCCGGCGACGCCGTCGAGGTCTCGCACAACGGATCCGAGGTGGGTCGGGGCATCTCCAACTACTCCGCCGAGGAGCTGCGGCAGGTCCGCGGTCTGCAATCGGCCGACGTGCGCGAGCTGAACCCGCGGGCCAGCGAGGAGGCGGTCCATCGGGATTACTTCGTGCTCGCGTAACCTTTTAGCCACGTGGCGACGACGACCACATCGGTAGCCGGGACCTGCGCCGCGGCCAAGCGGGCCTCGCGGGTGTTGGCAACGCTCGGCTCGGACATCAAGAACGCAGCGCTCGAGGCGATCGCCGGCGCGCTCGTGGAGCGGGCCTCAGAGATCCTCGAGGCCAACGCGCGCGATCTCGACGCCGGGCGCGAGAGCGCTCTCTCGGCCGCCCTGCTCGACCGTCTGGCTCTGGACGAGCGCCGGATCGCCGCGATCGCCGACGGCGCGCGGGCGATCGCCGCCCTCCCCGACCCGGTCGGCGAGGTGATCGACGGCTTCCGGCTGCCAAACGGCCTCGATGTGCGCAAGGTACGCGTGCCGCTCGGCGTTGTCGCCGTGGTCTACGAGGCCCGCCCCAACGTCACGATCGACGCCGCCGCGCTGGCCCTGAAGTCGGGCAATGCAATCGTGCTGCGCGGCTCGAGCTCGGCCGAGCATTCAAACGCCGTGCTGGCCGCGGTGGCCGGCGAGGCGGCCACGGCCGCCGGACTGCCCGACGGGGCACTCAGTCTCGTGGCCGGCGGCGGCCGCGAGGAGCTGAGCGAGCTGGCCACCCAGACGGGCGTGGTCGACCTGATCATCCCCCGGGGCGGCGAGGGTCTGAAGAACGCGCTGAAGGGCGTGGCCACCGTCCCGGTCATCTACGCGGCGTCGGGCAATTGCCACGTGTTCGTCGACGCCAGTGCCGACCTCGACGACGCCGAGGCAATCGTGCTCAACACCAAGCTCCAGCGCCCCGGAGTCTGCAACGCGGCCGAGACGCTGCTGGTCCACGCCGATGTGGCCGAGCGCTTCCTGCCTCGTATGCTGGCGGTGCTCAGCGAGGCGGGTGTGGTCCTCCACGGCGACACACGCGTTCGCGAGACCGTTCCGTCGCTCGCGGTCGATGAGGCCACCGATGAGGACTGGGATACGGAGTACCTGTCGTTGGAGATGGCTGTCGCGGTGGTGGATGGGGCCGACGAGGCGATCGCCCACATCAATGCCCACGGCAGCGGCCACTCCGAGGCCATCCTGACCCACGACACGCGCTCGGCGCGCGCCTTCCAGCTCGGGGTCGACGCCGCCTGCGTCTACGTCAACGCGTCGACCCGGTTCACCGACGGTGGCGAGTTCGGGATGGGCGCCGAGATCGGCAATTCGACCCAGAAGCTCCACGCCCGCGGGCCGATCGGACTGCGCGAGCTCTGCACCTTCAAGTACCTGGTCGAGGGATCCGGCCAGATCCGCCCATAGCGTCCCTCTTCGCCCCGTGCGCCTCGGGATTCTCGGCGGCACGTTCAATCCGCCACATCTTGGTCACCTCATCTGCGCCCAGGAGGCGTATGTTCACCTTCACCTCGATCACGTGATGCTGATTCCTGCCCGGATACCACCCCATAAGGAGGTCGAGGACGAGCCGGGTCCTGAGGTCCGTCTGGAGCTGTGTCGCCTGGCCACCGGCCACGATGACCGTCTCTCGGTGTCCGACGCCGAACTGCGCCGGCCCGGGCCGTCATACACGGTCGATACTCTTGAAGAGCTGAGCACCAAGGCGCCAGACAATGAGCTTTTCCTAATCGTGGGCGGCGACATCGCTGCAGGATTACCACGTTGGCGGGAGCCGGAAAAGGTGCTGTCGCTGGCCACGTTGGCCGTGGCCGAGCGACCCGGAACCAGCCGAGGGACGATCGACCAGGCGCTCGCGGAGGTCGGGAAGAGTGGCAGGCCGGCGATGTTCTTCCCCATGCCGTCGATCGGCATCTCCTCGAGCGACCTGCGCGAGCGCGTCGCGGGGGGAAAGCCGATCAGGTACCTCGTGCCGGGCCCGGTGGCGCAGTCCATTGCCGAACGAAACCTTTACGGGGTATGACAATTTGATGAATCCGGAACAGATCGTCTCTGCCATCACCGGCTACGCCGCCGACCGCAAGGCCCTGGACATCGTCCGGCTCGACCTGCGCGAGATCCTCGGCTATACGGACTATTTCGTCATCTGCAGTGGCCGCACCGATCGGCAGACCAAGGCGATTCACGACGCCATCCACCAGGGCATGAAGCACGACCACGACCTGCTGCCGCGCCGCGTCGAGGGGCTGACCCAGGCTCGCTGGATCCTCATGGACTACCTGGACGTCGTCGTCCACGTCTTCACCCCCGAGACCCGCGAGTACTACCGCCTCGAGCAGCTGTGGGGCGAGGCGCCGGCCCAGTTCGTCGAGGCCGTCACGGGTTAGGTTCCCGCGCCCTGTGGGCGAGCCTCTACGTCGGCTGGGGAAGGGGGGCGAGGGGTTGCTTGCGGCCGGGAACACCTCGGGAACCGCCACAACGTTGAAATGCTCCCGAAGTCCGTGCCGCTGATCGACGTTAGGCAATTCAGGCCGCCATAACGTAGGAGAGCGGGGGCGGCCGGAGTCGCTTTTCCACGTTGTGGCGGTTGACAGGCCGCACAAGCACCCGCCAGCGCCTTTCCCAGCCGCCGTTCGAACCAAGTCCACCTGCACCCCGGCCCGCTATAGCGTCGCCATCAGCTTCGGCGCCACCTCTTTCTTGCGGCTCATGACACCCGGCAGGGCGATGGCGCTGTCGTGGGCCTCGGTGCCGAAGCTGCGCGCCACGCTGGCCGTGTCGCCGGCCACCAGCAGGTCGGTGCTCTTGGTGAGGATGTCCGTGACCATCAGCGCGTAGAGGTGCAGGCCGCGGTTCTCGCGGGCGCGGCGCATCGCGTCGAGCAGCTCGTCCTTGCGGTCGAGCAGGCCCTCGCCGACGACCTCGACCTGGGCGATGCAGATGGTCTGGCCCCCCTGGAGCTCGTACTGCTTGGCGTCGCGGGCGATGATCTCCTCGGCGCTGACCCCGGAGAGGTCGGCGGTGGCCTCGAACATCTCGCGCCCGAGCTCGCGGGCATCGATGGCCAGCACCCGCTCCAGGTACTCCACGACGGCGTGATCGCGCTCGGTGGTCGTTGGGGAGTTGAGGATCACCGTGTCGGACAGCACGGCACCCAGGAGCATGATCGCCGTCGAGCGGCTCGGCTCCATGCCGTTGAGGCGGAAGCGCTCGACGACCAGTGTGGCAGTCGAGCCGACGGGGTCGAACGTAGCCGTGACCGGAATGCGGGTCTCGATCGAGCCGATGTGGTGGTGGTCGAGGATCTCCACGATCTCGGCTTGATCGATGCCCGGTGCGCTCTGAGCCTGCTCGGCGTGGTCGACGAGGAGGACCTTGCGTCGAGGCGGGGAGACCAGATCGGAGCGGCGCAGCAGGCCCACGGGCCGGCGCTGGCCGTCAATCGCCACGGCCGCCCCGTAGTGCGTCTCCTTGACCTGCTCGGCCACGTCGCGCACGACGTCGACGGTGGCGACCGTCAGGGGGTCGTGCTCCATCAGCGCGTAGCACGGAGCCGCGAGGGTGATCATCCGCGCCGATACGTACGTGTCGAGGGGGGAGATGATCACCGCCGTCCCATGCCCCTCGGCCAGCTCGAGGATCTGCGGGCTGGGCCGCGAATGCCTGGACAGCACCAGCAGCGACGCGCCCAGGTTGATGGCAAGGGCCTGCGCGTCTTCCCGGTTACCCAGCACGACCACGTCGCCCTGGACTATGCCGCTGGGCGAGCCGGGGTCCATCGATTGCACCCACACACGTCCGGCCAACGTCTGGTCCTCGCCGGTCAACAGCTCGCCCTGCAGCACGTCGACGATCGCCTGCACGTGGGTCGGCGCCTCGACGAGCGTCGAGGTCTCACGCGACTCGCGGATGAAGCGGCGCGCGAGCGTCCGCTCCGTCACCACGCCGATCAGGGCCCCGTCAGCATCGACGATCGGCACCAGCTCGAGCTGCGCACGCGACATCGCGAGCCCGGCCCGGCGGATGGGCTCGTCCTCGAAGCACGTCGGAAAGCTCGTCTTCATGACGTCCGAGACGCGGAGCATTACGTGGGCGAGGATCGGGGGTTCGGGCGCCCCGCTGCGCTCGAGTACCCAGCGAGTCTGGGCGTTGCAGTCGCCCAGGCGGACGCCGCGGTATTCGTTGCCGCGGTCCAGCCTGCCCTTGAGCTCGGCGTAGCCGAGCGCGCTGGCGATCGAATCGGTGTCCGGGTTGCGGTGACCGGTGACGTAGATCGTGGACATGTCAGCGCGATTATCCAACTCATTTGCATTAGCGTGTCCGCTCGTGCAGTCGCCACCGCCAGAGCGGCCACCGGGTTTCCCCCGGGTGGCGGCCGACGTCCGCGAGGAGTTCGCGACCCGCGGCCCGCTGCCGCCGGGCGAGTTGGGCTTCAGTTTGGCCCGTACCCACCGCTTCCAGCGCGAAACGCTGCAGACGCTGCTGAGCTATTACGAGCGCTACGGACCGATCTTCGCCTTCCGCTCGCTGCACCGGCGGATCGTGGGAATGATTGGGCCGGAGGCCAACCATTTCGTCACCGTCTCCGGGGCGGAAAACTTCAGCTGGCGCAAGGGCATGTTCGGCGAGCACCTCACACCCTTGATCGGTGATGGGCTGATCACCACCGACTGGGCGTATCACGACCGCGCGCGGCGGATCATGATGCCCGCCTTCCACCGTCAGCGCCTGGACGCCGCAGTTGAGGTGATGGTGGAAGAGGCCGATCGGGCGATGGCGACGTGGACTCCGGGTCGCACGCTCGATGTCTACGAATGGGTGCGCGATCTGGCCATGTCCATCGCCATGCGCGCGCTGGTCGGGCTCGACCCGCGCTCGGGCGGGATCGGGCACCAGGCCGCGGTGCTGTTCGAGCGCGCGCTCGCCTTCTACGACACCGAGAGCTGGATGATGCTCCTGCGTGGTCCGGGAACGCCCTGGGCGCGGATGCTCACCCACCGCCGCGGCCTGGACGACATCATCTACGCCGAGATCCGGCGCCGGCGTCAGGCCGGAGGCTCGGGCGACGACGTGCTCTCCATGCTGCTCGAAGCCCGCGATGAGGACGGCGACCGATTCACCGACAGCGAGCTGCGCGACCAGCTGATGCACCTGCTGTTCGGGGGCCACGACACGACCTCCTCCACGATGTCCTTCCTCCTCTACGAGCTGAGCCGTCACCCCGAGGTGCTCGAGCGCGTCGTGGCCGAGCAGGAGACGGTCCTCGACGGTCGGGCACCCACGGCCGAGGATCTGATCAACCGGCTGCCGTACCTGTCGATGGTCCTCGACGAGACACTGCGCTTGTATCCGCCCGTGTGGTTCGGGCCGCGCAAGAGTGTCAAACCGTTCCGGTTCGGCGGCTACGACGTGCCGGCCGGCGTTCACGTGATCCACAGCTCGTGGGTGAGCCACCGCCTGCCCGAGGTGTTTCCCAATCCCGAGGCGTTCATCCCCGAGCGCTTCACCTCCGAAGCCCGGCGGCAGCTGCCACCGGGCGCCTACGTACCGTTCGGCGGCGGCCAGCGGGTCTGCATCGGCAAGCGTTTCGGGCAGCTGATGGTCAAGTCGGTGGCCACCTCGATCCTGCAGAGGTACGGGCTTGATTTGAAGCCCGGATACGAGCTGCGTGTGGCAAAGCTGCCAACGCTAAGCCCCGAAGGCGGATTGCCGATGATCATCAGACCGGCACAACAGCCCGTGGGGACCCGCGATACCGTGCTGTCCACCTAGTTTCGGGGGAGCGGGTCGCGGCGACCCCACTCGCACACACCGACCATAGGAGAGGACGATGCCCTCCGCGCCACAGATCCTTCCGACCCAGATCACGCAGGGAAGCGCGCCCGGACTCAACTACCGCCTCGAGGGCGAGCTGGTTCCGGCACTGCATATGGCTCTGGATGGCCAGGTGCCCGTGTACTTCGAGCACCACGTGCTGCTGTGGAAGTACCCGAGCATGCAGATCGGCATGCATCCGCTGAAGAAGGGACTAAAGCGGCGCGTCTTCGGCGGGATGCCGCTGCTGATGCTGGAAGCGCAGTCTGCCGGTGAGCTCGCCTTCAGCCGCGATGCGCCGGGTCACATCGTGGCCCTGCACCTGCAGCCAGGTAACGGAATCGTGGTGCGCGAGCATCAGTTCCTGGCCGCGACGGCCAACGTCCAGTACGACTACAGCCGGATCAAGGGGTTCGCCAACATGATGTATGGCGGCGGCTTCTGGGTCGACGAGTTCTTCGCCGGCGATCACGAGGGCGTGGTCTGGGTTCACGGCTACGGCAACATGTTCGAGAAGACGCTCGACGCCGGCGAGACCATCGACATCGAGCCCGGAGGGTGGGTGTTCCGCGACCACTCCGTGTCGATGGCCCAGGAGGTCTACGGCTTCAAGACCGGGCTCATGGGCGGGGGCGGCAGCCTGGTCTTCAACCGCTTCACCGGCCCGGGCCGCGTCGGTCTCCAGAGCGCCTACTATCACCCGCCGGTGCAGGAGGGCAGCGGCGGCAACGCCCAGCGCGAAGGCGGCGGCGGGCTGCTGGGCGGCATCGTCGGCGGCATCCTCGATAACTAGTCCGATGGGATTTCCCGCTGGTTATCTCGCCGAGCATCCTCTCCCGCCGGGGATCATCGGCTCCATGGGTCTGGCCGGCTATCAGCTGCTGGTCGACATCGCCGGCGTCGGCGCCGGACGGCTTGGTCCCCAGGCGTTCCTCCTCGTGGCGCCCGATCCCGATCCGGCCATCCCCGACGCCGGCACGCAGATCTCACTCCATCAGCAGAAGCTGCGCGACGAGGCCGAAATGGCGTCGTTCACGCAGCTGGCCGCCCAGCTCGGCTACATGCGTCTGTCGGGCTACCGGCTCGCGCTCGAGCGCTCGGGCCTGCGTAGCAAGATCAGCGTCGTCAACCCGGCCACCGGCGCGATTGCCGCGGCGATCCCCGAAAAGCATCCCGGCCGGCTGTTCGGGGGCGGGGTCAGCGCATCGAGCCTGCTGGCCAGCGTGCGCTCGCTTCCCCCGGCCGGCGCCCCACCCGACACGCAGGATCCCGAACTGATGCGCCAGGTGCTGCTGGCACTGGCGCTGCGCGACGAGACGCTCGACGGCGTCCAGGCGGCCGAGACGGCCGACCGGGCGCTGCAGCTGGTGTCGGGTAACCCGCAGCTCGATCCGCCGGCGGCGATCGAGGCGGCCAAGCAACAGGGCACATAGCGCGGATCACGCGCGGCGAAGGGGGAGTGGAGCTAGCGGGATTCGAACCCGCGACCTTTCGGCTGCCAGCCGAACGCTCTCCCAGCTGAGCTATAGCCCCTCCGGTGAAAACGACCTGCGACCAAGGTTAATACACGGCCGCGGCCGGCGACCCTACCCGGGCGGGATGAACTCCGGCACGTCGAACGGATCGCTCTCCTCGGCCGCGCGGGGGCCGCGCCGGCGCGGGGCTGGCTCGGGGTCGATGCCGCCGTCGACGCGGTCGAGCTGGGCCAGCATCCGCGAGTGGATCATCTGCACGTCGCGCAGCAGGCGCTCGGCGTTCGCACGCAGCGAGTCGCCCATCTCGCGGAGGTTGTCGACGATCTCTAGTCCCTCGGTGCGAACATCGCTGGCCGCCGTGCGGGCGTCGCGCAGGATCTCACGGGCCCGGCCCTCCGCCTCCGAGCGCATCCGCCCTGTGTCCTCGCGCGCCTCGCCGAGCACCTTGTCGGCGTTCTCCTGTGCGCGTCCGACGATCGCCAGGGCCTCGCTGGTGGCGTCGGCCACAGCTTTGGCGGAGTCGGAGCGGGCGGAGTCACGGACCGCGGCCGCCTCCGCCTCGGCAGCGCGCACGAGCTCCGCGGCCTCCTCCTCGGCGGCGGCCACGCGATTCTCCGCCGCGCGCTGTCCTTCGGCAATTCGCTCGCGGACTCGGTTCTCGGTCTGCTCCACCATGCGCTTGGCCGCCTCCTCGGCGGCAGCGACGATCGACGCGACCTGCTCGGCTGCCGCCGCGGCGCTCCGCGCCCGACCCGGTCCGCGGGCATGTGGTGCATCGTCCGGCGGGCGTGATCCCGGAGGCTTCTCCTCGGACACGGCGCCGATGGTAGAGGGGGAAAGTCCCGCGGACCGCAATAAAGGCACCGTCAGTAACCTGCGATCAGCGATGTCCGACCGCCAGTACGACCCCAAGCAGATCGAGCCCAAATGGCAGGAGCTGTGGGCTCGGGAGGGGACGTGGGAAGTCTCCAACGACCCCACCGGCAGCGAGTCCGATGGCCGCGAGAAGTCCTATGTGCTGGAAATGCTGCCCTACCCGAGCGGGGAGCCGCACATCGGGCACCTCAAAAACTACTCGCTGGGGGATGCGATCGCACATTTCCACCGGCGGACGGGCCGGCGGGTCCTCCATCCGATGGGCTACGACGCGTTCGGCCTGCCGGCCGAGAACCACGCCATCCGCACGGGGGAGCACCCGCGGAAGTCAACCGACGAGTCGATCGCCGCCTTCCGCCGAGCGTTCCATTCCTGGGGCATCTCGATCGACTGGTCGCGCGAGCTCGCCACCCACGAGCCGAGCTACTACCGGTGGACGCAGTGGATCTTCCTCCAGCTGTTCGCGCGCGACCTCGCCTACCGCAAGGAGGCTGCCGTCAACTGGTGCCCCCACGACGCCACCGTGCTTGCCAACGAGCAGGTGATCAACGGCCGCTGCGAACGGTGCGGCAGCCTGGTCGAGGTCCGTCAGCTCGAGCAGTGGTTCTTCCGCATCACCGACTACGCCGACCGGCTGCTCGACGACCTCGGCACGATCGTCTGGCCCGAGCACGTCAAGGCGATGCAGCGCAACTGGATCGGTCGCAGCGAGGGCGCCGAGGTGACGTTCCGCTGCCGGGAGCTGGGCATCGACTATCCGGTCTTCACCACGCGGCCGGACACGCTGTTCGGCGCGACGTTCTTCGTGATGGCCCCCGAGCACCCGGACGTGTTTCGGCTCGCCGCCAGAACCGAACACGAGCGTGAGGTGCACGAGTACGTCACTCGTGCGCTGAACGAGTCGGCGGAGGATCGCGGGGACACGGAGAAGCCAAAGACGGGCGTGCCCCTGGGACGGACGGTCATCAATCCCGTCAACGGCGAGGAGCTGCCGATGTTCGTCGCCGATTATGTACTGATGGAGTACGGAACGGGCACGATCATGGCCGTGCCGGCACACGACGAGCGTGACTTCGCGTTTGCCACCGTGTTCGACCTGCCGATTCGCCGTGTGGTCGGAACCGACGAGGAGTTGCCCTACACCGGCGACGGCCCGATGACCAACTCGGGCGAGTTCGACGGTATGAACAACCGCGAGGCCTACAAGGCAATCATCGACTGGCTCGACCGCGAGGGCCGGGGCCACGCCTCGGTGAGCTACCGACTCCGCGACTGGCTGGTCTCGCGCCAGCGCTACTGGGGTTGCCCGATCCCGATCATCTACTGCGAGCAGTGCGGGATGGTGGCGGTCCCCGAGGAGGATCTGCCGGTCGAGCTTCCCGACGTCGAGGACTACCAGCCCAGGGGCCGCTCGCCACTGGCGGTGGCCGAGGACTGGGTCCGCGTGTCCTGCCCGAGCTGCGGCGGTGCGGCCCGACGCGAGACCGACACGATGGACACGTTCGTCGACTCGAGCTGGTACTTCCTGCGCTACTGCGATCCCGCCAACGATCGGGCGGTCTTCGACCCTCGGGTGCTGCGCGAATGGATGCCGGTCGACCAGTACATCGGCGGCGTCGAGCACGCGATCCTGCACCTGATGTACGCGCGCTTCTTTGTCAAGGCCCTGGCCGACATGCGACTGCTCGACGTGCAGGAGCCGTTCCAGGCCCTGTTCACCCAGGGCATGATCCTCGGCCCCGACGGCCACAAGATGTCGAAATCAGCCGGCAATGTGATCAGCCCCATGCCGATCGTGGAGCGCTTCGGTGCCGATGCCGCCCGGTGCTACATCCTGTTCATCGGCCCACCCGATCAGGACGCCGCCTGGTCGGACAGCTCGCTGGAAGGGGTACACAAGTTTCTGGCCCGCCTGTGGCGGCTGGCCGACGAGCTAAAGGACGCGGATGTCGACGGGGCCACGCTGGGCGGTTCGGCCGTCGACCCGCTGCTGGCCGAGCAGCCCGCCGACCCAACCGGCCGCGACCTCGAGGTGGTGCGCAAGGCGCACTGGGCGATCAACAAGGTCACCGGCGACATGGTCGATCGTTTCGCGTTCAACACCGCGCTGGCGGCGATCATGGAGTTGGTCAACGAGATCTACAAACCGCCGAGAGCGGGCCTGGCGGCCCAGCGGTTCGCCACCGCGACCGCCGCCTCGCTGGTCTTTCTGTTCGCCCCGCACCTGGGCGCGGAGGCGTACGAGATGCTGACTGGCCGGCGGGTCTGGGAGGACCCGTGGCCGCCGGCGGACCCGGCGATGCTGACGACCGATACGTTCGAGCTCGTGTGCCAGGTCAACGGCAAGGTCCGCGACCGCGTGATCGCGCCCAGTGGCGCGGCGCGAGACGAGCTCGAGCGGCTGGCGCTGGACTCTCGGGGCGTCCGCGCGCACGTGGACGGACACGAGATCGCTCGCGTGATCGTCGTGCCCGACAAGCTGGTCAACGTCGTCGTCATGTAGGTTGTGGCTGCGCTCTATGTCGCGGTGGTGGGCGCCGGCGACGCCAATCCGGCGCTCGACGCGGCAGCCGAGCTGGTCGGGGAGCGTCTGGCTGAAGCAGGCGCGGTCATCGTCTGCGGCGGTCTCGGTGGCGTGATGGCGGCCGCCTGTCGCGGCGCCCGGTCGGCCGGCGGCACGACCATCGGCCTACTCCCCGGAACCGACCGCCAGGCGGCCAACCAATGGGTCCAGATCGCCATCCCCACCGGGCTGGGCGAGCTTCGCAACGGGCTCATCATCCGCGCGGTCGACGTTGTCGTGGCCGTCGGAGGCGAGTACGGCACGCTGTCCGAGGTGGCCCTGGCCCTGAAGACCCGCGTACCGGTCGTCGGGTTGGGCACATGGGACATCCGTGGGGTGGAGGCGGTCGACGATCCGGGCGCGGCGGTACGGCGGGCACTCGCCCTAGGCCGTCGGGGCTGACTTATCGCGGTCAAGCACGGCGCCGATCGCGCCCCGCGCCGGCGACGCCCGCGGTGGGCGCTGGCCGCCCGGACTCCTAGACTGAAATAGGTGCCGCCCTTCAAGCCCGCCTACCTGATCCATGGGGACGACCATGGCCGCATTGCCGAGCGCCGCACGCGCCTGCGCGAGCTGGCCGAGGTGGAGAGCGGGGTGCAGGGACTCGAGGTCTTCGAGGGCGACGCCGCCACCCCCGACGCCGTGGCCGTCGCCATGAACGCGATGACGTTCGCCCTCGGCCGGCGCTTCATCGTGGTCGACGGCGTCGAGGGCTGGAAGGACAAGGACCTCGAATCGCTCGAGGCGGCCCTGGCGGCGATCGCGCCCGATACAACAGTCGCCTTCTTTGCCCGCGAAGAGGGGCGGACGAAGGCTCCGGCGCGGCTGCACGAGGCGGTGCGGGCGGCTGGGGGCGACGTCAGCGCCGAGGAGAGCGTGAAGCCGTGGGAGCTGCCCAAGTGGGTCATCGCCCGCGGGCGGGAGCTCGGGCTGCAGCTCGACATCGACGCGGCGCGGGTGCTCCTGCAGCAGGTCGGTGATCGTCAGCAACGGCTGCTGCGCGAGCTCGAGAAGCTGGCCCTACGGTTCGGCCCGGACGCGTCGCTGACCGCCGCGGAGATCGACCAGCTGACCGCCTCCTCGGCCGAGCGCAAGGCATGGTCGCTGGCCGACACGCTGGTGGCCGGCGAGGCGCCGGCTGCCGTTCGCTCCTACCTCGCGTTGCGCTCGCAGGGCGAGCGAGTGCCGGGTCTTCTGTACTGGATGGCGGGTCGCGTGCGCGCCGCTCACGACATCGCCCGGGCGGTCGAGGCGGGCGAGCCGCCGGCCCAGATCAAGCGCGGGCTGCGGATGCCGTCGCGCGCGGCCGATCGCCTGATCGCCGACGCTCGCGAGAGTGGTAGCGAGAAGCTTCGTCAGGCGCTGGAGGAGATCGCCGACCTCGAGCTGGCCTCCCGCGGTGGCGGCTCCGGGGTGGCCGGCGAGGACACCGTGGCCCTGCTCAGCATCCGGCGGATAACCACCTAGACGACCTTCAGGATCAGCGCCACCGCGACGAGGATCGCCACGAGCACGATCAGGGCGAGCCCGCGGCTGGCCCACACCTTGCCGGAAGCCGTGGAGTACGTCCGGCGGGGCGTGAACGAGCGCGCCGGCTGGAGGGCGAGCCCCGGAGCCCGAGCCGCCTCCGCACTGGCCTGTTCGGCCCCGTGCACCGCCTTATCGCGCTCGCGCAGCGCCTTGTCCCGGGCTCGCGTCGCCTTGTCGCGCTCGCGAGCAGCCAGACCGGCAGCGCCGACGGCCTCGTCGCGCTCGCGTCGGGCCAGCTCGAGGGCCGCGGTGGCTTCGTCGCGCTCGAGCCGCACCCGGGCTGTTTCCGTGCCCGCCTCCTCGGCCGTTTGCAGCGCATCGTCGCGCGCCGCCCCGGCCTGTTCCGCGCTGCGCAGTGCCACCGCGCGCTCGCTGCCCAGTCGTTCGGAGGCACGGATCGCCGCGCCGCGCTCGGACCGCGCCTCGGCCGTCTCGCGGCGAGCCAGCTGGCAGGCCTGGATGGCCTCCTCGCGCTCGGCTCGTGCCGAGGCCACCGCCTCACGGAATTCGCCGCGCGCGCGCTCGAGCTCGTCCGCCGCCTGGCCGCGCTCGCGCTGGGCGACCTCGAGCGCGGCCAGCGCGGCGTCGCGCCGGGCCGTGGCGGCCACGGCCTGTACGTGCGCATCGCGCAGTTGATCGAGCTGCTCGCGCAGCAACTGGTTTCGATGCTGTTCCTCGGTCAGTTTCCGCGACAGGGCGTCGGCGTCCGTCGGTTCGGACCTGGCCAGCACGAAGGTATCCCGCCCCGAGGGGATCGGGGCACCGGGCCCGTCGGCCCCGGGGGCGGGCAGGCCGACGGCAATGTCCGGTGCGACGCTCAGCTCGAGGTCGGACACGGATTGCGCATCCAGGTCCCATGGAAAGACGGCGACCCATGACTCGGCCTCCTCGGCCGGCCAGGGCTTATGCTCGAGGTCGGCCAGCAGCCGGATCCGGGCGGCCGCGCTCCGGAGCGTGAGGGTGGGTCGCATGAAGCGCCGCCCGCGCACCCCGAACCAACGGCCGCGCACCGCCAGGCGGCCGTCGTCGCCCACGTCGAGCCGCTCGAGCTCGAAGAAGATCGTCCCCGGATCGCTGGCCGGCGGCCGTACAAGCTGTGCCATACCGGCCCCTACTTACCCAGCAGCGGCCGAATCAGACCACGTAGATGGATGCGACCATCTGACTAGTCCGTGCCGCGGCGAATGCGGGCGGCACGTGACTTCTTGCGGGCGCCGCTGTTGCGATGGAGCGCGCCACGCTTGACGGCCTTGTCGATGGCCTGGACGAGCGTCCGGTGCTCGCTGTCGGCCTGCGTGTCGTCGCCCCCGGAGACAGCATTCTCGAGCCGGCGGAAGTACGTCTTGATCTTCGAGGTGTAGCGACGATTCTCGAGCCGCTCGCGGGCGGCACGTTCGATTCGCTTCTTCTGTGAGTGGATATTCGCCATGGAAATGGTCCGCGCGACGTCCGGTCCCGCGTTCTGACATCAACGCTCGACCTCACGTCTCGCTGAAAAGCCGCGACTGATCTGCCGCGGCGCGTCCGTACTATAGCGGCCGCGTGTCGCCAGAAACGAGTACGGCAGCGGACGAGCAGGCGAATCCGCCTCCGCCCAGCCCGCCACGGCGTCGCCTGGCCGTCAACACCGCGATCGTCGCGGTGGCGACGGCCCTGTCCCGGATCGCCGGCCTGGCCCGCGAGGTAGTCCAGGCAGCCTTCTTTGCCACCTCGGCGGCAGCGTCGGCCTTCACGCTCGCCTCGCAGGTCCCGAATCTGTTCAGCAACCTGTTCTCGCAGGCGGCTCTGTCGGCGGCGTTCGTGCCCGTGTTCACCGACCTGTTGCAGGCCGGGCGCAAGCGCGAGGCGTTCAGGCTCGCCTCGACGCTGTTCTGGGTCATCCTGATCGGGCTCGGCGCGCTGACCCTGCTGTGGCTGGCGGTGGCCGGGCTGATCGTCCCGCTCTTCACCGGCAGCCTCAGCGCGACCGCCACCGCGCTCACCGCTTCCCTCTCGCGCGTGCTGTTCCCGGTCGTCCTGCTGCTGAGCCTGACCGGCCTGTTCGTGGGGATTCTGCAGTCCTACGACGAGTTCACGATCCCCGCCCTGGCGCCGGCGATCTGGAACCTGATCATCCTCGTCCTACTGATCTTCCTGCACTCCCGCTTCCACGGGGCCAACAAGATCTACGCCTACGCGATCGCCTGGCTGGTGGCGACCTTCGTGCAGATGCTGATCGTTGCCGCAGCCCTGAGGCGGGTCGACTTCAAGGTCATGTTCAGCATGGACTGGGGCGACCCGCGGATGCACCAGGTGCTCATCCTGTTTGTGCCGGTGACGGTGAGCATCGGGATCGTCAACCTCGACATCTTCATCAACGCCGGCTTCGGGTCGCTCGTCTCCAGCCACGCTCCGGCGGCGATCAACAACGCATTCCGGATCTACATGCTGCCGCAGGGCGTCTTCAGCGTCGCCGTGTCGACCGTGCTGTTCCCGACGCTCAGCCGGCTGGCGGCGCGGCGGGACGTCGGCGGGATGCGCCGCACGCTCGGCAACGGGATGCGCCAGATCAACCTGCTCCTGATCCCCTCCTCGGCGCTGCTCCTGGTCCTGGCCACGCCGATCACGCGGCTCGTCTACCAGCACGGAACGTTTGGGGCCTACTCCACCCATCTGGTATCGACTGCGCTGTTCTGGTTCTCGTTCAGCCTGCCGTTCGCCGGTCTCAACCTGCTGCTCACGCGCACGTTCTTCGCCCTCCAGCGGCCGTGGATCCCCACCAAGCTGGCCGCGCTCAACATGGTCGTGGACGCGATTGTCAGCATCGCGCTGTACAAGCCGTTGGGGATCGCCGGTCTGGTGATCGGCACCGCCGTGGCCAACATCGTGATGACGGCTCTGCAGCTGTACCGCCTGCGCCTGGGCTTCAACGGCCATCTCGAGGGCGGGCAGACTCTGATGATCACCGTCCGGATCGCGCTCGCCACCGTGATCATGGCCGCTGTCGCCCGCGGGATCTGGGCGGGGCTGGAATCGCTGCTCGGGCGTTCCCTGCTGGCTCAGGTGATCGCGGTCGGAGTCGCCTCGGCGGTCGCCTTCTTCATCTACGCGAAGCTCGTGCTCTCGATGCGCGTGCCGGAGGCACGACAGATCGAGACGCTGATCATGGGCCGGCTCCGCCGCGCGTAGCGCCCAGGCCGGCGCCAAATACCCTAGTGAGAGAAATGCCCGACCAGGCGCACATCCGCAACTTCTCGATCATCGCCCACATCGATCACGGGAAGTCGACCCTGGCCGATCGAATCCTCGAGCTGACCCACACCGTGGACCCGCGGACCATGCGCGCCCAGCTGCTCGACTCGATGGACCTCGAGCGTGAGCGCGGGATCACGATCAAGGCGCAGGCCGTGCGCGTGTTCTACGAGGCCGGCGACGGCCAGACCTATCAGCTGCATCTGATCGACACGCCGGGGCACGTGGACTTCACCTACGAGGTGTCGCGTTCGCTGGCCGCCTGCGAGGGCGCGCTGCTGGTCGTCGATGCCTCGCAGGGCGTCGAGGCCCAGACCGTGGCCAACACGTACCTGGCCATCGAGTCCGGGCTCGAGCTGATCCCCTGTCTGAACAAGGTCGACCTGCCCGGTGCGGAGCCCGAGCGCGTCTCCGAGGAGGTCGCCGAGCTCCTCGGGGAGCCGGCCGACAGTGTGCGCCGGATCAGCGCCAAGACCGGGGAGGGCGTCACGGCGGTGCTCGACGAGCTGATCGAGCGCGTGCCGCCGCCGAGCGGCGATCCGGACGGCTCGCCGCGGGCGCTGATCTTCGACTCGGAGTTCGATCAGTATCGCGGCGTGATCGCGTACATCCGGGTGGTCGATGGGACGTTCACCAAGGGCGAGGCGATCCGCGCCATGCAGGCCGGCACCGAGGCCGACATCGACGACATCGGCTTCTTCACGCCGCAGATGGCCTCGGCCGATGCCCTCCACGCCGGCGAGGTCGGGTTCCTGATCACCGGGATCAAGGACGTGACGAGGCTGCGCGTGGGCGACACGCTGACCACGCGCGCCAACCCGGCTGGCGAGCCGTTGCCCGGCTACCGCGAGGTCAAGCCGATGGTGTTCTGCGGCCTCTTCCCGATCGACTCCGACGACTATCCGGACCTCCGCGACGCGCTCGAGAAGCTGACCCTCAACGACGCCGCGCTGAGCTGGGAACCCGAGACGAGCGACGCGCTCGGGTTCGGCTTCCGCTGCGGCTTTCTGGGCCTGCTGCACATGGACATCGTCCGCGAGCGCCTCGAGCGCGAATACGACCTCGAGCTGCTGGCCACGATGCCCAGCGTCGAATACGAGGTCACCCTCACCGACGGCTCGGTTGTCCCCGTGCACAGCCCCAACGACATGCCCGACCCGGCCAAGGTGCAGGAGATCCGCGAGCCCTACATCCGCGCGTCGATCCTCACGCCCAAGGAGTTCGTGGGCCAGATCATGGAGCTGTGTCAGGAGCGGCGCGGGGAGCACGCCGGGATGCACTACCTGTCATCCGAGCGGTTGCAGCTGACCTACGACCTGCCGCTGGCCGAAATCGTGCTCGACTTCTTCGATCAGCTCAAGTCGCGAACGCGCGGCTACGCCTCGCTCGACTACGAGCTGATCGGAATGCGCGAGTCGGACCTGGTCAAGCTCGACATCCTGCTCGGCGGCGACCCGGTGGACGCGCTGTCGATGCTCGTGCACAGGAGCAAGGCCTACGACGCGGGCCGCACCCTGGCCGAGAAGCTGCGCCAGAAGATCCCGCGCCAGCAGTACGACGTCCCGATCCAGGCGGCGATCGGTTCGCGGATCGTGGCCCGTGAGACGATCAAGGCGTACCGGAAGGACGTGATCGCCAAGTGCTACGGGGGGGACATCACCCGGAAGCGCAAGCTGCTTGAGCAGCAGAAGAAGGGCAAGCAGCGGATGAAGCAGGTGGGGCGGATCGAGGTGCCCCAGGAGGCGTTCCTGGCCGTCCTCGAGCTGGGGGAGAAGTAGCCGGGGTCAGACCCAGGAACGGGGACGTGGAGGCGGTCCCATTCGCTGCTGGCTGGGGAAGCGGCCACGGCCGCGATGGCGGTGGCCGAAGAACCACCACATCACACCCACCCACAGCATCCAGGTGGCGATCACCCCGGTGAGCACGAACAGCACCACCGCGATCATCGCCACCGCCATCGGGATGGCGATGGCCAGCGCCAGAGCCGGCTTGATCCATGGCGTCACCGACGAGCGCTGGCGTCGTTCGAGGCGACCGGTAGGGAGATCGAAAACGAGTGCGTCGAGCTCGCCGTAGGTCCGCGCTGAGAACGCCACGGACAGCCGCTGCTCGAGCTCGTGGGTCAGCAGGCGCCCCTCGGCAGCGGCCTCGCGCAGCCGGTCGGCAATCCGCTCCCGATCAGCGTCTGAAGCTCGAAGCTGTGCTCGCCTTGACACTGACCAGCAGGCTAGCGCGTGCCCCTCCCGGCGACAAGAGGCGGCGGCCGGCGAAGGTCACGCGGGCACCTTGGCACGCGCCTGGCTGGCCAGCTGGCTGGCCTGAACCGCGCTTCCCCAGGCGATCTCCGACAGGCACCCGGGCGCGGCGACCATGTCACCGGCCAGGTAGATGCCTCCGCCGCGGTCGACGGCCGGGCGGTCCTGCCAGGATGAGCCCGGCGGATCCAGGGCGCCGGTGCGCTTGTGCATGACCTGCCGCCGTCGCCAGGTGATCCGCTCGCGCCAGTCGACGAACGCGGCATCGAGCAGGCGCTCGAGGCGAACCACCGCGGCATCCGCGGTCTCCTCGGGCCGGATCGGCATCTGGGCCTGGATCAGCTCCTCGCCGTCCGGCGCCAGCGACGCGTCGGCGGCGGTGTAGCGCTCGATCCATCCGGTTTCCTGGAGGTCGACGACGACGAAGGGATCGCCACGCCGGTGGCTGAGCGCGATGTCGAGGCAGACCGCATGCCCGCTCAGCCAGTCGAGGCCGTCGTCGCTGAGCAGGCGGCGCGCGTCGCTCAGCTCGGTGGCGACGATCACCGGCGGCTCGGGGAGCGCTTCGATTCGTGCCCCGGCCTCGATACGCACGCCGAGCCCGAGCGCGCGGTCGTGCATCCGCGCCACGATCGAGCTCCACCCGCCGATCGGGTACCGCGCGGCCGGCGGCGCGGACAGCAGCCCCCGCACCAGCGCCTCCCAGACGAAGCGGGCCGATAGCTCGCCGGGGTCATGGTGGTAGGTGAGGACGCCGGCGCTGCGGGCCAGCGCCTCGGCCGCCTCGGGCCCGACCAGGTCGGAGGCCCAGGTGCGGAAATCGACGTCGACCGGCGCCGAGCGACCCCGGAGGCGGAGCGCCGCGACGGCCGCCCCGACGGCGGGGACGCGGCGGATCTCATCGTGCCAGCGGAAGCGCACGCCCGATAGCGGGGGACGCGCGTACGCCGGGAGCAGGTCGCGCTCGCCCAGCCAGGCCCAGAACGGGGAGTTGGAGAGCAGCGCGTGGGGGCCCAGGTTCGCCTTGTAGGGGCCACGGGTGCTGCGGGCGCGACCGCCGAGCTCCTCGTGGGCCTCGAGCAGCCGCACGCGTGTCCCCGTGCTCGGCGGCGGAAATCGCCGCCGTGAGCCCGGCCAGCCCGCCGCCGATGATCGTGATCTCGTCCATCGCAGTCTCCGTTTCGTATCGCGGAGGCGAAACGCTACGCGGCAACTGGCTCATTGTTAAGGTCCAGTCATGGACATTGATTCAGGGCCAGTTTCCGGTCCAGAGCTCCTGGTGAAGCTCGAACGTGGGGCCGGCGCCCTCCACGAACAGCTCGAGCGCGAGCTGCGCGAGCACGTCCGCAGCGGCCGGCTGCCGCCGGGGATGCGCCTCCCCTCCTCGAGGGTTCTGGCCACGACGCTCGGGATCTCGCGTGGGGTCGTGCTCGAGGCCTACACGCAGCTCACGGCCGAGGGCTACCTGACCGCATCGCAGGGGGCCCCGACCCGCGTGGCCAGTACCCCAAGCGGCGAGCGGGCGCCGGTGATGGCCAGCTCGCTCGAGCCGCACTACGCCTACGATCTGCGCCCGGGGATCCCTGACCTGGCCGCGTTCCCGCGGGATCTGTGGTTGCGATCACTGCGCGCCGCGGCCACGCGCGCGCCCTTCGATGCGTTGGGGCGCGCCGATCCCCGCGGGACGCCCGAGCTCCGCGACGAGCTGATGCGCTATCTGGCCCGGGTCCGGGGGGCGGCGCCCGAGCCCGAGCACACGCTGATCTGTGCCGGGTTCACCCAGGGCTTCGCCATGCTCTGCCGGACCCTGCGCGATCGCGGGCTGGAGGAGATCGCGATCGAGGAGCCCGGTTGGGCCAACCATCGCCTGATCATCGAGCGCAGCGGTCTCGAGCCGGTGCCGGTCGCCGTCGATGGGTCCGGGATCGATGTTGCTCGGCTGGTCGCCACCGGCTGCGAGGTGGTGGTCCTGACCCCGGCCCATCAGTTTCCGACCGGAGCCGTCCTGAGCTCCGAGCGGCGGACCGCGCTGCTCACCTGGGCCGAGGACAGGGATGCGCTGATCGTCGAGGACGATTACGACTCTGAGTTTCGCTACGACCGGGTGCCGGTCGGTGCCCTCCAGGGGCTCGCGCCCGAGCGCGTCTGCCACATCGGCTCGGTGAGCAAGCGGCTGGCGCCGGGCCTGCGCTTGGGGTGGGCGCTGTGCCCCTCGTGGCTGACTGGGGCCCTGACCTACGAGAAGGCGATTGCCGATGGTGGGTCGCCCATCCTCGAACAGCTCGCCCTGGCCGATCTGATCGCCCGGGGCGAGCTCGACCGCCACCTCCGCCGCACCCGGCTGGATTACGCCCACCGCCGCGATGTCCTGGAGGCCACGCTGGCCGAGCTGATCCCCGCGGCTCGGGTGACCGGGACGCCCGCCGGCCTCCATCTGCTGGCGCTGCTGCCCGATGGGCTCGACGAGGACGCCGTGCTGAGCGCGGCCGGCCGGCGCGGCGTGGGTTTGGAGGGACTGGGCTGGCACGAGGCGGCCGGCCGTCCGGGCGGGGGGCTGGTCCTCGGGTTCGCCAATCTGCCCGACGTGGCGCAGCGCCGTGCGATCGAGCTGGTGGCGGAGGCGATTGCGACCATCTGAGGACGCTCATGCCTTGACAGGCATATAACCAATTTGGTATATATATCGGGTGCCGTCGACCTGGACCGCCCTATCCGATCCCCACCGGCGCGAGATGGTCGCCCTGCTGCGCGAACGGCCGCGACCGGTCGGTGAGCTGGTCAGCATCATCGGGCTCAGCCAGCCGGGCACCTCGAAGCACCTGCGCGTACTGCGTGATGCCGGTCTCGTCGTCGCACACACCGACGCCCAGCGCCGGGTCTACGCCCTCAACGCTCAGCCGTTGGCCGAGCTCGACGCCTGGCTCGAGCCCTACCGGCAGCTGTGGGAGGGCCGGCTCGATGCGCTGGAGCGGCGTCTTGAGGACAAGTTCCGCACCCCGACCGAGGAGGCCCTATGAGCATCCACGCGACCTACACGACCGTAGACGATCGCCCCACGCTCTTCTTCGAACGGCAGCTCGCGTACCCGGTGGCCGCGGTCTGGGAGGCGATCACCGAGCCCGAGGAGCTCGTCCACTGGTTCCCGTGCGAGGTCGAGGTCGATCTGCGTGTCGGCGGCGGGATGAACTTCACCTTCCCCGACATGCCGCTCGAGGACGGTCCGATGACGTTGACCGGAGAGGTCACCGAACTCGAACCGCCGCAACGGTCGCCGTGATCATCTGAAACACTCCCGCCGGCCATGAGCGTCAACACGCAAGCGATCGGCAAGACCTTCGACCCGGTCACCTACGCCGTGGGCCGCGAGAAGATCCGTGAATACGCCGCCGCCGTGGGGGAGACCAACCCTCTCCACAGCGACGTCGAGGCGGCGCGGGCAGCCGGCTACGCCGACGTCGTCGCGCCACCGATGTTCGCGGTCGTCTACGCCGGGCGTTCCGTGATCCCCGCCCTGTTCGACCCCGAGGTCGGCTTGAACTTCGCCATGATGGTCCACGGCGCGCAGGAGTTCCGGTGGGGCCCGCTGGTCGTCGCCGGCGACGAGATCACGACGACCGCGACCATGAAGGACATCTCTGAGCGCGGGCCGATGACGTTCTTCGTGTTCGAATCGGTGTCTGAGAACCAGCGCGGCGAGAGCGTCTGCACCGGCACGTGGACCAACATCGTCAGGGGTGGATCATGAGCTTGGGGCAGGGCGACACGATCGAGCTCAAGGTCACGCCCGACCCGTACCTCACCGTGCGCTACGCCGGTGCCTCGGGCGACTTCAATCCGATCCACATCGACGAGGAGTTCGCCAAACAGGTCGGCCTGCCCGGGCGCATCCTCCACGGCCTGTGGACGATGGCCCAGGTCGCCCGCGCTCACACCGAAGCCGCCGGCGGCCCCGACAGGCTCGAGCAGCTCAGCGTCCAGTTCCGCGGGATGGGCAGGCTGGGCGAGGAGATCACCGTGACCGGCACGGTGCGCGAGGTAGATGGCGACACGGCGATCGTCGATTCCGAGGCCGAGCAGGACGGCCAGCGGATCATCCGCAACGCGGTGGCGCGGGTGCGGGTCGACTGAGATCAGTGCGGAGCCACGTTTGTGGCTTGGATGTTCGCTGGCCACGGGGTGAATGGGGTGCTTTGCCGGCCGGGAACGCCTCCCGAACCGCCAAAACGTTGAAAGGCTCGTGCTGGCCGCGGCGCTGATCAACGTTGTGGCGGTATGGCGGGCATTTCGTTGACTAGCGATCGCGTGGCCCGGCGCTCTTCAACGTTGTGCTGGTTGGAAAGCCCGCAGCCCCAGTTCTCCCACTCTTTCCCCAGCAAGGGAGCCGCGGCGCACGGTGGCCACCCACAGCAACGCCACCGGGGCTGCAACAGCTAACCCCCGACCTACAATCAACGTCGTGCTAACCGATCGCCAAGAGCTAGTGCTGCGCAAGGTCGTCGAGGGGTACCTCGCCGCCGGTTCGCCCGTGGGCTCGAAGGCACTGGCGGTCGACTTCCAATGGGGGCCGTCGACGATCCGGCACGAGCTGGCCAACCTCGAGGAGCGCGGGCTGCTGGGCCATCCGCACACCTCGGCCGGCCGGATCCCGACCGAGGCGGGCTACCGCTATTTCGTCGACCGCCTGCTCCCCACCGACGATCCGGGGCCGCGCCTCTCGCTCCAGCTGATGCAGCGCGAGCTCGACGAGGCGATGCGGGTGACCAGCGAGGCGCTCTCGCAGGTCACCAGCCTGCTGGCGATCGTCACCGCGCCACCGATCGAGACCTCGACGATCCGTCACATCGAGGTCCTGGTGCTCCAACCCCAGGTGATGATGGTCGTGGTTATCACCTCCACCGGCGGCGTGACCAAACGCCTATTCACCTTCCAGCGGCCCGTCGATCCAGGGCTGGCCGACTGGGCGGCGAGCTACTTCAACGAGCGCCTCGTGGGGCTCGGGCTGGGCGCGCGGATGCTCCACGGGAGGCTCCACGATCCATCGCTCAGCACGACCGAGGCCGCGTTCATCGATGCCCTGTCGCCGGTGTTCACCGAGCTCGAGGACTCGGCTCACGACAACCTGTACATCGAGGGAACGGCCCGGCTGCTCAGCGTCGAGCGGGTCGGGGACGTGCTCGACCTCAACGCGCTGGTGGACATGCTCGAGCGGCGAGTGACGCTGCTCGGCGTGCTGCGCGAGGCACTGACCGAACGCGACGTGCTGGTGCGGATCGGGGCCGAGAACGACGCCCCCGCACTGCGCTCGCTGGCCGTGGTGGCTGCGAGCTACGGCCTGCCCCAGCGCAACCTCGGCGCCGTCTCGGTGATCGGCCCGCTGCGCATGGATTACGGTCAGGCAATTCGCTCGGTTCGTGAGGCGGCGCATCAGCTCTCGACCTACATCGCCGACGTATATGACGAGCGCTGATGGCTTCTAGAAACATCCCCCGCGACTACTACGAGGTGCTGGGCGTGTCCCGAGGCGCCAGCGACGCCGAGATCAAGAAGGCGTTCCGCCGGCTCGCCCGCGAGCTGCACCCCGACGTCAACAGCCACGATCCCGACGCCGAGGAGAAGTTCAAGGAGGCCGCGGAGGCCTACGAGGTCCTTTCGGACAGCGACCGGCGTGCCACCTATGACCGCTACGGGCACGAGGGTTTGCGCACCGGCGGCTACGCCCCCAATTTCGAGAGCTTCGGCTCGGTATCGGACATCTTCGAGGCGTTCTTCGGCTCGGGCGCGTTCGGGAGCGCCTTCGGCGGCCAGCGCGCCGGCGGCGCGGTGCAGGGGGGAGATGTGGCCGTGACCGCCGACATCGACCTGGCGCAGGCGGCGCACGGCACCTCCGTCGAGGTCTCGTTCGAGGCCATCACCGTGTGTGAGCACTGCCGGGGCAACGGAGCCGAGCCGGGGACGCCGATCGAGACCTGCACGCGGTGCGAGGGAACCGGACAGCTTCGCGCGATCTCCCGCACGCCGTTTGGTCAGGTCGTCCGTGCCACGACGTGTGACGTCTGCAACGGGGACGGCCGCGTGGCCCGCGACCCGTGCAAGACCTGCAGCGGCCGTGGACGCACTGTCGAGCGCTCGACGCTCGCCATCGACGTCCCGGCCGGTATCTCCGACGGGCAGCGGATCCGCATCGGCAGCCGCGGCCACGCCGGCGAGCGGGGAGGGCCCCCGGGCGATCTGTACGTGCTCATCCACGTGCGCGAGGATCCGCGGTTCGTCCGCGATGGCAACGATCTGGTCACCGCGGTCGATGTCTCGGCTCCGCTGGCAGCGCTGGGCACGACGGTCGAGGTGCCCACCGTGGACGGCCCGGTCGACCTCGAGATACCCGCCGGCACTCAGCCCCACGAGACGCTGACCGTGCGCGGTCGCGGCATGCCGGCACTGCGCGGGCGGCGCACCGGCGATCTGCGCGTGGTCGTCAACGTGGTGATTCCCCGCAACCTGAACCGCGAGCAGAAGCAGCTCCTCGAGGAGCTTGCGGGCTCGCTCACCGATCACCACCTCCGCTCCGAAGAGGGCGTGTTCGGCAAGATCCGCCGCGCCTTCGGAGTCTGATCGCGGCGCGCGATGCTCCGGCTCGCCGTCCGCGTGCAGCGCGAGCACGCGGAGCTCGTGCTCGCCGAGCTGCTGGAGCTGGCGCCGAGTGGCGTCGAGGAGGTTGCCATCGGCGAGGACGTGGTCGAGTACGCGATGTACGGAGCGCCGGGCGAGCTGCCGGCGCTGCCCGACCTGCGGGCGGCGGCCGGCCCCGCTCTGGTCGACGTGACGACCGCCGAGATCGCCGATGACTTCTCGGAGCGCTGGCGCGAGTTCCACCGCCCTCTCGTGCTGGGCGACCGCCTGGTCGTGCGTCCGCCCTGGGAGGCGCCTTCTCGTGACACAAATTCGATCGATTTAGTGATTGAGCCGGGCCAGGCGTTTGGCACCGGTGCCCACGCCACCACCCGGTTGTGCCTCGAGCTGCTGCTCGAGCTGCCACCGAGCCGCTCGTTCCTCGACGTGGGCTGCGGGTCGGGCGTGCTGGCCATCGCGGCGGCCAGGCTCGGCTGGGCGCCCGTGATGGCTGTTGACAACGATCCGGCCAGTCTCGAGGCCACAGCGGTCAACGCCGAGGTGAACGGCGTCGAGGTGGCGGTGCAGCGGCTCGACCTGCGCACCGACCCACTCCCATCGGCCGACACCGTCGCAGCCAACCTCCTAGGCCCGCTCCTGCGCAGCCACGCGGCCAGCCTGGCCGCAGCCCCCCAGCGGCTCATCGCCTCCGGTCTGCTCGTGCAGGAGTGCGACAGCGTGGCCCGTGCGTTCGTGGGCAGCGGCCTTCAGCCACGCCGCCGGCTGGCCCGAGGCGAGTGGGCGGCGCTGCTGCTCGAACGTCGCTGAGCGCGCGTGGACAAGCGTTCGAGGCGGATCTTGGCCACGGGGCCGATGTCGCGAGCCCGGGCGCCCGTAATGCTTCCGCGGGACGCTGTCATCCAGGAGGCATTCAAGGAGGTGAACGAGTTGCAGGGCCCGCTCGCGATCGGCGTGACGCTCGGTGGCCTGCTCCTCGACGTCATCGCGCCGCGGCCCAAGCCGCGGACCGGACCTGCGCCGGAACCCCCTCTTACCGGCCGGCGCCCTGATCCGAGGACACCGCGGTCGACGATGACGGTCGAGGAGCACGAACGTCTGCCCGTCGTGAGCGGGGTCCGGGCACGAAGGCACGTGGGCTGAGCGGTACCGTCCAGCCGGTGAGCACGTTCACCGTCAAGTTCCTCGGCTGCAAGGTCTCCCAGGCCGATGCGATGCTGGCCCGTAGCGCGCTTCTCGCCGTGGGCCATGAGGAGGTGTCCGATGGCGAGGCCGACCTGCACGTCATCAACACCTGCTGCATAACCAGTGAGGCGCAGGCCAAATCCCGGCAGTCGGTCAGGCGCTCGCTGAGGGCCGCCTCCGAGGTCTACGTGTCGGGCTGTGCCGTCAACCTCGACGCGGGCGAGTTCGCCGCCATCGACGCCGCCGTGCACGCGGTGCCGGGCCGAGCCGAGGATGTGGCGGTCGAGATAGCCGGGCAGGTCGGGTCGTGTGCCGACCTCGACAGCGACGTGATCGCGCGCCAGCGGGTGGAGCAGGCGTCCCGAACCCGCGGGTTCGTCAAGGTCCAGGACGGCTGTGATTGCCACTGCGCCTACTGCATCATCCCCACGGTGAGGGGTGCGGCGCGCTCGCGGCCGGCCGGCGCGATCCTCGATGAGGCCCGCCGACGGGTGGCTCAGGGCCAGCCCGAGATGGTGATGACCGGGATTTCCGTGGGCGACTATCGGGATCCGGAGCAGGGCCTCGAGCTCGGAGAGCTGATGGTCGAGGTCGCGCGGGTGCCCGGCGTGCAGCGCGTGCGGCTGTCGAGCGTCGAGGTCATCCACGTCAAGGACTCGCTGATCCACGCTCTGGCCACCGAGCCGAAGATTTGCCCGCATCTCCATGTGCCCATGCAGTCGGGAGATGACGGGGTGCTACGTGACATGGGGCGGCACTACACCGCGCACGAGTACGTCGCCCACGTCGACGCGCTTCGCCGGGCCGTGCCTGAGGTGAACATCACCACCGATGTGATCGTCGGCTTTCCCACCGAAAGCGAGGCCGGGTTCGAGCGCACGCTCGAGGTGCTCGATGCCGCGGCCATCACCCGCGTCCACACCTTCTCCTACTCGCCACGGCCGGGAACCGTGGCCGCGGCACTCGGCGATCGCGTGAGCCCGCAGGAGAAGAAGCGTCGCTCCGCATTGTTGCGGGGGCGCTCGGAGGCCCGTTCGCGCCTGCACTGCGCGGCCAAGCTGGGCACCATCGAGTCCGTGCTCGTCGACAAGGTCGCCGACAGCCAGTCGTCGGGCTACACGACCGACTACACCCGCGCCTACCTTCCCGCCGGCGTGGCGGGCCGCGGCCAGGTGGTCGAAGTCGTCTGCGAGGAGCTCCGCGCGGACGGGATCAGCTGCCGGATTCCGAGCCCCGCGGGGCTATCCTCAAAGGGGTGAGCGTCACCGAGCAAGTTCGTTCCGATATGACTGCCGCGATGAAGGCCGGCGAGAAGCAGCGCGTGATCGCGCTGCGGCTCGTGCTGTCCGAATTGCAGAAGGCGAGCAAGGAGGGTTCCGACGACGAGCTCGCCGTGCTCCGGCGGGAGCGCAAGCGCCGGCTCGAGGCCGCGTGGCAATTTCGCGACGGCGGCCGTCCAGAGCTGGCCGACCAGGAGGAGAGCGAGGCGACGATCATCGAGTCCTACCTGCCGGCCGAGCTGGACGACTCCGAGCTCGACGCGCTGATCGCCACCGCGATCGAGCAGACCGGTGCCAGCAGCCCACGCGATATGGGCCAGGTGATGAAGGCAGTGATGGCCAGCTCAGGCGGTCGTGCCGACGGGAAGCGGGCCTCCGCTCGCGTCCGCGAGGCGTTGAGTGCGTAAGCAGATCGAGCTCGAGAACACCGTCGCCGCGGAACTCGCGGGAAGCAAGGATGCGGTCCTGAGAACGCTGGAAGGCCACCTCGACTGCGACGTCTATCTGCGCGGCAACGTGCTCACCCTGGAGGGCGACGCCGACGCTGTCGAAGCGGCCACGGCCGTCGTGCGCGAGCTGTCCGAGCTGATCGGCCAGGGTCACGAGATTGCCCCGGGCACGATCGAGGCGGTGACACGCGCGCTCGATGCGCATGAGTCGCCGGCGCGGATCCTCGAGGACGTGGTGTGGCGCCATCGCACGACGAAGGTGGCGCCCAAGACGGTCAACCAGAAGCGCTATGTGGACTCGATCCGCCGCAACACGATCACGTTCGGCATCGGCCCGGCCGGAACCGGCAAGACGTTCCTCGCCGTCGCGCTGGCCGCGGCGGCGCTGAGCCGGCGCGAGGTCAATCGCATCATCCTCACCCGCCCTGCCGTCGAGGCGGGCGAGCGGCTTGGCTTCCTGCCCGGCGATCTGATGGCCAAGGTCGACCCCTACCTGCGCCCGCTGTTCGACGCCCTGCATGACATGCTCGAGCCCGAGCGGGTGTCCCAGCACCTCGAGCGCGGGGTGATCGAGGTGGCGCCGCTGGCCTTCATGCGCGGGCGAACGCTGAACGACAGCTTCATCATCCTCGACGAGGCTCAGAACACCAGCCCGGAGCAGATGAAGATGTTCCTCACCCGCCTGGGCTTCAACTCAAAGATGGTGGTGACCGGCGACATCACGCAGATCGACCTTCCTCGCGAGCAGGATTCGGGGCTCGTGGTCGTGTCGGAGATCCTCCGCGACGTCGAGGGGATCGAGTTCGTGCGCTTCGGCGAGGAGGACGTCGTCCGACACAAGCTCGTGCGGCGGATCGTGGCCGCCTACAGCGAGCATTCGCAGCGACTGGCTCCGGGGCTGCACGCAGCCCGTCCGCGGCCGTAGTCGGCGCCTTGCTCGAGATCGAGGTAATCGGGGTCGAGGCCGTCGGCATAGAGGGGCCGACGAGCGTGGAGGTCGAGGAGCTGTGTGCCCTGGCGCTCGCCTCGGGCGGGATCGCCGAGGGACACTTGGCGATCGAGTTCGTCGATGAGGAGCGGATCCGCGATCTCAATCTGCGCTTCCGCGGAATCGACGCACCCACCGACGTGCTGTCGTTCGGAGTCGACGAGGACGGCGCGGTGTCGGGGCCTCGCGAGCTGGGCGACATCGTCATCTGTCCCGCCCGCAGCGCTGACCTGCGCGAGGCGGTCCTGCATGGGTCGCTCCACCTGACGGGGATGGATCACGAGACCGACGGCGGTGAGATGCTCGCCCTTCAGGCGGAGCTGATGCGCTGGGTACGGTGAGGCGATGAGCCGCCCGGTCGACACGCGTTCGGGCTTCATCGCGCTCGCCGGGCGACCCAACGTGGGAAAGTCGACGCTGGCCAACGCGATCGTCGGTGCCAAGGTGGCGATCGTGTCCGACAAGCCGCAGACCACGCGCCGCGCGATTCGCGGCGTGGCCAGCGGTGCGGACTGGCAGCTGGTTCTTATCGACCTACCCGGCGTCCAGCGGCCCCGTGACGCGCTGACCGAGCGCATGCAGCGACGCGTCGAGAGTGAGCTGGCCGATGCCGACGGATGCCTCCTGGTCGTCAACGCCGAGCAGGGCATCGGCCCAGGCGACCGGTTCATCGCCGGACTGGTGCGGCCCGCATCGGTCCCCGTGGTGATCGCCGTCAACAAGGTCGACCGTGCCGATCAGGCAAGGATCGCCGCCACGCTGCACGATGCCGAGGAGCTCGATGTGGCGGACGAGATCTTCCCCGTGTCGGCGCGGACCGGCTCCGGATTGGCGGAACTGATCGATCAGCTCGTCTCGCTGCTTCCCGCCGGTCCGTTCTATTTCGGCCCTGACCAGCGCTCGGACCAGTCCGAGTCGGTGCTGCTGGCGGAGCTGATCCGCGAGCAGGTGCTGGCGCGCACGCGCGAGGAGGTGCCGCACGCGGTCGAGGTCGAGCTCGGGGCGATCGAGCAGGTGCGAGATGATCTGGTCCGTATCGAGGCGGTCGTGCTGGTCGAGACCGACTCGCAGAAGGGGATCCTGATCGGCGCGCGCGGCCGCATGATCAAGGACATCGGGATCGGCGCTCGCCAGGCGATCGAGCGCGAGCTGGGCACCCATGTCCACCTCGAGTTATCGGTCCGCGTGCGGCGTCACTGGCGCGGCGACGAACGGCTGCTGGACCGGCTCGGGATCGAGTAGCCGAGTCGGCCCGGGCCCCGGTCAGCCCCACCAGGCGCCGAGCACCCGGCGCCAGTTGCCCCATGCGATCGCCGCCAGTTCGTCGTCGCTGAAGCCGGTCTCGCGGAGCGCCTGCACGACCCGCGGCATGCCGGCAGCGTCGCCAACCTCGGCCGGAATCGTCGCCCCGTCGAAGTCCGATCCCAGGGCCACGTGCTCCGCACCGATGCGGTCAGCCACGTAGCGGGCGTGGTCGGCGATCAGGCGCAGCGGGGTGTCAGGGTCGTCGGCGAAGTCGGGGCGCAGGAACGGGCAGGCGAACACGATGCCCACCAATCCGTGCGAGGAGCCGATCGCATCGAGCTGGGCATCGGTCAGGTTGCGCGAGGCCTGGCACAGTGCGTGCGCCGCCGCATGGCTGGCCACCAGCGGCCCCGGCTCGAGCCGGGCGACATCCCAGAAGCCCGCCTCGTTGAGGTGGGCCAGATCGACGAGGATCCCCAGCTCCGCGCAGCGGCGAACCAGCGCGCGGCCGGCGTCGCTCAGGCCAGGCCCGACGTCGGGCGATGAGGGGAAGATGAACGGCACGCCGTGGGCAAACGCGTTGGCGCGGCTCCACACCGGTCCGACCGAGCGCAGCCCGGCCGCATGCCACACCTCCAGCGACTCGAGCTGTGGGTCGACCGCCTCCACGCCCTCGAGATGGAGGATGCCGGCGGGCGGCCCGTCACCGTCGTGCGCGAGATCGAGGTCGCCCGGGCTGCGGGCGACGCGGATATGGCCATGGCGCTCAAGCGCGAGCAGGCGCCCCGCAGCCGCGGTGGCGTCCGCGCTGGCGTAGGCCTGCGAGATCGGCGGCGCGTACTCGAACTCGCGTATCCCGTCATCACGCGGCACGGGGTCCGGATTCTCGTCCGGGGACGGCGTGAAGACCGCGAAGATCGCGGCGCGGATGCCCCCGGCACGCATCCGCGGCAGGTCGAGATGGCCGTCATCCCGCTCCTCGGCCAGGGTGGCGTGATCGGGGCGCGTCAGAGCATCGTTGTGGCCGTCGAATACAGGAAGCATTCCGGCACCGTAGCGTGCGAGCTCCGAGAGCCGGTCCGGGCTCCCTAGAATCGACGCCCCTGTGGAGGACTCAGAAATCGAATTCGACGAGCGCGGACTGGTCCCGTGCATCGCGCAGGACTGGCGGACCGGCGAGGTGCTCACGCTGGCCTATATGAACGCGCAGTCGCTCCGCCTCACGCGCGAGAGCGGGGAGATGCACTACTTCAGCCGCTCGCGCCAGGAGCTGTGGCACAAGGGGGCGACGTCTGGGAACACCCAGGCGCTGAGGGAGATCCGCTACGACTGCGACGGCGACGCGTTGCTGGCGCTGGTCGAGCCGAGCGGCCCGGCCTGTCACACCGGCGAGCGCACGTGCTTTCACCGCGGCACGCTCGAGCCGCGGGCCCCGCACGAGGTCCTGCCGACGCTGGAGCGGACGATCGCGGAGCGCGCCGCCGATCGCCCCGACGGCTCCTACACGGCGGCCCTGCTCTCCGACCCCGGGCGAATCGGCGCCAAGGTCCGCGAGGAGGCCGAGGAGGTCACGCGCGCGGCCAGCGAGGAGTCCGACGAGCGGGTCAGCGAGGAGGCCGCGGACGTGATCTATCACCTCGCGGTCCTGCTGCGCAGCCGGGGCCTGTCGCTGACCGACGCCGAGCGGGTGCTCGATGGCCGTCGCCGCTGACAGCACGGCCGCCGGCGCGACGCCGTCGCTCGAGGCAGTGCGCTCGCTGGCTCGGACCTACAACCTGATTCCGGTTGGCCAGACGTTTATCGATGACTGCCAGACGCCCGTGTCAGCGTTCCTCAAGGTCCGTGAAGACGGACCCGCGTTCCTGCTCGAGTCGGCCGACCAGGGCCGGGTCGGGCGCTATTCGTTCATCGGCTTCCGACCCCGGCACGTGCTGCGCTGGTCGCTCGGCGATCCGGGTGACCCGTACGCGCTGGCCCAAGCCGAGCTGAGCCGGTTCAACCCAGCGCCGCTCCCCGATCTGCCTCCGTTCGCGGGGGGTGCCGTCGGCATGTTCGCCTACGACCTCGTCCGCACGGTCGAGCCGCTGGGCGAGCCGAACCCGGACGAGCTCGGCATTCCCGATCTCGCCCTGATGCTGACCGACACGCTCGTCGTATTCGATCACCTCAAGCACACGGTCACCGTACTGGTCAACGTGTACGCCGAAGACGACCTCGAGGCCTCGTACGCGCGTGCGGTTCAGACGATCGCCGAGGTGCGGTGGCGGCTGGCCGGCCCGGTGCCCCGTCCGGCGCGGCCGCCGGCGGGCGACCGCGCCGTGCCCGAGTTCACTCCGAACATGCCGCGCGAGCAGTTCGAGGCCATGGTCAGCCGGATCGTCAAATACATCTTCGCCGGCGACGCCTACCAGGTAGTGCCCTCGCAGCGGTGGTCGGCACCCGTCCCCGTGGAGGCGTTCTCGATCTATCGCGGTCTGCGGGCCGTCAACCCGAGCCCGTACATGTACTTCCTCGACTTCGGTGACTTCGAGCTCGCAGGCGCCAGTCCCGAGCCGCTGATCACCGTCTCGGGCCGGCACGTCTCCACCCGGCCGATCGCCGGTACCCGGCCCCGCGGCGCCAACGTCGAAGAGGATTTGCGGATGGCCGAGGAGCTGCTCGCCGACCCGAAGGAGCGCGCCGAGCACGTGATGCTGGTCGACCTGGGCCGCAACGACCTCGGTCGGGTGTGCGAGTACCGCAGCGTCGAGGTCGAGGAGTTCATGGCGGTGGAGAACTACAGCCACGTGATGCACATTGTCTCTTCGGTGATCGGTCGCCTGCGTCCGGACGTCCGAGCCCTCGATGCGCTGCGCTCGGTGCTGCCGGCGGGCACGCTGTCGGGCGCGCCCAAGGTCCGGGCAATGCAGATCATCGACGAGCTCGAGCCGGTCAAGCGAGGCGGATACGGCGGCGCCATCGGCTGGGCCAGCTACACGGGCGACCTTGACACCTGCATCCACATCCGCACCGTGGTCGTCAAGGACGGCGTGGCCCATGTCCAGGCCGGTGGCGGCACGGTCGCCGACGCCAAGCCCGACTACGAGTATCGCGAGTCCGTGGCCAAGGCGCGCGCCGTGCGCCAGGCGGTCGAGCTGGCCTGCAGGCAACCCGAATGGCCATGAGACTCCTGGTCCTCGACAACTACGACAGCTTCACCTACAACCTCGTGCAGTACCTCGGTGAGCTGGGCGCCGATATCGAGGTGGTCCGCAACGACCACGCCACCGTCGATGAGCTGCTCGTGCGCGGCTATGACCGCGTGATCGTCTCTCCCGGCCCGTGCACGCCCGACCAAGCGGGGATCTCACTCGAGGCGGTCCGCCGCTTTCCGTCAGCCGGGGTTCCCACCCTCGGCGTGTGCCTCGGCCATCAGGCGCTGGTGCAGGCGTGGGGCGGCAAGGTGATCCAGCACGAGCCGATCCATGGCAAGACGACGAAGATCCAGCACGACGGCAAGACGATCTTCCGCGGCCTCCCCGAGCCGCTCGAGGTGGGGCGCTATCACTCGCTGGTGGCCGACCCGGCGCTGCCTGACGCGCTCGAGCGCAGCGCCGTGGCCGAGGACGTCGTGATGGCGGTACGCCACCGCGAGCTACCCGCCGAGGGCGTGCAGTTCCATCCTGAATCGGTGTTGACCGAGCAGGGCCGCGAGCTGCTGGGAAACTTCCTGGAGCGAACGAGATGACCAGCAACGCATCCGAGCTGCTGACGGCGTCGATCGACGCGCTCGCCTCCGGTCGCGACCTCGGGCTCGAGGAGTCGGCCGCGGTGCTGGCCGAGATCATGGCCGGCAACGCCAGCGAGATCCAGATCGCCGGCTTCTTGATCGCGCTGCGGACCAAGGGCGAGACGGTCGACGAGCTGGCCGGCCTGGCCCAGACGATGCGGGCCATGGCTGCGCAGGTGAGCGTCGACAACGACGATCTGCTCGACACGGCCGGGACCGGGGGCGGGCGAAGGACGTTCAACGTGTCGACGACCGCCGCCCTGATCGCCGCCGGCGCGGGGTGCACGGTGGCCAAGCATGGCAACCGCTCGGCCACCGGGCTGTCGGGCTCGGCCGACGTGCTCGAGGCGCTCGGCGCGCGGATCGACTTGGACCCGCAAGCCGTCGCGGGGTGCATCGGGGAGGTCGGCTTCGGCTTCATGTTTGCCCCCGCACACCACCAGGCGACCAGGTACGTGATCCCGGTCCGCCGTGAGCTCGCCGTGCGCACGATCTTCAACTTCCTCGGCCCCCTGACCAACCCCGCCGGCGCGACGCGGCAGCTGATCGGCGTGTCCGATCCCGGCTACCTCGAGACGATGGCGGGGGCTCTGGCCCGGTTGGGAACCAAGCACGCACTGTTGGTCTCGAGCGAGGATGGCGTCGATGAGCTCAGCATCTCGGCGCCCACCCGGGTCGTCGAGGTACTCGATGGTCAACTGCGCCAGTATCGGGTGACGCCCGAGGAGGTCGGGCTCTCGGTGGCGCCTTCAGATGCGGTGTCCGGCGGCGACCCTCAGCACAACGCCGAGATCGTGCACCGCATCTTCGCTGGCGAGCGTGGCACCGAACGCGATCTGGCCGTGCTCAACGCCGGCGCCGCGATCTACGCCGGCGGCGGTGCCGACTCGCTCGAGCGCGGGGTCCGCGCGGCCGAGCAGGCGATCGACGACGGCGCAGCGACTGCCGCGCTCGAGCGCTTCGTGCAGTTCACCCGGCAGCTCGCGCCGGCATGAACCGGCTCGAGCCGATACTCGTGGCCACCCGAGAGGAGGTGGCGCGCCGCCGCGCGGCAGCGCCGGTGGCCGAGCTCGAGCGACGTGGCCGGGAGCGCAGGGACGCGGGCGATCTGCGGCCGTTTGCCGACGCGTTGAAGCGCCCCGGAATGTCTGTGATCGCCGAGCACAAGCGGCGCTCGCCCTCGGCCGGGGTGATCCGCGACGGCCTGGCGCTCGAGCACGTGGTCGGCTGCTACGAGCGCGCCGGCGCGGCCGCGATCTCCGTCCTGACGGACGGGCCCAGCTTCGGCGGCTCGCTCGCCGACCTGGCGGCGGCGCGGACGGCGGTCAGCCTGCCGCTGCTGCGCAAGGACTTCATCGTCGATCGCTACCAGGTCCACGAGTCGCTCGCCGCCGGCGCCGATGCGCTGCTGCTGATCGTCGCGGCCCTCCCCGCGCGCACGCTCGCCGAACTGCACGACCTGGCCGGCGAGCTCGGACTCGCCGTGCTGGTCGAGGTGCACAACCGACTCGAGCTCGATATCGCCCTCGAGGTCGGGGCCCGGATCATCGGGATCAACAATCGCGACCTGACCACGCTCGAGGTGGACATCGGACACACCTATGAGCTGCTCCCGATGATCCCGCCGGGGTCGATCGTGGTCGCGGAATCGGGGTTCAGTCGCGCCGAGGAGGTCGCCGAGCTCTCGCGGGCCGGTGTCGGCGCCGTGCTGATCGGAGAAGCGCTGATGCGCGCGAAGGACATCGAGGGGACGTGCCGGGAGCTGATCAGCTCCCTTTAGCTGCAGTTCACTCGAGCGCGAACACTTTGAGGACCGGATGAAAGCGCTGATTCGCTCACCGTTTACGGCTGCGTTGGTGGGCGGGTTGGTGGTAGCCGTGACCTTCCTGCTTCTCGGTGTGACCGGCCGCCGAAGCACGCGGACGATCGTCGAAGAGGGATCGGTCGGCGCCCCGACCGCCTCCAGCACCTCGTCGGGGCTGACGCCCCATGACATCTACCTCCGGGATGCCCCAGGCGTCGTGTTCGTCCGGGCTCAGATCATCGAACAGGTGCAGGATCCCTTCGATCTGTATCCCCGCCAGGAGAGCAGCACGTCGACCGGCTCGGGCTTCCTGATCAATCGCGGCGGCGACATCCTGACCAACTATCACGTGATCTCGGGCGCCAACCGGCGCAGCGGCGTGACCGTGCAGTTCGAGGACGACGTGACCCGCCACGCGGTCGTGGTGGGGCAGGACCCCGACGACGACCTGGCCATGCTCCGCGTCAACATGACCGGCGTGCCGGCCGTCCAGCCGCTGCAGCTCGGCGACTCGAGCACGGTCGGGGTCGGGGATCCAACCCTGGCCATCGGCAATCCATTCGGCCTCGACCGCACGCTGACCAGCGGCATCGTGTCGGCGCTACAACGTCAGATCGAAGCGCCCAACGGGTTCAGCATCTCCAATGTGATCCAGACCGACGCGCCGATCAACCCCGGCAACTCGGGCGGGCCGCTGCTCGATGCCACCGGGCAGGTCATCGGCATCAACTCGCAGATCGCCACCGGGGCGGGCGGGGGCAACGAGAGCGTCGGGATCGCCTTCGCGGTACCGATCAACACCGCCAAGGGGCTCCTGCCCCGGCTCGAGAGCGGTGGTCGCATGAGCGTTGCCTACCTCGGGATGAGTGGGTCCGCCGCCTCCTACCCGCGCCGCGGCGTGGTCATCCGGCACCTGCAGCCCGGGGGCCCGGCCGCCATCGCCGGCCTGGAGCGCGGCGATGACATCCAGGCCATCGAGGGGCGGAGCGTGGCCAGCATGGACGCCCTGGAGTCGCAGGTCCAGGCCCATGTTCCGGGCCAGCGGGTTGCCGTCCGGGTTCTGCGTGCGCGGCGCGCGCGTACGGTGGACGTCCAGCTGGGGTCCCAGCCGGCCAAGGCGCCCGCGGGCTGACGGCGCGATCGGGCTCTGGGTGGTCTGGTTGGCTGCCCAGGTTCGGTTGCGCGCTGTGTGCTTTCAGTTCGGCTGCGGGCGCTGCGCGCCCGCGCCACGTTGGCGAACGGCGTGCGGTTTGGCTTGGGATGGGGTACGGGGTGGCCGCGCACGGGCTCCCGCGCCAATCGAGTCCAACGATCCTGGTGATAATCGCCGTCATCGTTGGACTCACCCGGCGCGCGCGCGCCGGCAGGCGGATTGAACGCGGCGGCCACGACCCTCGCAGCCCGCGCTCGTACGATGTATCAATGGCCACCGGCGCCCCCAAGATCAAGTTCTGCGGCATCACCTCGCTTGCCGACGCGCAGCGCGCGGTGGCCGCCGGCGCCTGGGCGATCGGCATGATCTTCTGGCCGGGGTCGCCTCGGCGCTGCGCGATGGATGATGCAGCCGAGATCGCCGCGGCGCTGAAGCGGCGTGTGGAGGTGGTCGGGGTGTTCGTGAACGCGACCCTCGATGAGGTGGCCCGCCGGGCGGAGACCCTCGACCTGACCATGGTCCAGCTCCACGGCGATGAGGGTCCGGCGTTCTGCGGCGAGGTGGCGCGGCGGACGGGGTGCAAGGTGATCAAGGCTGTGCGAGTACAAAGCGGTGCTGACCTGCAGGCCCTGTCGGCGTTTGCCACCGATTTCCATCTGCTCGACAGCTACCTGCCCGGCCGTCCCGGGGGAACGGGAGCGACGTTCGCGTGGGAGATCGCTGAGGCTCATCGTGGCTCCGTGCCGGTGATCCTCAGCGGCGGCCTGAAGGCGGCCAACGTCGCCGAGGCCATCACCAGAGTGCGGCCGTTTGCGGTGGATGTCGCCAGCGGCGTCGAGCTCGGTCCTGGCGTCAAGGATCCCGACAAGCTCGAGGCGTTTGCGGCCGCCGTGCGCTCGACCGCCCCTCCACGCCTGAGCGTGGCATGAGCGCCGAGCGCACCGCCAAGGCGATCGAGCATCGCTTCGGTCCGTACGGGGGCCAGTACGTCCCCGAGACGCTGATGCCGGCGCTGGCCGAGCTCGAGGCGGCGTGGGTCGACGCGCGCGACGATCCAGGCTTCCAGGCCGAACTGGGCGGGCTTCTTCACCGCTACGTGGGGCGTCCGACTCCGCTGTATCGGGCCGCGCGCCTCAGCGAGGCGGCCGGCCATGAGATCTACCTCAAGCGCGAGGATCTCAATCACACCGGTGCCCACAAGATCAACAACGCCCTCGGCCAGGCCCTGCTGGCCAGACGAATGGGCAAGCACCGGATCATCGCCGAGACGGGCGCCGGCCAGCACGGGGTGGCGGCGGCCACCGCGTGCGCGCTGCTCGACCTCGAGTGCATCGTCTACATGGGCACCGAGGACATGCGCCGCCAGAGGCCCAACGTCGAGCGGATGGGACTGCTCGGCGCGACTGTCGAACCCGTCGAGGCCGGCGCGAGAACGCTCAAGGAGGCCGTGTCGGCGGCGATTCGCGACTGGGTGACCAATGTCGGCAGCACCCACTACATCATCGGCTCGTGTGTCGGCCCGGCCCCGTATCCGGCGCTCGTCCGCGACCTTCAGCGCGTGATCGGGGATGAGGCGCGAAGCCAGGTCCTGGAGCAGGTCGGCCGGCTCCCCCAGCGCGTGATCGCCTGCGTCGGCGGCGGCTCGAATTCGATCGGCATATTCATCCCGTTCGTGCCCGACACCGAGGTCGAGCTGGTGGGCGTGGAGGCAGCCGGCGAAGGGCTCGAGACCGGGCGCCACGGCGCACCATTGACGGCGGCGGGCCGGCCCGGCGTGCTGCACGGCGCGTTCTCGGCCATCATGCAGGACGAGGACGGCCAGATCCTCGAGGCGCACTCGATCTCGGCCGGGCTCGACTATCCGGGAAGCGGTCCCGAACACGCGTGGCTACGCGACTCGGGCCGGGCGCGCTACCTCGCGGTGTCCGACGATGAGGCGCTCGCTGCCTTCGCTCGCACCGCGCGACTGGAGGGGATCATCCCCGCGCTCGAGAGCTCGCACGCGCTGGCCTGGTCGATGGCCAATGGACCCAGCGAGCTCGACCTGGTCTGCCTGTCGGGTCGCGGCGACAAGGATCTGGCCGAGGCCCTCGAGCTGCTCAGAGCATCATGACCGGCGTCGAGCGAATCGCCACCGCGTTTGCGTCGGCCGGGGCTGACGGGCGGCGGGCCGCGCTGATGCCTTACCTGATGGGCGGGTTTCCCGACCTCGACACCTCGCGCCGGATCGGGCTGGCCTATGCCGACGCGGGCGCCGATCTGATCGAGCTCGGAGTGCCGTTCTCCGATCCACTTGCCGACGGCCCCGTGATCCACGCGGCCGGTACGGCGGCCCTGCGCGCCGGCGCCACCGTGCACGCCGTGCTCGAGGTCGGTCGTGCCATCGCCGAGCGTGTCCCGGTCGTGGTGATGTGCTACGCCAATCTGGTCTTGACCCGCGGACTCGAGCGATTTCTCGACACGCTGCTCGAGATCGGCGCGAGCGGGCTGATCGTGCCCGATCTGCCGCTCGAGGAGTCCGGTTCGACGCTCGATGCCTGCGACGCACGCGGGCTGGCGCTGGTGCCACTCGTTGCGCCAACCACGCCCGACGAACGACTCGAGCGCATCGGCGCGCGGGCTCGAGGCTTCCTCTACAACGTGTCCCTGACCGGGACCACCGGCGAGCGGGCGGGACTCGATGGCGGGCTGGCCGGGGTGATCGAGCGGGCGGCGGCCAGCACCGAGGTCCCGGTGGCGGTGGGCTTCGGTATCGGCACGCCGGAGCAGGCCGCCCAGGCCGCGGACGCCGGTGCCGCGGGAGTGATCGTGGGCAGCCGCCTGGTCCGTGCCGCCGATGAGTCGGACGATCCGGCGGTGGCGGTGCACGAGCTGGTTTCGGCCTTCTCGAGCGCGCTGCTCGCGGCTCGCCTGAGTTAGGATCCTTCGATGGGCTTGATTCTCACCGCCACCGCCGGGCTGTGCCTGTGGATCGTTATTTGGGCGCTCAATGTCAGTGGCTTCGACGCGATCTTGATCGCCATTGTCATGGTGCTGGTCGCGATCGGGGTCCGGAACCTGCTCCCGTACCTGCCTGGCCGGCGGCAGGATTAGCTCCACACGGATGCGCCCCTCGGTTCGGGCCGGCTGGCTAGCCAGCCAGGTGGGAAAACGGCGGATCGCGGCCGCGGGCACCGCGGCGGCGCTGTGCGTCGGCGCAGCTGGCTGCGCCGCGACCAGCTCGAGCGTCACGGCGGCCGGCAAGAACCTGGTCATCTACGTCAGCGTGCCGGCCAACCTCGCGAACTCCGCCTCGGCCCAGGACGTGCTCGCGGCCGAGCAGCTCGCCTTCTCCCAGCAGCGCGGCCAGGTCGGCTCGTTCAAGGTCCGGATGGCCAAGGTTACGGCCGACAAGGTGTCCGACAACGCTCGTTCGGCCATCCAGAACAAGAGCTCGATCGCCTACCTCGGTGAGATTCCGCCCGGCCTGTCAGCCGACTCGCTCGGGATCACCAACGGCCAGGATCTGCTTCAGGTCACCCCGACCGACACCGCGCTCGAACTGACCCAGGCCACATCGGCGGTGCTGGGCTCGCCCGACAACTACTACGAGTCACTGAAGACGTACGGGCGCACGTTCGCGCGCGTCGTTCCGACGACTGCGCTCGAGGCCAAGGCTCAGGTCCAAGAGATGCAGTCCCTGGGCGTCAGGAACCTGTACGTGAACAGTGACGGCAGCGCCTATGGGGCGGCGGTGGCGCTGGCGGTCAAGAACGACGCCTCGGCAGCCGGGATCACGCTGGCCCAGACGGCCGGAGGGGCCGACGCGATGTTCTATGGCGCGGCGTCGGACGCAGCTGCGGAACATGCGTTCAATGCCGCGGTGAGCGCGAGCCCGTCGCTCAAGCTGTTCGCGCCCTCGGCCGTCGACGACCCCACGTTCGCATCGGGACTCTCGCCGTCCGCGCACAGCGTCTACGTGTCCTCGCCCGGGTTCCTCCCCTCGGACCTGCCTCCCGAGGGCCGCCAGTTCGTGACCGCCTTCACAGCGGCCTACCACCGCGCTCCGTCGCTCGAGGCCGTGTTCGGGTATGAGGCGATGCAGGCGGTGTTCTACGCGCTGACCAAGGCGGGGTCGTCGGCCAACAACCGGAGCGCCGTGGTCCGCGAGTTCTTTGGGATCCAGAATCGGAGCTCGGCGCTGGGGACCTACTCGATCAACTCCAACGGGGACACAAACATCGGGCCGTTCGTCTTCAGCCGCCTGCGGGCGGGGAAGCTCGTGCCGTTCAAGTCCCTGCAAGTGCAGGGGTGACGCGCGCCGCCGCCGCGGTCCTGCTGGCCCTCGCCGGCGCCACCGCGCTGTCGGGCTGCGGCAGCCACGACAACACCCAGAAGGAGATCGGGGGCGGCAGGCTCACGATCTACGCCGGCGTCCCCCTGGACGGGCCCTCGTCGGGCAGTGGCAAAGCGGTCATCCACGGCGCAACCCTGGCCCTCTCGGACGTCCACGGCCATATCGGCCGCTACCACATCGTGTTCAGGCCGTTGAACGACGCAACGCCGGCCCGAGGCGAATGGGACCCCGGTCAGACGACGGTCAACCTCCGGCTGGTCAGTCGCGACGCCACCACCATCGGTTATGTCGGCGACCTCAACTCGGGGGCCAGCGCCGTCTCGATCCCGGTGCTCAACCGGCTCGACATTCCGCAGATCAGCCCCTACAGCAGTGCGGTGGGACTGACCTCGGCGGGGCCGGGGGCGTCGCCGGGAGAGCCGCAGAAGTACTACCCGACCGGCATCAGGACGTTTGCCAGGGTGATCCCGAGCGACCTCATCCAGGCCGAGGTTCAGGTCACCCTGCAGCGGAGCTCCGGGTGTCGAAACAGCTATGTCATCGACGACGGGGAGTTCGATGGCGAGGAGATGGCCACCAGCTTTGAGCTGGCGGCGCACGCGGCCAGGCTGCCGGTCGTCGGCGTCCAGGCGTTCCCGCCGAACGCGCCGGATTACCGACCGTTCGCTGCCAGCGTGGCCAGCGCCAAACCCGAGTGCCTGCTGATCAGCGCGATCACCGGTTCCGGGGCGGTCGCCGTGACCCGCGCTCTCGCGGCCGCGCTCCCGACGGCGACGATCTACGCCACCAAGGGCCTGGCCGAAAGCACGTTCACCAACCCCAGCAAGGGCGGGATTCCCACGAGCCTCGACTCTCGGCTGCTGTTCACGGCGCCTGCCGACGGGCCGGGCCAGCCGCCCGCGGCGGCGCGCGCCTTCTACGCGCGCTACCGCCACCGCTACGGCCCCCCCGAGCTGTCCGCCATCTACGGCTACGAGGCGATGAGCCTGATGCTCAGCGCGATCGCCACCGCTACGCACGACGGCAAGCGCGATGCCCGGCGCTCGGCGGTGCTGGCGGCGATCTTCGACACGCGCGATCGCCACAGTGTTCTCGGCACGTACAGCATCGAGCGAGACGGCGATACCACGACCCACCGGTATGGGGTGTATACGGTGCGCAACGGGGCGCTGCGCTTTTTGAAGACGCTCTACGGTTGAGCTGCATTTAGACTCCGTCCGCGGGCGATTGAGGTTGCGTTAGGCCAGCCGTGCGGCGTCTTGCTGAGGTCCGACCCCGGCATTAGTCTGCCGGAACCGGGCCACCGAAAGCCTGGCAGCGACACGTAGAGGAGGAGCATGCGTTATCTCGGCAAAGCCGTGGCAGGGTGCCTCATTGTGGGGACGGTGTTCGTTCTCGCCGCCTGCGGCAGCAGCAGTAGCAGCAGCAGCAGTAGCAGCAGCGGGAGCAGCGGGAGCAGCGGCTCCAACACGATCGACATCTACTCGAGCCTGCCGCTTCAGGGAGCGGTAACCGCACAGACGGCCCACTCGTCAATGGGATCAAGCTCGCGCTCGCCCAGGCCGGTGGCAAGGCCGGTCAGTTCAAGGTCAACTACATCTCGCTCGACGATTCGACCGCGACTTCGGCTGCAACAACGTGCGATGTCAACCAGTCGGCGGCAAACGCCCGCAAGGCGGCGACCGATTCGAAGACCATCTACTACATCGGCGAGTTCAACTCCGGCTGCAGCAAGGTCACGATCCCGATCACTCAACCAGGCGGGGATTCCCCAGGTCAGTCCGGCGAACACGTACGTGGGTCTGACCACGAGCGATCCCGGAAGCGCGCCCGGTGAGCCTCAGAAGTACTACCCGACCGGCAAGCGGACCTACCTGCGCCTTGTGCCGCGCGACTCGATCCAAGCAGTCGCGGGCCTGATCGCGATGAAGCAGGCCGGCTGCACCAGGGTCGCAGTCGCCAACGACAAGACCGCGTACGGCGCTGGGCTCGCCACCCAGGTCCAGCTGCACGCCGCCAAGTACGGGTTGAAGGTGACGAGCAACACGGCGCTCGACCCGACCGCGCCGAACTTCCGCTCGTACGCGACAAGTACGGTGAGCGGACAGGGCGCAAACTGCGTGTACACCGGGTTCAACCCAACGGGCGAAGTGGAGCTGATCAAGGACATCACGGCCGCGGTTCCGGCGGCTAAGGTCTTCGGCGGCGACGGCGTTTGCTCATCGGCCATCACCAATCCCGCGAAGGGTGGCATTCCGGCTAAGCTCGCGCCGCAGTTCCACTGCACCGTCGCGACTCTCGACCTCTCGGCCTACCCGGGCGGAAAGAGCTTCCTCGCCGCGTATAAAGCCAAGTATGGTGTCGCGAACCCTGACCCGTACGCGATCTATGGCTACGAGGCGATGAGCCTCGGGCTCGACACGATCAAGTCACTCGGAGCCAAAGGCAACGACCGGAGCGCTCTACTCGCGGCGCTGTTCGCAATCAAGGATCGGCACTCGGTGCTCGGAACCTACGGGTTCGATTCCAACGGCGATACGACGCTGAAGAAGTACGGCCTGTACAAGGTCGGCTCGGACGGCGACCCGACGTTCGACAAGACAGTCGGCTAGTGAGCGGGCGGAGCGGGGCGCTGCGCTCCGCTCCGCCCGCCTCCTCCCATGTTCGACGGCTTCGCCATACCTCTTACATGCAGCATGCCCAGGGCCGTCGTTCAGGGGCTCGCCCGACCACTTGTTTGCGCGCTCTCTGGACCCGTAGGATTAGCTCGTGTTGCGCCTTGGAAACTGCGTCGGGCCAGCCGGTGGGAGAACCGCACCCACGGGCTCGAAACGGGGAATGAGGAACGGACCCGCGACCGCGGGTCCGCGCCTCTGAGTACCGGTGACCACTGACGCGGCTGCCGCGCGGGCCCGAGCGCCCTCCGCTCTGCAGACGATTCTGGCTGCGCTTCGCCGCTGGATAGGGCGCTGGGGGCTGATCGTCGCACTGCTGGCCCTGCCGGTGGTCTACGGAGTCCACGACCTCGTAACCGGCTATCCGGGCTACGCACACGGTCACGCGACGGTTTCGCACGACCTCACATACCTGGCCAACAACCTCGTCGCGGGACTCTCGAACGGGTCTATCTGGGCGCTGATCGCAATCGGCTACACGCTCGTCTACGGGATCATCGAGCTGATCAACTTCGCGCACGGGGACGTGTTCATGATCGGCTCGATGACCGCAGCAGGGTTTTGGGCTTCGATCGGACTCGGTCTGGCGACGGGGCCCCTTGGGCTCGTGCTTGGGCTGTTGCTGACACTGGTGGTATCGATGCTTGTCTGCGGCTCGCTGAACGTGCTGATCGAGCGGGTCGGATACCGCCCGCTGCGCAGCGCGCCCAAACTCGCTCCGCTGATCACCGCGGTCGGATTTTCGTTCATCCTGCAGAACGTCGGACTGCTGTGGATGGGCGGCTCGCCCGTCGGAGTCTCGGACCTAATCCACCAGAACGACGTGGTGTTCCAGATCTCCGGGGCCGTCGTGCGGCGTTCGGACGTGCTCGCGATCGCGGCCACGATCCCGCTCGTGCTGCTGCTGACGTGGTTCATCTCGCGCACGCGGCAAGGGAAGGCGATGCGCGCAACCGCCCAGGATCCCGAGGCGGCGCGGCTGATGGGCATCAACGTCGACACCACGATCTCGCTCACGTTCCTGCTCGGCGGGATGCTCGCCGGCGCGGCTGGTCTGATCTACGCCCTGTACGAAACGACGATCTGGTACTTCCAGGGCTTCGAGGCGGGCCTGATCGCGTTCACGGCGGCGGTGATGGGCGGGATCGGCAACATACGCGGCGCGATGCTGGGTGGCGTGATCATCGGCTGCATCCAGCAGATCTCAGACGCGCGGATCGGACCTGCAGTGGACCCCGGCAATTGTGTTTGGTTTCCTGATCGTGATCATGGTGCTGCGCCCGCAGGGCCTGCTCGGCGAGGAGACCCGCGAGGCGGGATGAGCGAGCTGCGCGCCCAGCTGCGCGAGTGGCGCCAAGCGCTTGACCGCGTGTGGCCATGGTGGCCACACGCATTGGCGGGCGGCGGTGATCGTTGCTGGCCTCCTGCTCCCGTTCTTCTTCTCTCAATCAAGCGCGTTCATCAACACTGAGATCCTCGCGCTCGCGTATGTCGTATTCGCACTGGGTCTCAATGTCGTGGTCGGCTTCGCCGGTCTGCTCGATCTCGGGTATGTCGCGTTCTTTGCCCTCGGTGCCTACACGCTCGGCTGGTTCGCGTCTGACTTCTTCTTCAAGGCCGATGTTCACGTCGGCGTCAACCACATCGCCTCGACGATCCCCGGCATCCACCTCAACTTTCTGTTGGTCCTCGTGCTCGCCGCGATCGTCACGTCGGTCGCGGGAACGTTGATCGGGCTGCCAACGCTGCGTCTACGAGGCGATTACATCGCGATCGTGACGCTCGCGTTCGGCGAGATCATCCGCGTCTTCGCCGTCAACGGGAGCGACATCAAGATCTTCGGAATGCCGCTGACCGCCGGCAACCTCGGCATCAGCGGCGTCGACCTGCCATACCTGCCCGGCCTGGGGACGTTCAACGAGCTGCACTTGAGACCCTGGTACTGGACGATCTACGCGCTCGTGCTGCTGACTCTGTTCGTCAACATACGGCTGCGAGACTCGCGGCTGGGCCGCGCCTGGGTGGCGCTGCGTGAGGACGAGGTGGCGGCCGTCTCGATGGGGATTCCGATGGTCCGGACGAAGCTCTCGGCCTACGCGACGGGCGCTGCTTTCGGCGGCATCGCCGGCGCGTTCCTGGGCGCGTACACGACCCTGATCGACCCCGAGCGAATTCCAGTTCGGGTTCTCGATCTTCGTGCTGTCAATGATCATCGTCGGCGGCCTCGGCTCAATCTGGGGTGCCGTGCTCGGGGCGCTGCTGCTGGCAAACATCAACTATTACGTGATCCCGGACGTGCTCAACAACCTTCCCAGCAAGTTCGGACTTGAACTTCAACCTGACCGATCTCCAGGTGTCGATCTTCGGGTTCCTGCTCGTGCTCGTGATGGTTCTGCGCCCGCAGGGCCTGATGCCCGAGCGCCGACGACGCCTCGAGCTCGACCAAGGGGATCGGCGAGACTGAGATGCGAGGAGCCGGTGGCGTGACGCGTCGAGACTCCGGGAGCTCGCCGGAGCCCAGCCGGACGACCGTCCGAGCCGTTCCAGCAGGCGTTGCTCGCGGCCGACGGGCTGGTCAAGGAGTTTGGCGGGCCTGACCGCGGTCAACGACGTCTCGCTCGACATCCTGACCGGATCGATCGTCTCGATCATCGGTCCCAACGGGGCCGGCAAGACGACGTTCTTCAACATGCTCACCGGCCTGTACAAGCCGACTCGCGGACGGATCGTGTTCGCCGGGCGCGACATCACCCGCGCGCGTCCGGACAGGATCACGAGCCTTGGCATCGCCCGCACGTTTCAGAACATCCGCCTGTTCGCGGCGATGACCGCGCTCGAGAACGTGATGATCGGTCGAGCACGCGCGGATGCGGGCAGGCCTGTTCGGATCGATCGTCCGGACCCCACGGGTGCGCAGCGGAGGAGCGGACGGCCCGCGAGCGCGCGCGCTGAGATACTCCGCTACGTCGGGCTGAAGCCGCCGCAGTTCGGACAACTGGCGCGGCAACTTTCCTACGGCGATCAGCGCCGCGTCGAGATCGCGCGCGCCCTCGCCTCCGAGCCGAAGCTACTGCTGCTCGACGAGCCGACCGCCGGCATGAACCCGCAGGAGTCGGCGGCGCTGACCGAGCTTCATGCGCAAGATGCGCAAGCGAGCTCGAGCTCACGATCCTGCTGATCGAGCACGACATGAAGGTGATCATGGACGTGTCCGAGCGGATCACGGTGCTCGATCACGGCAAGAAGATCGCCGAGGGCAAGCCAGCCGAGGTTCGCGCCGATCCGCGCGTGATCGAGGCCTATCTCGGAAAGCAGGACTAGACCAACGATGGCGCTCCTCGAGGTCGACGACATCCACACCCACTATGGGGCGATCGAGGCGCTGAAGGGCGTGTCGCTGACCGTCGAGGAAGGCGAGGTCGTCACGCTGATCGGCTCCAACGGCGCCGGGAAGTCGACCACGTTGCGCTCGATCTCTGGGCTGACCCCGGCAGTGGCGGGAGAGTCGTGTTCGAGGGCAAGGAGATCACGCGCGAGCCGGCCCACGAGATCGTCGGACGTGGCATCGCGCTGTCTCCCGAGGGCCGGCACTGCTTTCCTCGCATGACCGTACGGGAGAACCTGGATCTCGGTGCCTACCGTCGGCGCGGATCGGAGATCGCTCAGGACCTCGAGCGCGTGTTCGACCTGTTCCCGCGCCTGCAGGAGCGCGAGAGCCAGAAGGCGGGCACGATGTCCGGCGGCGAGCAGCAGATGCTCGCGATCGGTCGGGCGCTGATGGCCCGCCCGCGCCTGCTGATGCTCGACGAGCCCTCAATGGGAATCGCCCCGATTCTCGTGCAGCGGATCTACGAGACGATCGGCGAGATCAACCGCTCGGGCGTAGCGGTGCTGCTCGTCGAGCAGAACGCCAACTACGCGCTCGAGATTTCGAGGCGCGGGTACGTGCTCGAGACGGGCGCGATTGCGCTTTCTGGCGAGTCTGCCAGTCTCCGCGACAACCCCGAAGTGCAGCGAGCCTACCTGGGGACCTGATGGCGATCTTCGCAACCCTTGGCGCCACCGCGCTGTACCTGCTGTTCGTGTGGCTGATTTCCGCCGCCGTCGCGTCCTGGCTAACCGCCCGCAAGGGCTATGGCGAGCGCCTCGGGCTCGCATTCGGATTGCTGCTGTCAGCGATCGGGCTCATACTGGCGCTGCTGTTGCCGGGCCGTCCGGGCTCGACCTGGAAGGTCGACGGTCCTCTGCCCCGGCGGCGGCGTGGCAGTGCGGGGTAGCACAGGGCTGGGCAAAATCAGTTTCGCGCTCTCGGGAGGATCCGAAACTCCTCGGTATGGGCGAACCCGACCTCGGCGCCGGCCTCGGCGGTCCCGCTCTCGCGAGCCTCTTCCGCCACCGCGGCAGCCACCGCACCGACGACCTCGCGGTTGAACACCGACGGGATGATGTAGTCCTCGCGGAGCTCGTCGACGGAGACGATGTCGGCGATCGCGCGGGCGGCAGCGGTCTTCATCTCCTCGGTGATCTGGGTCGCGCGCACGTCCAGGGCGCCCCGGAAGATGCCGGGGAAGCAGAGCACGTTGTTGATCTGGTTGGGGTAGTCCGAGCGGCCGGTGGCGATGATCCGCGCGTACCCGGCCGCCTCCTCGGGGCGATCTCCGGGTCGGGTTGGCCATCGCGAACACGATCGGGTCGGGGTTCATGCGCCGCAGCTGCGGCACCGGTCGAGCAGCGCGCGCCCCGGACAGCCCGATGAAGAGATCGGCGCCGTCGAGCACCTCGACCACGCTGCCCGAGCGGTGCTCCGGGTTGGTGAGCTCGGCCAGCGCCCGCTTGGCCGCGGGCATGGTCCCGTCGAGATAGTCGGGACGCCCGACGTGCACTGCCCCCCGCGAGTCGCAGCCGATGATGTGTCGTGCTCCCGCCGCGAGCAGGATCCGCGCCACCGCGACGCCGGCGGCGCCCAGGCCGGAGATCACGACCCGGATGTCCTCGATCCGCCGCTCGATCAGCGTCAGCGCGTTGAGCAGCGCCGCCAGGACCACGACCGCCGTGCCGTGCTGGTCGTCGTGGAACACCGGGATGTCCAGCTAAGCCTTGAGCCGGTCCTCGATCTCGAAGCAGCGCGGCGCGGAGATGTCCTCGAGGTTGATGCCGCCGAAGCCAGGGGCGATCGCGCGCACGACGGCCACGATCTCGTCTGGGTCTTGCGTGTCGAGGCAGATCGGGAAGGCGTCGACGCCGGCGAACTCCTTGAACAGCATCGCCTTGCCCTCCATCACCGGCATGGCGGCCCGCGGGCCGATGTCGCCGAGGCCCAGCACCGCGGTGCCGTCGGTGACGACGGCGACGGTGTTGCGCTTGATCGTGTACTGGAAGGCCTTGTCGGGATCGCTGTGAATGGCGCTGCAGACGCGGGCGACGCCCGGCGTGTAGGCCATCGAGAGGTCGTCGCGCGTCTTCAGCGGGCTCTTGTTCTGCATCTCGATCTTGCCGCCCACGTGGAGCAGGAACGTGCGGTCCGTGGTGTCGAGCACACGGGCGCCGGCCACCCCGTTGACCGCGTCGGTCAGCCGGGGCCAGTCGGCTGAGTCGGACGGTCTCGACCGTGATATCGCGGATCGTGTGCCGACCCTCGACCTGGACGAGGTCGACAGCGCCGATCGTCCCCCCGGCGTCGCCGATCGCACTGGCCACCTTTCCCAGCATGCCGGGCCGATGGTCGATCTCGACTCGGAGCGTGAGGCTGTACTGGGCGCTGGGAACCGTGGGCATCGCGGGCCGGGCGGGATCTTATGGATCGACCGCCCAGGGCGGCGCACGAAGCGCCGAATGCGCCCGGCCCCGAGCTAGGCTCACACGAGGTGACCGACGAGCTCTTTCTGATCGACGGCAACAGCCTGGCGTACCGGGCCTTCTTCGCCCTTCCCGAGTCGATTGCGACGTCCACCGGGGCGCCGACCAATGCGATCTTCGGCTTCGCCTCGATGCTGGTCAAGATCCTCACCGACTATGGGCCGAAGGCCACGGTCGTCGTGTGGGACGCGGGCGACACCGGGCGCAAGGAGATCTACGCCGAGTACAAGGCGCAGCGCTCGAGCCGACCCGACCTGCTCAAGGAACAGTGGCCGGCGCTGGCGCCGCTCGTCGAGGCGTTCGGCTACCGCAACCTGTCGGTCAAGGGTTACGAGGCCGATGATGTCATCGCCTCGATCGTCGAGACCGCCCGCCATCACCAGCCGCCGATCCCGGTGATGGTGGTGACCGGCGACCGCGACGCCTACCAGCTCGTCGACAACGGCACGGTGCGGATCATGACCACCAGCCGGGGAATCACCGACACCCGGGTGTATGACCGCGAGGGTGTCGTCGATCGCTACGGGATACCGCCCGAGCTGATCCCGGACTTCATCGGGCTCAAGGGCGACACGAGTGACAACATCCCCGGCGTCCCGGGCATCGGCGACAAGACGGCGGCCGAGTTGCTGCAGCGCTTCGGCTCCCTGGAGAACGTCCTGGCCAGCATCGAGGACATCAGCGGGGCCAAGCGCAAACAGAACCTGACCGAGCACGCTGACGCCGCGCGCGTCTCCAAGCAGCTGGCCACGGCCAAGCGCGACGTACCGCTCGAGATGGATCTGGGCGAGTTCGTCTCCGCCGCGCCCGACCGCTCACAGCTGCGCGACACCTTCCGCCGCTACGAGCTGCGCGAACCGTTGCGGCGCCTCGAGGAGGCACTCGGTTCCGCCGATGCGGCGGCTCCCGCCCCGGTGGCTGAGATGTCGGTCGGTGCGCGGCTCAGGGAGGCCACCATCGAAGACGTCAGGCGGCTGCCCAGTGCCGAGGTGGCGGTGGCCGTGCGGGCACCGGAGGCCCCCGAGGGTGCGTTGTTTGCCGCCGATTCCGAGTGGCGCTTCGGCGCTTATCAGGGCGGCGCCAATGCGCTGGCGGGTGCCTGCACCCGGCCCGAGGAGCTGGTCGCCGCCCTCGGGACGCGCCCCGTCACCGCCCACGACGCCAAGGCGCTGGGCGAGGTGCCGCCGAGGCTGGCTCACGACACCGAGGTGGCGGCCTACCTCCTCGAGCCGGCCCGCCGCGGCTACCCGTTCCGCGAGCTGTGCGAGGAGCGGGGGCTGGCGTCATCGCTGGATGACCCCACTGCCGCCGACGCCACCCTGGTCCACGCGCTCACGGCCTGGCAACGGGAGGAGATCCGCGGCCGGGGCCTCACCGACCTGCTCAACCAGGTCGAGCTGCCGCTCGTCACCGTGCTGCGCAAGATGGAGAAGGCCGGACTCAAGCTCGACACCGGTCGGCTGGCCGAGATCTCCACGCGGGTCAAGGCGGAGGCCGATGCGCTCGAACGCGAGATCTTTGAGCTCGCCGGGGAGGAGTTCACGATCGGCTCTCCCAAGCAGCTCGAGGAGATCCTCTTCGGCAAGCTCGGCCTCAGCCGCAAGCGCCGGGGTAAGACCGGCTACTCGACCGACGCACGGGTACTGCAGGCGATCCGCCACGAGCACCCGATCATCGAAAAGATCGAGCGGTTCCGGGAGCTGACCAAGCTGGCCCAGACCTATCTCGACGCCCTTCCCGAGTACATCGGCGAGGACGGCCGCCTGCACACGACGTTCAGCCAGACGACAGCCACCACGGGCCGGCTGTCGTCCAACAATCCGAATCTGCAGAACGTACCGATCCGCACCGAGCTCGGGCGCGAGATCAGGTCCTGCTTCGTGGCCGAACCGGGCCATGTCCTGGTATCGGCCGACTACTCGCAGGTCGAGCTGAGGCTGCTGGCCCACATCGCCGGCGAGGACGTGCTCAAGGAGATTTTCCGGCGTGGCGAGGACGTGCACACCGCCACGGCCTGTCGCGTGTTTAACGTGACGCCGGATCAGATCGATCCGGGGATGCGATCGAAATCGAAGATGATCAATTACGGAATCGTCTACGGGCTGTCGGCCTACGGAATGGCTGACCGTCTCGACATCCCCCAGGCCGAGGCCGACGAGTTCATCCAGCGCTACCTGTCCGGCTTCCCCGCCGTCGGTCGCTGGATCGAGGAGACGATCGAGCAGGGAACCGAGCACGGTTATGTCTCGACGCTGTTCGGCCGCCGCCGCCAGGTGCCCGAGCTCCGCGCCCGCCGGTGGGAGCTACGCAAGCAGGGCGAGCGGTTCGCGGTGAACATGGTGATTCAGGGCACCGCGGCCGACATCATGAAGGTGGCGATGGTGGAGTGCGATCGCGCGCTCGGCGAAGCCGGACTCGTGACGCGGCTGATCCTCCAGATCCACGATGAGCTGCTGTTCGAGGGCCCGTCCGAAGAGGCGGGGGCCGTTAAGCAGATCGCCAGCGAGCGAATGGCCGCCGCCTTCGCGATGGACCCGCCGTTGGCCGTGGACGTCGGCATCGGACCGGACTGGCTGGCCGCGAAGTGAGGATTGCGGTCGCGCTCGTGTGCGCCGCCTTCATGTTGGCTCCGGCGGCGCAGGCCAAGCACTGGCTCGGGGGGGTGGTGCCGGACGTGGCGGCGTCCGACGTCCCCACCGGCAGCCATGCGCTCGCGACGCCCCGGGCCGGCATCGCCAACCTGTTCTACCAGGGTGGTCCCGTGCTCCACAGCAACCGGACTCACGTGGTGTTCTGGCAGCCGGCGGGATCGGGTCTCGCGTTCGACCGGGGCTACGAGACGCTTGTCAAGCGGTTCCTGAAGGACGTGGCTGCGGACAGCCACAGGACGACCAACGTGTACTCGATCAGCGGCCAGTATCGAGATGGCAAGGGGCCGGCCGCGTATGCGTCGACGTTCGGCGGGGCGGTGGTGGCCAAAGACCGCCTTCCACGGGTGAACGGCTGTGCGGAGCCGCGGACCGCACCACGCTGGACCGACTGCGTCGATGACCAGCAGATCGAGAACGAGATCAGTCGCGTCGTCAGGACCCACCACCTGCCCAACACGGGCCGCGACATCTACTTCCTCCTCACCCCGAGCGGCTTGGGAAACTGCGAGTTCACCGGGCCCGACGACTGCGCGCTCGGTGGCGAGACCCAGGGCAGCTACTGCGGCTATCACTCCTCCACGCCGGACGGTCTGCTCTACGCGGTGCTGCCCTACAACGCCGTCGCCGGCCACTGCCAGTCGGAGAACGCACGGCCCAACGGGAATGCCGCCGACCCAACGATCTCGACGCTCAGCCACGAGCACAACGAGACCGTCACCGACCCGTTCGGCACCGCGTGGATCGACGGGAATTTCGAGGAGGAAGCCGATCTCTGCCTGACCGATTTCGGCTATCCGCTCGGCGGCAGCGGTGAGGGCACCTACGACGAGAGGATCAACCACCACCGCTACTACCTCCAGGAGGAGTGGAGCAACCGGCAACGGTCGTGCCAGCCGCGCGCACGGCCGATCCGCGCCTCGATCACCGCGCCGACCCGGGCTCGCGCCGGCGCCGCGATCAGATTCACCGGTAGGGCGTCGGACCCGAACGCCCGCGTCACCTCCTACACGTGGTTCTTCGGCGCTCACCACACCGGCCACGGACGGCGACCCAAGCACACATTCAGGCGGTCCGGGCTCTATCGCGTGGTGCTGCGCACAAGCGACCGCGACGCACTGTGGGGCTTCTCGGCCCGCACGATCGGGGTCAGACGCTAGCCAGGGCCGGCGTGCGGCCCGAGGCGACGAAGTCCGGGTGAGCGATGCCCAGATAGTGGCCGAACGACCAGTCGATAAACCGCTTGCGCTCCATCGTCCGGAGGGCCTGGGCGAGCAGGCGCGGAGCCACGCGAGGCACCATGCGCTGGACCTTCAGCAACCAGTCGAAGGGCCGCGAGTGGCTGGCCGAGAATCCGTGGTAGCGCTCCAACGCCTGGGCCTGCGACTGGTAACCGTCAACGACGGCTCGGAGCTCGCGACCGCAGGCCAGGCCGAAGTACAGCGCCGTGCGGATTCCCTCGGCGGTCAGGGGCAGGCAGTGCCCGGCCGAATCCCCGGCGAAGAACACGCCGTCCTCGGTGGCGTCGCGCAGCGCGTGGGGAATCCAGTTGCCCTGATAGCGCACGCGGTCGGCGGCCAGGTCGCGAGCCAGCCGCTCGGTTGGCTCCCGAACGTGAAAGCGGGGGTCAAACGACCCGACACCGATCCGCAGCTCGCCGTCGGCGGGGAAGCTCCAGCCGTATCCGGCGGGCACATAGGCGCGGTCGATCCAAACCTCGAGGTCGCGGCCGGAGCCGAACGGATGAACCTCCAGTCCGCGCGACAGGAGCGCATCGGGCGGCTGGATGTTCGCCGCCGCGCCGAGCACCCGGCGCCACCCGAGGGCATCGACGATCAGCGGGGCCCGGATCTCGCCGCGGTCCGTGTGGACGGTGCTTCCGGTCCGACCGTCGACCTTTGCCGTCTCGAACTCGAACGACCCCTGGGCGGCCAGCAGCCCGCACAGATTGCGGTAGTCAAAGGTCGAAAACGTCCACGGAAGGTCGTAATGGACCGTCGTGTACGGGGTGTGGATGACCAGCTCGCCGAACTCCTGTTGAGCCGCTTCGTGCAGCCCCATCGCCCCCAGCCAGGCGGTGGGAATTCCGCACGCCGACGTCTGCCGTTCGCCGATCTCGTAACGGTCGATAAGCAGCACATCGGCGCCGCTGCCGGCGAGCTCGCGGGCCGCAGCCAGGCCGGCAAAGCTGGCGCCACAGATCAAGACGTCGCAGTCTCGTCGCAGCGGAGTCCGCTCTTCGCCGCGCTTCGTCGCTCGCCGGGGCATGAAGATTTGATGATACGGAGGGCCCACAAGGCGATACCCGGCTATCCTCCGACGAACTCATGTCTTCAACAACAACCCTGACGCCCCCCGATCAATCGAACGCAAAGGTCGTAGAAGGCTCCAACGGCCTGTTGCTCGAGATCGACGGCAAGATCGTTCCCAACTACGACGCCACGCTCCATCCCTTCCAGGAAGGAGATGTCGTCACCGGCCACGTCGTCCGGATCGACAACGACGAGGTGCTGGTCGATATCGGCTACAAGTCCGAGGGGGTAATCCCCTCCAGCGAGCTGTCGATTCGCAAATCGGTCGACCCCGGCGACGAGGTCAGCCTCGGCGAGGAAGTCGACGCGCTGGTTCTGACCAAGGAGGACCAGGACGGCCGCCTGATCCTGTCCAAGAAGCGCGCCCGTTTTGAGAAGGCGTGGCGCCGGATCGAGAGCGCCGCGGAATCCGGAGAGCCAGTTGAGGGGACGGTGATCGAGGTCGTCAAGGGCGGGCTGATCATCGACCTCGGAGTGCGCGGCTTCCTGCCCGCCTCCCTGGTCGACATCCGCCGCGTCCCCAACCTCGACGACTACATGGGCCAGGCGATCGAGTGCAAGGTGATCGAGCTGAACCGGTCACGCAACAACGTGGTTCTCTCCCGCCGCGCCGTGCTCGAGGAGCAGCGCAAGGAGGACCGCGAGCGGATCCTCGACCGGCTCCAGCCCGGTCAGGTGGTCGAGGGCACGATCTCCAACATCGTCGACTTCGGCGCGTTCGTCGATCTCGACGGGATCGACGGTCTTATCCATATCTCGGAGCTCTCTTGGTCTCACGTCAACCACCCGTCGGAGATCCTCTCCATCGGTGACACGGTCAGCGTCAAGGTGCTCGATATCGATCGCGACCGCCAGCGGATCTCGCTGGGCCTCAAGCAGACCCAGGAGGACCCGTGGCAGCGCGTGGTCGACACCTACAACATCGGGGACGAGCTCGAGGGCGTGGTCACCAAGGTGGTCACCTTCGGTGCCTTCGTGGAGATCCTCGACGGGGTCGAGGGCCTGGTCCACATCTCCGAGCTGGCCCAGCATCACGTCGAGAATCCGCGCGAGATCATCCAGCCCGGCGACCCGGTGCGGGTCAAGATCCTGGAGATCGACTCCGAACGGCGTCGCCTGTCGTTGTCGATCAAGCGGGTCGAGGGCCAGGTGCTGCCCGTGCGCCCGATCGTGCCGCCGGCCGAGGGTGATGCGAGCGACCTCGACGACGTGCCCGAGCTTGGCCTGTCCGAGGACGTGTTCGCGGCCAGCGATGACACGACGTCGCTCGATGAAGCCGACGCGAGTGCTATGACCGAGGCCCCGCCCGCAGCCGACGTCTCCGTCGAGGCGGCTCCCGCAGCTGACGCCTCCGTCGAAGCGGCTCCTGCGGCGGATGCCTCTGCTGAGGCGGCTCCTGCGACGGAGGCTGCCGCCGACACGGAGCCCGACGCCCAGGACCCCACCCAAGACCCGGCTACCGAGGCCGTGACCGAGCCGGCGCAGCCGGAGGACACCGAAGCCTGAAGATCCCGTTCATCGGGCTGACGGGCGGGATCGCGGCCGGAAAATCGACTGCCCTTCAAGCGCTCGAGCGGCTCGGCGCTGCGGTGCTCTCGACGGACCAGGTAGTCCATGATCTCTACGACGACGACGAGGTCCGAGCGGCGGTGAGCGCACAGTTCGGATCCGAGGTCGCTCCCGGCGGCATCGTCGATCGCTCGGCGGTGGCGCGACGCGCCTTCGCCAGCCCCGAGGACCGCGCGTGGCTCGAGGGCCTCCTGTGGCCGCGGGTCGGGGCCAAAATTGCCGCATGGCGCGACGAGCTCGAGACGCGGCGGCCCATTCCTTGCGCCGCCGTGGTCGAGGTGCCGTTACTGTTCGAGGCTGGCATGGAAGGCGCGTTTGATGCCACCGTGGCCGTCGTCGCCGACGAACAGCTGCGATCCGGTCGGGCAGGCGCGCGAGGCCACCACGCGCTTGAAGAACGGTCAGCGCGGCAATTCTCTCAGCAGGAAAAAGCCATGCGGGCAACCTACCTAGTTGTCAACGACGGGACGGAGGAGCAGCTTGAGGACAAGCTGTCGGACGTCCTTGAGAACCTAGAGCCTTGAGTCAGCCCGCCGCCACCGTCTCGCAGCGCCGCGATTCCGCTCGCCGGGCGGCCGAGCGCAGGAGGACCGCCGTGCGACGGCGGCGGTCGGTTCTGCTCCTGGCGCTGGTGGGTCTGGTCGTGGTCGCGGTGGTGCTGGCCATGCCGTTGTTCCGCAAGGCCGTGACCGAGTTCACCCTGCCGCTGACCAATGCTGATGTGATCCGCCAGCAGGCGGCCGAGAAGCACCTCGATCCCGCGCTCATCGCCGGCGTCATCTACGCCGAGACCAAGTTCGACCCGCGTCCGTCGTCGGCCGGAGCCGAGGGCCTGATGCAGATTCTGCCCGCCACGGCGGAGTTCCTCGCCCACCGTTCGGGGGCGACCACGTTCAGGGTGTCCGATCTGGCCAAGCCGCAGGTCAATATCGCCTACGGGAGCTACTACCTGCACTACCTGCTCGGTCGGTACGGGGGCGACACGATGCTGGCGCTGGCGGCCTACAACGCCGGCGAGTCCAATGTCGATCGCTGGCTGGCGGAGGCGCGCGCCCGCCACCGGAAGCTGACCGTGGCGCGCATACCGTTTCCGGAGACGCGCGATTACGTCACCAGGGTCGTGCACGCCCAGCACGACTACCGCCAGTCGTACGCCAGCGAGCTCGGTTACCACTAACGCACGCGTTCAGGCCGCGCCGAAGCGCTGGAGCTGCTCACGGGTGAGTTGCCTGGCGGCGATCCCGACCTCCTGGACGATCCGCGCGCGCACCTTCAGCACGTGACCGTGGGCGAGATAGAAATCGCCGTCATGCGTGTGGATCGCCCGCCCGAGCTTCATGTCGGCCGCGGCCTGGGTCAGGCTGGCGCCGGGTGCGATCGCGCGCAGCGCGTAGGCGGGATTGGACGTGAGCGCCAGGACGACCGGGAGGGACGTCGACCGCCTACCAGAACAACAGGTCGATGTTCTGCGCGACGTAGCCGCTGCAGCTTGCTGTGAGCCTGCTGGGGGTCATCCGAGCGCGATCGGGCCGCTTATGTGCCGTCAGCTGTCGCTCGGTTGCGGGCACGTGAGCGTTCCCGGGTGCACCACCGGCGCGTCGGGCTGGTCGTGGCGGCCCGACCGGCGATGTTGAAGGCTGTGACCGTGCACGTCAGCGACTGTGCCTCGTCGGCTATCTGCACCGCGTAGGACGAGGTCTGCGCGCCCGGAATGGCGTGGCCCCGGCGGTTCCATGGTAGGCGAAGTGGGTGGGCTGGTTGATCCAGCGGCCGGTGAGCAGTGCGCAGGTGGGGGAGCAGCGCCGGATATGACGGGGGGGGGTAAGGGGAGTGGGATGGTGCCGGCGAAGGAACCGAATCCTCCGGCTTGGATCGAGCCGAACTCGAGCACCGGTCCGCCCGCGTACACGGTGGCGCCGATTGCCCCAGCGCGTACACACCATCGTCCATCAGCGTCGAGCTGACGAACACGCCCACGGCGCCGGGCGTGCCCTGCGAGGAAAGAGCGCCCGTGGCCGCGTTCAGGGCCGCGAGGTCGGCGCGCGGTTTCCCGTCGACCTGTGAGGCGCCGGGGGGATTGAAGTCGTCACGAGCGTCCGTCGCTGGTTCGGACGGCGGCTAGATCGCTGCGCGTGCGGTCGATCGACCCGTGAGAACCGCCCGCGGTACAGCGTGGTGGGACCGGCAGAGCTGGTGAAGCGAATTCGTCGCCGGGCGAGACACCTTGCCGTCGGGTTCGCGGCCGCGCAGGTTGATCCGCACGCCGCCGAAGACGTAGTTGTTGCATGTAAGGTGCGGAAGTGATGGTGATGTAGCGTTGAGGCGGGCTGAAGGGGCGCCAGAGAGCGCTGGCGGCGCTAGCGCGGCGAGGTTGAACCGCCCGGGGCGCATTGAATTGCCGCAGGCATACAGAGTGCCTCCGGAGAGCAGCAGCGCGGTGATAGATTCGCCGGTGAGGTTCGGAGCGAAGGTGGTGATGAGCGCGCCGTTGACGGCACTGACTGCGGCCAGGTTGTGGCGGGGAATCCACCGAGAAACAGCAGGTCGCCGCCGGCCTCGAGCTCGCCGCCGAGAGTTTGATCGCATCGACGGGTCCGCCGGGGTCGGATGACACGATGCGTTCAGGGCACGCTGGTCGAGCTGACGGCGGCCAGGTTGTAGCGCGCGGTCGAGTTGACGCTGAGAAGACGCCGCCCGCGTACAGCGTGGTGGAGATCGCAGCGCGGACACCGAGGGCGCGGTAGGGGGTAGTGGCCGGTCAGCGTGACGTTGAACGTGTCAGAAGGTCGCCGTTCGCCGTGCTGAGCGCGGCCAGCGTGTGCGTGCTCTTGGCATCCGACCACTGGCCACCGACATACACCGAGGTTCCCGACACGGCGACCGCGCGGAGCTGGCCGCGCGTGATGTCGGCGCTAAACGGGGTGAAGACGTTGCCGTTGATGATGTTGACCGCGGCCAGGTCGACGCGCGGGCGGCCGAAGACGTGGCTGAAGCGGGCGCCATGAAGAAGCGCTGCCGGCGGCGCTCGGTCTCGGTGTCATTCTCTTCCGCAGCTCGTAGGTGGCGCCGCGTGGCCCGCTGGGCCAGTATTGGCGCGAGGAGGGGCCCGGCGGTCGCACGAGTTCTTGGCGGGAGCGAGCGCCAGAGCGCTGCCGAGCGCCTGTCCCTGCCATGCCCGCGGGGTCGTCGCGCTGTAGGCGCCATCGAGCCGGCGAAGGATCCTGGCGCCGATGTGAAGGCAGGAGTAAGAGTGCTGAAGAGAGTGAGAGTGTGATGTGGGGGAAGGGAGAGACTCGGGCAGCAGGTGGGACGGTCGTGGTCTGAAGGCGACGGCGGTGAAGGTGCCGCCGATAAACCAGCCGCCTGATACGTCGGGGGCCGTGGCCGTGACCACCCCGCCGGTGACGGGCGCGGTCGTCGAACTCGCCACCGCAGTGGTGGTATCGATAGTGGGGGCCTCGCCGATTGGGTTCGAGCTGACTCGCGAGAACGTCCGACGAGATACACGGTCGACGGTGAGGTGGCGATCGTCGTCCCAGCCCATGGCTGAGCAACGTTGGGACGAGCCACGGTCGTGTCGTCGTCGTGGCGACACGGGACCACACACCCCAGTGCGAGCAACCGGCTCACGCCGGGCGACACCTTGCCGTCGGGTTCGCGGCCGCGCAGGTTGATCCGCACGCCGCCGAAGACGTAGTTGTTGGGCGCCATGAAGAAGCGCTGCCGGCGGCGCACGTCTCGCTGAGCGCGTCGATGCGGGCGGCCAGATCGCACATCGCCGGACGGGCGTCGGGGCACAGCCGGGCAAGGTCAGACCGTGTCGCGAGTCCAAGCCTGCGGACGGCCCCGGCGGCCCCATGTCGTGCGGCGCCCGTGAACTGACGGAACGGGTGCACGGCGGGCCAGTATATGTGTGGCGGGCGGCGATCGGGAACGACCGTGCCGCGTCACATTGCGGACAGGAATCGCCCGCATCCCCCGCTACGCTGAGCACAGATGCCCAAGTTTGAGCTCGATGCCGCCTACAGCCCGACGGCCGATCAGCCCGAGGCGATCGACCGGCTGGCCGAGGGTGTGAACGCGAACGAGCGCTACCTCACGCTCCTGGGCGCGACCGGGACAGGCAAGACCATGACGATGGCGGCGACGGTCGAGCGGCTGCAGAAGCCGGCGCTGGTCATCGCCCACAACAAGACGCTGGCCGCGCAGCTGTGCAACGAGTTCCGGACGTACTTCCCCCGCAATGCGGTCGAGTACTTCGTCTCCTACTACGACTACTACCAGCCCGAGGCCTACGTCCCGAGCAAGGACCTGTACATCGAGAAGGACTCGGCCATCAACCAGGAGATCGACCGCCTGCGCCACTCGGCCACGGCGGCACTGTTCGCCCGCCGGGACGTCCTGATCGTGGCCAGCGTGTCGTGCATATACGGCCTGGGTTCGCCGGAGACCTACGACGAGAACCTCCAGACGCTGCGCAAGGGCGAGTTCATCGACCGGGACGCGCTGCTGCGCAAGCTGGTCTCGATCCAGTACACGCGCAATGACACCGCGCTGGCCCGTGGGACCTTCCGCGTCCGCGGCGAGACGCTCGAGATCTTCCCCGCCTACGCCGAGACCGCCTACCGCATTGTGCTGTTCGGCGATGAGGTCGAGATGCTCCAGGAGTTCGACCCGCTGACCGGGGAGATTCTCCAGGAGGACATCGAGCACGTGGGGATCTGGCCCGCCTCGCACTACAACGTGCGCGAGGGCATGATCGAGGACTCGGTGGCCGAGATCGGGCGCGAACTGGGTGAGCGGTGTGCCGAGCTCGAGGCGCAGGGCAAGCTGCTCGAGTCCCACCGCCTGCGCCAGCGCACCCAGTACGACATGGAGATGCTGCGCGAGCTCGGCTTCTGCAGTGGCATCGAGAACTACAGCCGGATCCTCGACGGCCGTCGCCCCGGCGACCGCCCGTACTGCCTGCTCGACTACTTCCCCGACGACCTCGTGTGCTTCATCGACGAGTCCCACCAGACCGTGCCGCAGATCGGAGGCATGTACGAGGGCGACCGGTCGCGCAAGCAGACGCTGGTCGACTACGGCTTCCGCCTGCCCAGCGCGCTCGACAACCGCCCCCAGACCTTCCAGGAGTTCCTCTCCATCACCCCGCAGATCGTGTTCGTGTCCGCCACCCCGGGCGAGTACGAGCGCAGCCACTCATCGCGCGTGGTGGAGCAGATCGTCCGCCCGACGGGCATCGTCGACCCCGAGGTGGAGGTGCGCGAGACGCGGAACCAGATCGACGACCTGATGAACGAGATCCGCGGCCGCGTGGACCGCGACGAGCGGACGCTGGTGACCACCCTGACCAAGAAGATGGCCGAGGATCTGACCGACTATCTGCTCGAGATGGGGTTCCGCGTCCGCTATCTGCACTCCGAGGTCGACACGCTCGAGAGGATCCAGATCATCCGAGAGCTGCGGCTGGGCGAGTTCGACGTGCTGGTCGGAGTCAACCTGCTTCGCGAGGGGCTCGACCTTCCCGAGGTTTCCCTGGTGGGCATCCTCGATGCCGACAAGGAGGGCTTCCTGCGCGGCGAGACCTCACTGATCCAAACGATCGGGCGCGCCGCGCGCAACATCGAGGGCAAGGTGCTGATGTACGCGGACAAGGAGACCGCCGCCATGCGGGCGGCGCTCGGGGAGACCGACCGGCGACGCGCGATCCAGCGCGAGTACAACGAACAGCACGGGATCACGCCCGAGACGATCGTCAAGGGAATCTCGGACATCGCCGAGTTCCTCCAGTCGGATTCCAAGGTTCCCCGCTCGCGCCGTCGACGTCGGCGTCCCACCGACGGCATGCCGCCGGCGGAGATCGAGAAGACGATCGTCGAGCTCGAGGAGGAGATGCTGGTCGCGGCCGAGGAGCTGCGGTTTGAGTACGCGGCCAAGCTCCGGGACGAGATCCGCGACCTGAAAAGGGCTCTCGACCAGGCGATCGCGGAAGGCCGGATGACGCGCATGCCGTCCACCTAGTGGCGCCGTATGCCGAGCGGACGAGCATGCTCGGCGCCGGTCCGCCGAGAGCGGTAGGCTGCGCCCCCGGTTGCCCCTGAGACCTTGAGATGGAGGTAGTACGCGTGGCCCTCGACCGACAGAGCATCGAGAAGAAGGACTTCCCCATCGGCCGACGGGGCTACGACCCCGATGCCGTCGATAGCCACCTCGCGAGCGTCGCCGAAGAGATCGACGAGCTCAAGCGGTCGGCGCGGCGCCGGACCGACACACTCGCGTCGGCCGCCAGCGAGCAGGTTCGCACGATCGTCGAGGCCGCCGAGACCAGCGCGGCCGAGATCCAGCGCCAGGCCGAGGAGGAGGCCACCGAGATCCGCAGCGAGGCGACCAGCGAGGCGCAGAGCACGCGCGAGCAGGCCACAGCCCAGGCCCGCGACTACGTGGGCAACGTGTCCGAGTCAACGTCGTCGATGCTGCAGCGGCTCGATGCGATGGAGAGCGAGCTCGGGGCCCTGGTTGAGTCGCTGCGTACCGGCTCCAACCGACTCAACGCCGATCTACAGCTGCTCGAGGGCAACCTGCGCGAGGTACGCGACGCCGTCGCCCCGCGCGGCCGCTTCGAGCCCGAGCCCGCTGGCGCCGCCGACAAGGCACCGGCCCTACCCGAGGTCGAGCCGGCGGGCGCCGAGACGCAGGCGCCGGCTGCCCCGGAGGAGCCGGAGCCGCCCGCCCCGTCGGATTCGGCGGCTGGGGCGCACAGCCCCGCGGCCGACCTGGCCGAGGAGGAGGAGAACGGGTTCCAAGGCGCCGTGGCCGAGCCGATGAGCCAGGGGCCGGATGACGCCGAGGGCGCCCGGCTGATCGCTCTGAACATGGCTCTCAACGGCACCCCGCGCGAGGAAACCGACCGCTACCTGTCGGAGAACTTCCAGCTCGCCAACCGGAGCGCCCTGCTCGATGAGGTGTACGCCAGCGTTGAGGGGTAGGGCCGCGCGGGCCGAACTGTCCATTGTGCGGAGTTCGGCCCGGTCGAACGTCTGTTCGACCAACTAGACTGATTTATGTGGACAAACTGGTCGTCGCGGGAGCCCGGGAACACAACCTAAAGGACATCACCGTGTCGATCCCGCGCGGCTCGTTGACCGTGATCACGGGGTTGTCGGGCTCGGGCAAGTCCTCGCTGGCATTCGACACGATCTACGCCGAGGGGCAGCGGCGCTATGTCGAATCGCTGTCGGCCTACGCGCGCCAGTTCCTGGGGCAGATGGACAAGCCCGACGTGGACTCGATCGAGGGTCTGTCGCCGGCGATCTCGATCGACCAGAAGACCACCTCGCGCAACCCGCGCTCGACGGTAGGCACGGTGACCGAGATCTACGACTACTTGCGGCTGCTGTGGGCGCGGATCGGCCATCCCCACTGCCATATCTGCGGACGCCCGATCACCGGTCAGTCGGCGGAGCAGATCATCGATCAGGTCATGGAGCTGCCCGAGGCCACGCGGTTCATGGTCCTGGCGCCGATCGTCCGGGGTCGCAAGGGCGAGTACGGCAAGCAGCTCGAGGAGTTTCGCGGCGAGGGCTTCACGCGGGTCAAGGTCGATGGCGAGCTGCGTCGGCTCGATGAGGAGATCGTGCTCGACAAGAAGTACAAGCACGACATCGCGGTCGTCGTCGACCGGCTGGTGATGAAGGGAGAGCTGCGCAAGCGACTCGCGGACTCGATCGAGACCGCGGTGGCGTTGGCCGACGGACTGGTCGAGATCGAGCTGGTCGATTCCGCAGAGATCCAGACGTACTCGGAGAAGTTCGCCTGTCCCGTCCACGGCCCGAGCCTGATCGAGCTCGAGCCGCGGATCTTCAGCTTCAACTCGCCACACGGGGCTTGTCCGCGGTGCACCGGCCTGGGCTCGCAGATGGAGATCGATCCCGAGCTGGTCGTCCCCGATCCGACGCTGTCGATCGGGGAGGGCGCGATCGCGCCGTGGGCGGTCAGCGCATCCGACTATTACGACCAGCTGACGCAGGCCATCGCCGAGCGCTACGCGGTGGATCTCGAGACGCCATGGGGTGATCTGCCCGAGGAGGCACAGGACTTCTTCCTCTACGGGACCAATGGCCAGCGGATCCAGGTCTCCTATCGCAACCGGTTCGGGCGCCGGCGCTCATACCACACGACGTTCGAGGGGATCGTGCCCAACCTCGAGCGCCGCTACCGCGAGACCGAGTCCGAGTTCTCGCGCGAGAAGATCGAGGAGTTCATGACGCTGCGACCCTGCCCGGACTGCAAGGGCGCGAGGCTCCGGCCCGAGTCGCGGGCGGTCCTGGTCAGCGGAACGCCGATTCACGAGTTCGTCGGGCGCTCGGCGCAGCGGGCACTCCAGTGGGTTCGTGGACTCGACCTGCCCGAGCACGACCAACGCATCGCGCGACTGGTCCTGCGGGAGATCGAGGAGCGGCTGCAGTTCCTGGAGAACGTCGGCGTTGGGTATCTCTCGATGGAGCGCGCGGCGGCGACGCTGTCGGGCGGCGAGGCGCAGCGGATCCGGCTGGCCACGCAGATCGGCTCGTCGTTGGTCGGCGTGCTCTACATCCTCGATGAGCCCTCGATCGGGCTGCACCAGCGCGACAACGCAAAGCTGATCGCCACGCTCGACCGGCTGCGGGGGCTCGGCAACACGGTCCTGGTGGTCGAGCACGACGAGGGGACGATGCGTGCGGCCGACCACCTGGTCGACATGGGTCCCGGAGCGGGCGAACACGGCGGCTACGTGGTCGCGCAGGGGACGGCCGAGGAGGTCTCGCTCGTCCCCGAATCGCTGACCGGGCAGTTCCTGGCTGGGACCCGGACGATCGAGACGCCCAAGCGCCGGCGCAGGCCGTCCGCCTACGTGAGCATTGAGGGTGCGGCCCAGCACAACCTCAAGGACATCAATGTGAAGGTCCCTCTAGGCGTCCTGTGCTGCGTGACCGGGGTGTCGGGCTCGGGCAAGTCAACGCTGGTCAACGAGGTCCTGTACAAGGCGGTGGGCAACCGGCTCCACCGTACCCGGCAGCGCGCCGGGGTCCACAAGCGGATCACGGGCCTTGAGCAGCTCGACAAGATCATCTCGGTCGACCAGTCGCCGATCGGTCGGACCCCGCGGTCCAACCCGGCCACCTATATCGGCCTGTTCGACCAGATCCGGGACCTGTTCTCCAAGACTCAGGAGGCCCGCGCGCGGGGCTACAAGCCGGGCCGCTTCTCGTTCAACGTCAAGGGCGGCCGCTGTGAGATATGTCGCGGCGACGGGCAGATCAAGATCGAGATGCACTTCCTCCCCGACGTGTACGTGCCCTGCGAACAGTGCCACGGCAAGCGCTACAACCGCGAGACGCTCGAGGTCCGCTTCAAGGGCAAGACGATCGCCGATGTCCTCGAGATGCCGATCGAGGAGGCGCTCGAGTTCTTCGCCCACATCCCCAAGATCCGCCGGCGGGTGGAGACTCTCAATGACGTCGGCCTTGGCTACATGCGACTCGGGCAGCCGGCGACGACGCTGTCGGGTGGCGAGGCGCAGCGGGTGAAGCTGGCCGCCGAGCTGTGCAAGGTCGCCACCGGCCGGACGATCTACATCCTCGACGAGCCGACCACAGGGCTGCACTTTGCCGACATCCAGCGGCTGCTCGAGGTACTCGACCGGTTGGTGCAGGCCGGCAACTCGGTCGTGGTGATCGAGCACAACCTCGACGTCATCAAGGTCGCCGATCAGCTGATCGATCTCGGCCCAGAGGGGGGCGATGAGGGCGGACGTGTGATCGCCCGGGGGACGCCCGAGCAGGTGGCTCAGGTCGCCGAGTCCTACACCGGGCGCTATCTGGCCGATCTGCTGCCGGTGCGGGCCCGCCGGCGGAGCGCCCGCGGCGAGCGGGCGGCGGTGGCGGCCGGCTGAGCGCCGGAGGTGTGTGATCGACCCGGACCGGCTCAAGCTATGGGCCCAGAAATGGCGCTGGTATGAGCAGAACTCACTGCCCTGGAACCGCGCGCGGATCCATTGGGAGTTCGCCCGCTGTGGGGCCTTCGTGCGCTGGCCCGTCCACGGCAACGTGCTTGAGGCGCTCCTCGAGGGCCGCCTGGAGCTTGGCATGGGCGTGCTGTTCGAGCCGAACGTGTGGATCACCGCACCCGGAGCGGCCCGCGTGCGAATCGGCGCCGGCAGCTTCCTCAATCTGGGCGTCATGGTCGCCGCGGCTGAGCTGGTCGAGATCGGCGATCACTGCATGTTCGCCAACGGCTGCTTCGTCTCCGACGCCAGCCACCGCCTCGACGACCCCAAGCTGCCGGTCACCTGGCAGGGCTTCACCTCCAAGGGCCCGACGCGCGTCGGCGACAACGTCTGGTGCGGCGCCCACGTCGTCGTGACCAGCGGCGTGAGGATCGGCGAGCGCTGCGTGATCGGCGCCAACTCCGTGGTCACCACCGACATCCCCCCATACTCGATAGCCGCCGGCGCCCCAGCCCGAGTCCTGAAGCAGATCGAGTACTGAGGCGAGCCCGCCTACGAGTTCTTGATGACGATTCCCTCCATCAGATACGCGGCCTTCTCGGTCGCGTCGATGGCGGCCTCGAGTCGCTCGTACAGGTCCTTCCACCGGATTACGACCATCGGATCGATGCCGCCGTCGAACAGGGCGGCGACGGCTTCTCGCGTGATCCGGTCGCCCTCGTTCTCGAGCCGGTTGACCTCGACCGTGTGCGTCGAGATGTCACGGAAGCCGCGCAGATGCGGGATGGCATCGCAGATCTGATGCGATGCGGCCTTCAGCACCCGCGCCAGCTTGATCGATTGATCCATCGGAGCTTCGATCTTGTACAGGCCGAGATAGTCGGCGACCTCCTCGATGAAGTCGACGATGTCGTCGAGGGCGGAGGTCAGCGCGAGGATGTCCTCGCGGTCGATCGGCGTAACGAACGTGTGGTTGAGCCGGTCGATGATGTCGTGCGTGATTCGATCGCCCTCGTGCTCGCAGTCGCGGATCTCCTGCGCCAGGTCCTTGCTGTCCGGATAGTTGGTCAGCAGCTCATCGAGAAGATCTGCCGCGGTGCGCAGGTTCTGGCCGGCCTCCTCGAACAACTCGAAGTAGATCCGGTCGCGTGGACTGAAAACTCGCGCGAGGCGCGGCATGGCGGAGCATGGTAGTCATTCCGGCCCCTCCTCCGGGCCGCCGAGCGGTTGAGATCGCTAAGCCGGGGCGTCGATACCTGCCCGGAGTCCGACCAGCTCCTCTTCGTCGATCGAGTACGTGTGCTGCGGAGCTGGGAATGCACCCGACCGAACTTCGGCGCTGTACTCGGCCACACCGGCCACCATCTGCGCCTTGATCTCGGCAAAGCGCTTGGCGAACCGCGGGGCGTGGCCGTCATAGATACCGAGCAGGTCATGGAACACGAGCACCTGTCCGTCGGTCGCCGGGCCGGCGCCGATCCCGATCACCGGGATCTCGAGCCGCTCCATGACGATCTCCGAGACGGCGGCCGGGATCGCCTCGAACACGATCGAGAAGCAGCCGGCATCCTGGAGGCCAAGGGCGTCGCTGGCGACCTGCAGCGCCCGACTTGCCGTGCGCCCCTGGGCACGGTAGCCGCCGAGCGCGGTGGCCGTCTGCGGGGTCAGTCCGACATGGCCCATGACCGGAATGCCGGCGTCGACGATCGCTCGCGCGCGCAGGATGCTCGTCCCGCCTCGCTCGAGCTTGACCGCGTCGCAGCCCGCCTCCTTGATGAACCGCTGGGCGGTAGTGATCGCCTGCTCGTCCGAGGCCTCGTAGGAGCCGAACGGCAGGTCGCCGACCATCAGCGGGCTGCGCAGCCCGCGCCGCACCGCGGCGGCGAGCATGAGCATCTCGTCGGTCGTCACCGGCACCGTTGACGGGTAGCCGAGCACGGTCATCGCGCCCGAGTCGCCGACCAGCACCACGTCCACTCCGGATTCCTCGGCCACCTGAGCCGAGGGATAGTCGTAGGCCGTGATCATCACGATCTGCTCGCCGAGGCGCTTCTTCTCGGCCAGCCGTGGCAGCGTCATCGGCAGCGGTGCGTCGAGGCTCTCGGGGACGACGATTCTGGGTGTTGCGGACATGCGAATTGACCTCACTTACGCGACGGTTGGCGCCTCCGGGGAAGTCGCCACCTCGCGATCGACGTTGATGATCTGCCCGCCGGCGTGGACGCCGGCGGCACGCGGTCCCTCCTGCACGGCAATTACCTGGTTGTCGATCAGACGCGTGTCTCCGAACCGAGCCGCGACGAGGGCGAGCACCTCACCCTCGACCCGCTCGATCGGAGCCAGCGTCTCCGCGGCCACGAGCTCCAGATATTCGGGCTCGATGTCCGACGCAAAAAGTTCTCGGCGGCCCGCGGCGATGGCGGCGCCCGGATCGCGCTCGCCGGCCGCGATCGATCGAGCGATCGCCTGCATCGCCCGATACAGCCCGGTCGCCCGGGTGCGCTGATCGGCGGTCAGTTGAACGTTGCGGCTGGACAGCGCCAGCCCGTCGGGCTCGCGGACGGTGGGGCAGACCTCGATCCGGACGGGCATATCGAGATCGCGGACGAGACGCCTGATCACCACCGCCTGCTGGGCGTCCTTCTGCCCAAAGTACGCGACGTCGGGAGCGACCATGTTGAACAGCTTCGTCACCACCGTGGTGACCCCGTCGAAATGGGCGCGACCGCGGTGGGCGCCCTCGAGTCGGTCGGTGAGACCGGCGATTGACACCGTGGTGGCAAAGCCCGGCGGGTACACCTCCGATGCCGGCGGGGCCAACATGTAGTCCACGCCGAGCTCGGCCGCGATGGCGCCGTCGGCCGCCTCGTGGCGCGGGTATGCCTCGAGGTCGGCCGCGTCGTTGAACTGGGCCGGGTTCACGAACAACCACAGGACGACCACGTCTGACTGTGCCCGCGCGGCGCGGATCAGCGATAGGTGCCCCTCGTGCAGGGCGCCCATGGTTGGGACGAGGCCGATCACGCGTCCGGCCCGGCGGTCCTCGAGCAACGCCGCGCGGAGCTCTGCCACCGTGCGAATCGTCTTCACGCCGCCACCACCTCCCGGCGCGCCAGCGCGCGGGTGGCCTGCACCATGGCATCGAACAGAGGCAACAGCTCGGGACAGCGCTCGGCGATTGCCGCGCGCTGGCCGTCGACGGTGACCGCATCTCCACGCGCCACGGGGCCGGTCAGAGCGCGTTCGCCGCCGAGTGCGGCCCAGTTCTCGACCGTGGCGCGCACAAGCGGCACGAACAGCTCGCGATCGGCTCCGGTTGTGGCGGCCAGCTGCTCGGCGGCGGTCTGGAGCGTCACGAGGAAGTTCGACGCGATCGACGCCGCAGCGTGATAGGCGGCCCGATGCTCGTCCGAGATCTCGATCGCCCGCATCCCCAGCGCAGCGGCCAGCTCATCGGCCACCCGCAGCGCGCGGGGAGAGCTCCCGGCGATTGCCGCGCCCGCGCCGGCGAAGCGGGCACCCTCGGCCGTGACGGTCATCAGCGGGTGGAGCGAGAAGGCCTCGCGCGGGGCGAGCACCTCAATACCCGTGGCTCCCGAGCAGTGGCCGACCAGCACGCCAGGGTCGATGTGCGCGGCGGCCTCGACGATCTGGCCGTCGGGCACACACAGCACCACCGCATCCGCGCCACCGGCGGCGGAGCGGCGGCCCAGGGGGCCGGTGACTTCATAGCCCGCGTGCCGCAGAGCGCTCGACAGCGCCATCCCCATCCGGCCACGGCCAACAACTGCCAGCCTGAGGCGACAAGGGATGTCCAAGGGGGATTCCCGTTCCAGTTCCCGCATGTGAGATACCGGTCGGTGAGCGAAGAAGTAGTGAAAACATCGAGGTCCATCCCACGAAAGTGACGACCTCGTCATGCATCATACTGCGTGGCCCGGGGCGGTTACGCCGCGGCGGGAACGGGTTGTGCGCGATTGGCCACCGATGGCGGTGGCGATCCCTTGCTCAGGACAGGCCCGTGCCGATCGGCGGGGCGGCATCTCGGCACGCGGCTCTAGGCTGTGCTCATGAACGTTCAATTCATTACCAGCGTGGCGGTTGTCGCCGCTGACCCCGCGCAGAGCCACAAGCTGTTCATCGATGCCCTGGGCCTCCCCTTGGAGGGCGAGGGCGATGGCTACCGTTCCAGCGGAAACATCGACGGCAGCAAGCACTTCGGCGTGTGGCCGCTCTCGGAGGCGGCCGAGGCGTGCTTTGGTACGGCGGAATGGCCCGCAGGCCGCCTCGTTCCCCAGGCATCGATCGAATTCGAGGTCGAGGATGAGGAGGCTGTCGCGGCAGCAGCTGCCGAGCTTCAGCGGGCGGGCTATGAGATGTTGCATGCGCCCCGCGTCGAGCCGTGGGGCCAGACGGTGACCAGGCTTCTCACCGAGGATGGCTTGATCGTCGGCATCTCCTACGCCCCCGCGCTTCACCCCGCAATTTCCTGAAAACCCTGGCCTGCCCACCGCGAACGCGTCTCCTCGCGGCACTACCATCAGCCGCGTGAGAAGCGCTGCCGAGCGCCGGGAGTTGCTGAAAAGCGTCTACGAGGAGGCGCGGGAATGCGTCCGCTGTCCTCTGCACCAGACCCGCACCAACGTGGTCTTCGGGGCCGGTAGCGCGAACGCTGACCTGATGTTCATCGGCGAGGCGCCCGGAGCCAACGAGGACCGGATGGGGCTCCCCTTCGTCGGCCAGGCGGGCAAGCTTCTCGAGAAGTTGCTGGGCGAAATCGGCCTGGAGCGCGCCGACGTATTCATCGCCAACGTGCTCAAATGCCGCCCGCCGAACAACCGCGATCCGCATCCCAACGAGATCGAAGCCTGCCAGTCCTACCTCCGCCAGCAGGTCGATCTGATCGAGCCGACCGTGATCTGCACGTTGGGGAACTTCTCGACCAAGCTGCTGCGCCACGACACGACAGGAATCTCGCGGCTGCACGGGAGGGACGAGGTACGCGTGATCGGGTCGCGGGCGGTGCGGTGCTACCCGCTGTATCACCCCGCCGCTGCGCTGTACACGCCGTCGACACTCGAGACGCTGCGCGCGGACTTTCACCGGATTCCGCGGCTGCTCGAGCAGGGACCACCGACCCAGCCGGAGGCGTCCGACTCCTCACACCTGCCTGGCGTCGACGACCTCGAACCGATCCCCGAGCTCGACGAGCTCCCCGACCCCGAGCCGGCGCCGACAGCGGGTCAACCAGAGCCGGCGGCTCAGCTCGGGCTCTTCTAGCGCGTTCTACGAGAAGCTACTCGCTGACACGTTCGACCAGGAAGGCGACGCGGACGTGCGCACGCCACTCGTCGAGGTTGTCTCCGCGCAGCCCGACGGAAACGACATCGACGGCCTTGATGTTGCGCAGAGTGGTCCGTGCGTCGGCCAGCGCGGCCTTGACGGCGTCGTCGGAGCTGTTGGGGGAGCTACCCACTAGCTCGATGATCTTGATGACCGCCATCTCGCCTCCATTCGGTGGGGTTCGCCCCAACCGACCATAACCCCGCGAATGGCCCGTGTGGGACCGATCATGCCGGTGTCCAGCGAGTGTCCAGATTTGGACTCGCTCGCGATATGAGGTCTGAGATGGACGCGCGTGTCAAGGGGCCGCTGGGTTCGGGCCGTTGTCGTTGTTGGTGTTGGGGTCATGGTGGTGGTTGGTGGGGCCGGGCGGCGGGTGCGAGCGCAACGACGACTGTCACTCTGAGATGCGCGGGTCGGGACCGCAGGACAGTGTCCGGTCGTGAGCTGCCTCGTACTAGCGTCGCGAGTCGAAATCGCATAGACCTAAGCGAGGATCCTCCGGGCGGGTCGCACCGCGCCGCCCGGCCCCACCACAGGGGGGCGTGCTAAGCGGTGGCCTCCTGGAGCTGGTCGTGGTTGACGGCGGACGAGTCGGTGGCACGCAAGGGCTGGTTGGTCATCGCGGCCCACAGGAACCCGACCAGCTCACGGGCGACCGCGACGTTCGCGACCGTCGAGCGTTTCCCGTGGTCGGTGAGATGCCGGTGTCGGTGATGCAGCCGGACTTGGGCTTGCCAGGCGCGCTCGTCCGGCGGCGGGCCCGAGGCGGGCAGGCGGGGAGCGTGACGGTAGTGCCAAGCTGCCTCGATCAGCAGTCGGCGGGCGTGCTTGTTCCCGGCGAGGGTGATGTGACCGCGGTGCTGCTGATCACCGGAGGAGTACTCCGACGGGACGATCCCGAGCCACGCGGCCAGCTCCCGCGGGTGCGAGAAGCGGGCGAAGTCGCCGATCTCGGCGATCAACCCGAGCGCGGTGATCGTCGCGATCCCGCGGAAGCGCGTGAGGACCTGCACGTGGGCGCCCCACCGCTCGCTGCCCGCGATCTCGGCGAGGCGCGCGTCGAGCGTGTCGAGCTGACGCTCGATCCCGTCGACGTGGATCAGCAGCTGCTCGAGCGCCTCCTGAGCGAGCGGGTCGTCGAGCCGCTGAGTCGCGAGCCAGCGGCGGTGAAGCTTCGTCCACGCCGTCTTCCCCTCGCGGAAGATCCGTCCGTGGCGCAGCAGCTGCTTCAGCACCCGGTTCCGCGCCGCGAGCCGCACGCCACGCAGATCGTCACGCGCCCTGAGCAGATCCCTCAGGCCCTCGAGCTCCGGCGTCGGCGGGTGCACGAATCGCAACATCCCCGCGCGATACAACGACACGAGCTTCTTCGCGTCACGACGATCCGTCTTCACGCGATCGCCAGCACGGACCGGGATCAACGACGGCGCCACGACGTCGCACGCCACGCCGAGCTTCGTCAGCAGCCGCCACAGCGCGAACCCGCCAGGCCCCGCCTCGTAGCAGACTGACAGGCCGGCCGGGCCGCCCTGCTTCTCGATGAACCGGCGGACCGCCTTCTCGGTCGTCTCGATCCGGCAGACCTCCGGCTTGCCGCCATCCGGCGGCAAGGTCGCGGCGACGATCGAGAACTTGTGCTGATCGAACGAGATCCACCGGCGCACTTCACCCGGATGCAGGCACGGGGTAACGTCAGGCATGGCTGGTCCTCCACGGTCGTATGCGGCTCTGGCCTTGCTCGGCCCTCAACAACCGCGCATTGTTCAACCCGCGAAAGATGCGACGCACGAGGACCAGCCTCATGCGTCCATACTGACTAACCTTCGCTGAGGTGGAGGACACGGGGTACCTTCCAGCAGCCTTCGGGGCGGGCGCCGACACGCTCGCTGACCGAATGCTCGACCGCGACCGCGGCCGCTTCGTCGGCCGGACGGCCGAGCTGGCCTTCCTGGAGCGCTGTCTGGGGACCGATCCCCCGGCGATCATTGTGCTGGTCCACGGCGCCGGCGGCATCGGAAAGAGCGCGTTGTTGCGCGAGCTGGCCCGGCGCGCGGCGCTCGGGGGCCGGGAGACCTTTTTCGTCGAGGGACGCGAGCTGCCGCCCATGCCTGACGCCCTCGAGGCGATCCTGGCCGGCGCGCGGACCGCGCGACCTCCTGGCCGCCCACGGGCTCAGCGAGGGCGACGGACGCGCCGGCGCGGTCCTCGAGTGGGCCGAAGGTTCGCCGCTGGCACTCGCCCTGGCGGCCGAAACCGCGGCGGCGGACAGCGATTGGGTTCCGGCCGAGGGCGAGGAGCGTCCGGAGATCGTGCGCTCGCTGATCCGCCGGCTGGCCGAGGCGGAGTTGACGGGCGTGCGCCTTTCCTCGCTCGGTGTCGCCGCCATCGCCCGCGTGACCACGGTTGACCTGATCGCCGCCGAGCGCGCCTTCGGAGACAACGAGAACGAGAAGCTGCTCCGTCGGGTCCTCATCCGTGGCTACATCGAGCCGGCCCCGAGCCACGAGCAGGCCGCCATCGACCTGTCGCTCAGCCGGGCCGCGTACTTCCGTCGCCTCCGCGCCGCCGCCGAGCGGGTGGCCGAGTACCTGGCCCAGCACGGCGGCGGAGCGAGCTGAACCTAGAGCTTGTCCAGAGCGGGCTCGCGGCCCAGATCCCGCGACGGCTCCGCGGCTGCCTGCGGACTGACCTCGGCCGGCGCCGGAGCGCGGTCGCGCCTTAGCGCCAGCGCGAAGGCGATCACCGCACCCACCACCTGGACGGCCAGCACGGTGACGGCGAAGCCGGTCGGATGCTTCGGTCCGTTGACGAGGATGAACGGCTCGGCAATGGCCACCGCGCCGAGCGGAATCAGGAACCAGGTTCGCTTCAGGGCCAACATGTACTGGACGGCGAGATAGGTGGCGGCCAACACGGTGAAGGCGCAGCCCAGGATCAACAGCGCGTCCGAGGCGGTGGCGCGCTTGGCGCCGAAGGCGACGCTGAGCAACAGGTGCGGGACGGCGGCGAAGATCAGCAGGCACGGCACGGCGCAGACGCCGATGATGGCCAGCGACCGGACCAGGACGGGGCGTGTGTCCTCGCCGGCCGCACGGCGGCGCGACACCTCGGGGACCAGGTAGAAACCCGCCCCGATGGCGACCCAGATCAGCACCTTGGCCGCCACAGCGGTGGCCGCGTAGGCACTGGCGGTGTCCTGGGGGAACTGGTGCTTGGCCGCGATCAGGTCGATGTTCTGAAGCACGGCGATCACGCTCAGCCCAGCGATCGGCGCCCATGCGCTCTTCACATGCGTCCACAGGCCGATGGCGGCCTGGGGCTCGTGATCGCTGGCCGGCGCACGCGCGGCATAGCGCCTGAGGTGCACCCAGCAGTACACGGCCATCGCGGCGTACGACAGCAGCGAGCCGAGATACGCGCCTGTGACGTTGAGCCATGCCGCAGCCAGGATTGCCCCGGTGACCAACCGCACCGATTGCTCGCCGATCAGCGAGAGACCGACCGCGCGGTAGTCCCCGACACCCTGGAGCGCACCCCGCATCAACGACACCAGGAGGTACATACAGCCGGCGGGGATTCCCGCCGCAGCGGCCCAGCTGTAGTGCTTGACACCAACGGCCTGCGCGATCGGAGCCTGTAGCGCGATCGAGACCACCGTCAGGACGACGCTGACGATCAGCAGCGACTTGGTCCAACGCTTCATCGTCTCCAGCAGGTCGGCGCCAAGGCCAAGATGCCCGAGCACGCCCTCGCGTGCGGTGGCCACCTGCATCGCCTGGCCGGCCACGGTCAGGATCAACAGATAGCTGATCAGGGCGCCGAGTGAGCCGTAGTCGTCGAGCTCGCGTGCGAACACGAACGTGGAGCCGAGCGCGATGATGTTGTTGGCGATCATCGCTCCGGCAAGTCCCGCGGCTTTGGCGGTGTCGGAACCCTTGAGGCTGTCCAGTGACGGCGCGAAGCGGTTGCGCAAAGCAGCCAGTCGACCGGAAGCTGCCGGTTCCTGGGCAGGAGCGGTCATGACGCAAGGACGGTAGCGAAAGGCGCTGTCTGCACGCGGTTTATCGAGCCTCTGCGCTCGGGCGCTTGGCTCTACAGTGTCGCGCAGGATGGCGATGCGACCAAGGCGCGGGAGTTAGACATGGCGCCTAGGCACACGGCCAGCGCCGCTGAGACGGAGGCGGCGGGCGCAATGCTGGCCGGGTCGTTAGCGCCGGGCGATGTCGTATTGGTCGAGGGCGAGTTGGGTGCGGGCAAGACCACCTTCGTTCGTGGTGCCGCGCGTGCCCTCGGCGTCGAGACGCCCGTAACCAGTCCGACATTTACGATCGGGCAGCGGTATCGGGCCCCTGTGCCCGTGTCGCACGTCGACCTGTTCCGGATCGATGACCTGAGGGCCGAGGATCCCGACCTGCTGCTCGATTACCTCGGCCCCGACACGATCGCCTTCGTGGAATGGCCCAAGGGCGAGGAGCGCGAGCTTTCGGCGCTGGCCAGAATTGCCGCGCGGGTCCGGATCGAGCACGCCGGAGACGATCGGCGGCTCATCGACATGGTGCGTGCATGACCGTGCTGGCCCTCGACACCGCCACCCGCGCGACCGCGGTGGCGCTGTGCGATCAGGAGCGCGGGGTGGTACTCGAGGCGCGCGACGACCCGCCACCGGGCTCGAGGCCGCGCCACGCCAACCGGTTGCTGCCCCTGGTCGACGAGCTGCTGCAGCGTTACGCGCAGGCGTGCGGGAGGGCTGCCGGCTGGGAGGCGATCGACGCGTTGGCCGTCGGCACCGGACCGGGCACCTTCACCGGCCTGCGGATCGGGATCGCCACCGCCCGGGCACTCGCGCAAGCTCGCGACATTCCTCTGACCGGGATCTCGACGCTGCGCTCCCTCGCCCTCAACGCCTGCGGGACCGAGGAGTCGGCGGCTGCGGATCTGCTCGTGGCGGTGCTCGACGCGCGCCGCGGAGAGGTGTTCGCGTGTGCCTGGGAGCCGGCCGCCGTCATGATCGGCAACCCGCAGCTGGCACCGGTGGCACTCGCCCCGGAGACACTCGCTCACACCGTGTCGGCGCGCTGGGCGAGGGCTCTGGCGATCGGAGACGGGTCGGTAGAATTCCGAGCAATTCTCGAACATTCGGGAATCTCGGTCCCCGGGGGTGACTCGGCGCTCCACAGGGTCACGGCGATCAACCATTGCCGCCTCGTGGGCACAGTGCCGGTAACGCCGTCTGATCGAGTCGAGCCCCAGTACCTGCGCATTCCCGACGCCGAGATCAACCGCCGCGCCAGCCCCAGCGCATGACCACCGAGTCCGTATTCATCCGTCCCCTCGCCTACTCCGATCTGCCCGCGGTGATCGCGATCGAGCGGCGTGCCTTTCCGACGCCCTGGTCGCTGGCCATGTTCGTGCTCGAGCTCTCCAAGCCGTCCAGCATCTGCCTGGCCGCGATCGAGAACGGCGCCATCGTTGGTTACCTCATCTGCTCGCGCTACGCGGACGTGTGGCATCTGATGAACATCGCCGTCGACCCCGTGGCCCAGCGGCGTGGTCATGGCCGTGCGCTGCTGGAGGAGCTGCTCGAGCGCGCCGGCCCTGACGACGCATACACGCTCGAGGTACGGACCTCCAACGCTCCCGCGATCGCACTGTACGAGCGGTTCGGATTCAGGTCCGCCGGCACACGTCCCCGCTATTACCACGACACGGGAGAGGACGCGATGATCATGTGGCGTGCCACCCAGGCGACGTCGACATCCGGCGCCTCGGGGTGATCCTCGCGCTGGAAACGAGCTGCGACGATACGTGCGCCGCGGTCATCACCCGCGACGGTCAGATCCTCGCCAACGTGATCTCCTCCCAGGGGGTCCACGATCGCTACGGCGGCGTCGTACCCGAGGTCGCTTCGCGGCATCACCTGGAGCTGATCGGCGATGTCGTCGACGATGCCCTGCGGACCGCCGGCGCCACCCCGGCCGAGCTCGAGCTGATCGCCGTCACCCGCGGACCCGGCCTCGTCGGCGCGCTGCTGGTCGGGGTCTCGACGGCCAAGGGGCTGGCGGCAGCCCATAAGCTCCCGCTGGCCGCCGTCGACCACCTGCACGGTCACGTGGCGGCCAGTCTCCTGGCCCCGGCCCCCTTCGAGCCCCCGTTCGTCAGCCTCATCGCCAGCGGGGGTCACACGCTGTTGGCCAGGGTGACCGACGCGGGACCGGGTTTCGAGGTGCTCGGCCAGACGCTCGACGATGCGGCCGGCGAGGCGTTCGACAAGGGCGCCCGCCTGCTCGGGCTCGGTTACCCGGGCGGAGCGGCGCTCGAGCGACTCGCTCGCGACGGCGATCCGACCGCGTTCGCGTTCCCCACGGCGGCCCGGGTGGGTGGGCTGGACTTCTCATTCGCCGGGCTCAAGACGGCGCTGCTCTACCGGATCCGCGACCTCGGCGCGGATGAGGCCGAGCGTCGCCGGCACGATCTGGCCGCCTCCTACCAGCGCGCGATCGTCGAGGCGCTGACCATCCGGGTGCTCAGGGGGCTCGAGCACACCGGCATGGCCCGCCTGGCCGCCGGCGGCGGCGTGGCCGCAAATGGGCCACTACGCGAGCGGCTATCGGGTCTCGGCGTGGCTATCGACATCCCGCCTCGCGAGCTCTGCACCGACAACGCGGCGATGATCGCCAGCGCTGCCCGGTTCGTCGATCCGATGCCCTATCCGGCCTATCTTGGCCTCGACGTGTACGCGACCGGTGAGCGCGCGCTGGTGGCGGCATGATTGAGGTTGTTCTCTATGGCCGCGAGGGCTGCTGTCTGTGCGACGAGGCCCGCGAGCTGCTGCTGCGGGTGTCCGAGCGGCACCCGTTCAGGCTGATCGAGCGCGACATCGAGGCTGATGACGCGCTGCTGCGCTCCTACCTCGAGCGCATCCCCGTCGTTACGATCGATGGGGTGGAGGTCTTTGAGCTCTTCGTCGACGAGGACGAGCTGGTCCGCCGGCTGAATCATTCCCGGGCTGGGAATGTGCGTTAGTAGAGTGAGGATCGGATGAGCTATACGGTCGGTCGAGGTACCGAGATCGCCGCGCCGGGCAGCGAGAAGCCCGGAGAGAAGCTTTCGCTTGGCGTCGCGGCACGCCTGTCGCGCTACCTCCAGGTCCTCACTCAGGCACGCAAGATGGGCAAGGAGACGATCTCCTCGCAGGAGTTGGCGGACTACACGCACGTCAACTCGACGCAGATTCGCCGTGATCTGTCGGGCTTCGGCAAGTTCGGCAAGCGCGGCGTGGGCTACAACGTAGATTCACTCGTCACGCAGATCCGCAAGATCCTGCGTACCTCGGGCCAGCACAACATCGCCCTGTTTGGAGCCGGACACCTCGGCACGGCGATCGCCACGTCCGACATTTTTGCCGACCACGGGTTCCGCGTCGTGGCCGTGTTCGATGTCGACGAGCAGCTCGTCGGCACGACGATCGGATCCCTGGCCGTTCGCCACAGCTCGGAGATGGTCGCGGTGATCGACGAGCTCGACATTGTCGTGGCCGTCCTCGCGGTCCCGTCGGCGGCCGCCCAGGCCGTGGCAAATCAGCTCGTCGAGGCGGGTGTGAAGATCATCTTCAACTATTCCGACACCCTGCTCCAGGTTCCGCCCGAGGTGACTGTGCACACCTCCAGCCCGGCCGTCGATCTGCTGTACGCGCTGTACTTCTACCTGACCTGACCGCCTTCTGGGACATGGACCTAGACCTGCATCGCGCGCGTGCGGCCTTTGACGCTTCGACCGACTTCACGGTTGGGCTCGAGGAGGAATTCGCCCTGCTCGATCCGGGTGAGCTGGGGCTTGTGCCCCGGTTCGAGGAGCTGCGCGACGCCGCCGCCGGCGATCCCGGGCTGGCCAGCTCGATAGCCGGCGAGCTGATCGCATCGGAGATCGAGATCCGCTCGGGTCGGGCCGATGACCTCGCCGCGGCCGCGGCAGCCCAGCGCGAGCTCCGGCGGCGTCTGTTCGCTCTGGCCGATGATCGAGGAATCGCTCTTGGCGCGACGGGGACCCATCCGTGGTCGGATTACCGTGACCAGAGGATCATCGACACCAAGCATTACCGCCGCGTCGAGGACGGGCTCAAGTACGTCGCCTGGCGCAACAACACCTTCTCGTTGCACGTGCACGTGGGCATCAACGGCTCCGATCGAGCGGTGCTCGTGTGCGACCGCCTGCGGCCGGTGCTGCCGTTGTTGTTGGCCATCTCGGCCAACTCGCCGTTTCTCGACGGCCGTAGCTCTGGCCTGCACAGCGCGCGGACCCAGACGTTCACCCGCAGCTTCCCCCGCTGCGGCATCCCGGACCCGTTCGGCAGCTGGGACGCGTTCGCCCGGTATATCGACTTCCTGGTCCGGACGCGATCGATCGTCGAATACACGCAGGTGTGGTGGTCGGTGCGCCCGCACTTCGCCTTCGGGACGGTGGAGGTGCGGATCTGCGACGCGCAGGCCACCGCGGCCGAGTCGGATGGGCTGGCCGCACTGATCATGGCCTGTATCGCCCAGGCTGCGCGGGACATCGACGAGGGGGTTCCATTCGTCGACCTGCCGGGACGCATGATCGAGGAGAACACGTGGCGCGCAATCCGCCACGGACTCGACGGCGAGTTGCTCGATCTGGACGGCGGGGATGCGTATCCGGCCGCGGCGGCGGTCGATCGCCTGCTCGAGTGGTCGGCACCGGTCCGCTCCGAGCTGGGGATCGATGTGTCGCTGCCCCAGCAGAACGGGGCTCAGCGGCAGCGACGGATGCTGGAGGGCGGAATGAGCCTGTTTGAGGTGTTCGCCACCGTCGTCGCCGAGACCCGCGATACGTATGCTGGTGTGCTTGGGAGTACTGCGGAGGTGACCAGATGAGCACAGTGGAAGGTGGCCCGGCCGGGCAGCCGAGCGAGGAAGAGCTTCGGGCCGCATACGAGGAGGAGATCAAGAAGATCCGGGTCGAGCACGTGTTGCTCGAGCATGTGGTGACGTTGATCAACCTCGGGATGCGCCGCACCGGAATTGCGCCGGGGACCGAGGGCGAACGCGATCCGGAGCAGGTCAGACTGGCCATAGAGGGCGTGCGTGCGTTGCTGCCGCTCGTCGAGCAGGTGGCACCCGCCCAGGCCGCGCCGATTCGCGATGCGGTTTCCCAGCTCCAGCTCCAGTTCGTCCGCCTCGGTGGTCAGAGCGCCGCTCCGGAGTCGGCGGCGGCAAGCGCCTCCAGCGGAAGCGAGACCGCGGGCGAGACGTCCTCCCAGCCGGAGCCGGGAGCGCCGCCCGAGCCCGAGCAGCCAGAACCCGGGCAGGCCGGTCCGGCGCAGCGAAGCGGTCGGCTCTGGGTTCCCGGGCAGTAGCCCACAGCCACCTCGATTGATCGGCTGGCAAACCGTTTAGGGGCGTTTGGCGGGACGTTTGACCGCCCCTCACGCTACACTCGGCCGCGATCACCGGGTCTCCGCTCTCGCATGGGTGGCGGCCCTTTTGCAGTTGTTGGCTACGCATCCGCGCGCGCCCCCCTCGAACTCAGAGCTTTCCCGGAGGATCTTCTCTTGACTAGCTTCCTGACGCAACACGGCGTCCTCGTCGCGCTGGTTTGCGCTTCCGCGGCGATTGTCTATGGCGCGACGACGGCCCGCCAGCTGCTGGCGCTATCGCCCGGCAACGAGCGCATGCAGGCAATCTCGGCCGCCGTGCAGGAGGGCGCCCGCGCCTACCTCAACCGCCAGTACACGACGATCGCCGGGGTCGGGGTGATCCTGTTCATCGTCCTCATCCCGATTCAGAACATCCGCGTGGCCATCGGCTTCGCCATCGGCGGTGCCCTGTCGGCCGCAGCCGGCTACATCGGCATGAATGTCTCCGTCCGCTCCAATGCTCGGGTGGCCGAGTCCGCGCGCGGCGGCATCTCGCCGGCGCTGGCCGTGGCCTTCCGCGGCGGGGCGGTTACCGGTCTGTTGGTCGTCGGTCTGGCCCTGATCGGCGTTGCCGGCTACTACGGCATCTTGACCTGGATCGTCGGCGAGAGCCCGCGCTCCGCGGTCGACGCGCTGATCGGCCTGGGCTTCGGTGGCTCGCTGATCTCGGTGTTCGCGCGTCTCGGCGGCGGCATCTTCACCAAGGCGGCCGATGTCGGCGCCGACCTGGTGGGCAAGATCGAGGCCGGAATCCCGGAGGACGACCCCCGAAACCCGGCTGTGATCGCCGACAACGTCGGCGACAACGTTGGCGACTGCGCGGGCATGGCGGCCGACCTGTTTGAGACCTACGCCGTCACCGCGGTGGCCGTGATGCTGCTGGGCGTGTTGCTATTCCGGCAGACGTCCGCGGTGGCTTTGTACCCGCTCGTGCTCGGTGCGGTATCGATCGTGGCCTCGATCATCGGGACGTACGCAGTGAGGTCGAAGTCCGGGAACGTCGAGCGCGCGCTCTACCAGGGCCTGATCGTATCCGGCCTGCTGGCGGCGCTCGCATTCCTCCCGATCACCTACTGGATGATGCACGGCCTCACATTCAAGAGCGGTCTGGCGGCCCCGCACTGGTGGAAGTACTACCTATGCGCTCTGATCGGCATCGGCGTCACAGCGTGCCTGTTCGTGATCACCGACTACTTCACCTCGACGCGCTTCGCACCGGTCAAGAGCACCGCCCGGGCATCGCAGACCGGACACGCCACGAACATCATCCAGGGGCTCGCTCAGGGACTTCAGTCGACCGCCCCGCCGGCGATCGTGATTGCGCTCGGCATCCTCGGCGCGTGGAAACTCGCGGGCGGGAGCGGCCAGGGCATCTACGGCATCGGTGTGGCCGTGATGGCTCAGCTGTCGCTGACCGGCCTGATCGTCGCGCTCGACGCTTTCGGCCCGATCACCGATAACGCCGGCGGCATCGCCGAGATGGCGGACCTGCCCGAGGAGGTCCGCAACGTCACCGACCCGCTCGATGCGGTCGGAAACACGACCAAGGCCGTGACCAAGGGATACGCGATTGGTTCCGCCGCGCTCGCGGCGCTCGTGCTGTTCAACGCCTTCGAGCGCGAGCTGATCGGTAAGGGCAAGGTCCCGAACTTCTCGATCGACAACCCACCGGTGTTAATCGGACTGCTGATCGGCGGCCTGATGGTTTACCTGTTCGCCTCACTGGCGATGGAGGCCGTCGGACGTGCCGGGGGGGCGGTGGTGGAGGAGGTCCGACGGCAGTTCCGTGAGAAGCCCGGGATCATGGAAGGCACCGAGGAGCCCGAGTACGGTACGGCCGTCAGCCTCGTAACGAAGGCCGCTCAGCGCGAGATGATCCTCCCGGCAATGATCCCGATCCTGATCCCGTTGATCGTCGGGCTGATCAGCGTCGAGGCGCTGGGCGGTCTGCTGATCGGCGTCATCGTCGTTGGCCTGTTCATGGCCATCTCGATGACCTCGGGTGGCGGTGCGTGGGACAACGCCAAGAAGCTGATCGAGGACGGCGCGTACGGCGGCAAGGGGTCTGAGGCTCACGCCGCCGCGGTGACCGGCGACACCGTCGGCGACCCCTACAAGGACACCGCCGGGCCCGCGATCAACCCGATGATCAAGGTCGCGAACATCGTGGCCCTGCTGATCATCCCGCTCATCACCTGAGATTCGGGCGTCGCGGGCGGACGTCGCGGAGAAGGCGCTAGGCTGCGCGCATGTTCATCCTGATCGTCGGCTGTGGGCGCGTTGGTTCGGCGGTCGCTAAGCGCGCTCTTGATGCTGGGCACGAGGTGTCCGTGATCGACCGCGACCCGTTGTCCCACGAGCGCTTGGACAAGGATCAGGCCACCACCTGGGAGGATGCCGGTGGCCGTTTCACGGTCGGCACGGCGCTCGAGGTCGAGGGCTTGATGGAGGCCGGGATCGACGACGCCGATGTTTTCCTCGCCGCCACGAGCGGCGACAACACGAACCTGGTGATCTCCCAGATTGCGCAACGCCGGTTCAAGGTCCCTAGGGTCGTCGTTCGCGTCGCCGACCCCGGACGCGCGGCCTGGTACGCCGAGCAGGGCCTGCTGACCATCTGCCCGACGCAGCAGGCGATCGACGAGGCCGAGCGGATCGCCCTCGCCACGGTGGAGGCTCGATAGCCCATGTACGTGATCATCGCCGGTGCGGGAAAGGTCGGCTGGAACCTGGCTCGCGAGCTGATCGCCAAGGACCGCGAGGTGACGCTGATCGAGTCCGACCACAGCCGCTACCGAGTCGTCGAGGAGGAGCTCGAGCACGCGGTCCAGTACGGCGACGCGACCGAGCTGTGGGTGCTCGAGCGCGCGGGCATCCAGCGCGCCGATCTCGTCATCGCGGTCACCGGGGACGACGAGGACAACATCCTTATCTGCCAGGTGGCCAAGGAGAAGTACGGCGTCCAGCGGATCGTGGCGCGGGTCAACAACCCCCGCAACCTCCAGCACTTCAAGCTGCTGGGCATCCAGCCGGCCGTGTCGGCCACGGACCTGATCCTCCGGCTGATCGAGCACGAGGTCCCCGAGTACGGCCTGATTCAGCTCCTCGCCCTCGAGGAGGAGCATCTGGAGATCATCGAGCTCGAGGTGGGCGCCGGGTCGGCGGCCGCCGGCCGGAGCGTCAAGGACGTGGTTCTGCCAGACGGCTCGCTGATCATCTCCGTGCTGAGAGGCGGGACCGGGTTCGTGCCCAAGGCGGACTCGGTCATCGAGGCGGGCGATCAGGTGTTGCTGATCCTCGATCCAGGACTCGAGGGTCAGATAACGCCGCAGTTCGCCTCCAACGGCACGGGCGCGGATGGCTGACCGGGCCGTCGACTACCTACTCATCGGTGGCGGACTGGCGGCAGGCAACTGCGCCCGCTGGCTGCGCGAGGAGGGCGCCACCGGCTCGATCGTGCTCGTCGGTCGCGAGCCCGACCTGCCCTACAACCGGCCGCCGTGCTCGAAGGAGTTCATGCGCGGAGCCGAGTCCCGCGAGGACGTGCTGTTCCGTCCCGCCGAGTGGTACGCGGAGCAGCAGATCGAGCCGCTGACGAGGACATCGGTGATGAAGCTCGATGTCGGCGCCCGGACCGCCAAACTGTCCACGGGGGTGGAGATCGGCTTCGACAAGGCGCTGATCGCCACCGGGGCCAACGTGTCGCGACTGCGCGTGCCCGGATGCGAGCTCGACGGGATCCACTACCTGCGGACACTGGGCAACAGCGACTCGATCCGCGAGCACGCGGCGGGCAAGCGGGTCGTGCTCGTGGGCGGGTCCTACATCGCCAGCGAGGTCGCGGCCTCGCTGACCGAACTCGGCAGCGAATGCGCGATGGTGATGCTCGAGCCGGTCGTCCTCAGCCGTGGGTTCGGCGAGCAGGCCGGGCGGTTCTTTCAGAGCCAACTCGAAGAACACGGCATCAAGGTGTTCGGCGCCGAAGAGCTCGACCACTTCGAGGGCAGCGACGGCCAGGTGACCCACGTGGTCACCAAGTCTTCTCGCAAGCTCGATGCCGACGCGGTGGTGATCGGGGCCGGAGTCATGCCCGATGTCATGCTGGCGCGGGCGGCCGGACTCGAGCTTGGCGAGAGTGGGGGAGTGCGGGCCGACTCGCGCCTGCAGAGCTCCGTGCCGGGGATCTACGCCGCCGGCGACATCGCCGAGTACGAGAGCATCGTCCACGGCGGGCGGCGCCTGCGGGTCGAGCACTGGGATGTCGCCTTCAACCAGGGCAAGACGGTGGCGCTCAACATGCTCGGCCGTGACCAGCCGCACGACACGGTGCCCTATTTCTTCTCCGACCTGTCCGACTGGACCGGGCTCGAGTACGTGGGTCCCGCCTACGAGTGGGACGACGAGGTCGTCCGCGGCTCCATCGACGAGAGCCAATTCAGCCTCTGGTACCTGGCCGGCGGCCGCGTGGCCGGGGCCCTCTCCGTCGGCCGCTCCGACGACCTCGAGCACGCTCGCAGGCTGATCGCCTCCGGGGCCGATGTCGCCGATCGCCGCGACCAGCTGGCCGACGTCGACAGCGATCTAGGGTCGCTCTAGAGGCTCGTCGTCCTGCGCGGGCGGCCGGCTCGGCAGCTCTGTCTGCCGCCGTGTGCCTCCGCCGGGAAGTCGGTCGACCAGCCGCCCGAACCGGTCGATCGCGCCCTCGAGCGGCGTGGCCATGTCCAGTGCCCGCTCGAAGGTCGGCATGACCGCGATCAGCTCGGCGCCGGTCTCGACGATCTCGGCTCCGCGTTCGTTGATCTGAACGCCGGTGGCGGCGACGGTCGTGCCAAGCTCCAGCACCTCCTCGGCCCGCCGGTCGAGCCGCTCGCCGAGGGCCATGATCGCGTCGGCGCGCTCATCGAGGCGCTCAGCGATCTCGAGGATCTGGCGCCCGATGGCCGCGATTTCCTCGCCGAGCTCGAGCAGCCGCTCGAGCTGCGCCGGCGCCACTCGCGCCAGCCGGGCCGCGTCGGTGACGTCCGTGACCACCCGGTTGACAACCGTTCGCGGGCCGTAGATCGGGATCCCAAGGACTCGCACTACTGCGGACAGTAGCGACCTATACTCACGCGGCAGCACACCCCCATGGGGAATGGTGTAATGGCAGCACGCGACGCTCTGGACGTCGAAGTTGGGGTTCGAGTCCCTGTTCCCCAGTTGATTCCAACGTTGTGCTCGATTATCGAGAACAACGTTGGAATCAGCTCGGATCCACGAACTGAGCCGGCTCCTTGGTCATGCCGGCGCTCACCGCCGCGAGTTGGTTGGCCGAGCCGATCAGCCCGAGCTGGAGCCTGGCCTCGAGCGCGAGCGTCTGCTCCGGACCCTCGGTCCAGCTGTCGTCGAACAGCCGCTTGACGCCGCGCACGGCGTCGGGGGAGCGCTGGGAGATCTCGGCCGCCAGCTCCTGCGCCGCCGCCAGCGGGTCGTCAGCGACATGGGTGACCACGCCCAGCTCGAGGGCCTCCGCACCGCTGAACACGCGACCGGTGTAGGCGAGCTCCTTGGCCACGTCGATTCCGACCAGGCGCGGCAACGTGCGTGTGATGGACATGTCGGGGATCAGTCCCCACTTGATCTCCATCACCGACAGCTTGGCGTCGGGCGTGGCGATTCTGATGTCGGCGGCCAGGGCGATCTGGAGGCCGCCGCCGAGGCAGTTGCCGTGGATCGCGGCGATCACCGGCGCGGGCACGCGGATCCAATCGTAGGCGGCGCGCTGATACCAGTTGGGCACCTCGGCCTTGAGCGGTTGCGTCAGGCCATCGACACCCTGTCCGGTCGAGGCCATGCTCATCAGATCGAGCCCCGAGCAGAAGCTGCGACCCTCGCCGCGCAGGACCACCGCGCGCAGCCCGGGTTCGGAGCGCAGGCGTTCGGCGGCGCCGATGATCGCGTCGAACATCTCGGCGTCGAGGGCGTTGTGCTTCTCGGCCCGTGTCAACGCCACCGTCGCCACGTGGTCCGCCACCTCGACCTGAACGCGCTGTTCGCTCATGGGAGCGAAGCCTATTGCAGGCGAGTGACCGCGTCGCCGACGCGGACGGTGCCCTCTCCGACCACTTCGCCGTAAATGCCAAACGGGAGGGGCTCTGTCGTCTGGAGGTCCCGCCGATAATCTCCCAGGACGTCCAGGGTGGGCAGGGTGACCTTACCCGTCTCCGGGTCGCGGCTGGTGATCAGGCAGCGGCCGACGTGGCCGCGGAAGCGAACCTCGGCCTCGCCGACCTGGACCACGTGGCCGACCCAGCCGTCCTCCTGGTGCGCGACGAGGTCGTCCACCTCGATCAGCATCCGAAACCGCCGCGCATCGATCTCGGTCTGGCCGGCGGCCTGCGCGAGGCGTGTCAGTGACGCGCGTGAAATCAGCGACACTCCGCCCCGACGGCCACGATCGACCGCTCCGATGGGCGACTCCATCACCCGGATCGGGCGACCGAGGTGCTCCGACAGCGCCGTGGCGAAGGGGCCGTCCACCGGCCGGGCCTGGACCGTGGTCGAGAAGAAGCGAACCGCGATCGGCTCGGCAGGCGTGTTCACCGGTCCGGAGACCGAACGGCCGTCCGGGAAGGTCAGCGTGAGCACGTTGTCCACACACTCGGCCACGATCGTCTGCAACTCGCCGAGCGGCTTGGCGTTGATCATCCGATCGCGGTCGTCGATCAGAAAGAAGCGGCGATTTCCGCGGGCACCGTCGCGTCCCAGCTCGACCTCCTGCACCCGCTGCAGGCGGGTGCCCTTGACCGGCGTCACCGATAGCGCGGTGACGCTCACGCCGCGGCCTGCTCGGCCCAGTCGCGATAAAGCTGCCAGTAGCGGCCCTCGGCCGCCAGCAGCTCGTCGTGGGTGCCCTGCTCGGCAATCGTCCCGTGTTCGAGCACGAGGATCCGGCTGGCGTGGCGGATGGTCGAGAGGCGATGCGCGATCACGATCGCCGTGCGCCCGGCCACCAGCCGCCGCAGCCCCTGCTCGATCAGGCTCTCCGTGTGCACGTCGACGTTCGACGTGGCTTCGTCGAGCACGAGGATCCTGGGATCGGCCACCAGCGCCCGAGCGAACGCCAGCAGCTGGCGCTGCCCGGCCGACAGCTGGACGCCGCGCTCTCCGACCTGGGTGTCGTAGCCGTGCTCGAGGGCGGCGATGAAGTTGTCCGCACCCACGGCGCGTGCGGCGGCGGCGATGTCCTCGTCCGTGGCGTCAGGACGGCCGAAGGCGATGTTCTCGCGCACCGTCCCGCTGAACAGGAAGCCCTCCTGCGGGACGATGCCCATCTGGGAACGCAGCGAGTGCGCGGTGATGTCGCGCAGGTCGTGGCCGTCGACGCGCACGCTTCCCTCGGACGGGTCGTAGAAGCGCGCCACCAGCTTGGCGAAGGTCGACTTTCCGGCACCCGTCTCGCCGACCAGCGCGATCGTCTGGCCGGGCGGGATCACGAGGTCGATGTCTCGCAGGGCCCACGGGCCGTCGTCGTCGCGATAACGGAAGGAAACGTCGTCGAAGCGCAGCTCGCCGCGGATGGCGGGCAAGTCGGTGGCGCCGGGGCGGTCGACCAGCTCGGGCTGCTCGTCGAGCAGGTCGAAGATCTTGTCCAGCGCGGCCATCCCGGACTGGTAGGTCGTGTAGAGCTGCGAGAGCTGCTGGATCGGATCGAAGAAGTTGTTCAGCGCGGCGATGAACGCGAACACCACTCCGGTGGAGGTGTTGCCGTTGATGGCCTCGATTCCGCCGATGACCAGGATCTCGACCGTGACCAGCGCGGAGAGCAGCTCGACGGCCGGGAAGTAGGCTGCGTTGAGGTACACGGTCGTGAGGTTGGCGCCGCGATTCTCCTCGTTGAGCTCGCCAAAGCGGGCGATGTGGCGGCGCTCCTGACCAAAGGCCCGGACGACGCGGATCCCAGACAGACTCTCCTGCAGATAGGCGGTGATCGCCGCGATCTTCTCGCGCGTGAGCCGGTAGGCATCGGCCGAGGCGATCCGGAATACGACCCCGCCGATGAGCAGCAGCGGGAGGGCAAGGAACGTGAGCAGCGCCAGCTGCGCGTCGAGCACGAACAGGATCACGACGACCCCGATCAGCGTGAGGCCGGACTGCAGCAGCGTGGCCAGGCCGTCCTCGACAAGCTGATCGAGCGCCTCGACGTCGTTGGTGATCCGGGAGATGATCACGCCCGCGCGGTTGCGCGAGTAGAAGCCGATCGACAGGTCCTGGAGGTGCTGGAAGAGCTGGACTCGAAGGTCCTGCAGGGCGCGCTGACCCACCCATCCGACCAGATAGGTCTGCAGGTAGGTGAAGATGGCGTAAACCACGGCTGAGACCAGGAAGGCGACAACGACGAGGTCGAGCGTCCCGACGTCGCCCTTCTTGATCCCGTCGTCGATGGCCACCTTGGCCAGCGGAGCCGGGGCCAGGGACGCCGCCGTAGCCACGACGACGGAAAGGAACATCGCCGCCACCCGCCAGCGATACGGTTGCATCAGCTGCGCGAGGCCGCGGAGCTTTCGCCCACGGCCACCGGTCGCCTGCAGGCGACGGCGCAGCTCGCGGATGCGCCCCCGGTGTTCGGTCGTCGCGCTCATAGGCCGGCCACCTCCGCCTCGAGCGGCTTGCGGGTCATGAACACCTGGTCCGGCATGCCCTTCTCGACGATCTCGCGATACAGGTCGGAGGTCTCCAAGAGCTCGTCGTGGCTGCCCTGGGCGGCCACCCGCCCGTCCTCGAGGACGACGATCTCGTTGGCCAGCGCGATCGTCGAGAGCCGGTGGGCGATCACGAACGTGGTCCGCCCGGCCAGGACCTCGCGCAGGGCCAGCTTGATCTCCTGTTCGGTCGAGGCGTCGACCGACGACGTCGCGTCGTCGAGGATGAGAATCCGTGGGTCGGCCAGGATCGCCCGCGCGATGGCCAGGCGCTGTCGCTGGCCGCCCGACAGCGTCAGCCCGCGCTCGCCGACGACTGTGTCGTAGCCCTTCGGGAGGCGCTCGATGAAGTCCGCCGCCTGCGCGGCCTGCGCGGCCCGCTCGACATCGTCTCGGGTGGCCTGCGGGTTGGCGTAGGCGATGTTGTCGTGCACGGTGGCCGAGAACAGGAACGGGTCGTCGTTGACGACCGCGATGGCGCTGCGCAGGCTGACCAGATCGACGTCGCGAACGTCGGCGCCGTCGATCCGCACCGAGCCCGCGCTCACGTCGTACAGGCGCGGCAGCAGCTGGACCAGCGCGCTCTTGCCGGCACCCATCGCGCCGACCAGCGCCACGGTGCTGCCCGCTTCGATCTCGAGGTCGATATCCCGCAGGGCGGGGTGTGGCGAGCCTTCGAAGGTCAGGCTGACGCCTGAGAAGGAGACCGCGCCGGGGCCCTCAGGAAGGCCGGGCGCGTCGGGCGGAACGGTCATCGCCGGCTCGCGATCGAGGACCTGGAAGATGCGGGCGCCCGAGGCGGTTGCCCGCTGGGCGGCACCGAGCATGTATCCGAGCGTCCGCATCGGGGAGATCAGCATCAGCAGGTAGGCGTAGAAGGCGGTGAACTCGCCGACGGTGATCGAGCCGTGGATGACCTGGCGCCCGCCCACGAGCAGGATCGCTCCCAGGCCGAGCTGGGGCACGAAGCTCAGCAGCGGGTTGAACACGGCCTGAATCCGCGTGGCCAGCATCTGCTGGTCGAACACGCGCTGGACCGAATGGCGGAAGCGGCCGAGCTGCCGTTCCTCCTGGGCAAAGGCCTTGACCACCCGCACGCCCGACACGTTCTCCTCGGCCTCGGCGGTGAGCTCGGCGATTCGCTGCTGCGCCTCCTGCATGGCCGGCCGCGAGCGCCTGCCATAAAAGAACGCGATCAGCACGACGAATGGCACCGACGACAGCGCGAGGGCGGCCAGCGCCGGCTCCAGCGCGAACATCGCCACGCCGGCGAGCAGGATGGTCAAGAACGACTGGCCGATGAAGATCAGGCCGTAGCCGAGGAAGAAGCGCACTGACTGCAGGTCGACCGTGGCTCGCGACATGAGCTGCCCGGTCTGCTGGCGGTCGAAGAACGACAGCTCGAGACGCTGCAGCTGCCCGTAGAGCGAGTTGCGCAGGTCGAGTTCGACGCCGAGAGACACCTGACCGGCGATCAGCCGGCGCAAGACGCTGAGCACGAGCCGGAGCAGGCCGGCGACCGCGATCGCGCCGGCCCACACGTAGAGCTCATGGTGATCGTGCGAACGAATGGCATCGATGGCCAAGCCGGTGAGCCACGGGATCAGCACGGTCATGCCCATCGCGCCCGCGGCGAGCGCAAACGACCAGCTCACTCCGCGAACGTACGGCCGCAAGAAAACCAGCAGTCGCCTGAAGATGAGCATACTTCATAAAGGATAGTAACTCCCGGTGGCGCCTGGTCTGCTCGCCGCCTGGCCGCTGGTCGTGGCCTTTGGCGGCCGCGGAGGGGCTGAGGACGGGGGTGTGGGTTGCGGCTGCGGGCGGTCTGACCGCCAGAACGTTGAACAGCGCACGGTCCGGCGATCGCTCGTCAACGAAACGCCGGCTATACCGCCACAACGTCGAACAGCGCCGTGGACGCGGGCCGCTTGTCAACGTTATGGCGGCTTGCGCGGGCGCCCCAGTAGCGCGGCGTCACGTCGCGCCGAGGCGGACGGCCAGGTAGGCGTCGAGCATCAGCTTGGCCTCGGCCAGGAGCCGATCGTTGCCGTGGCGATCCTCGCGGAAGGCCTCGTGGAGCAGCTCATCGCCGGCCAGCACGACCATCTGGGCGGCGATTCTGCGGTTTTCCTCCGGAGCGTCGGGCCAGTGCACCTTCAGCATCCGCTCGATCGAGCGGGCGATCGCGCTCCGGGCCGGGCGAGCCGCGGCGCGCACCTCCTCGGTCCGGAGTCCCCCGTACCAGAGAGTGAGAAATCCCGGTCGGGCGCGAAAGCCCGCGGCCAGGGCGTCGAGGACAACCCGGCCCGGATCGTCCAGGGGCTGGCGCTCATCAGCCTCGGCGACCGCGGCCACAAGATCCTCGAAGTCGCTCCAGTACGAAAGGGCGAGCGCCTCGACGATCGCCTGCTTGTCGGGGAAGTAGCGGTACACCGAGCCGACCGGGATCTCCGCGGCCCGGGCAATCCGCGTCGTCGTGAACGCGTCGGCGCCGCCCGAGGCCAGAACCTCATCGGCTGCATCGAGCACCCGATGCAGCCGTGCCCGGCTCCGAGCCTGGATCGGTACGCGGCGCAGCTTGCTCTCGAAGTGGGGTGGGTCGTCAGTCAGATGCTCGACACCCGCCGCGTGCCCGCCGTCGCGCGAGGGACGCCGTCGGGTTCAAACTTGAATGTGAGCGTTGCTTCAGGTTAGCTTCGGGTCGTGCGGAGTGCAAATGCTCGATCGGGAGCGTGACCGTGTCGCCGCAGCGGGGCGGCGCCTGGCAGAACAAGGACTCGTGGTCGGTACCGCCGGCAACGTCTCGGAACGCGCGGATGACCGGGTGGCAATCTCGGCCACCGGCGCCGTGCTGGCCGAGCTCAGCGCCGAGGACGTCACGGTGGTGAACCTGGATGGCCAGCGCCTCGCCGGCCCCCGCGCTCCGAGCTCGGAGCTCCAGCTGCATCTCGGCATCTACCGGCGCTACGGCGCCGGTGGGGTCGCCCACACGCACGCGCCGATGGCCACGGCACTGTCCTGCGTAATCGACGAGGTGCCGGTGGTCCACTACCAGATGCTGGAGCTCGGCGGGGCGGTGCGGGTGGCGCCCTATGCGACGTTCGGGACGGCGACGCTGGCGGCGGGCACGCTCGACGCGCTCGAGGATCGCAGCGCCGCTCTGATGGCCAACCACGGGGCGGTCACCTTCGGCTCCAGTGTCGAGGTCGCCGTCGATCGCACCCTGCTGCTCGAGTGGGCGTGCACCGTGTACTGGCGCGCGGCGGTGGTGGGCAAACCGCAGGTTCTCGACCAGGCTCAGCTCGCCGACGTCAGCGAGGCGTACCGGACCTACGGACAGGACCCGGAGGCAGCCTCGTGAGCGGCGATGTCACCCGGCGGCGCGATGTCACCCGCCGGCGCTTCGTCACCGGCACGCTGGCCGGCGGCGCCGCCGTGGCGCTCCCGGCCGCTGCCGAGGCCAAGCTAGCCAAAGAGAAGGGCTCGGGGTCGATCCGCAACGTCGAGGTGGCGATTGTCGGTGCCGGCTTTGCCGGCCTGACCGCTGCGCGTGCCCTTACCCGCGCCGGTCGCTCGGTGGCGGTCGTCGAGGCGCGCGAGCGCGTTGGTGGCCGGGTCTGGAACCACCATCTCGGCGACGGCCACATCTCCGAGCGGGGTGGCACATTTGTCGGACCCACCCAGGACCACGTGATGGCACTGGCCAGGCAGCTCGGTGTAGCGACGTTCCCCACCTACGACAAGGGCGACAACGTGTACGTGATCGATGGCAAGCGCCGGACGTACAGCGACGCGGGCCCCACCCGTACCGCACCCCCCGACCCGCTGATCCTTCCCGACCTCGCGCTGGTCGTCACAGAACTCGACAAGATGTCCCGGACGGTGCCCGTCAACGCGCCCTGGAGCGCGAAGAACGCGGTCAGCTGGGACGGCCAGACGCTCGAATCCTGGATCAACACCCATACCGTCACGCCGCAGTTCCGCGAGTTCGTGCCGGTGGCCACCAGGCCGATCTTCGGTGCCGAGCCCCGCGAGCTGTCGTTGCTGTTCGTGCTGTTCTACGTCGCCTCCTCAGGCGACGAGAAGCATCCGGGCACGTTCGAGCGCAACTTCGACACGCGCGGCGGCGCCCAGCAGTCTCGCTTCGTCGGCGGCTCGCAGGTCATCGCGCTGAAGATGGCCCAGCATCTCGGTCACCGCGTGATTCTCGGCTCGCCCGTGCGCCGAATCGTGCAGGGATCGGGCAGGGTGACCGTGCACTCCGACCGCGTCACGGTCAAGGCCAAGACCGTGATCGTGGCGATCCCGCCCACACTGGCCGCGCGGATCGATTACGAGCCGATTCTGCCGTTCCAGCGCGACCAGCTCACCCAGCGCTACGGTCAGGGCACGCTGACCAAGGTGGCCGCCGTCTACGACAGGCCGTTCTGGCGCGCCCGGGGTCTCAACGGCACGGCGCTTGACGGCACCGGGCCCGTGTCGGCGACGTTCGACGACTCCCCACCCGACGGCGAACCCGGAATCGTGTTCGGATTCGTCGGCGGTGACGACGCCAGGCGCTACGCGACTGCGTCCCCGGCCTCGCGGCGTGCGGCGGTGCTGGCCCAGTTCGCCACGTTCTTCGGATCGGAGGCCCGCAGTCCCCGCGCGTTCTTCGAAACCAGCTGGTCGGGCGAGCAGTGGACGCGCGGTTGCCCGGTTGGGATTCCATCGATGGGCACGCTCGTCGCCTACGGCTCGCGCCTGCGCCAACCCGTGGGGCGGATCCACTGGGCCGGAACCGAGACTTCCAACTACTGGAACGGTTACATGGACGGCGCCGTCCGTTCGGGGCAGCGGGCTGCGGCGGAAGTGCTCGCCGAACTGTAGGGTGCGGGCAGCGACCGAGGAGGACTAGTGGACCCCACCCAAACATTCCGCCGTGTATGGCGACCCCGGCGGGCCACCAGGCGTTGTCCTCGGATCCTCGTGCACCTCCAGTGCATGTCGGATCCTGCGTCCGCGCCTGAAGACCCCCGGGTGTCCCCATACCCGGCGAAACGCTTGGGCGGAGCCCACTGATGCCGAGCGTACGCGAAGCCACATTCGCGCTGTTTCGCGCCCACGGAATGACCACGATGTTCGGCAATCCGGGCTCGACCGAGCTGCCGATGCTGACCGAATTCCCTGACGACTTCACCTACGTCCTCGGGCTGCAGGAGCTGGCCGTGGTCGGTATGGCCGACGGCTTCGCCCAGGCGACCGGGCGTCCCACGCACGTCAACCTCCACACGGCTCCTGGCGTGGGCAACGCCGTGGGCGGGATCTTCAATGCCCAGTCCAACAAGGCGCCGCTCGTCATAACCGCCGGTCAGCAGGTACGGGCCCACGTGACGATGGAAGCCAATCTGACCAACCGCGACGCGACCGTCGTCCCCCAACCGTACGTCAAGTGGAGCCACGAACCCTCGCGCGCTCAGGACGTGCCGGCGGCCATCGCCCGGGCGATCTACCACGCCATGCTCCCTCCGCGCGGCCCCGCCTTCGTCTCCATCCCGATGGACGACTGGGGTGTGGACGCCGACGAGGACCGTTCCCTGAACGCCGCGCGCCGTGTGGTCAATGTCCGTCCTGGCCCCGATCCCGCCGCTCTCGACGAGCTGGCCGCGCGCCTCCAGTCGGCCGGTAACCCGGCGATGGTGGCCGGCCCGGACATCGACTCCAGCGGGGGTTGGGCCGACGCGGTGGCGCTGGCAGAGCGACAGCGCCTGCCGGTGTGGGCGACCCCGGCAACGGGGGGAGGCCGGATCGGCTTTCCCGAGAACCATCGCCAGTTCGTCGGGGTCCTGCCGCCGGCGATCGGAGCCATCAGCGAGGTGCTGAAGGAACACGACCTGGTGCTCGTCGTCGGTTCGTCCGTCTTCCCGTACTACCCCTACATTCCCGGTCCGCTCCTCGGCGAGTCGACCTCGCTGGTGCAGATCTCCAGCGACCCAGCCGAGGTGGCCCGCGCGCCGATGGGCGACGCGATCCTCGGCGATGTGGCGCTGGCGCTGAGAGGGCTGGTCGAGCGCGTGCCGGAATCCGACCGTCGAGCTCCCGAGCCCCGTCCCGATCCCGAGGCGCCGGGGAGCGCCGATCCGATCAGCGGCTCCGAGGCGATGGCGGCGCTGGCCGATGCCTGGCCGGTGGATGGGATCGCCGTACTCGAGGCGCCCTCATCGACGATGGCGTTCCGCAACCGGCTGCGGCTGTCGAAACCCGGGAGCTACTACTTCGGCTCCAGCGGAGGCCTCGGCTTCGGTATCTCCGCAGCGGTCGGGGTGCAGCTGGCGCAGCCCGGGCGTCCCGTCGTATGTGTGCTCGGGGAGGGCTCGGCGCAGTACGGAATCACCGCGTTGTGGACCGCGGTGGCCTACAAATTGCCCGTGACCTTCCTGGTCCTGCGCAACGAGGAGTACATGATTCTCAAATGGTTTGCTGCCTTCGAACAGGTGGCGGGCGCGCCCGGATTGGAGCTACCCGGGCTGGACGTCGCCGCGGTCGCCCGGAGCTACGGCATGCCCGCCCGCGACGTCACTGGCCGGGACGAGTTGACCGACGCTCTGCGCGAGGAAATTGCCGTGCAGGACGGTCCCCGGCTGGTGCAGGTGCGCGTCGCGTCCGGAATGTGGATGGAGTGAGCGGGTGGCGCTGCTAGCTGGAGAGGTTCGTCGCCTCGAGCCGCGGGCGCCGGAGCCGATGCCTGACCGCGCACCCGACTGGGTCGCCGGCGGCACGCCCGAGCCACTTCGCAGCCGCCTGGTTTCGGCCCTGGGAGCTGACCGCGTTCTGGACCGCGCGCTCGACCTCGTTGCCTACGCCTCCGATGCCAGTCCCTACCGCCTGATCCCTCAGGCCGTCGTTGCGCCGCGTGATGTCGATGAGGTCGTCAGGCTGTTCGCGTTCGCCCGGAGCCACGGCACGCCGATCGTGTTCCGCGCCGGCGGCACATCTCTGAACGGTCAGGCGCAGACGGACTCGATCCTGGTCGATGCCCGTCGCCACTGGCCACGCATCACGGTGCAGGACGGAGGCCTGGCCGTCCGGGTCCAGCCCGGAGCGCTGATCGGACACGTGAATCGACTGCTGGCCCGCCACGGCCGCAAGCTGGGCCCAGATCCGGCGAGCTCCGACATCGCTTGCGTCGGTGGCGTGGTCGCCAACAACTCGGGTGGAATGCGCTGTGGAGTGGTGGCCGACTCGTACCGCACCGTGCGTGGCATGACCTTCGTGCTGCCGAGCGGTGTGGTCATCGACACCACCGCGCCGGGGGCCGAGGAGCGCTTTGCCGCCGCCGCGCCCGAGCTGGCCAACGGACTGCGCCAGCTCCGCGACGAGCTCCGCGCCGACCACGAGCTCGCCGCGCGGGTGGCGCACAAGTTCGAGATCAAGAACACCACCGGCTACCGGCTGTGCGCATTCCTCGACGCCGACACGCCGCTCGAGATCTTCCGCCGGCTGCTCATCGGCTCCGAGGGAACCCTGGCCTTCGTCGCCGAGGCGGTGTTCGACACCGTCCCGTTCGGCCGCCACGCGACCCTCGCGCTGGTGTTCTGCAAGGACCTCGATGCGGCGGCCGGTGCGGTGGGACCGCTGGTGGCCGCGGGCGCCAGCGCCACCGAGCTGATGGTCGCGCCCACGCTCATCGCGGCCGCGTACAACATGCCCGGTACGCCCGAGCGCTGGAAGACGCTCTCGCCCGAGACAGCCGCGTTACTGGTCGAGTTCCGCGACGAGGAGGCCACTGCGCTGGATGGTGCCGAGGCCGCAGCACTCGAGATCCTCGATGGGCGTGAGCTGGTGGATCCGGCCGTGTTCACTCGCGATCGCCACGAGATCGAGATGCTCTGGCACGTGCGCGAGGGGATGCACGGGTTGCTGGCCGCGATGCGTCCTCCGGGTGTGTCACTGATCGTCGAGGACGTGTGCGTGCCCCCCGCCCGCGTCGCCGAGGCGGCTCGCGACCTCCAGGAGCTGCTCGGCCAGCACGGGTTCCTGCCTGGGCTGGCCGGTCACGCCTCGGCCGGCAATCTGCACTTCATACTCAGCCCGAACTTCGGCGAGCCGGCCGATCTCGAGCGCTATGAGGCATTCATGCACGATCTGGTGGAGCTCATCATCAGCAAGTACGACGGCTCGCTGAAGGCCGAGCACGGGACCGGCGTGAACATGGCGCACTATGTCGAGCGCGAGTGGGGGAGCAAGGCCACCGAACTCATGTGGCGTGTCAAGCAGCTCGCCGACCCCGACGGGATCCTGGCCCCGGGCGTGGTCCTGACTCGCGACGGTGGCGCCCATCTGCGCAACCTCAAGTCGACTCCGGAGATCGAGGAGGCTGCCACCAAGTGCATCGAGTGCGGATTCTGCGAGCCGGTGTGCCCTTCGCGCAATGTGACCACGTCGCCGCGCCAGCGAATCGCGCTGCGCCGCGAGATGGTCCGTCAACCCGCGGGATCAGCGGTCACCGAGGCGCTGCTCGAGCAGTATGAGTACGACGCCATCCAGACCTGCGCGGCCGATGGCAGCTGCCGTCTCGCGTGTCCGGTGGGAATCGACACCGGCAAGCTGATCAAGGAATTTCGCCGCCGCGAGCACGGCTCGCGCGCCGAGGATGTCGCGGCCGGGGCCGCGCGCCGTTACGCCGTGCTCGAGAGGCTGGCCCGAGGTGGCGTGCGGGCGGCCGGTTCCGCGTCCCGAGCACTCGGCGACCGCCGCGTTGCCGCTCTGCCGGTCGCGCTGCGGCGAGCGTTGAGCGCCGACGTCGTGCCCACCTGGAGCGCCGGCATCCCGGCGGCAGCGCCCAGCCAATTGCCGTTCACGCTCCGCGAGGGGGCAGCCGCCGTGTACATGCCGGCCTGCATCAACCGCATCTTCGGCAACGCCCGGGACGAGGTCACCCATCCCACCGTGCCCGAGGCGCTGGTGGCCATCTCGGCCCGTGCGGGACTGCCGTTGTGGATTCCGCCCGACGTGGCGGGCAACTGCTGCGGCACGCCCTGGGCCTCGAAGGGCTATGAGGCCGGGCACGAGGCCATGGCCCAGCGCGTGCGCGACTCGTTCGCGCGGTGGAGCGAGGGCGGCAAGCTTCCCGTGGTCATCGACGCCAGCTCGTGCACGCACGGTCTGCTGTTTGAGGTGGAAATCGAGGGGGTCGAGGTCCTCGATTCGATCGCCTGGGTACACGATCGGCTGCTGGCAAACCTCGATATCCAACGCAAGCTCGACCGGGTTGTCGTCCACCCGACCTGTTCGTCCACCCACCTCGGTCTCTCAGCGCAGCTGGGGGCGATCGCCGAACGGCTCGCCGACGAGGTCGTGGTTCCGGCGGCCAGCGGCTGCTGCGGGATGGCCGGAGATCGCGGATGGCTCCATCCCGAGCTGCCGCGCTCGGCGCTACGCGATGTTGCCGCCGAGCTCGACGGCCAGCGATTCGACGCCTGTCTGTCGAGCAACCGCACCTGCGAGGCGGCGTTGCGGGAGGTCACGGGTCGCCCCTACAGGTCATTCGTGCTCGCGCTGGAGGAACTGACCCGCACATGAGCCGGCCCCCGGCCGGCCTGTGCGACTCCTGCCGCCATCAGGAGCTGATTGGCAATACCCGTGGCTCGGTGTTCTCGCTCTGCCTGCGCTCGCGGACCGAGCCGGACAGGTTCGTTCGCTATCCGCGCCTACCGGTGAGCGCTTGCCCGGGATACGAGCGGAGAAACCCGTCGGCGCCTACTGAGGCGACTGCGGGGTGAGGACGAGCACCTTGCTGCCGTCCTGAGCCTGCTCGGTGCGCTCCTGGAAGAGTCCGTGTGCGGTGATCACACTGACCAGCTCGGCCTCGGGCGCGTTGGCCATCTCCTCAACGGTCGGCGGGATCGGCTCGGGGAGGGTCTCGCGCAGGGGACGGTCGAGCCAGGGCTGGAGCTCCTTGCGATCGAAGGCCACGGCCAGCGTCACCGCCTTGGTGTTGTTCGACGACGCGCTGCTGCCGGTGGGCGGCTTCGCGCTCAGGTGGCTCGACTGCTCGGTGTGCCCGGGCGGCAGGACTGCCACGACCGTCTGCGTGCCACTGATGTACTTGAACGTATACAGCGCCAGCTCGAGGGCCTCGCGGCGCAGCAGCAGCAGCCGCTGCGATGTCGGCGTGCCGACGCCGATCGAGCAGTCCTTGCTGCCGAGGCCACACAGGTTGTAGGCCACCGTGCTGGCGGGCGGAAGGGCCTGGAGGCCGTTGGGCGCGCCGGGAGCCGGAACCACGACCTCGAGCGGGTTCGACGGGTCGCTGAGGTTCATCGCCGTGACCACGGCCAGCTGGTAGGCGGGTGACGCTCGGTAGTACGGAGCCACGAAGTCGGCGATCTCCTGGGCGCCCTGAAGGCCATCGTCCTGGGGCTGGAAGGCCGACCAGGTGCTGCTGGAGGTGGTGCGGGTGGCGCCCGAGGCGGACAGCACGATCGCCGCGACGATCGCCGCGGCGCCCACGACGACGAGGCCGATCGTGGCCAGTTTGAACTTGCTCGAGTGGCGCGACTGTCCGCGGTCGGCCGAGCGCTTGGTCAGCGCGAGACCGGTGGCCGCTCCGACCGGCCGATCGGCGGCATGTTCCTCGGCGGCGCGGAAGCGTAGGCGCTTGGGGTTCATACGCGCGGCCAGGTTGCCTCGTCGAGCAGGTCGATATCGGGGCGCCTGAGGTCGACGCTGTTGAGCAGGTCGACTACCTCGTCGCCGTGCATCTCCTTGCGCTGGATCAGCGTGTTGGCCACGCGCTCGACCTTGTCGCGGTTGGCCGCAACGGTGGCGTAGGCCGTGACGTAGGCCTGTCCGAGCAGCGCCGTGACCGCCTTGCGCTTGTCGCGGTCGGACAGGGTGCCGGCGATTGGGTCCTGCTCGTAGGGGCCACCGCCGCCGGCCCGGCGCATGATCTGCACGCCGATCTCCTCGAAACGGCGGAGCAGTTTCTCGCGCTCGTCCGCTTCGTGCTCGGCCGTGGCGAATCGCCCATCCAGATCGATTGGATTGGGCCCCATCGCGCAGTAGCCGACCATCCAGCCCGCGCGCGCGGTGGCGCTCATGACATCGCCGCCGACGCCGGTCGAATTCTCGCCGTAGAAGACATGCTCGGCCGCCATCGCCCCGAGCGTCCACACGAGCTTGGCGAACTCGTCGCTGCGCCAGGACGAGAACCGCTCCTGGGTCTCGATTGCCTGATGATGGCCCAGAGACTCTCCGCGCTTGCGGATCGACAGGCGGGTCGAGAGCACGTCCTTCATGTACAGGTGACCGTTGACGGCGTGCCCGGCCTCGTGGATGGCCACCGCCCGCGTCTCGTCGGGCACGTAGTCGATCGCGACGGCGGTACCCGCCTCGACGGTGGTCATCGCCTCGACGATGTCGGGCCACCCGAAGATCTGCCGCCCGTCGGCGTGGGCGTAGGTCAGGGCGAGGGAGCACACCTGCTCGATCATCGCCGGCGCGTAGCCATTGGTGATCCGCGCCAGCTCATCGCGGCGGCGGTCGGTGTCGAGATCGGGCGAGTGATCGACCTTGCTCAGGTACAGGTGGAAGATGTCCTTGCGGTCCTCGAGCGTCGGCGTGCGGAACCACACGTGACGACCCATCCGGCCGGGGCGAATCAGCGCCGGGTCGAGGCGGTCGATCGGAACGTTGGTGGCGCCGATGAAGAACACCTGCTCGGTCGCCGGTCGCGGCGCCGACATCCGCAGCGACATGCTGCCGATCTTGGTCGGTATGAAGTAGGTCGCGTCGAGGATCGTGTTGACGCGGTTCGTGACGAAGCGCCGGAAGAACGGCGCCTCGCCGATCCCGTCCATCTGCACGAGCAGCTGGTTGAGCGCCTGTCCGCCCATCCCGCCCATCCCGCCGCCGGGGAACATGTAGCGCTCGACCCACTCGGCGGGCTTCTCGAAGATCGGTGGGATGCGGGAGACGCGCTGATCCGCCCGCTCGGTGAACAGCCGCTCGCGCCAAGCCCGGGTCTCGAGGATGAGATCGCCCGTGGGCGTGGCCGATCCCCACGGTCCGAAGAAGCAGTAGTCCTCGAAGCTCTGGCTCCCCATCGGACCCATGCCGCTCCCGCCACCGGCGCCGAGGCTGGCGCGGCGCATGCCGACGGCATCGATCTCATCGATGAACACGATGCACTGGCCGCCCCACTTCTTGGCCAGGCGCTTGGCCTTGTGGATCAGCCACATGACCACGATCACGTCGATGCCGATGAACGTGGCGGCGAAGCCAGAGCCGGGAATGGTCACGAACGGGCAGTTGAAGTTTGTGGCGATCGCCTTGGCCAGCATCGTCTTGCCGGTACCCGGGGCGCCGAGGAAGAGCAGACCGCGCTCGCGCTTACCGCCGGCCTTCTCGAACTCCTCGCCCGACTGCCACAGGCGGACGACGCGGGAGACCTCCTCCTTCGGCTCGGCCTGGCCGCGGACATCCTCCATCTGCACGCCCCACTTGGCGTCCCCGGGCTCGTAGCCGCGGACCTGGCGCAGGTTGGCCACGAGCAGGGGGCCGAAGAGGATTAGCGTGTTGATGAAGAACAGCGCGACCAGGCTGACGGCCAGGTTGGGCAGCAGCCCTCCGATCGAGCCAATGGCGTGGAAGATCTGCTGGACGCCGCCCCACCACGTGTGTCCTCCGAAGATCGCGATGATCGCGCCGATGGCGGCGATGAGGACGGCGAGGAAGACGACCTTGCGGTACAGCGAGCGCCAGAACCACGTCCGCCGGCGGGCGACCACGTCCTCTTCGGCCACGTCGCTGGCGACGCCGTACATGCTCGGCCAGGGCAGGAACCGGCGCGCCAGAACGTCGATCAACCCGCGGAAGGCGATCACGCTTCCGATCGTGGCCAGAATGGCTCCGAGCACTGACATGCCCAGCCGGTCGTAGAGCACGACGAAGAACATCGGACTGGTGAACAGGGCGACCGCCGTCGCCGCGCGCCGTAGCCGACGCCATTCGCCGGCTAGCGCAGTACTGTCGAACCCCATGCGGCTCACGCCGCTCCTCTCCTCGGCATATGCCATTTGTTGGACTTGAGGGTACATGGGCCGGACCCCTGGGTGCGAAACTTGCGCCTAGCGGATGCGGTCCGGTGCGAAACTTGCCTCATCGAGGTGGAGCCCCGCGGTGCCTGACCGGCTAGCTGCGGCTGCCAGCCGAGTCGGCTTTCCCGTCATGGCAACGGCGCGGAAACGAAGTGGCAACGGAGGGGGGAGTATCATCGCGTGAGGGAGCAAGCAGGTTCGGCAAAAGGGATTGCTCCGTAGGGGTATCCGGTTCGAAGTTAGGGAAAACATGGACCAGAACATTCGTCGGGCACAGCTCGACATGGCAGGCGGGAGCTGCGACTTCGCGCTCAGTCATCCGTCGCTGCGCGATCGTGCGCTACTCGAGGAACTCAGCTTCGTCCGCCGCGAGGCGCAGGCCGAGGCCAACGTGGCCTACAGCGATTGGCGGGGGAAACCCTGCCGAGATCGATGGACTGTCTTCGTCGCCGCCCAGGATCGGGCCGACGCAGCTCAAGACGCGCTCGCCTCGTGGGCGCGCAAAACCGCCCTGGCGTGAGCGCACGTGCCGCGAGCCGGGCGCTAGGACAGCCGGCGCGTCCGCGTGCGCTCGTCGTAGGAGCGATCGTCACGGCGCTCGGCCAGCTCCGCCATCCACATGAGACTGATTACCAGCCCGGCTGAACCGACGATCATCAGAATCACGCCGACGGTCTGGATGCTGAACCCGCGGGCGGTCGCATGAACGGCGAACTTCAGAATCGCGCCCAGGGCAATCAGGAACAGCGAGGTGCCAAATCCCATGGTAATACTGCTGCCCAGCCTGACCCGAGGCAAAACCGCCTCGGGCCGCGGCTTGACAGACAACGGCGGCGTCTTTACGGTCACCGCCCCGTGGGGGAGAGCTCGCCCGTCCGTTCGCGCTGGTTTCGCGTCGCCCTGATGCTCGCCGCCGTGCTCGCGGTGGCGCCGGCTGCTGCGAGGGCGGCCCCCACCCACCTGTACGTGAGCAACTACGAATCGGCGGGTGCCATCACGCCGTTTACGATCGGCGGCGGTGGGTTGCTGGACCGCCGCGCCCGCAAACTGACGGGCCACGGCGAGGCCGTGGTTTCTCGCCATGACGCCTGACGGCAAGCACCTTTACGCCACGAATAACGCGCTCGGCGAGGCCACCGTGTCGCAGTTCAACGTCGCGGCCAACGGGGCGCTGACGCCGATGTCGCCGGCCGCCGTCACCGTCGGGGAGCTTCCCCAGGCCATGGCCGTCAGCCCCAACGGACGGAACGCATATGTCGCCAACTGGGGCGACGGCACCCTGTCCGTCCTCAGCATTGGTGCCGGCGGCCAGCTCACACGAAGGTGACGGTGGACGCGAATCTCGCCGAGGCGGCGGGAGTTGCCCTCACGCCCGACGGCAAGAGCCTGTACGTCGCGAACTGGGACTCGAACAACGGGGCCCAGTTCCGGGTCCTCAGCGACGGCTCCCTCACCCCGATGGCGAAGGCCACGGTGGCCGCCGGTCAGGAGCCGGACTTCATCGCCGTCACGCCCAACGGCAAGCATGCCTACGTGACCAACTACGAGGACGGGACGGTTTCCGAATACGCGGTCGGAGCCGGTGGAGCGCTGTCCTTGCTCGGCCACGTCACGGCCGGGGCTGCTGAGAGCAACATGTACTCGGCGACGATCAGGCCCAACGGGAGCGCCATTTATGTGCGCACGGGCTCAGGCGTACACGAGTTCGGCATCGGCGCGAACGGTCTGCTGAGCTCGAAGGGGACGGCACCCGGAAGGGGCTCGGACTCGGAGAACATTTGGCTCACGGCCGATGGCAAGAGCGCCTACCTGGCCGACTACGCCAGCGGTCAGCAGGGCGTGCTGGCGCAGTACAACGTGTCGGCCGCCGGTTTGCTGGCGCCGAAGTCACCGGCGACGATCGCGGCCAACAGCGGCCCGGCGGCGGTGATGATCCTCCCGACCAGGCCCCTCACGCCGCAGCTCGTGCGACGGTCGCCGCCGCCGGCTCGCCGACCGTGTTCGACGCTTCGAAGTCGACCGATTCCGACGGCAGGGTGGTTCGCCACCGCTGGACGTTCGGGGACGGCACGACGGCGAGCACCGCCGGCCCTTCTGTGCGGCATGTCTACAGAGCCGGCGGCACGTTCGTGGTGACGGTCACCGAGACCGACGACAGCGGTTGCTCGACCCGGCTCGTCTACACCGGGCAGACCGCCTACTGCAACGGCAGCCCGCAGGCTGTTGGCATCGAGCGGATCCCGGTTCCGCCGAATACCAGGATTACCGCGGCGACCATCCATCCGAAGAAGCACAGCGCGAGCTTCTCGTTTGCCGCCGTCGGGCAGGCGAGCGGCTTCGAGTGCTCCCTGCAGAAGACGCCCACGCGTCACCACAAGCCGCCCAAACTGGCCTTCAAGCCGTGCAAATCGCCCAAGATCTACGGCCACCTCAAGGCGGGCACCTACACCTTCCGCGTGCGCGCCTTCAGTTCGGGTGGCGCCGACAACACGGCCGCCAAGAGAACCTTCAAAATCCACAAATGACGCTGACGGCGCGGGAGCGCTCAGGTGGCTACGGGTGGCGTTCGGCCAAGGTGCTCGCCAGGCTCATGTTCGGTTCGCGGGCCCCGACCGCCGTACACGTGCTGGTTCCGAGGCAGGAGACGGCGATGAAGCCGCTGTTCACCGCGCCGGCTAGTTTCGGGGTCGGCTGGACCCGCCACGTCTTTCCGTTCCAGTGGTCGACCAGCGCCCTGGCGCCGGTGGCCACACCCTTTGCGTAGTCGCCTACGGCGGTGCACGAATCGCTCGCTCCGCACGAGATCGCCCCGGCCTCGATGAACTTGGCGCCGGCCGGATTCGCGCTTCTGTGGATCCGCCAGCGCCTCCCGTTCCAGCCCTCGGCGAGCGTCCGCTCCTTGCCGCCGACCGTTCTGTACACGCCGAAGCCGGTGCACGATCGCGCCTCGAGGCATGACACGCCGGTCAGCGCCGCGGTCTTTGCCCCCGAGGGGTTGGGGGTGACCTCGAGTCTCCACCGCTTGCGGCGTTGAGCCAGGGCCAGCGCGACCAGCTTCTTTCCCGGCCCCGCCGCGACTCCGACCGCCACACACCGGTCCGCGGTGACGCACGACACGTCGTACAGCCTTTCGCGTGCCGATCATCCCTGCATGCCCGCCGCCGCTTCTCAAGTCGCCTCAGGCTGGGTCCGATAGGCGTGAGGAGCCACCTCGAAAGGAGCCAGTGGGATGAGCGAACACTGCGAGACGGAATGTCCGCGCTGCGGTGAGCCGGCGGTTGGTACCCGATTTTGCCCCTCGTGCGGCCTGAAGATCGGAACGCCGCCGGAGATGGCAACGCCGCCGCCGTGGGAGATCCACGATGTGAGCCTTGAGGCTGCCGGGCCACCGCTGGAGGATGTGCACACCCCGCAAGTTGTCGCCGCCAGTGTGCCGCTCGTGGAGGCTCCGCTCCCAGATTGGTGGGAGGTCCGCGATGACGACCACGTGCCTGGCGAGGCGTCGGTCGATGCCGTGTCCGAAGTCAGCTTTGCGTCAGATCAAGAACTGGGCGAAGCGACCGTCGATAGCCCGCCTGTGGACCCGGGAGATGACGCTGAGCCGGTGTCACAGCATCACGTCTCCCGCCCGGCGGCGGAACCCTGGACTGCACCCAGATCACGCAGCCGGCGCGTTGCCTTCCTGTGCCTCGCCGCGCTGATCGCACTGGTCGTGCTGGTGCCTGTTCGCCGTCTTCGCCGCTAGAGCAGTCCCAACACCAGTTAGTGCCTGGTCATCGCCAGATGCAGCCGTTCCTCGGGCTGGTCAGGTGGTCCTCGTCGGCGGCCACGGCGTTGATATCGACTTGCACCCAGTTGACGTGAGCTCACATGGTCTGGGCTGTATGGTCGAGATGAGGTCGGCCGATGCCGAGCCGTGCCGCCTCCACGCTTGCCTCGCGCCGGTTGCGCACGCCGAGCTTCCTAAGCACGGCCGAGACGTGGTGATCGACGGTCTTCTCGGAGGGGCCTTTCGTCGCACCCTGTCCCATACTGGAGGGTTGCGAAACTGACTCGTGGCATCGAAGGAAGCTGCCGATCGTCCGTCCAGGGTTCTGGCGACAACGAAGGAAGTGACTACCACCACCGGCGCCGCGTCCTCCGGCGACGGCATCTGGAACGCCCTGGGACGTTCCTCCAGATATCAAGTGCGGCGTCTGGTGGTGCCACCGGCTGAAGCCGCCGCGGCCGTGGTTTGCGGTGTGGTCTTAGAATCTTGCTCGTGGCGCGTACGCGTTCGCCTCGGGCCAGGCGTGCTGGACACGACGTGGGCGCGTTGGAGGCGTCTGGCGGCGTGTTCGTGGGGCGGGAGCGGGAGTTGGCGGAGCTGCGTGGGCTGGTTGATGCGGTGGCGGCGGGTCATGGCCGGGCGGTGGTGTTGGAGGGGGAGGCGGGGACCGGGAAGTCGCGGTTGGCCGAGGAGGTGCTGGCCGATTGCGCGGGTCGGGGGTTCACTGTGTTCTCTGGGGTGGCGGACGAGGTGGAGCAGCGTCGGCCGTTCGGGGTGGTGGTCGACGCTGGGTGTGCGCGAGGGGAGCGGTGGGGCGCGGGGCGAGATCGCGCGGCTATTGGAGGTCGGCGACAAGCACGGATGGGCTGTTCAGGACGGCGACGGTCCGCTACACGGTCAAGGCGGCCGCACCCCGGCTGCGCGCCCTGCGCCTCAAACCCCGGGCGTTCCGGGCTGCACGCGCGGGACCGACGACCGCCCCTGTTGCTGCGAGCACTGGAACCGTGATCAGCTACCGCGACTCGCTCGCGGCCCGCGCGACATTCCGTGTCCACCGCAAGCTACGCGGGATCATGAGCCGCGGCCGATGCATCGCGCCAGCAGCCGCAGCTCCAAGCGGTGCATGCGACTCGTGCTGGTCGGCTCGTTCACCCATCGCGACCGCGCCGGCGTCAACCGCGTGCGGTTCACTGGGCGGCTGCGCGGCCGAGCTCTGAACCCAGGCACATATCAGCTGCACGTCACGGCCATCCTGGCCGGGCGGAGGAGCCGCCAACTCACCGCCAGCTTCCGGATCCTGCTCCGGTCCGTCACCTGAGCTGGGCGCAACTTCGTTGGCGGCGTCGGGTGAAACAGCGAGGCCACCGTTGAGTAGAAGTCAGGCCGCGTGATCGTGACGCCGCGTTCCGAGTCGGACCGACCGCACGGCAACTGGGATGCGAGCAACGCTGCTTGCGAGCTCGTGTGAGCGTCTCGTCCTCAGGGAGGAGGTGCGTGCCGTAGAGACCATCCTCGCGACCGATGTCGCTGTTGGGCGAGCCGCGTAGCTTGCGGCAGGAAGACATGTAGGGCAGGGCTGGCTAAACAGATCCAAGATTCGAGTCGGTCGCCATCGCCAGCCCTGTAACGAATCGACTCAAAGGGAGCGAAGATGATCTATGGATATTGTGCCAATGGCAGCATCGGGCGCAGGCTGGCGATGCTGAGCACCGCTGTCGTGTGCATCGCAGCCGTGGGCGCACCGACCGCGTCGGCGCTCAGCGCGCAGCCACTGCCGCCCGGCCATGCGATCGCAATCCAAACCCCGCCGGATCCGTGCAGCGTCGCGGCCGCCGCACGCTGTTGAGTGATTCCGAGCCCGACGAAGGCAAGCAGCACTGATGGCATTTGAGGCGATCGATGAACGTTTGGGCTGGCCGGTCGTTGGCGGCGCGTTGCTGGGTCATTGAGACGGGTTCGGACCGGGGTGACCTTGCTGGGCGTGCTGTCCCTGCCTTGATCTTCGGAGCGGTACTCGCGGGGGCGAGGACCGACCGGACCAAGGGTTGGGTCGGTCATGTCGGTCGCCCCGCACGATGCGATCAACTCGTTGTCATGCCTGACCTCGCGGCTCGGCTTCGCGGCTACCGGGAAGAGCGATCTGCTAACCGGCAGGTAGGCTCCGATCGTTAGGAGGGACCGAGATGCACCGTTCACAGTGGCGTGGACCACAACAACTTGCGAAGCCGAATCGGCGCCGCGCTCTGCTGTTGGTGCTCGCTCTGATGACGGCTCTGGGGATCGGGACCGCTGCGGCTAGCACCGCGCTCGGGTACACGTCTCAGGTCTACCTTTACTCGGGCCACGAGCAGCTCTGGATCCCGCCGGCGAGCGGAACTGCTTATGCGCTGCGGGTGATTGTCGTCGGTGCGCGCGGCGGTGGTGGTGGGACCGGCGGCTCGGACCCCGGGGGTGGGTCCGACGTCGTCGCGCCGATGGTCACGGGCTATCTCTACTGGGCCGCCGATGCTGAGCATCCGCCGCTGTTCATCGAGGTCGGCGGTACCGGCGGCAACGGCAAGGCTTGCAGCGACGCCAGTGGCGACGGGGCGGGTGGTTGGAACGGGGGCGGTGAGAGCTTCGGGTGCAACCAGGAGAACACCGTGGGCAGCGGCGGTGGGGGGGGCGGATCCGACGTGCGCACGGTGTCGTGCGGCAACCCGTGCAACACGCTGTCCTCATCCTCCCTGAGCTCCCGCCTGCTGGTCGCGGGCGGCGACGGTGGCGGCGGCGGCGCGGCGGGGAACTACCCTGGCGGCTTTGGCGGTACCGGCGTCCCTAACGGGGGCCTCGGCGGCGCGGGCGCGGGGAACCTGTCGGATGGAGTGGTCGGCGGGCCGGGCGGCTCCCCGGGATCGAACGGGTCGGGCGGGAGCGACGTGTGCGAGCTGCCCGGCCCTGTCTTCGGCTCCGGCGGCGCTGGCGCCCCCGGCGCGGGTGGCGTCGGCGGCACAGGCCCGAGCGACGGCGGTGGTGGTGGCGGCGGATACTTCGGCGGCGGCGGCGGAGCCGCCGGCTGCAACAGCAACAATGCCAACGCCGATTGGGGTGGTGGTGGCGGCGGTGGCGGCGGATCCAGTCACGGTCCCGGGGTCAATCCATACGGGCTGACGACGACCTACACCCTGGCCAAGTATGCCTCGGAGGTCGAGCTCGAGAACCTGGTCGCCCCGACCGCGACGATCAGCTACCCGAGCGACGGCGTCACCTACGCGAAGGGCACCGTCATCAACACCCAATTCAGCTGCACCGACGCGAGCGGCAGTCCCGGGATCGCGTCGTGCCGAGACAGCAATGCGAGCCAGGGATCGTCCGGGCAGATCGACATGTCCGCGCCAGGGAGTTACAGCTACACCGTGACCGCCACCTCCAAGGACCAGCTCACCGCGAGCCAGACGATCCACGACCGAGTCGCCGGGCCGCCCTCGGCTCGGATCACCGCCCCCGCCACCGGCGGCTCCTACAAGCTGCGTCAATCGGTCCCGACGAGCTTCAGTTGTAGCCCGGGCGTCGACGATCCCGGGCTGGCGGAATGCGTCGACAGCGACAACGCGTCGGCGCCGCACGGCAAGCTCGACACCACCACAGCGGGACGGCACACGTACACCGTCACGGCCTACTCGACCGATGGTCTCTCGTCGAGCACCACCATCACCTACACGGTCACCGGGTCGTCGGGCTCTGGGGCGTCAAAGCGGCCAAGCGCCTCGCACGCGCTCATCTCCGCCGTAGCGAAGGGCCAGCCGCGCCTGTCGTTCACGGTCGCGGCCGCAAAAGGGGCCCCGCCTCTCCGGGGCCTCACGATCCACCCGACCGGCGGGCTGCGCTTCGCGACCGCCAGACACGACCTATCGGACGACATCGCCGTCCGCACGGCTGGGAAAGAAGTGAAATTCACGGCCGCCGTCCGCGATGGCGCGCTCGTGGTTGCGCTAGCAGCAGCGCAACCGGACATCGGCATCACGATCGCCTATCCGGAGCTGACCGCCACCAAGACCCTGTCGAGCAAGGTCAAGCACAGCACCGGCAAGCACCCCGTGACGCTGACTCTCCCACTCGCCGTGACCGCCGCCGACCACCAAGTGACGACGCTAGCGCTGAAGCTCGACCTCGGCTAGCTTCGGCCCTCCTCGCCGGAGAGGCAGCATCATGTTCGAGGACGATCTCTCGAGACGCTCGCTGCTCTTCAGGTCGGAGAGTGCCTTCGAGGCCGGCTCGGCAAGGTGCGATCTGAGATGGCGCTCTCTCCGTCAGCCCGTGCGCCGGGTCCGAGAGTTTTGCCATGGTTCCTTCTCAAGGGGGGCGCGGCCGCGCCGAGGTTCGTCCTCAGGTGTGATGTAGGCGCATGGCTCGGTCCGTAGCTTGCCGCCCATGAGTGAGCCGGCGGCCGAACGTGAGAAGCAACTTGGTCGGGAAGGTGTCCTAATGGCCGAGCAGATCTGGCGTCACCAGCCCGGACTCGTAGGCCAGCACGACCGCCTGGACGCGGTCGCGCAGGCCGAGCTTTGTGAGGATCCGGCCGACGTGGCTCTTGATGGTCGACTCCTCGACCACCAGCTCGCAGGCGATCTCTGCGTTGGAACACCCGCGAGCGATCAACCGCAGGACGTCGAGCTCCCGTGGTGTCAGTTCCGCGAGCTCGGGCGGCGTATCACCGGTGTTGCGAGCGGCCGCTGCGAACCGAAGGATTAGGCGGTGGGTGACGACCGGATCGATCAGGGCATTGCCCCCGGCGATCGTACGCACCGCCCAGCACAGTTGCTCGGGCGGCGTGTCCTTCAGCAAGAAGCCGCTGGCGCCGGCTCGCAGTCCTTCGAACACATAGTCGTCGGCGTCGAATGTCGTCAGGAGCAACACCCGACTGTCGGTTTCGGCGATTATCCGCCGCGCCGCCGTGAGACCGTCCATGGCGGGCATCCTGATGTCGAGCAGCACGATTTCGGGATCTCGCTTGCGGGCGAGATCGAGCGCTTCGAGCCCGTCACCTGCCTCGCCGACGACGAGCATGTCGGGCTCGCCCTCGATGATCGACCTGAAGCCGGCGCGGACGAGCCGCTGGTCGTCGGCGACCAGCACCGTGATCTTCTTCGCCATTGGCGTTCCAGAATCCATCGGGCAGCTTGCCGGTTCCTCCGGCACGCTGCAGAATTGCATGTCAAAGGAGTTTTCGAATGCTGAGTCGGGTCGCACACTGGTGGTCGGGACCGTCGAGGGTGCCGGGGGTAACCCGGCTGAACGGGTTATTGGCGCTCGTGCTGAGCGTCGCCGTCGTGCTCATTGCGAGCGGCTCGCTCGACAGCACTGATCCACAAGGCGGGGTCTGGGTGTCCCTGGCCGCGCTGTCGATGACGCTGCCGGTCGCCTGGCGGCGGTCCGCGCCGCTTGCGGCGATCGCTGCGCTCGCGGCGGGAGCGCTGTTCAACTGGCTGGTCGTCGGCTCCTACGTTCGTTGCGGTGCTGCGCTGCCAGCGCTGTTCTTGTGCTTGTTCTCGGTCGCCGACGGGTGTGAGCTACAGCCGGCATTGCTTGGGGCGGGATTCGGGCTGATTTCCGGGATCGCGCAGGCCCAGAGCGACCCGCAGCTGAAGGGGTTTACGGTTGGCGCTGTTGTGCTGACGGCGTTGTTCTGGGGCGCGGGCCGAGTTGTCCACGGACGCCAGGCGATGGTGAATGCCCTGCGGGCGCGGAATGACGAATTGCGCGAGCAGCGTGACCGCACGGCGCGGCTGGCGGTTGCTGCCGACCGGGCACGGGTCGCCCGGAGCCTCGACGCCGCGATCGGGAAGCGCGTTGGGCGGCTCGCGTCCGACGCGGCCGCTGCACAGGAGATGGTCGGGACGGAGGATGGCGCGGCGCGCGCTTCGCTGGCGGCGATCGAGACCGAGGGACGTCAGACGCTGAGCGAGATGCGCGAGATCGTCGGGACGCTGCGGGACGAGCAACCGCTCGCTCCGGTGCCTTCGCTAGGCGACCTCGACGCGCTAATCGCGCGCTTCGGCCGCGGGCGCGCGGTGCTCACCCTCGAGGGCGAGCGGTCACGGTTGCCGGCGGGGGTGGAACTCTCGGCGTTTCGGATCATCGAGCGGTTGCTGGAGCCGCTGGAGGGGATGCCTGACGCGCGTATATCGGTAACGGTCCACTACGCGCCCGAGGAGCTCGCTGTCCGGGTCCACGGAAAGGTGCGGCCCGAGGCAGACGTCCAGATACCTCTCGCAGCAGCCCGAGAATGGGTGTCGTTGCACGCCGGGCGGTTTGAGTCGGAGGTCCGGTCCGGCGTCGCCACCACAGACGTGCGGTTGCCGCTGGTAACCGCGCATGCCTGATCCGCCGATCGAGCGCAAATCGCGCGCGAGGCTGATCGCGCGTGGCGGACGATGGCTCGACCGTCACCTGGCGGCGGTCGCCATCGTCGTCTCCGCCGCGCTGTTCGTTCCGGGAGCCGTACTCGGAGCAAGCTGGTGGAACGAGATCCCTGGTCCCGTGGGACTGATCACCCTGGGCCTGAGCTTCCTGGTCGGCTGGCGAGTCGGTTTTCCGGCGACGGTGGTGGCACTCGTCGCACTCGCGTTCGGGTCGACCGCGGGCGAGCTGTCGGGCGCGGTCGTCTCGATGTGGGTGTTCACCGTCCCAGCCTGGGCCATGGGGCAAGTGATGCGTTCGCGCAGCCACCTGTCCGCCCAGCTCGCTGAGCGAGCGCGCGAGATCGAGCAGGAGCGTGAGGGGTTCGCGCGCGAGGCCGTCCGCTACGAACGGGCACGTATCGCGCGCGACCTGCACGACATCGTGGCCCACAATCTGAGCTTGATCGTCGTGCAAGCGGGAGCCGGTCGCCGCGCTTCGCCCGAGCACCCCGACGTCTTGGCCGAGTCACTGCGCCACATCGGGGCCGGGGCTGACTCAGCCAGGGAGGAGATCGATCAACTCGTCGGCCTGCTCGGTGATGACACACGGAACGGGAACGCCGACGGGGGGCTTTGCCGCCTCGATGAGCTGCTCCGAGGCGCCGCGACCAGCGGGCTCTCGATCACCTACTCGTTCGCCGGGAGCCGGGAGCCGGTTGCGCCGGCGGTCGCGGAGGTCGCTTACCGGGTGACTCAGGAGGGCATCGCCAACGCGCTCAAGCACGCTCCCGGCTCGGCCATCCGCGTCGAGGTAGAAGTGACCAGCGTGGAGCTGTCGCTCGCGGTCGAGAACGGCCCGCCGATTGGTGCAGACGCGAGCCTAGCGACCGTCGGCGGGGGCTTCGGCCTCGTCGGTCTGCGCGAACGGGTCACCGCGCTCGGTGGGACGCTAGAGGCCCAGCCGATTCGAGTTGCGGGATGGCGCCTCGCGGCGCGCCTACCACTGTTGACACTCGACCAGAACGCCCGTCGCCCCTAACCTCCAGCAGGGCCAGTGTCGGCTCAGGACCACGCGGAGCCGCAACGGGCAGCCGAGATGGGGACGCTTCGAGTCCAACGATCCTGACGTTGGAATCTGTGATGCGCCGTGCTAGCGAGAAGCGCTTGCACCTGGATGCGGAGACGTACGCATCTGCGTGGCCGTGTTGAACAGCGGGAGCACGTGATATTCACCGGCCCCCGGCGGTGCGAAGCCGACGCTTGCTCAGGCAGTTGCCAAAGCCGCAAGGGATCTACGTCTCTGCCACGGATACGTGTTGACCACGGCCACGGCAGACTGGACCACCTGCGTAGCCGACACAGGCCCGCGCTACCCCGTCTTGTACTTAAACCGATCTCCGCATGACTCTGGACTAGTCCCGCCAGGCGTGGCGATACGGACGTTGACCGTTCCTGCGCCCGAGTGCGACGGCGTGGCCGCCCTGATCTCGCGGGCGGACACGACCCTGAAACTGCGGGCGGGGTTGGGGCCGAAATTCACCCTGCGCGTTCCGGTGAAGTGTTCACCCTTGATCACAACGGCCGTCCCCGGGCAGCAGAGCCGGATGCGGGGCTGACCCGGCTGACGGTGGGGCGAGCAGCGGGCGTGTAGTAAAACGATCGGTCGGCGAATTTGGGGTTGTGCCGCCCGGAGTCTTGACCGTTACCCTGACCGGGCCGGTGCGCGGGCTCGAAGGCGCGACCGCGGTGATCTCTGTGTCGGATACCACGTGGTAGCTCCGGGCGGGGCGGCTCCCGAAGTCGACCTTGGTGGCGCCTGTCAGGTCGTGACCGTGGATCACGACGTGGGTGCCTCCCACGGGGTCTTCTCCTGGAGCGGGAAGGTGACCGTCACGGTGAAGCTCCGACGCTGACACGTCTCGCGAATTGCTGGATGCTGGAGCCTGGGAAAGCCCGGTCCTGGCGCTTTCCCTGCGGAACAGCTGCAGCTCGAGCACTTCAAAGACGTGATCGAGGCGCCCACTCAACGATCTTGCTACGTCAGTCCAGCTAGCCCGAGCGCCGCCGTAGCCATTCGGCAAGACAAGCCGCCACTTCCCAGTCGGTTCCTTGCGCTTACGTTGAGGCGGAGGCAACTTCCCCGCGCGATTCGAGCCGTCCCACGACCACTCGTTGCGCCACTTTTCGATCTCGGCGTCGGTGAACGGCGACGTGGCGTCTCCTCCTCGACCTCGATCGGGTACCGATGGTTCGGCACCGCGATCGCGAACACCGGGACGAGCGCCATACGGCTCTCCCGAATACGTCTCAATCTCCCATCCCCGTCTGAACGCGCCCGCCATAACACCATGAACAAGAAGGAGCCCGCCACCATGCGATCCCCACTGACCTGCATATAGAGAACACCGGCACGCGGACCGAGGCGTACCCGGCCGTCCTCGCCAGACCTCCGACCTGAGGATACGTGGCATATTTCGGATATGTCCCTACGAGAAGCGCACGCATGGCATCTCCAATGGGGATAACTCTGGCCTGGCAGCAGCCATATCCCTGGCGTATTCCCGTCCGGGTTTGCGGACTTCCTCCCCAGCCGTTACGTACCAGGAGCCGCTGAAGACTCCCTCGAGTGCTGCCGCATGAAGGCGACCGATTGATTGCCCACGGATGCATGAGGGGTACCGCCCCCGTGGCGCCGGCGGACGACAATTGAGCCGCTCTGTGCGGGCAGCGGTCAGCCCGGGCGGACGTCAGAGCCTCACCGGCTGACTGGTGGCCAGCGCGCGTCCGGTGTGGCTCAGCGCGGTCACGGTGGCGTAGCCACCGGTGGCCTCGACCTCAACGGCGGTCTCGAAGGAGCGCGCCTTCACCCGGCCGAGCGGACGCAGCTTGCCCGGGTACCGTCCCGCGCTCACGCGCCACGCGGCGACGCCGGTCGCACCGTTCCAGCTGGCGTACAGCTGGCTGCGGTGCCGACCCCCAGCTCGCCTCGCCACCAGCGCCGGCGGCCGCGCCGGCGTTCCGGTCCACGGTTGTTGGTACGCGCGGTAGGAGCTATATCCAGGAGGCAGACGGGCTTCGGCGAGAACGGATCCGTCGGCGGCGAGCCGACTGAACACCGGCAGGCCGCCCCAGCCAATCACGACATCCCCATCGGGCATGGTCTCCATGTTTCCGCCGGCGTAGGCGAGCAATCGAGGGTGGTGGACGTATGCGCGGGCCGTGCGCACGACCTTGTGCGTTTCGTCGAGGTCGAGGACGAGGCCGCGCGATTGCGAATGCGTCGCCCGCGCCGGCTGCGGTCCAAAGAAGAACGCCGCTCCATCGTCGAACACGGTGATCGTCCGACCGCCCAGCCAGCGGCCGTCATGCTGCCAGGCGAACTGAGCGTGGGGCCCCATGGAGAAGTCGCTGCGCTTTCCCCCCAGGCGCCAGATGATCCGACCGGTGCTGCGTTCGAGCTTGTACAGCGCCCAGGTGTGGCGACCCGAGACCAGCAGGTTGCCGTCCGGCGTCACGTCGATCGAGTTGGCGTGCATGAAGTCATAGAGGCCGCCGGGTCGCATGTACGACTCCGAGACCGCCACGTGCTCGAGGCTCCGCCACTCGAGAAGGACACGCCCGGTCTCCACGTCGACCTCCTGAACGACCGACTCGGCCACCTGGCCGTCCTTCGAACCACCGACCGACGACAGATCGGCGGAGACGACCGGCGGCGAGCAGGTGATGAGCGCCGTGCCCTCCGGGGTCAGCAGGAATTCATGTAGATCGATCATGCGACCGTTCCCCGCCCGTACGCGCCCGACCTCCCGGTACGAGGTATCCACGATCACTCCCTCGCCCTGATCCAGGGTCGTGCCCTCCCACCAGGTGAGTACCGGCTTGCCCCGGTACCGCTGCACCCTGAGGTTCGCGGTAAGCCGGCCCGGTGGCGCCGGCCTGAACCACACGAGCCTGCCGAACTCGCCCACAATCAGAGGGCCGGTCTGCACTCCGCCGCTACGACCGGGCGCGAGGAGCCAGTACTCGCCCGCCGAGTCAGCAAACGCCTGGCTACCGCGGCTGACCGTCACACGGGGAGGACGGAGGTCGGGGCGCGAGTGAAACGAGAGGATCGGACCGCCGCCACCGGCCGCCGCCCCGGCCGCCAGATCCCCCAGCCGCTCCCGCGGCCGCACATCCGCTGCCGACGCGTCCGCTGCCACCGGGACAAGGCCGGCGGCCGCCACCCCAGCGGCCCTGAGGAACTGGCTTCGCGTCAGCCAAAGAGCGTCCGATGGCTTCACCGTGTGCGTGCCTTCGGTCCCGCTGTCGCTCCTTGCACCAGCGCGCACGGTACCAGGCCGGCCTCAGCCGCTCTGTGCGCGCAGAAGCCATGCCTGCACGAGTCTGCCGGTGCCGCCCTCAGCGCCCGGGTAGGCTGATGACCGAGTAGATGAGCGGGAGGGAGCGGCGCTCGCGGTGCGGTGGGCCGGTGACGGTGACCTTCGTCGGGTCCGCGGTGGCCGAGACGGTTCCTTGGAGTGTGAAGCGGTCGATCTCGAACGGTTCGCTCTTGGACAGGGCGTCGGGTCGGTCCTGGATCCCGAAGTGCAGGTGGGGCGCGGTCGTGTTCCCGCTGTTGCCGAGCACGCCGATGATCTGCCCGGTCCGGACGCGCTGCCCGCGCCTGACGCGGAGCGAACCGGGCTGCAGGTGCGCATAGAACGCGTAGCGGTGCGGCCCGATCTTGATGGCGACGTGGTTGCCCCCATAGTCCTGGGGTCCCCGGAGCTTCGGAACGGCGCGCGGCGGTATGTCCGGCAGGTTATCGACGGTCGAGACTACGGTGCCATCGGCCACGGCGTAGAGCGGAGCGCCGTAGTCCGGCCAGTCGCTGTTCTGCTTGCCGTCGCCGGTGTACAGCCGGCCGTCGACGAGGCGGACCCAGTCGATCGCGAAGATCTCGGGCGTGACGTAGGTCCCGTTCTGCGCCAGGACGGTACTGCGATGCGGGGAGGCGGGATCGTCGCAGCACCCGTTGGGATCGACCCACCCTGAACCCCGCAGCGGCGGCGCAATTACGACCGGGGCGCGCCGATCGGTGCGCAGACGGGGTGCCGTGACGGTCGTGCTGCCGATCAACGACCGCGACGGAGCGTCCGCCGGGATCGCGTACCGGATCCGGTTCGTCACGCGCACGGGCACCGCCCGCCCGGCGGACCGCGGCAGCGCGATGTCGACCTGCGTCACAACCGTCGACGCCGGCGCGACGTGCGCCGTCACGACCGAGCCGAAGGGCAGGTGCGTCACGGCCGCAAGCGCGGCGCGCCTGAGCACCAGCAGCCGCTTCCCGTCGCCACGCACCTCGAGCGACTTGAGCGTCGCCCCGGCCGTGAACACGTTCGTGATGACCAGGTCGTATTCGACGTGCTCACGTCCGTCGCTCCCGTGAACGAACTGCGGCGCGCCCGTAGCTTCGACCTGCAGCGCCGTCGGCCGAGCACCCGCCGGCGCCGCGGCGAACAGTCCGACCAGCAGCCACACCCCCACCACGCCCACGCGCCGCGCCGCGCCGCGTGGCAGTGCGCTCTCACGCACGACCGACCGCCGCAAAAGCAACCCGCGCCCCATCAGCGCCAAACCACCCATCCGTCGCATAACACCCTCCTTGGCTCTGTTCCACGGACCGAGCCCAAACGTCGAGAACCCACCAACCACCATCCCCCTACGACAACCACCATACGGCTCCGCCGCGCAAAGTCCACCCGCGCCACTTCTGGAAAGGGCTTACAAGCAGCAGCGAACCGCGCCCCATCCTCACGGCGCTCGGCTGACTCAAGACGAGACCGCTGGTTGTCGATCGATGCGACAGTCGGCCTACCCGGCGGTGCCGCTGCAGATGTTCCACTTCGATCCGAGTTTCCAGCGGGAGCTTGGGCGGGTCTTGAAGTAGAAGGCCATCTTTGTGTAAGCGCGCCGGCGGTGGCAGTTCGCGAGCGCGTACACGTGGAGGGAAACGGAGCACGGATGGCCGGACGCGACGGAGCGACCTGGGCACCAGCCGGTACCGAACCCCGTGCTGCGCTGGCGGCCCCACCTATGCCAACTGACGGACGTGACGTTTCCTGTCGGATCTCCTCCGAGGAAGACGTGGCGAGGCTTCACCGTGCCGAAGCCGGCACCGTTCGGGAACGCCTGCTTTGAGCCCAACACGGGTGTTGAGCTCCGACCGACGGCCGATGATGCCGCGACGAGCAACAGCCCGAGGGCTGCGGTGATCACCATCGTCGTGAGCTTGCTGAACATTGCCCCTCCTCCCGATCGAAGTTTGAGACCGGCGTCGCGGGTACATCCAAGCCGCACCGCAAACGATTCTCGTCGAATCATGAGCTTAAGCCGGGATTGACCGCTTCCGGACCATAACGCACCCTCGCAACACCCACCGCGACCGCCGCTTAGGGCTACAGCGGCAGCGCGCCGGCTCATCCTGACGGCGCGCCTGGCTAGGTCAAGCCGAGGCTGCTGCTCGATCCAAGCAGCCATCCGAGCCAGGCGACGCACGGCTTCTGCTTTTCGATCTGGGAGCACCGGCCAGCCCGGGGCGGCGGCGGGCGAAGCCGAGTCGTTTGCGCCGCGCCTCGACGCAGTGCGCCGCCGTGTGGACGCTGCCGGCGCGCTCGTGCGATGACTGCCGGTAGTCGTCGATCGTGCACTCATCATCCGATCGGGGTGATGCGCCCGTCCGAGCCTGGGGTTCCAATCAAAACGTCGGCATCTGCGAAGACAAGGAGACAACCATGCGAGGTACCGGTCGGGCCGCGTTCACGGCGTTTCTGCTGCTGTTCGTAGGGACGCTCAACATCTTCTATGGGATCGGTGCACTCGGCAACGCGCACGTCTACGTCGGCGAAACGCGGCTGGTCTTCAGCAACCTGCACACATACGGCTGGGTGCTGATCATCCTCGGCGTGATCCAGCTGACCGGCGGCCTCTCGCTGTTGGCGGGGAACGCCTACGGGCGAGTGATCGGAATCATCGCCGCGAGCCTCGGCGCGCTCTACAACCTGGTGTCAATCGGCGGCAATAACCCGTGGTGGCGCCTCGGCGGTTTCGCCCTGTGCGTGTACATCCTCTACGGTCTCATCGTCTTCAGTGAGGACGTGGACGAAGCGAAGCAAGCGGGACAGATGTAGGGCTCGGAGGGCTTCGTCACCGCGAGAGGGCAGCAGGCGGCTGTACGGCGGCCAATGAGCCATACGCCCGCTACGGACGAGACGGAGCAGCTCGGAAGCCGCCAAGGCTGGCCGCTGCTCCATCGCAAACCAGAAGCGGGAGGCGGCAGGCGTCGCACCGTCGGGTTGGGCTACAAGCGGCAGCGCGCCGGCTCATCCTGACGGCGCGCCTGGCTAGGTCAAGCCGAGGCTGCTGGATTTCGATCATTGCGGGAGAGCGCGATGTCAGCGCTCTGCAAGTGCGTCGGCGTGTGATGTCGGCGCGGACGGCGGCCGGACGGGTGTCACGGCTCGAATGAAGCGGCGACCCCGAAGCCGCCGCTTGGGGGCAGATGCATCACTCGAGGCTACGCGAGCGCGCCAACCTGGTCTCGAAGGGCTCCAAAATGTGGCGGAGCGCCTCACCGAGGTACAACTCGTCGACGCCAACGTTGTACATCAGCGTCTTTGCGCGTTGAACGTACGCGAGGAACGCGTCGTCGTGACGCAAGCTGGTGATCTGCTCTGGGCTGCCGCGAATGATCATGAAGCCGCGGAGACCGCGAAGGTCGCCGACATGAGCCCGGACCACGAACGGCTCGAAGCCGCTGATACGACCCTCCTCCACGAGCTCACCGCTGTAGGCGACCACCTCGGAGAACAGACGCAACAAGGCATGCTCCTCGCGACCGGGATAGATCTCCCCCCAACTGATGAGCAGCCCGGAATCGAGCATTCAAAGCCACCGCCTTCTCTCAGGCGCGCCACGTCACGCGGTAAACCGGCCGCCCAAACACTAGATCGCATAGCGATCGGGCGACAACCGAGTGGACTACTGCACTGCGTAGGTATTAGCGTGCAAGTCGTGACGGTGCCGCTACGCTCCCGGTACCAAGCCAGGTCGCGCCTCCTCTCGTTCAAGGGGGAACGGATCTCGTCGTCGCCACTGGGGTCCAAACCCTCGCTTCCCCATCGGGCTATTTGCAGCAGTCTCGACCCAGCCACCTGAGTACTCCCGACCATGCGTGGCACGAGGCGAAAGATGGCCGCGTTCAGGGGGTGTTCGGTTTCCGCGGAGGCCGCCAGGCCGGGTGTTCGGTTTTCCCGGCCTTTATCCTCTGTCCCGGCTACAGGTTCACGGGTAGGAGAGGGCGGACGGAACTTTCGGGGTCCTCCGGCGCTCGGGTTCGTCACGAGCCCCTAACGTCCGGCTAATCGTAACCAGCCTCGATCGTTCTACTCTCACGCGTATCTGCAAGCGCGGCCCCTGTCGCCGCGATCCGAGCGTGGCTGTGTCGCCGTCGGAAGGAGAACCGAGTGAAGAAGATATGGGTGACCCTGATACTTCCCGTGTTCGCTGTGGCGGCCGCGGGTTGTGGAAGCAGCTCGTCCAGCTCGTCGAGCACCAGCACGACGACGGCGGCGACGTCGGCAAAGGCAGCAGCGAAGAAGTCTGCCAAGGCAGCGGCCGCGAAGCTGACCGTCTCGGCCGCCACCGTGCCCAGGCTAGGCGTGATCCTCGTGAACTCCCAGGGACGCACGCTCTACACCTTCGCTCCTGACAAGAAGAGCAAGGTGACCTGCGTGAGCTCATGCGCGGCGGTGTGGCCGCCCGTCACGCTCTCAGCCGGCGCAGCGCCGGCCGCCGCGAAGCAGCTCAAGGCGTCGCTGCTCGCCAGCGACCCGAATCCGTCGGGCGGCAAAGTCGTCACGTACGCCGGATGGCCCCTGTACACATACGTCGGCGACTCAGCCCCCGGGACTGCGTCCGGACAGGCCAAGAACCTGAACGGCGGCGTCTGGTACGTGATCACGCCGGCCGGCAAGGTGATCACGAAGACGCCGTAGAGCGCATCCAAGCGGAGATCGACCGGTTGGCTTGCGCGAACGTCGAGCGTGCACTATGAGATTGAGGCAGACGGTGGCTGGAGCCGGGGGCTGACGCTAGTGGGCGCGGCCACGCGTACCCCAAAAAAGGGCTCAGGATCCGATGCCAGCTGGTCGGGGTAGGCGGCAACCGCGCTTGAGGGCGGCACTTGGGGCTCGCATGGTGCCCGGTGGGGGCGTCGGTATACCCCCCGGCCGACGCCCCGAGCCCGCGTCATGAACCGACGCGCCCGCGACCCGCGGCTCGGCGCCGACGCTGGGGGCTGGTTAGAGGATTGGGCTCCGTTACCTGCGACGCGTTTAGTAGATTTCGTGTCCCGGTTAATTGGGCTTCGAGGGATACGAAGCGCGCGCGCCCCTTGCTCTCATGCCACTTGGCCGACCTGGGGTCGCAGACCGGTCTCGTCTCGCGAGAGGTCGCATAGCCAGCTCCGCTTCCCTGCCTAACTCGGGCGCGGGGCCAGCGCGTCACACCGTCGAGGCAATGTCCCGGATACTCGGCTGTGAGGGCCACGAAACGCGGAGCCCCTGCCTAGCTCCGCATGGCGCCACCGACTGACATCCAGAAAGACCGAGGGTGCCCAAATGTCCCGCTTATTCGGCTTGGAGGGCTCCGAAACGAGCGGCCCCCTGCTTACTCCCAGCTACATGTTTATGGCGACGTATTTGGTCTCGAGGTATTCCTCAATGCCCTCGGGCCCGCCCTCGCGCCCGAAGCCCGACTGCTTGATCCCGCCGAACGGCGCCGCCGGGTTGGAGACCATGCCCTGGTTGAGGCCGACCATGCCCGTCTCGAGCCGCTCGACGACGCGCAGCGCTCGCTTCACATTGCTCGTGTACACGTAGGCGACCAGGCCGTATTCGGTGTTGTTGGCCGCCGCGATCGCCTCGTCCTCGTCGCTGAACCCCTTGACGGGAGCCACGGGACCGAAGATCTCCTCCTGCAGCAGCTCGGCTCCGTCGGGCACGTCGGCCAGGACCGTGGGGTCGAAGAAGTAGCCCGCCCCATCGCGGGAATGGCCGCCGACCAGCGCGGTTGCCCCGCGACCGACGGCGTCCTGCACCAGCTCCGCCACCTTGCTCCGCTGGTTGCTGTCGATCAGCGGTCCGACCTGGACCCCCTCGGCGGTTCCCCGGCCGACCTTCATGGCGCCGATCTGCTGGGCCAGCTTCTCGGCGAACTGGGCGGCGATCGGCTCAGCCACGTGGAAGCGGTTGGCCGCCGTGCACGCCTCGCCGATGTTGCGCATCTTGGCGATCAGCGCGCCCTGCACCGCGTCGTCGACATCGGCGTCATCGAACACGATGAACGGCGCGTTGCCGCCGAGCTCCATCGAGAGGCGGACGAGGGTGTCGGAGGCCTGGGCCATGAGCCGGCGACCGACCTCGGTGGATCCGGTGAAGGACAGCTTGCGCAGCCGGGGATCGGCGATCAACGGCGCCATCGTCTCGCCGGACGACGAGGCGGTGACGAGGTTGACCACGCCCGGGGGGAGCCCGGCCTCCTCGAGGATCTTGACCAGCGCCAGCATCGAGAGCGGCGTCTGCTGGGCGGGTTTGACGACCGCGGTGCAGCCGGCGGCGATGGCCGGGCCGAGCTTGCGCGTGCCCATGGCCAGCGGGAAGTTCCACGGGGTGATCAGCAGACACGGGCCGACCGGCTGCTTCATGGTCAGCAACCGCCCCTGGCCGTTGGGGGCGACGGCATACCGTCCGTCGATTCGCACCGCCTGCTCGGAGAACCAGCGGAGGAACTCGGCGCCGTAGGCGATCTCGGCCTTGGACTCGGCCAGGGGCTTTCCCATCTCGAGAGTCATCAGCAGCGCGAGATCGTCGCTGCGCGCATTGATCGCCTCGAACGCGCGGCGCAGGACCTCGCCGCGCTCGCGCGGCGGGTGCTGGCTCCACTCGGGACCGGCTTGCACGGCGGCGTCGAGGGCGGCCACGGCGTCATCGCTGGATGCGTCAGCGATCTGGCACAGGGTCTCGCCCGTCGAGGGATCCTCGACCCCGAGCGTCCCCTTCGCGCCGTCTCGCCATTCGCCACCGATGTACAGCTGCTTGGGCGCGTCTGCTACGACGCGTTGCTCTTCTGGGGCGGTGATCGTGGTCATCCCTGCAACCTACCCGACGCGCGTGGGCAGTCAACCGCCGGGGGGAGGTGGGCTGCGCGGCGGTATCGCCCGCTGCGACAGTGATCGCCGGCTTCACCCGCCAGATGAGCGCCATGGCCGGTGTCAGCTGCCGAAACAGCGACACCGGCCATGGCTTCTCGATCTCGGTTCAGACCTATCGGGTGTTCTTAGGCCGCCGTGCGCAGAGGGGCGGGCTCGAGCGCGGCTCCGAGCACCTCGTCGATCGTCATCGCGAAGTGGAACTTCATCGCGTCCCGCACCTCCTCCGGGACATCGTCCATGTCGCCACGGTTGCGCTCGGGCAGGACCACATCGGTCAGGCCCGCGGCGTGGGCCGCGAGGACCTTCTGCTTGACGCCACCGATCGGCAGAACCCGGCCCTGGAGCGTGACCTCGCCGGTCATCCCGACGGTATGGCGCACCGCGCGGCCGCTCAGCAGCGACGTCAGCGCCGTCACCATCGTCACGCCGGCGCTCGGTCCGTCCTTGGGGATGGCTCCCGCGGGGACATGCACGTGGAAGGACTGCTCGTCAAACGCCCCAGCGTCGATTCCGAGCTCCTCGGCATGACCGCGCACGTAGGACAGCGCGATCTGGGCCGACTCCTTCATCACGTCACCCAGCTGGCCGGTGAGGGTCAGCCCGGGCTTCCCGTGCATGCCGGTGGCCTCGACGAACAGCACATCGCCGCCGGCGCCGGTCACGGCCAGTCCGGTCGCGACACCCGGTACGGCGGTACGAATCGCCGACTCCTGGAAGTGCCGCTGACGGCCGAGCGCGTCCCGGATCCCGTCCAGATCGATGACCACCGGAACTGTCGCCTGATTTGAGGCGATCTTGGTGGCCGTCTTGCGCAACAGGGTTCCGAGATCCCGCTCGAGCTGGCGGACGCCGGCCTCGCGGGTGTACTCGATCGCGATCGTGCGCAGCAGCTCGTCGGAGATCTCGACCTCCTCCGCCCGCAGGCCATTTCGCTCGAGCTGACGTGGCCACAGGTATCCACGGGCGATCGCCACCTTCTCGGAGGTCGTGTAACCGTCGAAGCGGATGACCTCCATCCGGTCGAGCAGCGGTCCGGGGATCGTGTCGGCGACGTTCGCGGTGGCGATGAACAGCACGCCGCTGAGGTCGACCTCGACGTCCAGGTAGTGATCCCGGAAGCTGTGGTTCTGCGCGGGATCAAGCACCTCGAGCAGGGCCGAGCTCGGGTCGCCGCGCCAGTCGGCGCCGACCTTGTCGACCTCGTCGAGCATGATCACCGGATTCATCGTGTCGGCATCGCGCAGCGCTCGCACCAGGCGGCCTGGAAGCGCGCCGATGTACGTGCGGCGGTGACCACGGATCTCGGCCTCGTCGCGCACGCCGCCGAGCGACATGCGGACGAACTCGCGTCCGGTGGCGCGGGCGATCGACTCGCCGATGCTGGTCTTGCCGGTGCCCGGAGGCCCGATCAACGTGAGGATCGCTCCCGATCGCTTGTCCTCGGTGATGCCGCGCTCCTGGCGCAGCTTCTTCACCGCGATGTACTCGACGATCCGGTCCTTGACGTCCTCGAGGCCGGCGTGGTCAGCATCCAGCACCTCGCGGGCGTGCTCGGGGTCAAGGCGCTCTTCGGAGTGCTTGCTCCACGGCACGGCGATCAGCCAGTCCAGGTAGGTGCGGATCACGCTCGACTCGGCGCTCTGCTCACCGACCCGCTCGAGGCGACCGAGCTCCTTCTCGGCCTGCTCGCGGACGGCCTCCGGCATGCCGGCCTCCTCGATCTTCGTCCGGTACTCCTCGACGATCGAGGCATCGTCCTCGCCGAGCTCCTTGCGGATCGACTCCATCTGCTTGCGCAGGAAGTAGTCGCGCTGCTGCTTCTCCGCCCCCGACTCGACGTCCTCGCGGATCCGCTTGCGGACCTGCAGCTCGGCCAGGCGCTCGCGCTGGTAGCCGAGGGCCAGCTCGAGCCGCTCGGTGACGTCGACGGTCTGGAGCAGCTTGACCTTCTGCTCATAGCTCAGATCCGGGGAGTAGCCGCCGGTGTCGGCGAGCGCACCCGAGTCGGTGATGCTGCGCACGAAGGCGGAGATGCGGCCGTCATCGCCCCGCAGCTCGAGGATCTCCTCGACGACGGCGCGGTACTCGCGCTCGAGGTTGCGGGTGCGGCCGTCCACCGGATGCTCGTCCGGTCGCTCCTCGACGTCGACGTACAGCCGTCCGTCGGGAAGCGTCTGGGCGGCGCCGGCGACGCCGCGATGAAGGCCTTGAAGAGTTACTGCATGGGCACCGCCAGGCAGGCGAACCCGGTCCGCGACCTCAGCCACGGTGCCCACGTTGGCGAACTCCTGCTCGTGGCGCGGTACGAGGAAGACGCGCTCCTCGTCCCCGACGTCCACGGCAAGCGTGAGCGACATTCCCGGGAAGACGACGGCGTCGTCCATCGGGACTAGAAGAAGGCGGGTTGACGGCACGAGTGTCTTCACTTTCGATAGTTGCTTACGTCAGATAAGGGAAGGTTAGCACTTTCGGCGACTTGAATCTAAGTCTGTAGGACTAAGATCATTGTACGAATTAGGACCTCCCGGGCCCAGGCGCGCGATTCGTGTTGACCTGCGGCGGCGGCGCCTTCAGGAGGTCGGCAACGTGGCACTCGACTCATCCAATCCGTCGAGCGCCACGTTGAGTCTGAGGGTCAAAGCGAACGTGACGCTGGCGCGATGAGCGCAGGCGAGTGTCACGTTGCTCGGGGGGCCGCGCGAGGCGCAGCGCCCCACGCGGTGCGCCACCGGCAGTTCTGGGATCATGCCAGCGATGTCGAACACGCAGACTTCGGGCGAAGGGGAGGCCCACGACATCCTGGCTGCCGAGGCCTTCGGCTTCCCCGCCGCCGATCCCGACCTTCACCACCACGGCCCCGTGGAGTTGCCCGCCGATCCCACCGGGATTGAGGAGCCCCACGACGTGCTGGCCGCCGAGGAGTTCCCAATGCCCGCGGTCAGCGCGGCGACGCTCGCCGACCGGATGTCTTCCGGGCAGCGCCCGTGGGCGCTGCTCCTGGCCGGGCTGGTGGGCGCCGTGCTGTTGCTCAGGATGCTGCGCCGGCGCTAACCGCGGCTCGATCCCGCGCCGGCGCGTGGGCGCCGTGGCATCAGGTCGGTGATCGTGCCCTCGGCCATCTCGGCCGCGAGCATGATCGTCTCGGTCAGCGTGGGGTGGGGGTGGATCGTCATCGCGATGTCCTCCGCGGTGGCGCCCATCTCGAGCGCGTGGACGGTCTCGGCGATCAGCTCCCCGGCGTTGACGCCGACGATGCCGGCGCCGAGCAGCCGCCTGGAGCCGGGCTCGAACAGCAGCTTCGTCAGACCGTCGGGACGCGCGAGCGAAAGCGCCCGCCCCGACGCCGCCCAGGGGATGACCGTCTTCTCGACCTCGACACCCTGCTCGCGCGCCTCGCGCTCGGTCAGGCCCATCCACGCGACCTCCGGATCGGTGTAGGCCACCGCGGGGACCGTGCGGACATCGAACTCGGCACCGGGCACACCGGCGATCGCCTCGGCGGCGGTCCGACCCTCGCGGAAGGCCTTGTGGGCGAGCATCGGGAGCCCCACCACGTCCCCGATCGCGTAGATCCACGGTACGTTGGTCCGCATCTGGCGGTCGACGAGGATGAAGCCCCGCTCGTCCACCGCGACACCGGCCGCGTCGGCGCCGACCGCGGCCCCGTTGGGTTTGCGCCCCACCGCGACCAGGATCAGGTCGAAGACCTCCGATCGCTCACCGGAGAAGGTCGCCTTCAGGCCGTCCGGCTCGGCGCTCACCGCGGTCACGCTGGTCTCGAGCAGGACATCGGCGTAGCGCTCGGAGACGCGCTTGTGCAGCGGCCTGACGAGATCGGCATCGCACTCGGGGATCAGCTGATCCATCAGCTCGACGACGGTCACGCTGGACCCGAGGGCGTCGTACACGGTCGCCATCTCGAGTCCGATGATCCCGCCGCCGATGACCAGCAGGCGCTCTGGGATCTTGTCCGGGGAAAGGGCTCCGGTCGAATGGATAACGCGGGGATCGTCGGGCAGGAAGGGCAGTGTTGCGGCCTCCGATCCCGCCGCGATGATGCAGTTGTCAAACGTCACCGTTCGGTCGGCCACGGTGACCGCGTTGGGTCCGCTGAAGCGGGCCGTCCCGTGGATCACCTCGACCTTGCGCTGCTTGGCCAGCGCGGCCAGCCCGCCGGTCAGCTTCTCGACGACCGACTGCTTCCACGACAGCAGCGCCTTCACGTCGACGCGTGGCTCGCCAAAGCTGATGCCGTTGGCCGCCATCTCCTCGGCCTCGGTGACGACGCGGGCGGCGTGCAGGAGCGACTTGGAGGGGATGCAGCCGACGTTCAGGCACACCCCGCCGAGCGACTCGTAGCGCTCGACGAGCACCGTCTTCAGTCCCAGGTCGGCGGCGCGAAAGGCCGCCGTGTAGCCGCCCGGTCCCGAGCCGATGACCAGCACCTGCGCGTCGTGATCACCGGCACCGGGTCCCCCACCATCTGACGCCCCGAATTCAGGTGCATCGGGGGTTGGAGCCGGGGTGGCGGTGGCGGTCGCGCCGCCCGGGATCGAGATGTCGGACGGGGCCCCGGCGCCATCCCCCTCACCCTCGAGCGTCAGCAACACGCTGCCCTCAGACACGCGATCGCCGAGCTTCACGCTCAGTTGCTTGATCGTGCCGGCGGCCGGAGCGGGGACGTCCATCGTGGCCTTGTCGGACTCGAGCGTGACGAGGGGGTCCTCGGGGGCGACGGTGTCACCGATCGCCACGTGGATCTCGATCACCGGAACATCGGTCAACTCCCCGATGTCGGGGACCCGGACCTCGGTCACCGTGCTCACAACAGTGCTCGGCGCAGATCGGACAGCACGCGAACCAGATGGACGACGAAGCGGGCTGCAGCGGCGCCGTCGATCACGCGATGGTCGTAGGACAGGGACAGCGGAACCATCAGACGGGGGACGAACTCGCTTCCATTCCATACAGGCTTCATCGTCGCGCGGGTGACGCCGAGAATGGCGACCTCGGGGGCGTTGACGATCGGGGTGAAGGATGTGCCGCCGATCCCGCCCAGCGAGGAGATCGTGAACGTGGAGCCGCTCATGTCGCCCGGCGCGAGCTTGCCCTCGCGGGCCTTGCCGGACAGCTCGGTGAGCTCGCGGGCGATGTCGAGCAGGCCCTTGGTGTCGGCGTTCTTGATCACCGGCACGACCAGACCTCCGGGCGTGTCGGCGGCGAAGGCGATGTTGTAGTAGCGCTTAAGCACCAGATCGTCGCCGTCGAGAGACGAGTTGAAGGTGGGGAACTCCTTCAGCGTGGCCACGCAGGCGGCGACGAGGAACGAGATCAACGTCACCTTGACTTCGGACTGCTCGCCGTTGAGCTGCTTGCGCCACGCCTCGAGTTCGGTGATGTCGGCCTCGTCGTTGTGGGTGACGTGGGGAATCATCACCCAGTTGCGGGCCAGGTTCGGGGCCGAGATTCGCTGGATCCGCGAGCGCGGGACGCGCTCGACCGGGCCGAACCTCTCGAAGTCGATCGAGGGCCATGGCGGCAGGTCGAGGCCCAAACCAGGCCCGGCCGGCGAAGCCGGAGCCGGGCCCTTAGACACAAACTCCTCCACATCCTCACGGGTGATGCGCCCCTTGCGGCCGCTGCCCATGACCTCGGTCAGGTCGACGCCCCGCTCGCGGGCGGCTCGCCGCACCGAGGGGCTGGCGTAGAGCGGCCCGGCGCGCTCGTCGGCGGCCGGCTCGGGCTCAGCCGGTGCAGCGGCCGCCTCCTCGGCCTGCGTGGCGCTGCTGACGGCGTCGGGGGCCGCGGCCTCGGTGGGCGCACCGTCGGAAGCGACGGCCGAGGCCGTCGACGGGGCGTCCGCGGCGTCTGACGGCTCCATGGTCAACAGCAGCGTGCCCTGCGACACGCGATCGCCGAGCTTGACGTGCAGCTCGCGCACGACACCGGCGAACGGTGCCGGCACGTCCATCGTCGCCTTGTCGGATTCGAGCGTGAGGAGGGGATCGTCGAGCGCCACGGTCTCGCCGGGTGACACATGGAGCTCGATTACCGGTACGTCGTCGAAATCCCCGATATCGGGCACCTCGACCGAGACGACGTCAGTGGCACTCATACGCTGGTCGGGATCGGTGCCTCGGGGTCGATCTCGAACCGCTTGATCGCCTCGGCGACGACGGACGGGTCGATCGTCCCGGCATCGGCCAGCTCCTTCAGCGCGGCGACCGCGATGTAGTGGCGGTCGACCTCGAAGAAGCGCCGCAGGGCGCTGCGGAAGTCGCTGCGCCCAAAGCCGTCGGTGCCGAGGACGCGGTAGCCGCCCGGCACCCACTGCCGGATCTGGTCGGCGAACGCGCGGATGTAGTCGGTGGAGGCGACCACGGGACCGTCGCCGAGGGATCGCGAAACGTAGGCCTGGCGCGGCTCCGACAGGGGGTGGAGCATGTTCCAGCGCTCGACCTCGATGCCGTCGCGTCGCAGCTCGGTGAACGAGGTGACGCTCCAGATGTCGGCCACGACGCCGAACTCGGTCAGCAGCTCGGCGGCGAACATGACCTCGCGGAGGATCGTTCCCGAACCCAGCAGGTGGACGCGCGGTCCGTCTCCGTCGCCCACCCGCAGCCGATACATCCCGCGCAGGATCCCCTCCTCCGCGCCCTCGGGCATGGGTGGATGCGGATAGTTCTCGTTCATCAGCGTGAGGTAGTAGAAGATGTCCTCCTGCTCGCCCGCCATCCGCCGCAGGCCGTCCTGGATGATCACGGCGAGCTCGAAGCCGAAGGTCGGGTCATACGAGCGGCAGTTGGGCACGACCGAGAACAGGACGTGGCTATGGCCGTCGGCGTGCTGCAGGCCCTCGCCGTTGAGCGTCGTGCGCCCCGCGGTCCCTCCCAACATGAACCCACGGGTCCGGCTGTCCCCGGCGGCCCACACCAGGTCGCCGACGCGCTGGTAGCCGAACATCGAGTAGTAGATGTAGAACGGCACCGTCTGCACGCCATGGGCGCTGTAGGAGTTGCCCGCGGCGATGAACGACGAGATCGAGCCGGCCTCGGTGATCCCCTCCTCGAGGATCTGCCCGTGCGCGTCCTCCTTGTAGAACATCAGCTGGGCCGAGTCCTGGGGCTGGTAGAGCTGGCCGACCGGCGAGTAAATCCCCACCTGGCGGAACATGCCCTCCATGCCGAACGTGCGTGACTCGTCGGGCACGATCGGCACGATGTGCGGTCCGATCTGCTTATCGCGGAGCAGGGCGGCGAGCACGCGGACGAAGGCCATCGTGGTTGACACCTCGCGCTCGCCGGTGCCCTCGAGCTGGGACTGGAACAGCTCGAGCCCGGGGACGGGCAGCGGCTCGGCCTTGCGGCGGCGCGCGGGAAGGCTCCCGCCGCCGAGCGCGGCGCGGCACTCGCGCATGTATCGCATCTCGGGTGAGTCGTCGGGCGGCTTGTAGTACTCGGCGGCGCGGACCTGCTCGTCGGTCAGCGGCAGCTCGAACCGATCGCGGAACTGGAGCAGCGCATCCTCGGTCATCTTCTTGGCCTGGTGGGTGATCATCTGGCCCTCGCCCGAGCCGCCCATGCCGTAGCCCTTGATCGTCTTGGCCAGGATCACGGTGGGCTGGCCCTCGTGACGGACCGCCTCGTGATAGGCCGCGTAGACCTTCTGCTGGTCAAGCCCACCCCGGTTGAGCAGCCAGATCTCCTCATCAGACATATGCGAGACGCGGTCGAGCAGCACCGGGTCGCGGCCGAAGAAGTGCTCGCGGACGTAGGCGCCGTCGCGCGACTTGAACGTCTGGTATTCGCCGTCGACACACGCCTCCATCACGCCGAGCAACCGGTCGTCAACGTCGGCGGCCAGCAACGGATCCCAGCGCGAGCCCCAGATGACCTTGATCACGTTCCAGCCCGCGCCGCGGAAATCGGACTCGAGCTCCTGGATGATCTTGCCGTTCCCGCGCACCGGCCCGTCGAGGCGCTGGAGATTGCAGTTGACCACCCAGATCAGGTTGTCGAGATGGTCACGCCCGGCCAGGCCGGTCGAGCCCATCGACTCGGGCTCATCCATCTCGCCGTCGCCCAGGAAGGCCCACACTTTGCGTCCCTCGGTGTCGGCCAGTCCGCGCGCGTGGAGATACTTCATGAACCGGGCCTGGTAGACCGACGTGACGCCGCCAAGACCCAATGAAACGGTCGGGAACTGCCAGAAGTCCGGCATCAGCCAGGGGTGCGGGTACGAGGCCAGGCCGTCGCGGCTGACCTCCTGGCGGAAGCCGTCGAGCTGGGCTTCGGTCAGGCGTCCCTCGAGGTAGGCGCGGGCATAGTTGCCCGGTGACGAGTGGCCCTGGAAATACACCAGGTCGCCGGCGTGGCCCTCCGACGGCGCGTGCCAGAAGTGGTTGAACCCAACCTCGTAGAGCGTGGCCAGCGACTGGTAGCTGGCGATGTGGCCGCCGAGCTCGGACGACGTCTTGTTGGCGCGCACGACCATGGCCATCGCGTTCCAGCGGATGATCGATCGCAGCCGGCGCTCGATGGCGGGATCACCGGACAATCTGGCCTCGCGATCCACCGGGATCGTGTTGACGTACGGAGTGTTGAGGGACGCGATCGGTCCGGTGCCCGCGTGCTGGGCACGCTCGACCACGCGGGTGAGGATCTGCCGCGCCCGATCGGGACCGTCATGCTCGACGACCGCATCGATCGCCTCGAGCCATTCGCTCGTCTCGACCGCATCGACGTCGGCGCTGGCGCCGTTGGTGGACAGGGTTTGGACTCGGTCAGTCATGCCGTGAATGCGGGGGATTTTCAAAGACGCTGTCCAGGCTTCCCAATATACCCACGGCCTGATCCCCCCGGCAGGGGGGAAAGAGAACGTGCGGGACGGTCCGGCAGCGGGCGGGGGAGCCCGTCCGATAGCGTGGTGTCTCGTGGCACTCCGCACGGTCGACGGACCTCCCGGCCCCCCGTGGGGGCGAGCGTTGCACGGAGCGCTGGACGAGCTCGTGGTCGAGTCCGACGCGCTTCGCAATAACCCCCTCGGGGACTCGGCCCGCCGCCCCCTGTACGTGTACCGCTCGCCCGAGGTCGTGAGCGGCGCGGCCAAGGACGTCCCGGCGGTCTATGTGATCCAGGGGTTTACGGGCCAGGCGGACATGTGGCTGGGGCGCGACGCCTTCGAGCCGACGATGATCGAGCGCATCGACGCGCTGTTCGCCGGCGGCGATTGTCCCGCGGCGGTCATCGTGTTCGTCGATGCGTGGACCTCGCGCGGGGGATCGCAGTTTCTGAACTCGACCAGCACCGGCCACTATCTCGACTACCTGTGCGACGAGGTCGTGCCCTTTGTCGATGAGCGCTACCCGGTGGCCCCCGATCGCAACCACCGAGGTCTGGCCGGCAAGTCATCGGGCGGCTACGGCGCGATGGTCGTGCCGATGTTGCGTCACGACGTATTCGGTGCCCTGGCATCACACGCCGGCGACGCGCTGTTCGAATGCTGCTACCTGCGCGAGTTTCCCTGCGTGACGCGCGAGCTACGTGACCACTTCGACTCCTCCTACGAGGTCTTCCACAAACGGCTGGCCGAATCCGAGGTGTTCGACTGGAGCAAGTTCGGCAAGCCGTTCGAGATGTACGGCTATGCGTGCGTCTACACTCCCGACCCGGACCGGCCGGGCGAGGCGCTGCTGCCGTTTGACATCGCCACCGGGCGCCTGATCGACGCGCGGTGGCAGCAGTGGCTCGACTGGGACCCGGTACGGATGGCACCGCTCCACGGGCATGCGCTGGCCAGCATGCGCCGGATCTATCTCGACGCGGGCAGCTCCGATGAGTACTTCCTCGACCTCGGGGCGCAGGCGTTTGCCGCCGAGCTCGAGAAGCTCGAAGTGCAGCACACGCTGGAGCTGTTCGACGGGAAGCACGGAGGAATCACCTACCGCTATCCCGGCGCGATCAGGGAGCTGGTGCTGGCGCTCAGGTAGGGTCAAGCCATGACTACGACCGCAGACGAACAGCTGGCCTTTGCCGGACCGTCGGAGCTCGCCGAGCTGGTCCGCGCCAAGCAGGTGAAGCCACGCGAGCTGGTCGAGCTGTGCCTCCGCAGGATCGAGGCACTCGATCCGCGCCTCAACGCTTTCCGTGTGACGATGGCCGACGAGGCGCTGGCCGCAGCCGACGCCGCGGACTGCGACGGGCTGCTCGCCGGGGTGCCGATCGCCATCAAGGACGATGTCCCGCTGGCCGGGCAGTCGACCACGCGTGGCTCGCGCTCGTTCGGGCCCCCGGCCACGGAGGACGCCGAGCTGGTGCACCGCCTGCGCGACGCCGGGGCGATTCCGATCGGGGTGACGAACGTGCCCGAGCTGATGATCTTTCCCTGGACCGCCACCGACGCCAACGGGATCACCCGCAATCCGTGGGATCCCAGCCGGACGCCGGGTGGCTCCTCCGGTGGCTCGGCCGCGGCCGTGGCATCCGGCATGGTGCCGTGTGCGACGGGATCGGATGGGGGCGGTTCGATCCGGATCCCGGCCTCGGCGTGCGGTCTGGTGGGAATGAAGTCGACGCGCGGACGGGTCTCCATGCAGCCGATCGCTCAGAGTTGGCTGGGTCTCAGTGTGTTCGGCGGGCTGGCGCGCACGGTCAAGGACAGCGCGCTGATGCTCGACGCGATCCACGGCTCCGTCTCGGGCGACGCGGATGTGGCGCCGCCGTTCTCGGGAAGCTACCTCGAGGCCGTTGCCACGCCTGCGATCCGCCTGCGGATCGCCATCTCGCGCAAGCTTCCCCCGGGCCTGATCGCCAGGGTCTCGCCCGATCAGCGGTCGGCCTGGGAGCGAACCGGGCAGCTGCTCGAGGAGCTCGGCCACGAGGTGCGACCGCGCGACCCGTCATATGGGATGGCCCAGGTCGACTTCCTCCAGACGTGGTTGCGTGGTATCTACGAGGAGTCGCGGACGCTGCCCGACCCCAGTCAGATGGAGCGCCTGACCAAGCAGATGGTGGCGGCGGGCCACCGGCTGGTCCCCGACCGGCGCCGGGCGAAGCTGCTGGCCAAGCGGCCGGCCACGATCGAGCGGATCGCGAGCCTGTGGCAAGAGTTCGACGTGCTACTGACGCCAGGGCTGGCCACCACGGCGATCGCCGCCGAGGGAGGCTTCGGGAAGCCGGCTCCCCTGGCCATCGATGTGGCCGGTCGGTTCACGCCCTTCACGGCCGTGTTCAACCTGACAGGCCAGCCGGCGATCACGCTTCCGGCCGGAATCGGCAGCGACGGCCTGCCGCTCAGTGTTCAGCTGGTCGGACGTCACGGCGCCGAGGACGTGCTGTACGCGCTCGCGGGCCAGATCGAGGCGGCGCGGCCGTGGGCGGAGCGCAAGCCGCAGATCTCGTAGCCAGCCCACTCCCGTCGTACGCTGATGATTGATGCTGGCCATGGAGCTGATTCCGGCGATCCGCGCCAGGCTGGATGAGCTGGACCGAGGGCGCGGAGGCGCGCTGGCCGGCGGACAGCGGGCGGCGCTGTGGCGCGCGCAGCAGTACGCCGCCCACGTGAATCACACCGTCGACGATCTGCGTCTGTACTGCCTCCAGGCGCTGAAGCCGCGGCAGTTTCTCGACGAGGAGGACGAGAACGACTACCTGCGTGGGTTCCGCCAGGGCTTCCAGGCCGTGCTCCGGGAGATCCGCCGAGTCGAGACGCGGGCGAGACGGTAGCTTGGCCGATACCGAGGACTCCCTGGGCAGCAAGGACTCTCTGACCCCCGACGGCGAGCCGTTGCAAGCGAGTCCGGAGACCCTGGCTCGCCGCCGCGAAATCGCCAAGACGCTCGCGCGCGTCGGTCTCCTCCCCAACGACAGCGCCGAGGCGGACAACCCCGCCGTCGATGTTCTGGCGGCCTTGCTGACACGCGACGCGAACATTGAGCTGTGCCTGTCGTGCCACAAGTTCAGCGCCAGCCAGGCGTACCCATTCCACGAAGTGACTGGACTGTTCCGGCGCCCGAGCACTTCTCTCGCGGTGTCGGGCTTTTTCTCCGGGGGGCGGGTCGTCCCTCCCAGGCGCACCGGCCTCGTGCTGTGCACGGCGGACGCGTTGATGTGGACGCGTTCGGCTCCACGTGTAAAGGGGACGCAAGTCGTGGGCGACGACGTGACGCTCTGCTCGGTGCCGTTCAGCGAAATCCTCGGTGCCGCGGTCCACAACCGATACAAGGGCGAGCTCGAGGTCTGGCTGGACGACGCAACACTGTCATTTCAGACAACGCCGAGCGAAGTGGATTCGCTCTGCGCGTACATCGAGCGTGCCGCCACCTCCGAAACCCGGTGAGCCACCGGCCGCGGTGACCCAATCGGGACGCTGGCTAGGAATGACCCTCGCGATGACGGGGGAGTCCGTCGTCGGGTATCGGCTCCCAGGGCGCCGCGTAGGCGACGAACCAGCGGTTGCTCGGGCGGACACCGGGATCGGTGTCGAACGTGCCGAGCCGGATGCCGACGCGATCGGGGTCCTCCGGGTGGCGGCTGAACATCGACGAGCCGCACGAGCCACAAAACCACTTCTCCCATCCCTGCTCAGGCTTCCAGGCGCGGAGGCTCTCCTCGCCGGAGATGATCCGGAAGCTGCCGGGCGTAGGGGTGGCGTTGGCCGACGCGGCCGTGCCGGTGCGTCGCTGGCAGCGGGTGCAGTGGCAGTAGCTTGCGCCGATCAGGGGCGCGGTCACCTCGTAGCGCACGCGTCCGCAGTTGCAACCGCCGGTGAGGACAGAGTCGCCGTCAGCCATCGCCGCAGGAACAATACGGACTGCGGGTGGAGCGAGGCTGGTCAGCTGATGGGAAAATACGGCCCGTTAGCTGACCAGCCTCGCGGTTCGAAACCGGCGCCGCGATCATTACCTGGCGGCCGTGGTTCGCCGCCCCCAGTCCCGGGCCAGCATTGCGTAAACGACATGGTCGACGTAACGCTGCCCGACCAGCTCGGCCTGCCGCAGCACGCCCTCGCGGACGAATCCGAGGCGTTCGGGGATGGCGCGGCTGCGCCGGTTCTCGACCCCCGCGTGAACCTCGACGCGATTCAGCTTCCAGATGAGGAAGGCGTGATCGGTCAGCGCCTCGGCGGCCCGGGTCACCGTGCCCGAGCCCTGCGCGGTCTCCGCGATCCAGTAGCCGATTGTCGTCGACCGGCTAGCCCAGTCGATGGCGTGATAGCCGCATACGCCGACGATGGCGCCGCGCTTGACGATGGCCAGCTGGAGGCCCCGGTTGTCGGCCAGCTGCCGGCGACTCGCGCGAATGAACCCGAGCGTGGCCTCCGGTGTTTGTCCGGGCGCCCACGGCATCCACCGGGACAGGTAGTCCCGATTGGCGGCGACGAGCGCGTGGAGCTCGTCGGCGTCGGCCTCCTCGAACAGCTGCAGCCACTCCCCGTCGCCGAGGGGGCGGGTCAACATCCGCGAACTCCCTAGACCAGCCTCGGCGCCAGCTCGGTGCCGAGCAGCGCCACGACTTCCAGGTCCTCGTGCAGCAAGTGCTGGCACATGACCCGCCTCACGCCGGCGTCGCGGAGCTTGGCCAGCTGCTCGCCGACCTGATCGACGGTGCCGACGATCCATCCCGCGGGAGGATCGGTGAGAAAGGATTCCGCATCGGTTTCGGCCAGCGGAGCAACGCGTCGCGCGCGATCGCGCAGCTCGCCGTCGTCGGTGGCGACCACGACGCCGGTCATCACCGACAGCGGAAGTGGTTGGCGCCCCGCCGCCTCACACGCCCGGTCCAGCCGGTCCCGGCGCTCGGTGAGTTCCTCAAGCGTCGGATACACGGTGTTGTATTCGTCGGCATAGCGGGCCGCCAGCGCGGCGCTGCGTGGGCCGGCGAGCCCGCCGAGGATCAACGGTGGATGCGGGCTCTGGGCGGGCTTGGGTCGGGCGTCGAGATCGCGCAGCGTGTAGTGCTGGCCGTCAAACGAGAACGGACCCGGGCCCCAACTGCCAAGGACGATCTGCAGCTGTTCCTCGAGCACGTCCAGGCGCACCCGCGTGGGATGGAACGGGAATCCGTAGGCCTCGTGCTCGCGCTCATTCCAGCCCGCTCCCATCCCCAGCTCGATGCGCCCACCCGAGATCACGTCAGCGGTCGCGACCTGCTTCGCCAGCACCGACGGATGTCGGAAGCTGGCCGGGGAGACGAGCGTGCCCAGACGCAACGTCGTCGTCGTTGCCGCCAGCGCGCTCAGCGTCGCCCAGGCATCGAGCGACACGCGGTCGAGGCGGACGTGGAGGTTCATGTAGTGATCGGAGCGGAACAGGGCCGGGATGCCGTGCTCCTCGCAGGCGCTGGCCAGGGCCTGGAACTGGGACCAGCTGACCCCCTCCTGGCCTTCGACCATCAGACACAGATCCACGGCCTGGACTCTAGAGCGCGGGTGCCAGGCCGCGCAGCTACGCCACGGTCTGCTCGTGCTCGCGGCCGGGCTGCACAGGCTCGGGTGCCGACCCCGCCGGCTCGGCAGGCTCGCGTGCCGACGCGGCGGGCGCGGCGGACTCGGCCGGCTCGGTCGACCGCCTGGTCTTCATCCCGGTCTCCTCGGCGGGGCCGTCGGTGACTGCGCGCCGGCGTGCCAGCAACAGCCCCGGCAGCGCATAGCCGCCGAGCGTCGCGATCGCGACGCCAAGGCCAGTGTGGAAGGCGAGCATCTCGAAGATCCGCGTCGTCTTCGCCCCGTTGGCGACCCCCTGCGCCCCGCCCGCGTGCCAGAACTGGCTGATATCAGGCCCGATGGCGAACCAGGCTCCGGCGGCGATGGCGAGCAACGCGCCGAGGCGGCCGCCGGTCCGCGGCCCGGCCCGCAGCAGCATCAGCCCGGCGACGACGGCAACGATGCCCGGGACCACGCTCAGCCACAGCCGGCCTGAGGTCCAGGTCCAGGCCTTGTCCGGCCCGAGGACGAAATGAAAGTACGGGCCAACGAATGGGGCTAGGCCACCCCATATTCCGCCGATCAAAATCAGCAGCCCGGCGGCCCGTGTGCTAAGGCTCCGCATTGCTCCTCCTCGGGTCTTTGACGATTGGAGGCTTCCCGGTGCCCAACGGGTCAAACGCAGCGGCACCCCGCGGCATCGACATGGGCGCGCTCAGCTCAGGCCGATCGCGCTCAGGTCAAGAGCGCGCCGGCATCAGCTGCTCGAGCCGCCGGCGCTGGCGGCCTTCGCCATCGAAGTTCTCGGGCGCGAGCCAGGCTTCGTAGGCGCGGCGGAGGGCGGGCCACTCGTCGTCGACGATTGCGTACCACGCCGTGTCCCGGCTGCGTCCCTTCACCACCTGGTGGTGGCGGAAGATGCCTTCAAAGGTGAAGCCGAAGCGCTCGGCAGCCCGCCGAGACCCGCCGTTGAGGGCGTTGCACTTCCATTCCAGGCGGCGGTAGCCGAGCTTGTCGAACGCGTTGCGGGCGAGCAGGAAGATTGTCTCCGTCGCCGCGGTCGTGCGCCGCAAGCCCACCCCGAACCAGATGTTGCCGATCTCGATAACCCCGAACTCGGGAGTGATCCGCATGTAGGAGGCCGCGCCGAGCGGCCGCCGGTCGGAGTTCCGCACCACGGTGAAGAACAGCGGATCGTCGGTTTGCGAGGCACGCTCGAGCATCGCGCGCATCTGCTCGGGGCTCGCATATGGCCCGTCGGACAGGTAGGTCCAGATGGTCGGATCTCCCTCGGGAGCATGCGAAACGGCATACAGGTCATCGGCGTCGTCGGGCCTGACCGGACGCAACGTCACGCGCGAGCCTCCGAGCGGTTCGCGTCGCGGACTGGGCACGGGCGACCAGTCGACGGGGTGGCCGAGGGAGAGCTCGCGATCGGGCATGTATGGCTTTGTACCGGTCCATGGCGGTCGGGGCGCGCCTCAGTCGGGGAGCAGCGGTACGGAGATCCCTGGGTCTCGCCCGACCAGGACCCCGCGCGTGATCGCCCCGGAGCCAAAGCGTTCGCGCACGCTGTCGAGCGTGGCGTCGAGCTCGCGGGCCCGGTCGAAAGGAAGCGTGAGCTGCCGTCCCGCCCCGTCCTCGAGGTTGGTCAGCGCGATCCCGATCAGCGTCAGACCGCGACGTTCGATCAGCGGCACCGACTGTGTCAGGAGATCTTCGGCGGTCTTGAGGATCACGTGGGTGCGAGCCGTGGGTTCGGCCATCGTCCGCGAGCGGGTGGCGCGGTTGTAGTCGGCGAAGCGGAGCCGGAGCACGACGGTGCGGCACATGCGGTCGGCGCCGCGGAGCCGGCGAGTGACACGGTCGACCAGGCCGATGAGGGCGGCGTCGAGTTCGCTGCGTGGACGTGAGTGCTGTCCCAGGGCGCGCTGCGAGCCGATCGAACGACGGCGACGGCGCACCTGCACGGGGCGGGGATCGCGATTGTTGGCCAGGGCGTAGAGCTTGCGCCCGGCGGCGCGCCCGAGCATCGCCACCAGCGTGGCTTCACCCAGCTGTGCGACCTCCGCCACCGTGGTGATGCCGCGTTCGCGGAGTTTGGCGGCGGTTACCGCCCCGACGCCCCACAGACGCTCGATCGCCAGCGGGTGCAGGAACTCGAGCTCGCGCTCGGGCGGCACGACGAGCAGGCCATCGGGCTTGGCCACCGCACTGGCCACCTTGGCCAGGAACTTCGTGCGCGCGACGCCGACCGTGATCGGCAGCCCAACCTGTTGCCGGATGTCCCGTCGCAGGCGGGCCGCGATCTCGGCCGGAGTCCCCGATATGTGGTCCAGTCCCCTGACGTCGAGAAACGCCTCATCGATGGAGATGCCCTCCACCATCGGTGCCGTCTCCTCGAAGACCTTGAACACCGCCTTACTCGCTTCGCTATAGGCCGACATGCGGGGCGGGACGACGCGGAGTTGGGGGCACAGTCTCCGAGCCCGGGTGCCGCCCATCGCGGTTCGTACGCCGTAGGCCTTGGCCTCGTAGCTGGCCGCGAGCACGACGCCACCACCCACGACGACGGGCTGCCCGCACAGCCGCGGGTCATCGCGTTGTTCGACCGAGGCGTAGAACGAGTCGAGATCAGCATGGAGGATGTTTGCCTCGACTGACACGAACATATGTTCGCGTACGACGCGGACGCTCTCGCCCGGCGCGCATGCTCCTCCATGCGGGGCGGTTAGTACACCGGGACCCGCGCGCTCGTCCCGACGGTCGGCTGAATCCCGTGCTGTACGCCATAGACCTGCATGTAGATCGCGTACCCGACGTCCATCGCCAAGAGCAGCGTGACGGTGAGGATCGCCAGGCGACGCCGCCCCTGCAGCACGGTCGCCGCCGCGACGTAGAAGACCGGAGCGGCAAAGAAGATGATCCGGCCCCAGCCGAAGGCGTAGGTCATCGCCGCCGCACAGAACACGACCAGAACCAGCCCACGGCGGGCGAACCGGCTCGTCCGCAGGGCAAATGGCGCGACCAGCCACAGCGGGCCATACGCGATGGCCAGGCGCCTGATCTCCATGGATAGATCGCTCCCCGACAGGCCTCTCTCGATGACGTGCCAGCGGGCCTGCAGGAACGGGCCCGCGTAGCCGGGGATGTATTGGCGTGCCACGGCGTCGATCGAGGTCCGGATCACGATGTAGAGAACGATCGGTGCGGTGGCGACCAGGGCGACGTCGCGGAGCGCCTCGAGATCCAGCACGCGTGTGGCCCACACCGCGTAGGCGAATGGGATCAGAAACAGGCAGGACTCGTGGACGGTCGCCCCGATTAGGAGCGTCACGCCCAGCGCGAGCCGTTGCCGGCGGACGATGAACAGCGAGCCGAGCGTGATGATCAATACCGCCGCGGCGTCGACGCTGCGACCGTGGCGCAGCAGCACGACCAGCAACGTGGGGGACAGCGCGAAACCGACGGCGAGGCCCATGGCCAGCGCGGGACCAATTCGGAACTCCTGCAGGAGCGCGTACATCACCCCGCCGCCGGCCCCGATCGCCAGCAGCGCCAGCAGCGTGAACGACGCGGCGTGGGATAAGGGCAGGACATGCACCAGCCACGGCACCCCAATCCGGTACGCGTAGGGGAAGTTGTGCGGGCCGCCCGGATGGGTGGCCATGCGCTCGTAGAAGCGTTCATCGCCGCTGATCCCATGCTCGTGGCGCAGCAGAAGATCGGCCAGGCCGGCCAGGGCCAGGCAGAGGACGCCCGCCCACACCGGGCCGATGCGTCCCTGGATACCCTCCCCGCGCGCGGAACGCGTGGCGTCCCGGGGCTCGATGTCCGACAGCGAGGTCATTTCGACCATCCGGAAGGTATTGCAACTACGCGGGCGGTCCAGCCACGCCGGGAGCTTGACCCGGTCGCCATCGCCCCGCGGCCGGGAGTAGTGTCCGTGCCTCGGTAGGCGCTGGGAGGTGGAAAGGAGCTGGGGATGACCTTTATCGAGACCGTGGCCGAAGGCGGCGCGAGCGGCACGACGGCGGAGATGTACGAGAGCGATCGGGACGCGTTCGGGTTTCTCCCGAACTTCACCATGGCCTTCTCGCTGCGACCCGAGGTGTATGGCGCCTGGCGGCAGCTCAACGGTGCGATCAAGGCGAGCATGGATCTACGCCGCTACGAGCTCGCCACCCTCGCCGCTGCCCGCCGGTTGCGCTCGAGCTACTGCGCTCTGGCCCACGGTCGCGTGCTGGTCGACAACTATCTCGACACGGACACCGTGAGGAACTTGATGGTCGACCACGAGGGCGCCGGTCTGGACCCCGTGGATGTTGCTGTGATGGATCTCGCCGACAAGGTGGCGGGCGACGCGACTTCGGTCGGCGAGGACGACATCGAGCGGCTCCGCCGGCTGGGTTGCAGCGACGCCGAGATTCTCGACGTGGTGCTGGCCGCGGCCGCGCGATGCTTCTTCAGCAAGACCCTCGACGCGCTGGGGGCCGCGCCCGATGCGCGATATTCGGAGCTCGACTCATCCCTGCGGGGTGCGCTCACCGTGGGCCGCGCGATCGAGGGCGATGCCGGTCGCTAAGGCGATCGAGGGCGATGCCCGGGCGCTAAGGCGATCGAGCGTGGGCGCCGATCAGCAGTCTTATGAGCTCGCTGGGCCGTAAGAGACTCGGCCCCCTGATCGTGTTGACGGTCGTCGTGTTGCCCACTGCCGCTGCCGGCACGTCGACCGCCGCCCCGTCTGGTCGTGAGGCGCCGCCCGATCTGAGGATCCTCGTCCCGACCGGGCTGATCTCGGTCGGGGTCGATCCCGGGTCGGGTGTCCGCGAGCTCCGCTTTCACCCACGTCACGGCGGATGTCGGAGCGGGGCCGTTCGAGATCGACCCGACCTACAACCCGCGTACCGGGCATCTCCACCTTCGTCCAGGCCCTCTACCGCGTTGCGGGGCCAGGGGTGTGGTCGCTCGATCGCAGGGTCCCGCTCGCCGCCATCGGCGAGTTCCGACCGCCCAGCGACGATCAGTTCCCCCTTACGGCGTTCACCCTCAACCGGTTCACCGGAGGCGGGTCGCTGGGGGCCGTCCTGGCCACGAGTCCCAAACGCGACTACTGCATCACCGGCGACACGATGCTCATCGGCGTGCCGCACACGCCCGATCAGACCTTCATCTCTCCCAGCAATTGCGACGATCCGACCAGGCCGCTGGGCTGGTCGGTGGGGTGGGGCGACGAGTACGACCAGACCGATGCCGGCCAGCCGATCTCGCTGCGGGGCGTTCCCAACGGCACCTATGTCCTGCACGCGGTGGTCGACCCGCGGCACGTGTTCATCGAGAGCGACGCGGCCAATGACGTGACCGACACCACGCTGCGGATTGCCGGTGACAGCGTCACCGTGCTCGGGCAGCGCAATCCTCGCGTCATCCCTCCGCGCGCCACGGTTACCTTCCCGCGGGCCGGGGCCGGTGTCTCGGGTGCCGTGACGCTGGAGGCCAGCGCGTCGGCGAGCCCGCCGGCCGTCGTTCGCTCCGTGCAGTTCCTGCTCGATGGACGTCCCCTCGGCCGCCCTGTCGAACACGCTCCGTTCCGCAAGCAATGGATGACCGGCGCCGGGGCGCCGGGAACGCATCGGCTGAGCGCCGAGGTCACCGACTCGAGCGGAAACCTGGGCACGGCGCGTCCGGTCCGGGTGATCGTTCGTCCTGCGCCGCCACTCACGGTGCGACGGGTGCGCTGGCGACGCGGAATCCTCACCCTGGCTGTGGCCGGCGTCCCCGGGGCGCGATCGTGCGCGTCAGTTTCGGGTTCGGGCACGGGCAGGCGCGGACCATTGACGAGCGTGGCCGGCGTCTTGCCATCCACACCGCGAGGCCGCGCACCGTCGTGCTGACCGTACTGGCGGGCGGGCGCCAGGTGGGTGGCGCGCTCACGCTGAACCTGGACCAGCGACCGGCGATATCGAATCTCCAACCCGACGCGTGGACAGACGGTCTCTGGCATCGTGCCGGTGGCCGCCCAGGCAGTCGGCGGCGTGCCGATTGCCTACGTCCGGTTCGCTGTCGACGGCCGCAAGCTCGGGCCGGCCATCCACAGGCCCCCGTACGCGACCGAGTGGGACACGCGGCGGGAGCCGCGCGGCCGACACGCGCTGAGCGCGCGGGTCGTCGACGTCTCCGGCAAGATGCTCGCGCGACGCTCACGCTGCGCGTTCAGAACCCGGCGCCCCGGATGACCTGCTTATCTTTGTCATCCAGGCGGACCTGAACGCCCGCGGGCAGGGCTCGGTGACGACCCGAGCGTTCCACACGGCCCTGCGCGGAGAGACGCTGCTGGCCTTCCTCAGCGCGGACGGACCGCCCCAGCCGCGGGCCCAGGCGGCCACGGTGAGCGGTGCCGGCCTGCGCTGGAAATTGATCGAGCGGGCCAATCTGAGCTACGGGGACAGCGAGATCTGGTCGGCGACTGCACCCCGGGTCATGACCGCGGCACGAGTCAGTGCCACATTGAGGCAGGCGGGCTACAACGAGTCGCTGACTGTGGTGGCCATGGAGGGGGCGGACGGGACCGGCGGGGCGGCCGCAGCGGGCGGCGTGCGGGCGAGCCCGGCCCTGAGCCTGAGGATGCTGTCGTCGAAATCGCTCGTGTTTGCGGTCGGCAACGACTGGGACCAAGCTGCGGCGCGGTCGCTGCCAACCGGCTGGGTGATGCTGGGTCAATGGTTGAACACCGACACCGGGGACACGTTCTGGAGCCAGTACACCAACCAGCCCACCGGGCGGGCACACACGCACGTACGGGTTGCCTCCGGAGGGCCGATCACAGACCACTGGAACCTGGCCGCGGTCGAACTGATCGGCGACGGCGATTGAGACTGATCGGCGACGGGGATTGACCATCGGGCCAGCCCGCGCGTCCGCGTAACGAATCGCCTGCAGGCGGACAATTCCGAATTGAATGCCTCGAATCCGGACGGCCGCCACCAGCTCGCCTCGAGAGGATTTCGAGGCGCTGTTCACGACGTACTACTGGCCGGTACGCGATTTCGTCCTGCGCCGGGCACCCGCGGCGGCGGTGGACGATCTGGTCGCCGAGACCTTCCTGGTGGCGTGGCGCCGGTTCGCCGACATCGGTGAGGATCCGCTGCCGTGGCTGCTGGGGGTGGCGCGGCGGTCGGTAGCCAACCAGCTCAGGGCGGAGCGCCGGCGCGGCGCCCTCGCCGGACGGCTCGAGAGTCTCTGCAGCGTCTCGGCACAAGCCTGGGAGGCCCCGGGCGAGATGGACGCTGAGCTCGCCCAGGCGTTGAGAGCGCTGTCCGAGAGCGAGCGCGAAGCGCTGCTCCTGGTGGCCTGGGAAGGCCTCGATCCGAAGCGTGCCGCCGTGGTCGTCGGCTGCACCTCCGCTGCCTTCCGGGTCCGACTGCACCGGGCGCGCCGCCGCGTCGCCAAGCATCTGACCGGGAATGTCGCCACGGGGGCCCGCGCTCGCGTCGTCCAGGAGGTTCGATGAGCACCGACGACCCCGTCCTGGTCCGGCTGGCCGGTGCGAATCCGGTCCCACCGGGGGCTCACCGGGGTACGACCGAGCGAGATCGGGCGCAGGTGATCCTGCGCCGGGTGCTCACCCGCCCCGGTCCTCCCGTGGGCCGGGAGCACGTCTGGTCGCCCGCGGTGTCCCGTCTCGCCGCCGTCGCCGTGCTGGCTGCAGCGGCCGCCGCCGTTGTCATCTTCGCGTTTACGGGTGGCCACAACGCCGCCACCGAGCGGCCGGTGCCGGGCGCTGGCGCCGCCGTATTGAGTCGGCACCATCGTGCGACCGGGCCGCCCCAGGCTGTCTCCCCGCATCCTTCACCCCGTGGACATCGTCGCCGCCCGCGCACCGCGCCCGTGCCGTCCACGACGGCGGCGGCCTCGAGCTATGAGGCCCAGGGCGGGCCCAGCTCGACGACGCCGGGCCCCGCGCGCCCCGCGCCGGCCCTCGCACCGACCGCCGTCGCGCCCTCGCCCGGGACCAGCCGCACGACGACGACGCCTCGCCGGCAGCACCGCGGCACGCCCGTGGTTCCGCCCTCGGCTCCGCCCGGCACGACGGTATCCGCCGGGCCATCGCAGCCCGCCCCACCTCGCCCCAACCACCACCACCGCGAGCACCCGAGGAGATGACATGAAGACACGACGTTCTCACGTGGGGCCGGTCGCTGTGGCCGCCGTCACCTGCCTGACCTTCGGGTCCGCCGCGATGGCGGTAGGCCGCTCCCACCTCACCATCGTCGGCTGCGGCCAACACAGCCCAATGGGAGGCGTGGCGCCGAATCACTGGCCGGCTGCTCGGCGTGAACTCGCACCACCGGGTGCCAGCGGGATCCGTCTGTGTCGCTACTCGGGGCTCAATGCTCGCCCGCCACTCAGCCTTCAGGGTTCCGCGCTCGTGCGTTCAGCGCGCACGAGGCACCGATTGGTCAAACGACTCGATGCACTCCCGGCCCCGGCCCCGATCGCGGCGTGTCCGAGCGACTCCGGCGCCGCGATCGTGGCGCATCTCGTCTATCCCCATGGCCACCAGGTGACGGTCAGGCTTGGCCTCGACGGGTGCCGGGGGGCGACCAACGGCGATGTGTGGCGGACCGCTGCGGGCTCAGTCGGTGATCAGCTGATCGCCCAACTCGAGCGCCTCACCGATCCGCCACACCATTGACCGGCTCAGTGCAGGAGCTGCAGCGAGTTGGCCGCCGGTCCGCTCCCCGCGTCGTTGACGAAGTAGATACCACGATTTGACGGCGCAATCGCCAGGCCGAACAGGTCGCCGCCGCCGTTGGCGACGAGGGTCTTCGTCGCCGCCGTGTGGCCGCTTGGCGTCGTCTCGACCGACTTCCCGTCACCGCCGTTCATGCTGATCACATCGCCGTTTGGCGCGATCGTGAGCCCCAACGGATCGTTGAGCGGACCGCCCTTGGCCAGGGTCATCGCGCCACCGCCGAGAGCCGAGCTCCGCGTGAGGGCCTTGGGCACCGCTGCGATGCGGTTCCTGGCCGAGTCGGCGACGTACAGCACGCCATGGCGGCCCAGCCCGACGCCGGTCGGCCCGACGACGAGCGCGGCGGGATCGGTGTGCTCGGTAAAGCCCTTGGCGATCACCTGATTGGAGGCCACGACCGGCGTGTGTCCCCTGCGGATCCGCAAGCGGATGCGGACGACCGTCCCGCGATGGACTTTCTTGCCCTTGGCCGCGATCGTCCCGTTCAGGACGTTGGTGACGAACAGGACGACCCGATTGCCGTGATCGACGGCGCTCATGTCCCACGGGCCATTGATGTCGCCACCGGCGATCGTTCCCACCACGCGGCCGCGCGAGTTGAGGATTGTCAGCGCGCCGGCGGTGGCGGCACTCGAGTTTCCCCCCGGAGCGGGCAGGCTCCCGACGATCACGAACCCGCTCTTCAGCGCCACCAGAGCCGTGGTGAGGCCCACTGCCTTGGTCGAGGTCGGCGGGGGAACGACGGCGAACACCCGCGCGTGACCGCCACGCGAGGTCTCCATGATGCTCGAGCCCGTCCCCTGCTGGTTCATGGCGTTGTTGAAGTTGCTGACCAGCACGTCACCACGGACGAGCCTGCCGCGGCTGCGCGGCACCACGGCCACGCCATATGGGTTTACATCGCCTTTGGCCTTGCCGCTCGACGGCACCATCGAGGCGATCGTCTTGATCTTGTTGAACCGGGCAAGAAAGGGCTTGCCACTGGCCAGCGACGGCGTCGCCGCCATCGCCGCCGCAACCACGCCAAGGACGCACAAACGAGCCGGTCTCCGGGCGAACTTGTTCACGTCAAACCTCCCAATCGGATGTAAGGCGAGATAGACGCGCACCCCTCCCGAACACCAGGACGCCGCCGGCCCGCCATTCCTTCCCAGCAAATTTCAGTCGGTTGCCGGCTCCTGGCTCGATTTGCCGCTGCGGGCACGGAGTACGGACACGATCGCGGTGATCAGATATCCGAACGCCGCCACCTGAGGCGCGATGAAGGCGAGCGCGATCGTCTCGGCCAGCAGCCGCGTGGGGAAGGGCAGAAACGAGACCGCCATCAGGAGCAGCAGGTTGACCCGCATCACATCGTTGTTGGCGTACTCCATCCGCCGGAAGAGGCCGTGATGACCCAGCCACAGCCCCCCGATGGTGATGAAGCTGGTGGCGAAGCCGAGGTAGCTCGGCCATTGATGCGCGATGCCCCGCCACAGATGGTCGAGGTCGGATTCCGGGACGCTGAGATCGAGCGCTAGAGCGTGACGGCGATGGCGAACACCCCGTCGCTGAACGCCTCGGTCCGCGCCGTATCCCACCGGTCTCGCACGCTCGAGGTTTCGACACCGGCGGCGGCGGCGGCCCTGCGCCCCCGCGACACCAGACGCGACATCGACCGTGTTAGAGGCGCGACTTCGCTGGGTAACGTGTTAGCGTTCACAGTCTGACCTGGTCCTGCGGCGGGAAGGTCTTGGTACGCAGGTTGGGTCACCGTCCAAAACCTTCCGGCAGGTGTGTGATGGCGCAGGTCGCGTGAGTCCGTGCTCACGCTGACCTCGCATGTGTCCGCGCCTGCCGGGCGTCCAACATCGTCGACTGCGCGTGCAGCCGGCGGCATGTGCAGACAGAGGGGAGAGTTATGCACCACGCATCGCTCAGCAGCAAGAGGCTGCTCGCCGCTCTCTCGGCCGCGGCAGTATGCCTCGGTCTGGTGGCGGCGGTAGCGCTCGGAGCCTCCGCACGTGGAGCCCATCACGGGCATCACGCCAAACGTGCTCACAAGGCATGGCACGGCCACGGCGGCCTGAGTATCAACAGCCAGGACTGGGGCACGGTACCTGCCCACCCGCCGGTCAACCAGGACCAGGAAGCCACCCTGTTCACGCTGTCCAACGGCCGCCACATGAAGGTGAACATCACCAATTACGGTGGTGTGGTGCAGTCGATCTGGGTGCCCGATCGCCGTGGCCATGTGGCTGACGTGGCGCTTGGATTCCCGAAGCTGAGCGACTACGTCAACGATTTCCAGAATCAGCCGTGGCCCGCCGCGGGCGGCTCCGGCGACACGTACTTCGGCGCGATCATCGGTCGTTACGCGAACCGGATCGGCTTCGACGCCGCGCACAACCACGCGGGGTTCACGCTGGGCGGCACGTTCTACCCGACCCCGGAGAACAACGGGCAGAACACCCTGCACGGCGGGCCGGACGCCTACAACACGCAGGTGTGGAACGCGACCCCCAGCGTCGGAGCCCATTCGGTGTCGCTCACGCTCACGTATACCGATCCCAGCGATTACAACGGGTTCCCGGGCACGGTGACCAACACGGTCGTCTACACGCTGACACAGGGCAATGCGCTGCGGATCCGCTACCACGCGACCACGGACTCGCCCACCGTGATCAACCTCACCAACCACACGTACTTCAACCTGGCCGGTGAGGGATCAGGAGATGTGTACAACCAGCTGCTGCGGATCAACTCCAACACATTCCAGCCGACCGACGCCAACCAGATTCCTACCGGGTTCGCATCGGTGGCGGGGACGCCGTTCGACTTCCGCTCGCTGAAGTCGATCGGACAGGACATCGGCGACGCCAGCGCGCCGCAGGGCGACCACCTGATCACCGCCCACGGGTATGACCACAACTGGGTGCTGAACGGCTCGGGCATGAAGCTGGCCGCCGTGGCTGCCGATCCGGCCAGCGGTCGGGTGCTGTGGACGTACACGACCGAGCCCGGCGTGCAGTTCTATTCGGGGAACTTCCTCGTCGGCGACCTCGTCGGTACGAGCGGTCACGCGTATCGTCAGAGTGACGGGTTCACGCTGGAGACCCAGCACTATCCCGACACCCCGCATCACATCGGCCAGGCCGGATGGCCGTCGGTTGTGTACACGCCGACGCGGCCGTTCAACTCGACAACCATCTACAAGTTCACCACCGCCGGCCGCGGCCGGCTGCATCACGGGCGCGCATGACTCCAGAGTCGCCCTCGGGGAGGTTCCACCCCGAGGACGAGCGCGTCTGATGCGGTGAAGGGATGGCCGGGTCGCGGATGCGGCCCGGCCGTCCGTCTGACTCCCCCCGCCCCCCGGCATTCGATGAAAACGTGACAGACCCCCAGCCACGCCCCAACCTTGGTCAGATAAGCCCCTGGGAGGGGCTTATCTGGGATCGGTGGGGCTTCGGGGGAACGGCTGTCACGTTTCCCGGTGGCGGGACGGCGGAGAGCCCGGGTCGCGGGACCTCCCCGGTGGCGGGACCTCCCCGGTGGCGGGACCTCCCCGGTGGCGGGACCCCTCCGGTGGCGGGACCCCTCCGGTGGCGGGACCTCCCCGGTGGCGGGACCTCCCCGGTGGCGGGACCTCCCCGGTGGCGGGACCTCCCCGGTGGCGGGACCACCGGAGGTTCACGGAATGCGCCTAACCTGCGCCACCGGGTCCATCCCCGATGTCAGCGCTGATTCGACCTCAGTCCCAGGTCCACGCTAGCTTTTCCTCATCAGGTGGCAAGCAGCGACAGCGATGACCGCTCTGGCGATGGTGGGGTGCGGATCCCGCGCCACCGAGTCGACCAACCCCCAGCCGGTCCTCACTACGACGACGACGACTATCCCTCAGGGCCATCCTCAGGCGGTCGAGCCCGTGGCTGGTGACCCCGGCAGGACCAAGAGGAAGAAGAAGTCGAGCACGGCCAACCGGTCCACGTCATCGACCCCGCTGGGACCGCCGACCATGGCGGCCACCAATACCAAGGCCCCGGCCGCCGGCGCGCCGACCGACGCACAGGTGAAGGCAGCGGTCGCGCAGTTCCAGCTCGCGGTGGCGAAATATCACCTCGATCGCCTGAACCTGTCGGGGTCGCTGCTCAACACGTCGCAGCTGCCGCCAGGTCAGTACAACGTGAGCATCGCCTCCGTGTACACCGACTACGGCCTGCCGGTGGCCTGCGGTGGCGTGCTGCACGTGGCCGAGCTTGGGGTGGCCAACAAGACCCTGCCGTGCGGCACGGAGGTCATCTTCGTCTATGGCAACCGCGCCGTCCGCGTGCCCGTGATCGACCGGGGCCCCTACATCGCTGGCCGGACGTGGGACCTCACCGGCGCCACCGCGGAGGCGCTCCACTTCCCGGGGCTGGGCCCGATCAAGTGGCGGCTGGGCTGATCCGGCTCAGGTGACGAACATCCGCGCGTCGGATCGCGCGTGGGCCAGGGCGGCGAGCTCGAGACCGGGGGCGGTGGCGCTGAGCTGATCGAGCCCGCGTGAGACCGCGGTATCGGCCGCCCGCGTCAGCGCGGGACCGAGCTTGGCCAGCATGAGCTGGGCACCGAGCGGGGGAAAGGGCGCCGAGCCGGAGCGCTGCCGACAGCAGGCCGGCGGCCGAGCTGCGGAGTTCGACGAGGACGGCGTCGCGCTCGGCCAGGTCAAGCGCCCGGGCGAGCGACCCCTCGACGACGGCCAGGTTGCCGTCGGTGTCCCGCCTGGCCACCAACTCGGCGAATCCGGCCACCAGCACATCCCTGCCGGCCAGACCGCCCGCCAGCCGCGCGAGCTGCCGTCCGCACGCCCGCGAAGCGTCACGTGATGACGGGCTCAGCTTGCGCGCGGTCAGTATCTCGTCGAGTTCGGCCAGCGTGGCGATCGACGCGGCGCGATGGGCGTGGGCCAGCACGACGCCGTCGAGCGTGGCCACCGACTCGCTCACGAACGCCTCGACGAGCTCGGCCAGCGTCTCGGGGGTCGCGTCGGGGTGCGTGCGCAGCCACGCCTCGAGCCCGTGCGAGTGAACGAAACGCCCGATGGGCAGCGCGCTGTCGGCGAGCTGGAGCGCGGCGAGAAAGCCCGCGTCGCGGCTCAACCAGGCGCTCCGTGCGCGTTCCGACAGACAGCGGTGCGCGGGCGCCGAGCGCGACCTCGGACACCATCATCGTCACCCCGTCGAGCTCCAGCGAATTGACGGTGGCCCGTGCGATCTGCTCGCTGGTGGTCAGCGGCACCCACACCTCGCCGGCCACCACGTCGACGGGCACGTGCTGATTGCCAAACGCGTGGCCGATCGCGGTGGCCTGTTCGACGAGCCGCGCTCCCGGCAGGCCCAGGTCGAAACGAATCAGCAGCGCGGGCTCCCGCGAGCGCGCGACGACGAGCACGCGCTCTCCGTCGTCGTCAAGCACAGCGCCGTCGGCCAGGTACGAGTTCGGGCCCACGTCGATCGCCACGTCGGTCCCGTGGGGGGCGCAGACGGCGACGTGATGCTCGTCCGGCGACCTGGACGTCGACCCGGCGGCCGGGAAGGGGCTCACCGATGCGTGCAGCTGGGTCGCGGAGGGCGATTGCTATCACTGGTACACCTCGCGCGGCGACGCTGGGCCGAGATCAACACGCTCTCGGCCTCGCAGGTCGTATACGTCCATGTCAACGACGCCCTCGCCGGGTCACGTCGATATCGCCCGCATCAGCTCGAGGTCGGCGCCCACGTGCGGAGCCAGATCGATCTTGTTGAGAGAGCAGATCCCCGCGCAGCAGGCCGAGGCCGCGCTTGCGGGGAATATCGCTCGGCGGGTCGATCAGGATCAGCCGACCAGCTCGTCGTGAAGGTGCGCGAGGTTGTCGCCTCCGGCTCGATCACGATCACATCGAGGGGACTGTGGTCGTGCTCGAGCCTCTCGGCGGCGTCGAGGTTGGCCGACGGATCTTCGCGGATCGCCGTGTGGGGGTAGGCGACGGTCTCGACGCCGACGACTAGCGAGGGATCGATCGACCGCTGCGCTGGACTCGCTCGGCGTCCTCCGTGGTCACCAGGTCGTTGGTGATGACAGCGACCGCAGCCCGGCGGCCGACATCAGCGGCAGCAACCGTTCGATCAGGCGCGTCTTGCCCGATCCAACGGGCCACCGATGCCGATTCTGACCGCGGAAGCTGACATGAGGAGGAGTCTGACCGCGGCGGGCCGCTAGCGTGGATACGCGGCGCGGATGCCGCCGTCCACGTTGAGGATATTCCCCGTGCTGTTGCCGGAGCGCCCCGGCGAGGCGAAGTGGAGCACCGCCTGGGCCACGTCCTCGGGCAGCACGTTGACCCTGAGGGTGGTGCGGTCGCGATAGTAGGCTGCGAGCTCAGCGGGCTCGATGTTGTAGGCGACGGCCCGCTCCTCGCGCCAGCTCGAGTTCCAGATCGGCGATCCCTCGATCACGGCGTCCGGATTGACGATGTTGACGCGTACGCCGCGGGGGCCGCCCTCCTCGGCCAGGCACCGCGCCAGGTGGACCTCGGCCGCCTTGGCCGCCGAGTAGGCCGTGGCGTTGGGCCCGGCCACGAGCGCGTTCTTCGAGCCGATGACGATGATCGTTCCGCCCCGGCCCTGTTTGCGCAGCAGCGCGAAGGCCGAGCGCGCGACGAGGAAGTAGCCCGTGGTCAGGACCGCGTGGATGCGCTCCCAGTCGGCCAGCGTCGTCTCTTCGATCGGTGCACTGGAGGCCAGGCCGGCGTTGGAGACGACGATGTCATCCCGCCGAACGTGGCCACCGCGGTGGCGAAGGCACCGAACACGCCGGCCTCGGTGGTCACGTCTCCGGCCACCCAGACGCCCTGTTCTCCGAGCGCCTCAACTGCTTCGACGGCACCGGCAGCGTCGATGTCAAAACCAACAACACAGGCGCCCGCGGCGGCCAGCGTCGGACGACGGCACGTCCGCTGCTGCCGCGGTTCCAGTGGCGAGTGCCACCTGCCCCTGGAGCTCGCCGGGTGGCGGGCGCAGCGACAGCTTGTAGAGCTCCAGCGGCCAGTACTCGACGGCAAGCTCTCGCTCTCGGTGAGCGAGACGAAGCCGCCGACGGCGTGGGCGCCCGCCATCACTCGACCTCACCGGGTTTCTTCGCGCGCTCGACGCGATCGGCTACGACGTGCCCCGGTTGCCGTGTACCGAGCCGTTCGACGCGTATTTTGTGCGTCTAGCTGCACGACGTCCTTTGACGAGACGAACTGCTGGACGCTGTCGGACGTCTCGACCGCGAGCACCTTGGCGCGCTGGCTCGAGACATCGCCCCGGACCGCGGGGAGAATCGCGTTCAGGAGCTCCCGGCGGGCGCCGGTTTCGAGCGGCGCGGTGGTCGCATGACAGCCGACCGAGCCTGTCGGCAGCCGCTGCCTTGACGAAGCGGCAGCGCGGGTTGACACTCGACGTCGACGGTATACCTCCTCGGCGGTGTCACCCACACCACGAGTCTATGCTTGGCCAGTACGACCAGCTGCAGGGATGGATCGGCGCGCACGGCGCTTCCCACCTGCTTGGCCAGCGTGAACCCCGGCCGGATGTATGGAAGCCATGCCGTCTCGGCGCCGAAGCACTCCCCGAGGAGCTGCTCGCGTTGGCCGGTTGGCGATGGCATTGATCGTGTCGGGTGGTGTGGTGAAATGGGCGGACCGGGTACCACAGGTATTCTCCCGCACCTGAACCAGGAGCTGCCATAGGCGAGGTATTCCCAGCCAGGCTTTACGCGCGGGCTGAGGGCCTGTGCGAGTGGAACGTCCGCCGGAGGGTGAGGAATGCCTCGATCACTCCGCACTGGACCGGGGACGGTGACCGGTTCTGGTACGAGCGTCAGGAAACGGACGGCACCATCTCGATCATCGAGGTCGACCCGGCCGCGAGAGCCCGGCGCGAGCTCGGTCAGGCGCCAGCGGCGCCGGCCGTGCCCGCCGGAAGGCTGCGTTCACCGGACGGCAGATGGGACCTTACGGTCGGTCACGGAAACCTGTTCATCGCCGGCGCCGGCGAGAGCGAATTTCGCGCCCTGACCACCGACGGCGATCCCGACTATGGCTACGCAATCGAGCCGGGCTCGAGCCTGGTGGCGGTCACCAACCGGCGGACGGGCACTGCGGCCACGCCGGCCGCCGTCTGGTCGCCCGACTCGCGCCGGATCGTCACGCACCGTCTGGACCAGCGAAATGTGCCGGAGCAGCACCTGCTCGAATATGTGCCGCCAACGGGGTTTCGCCCCGTTCTGCACCGCTATCGCATGGCGTTTGCCGGCGATCCGCTGCCCACGGCCGAGCTGGTCGTGATCGACGCCGAGTCGGGTGCTGTCACGCATCTCGCCGCCGATCCGCTGCTGGTCGAGTTCCTCTCGCCGCTCGAACTCGGATGGGTGTGGTGGGGGAGCGACGCGAGCACGATCTGGTTTCTGCGCGAGGCTCGCGGGGCCACGCGTCTTGCGCTGTGCGCCGCGGACGCCGGCGGCCGCTCCGTGCGGGAGGTGATCGTCGAAGCGTCGAACGACTACGTCGAGCCGCATCCGCTTCTGCCATGGCCGCGCGACGTGCGGTTGGTTCGCGGTGAGGGCCAGGTCGTGTGGCCATCCGAGCGCGACGGCTGGCGTCACCTGTATCTGTTCGACGCGGCATCCGGAGAGCTCGTACGCCGGCTGACGGCCGGCGAGTGGATGGTTCGAGACGTCCTGGCAGCTGACGACGACTGGGTCTGGTTCACGGGGTTGGGACGCGACCCGGGCATCGATCCCTACTTCCGGATCGTCTACCGGGTGTCACTGGATGGGGGAGAGCCACAGCAGCTCACCGGCGAGGCGGCGGATCACCTCGCCACCTTCTCGCCCAGCGGCGGCGTGTTCGTCGATATCGCCTCGACCGCGTCCACGGCGCCCGTCGCGCGCTGCCGGCGCTCCGATGGCGGGAACGTGCTCGGCCTGGAAACGGCCGACCTGTCGGACCTGGAGGCGGAAGGGTGGCGGCCGCCGGAGCGGTTCAGCGTGAAGGCCGCCGATGGGCACAGCGACCTGTACGGGGCCCTGTTCGTCCCCTCGGACTTCGATCCGGGAGCGTCGTATCCGGTCATCGACAGCATCTACCCGGGACCGCAGCTGATCCGCACGCCGGTCGCGTTCGGCGTCGCCGGGGCGGTCGACGCCGACGAGTGGCCTGGCCAATGGAGCGCGCAGGCCTTGGCCGAGCTCGGATTTGTCGTCGTCACCGTGGACCCGCGTGGCTCGACGCTGCGCGATCGCGCCTTCCATCACGCGAGCGTGGGCTGCCTGGAGGACTACGGGCTCGACGATCACATCGCGACGATCCGAGCCCTCGCGGCCCAGCGCCCCTGGATGGATCTCGATCGCGTGGGGATTGCCGGCCACTCGGAAGGCGGAGCCGCGGCCGTGCGCGCCGTAATCGAGCGGGGCGACTTCTTCAAGGCCGCCGCGGCGGGGTCGGGCAACCACGATCTGCGTCGCTATCTGGCCTACTGGGCTGAGAAGTACCAGGGCTACGGTCCGCAGGCCGACCTCGACGCGACCAGCAACGCCGATCAGGCTCACCGCGTCGAGCGGCCGCTGCTCCTGCTGCACGGCGACGTGGACGACAACGTCCATCCGGCCAACACGCTCGCCCTCGTCGACGCGCTCGTGCGCGCCGACCGGGACTTCGAGCTGGTGATCATCCCGGGGGCCAGCCACCAATGTGACGGCCATCCCTACTACGTTCGGCGGGTGTGGGACTTCTTCGTCCGGCACCTGCTGGGGCGAACACCGCCGTCTCGCGATGCCCGGCGCCGGGCCGCCGCGCGGACCCCGGCCGATTCTGACCCACGACCCGCGACCCCGGAACTCGGAGCTGGACTACACCGATGAACGAGCGCCAGCCGCCGCCACCCGCCTACGTCGCGTCCGCCGGAGGCGCCCTGACCGCCGACGATGCCCTCTACCGCTCACTGGCCACGGCCGAGCGCGAGCTCACGACGGAGATGATCATCCCCGTGCGCAGCGGGATGGCCTGGGAGGTCCTCGCGGGCCACATCTGCCGGTTCTCGATCATCGAGGGGCCCCAGGTCCTCGACCTGAACCTCTGGAACCGACACGATCCGCGCGAGCGATTCTGGGCGGCGCGGACCCGCCAGTTCTACGGCGCTCACCTGACCACCGGTCACCGGCTGTGGTCGAACCTACCGTTTCTGCGCCCGCTCGCCACGGTCATCGCCGACACCGTCGCGTACGGCATCGACGACGATGGAGCCGGTTGCCACGACCTGCTCGGCACACGCTGCGACCCTTACGTCAACCAGCTGCTGTCGGGCACGGCCTACGACTTCCACTGCCACTCCAATCTGGTTCGCGCCGTACTTCCGTGGGGGCTGGGCGAATTCGACGTCCACGACGTGATCAACGTCTTTCAGGTCACCGGCCTGCGGCCTGACGACGAGCGGTACTTCATGAAGCCGTGTCCGGCTCGGGTCGGCGATCATTTCGAGCTGTTCGCCGAGATCGATCTACTGATGGCGGCGTCAACCTGTCCGGGCGGGGACCTGTCCGTGCCCCTGTGGGGGCCGGGGAGCGGTGCCGAGCCGAGCTGCAACCCGATCAAGGTCGAAGTGTTCCAGGTCGCCGAGCCTGCGCTGAAGGGGTTCTCACCCCCAGCGCCCGTCAGCTACCACGGAGCTCACGGGTTGCGGCACGGCCTGAGATTGCCGTCCGAGCATCCGCCGCTAACGCGGCCGCGACGCGATCTCTAGCCTCAGGTCTGGCTTCGCTGCCAGGCGGATCGGTCGCTGGCCATCTCGGCCACGATGTCCGAGGTCGAGACGACGCCGATCGGCGCTCCATCGTCGCGCCCCGGATCGACGACGACCAGGCGATGCACCTCGCTGCCGATCATCAGATTCGCCGCGTCGGTGAGCGGGAGGTCGGGAGCGGCGGTGATCAGCGGGGCCTTCATCAGCTCGGCCACGGTCTCCCTGGTTTCGGTCGGCTCGTAGAGCGAGAGCACGTCGTGGCCGGTGATCACTCCCACCGCTCGGCCCGTCTCGTCGACGACGATGATCGAGCGCGAATGCCGCTCGACCATCGCGCGCGCCGCCGACCCCAGCGGTGTTTCCGGCAGGCACGTGACAATCGCGTAGCTCATCACATCGCGCACGGTCCGGCGGTCGGTTGACGGTTGGCCGAAGGGCGCGATCAGCTCTGAGGTCGAGATCACGCCCACGGCGGCGCCGCCGGCGTCGGTTACCAACAGGCGGCTGATGTGCAGCGCTCGCAGGCGCGCGGCCGCTTCGCCGGCTGACGCACCTTCGCCGATCGTCTCCACCGGCGAGGTCATCATCTCGCCCGCGGTCAGCGTCTGCATGGTCTCGAAGCTCGGCGCGTCGTCGCTGAGCCACTCTCCGGCGAGCAGGTCGAAGTCGCTCACGACTCCCGCGGGCGCCCCGGTGTCCGACATCACGAACACGGCGTAGACGCCCCGGCGGGCGAGCAGCGCCGCCAGCGCAGCGAGGTTGGCATCCGGAGGACAGGTGACCACCTCACGTCTCATCAGATCGGACACCGGCGTATCGGTGTGAGTCCCAGTCATGGTGTGCCGCTCCTTGTCCTTTGTCTCGCGCTGGTGCCCCGTCGGTCGGAGTACCACTCGGTTGCTCTTCTTCGCGGCGCCTGGGCCTGGTGCCAAGGTGGCCCTCCTCGACCAGGGTGCCGAGCACGTCCATGATTGCCCGGCAGCCAAGCTGCGCCGTCATGTCGGAAACGTCATAGGGCGGGGCTATCTCCACGACCTCCATGCCGCACAGCCCTTCACGCGCGACCATGCGCAACGCCTTGAGCGCCTCGCGCGGCAGCAGTCCGCCCGGTTCGGGCGACCCAGTGCCGGGAACGAAGCCGGAATCGATCGAATCGATGTCGAATGACAGGAACACCGCATCGGCGTCCTTCCACGCACACTCGAGCGCGATCTCCACCGCCTTCTCGACGCCGAGCTCCTCCACGTCGGAGATCGTGATCACCGTGCTTCGCCGCTCGCGGGCCACCTTCATGCCGGGTCTCGATCCATACCATCCGCCGATGCCCATCTGGACCAGGTTGCTGGGCGGCGCGTCGGGGATGTTGGTGGCGTGGAACCAGGGCGTCGTGTGCATGCGCTCATCCATGTCGCGCTCCTGGATATCGATGTGTCGATCCAGGTGGATGATCCCCACGCGCCCTTCGATGTGCGGAGCGATCGCCCGCACATCCGGATAGCCAATCGAGTGGTCGCCGCCGATCACGACCGGGAACGCGCCCTCCTGGTGCACGAACGACACGGCCCTATCGATCTGATCGAACGACTTCTCGATATTGGACGGGATGACGAAGATGTCGCCAGCGTCGCACAGGTTGAGCTCCTCGTACAGATCGACGCCCATGTCGGCGTTGTAGGAGTCATACAGCGCGGAGATCCGTCTCACCGCCTGCGGTCCAAACCGGCACCCGGCGCGGTAGGTGGTACCCATATCGAACGGCGCCCCGATGATCGCGACGTCGTACTTCCCGACGTCTCGGATGTTCTCGCAGTAGTCCGCCTTCAGGAACGTGTTAATTCCGGCGAACGCGGGCTGCTGACCGCGTGAAAAGAGCGAGATCGTGCGGTCCTGCACCGACGGGGCCGCCTCCAACCCGAGATCGAGGCCGCGCTCGAGGCTCTCACGGGTCTTGCGATCCGAGATATCGGCCAGCCGCCGCATGATCTTCGTCCCGCGGAGTTGCTCGCGATCGAAGGGAGGGTGATTGTGACCCTTGCCGTGACTGTGGAACATCCCCATTTTCTGCTCCTTTCAATAAGCCTCTTGATGGGCGGCGGCCGCCGCCGTGAAGCACGGCATTGGCGCCCTCAGCACCCCGGCCCCGATCTGCCCGCCACCCTTACCCGCGACTCCGATGTCGAGCGCCGGCGTGATGCCCGTGGCCACGACCTTGTGAACGTCGATCCCCACGGGAACGCCCCGGAAGCCGAAGTACGGGATCTTCAGCTCGGGGTGCTCGGCCAGCGTGATGTCGTACATCTCGCGGTTCATCGCGATCATCCGCTCCGGGCTGCCGCCCTGGTAGTCCTGGAGTGGGAACGCCGCGGCCTGCGCGAAGCCGCCGAGCCCGACGGTCTCGTTGATCGTGCTCTCGCCGCCCATGTACTCGGTGTCATCCGGGCCGTAGCCGTCGAACAGTTTCGCGTCGACGGCCGGGATGGGCGCCTTGAACCACTGGTCGGGCAACCCGCTGATGCGGACGGCGAACTCGCGGCACGAGAAGCCCATGGACGACACCATGCTCGAGCCGGGCACATCGCGCGCGGCGTCGGCCGTCGCCTTGGATGACGCCATCGAGAGGCGGAGAAAGAAGTACTGGCCCGCGCTGATGAATGAGTATGTGCTGCGGACGTCCCCGGGCCGGTCCCGAGCCACCTCGAGCAGCAGTGGGAACATCTCCTTGATGAACAACAGCGTCGCGGCCGAGTTCCGGCTATGAAGCTCATCGCCCATGTTCAGTGCGCTGCGGATGATCGGCTTCAGCGGCAGACCACCGTCGCTGCGCGCGATCGCGTCACGGACAACGGGGGCAACGACGTCCTGGACGATGCGCAGGTTCTCCTTGACCTCGTCGTCGTAGATTCCGTAGTTCAGCCGCTTGGGAGAAGGGCCTTCGAAGAAATTGCAGAAGGCGCGGTTGCCGTGCGTGGCGTTCTCGACCACGAATACGGGCATCGTTGCCGTGTAGATCCCGGCCAGCGAGCCGACACAGGCATAGTCAGAACAGGCGGCGACCTTGATCTGGCCCTCGCGCAACTTGGCATCGGCCTCCTCGGCGTCCGCGGCCAGGCCCTCGTAGAGGGCCCCGCCGATCACGGCGGCGCGCTGACCTCCGAAGTAGTCCTCCCACGCCATCGGCGCCCCCGAGGTGAGGATCGTCTCGCGCGTCATCTCCGGGACCACATCGATGGCCGGTGCGACGTCGATCAGCACCGGCTGCGCGTCGATGAGCCGCTGCACCGCTTCGCGGTTGGCTCTGGTCGTCTCGGTCGATGTCTGGATCGTGCCTGACACGGCGTTAGCTCCTCGTCGCTGGTTCGTTACTCGTTAGGTGTCGAGAGGGTGGAAGCCGCGGTTGGCCTTGAGCGCTCGCCCCGCCGCCCCGTCGGCGAGGTTCCACGAGCTCAGTCGCTCGATCGCCAGCCTGATCGTGATGTCATCGCCGCGGGTCAGGTAGGCGGTGACCGCCCTGTCTTCGAGCCCCACCGCGGTGATGTAGCGCTCGTGAATCGAGCGATTGAGGCGGCGCGCGGTGTCGCCCTCGATCAGCTCGACCGAGCCCTTGATCTGCACGCCGCGAAGATCCAGTCCGGCGCGCGACTTATCGATCATCGCGGTGGCCTGCGGGTGTCGCCGAAGGTTCTTGGCCTTCCTCGTCTGACTGCTGGTAGGGAACAGCAGCGCGTCGCCGTCGCGCCGGAACCACATGGCCACGAGGTGGACGGTGCCGTTCGGGTTGATCGACGCGAGGTTGGCGATCAGACGCGCGTCGAGGAACTCGTCGATCTCGGACTGCGACAGGGTAAGCGGGAGACGTCCGCGACATAAGGGGAGCCGCTCATCGGCTAGAGGCCCTGCGATTCCTTGGGCGCGACGTCCTGGTACCACTGCTTCTTGGTGCCGACCTTCGCCCGGATCCGCCAGCGGCGTGATTTCGGCGCGTCCTCGATCATGTGCGGACCTCGCCCAGCCGGGTCTCGATCGTCTGCGCCTGATCTCCCTGGAGAGCCTGGTTCTCGGGAAGGAACCGGCCGACCTTGTCGAGATTCGTGGTGACCGTGTAGTAGAAGCCCCAGTCGTCGTGGAGCAGGTCGGCGATGTAGGCGCCGTCGATCGCGTCGCGGCCGCCCGAGCCGTTCCCAACCGGATGCTCCAGCAGCAGCACCATCGTGTCGGTGATGTCCTTGAGGTTCAGCTCGACGATCTGCATCTTCTCCAACAGCAGGTCGGCGGTTGGGATCGTCGGCCGGTCGAGTTCGAGCCGGCCATCGAACGGAATCCGATGGCAGAAATACAGCTCGTTCATGAAGACATCGACGCCGAGCCCCGTCTCCGGATGTTCGAAGTAATAACGGTTGCCCTCCGTGGCAACCGTCATACGCTGATCCTCTTCGTAACCCGACGCCGACAGGAACTCCTTGATCTGCTTGGACTGCTTCTTCTCGCCGGCGAAATCGATGTCCGTGAGTGCCCGCTCCATCTTCGCGAACAGGTCGAGGTTCTCCGGACAGTGAATTCGATACGCGAGCGACCCAAGGATCCTGAGCCTGATCCCCTGCTGTTCAGCCTCCTCGACAATTCGCAGCGCTTCGGCCACAAAGTGCTCGTTCTCAACCGGCATGTGACGTCACGCTCCTATCGATGGGCTGGTGGGGATCGTGCTTGGGAGGCTCACTCGATCGGGATCTGCTTGAACGCCAGGTCGACGTCGACACCCTGCGACTTCCTGTACGCCCGCATCACCTGGAAGAAGACGAATCCACCGGCGAAGCACGCAGCCATGATCGCCAGCCGCCCCAGGTCGTGACCGGCGGCGAAGCTGTCGAAGAACAGGGTGAAGAAGTAGAACACCGCGCCGATGAAGCCAAAGCTGCAGGCGACCGTCATCAGCGGGAGTCCGAACAACTTGCGCTTCGAGATCGGCGATTTCTCGTAGATCTCGGGGCGGCGATAGGGGAACACGATTCCCGCCGCCAGCACGACCGCCCAGGCCCCCAGCGCGATCATCACGAACACGACGAGCGTGGCGAAGTAGGTCGTGAACACGAACAGCACCAGGAACAGAATCGTGATCACCGTGGCCACGGCGATGGCCACGACCGGGCTGTGGAGGCGGTCGCTGACCCGCCCCAGCGGGGCCGGCGCGACGCGGTCAAACGCCCAGGCGATCATCGCGCGCTCGCCATAGGCCTGCATGCCCGGGATCCACATCCAGATCCAGGCGATGAACCCGAGGGACACCAGCACGGTGATGATCCACGAGCCCGAAAGCACACCGGCCAGAAGGGTGATCCACGGCGTGGTCGGCGTGGTGAAGGCCACCTTCCCGGTGTTGAACCCGAGCGAGTTGTAGCTAACGGTGCCCAGGAAGTCGTAGCCGAAGACGTGATACGCCAGCACGATGCGATCAGGAATGCCACGCTGCACACGGCCAGCGCACCGAACATTCCGCGCGACTGTCCCTTCATCCCCGACTTGATCTCCCCGCCGATGGCGATCGAGAACGCGGCCCCGATCAGGGGGAGAAAGGCCCAGTTCGACGCTTTCAGCGTCTGGCCCAGGTCAAAGCCGGGGTTGCTCCATCCGCCCGCCTTACCCGAGGAGATCACCGATGCGTAGGTGGTCTGCGGCCCAAAGTACTTGTTGAAGTGGGCGATGAACGTGCCCTTGGACCCGAACACGAGCAGCACGAATAGCAGCAGCGTCCCGAGCCCGGCGATCACCACAACGATCTTCTGAGACAGGAAGTACCGGCGCATGCCCGCGGTGAGGATTCCGCCGGCCAGCAGCAGCACGATCGTCCCGATGAGGAAGGTGATGCCCTTGTGGGACAGGAACGTCGCGATGTCGTTGACCGAGGAGTTGCCGGTGACGGCTCCCGCCACGGTGAACATCGGGATGATCCCGATCGTCACCACCCAGTAGGCCGCGATGGCGCAGAAGAACAACCACGCGATCGATTCCACCACGCTCAGCATGAACGCCACCGAGGGAGGAAGAATCCGGCTCCCAAATGGATAGATACCGCCGGAGCGTGGAATCGTCACCGTCCAGCACAACATGCCCCAGGCGATCAGACCCATCATCAGCAGGGCGATCAGCACACCGACATACAGGTTCCCGCCCGGATAGACCGATGGGCCGTACAGCAGCAGGCCACCGATTCCAATGCCGATGCTCACCAGTCCAACGTTGTAGATGAACACATCGGTCGTCCCGGCCGTCTTGATCAGGCCGGATGCTTTTCGTAGGAATACCCGGTCGCCCTGAGCCTCGCCGGACCCGACGCTCGTGCCAGCAGAATCTTGCGTAGCCATTGCCCTGTTGTCTTCCTCTCTCCGTTTATCCCTGCGTGAACTGATAGTCCCGCACTTGCCCGTCAGCGAGTGTCACCAGTACGCCATTCAGGACTCCCTCCGAGTAGACGCTCCCCGGGTTCAGGCACAGCGTTCTGCCGATCTTGGTCTCGCCTCGACCTTCGTGGATATGTCCATGGAGTCCCATGAGCGGTTGTAGCCGCTCGATGGCCTCGCGGACGGCGATACTGCCCGCGGGGGCCATCACCGGGTTACCCATGTCGTAGACGACCTTCATGTTCTCGTCGAGCTTTGGACAGATGTCAATCTTGGAGTTGTTGGGTGGAACGTGGATGTTGAAGATGCACCGCTCCATGTCCTGGACCTGGTCGAACATCGACTTCAGCCGAGTGGCCAGCTCCTCCTCGCTGCACTCGCGCTCGGTGTTCCAGGGGGTTGGGTTCGTCCAACCCGAGGTGACGATCTCGTGGTCGTCGGTCAGGCGGTGGACCTTCATCTCCAACAGCTCGATCGAGTCTGAGTCGTCCAGGAGGTCGTCGACTTCGAAGAAGTCATCGTTCCCAGGCGCGGCGAACACCTGCACCCCGCTCCCGCGCAGCTTGTCGTCCGCGTAGCTGACCCACTCCTCGAGGCGCTCGCGGATCAGTTCCTTGAACAGGTGATCCTGCTCGTCCTGAGATGCCTTGATCTTGAGGAACTCGTCCTCCGACATCACTGCGGGGTAGAACCCCATGTTGCGCAGCTGCTTCTTGAAGCCGGCCACGTCGTCCTCGGAGCTGAACTCGAGGCTCTCGCCCGCGAACGACGTCAGGTAGGAGCCCGAGGCCTGCCCGGCGATGGGCACGACCATCTTGCCGGTGACATCGCCGCCCATGATCAGGATCTGCGTGCCATAGAAGTCCGCTGCATTGATGAATTTCTTGAAGCACACATCGGATCCATGCAGGTCGGTGCAGAAGAACACCCGGGTTCCCTGCGTGGCCGATTGCTTCTTGCGTCCAAAAACCATGTCCGCCCCTTACCAGAAGGTCAGGTAGTGGTCGAGCTCCCAGCTCGACACCGCGTTGTGGTAATCCCACCACTCTGATTTCTTGAGCTCGACATAGGACTGCTTGAGCTCCGGGCCCATGACCTCCTCCGTCAGCGGGTCCTGATCGAAGGCCTCGATCGCCTCGAGCAGGGTCCGGGGCAGGGTCTTGACCTCCATGCTCTGGAGCTCCTGATCGCTCTGGAGGTACATGTTGTCGGGGATCGGGTCACCGGGGTCGAGCTGCTGCTCGATACCCTCCAGTCCCGCCGCCAACATCATCGCCGCGCCCAGGTAGGGGTTGGTCGTCATGTCGACGGCACGTGACTCGACCCGCGGCGAGGTCATCGGAATCCGCAGCATGTGGGTCCGGTTGTTGTTCCCGTAGGAGATGTACACCGGGGCCCACGTGAAGCCGGTCATCGAGCCAGTCTTGATGAGGCGCTTGTACGAGTTCACCGTCGAGGCGGTGATCGCGCAGATCGCCGGGGCGTGGCGGAGAACGCCGGCGATGAACTGGTAGGTGAGAGCCGACACCCCGCAGCCCCGCTGGTCATCGGGGTCGGCGAACAGGTTCGCGCCGCTTTCGGCGTCGGCCAGCGACATGTTGTAGTGACCGCCGCTGCCCGTCCTGTCGGCATAGGGCTTGGGCATGAAGGTCGCCTCGCAGCCGTGTCGACGGGCCAGGGTCTTGGTCATCATCCGCCACAGCACGAGACGGTCTGCCATGCCCATCGCGTCGGTATAGGAGAAATCAAATTCGAACTGGCTGTTGGCGTCCTCGTGGTCGAACGAGTGCACGTCCCAGCCGAGCACGTTCATGTACTTGACCATCTCGTCCATGAAGGTCATGTTCTCCAGCAGGCCGACGATGTCGTAGGCGGCCTTGGCCAAAACGTCCTTGGGGTTGGCCGGAATCACCCGACCGTTCTCGCGCTGGACGAGGAAAAACTCGGTCTCGATCCCCAGGTTGAACACCATGCCCTTCTGCGCGGCGCGATCGACCTGGCGGCGCAGCACGGTGCGCGAGTCCATCGGCCACGGCTCGCCGTGGAAGTAGAGCTGTCCGGGCGCCCAGGCCACCGTCGGTTCCCACGGCAGCACGGTGATGGCATCGAGATCCGGGCGGACCGCCAGCTCATCGTCACACGGCTCCTGTCCGAGCCCGTCCAGGGCCGCGCCTGTGAATAGCTCGGAGCCCTGCATCATCCCGACGAAATGGTCGATAGGGACTGCCTTGCACTTCGGGACGCCGTGAACGTCGACGTACGCTGGAGGCAGTACTCCACCCCGTCCGCCTTGAGCTGCTCCTCCCGGCTCTTGAAGCGGTCCACCTCGTCGGTGCTCGATTCGATCACTGTGGCCATCGACGCATCGCTTTCCTCCGCTTGCACACACCGTCTTCGGCCGCCCACATGCATGGCCGGGGCAGCCGTTCCACTGGCGGGCAAACGTAGATGACCGTGATCGCCGCGACTATCCGCGATGTGTAGGAATTGTTCGCAAACAACTACTAGGGTTCGGTCAACGGCACGGATGACGGCGGGATCCACCCCGTGGCCATGATCCCCAGGGCGGCGATCGTGCCCCACAAGACCGGGTCGGCTGGCGTCTGGAGGAGTCCCGGCGCGATCCGCGCGGCGGCGAGGCACACCAGCGGGCCGGCGAGCATGCTGGCGGCGACCGCGCCCGCGCGGGTCCGGCGCCCGGTCAGCGAGAACACGGCCTGGGGGACGATTCCGGGAACGAACACACGGAACGCCGTGAGCACCAGACCGACGACGTGGGTATCGGCCAGTGCGATGCCGCCGGCGATCGCCGCGATGCACACCATCTGCAGCCGCACCAGGGCCAGGCTCGGGTCCGGACGGCCGCGCAGGCGCCGGCGTGCGCCGAGTTCCTCGTCGAGGATGAACGTGCACACCATCACCTCGGCCACGGCGCCCGTGAGCGCGGCCCCGAACAGCACCAGCAGCCCCAGCCGTTCCAGGGCCGAGGGCAGCAACAGGTGCATCATCCGCGGCAGGGCAAGATCTGGGTCGCCGACCGTCACCAGGTGGCTGGCGCGCGTGCCGAGAACGGCCAGCAGCAGACCGCCGCCGGCCAGCAGCAGGACGACGATGGCGAGCGTCCGGCGCGCCGCGGCCAGAGAACGAACGTCCCCACGCCCATCATCACATCGGGGGCGACGATCGTGGTGGGGGCCGACAGCAGTACGACCCCGATCAGATAACCCCACGAGGTGGTGGTGTGGGAGGCCGGGACGATGGTCGTCTGCCGGTGTCCGGTGGCCAGCACGAGCAGCACCGCGATCAGCACCGCGAGAATGGCCAGGTGGGCCAGGTTGGTCGCCGTGACCGCCCGCATCCCGCCGGGCATCGAGTACAGCAGCAGGATCACCACGGCGGCGGCCACGCACGGCCCCTGCGACCAGCCGGTCAGCTGCCCGAGGGCGATTCCCGCGGCGGCCACGAACGCCGACAGCAGGATGATCCACGCGCTCCCGGCCACCAGCGCCGCGATTGCCCCACACAGCTGGCCGTACTCCGCACGGAACAGGGCGGCCAGGCTGGCCTGGCCCTTCCCCCGCATTCGTTCAAGCAGCGTCAGGGCGAGGATCGCGAAACCGAGTCCGAGTGCCAGGTCGAGCGCCGCCCCGGCGATGCCGCGCTGATAGCCCTGACCGACCACGCCGACGGCCGTAGCGCCGAGGAAGATCCCGCCGAACAGCCCGATCCCCTGCTTGACGCTCAGCTCACGGCGACCGCTGAGGAAATCCTCGGGCCCGCGCAAGCCGCGGCCCACCCAGTAGGAGGAGCCGCCACGGCGACCGCGTATGCGACGAGCAGCGCGACCAAGCGTCTTTAGTTCCGGTGGACGGCCAGCGCTCTCGCGGCCTTGACCGCGACTTCGATGTTCAGGCGCGAATCGCCGATCTTGGGATCCACGCCCAGCAGCTCCTCGATGCGGGTGAGCCGGTAGCGGAGCGTAGAGACGTGCACGTCGAGCCGCCGGGCCGCCTCCTGCAGGTTGAAGCCCGCGTCGTAGAACGTCTCCAGACTGTGCAACAGATCCGAGGAATGCTCGGCGTCGTAGCGCTCAAGGGGTTCGACGTATTGCATGATGAACTCGAGCAGCGTGGCCGGTTCGTCCGCGGCGAGCAGGATCTCCTGGACGCCCATGTTGCGGAACGACACGATCTGGCCGGACCGGCCGAGCAACCTGACCAGGTCGAGGCCGCGGCGGGCGGCGGCGTACGCCCGGCCGTAGGCGGGCAGGGACCGGATCAGTCGACTGACCCCGATGTTGGTCTCCAGCGATGGCATTCGCCGGTGAAGCGCGCGCTCGAGCTGATCCTCGAACGGGGAGGTCGGCTCCGCGCCGTTCGGTCCCGCTCCCTCCTCGACAAGCACGATCGCCGTGTTGTTCTCGAGGGCGACCAGATGACGCCCGGGCCAACCCTCGGCACATTCGGCGGCCGCGGTGTAGAGAACGTGCATATTGGCCTGGCTGAGCTCTCGATCGACGGACTCGACGAGGAATACGCGCGCCGGTTTGCGGAGATCGAATCCAAATGCCATCCCCTGTTTGATCAGCAGGTCCTCGACGAACTCGCCGCTGAACAGCTCCTCGAGAAACCCTCCGCGCAGCCGGTGCTCGACCTCGAGGGCAGTTCGCTCGCGCAGCAGTTCGATGGCCACGAGCAGGGCGCCGTACTCGAGCGCCGCGCGCTGAACCTGGCCGGGGGCGAGATCGAGTCGCGCCACCAGCCAGGCGAAGATCTCGTCATCGACGGCCGCCGGGGCAGCGACGATGTACCCGTCTGGGGTCCGCTCGCTGATCGTGCGGGCCTCGAACTCCCCGCCGGGCGGTGTCCAGCGGAGCTCGCCGTCCTCGGAGGATCGCGCGAGCGCGTTCTGAAGTGGCCCCAGTACCAGCACCTCGCCCCCGATCAGCCTGGCCAGCGAGTCGGCCACCGACTGGATCCCGTTGCCCCCGATCACCCCTGCGGTGAGAATCTCGTGTGCCGACAGAACGCGGCGCAGGTCCTCGTTGGCGCTCTCCAGCCGGGCGATCGTGTCGCGCTGACTGGCCTGCAGCCTCGCATTCTCGAGCGCCACCGAGCCGAACCTCACGAGTGCGGAGAGGACCATGTCGCGCTGCGGATCCCCGTGGCGGGGGGCCACGCCGACGATCACCGCCGCCTCAGGTTCGGTGCCTGGGATCGGGACGGCGAGCAATTGGCCGCCGCCCCCGTCGAGATCGTGTCTGGTCGGCTGGCTGTCGATCCGGAGCGACGCCATCGCGTCGGCCACGTCGGCACTCTGCCTGGAGTCCAGCCCGGCGGCCCGGCGCGGCGCCCACCGGTTGCCGGATTTGACGGCGTACACGGCACCCTCCAGGCCGGCGAGTTCCTGGACGGCGAGGAGCACCTCGTCGAGGATCGCCTCCTCGTCGGTGAGGCGGGTGATCTGCTCGGCCAGCCGAGCCAACGCCTGGAGCTCAGCCAGCCGGCGCCGCAGCGAGTGATCGGTCTCCGCTCGGGCCAGCAGGTTGCCGAGGCTGGCGCCCGCCGCCCCGGCGACGACGCCGAGGAGCCGCTCCTGCTCTCGGAGAACGGGTGGCCGGCCTGCGCGAGGCGACGAACAGACCTCCGAGGACCCCGCTCGGAGTGCGCAGCGGAGCAGCTATATATGACACGACTCCGAGTCGCCGGGACAGCTCGTCGGAAACGTCCTGCGCCCAGGCGTCGAAGACGGAGTCCTCGGGAGCGGCCTCGCTGCCGAGTCGGGCCGAGGCGAACCGCCCGCGCCCGACCAGCTTGACCGATAGCTCGCGCGTTCCGCGCCCCTCTCTGACGTGCATCTGGATCGTGTCGCGCGATTGGTCGAGCAGCGCGAGCACGCTGAGCTCCGACCCGAAGATCTCGGAGGTCTTGCCGAGCAGGCCCGCTCGCACGTCGTCGCGAGACTTGGCGTGGGCGAGTTCGGTCCCCAGCGTGGACAGGAGGTCGTTCTGCTGCAGGACGCGGCGCTCGCGTTCCCGCGCGAGCGCGTTGCGAAGCCCCAGCGAGGACTGGTGGGCGAACGTGTCGACCACTCCCTGATCCCACTGCGTGCCGACCGGGGCGACGAACACCGCCGTGCCGAGCAGCTCGGCGCCGGCACCGAGCGGGATCAGCAAGAGCGAATCTCTCGGGCGCGCCAGCGCTCGACAGGCACGACGAGCCAGGCAGCCCTCGAGTTCGGTTTCGATGTCGGTGAGCAGCTCGCCCGCGTCATGGTCATCGAGCCCGATCAACACGGGGCGGCTCCGCGCCCCGGGTTCGGGACGGCACCGCAACACGGCCGAGCCCGCGCCCAGGAGGTCCAGACCGCACCGGCCGATGGCGCCCAGCGTCTCGTCGACGCTCAACCCCTGCGCGAGGGCGCCCAGGAGCTCGCCCAGTGCCTGCTCATCGCGGAGCCTCCGCATGCTCTGCGCCTGCATCCGCGGCCTGCATCGACAGGGAGGCGTGGGAGCAGAACACGGCCAGGATTCGGAGCTCGTGTTCGGTGAACACGCGACGGTCCAGACGGCTCAGGGATATCACGCCGAAGATCGTTGCCTTGCGGATCATCGGCACGACCAGCATCGCCTCGGGCTCGAGATCGATGCCCGGGACGGGTTCGAAGTCGGGGTCGCTGCGGATATCGTCGATCTTGCGACGCACCCCGGTCGCGACCACGGTGCCCCACACGCCGACCCCCTTGCGGGGCCGGTAATCCGAAACGCCTCCGGGTTGGGATCGCGCACACGCGCGGAACGAGCTCATCCGTCCCGTCCTGCACCGTGTAGATCAGGCAGGAGTCATGTGGGATCAGGCGCTGGAGCTGATCGCGATGGCCTCGAGCATCGACGCCTCGTCGGGCTGAGCGAAGCTGTCCCGGAACGCTTCGAGGATCACCTCGAGCTCGTCGACGAGTTTGGCCGCATCGTTCTTGGCGCTGAGGGCGTCCTGCAGCATCTTGAGGTTGTCGATCGCTGCCGCGGCCTGGTCGGCGATCATCTGGGGCGAGCGTGTGCATCGTGCTGATGCACGACTCGTACTGATCGAGCGGCATCACGCGGACGTCGCCCAGCGCCTCGACGTAGTCGCCCGGCTCCACCCCGATCTCCTCGGCGGTCATGGCGAAGCGCTCCGCATCGGGCGGTCGGACGAGGATCTGGCCACACAGGAAGTGGCCGAGCACCTGGCCCTTGGGGGCGATCGGAATCGCGCAGTCGAACAGCCCGTTCCAGCACTCGAAGATCGCCGGCCGATTCGTGTCCGTGGCCCTGTCCATGGCGTGTCGATCCAGGTCATGCAGCGCGATCCGGCCACGGGTGACGGGCGCGTCAGGTCCTCGCAGAACCGAACCCGGTGGGTGATGTTGGTCAGGTTGCGCCCGGTCTGATCGATGATGACCGTGGGAAGACCGAACACCTTGGCGAACGTGTCCTGGATCGACTGCAGCACCGTGACGTCGATCAGGTCGGTGAGCTGCCAGGTCCCGTCGGAGGGGGATCTGAGCTCTACATCAGTTGCCATGAATCCCACCGCACACCCACAAGTCTATGGGGGTGCAAAATCCCTTTGGCTGTGGTTAGCTGCGCAGCGCGCCACATCCCGGCGACCGTTCCTCAGAGGACGTGGTCTCAATCAACCAGAAGGGCTAGCCGATGCACCTGTCCCCCAAGGAGACCGATCGTCTGCTGCTGTTCCTGGCCGCCGAGCTCGCCCGCAAGCGCCGCGCTCGCGGCTCAAGCTGAACTACCCGGAGGCGCGTGCGCTGATCGCCGATGAGATAGTCGAGGGTGCGCGCGACGGGCGGTCGGTCGCCGAGTTGATGGAGTTCGGGGCGAGCATCCTGACCACGGATGACGTGTTGCCTGGTGTCGATCGGCTGGTCGGCGTGCTGCAGGTCGAGGGGTTCTTCGAGGACGGTCAGAAGCTGGTGACGGTGCACGAGCCGATCCGGCCGGGGCGTGAGCGGTGGAGAGAGGGTGCCCGGCGAGGTGGTGGCGGCTGAAGGAGAGATCGAGCTCAGCCCGGATCGCGAGACCGTCGTGTTGAAGTCGCCAACACAGGTGACCGGCCGATCCAGGTGGGTTCGCATTACCACTTCTTCGAGGTCAATCGCGCGCTCTCGTTTACGCGCGAGCGGCCTTCGGGAAGCACCTGGACATCCCGGCGGGCACGGCGGTTCGGTTCGAGCCGGGGGACAACCGCGAGGTCGAGCTCGTCGCATTCGGTGGAGAGCGCGAGGTGCACGGATTGAATCGTCTGACGGAGGGCGGCGATGTCAGGACGCGCTGGGGCGGGCACGGGCCGCGGGCTACGAGGGGGCGTGATGGGCAGGCGAATCTCACGGGCTCACTACGCCGAGCTGTTCGGCCCGACGACCGGCGATCGCGTCCGGCTCGGAGACACGGAGCTGTGGGCCGAGGTCGAGCGGGATCTTCTGGTGCCCGGCGACGAGTGTGTGTTCGGCGGCGGCAAGACGTTGCGCGACGGGCTGGCACGCACGGCGCGATCACCGCCGCGGGCGGCGCACTGGACTTCGTCATCACGAACGTGCTCGTGATCGACGCGGTTCAGGGCATCGTGAAGTGCGACATCGGCATCAAGGACGGTCGGATCGCCGGGATCGGCAAGGCCGGCAATCCGCAGATGATGGATGGAGTCGACCCGCACATGGTGGTCGGTGCGAACACCGATGTGCGCTCGGCCGAGGGCATGATCGCGACGGCTGGAGCGATGGACGTGCACGTCCACTTCGACTCGGCCGGCCTGTGCGAGGAGGCGATCGCCTCGGGCGTGACGACGATGCTCGGTGGCGGGCTCGGACCGGTGACGGTCGGCATCACCTCCTCGGGGACGGTGAATCTCGGGCGCATGCTCCAGGCCGCCGAGGCGTGGCCGATCAACTTCGGCTTCCTTGGCAAGGGCAGCGCCTATGACGTCGACCCGTTGCTCGAGCAGGGCCGGGCGGGAGCCGTCGGGCTGAAGATCCACGAGGACTGGGGAGCCATGCCGGCGGTGATCGAGGCGTCGCTGCGGGCAGGCGACGAGCTCGACATGCAGGTGCAGATCCACACCGACACCCTCAACGAGTCGGGGTTCTTCGAGGACACGATGGCGGCGATCGGCGGCCGCACCATCCACACCTATCACTCGGAGGGGGCCGGCGGGGGGCACGCCCCGGACATCATCCGGGTGGCCGGCGAGGCCAATTGCCTGCCCTCATCGACAACCCCACCAACCCGTTCACAGTCAACACGTTCGACGAGCACCTCGACATGGTGATGGTCTGCCATCACCTCAACCCGCGGGTGCCCGAGGACGTCGCTTTCGCCGAGTCGCGGATCCGTCGCGAGACGATCGCCGCCGAGGACGTGCTGCACGATCTCGGCGCGATCAGCGCGATTGGCTCCGACTCGCAGGGGATGGGGAGGATCGGCGAGACGATCGCGCGCACCTGGCAGCTGGCCTCGAAGATGAAGGTGCAGCGCGGCTCGCTGCCCGAGGACGCCGGCACGAGCAATGACAACCACCGGATCAAGCGGTACATGGCCAAGCTGACGATAAACCCGGCGAGGATCTACGGGATTGACGCTGAGGTCGGTTCGATTGAGACCGGCAAGCTCGCCGACATCGTCCTGTGGGAGCCCAAGTTCTTTGGCATCAAGCCCGAGGTCGTGTTCAAGGGCGGCTTCCCGGCGTGGTCGGTGATGGGGGAGTCCAACGCATCTCTGATGACCTGCGAGCCGCTGCTCTACCGCCCTCAGTGGGGCGCCTACGGGCCGGCGCGCCAGGATCTCGCGGTGACGTTCATGACCCAGGCCGCGATCGACGCCGACACGGCCGGCCGCTGGTCGCTGCGCAAGCGCCTGGTTGCGACCCGAGACACCCGGAGCCTGACCAAGCATGACCTGCTCCACAACGATGCGCTGCCGCAGGTCGATGTGGACCCCGAGAGCTATCGCGTCACCGTGGACGGCGAGCTGTGCACGTGCGACCCCGTGGACCGGGTGTCGCTGGGACGCCTGTACGTTCTGAAGTGAGTGCCGGCGCCCCAACGTCGGTGCAGCAGGCGGGACTTCTTCACCTGGCCTTTGGCCGCGACTGGCGCGGTGCAAGCAGCCTGAGGGCGCACCGCCAGCGTTTCCCGCTGCGCACGACCCAGCCGTTCTACCTCGATCCGGTACTGCCCGAGATGGCCTTCGTGTATGTCCAGAACCCGACCGGCGGCGTCTTCGCCGGCGATCGGCTCCTGATCGATGTCGTGGCGGACGCGGGAGTCCGTCTGCACGTGACGACGCAGTCGGCCACCAAGCTGTACCGGATGGAGGGCGAGGAGGCATCCCAGCAGGTCACGTTTTCGCTCGACGAGCGGGCCTACGTCGAGCACGTGCCCGACGCCCTGATCCCCCAGGCCGGCGCGCGCTATCGCCAGGACACCCTGGTCGAGCTGGCCCGCGGGTCGATGTTCATCGGCACCGAGACGATCGCGCCCGGTCGGGTCGCGCACGGCGAGCAGTTCGCCTACGAACGGCTGGAGCTGACGACCGAGGTCAGGTTCGACGGTCGCGAGCTGTGCGCCGAGCGGCTGGCACTCGAACCTCCGCGCGCGTGTCCGGATCGCGCGGGAGTGCTCGGGGGAGGCGATTACCTCGTGTCGCTGTATGCGCTGGCGCCGGGCTCCGACGTCGATGCGCTGGCGCGCGAGCTCGACCGCGCGCTGGTCGAGTTCGGCGGTGCGGCCGGTGTGCTGCCGGGCGGCGCCGGGGCCCTCGCCCGCGTGCTGGCCTCCGATGCGCGACTGGCCGAGCGCGCGCGCCGGCGGGCATGGGGCGCCGCGCGCGAGACCCTGCTCGGAGTGCCACCGCCGCCGACCCGCAAGTGACGGCTCACCGCCGGCCGCCGGCGCTCAGAACGCGGCGATGTCCTCCTCGACGTCCTCATACCACTTCTTCCGCGTCCCGACGCGCGCCCTGATCTTCCATTTACGGGTCTTGGGCGCGGCATCGAGTGCCGAGCCCAACCGGCTCAGGCGGTCCTCGACGGTCTCGCGGACATCCGGCTCGAGTGGCGCGTTGGCCGCGTAGTCCTTGATTCGCTCGAGGTTGAGCATCGATGTGTGGTGGAAGCCCCAGTCGTTACCCAGCAGGGCCTCGGCGTACGAGACGTCGATCTCGTCCTCGCTCGGGCCGAGGTCGTGGCCCGCGGTCAGGCTGACCACGTCGATCATGTCCTTGCGGGTGAGATCGATGATCTGCAGCTTCTGCAGCAACAGGTCGATCAGCGGCAGCGTGTGGGGGCGGACGGTGAGCCGGTCGCGAAGCTCCAGCGTGTGGCACATCTGCAGGCGATCGATGAACAGGTCGACCTCGACGGGCACCTCGCCCGGCTTCTGAAACAGGAAGCGGCGCCCCTCGCCGGCGAGCAGCATGTCCTCGTCGATCTCGTAGCCGAGGTCTCCGAACAGCTGCTTGTACTCGGTCCGCTCGTCCGAGCGTCCGATGAAATCGAGGTCGCGGATCGGATCGCGTCCCAAGCGGTCGAGCAAGGCTGGATCGGACGCCATCAGGTAGAACGCCACCCCGCCGGACAGCTTGAGCGTCAGCCCGCGACGCCCGCCCTCGTCGGCGATGCGGCGACCTTCTTCGGCCAACGTCGATGCCGTCACGGCCATCGAATCAGGCACCGAATCTCCGCACCGCACCAGGATTGCCGATGCCGCGTCGAAAATCAAATTGCGTCGCGGGACCAGGTGACGGCTTGCTCGGAAGGGGTAGCTGGGGCGCTGTCGCGGCCGAAAACGCCTCGGGAACCGACACAACGTCGAAAAGCTCGGCGTGGGCTCGACGCTGATCGACGTTGTGCCGGTATAGCCGGCGTTTCGTTGAATAACGATCGCGTGGCTAGTCGCTCTTCAACGTTATGACGGCTGGCCGGCCGGAACTAGCATTCCGCCCCGACCCTTTGCCCAGCCAACGAGCCGAGGCCAGCGAAAACCACCCGCCCACGCAGGAAGGCATGGGCAGCCTCAGCCGAACCGGGCCGTCGAAGCCCGCGCCACCAGGCGCGTGGGCACCACCACGCCGGCCTGGTCGGGCCCGCCATTCTCGATCAACTTGATCAGCGTCTCGACCGCGATCTCCCCGATCCGGTGCGGCTTCAGGGCGACCGAGGTGACCGAGGGGTCGATCCGGCGCAGCAGGTCGCTGTCCACGGCGCTGGCCAAGCCAAGTTCGCGCGGCACAGCGATGCCCATCCGTTCGGCCTCGAGGAGGACTCCGGTGGCGAGGCGATCGTAGGAGGTAAAGATGGCGTCGGGGGGATCGTCGCCGGCCAGCAATCGGCGGGCCGCGCGCGCCCCCGCCCGCTCGGTCGGCGGCTCGGGCACCTCGGCGACCTGCGGATCCAGCGAACGCTTGCCACACCACTGGCGATACGCCGCCACGATGTCGGCGATGTATGACCTGGTGGGGGTGGTGACGACCAGGGCGGGCTGTTCGTACCCCTTGGCGAGGAAATGATTGAGCATGCGGACGGCGACGCCGGCGTGGTCGTTGTCCACCCACGGGTACCGCACGTAGCCCCGCGTCGGGCGTCCCGTCGTCACCACCGGCAGTTCGCGTTCAGCCAATGCCTCGGCGAGCGCCTCCTGGCCCTCGGGGTCGACGATGACCGCGCCGTCGAGAGCCATGTGCTGGCCCCGCCGTGGCATGAAGTCGTAGGGGGTGAGCATGATCGCGTAGTCGCTCTCGGCGGCCGCCGAAGCGGCGCCGTTGAGGAGATCCATGTAGTAGGCCGCGTCCGGCAGGAGCACGCCGCTGGTCTGTCTGGCCGTGAAGCCCGCGACCTGAATGGCCAGCGTGCGGCTTCGCCCGGAGGCCAGGTTTTGCGCGTGGGGATTCGCGGTATAGCCGATATTGGCCGCCACCTGGAGGATGCGCTCGCGCGTCAGCGGCGCCACCCTGCCCCGGCCCGTGAACGCGTGGGACACGGTCGTGATCGAGACCCCGGCCTCGCGGGCGATGTCATAGATATTTGGCGCCATTGGCGAGGCGCCTAATCTAGCGGCGCCAGAGGCTCCGCGGGGCGATCGGGAGGCCGTTTCACACGATCGGAAGGGCTCGGTCGTGGGTAGGGAACCGTGCTTGACCTGGTCATGAGCATCGAGTAGATTCGAAAACACGCCAAAGTGCTTTGGCGTCCTGAGGACGAGGGAGCTCCGAATTGCCCCATTCACTCATTCCACGGGTGAGGTGACCGGTGGTGGTCGACGCCTCACGCGGCCTGCCCAGCCTCGGCGAGGCCATCCCAGATCCGGCCCGGATCGCCCAGGCGCGTGCATCGCTGGAGGCTCGCGGAGTCAAGTACGTGTTCTCGTGCTGGGTCGATCTGCTCGGCATCCCCAAGACCAAGCCGGTGGGAATCGAGCAGTTCGAGAACCTGTGCGTGGGGCGGGGGCCACAGTTCGCCGTGCACTCCGTCTCGATGGTCCCCGAGCTGGGCCCGGCCGACCCCGACCAGATCCCGCTTCCCGATCTCGACAGCATTGTCGTGTGTCCGTGGGCGCCCGAGATCGCCTGGGTGTTCTCGGACCTCTACTGGGAGGGTGAGGCCTACAACGTATGCCCCCGCTCGGCGCTGCGTCGCCAGATCAGCGCCGCTGCCGAGGCCGGGTACCACGTCCACGCGAGCTTCGAACCCGAGTTCGTGGTCATGCGCGAGGTCGACGGGCGGGTCGAGAAGGCCTTCGGGGTCGACGCCATCTCGATCGGCGGCGAGCCGCTGCGCCGGCAGGCTTATGGGTACGACGTCGAGCACTCACTCGACGGCTTCCCCTTCCTGCGCGACGTGATCGAGGCGCTGAACGGGCTCGGTTGGGGCGTGTCCAATGTGGTGTGCGAGGGGGCCTACTCGCAGTTCGAGCTGGATTACCGGCACAGCGGCGCGCTCGAGGCTGCCGATCGGTTCTGCTTCCTGCGCGTGTTGCTGAAGGAGATCGCCAAGCGACACGGCCTGTTCGTCACCTACATGGCCAAGCCGACCGACGGTGACTGGCGCAGCGGCGCCCACATCAACCACAGCCTCACGCCGCTGCAGGACCGCGAGACGAACCTGTTCGCCGGCCAGAACGGCGGCTGGGGCGAGGCGGTCTGGCCCGTGATCGCCGGCATCATGAAGCACGGAGAGGCGATCACGGCGGTCGCCTGTCCGACGGTCAACTCCTACAAGGCACTGATCGGCCGCAACCCGCACCTCGAGGGCGGCACGCTGACCTGGGCCCCCACCCATGTCAGCTACGGCCACAACAATCGCTCGGCGATGCTCCGCCTGCCGCAGAGTCGCCGTGCGCTCGAGAACCGTGCCTCAGACATGTCGACCAACCCCTACCTCGCCCTCGCGATGACGATCGGGGCTTCGCTCGAGGGGATCAACCATGGTCTCGAGCCGGGGCCGCCCATCAACAAACCCCTCTATGACGTGACCGACCAGGAAATGCAGGACGCCGGCATCCGTCCTTTGTCCACCACCCTGCTCCAGGCCATCGAGGCGTTTGATGCCGACCCGCTGGCTGCGGAGGTGCTAGGGGCGACGATGCAGTCTCTGTACAGCCGGTACAAGCACGATGAGTGGGACCGCTTCCACCAGCACGTCACTCCGTGGGAACAGACGGAATACCTCAAGTTCTTCTGACCGGCACTGGTGATGCGACAAGGACGATCTCCGATGACGACGATCGTTTACGGGGCGTCGCGGGAGTGGCTGTGAGCGCACCGACCGGCGTTGACACGTGTGTGGTCGGGGACGTCATGCTGCAGTGCGGCGTCACTCTTCCCGACGTCGAGCTCGTCGTGGCCACGCACGGCTCGCTGAACGCAGCCGGTGACAATGCGGTCGTCTTCCCGACACGGTTCGGCGGCACGCATCTCGATAACACGTACCTGATTGGCGAGGGCATGACCCTCGACCCGCGCCGCTACTTCATCGTCGTACCCAACCTCCTCGGGAACGGCATCTCGTCGTCGCCGAGCAACTCGAACGGGACGTTTGCCGCCGGTCGATTCCCGCCCACCACGATCTACGACAACGTCGTATTGCAGCGGCGGGTGCTGGCCGAGCGCTATGGCGTCGAGCGGGTACGGCTGGCGGTGGGGTGGTCGATGGGGGGTCAGCAGGCTTACCACTGGGCCGCCCTGTTCGGCGACAGCGTCGAGAAGCTGGCCGTGATCTGCGGGAGCGCTCGCACGAGCCCCCACAACTGGGTCTTCCTCGAGGGCATGAAGTCGGCGCTGACCGCGGACGGCGATTGGTCGGGCGGCGACTACTCCTCGCCGCCGACGCGCGGCCTGCGAGCGATCGGACGAGCCTGGGCCGGATGGGGCCTCTCCCAGGCCTTCTATCGGGCCGAGCTCTTCCGCCAGCTGGGCTACGAGTCGCTCGAGGACTACATGCTCCGCTACTGGGAGCAGCTGTTCCTGGCCCGCGACGCGAACAACGTCCTCTCGATGATCGACACGTGGCAGAACGCCGACGTCAGCGCCAATCCTGAGTTCGAGGGTGACTACCCGGCGGCGATGCGTGCGATAACCGCAGAGGCGGTGCTGATGCCGGCCACGACGGATCTCTACTTCACGCCCGAGGACAACGAGCTCGAGTGCGAGCTGCTGTGCAACGCCAGCTTCCGCCCGATCCCGACGGTGTGGGGGCACTATGCCGGGGGCGGGCGTTCGCCGGAGGATGTCACCTTCATCAACCGCGAACTGTCGCGTCTGTTGAGAGACGAGTAGGAGGGGGATGCGACTCTTCTTCGCCACCGATCTGCACGGCTCCGATGTTTGCTTTCGCAAGTTCTGCGGGGCGGCTGACTTCTAGAACTGCGAGGCGCTGATCATGGGTGGCGACGTCACCGGGAAGATGATCGTGCCGATTCGCCTCGAGCAGGATCGCGCGAGCTTCGAGCTCGGTGGCGAGCAGCGCACCGTCGACGCATCCGAGCTGGCGGCCGAGAGAAAGCGGATCGCCAACATGGGCTATTACCCGGTGGTCGGCGACGCGGAGACCCTGGCCGGGCTGTCCGACGGCGCGACCTACGAGGCGCGGCTGCTGGAGGAGGCGCTGAAACGAATCCGCCACTGGGTTCAGTATGCGGAGGACCGTCTCGGCTCCACGCCGATCAAGATCCATTTCGCCTCGGGCAACGACGACGACCCAACCGTGGACGATGCGTTCGGCGGCAGCACGGTATTCGTCAACTGCGAGCCACGCGTGGTCGAGCTCGACGGCCTGCAGATGGCCTCGAGCGGCTGGTCAAACCGCACGCCCTAGGCCACGCCGCGCGAGTGCGACGAGCCGGAGCTCGAGGGGCGCCTTCGGAGCGCAAGCGGGTTCGACGCGTTCGTGTTCGGGCTGTCGGGGATCAGCGTCGGGATCATGTTCGAGTGGGGCAACTTCTTCGGCACCGGTTTTTACCCAGGTGGCAACGTGATCGTGGCGCTGGCGATCTCCATCGCCGCGGCGCTGGTCATCGCCGGCGCGTACCGGTACTGGGGTCAGACATTCCCGCGCTCCGGCGGCGATTACGTGTTCCTGAGCCGCGGACTTCACCCGGGATTTGCCCTGGGGACGAACTTCGTCTACGTCTGGATCCTGATGGTTTCGCCGGCCTTCGCGATGAGCATCATGCAGCCACTGCTGTCCGCGTTCGCCTCGACGCTCGGCACTGCCACCGGAGCACATTTCTTCGTCAGCCTGTCGAACTGGTTCAACACGAACCTCGGCTACGCGGTGATCGGCACCACCGACCTCCTGATCGCGGCGTTCATCGGCATCTTCGGGCTCAAGCGGTCGATCGGCTATATGAAGCTGCTGTTCGCGATCGGCTTCGCCGGCGAGATCATCCTGGTCGTCGCCCTGCTGTTCTCGCACACCAGCACGTTTGAACACCACCTGCACAGCACCACCGGCCTGACCGCAGCGGCGGTCGAGCACAAGGCCACGCCCTGATCATCGCCTTCGCGATGGGTGAATCGTTCATGTTGTGGTTCGCCTTCGACCCCGGGACCCGTACGATCATCCTGCTCGTACCGCTGTTCGTCGCGATTGGTCTGACCATGCTCGTCGGCACGTTCTTCCCGTACACGCGCAAGGAGCTGATCGAGCAATCGATCGTCGCGGACAAGAAGTGGTTCGGCATCCACCGCATGTCAATTCTGTGCGGGGCGGGCACGATCATCATGGCCTTCTGGTCGTGGCTGATGTGGGACGACTCGATTGCCTCCGGCACCGATCGGACGCCGATCTGGGTGACGCTGGGGATCGTGGCCGCGATCACGATCTACTACTTCGTCCTCCGAGCCATCAAGCGGCGCGAGGGCGAGGACATCACCGTGACGTTCAAGCGGATCCCGATCGAGTAGCGCCGGACGGGCCGCGCAACTGGCCGCCCGCTCCGCCTCCGCTGCGGACGGGCGGCACCGGCACGAAGCTCTCCTCGGGTGCTCGCGAGCGACCCAAAAGGGCCACAGTCGCGAGTTTGTAGCCTTGGTCCATGAACGCGCGCGAGCTCGAGGCTGCCGAGCACGAGTTGACCCGGCGCCGCAAGCACCAACACGAGGCCGCGGGGGTGAGCGCCGCTCTCCTCGTGCTGGCGCTGGTGACACTGTTCTTCGCACCATCCCTCAGCGTTCCGCTGGCGATCGGAGGCACGGTGGGCGCGCTCGTGGCGATAACCAGCGGACTGGCCCGACAGGATCGGATCGCTTGCCTGGCGCTCGACCCGCTGGCGCACTCGCTGCCCGAGGTGGCGCAGTACGCGACTCGCCTCACCAGCCGGCTCGAGTGTCAGCGTCTGGCCAGCTGGTTGGCGGAGATCCTCCACGACGCCGAGGTGCCGGGTAACTGGTACCTCGTCCACCGCGTGCATCGCTACGCCGAGGATCTGAGCGCACTGAGCCGGGACCTCGCCGACCCACGAGCCGAGGTGCGCCCGGCCAGCATGGCGGCCTGTCACCTGCTGCTAACCCAGGCCGTCGACAGCCCGCTTTACAACCCCGCCATCCCCGATGATCTGCTGCCCGCGATCATCGCCAGGATCCGGTTGGGAATCAGTTTCTCGTCGGTCTGAGGCCGCCCGGTCGGTCAACCGGTCCCGGCCGGCTCGTCGGCGGCGCGGGGACGCCAGCGCTCCTCGATGTGTCCGAGATGCCACACCAGCAGCGCCACGATCCACGTGGCGACGAACATGACGACGATGATCAGTCCCAGCTGGTTGATATTGATCCCCTCCAGCCAGGTCCAGAACGATCCGTGGGCTCCGACCTTCTGCGCCACCATCCCGCCCACCTCGATGGTGCCGATGAGGAGCGCGACGGCGACCGACAGCCCCGTGATCACCAGGTTGTAGAACACCTTGCGGACTGGGCGCGATAACGCCCAGCTGTAGGCCAGGCTCATGAACGCACCATCGAGCGCGTCGAGCAGCGACATCCCCGCGGCGAACAGGATCGGCAGGCAGAGGATTGCGTAGAAGGGCAACCCCGCTCCGGCGGCGCCGGCAGCCAGGAACAGCAGGGCCACTTCGCTCGCCGTGTCGAATCCGGCGCCGAACAGGACGCCCACGGGGTACATGTGCCACGGACTCCGCACGGCGCGGGTGGCGCGCCCGAAGACGCGATACATCAGACCCCGTGACTGCAGTTGCGCCTCCAGTTGCGCCTCGTCGCACTCGCCGCCCCGCATCCGCCGGAACGCCTTGACGATCTCGATCAGGATCCCCAGATTCAGCGCCGCGATCAGGAACAGGAATGCGCCCGATACACCTGTCCCGATCAGCGACGTGACGAGCGCAGGGGAGAGGACGAATTGCGCACCTCCCCGCCGATTGCGTGCATTCCCAACGCGAACATCCCGGCGAGGGCGAATACAACCGTGGAGTGCCCGAGCGAAAACCGGAATCCGACGGTCATCGGCCGCTTGCCCTCGACCATCAGTTTCCGTGTCGTGTTGTCGATGGCCGAGATGTGGTCCGCGTCCACGGCATGACGGAGACCCAACGTGTAGGCGGTCAGGCCGGTGCCGATGGCGAACGCTCCCGAGCGCCCTATCGCGTAGTGGTGCGGTGCCACCACGGCAATCAACAGAAAGAACCCCAGGGCGTGCAGTCCGACCACCGCCAGCGCCATCAGCGCGATCGCGCGCCACTGGGCGCTGTCGAGCCTGCCGCTCACGCCCCTGCGCCGTGTGGTCGATGCCGGGACGCTCACGCCGCTGCCGGAGCTGGACCGCCGGCGTGGGCATGGATGTGACCGTGGTCGCCATCGTGGGCGTGCCCGTGGCCGGGGGCGACACCGCCAAAATGGCCATGATCGTGGCCGTGATGGTGGCCATAGGGCCGCTTCTGATTCGGCGGCAGTGGGCGCTGCGCGACGATCGTCTCGGCCAGCACGGTGGTCAGTCCGATCGAGACCGCCGACTCCAGCGCCGTGCACACGACCTCGGTGGCATCGACGACGCCGGCGCGGCGCAGGTCGACGATCTCGTTGCTCCGCAGGTCCAGGCCGTATCCGGTCGGGGCAGCGCGGACGCGACTTACCGCGACGGAGGGATCCATCCCGGCGTTGACGGCCAGCTGGCGGAGCGGGGCCTGGAGCGCGCGAGCCAGGGCCTGCCCTGCCGGGCTCGTGTGACAGTGGGCGCCGTCGGCCGTGAGCGCGTCGGCGGCGTGCATCAGCAGCGATCCACCGCCGGGAACGACGCCGCTGCGCATCGCGGCTCGCCCCGAGCGGATCCCGTCGATCACCCGGAGCCGCGTCTCCTCCTGCTCGACGACCGTGTCGAGGCCGATCTTGATCGTGGCCACCGTCCCGGCCAGACAGGCTCGCCGCAGCCGGCGCTTGTCGCGCTCGTATTCCGACTCGAGGTAGGCCAGCTCGGCACCGATCTGGGCCAGACGTGTCTGGACGGCGTGCTCGCTGCCGTGGCCGTCCGCGATCGTCGTACGTTCGGCGGTGACCGTGACGCGGTCGGCTCGGCCCAGGTCGCCAAGCTGCGCGTGTTCGACACACCTCCCGGTGTCCGGGCCGAGCACCCGGGCGCGCGTCAGCGCGGCCATGTCCTCGAGCATGGCCAGGCGGTCCTCGCCGAACAGCGGCGCCCTGACAGCTACGCTGGGGAGTGTGCGCCGACGCATGTTGACCACCATCGTCGTCAGCGCCGCGGCCGATACCTCGTCGGCGATGACCACCAGTGGAATGCGCTCGGCGGCCACCCGCTGGAGCACCGGCGCGAGCTGCTCGACCCGGGTGAGGCGCTCGCTGGCCAGCAGGATGTAGGGACACTCGAACACCGTCTCACCCTTGACCTCGTCGAGCGCCAGGCCCGGAGACAGAAGCCCGCTGGGAAACGACATGCCGTCGGTGAACTCCAGGCGGACACCGTAGGCAGGGTCGTCCTCGACGTTGATGACCCCGTCGTCGCCCACTCGGGCCAGCGCCCGCGCGATCATCTCTCCGAGCGAGGGGTCGCGGGCGGCATTGCCGGCGAGCGCCGCCAGTTCGTCGTCGTCGCGCAGCGGCTCGGCGGCTTTGCGGATCAGCCTCGCGGTGCTGGCCCATGCGTGGCGGAGGCCGTCGCACAGTGACGCGGGGTCGCCGTCTCGGGTCACGATCGAGAACACCTGACGCAGGAGCTCGCGCGCGACGAGCACGGCGGTGCTCGTCCCGTCGCCTGCGACCGTGTCGGCGACGCCGGCGACCTCGCGCAGGAGCTGCACACCCTGGTTGGTGTACGGGTCGCGCAGCAGCTCGATCGACCTGGCGATCGTCACGCCATCATTGGTAACGAGCGGTCCGGCATCGTGACGGTGCAGGACGACGTGCGAGCCGGTTGGACCCAGCGTCGGAGCCACGGCGTCGGCAACCAGATCGAGCCCGCGCATGAGCGCCGCTCGGGCCCCGTCCCCGTGGACGATCAGCCGGCCCCTCCGCACAGCGCGCGCCATCAGGCGCGGGCTTTGGCGTTCGCGTAGAGCGCCTCGCTGAGCACGCACCACACGAGCTTGCCCGTGATCCCGCTGATGTCGTAGATCGGCGCCAGCTCAACGTTGTCCAGCGCCGTGAAGCCGCGTTCGCCGATGATCCGCGCCGCCCCGATGATCTCGTGCGAGGTGAGACCGCCGGGCTCGGGCTCGGTCGTGCCCGGAGCGTGCGAGGCATCCACGGAGTCGGTGTCCCAGGTGACGTAGACGCCGTCGGTGCCATCCCAGACACGATCGAGCGCGTCCTTCAGAACCGCTTCGATGCCGCGCTCCTTGACCTCGCGCATCGGGTACATGTTGATCCCGCGCTCGCGGATCAGCTGGAGCCACTCGCGGGGGTTGAGCGAACCTCGCACCCCGACGATGGCCACGTTCTCTGGCTTGACGTTGGGCAGCTCGGAGGCTCGCGCGATGCCCGAGCAGTTGGTCTCCTTCTCACCGTCCACGCTATAGCCGGCATCCATGTGGGCGTCGATGGCCAGATAACCCATGCGCTTGTCTGGTCCGATGAACTGCGAGAGAGCACGGGCGCAGGGAATCGGCAGCGAGTGGTCGCCGCCGATCGAGATCGGTATCGCGCCGCCACCGAGAATCTTCAGCACATCCTGCTCGACGTTCTCATGCGTGCGCACGGCGTTGCCGACGGCGATCCGCGTGTCACCGCAGTCGACCAGTCCGTAGGCCTCCTGCAGGTCGATGTCCCATTCGAACGACCAGCTGAAGTACTCCTGAGAGGCGACCCGCAACCCCTGCGGTCCGAGCGCCGATCCCGGTCGCCCGATGCACACGTTCGCCCCGTCGTAGGGGACGCCCAGGAACGCGACTTTGGCCCCGGCATCGCCGACCTCGTCGGCTGGGCGATACGGCGAACCCAGCATCGAGATGATCCCGTGCGCCATCGCGCCGAAAGCCTTCTGCTTACCGCTTGAAGCCATCATGCTGAAGCCCTCTCATCCGGAACTTGCGCGTGTCCTGCTGGCCCGCGCACAATACACCTTGGGATCCTAGGATCCTAGGCTTGCGGCCAAGTCCAGCCTCACGTCCGTTCTGAACACCAGCCGGGCGAACTCGGCCGGCCATCCGTGTTCCGGCCCGGCGCCCGATCGGACGCGATCCAGGTAACTCATGAGAAAGCACGGGTCCCCAGGCGAGAGCTGTAGTTCCTGGGCCTCCCACAGGCTCACGAACGCGGTCTCGACGCTGACCTCGGCGTGGCTGAAGCTGACGTCGAGGGCCTTCGGCGTGCGGTCCCCGCCGCGGTGCGCCTTCGCGGTGTGGAGGATCCACGGCAACCGCTCGAGCGAGACAAACGAGTTGCAGATCATCACCGGTGCCTCGTCTCGAGAGATGCGCGCGGTCAGATGGGCAACCTTCACGGGACCCGGGCCAAGCTCGAGCATCTCCGACACCGCGCTTTCCGGCACCACGGATCGCGCCTCGAGGATGTCGATGCACAACTCGGGTTCGCCCAGGCCCGACAGCAGCCGCCCGAGCCCCCGCACCCGAACGCCCTGCTTGGGAGCGGCGACGAAATTGCCACGGCCCTTGGTGCGGACGAGCTGGCCATCGCTCTCGAGCAGGGCCAGGGCCGGGCGAATCACCGTGCGCGAGACCGCGAATTCCGCCTCGATTTCGCTTTCGGACAGGAACCGGGCACCCGGCTCCCAGCGACCCGACTCGATCCGCTCCTTGAGCACCTCGGCGAGCTGAAAGTAGAGCGGGACGAAGCTCGAGCGGTCAAGGCTCGCCGACAGAGCCGACGCGCCAGCCACGCGCTGCAGACCCCTCGGAGGCATGGCCCGAGCCTAGTGGACCCCACCCAAACATTCCACCGGTTATGGCGGCCCCGGGTGGCCGCCATTCCCGGCGAAACGTTTGGGTGGAGCCCACTACCCGATTCCGGATCGGCAGCGCGACGCTGCGGGCGGTCAGAGGCTGCGAGCCGCCGCAGCCCATGTTGTAGCCTCGAATGAGGGAGGTAGGGCTCGCCTTGATGGGGAAATTCTGCCGAAGGTGCGTGGATTGACTGTTCGCTGGACTGCTGGTCTCGTTGGTGTGTTGGTCGTGCTTGCCGGTGCCCTGTTCCTGATCCTGCGGGACCCTCGAAGTGGGCCGCCGTCCAAGCTCTACTGGGGCGCGAACACGATCGGATAGCAGGTCACGAAGACCACGCAGCCTCCGTTCGACTGGACGCCGGTCACCGACTTCGCTCGCGCCGACGCCGGGAACAAGATGCCCAGCGTGATTGGCTGGGGCGAGCCTTTCCACTCGGAGACGTTCTGCAATGCCAAGGGCTATCCGTCGGAGTTCGACTGCCCCTTTCAGCGGCCCCAGTTCGACACCGTGCGCCAGCACGGCGTGATCCCGATGCTCGATTGGAGCAGCGCCAATGAGGGCCACGGGACCGACCCCAACTTCACCGACGCCGCCGTCGCCCACGGTTCTCAGGACGGTTACATCACGGCGTTCGCCAAGGAGGTCAAGGCGTGGGGTCACCCGCTGTTCCTCCGCATCGACTGGGAGATGAACAGCAACCTGTTCAACTGGGGCGTCAACTTCAACCACGACGGCGACGCGCCGGCGGTCAACTCGCCCGCCGAATTCGTCGCCATGTGGCGTCACGTGCACGACATCTTCACCCGGGTGGGCGCGACCAACGTGACCTGGGTGTGGTGCCCCAACATCGGCGTCGACCACACCGCCCCGCTGACCAGCGTCTACCCGGGAAGTGACTATGTCGACTGGACCTGCCTCGATGTCTACAACGGCGCCGATCCCAAGTGGACGGGCTTCGGCGACCTGTTCCGGAGCAGCTACGACCAGATCGCCGGCTCGATCGCCGCGAGCAAGCCGATGATCATCGGCGAGACGGCGACGACCGAAGCGGGGGGGTCCAAGGCGCAGTGGATCACCGACATGCTGAACAGTCGCAGCTTCCCCAAGATCGCATTCTCTGGTTCGACCGCGACGAGGCCGGGCCGGGAGGGCGGACCGACTGGCCGATCGAATCCTCCAAGGCGTCGCAGGCGGCGTTCGCCGCGGGCATCCAGGATCCGCGGTACATGACCAACAGCTACTCACAGCTGGACACCAGCCCGATCCCGCCCCGGGGTAGGAGGTTGTCGACCCGGCTTCGCTGGCGGTCTGACCCCGCTACCATCGCGCCGCGATCCTTACCCCGCGCGGCTCCCAACCCCGCGGATTTCGTGACACTCATCTCGGCCCCCGCCGTCGCGTGCCACGTTTCCTTCGGTGGCGAGCGGGTTCGTGGCACTCGCCGTTCGCGCGCCGTCGACTGTCACCTTTCCCAGGGTCCAGACGCGGTCAGCCACCGCCAGCACCCGGGCGTTCAGCCCCACGCGCCCCCCAAACGCGAACCTCAGCTGATGGTCACGATCCGGCTGTAGAACGTCTTGTGTTTGGTCGCGCTCTGCCAGCCGAGCTTGAGCTGGCCGGCTTTGGCGATCTTCACGTGAGCCAGGAGGAAGCCCTCGCGATTCCTGGTCCTGACCTTCTGAAGGGCGCGCCAGCTGTGCGAGCCCTTGGCCTTGAACTCGAGTGTGCCGACCTGCAGCTTGGAGTGATCCGCCGGCCGGAGCTCGCCCCAGACGGCAACCCGAGCGCCGTGCTTGGGCTTGGGAACCCAGATCGGGAGCCTGAACGCTGCCAAGCCGGGTTTGGCCTTGCCGTTGGCGAAGATGAGGCCGGTCTGGTAGGTGCTCCAGTACCCGCGGGTACCCGGCTTCTGTCCCACGCGTGGCTTGTTGTCGACGAGCAGGAACTGGGCCAGGCACGTCACCCGCGGCATGTTGGTGGTCTCATACTCGCCCTCGTTCAGCCAGGTCGCCTGCTCCTTGAGCGAAACCTTGATGAACGGGTTCGGGGGTTTGGTCCTGTAGCCCCACTCGGTGAGATACATGCCGACCCGGCGATGGTGACCGTAGGCCTTCCGGGAGCGGTCGATGGCGTCTCGAGCTTGCCCAGATTGGCCAGCACGATGACATTCGGGTTGGGCAGCGGGTGGTCCGGCGCCGCACCTTCCTCATACGGATGAAAGGCAAAGCCCGGGAACGCGAAGAGACCCGGGTGCTCGGAGACGAACTTCGAGCGGTTACCGGATCTCGGACACCCGAGGCTCGTAGCCGACATGCCGGTCAGTCGTCGATAGCTCGGCGTCATGCAGTAGAGCTCCCGGGTGAACGGGACCGGATACACCGCGCCGTGCGAGGCGAGCTCGCCGATCAGAATCGTGTCCGGCCTGTGGCCCGTCGCCACCAGACCGGCGTAGGCGGTATCGACCAGCCGCCTGTACATGCCCGGCGAGGCGTCCACGTGGTGACGACCAACCTTTTTGACCTGAGGGCTCAACCACGTGGCGACGTTGGGTTCATTCCAGATTCCCCAGTAGTCGACGCGCTGGATCGGAGGGTCCGGGTCGGCCGCCGTCGGAGTGATCCCCGAGCGTTCCGAGACGCCGAGTTCGGGCGGCGGCGCCAGTGCGGCCTCCGTGCTCGACACGTAGCTGCCGCTGTAGGGCGGCCGAGCGCCTGTACGAACTGGCCGAACTCCTTCGCGCTGGGGTTCTCCGACCAGTCGTAGCCCTTCCGCTGCTTCTCCTTCGGGCCCGATGTCGCCCAGAGCGGCGCCGGCGGGCCGATCTGGAAGTAGACCTTGAGCCCAAGGAGCCGGCACCAGGCGACCAGCTGATCCCAGCGGGTCCACGCGCCGTAGGGATACGCGGCCGGATTGGTGGCGTTGAAATTGGGCTTTTTGTGCGACGACGCATCGGGCGCGATCAGCGACCACACCACCGTTACCTTGACCCGATCGACGCCGAGGGCCTTGATCTCTCTCAGCGTGCTGGCCATATGGTCAGGGGTGGCATAGATCAGCTGGTTGTCGTCCATCAGGATCGACTCCTCGCGGCCTGACGCCAGGGCATGTGCGGGCCCCGCACAGAGCAGTGCGCAGACAACCAACGCCGCCCGGAGAACCTTTTTCCGAACGAGCATCGGCCAGCATGGTAGTGGGGCGCAGGGACGCGGAGCGCCGCCAGACGCATCGGCTCGCGCGACAACGCCTGCTAGAACCCGCCCCGTGTCGCTCATCTACCAGGTCATGTACCGGGTCGGGTTCACACCCTGGGACACCGGCGAGGTCCCTAGCGAATTGACGGAGCTCGTGGAGGGTGGAGATGCGCTAGCGCCGGGCCGGGCGCTTGACCTTGGCTGCGGGACCGGAACCCACACCGTGTACATGACTGGTTGCGGGTGGCGGGTGACCGGGATCGACGACGTCGAAGCACCGCTCCGGCGGGCTCGCGCTCGCAGCAAGGCCGCCGGCAGCCGCGTCGACTGGCTCATGGGCGACGTCACACGGCTCGGGAAGCTTGGGCTGCAATCCGGATATACGCTCGTGCTCGACCGCGGCTGTTATCACGGGATCTCCGACTCCGGGCGCGACGGCTACGTGCGCGGGGTGACCGACCTCACCGCACGCGAAGGGATGCTGTTGCTCATGTGCTTTGCACCCAATCGCGTTCTCGCCGGTCCCCGTGGGGCCACGCGCGATGAGATCGCCAGCCGGTTCTCTCCGGGATGGGAGCTGGTTGGCGACCAGCCCGACTCCGGCGACCCTCCCGCCGGCCCCCTCCGCGACGTGCCCCGAACGTGGTACCGCCTGCGCCGGCGGTGAGTCAGCATGCTGAAACTCGCCCTTGCGGTGGTGATGATCGCCCTTCCCGACTGCATCAACCCGACACTCATCGGGGCTGAGCTGTTCGTCGCCACCGGCGGCCACCCGCGGCGACGGACGGCGATGTTCACGCTGGCCGCGTTTACGGTCACGCTGGTCTTCGGCCTGGCCTTCGCACTCGGGCTCGGGGATCTCGTCCTGTCGCTCCTGCCGAAGGTGGGACCAACCGTGAAGTACGCGCTGATCATCGCCGCCGGCGTCGTCCTGACCGTCGGCGGCACGGTCGTGTGGTTGCGCCGCGATGCGCTGGGAGCCTCTCAGGCGCCCGAGGCCAGGATCCGCTCACACGGATCCTCAGCGCTTATCGGGGCCGGTATCGCCGGCGTGGAATTGCTGACCGCTTTCCCGTATTTCGCGGCGATCGCGCTGATCGTCGGCTCGGATGTCAGCCGTGCCGGCAAGCTGTCCCTACTGGTCCTGTACTGCGTCATCTACGCGCTGCCGCTGATCGCGATCGCCGTCGCGTTCGCGATCATGGGCGAGCGTGCCGAGCGCGTGATGAAGCCCCTAGGCGACTGGCTACTCGTTCACTGGCCGCTGATCATTGGCCCGCTGACGGCCGTCATCGGGGTCATCGTGCTGGTGTTCGGGATCGTCGAACTGAGTTAGGTGCGCGATTACCCAGCGACGCGAATCAGCTTCTTGTTGACGAACTCGTCGGCGCCGAAGCGGCCCAGCTCGCGACCGAACCCGGAGCGCTTGACGCCACCGAACGGCAGCTCGGCGCCCTCGGCGCCGACGGCGTTGATGAACACCATCCCTGTGTCGAGCCGCTCGGCGACCCGCTGGGCCTGTTGCTCGTCGTTGGTCATCACGTAGGACCCGAGGCCAAACGGAGTGTCGTTGGCCAGGGCGACCGCCTCCTCCTCGTTACCGACGCGATAGACCGCGGCCACGGGTCCGAAGAACTCCTCGCGGTAGCCGTCGTTGTCGGGCTTGATGTCGGTGAGGACCGTCGGCGAATAGAAGTTGCCCTCCCGGGTGCCGCCGGCCACGAGGTTGGCCCCCTGATCGACCGTTCGGCGGACCTGATCCTCCAGACGATCGGCTGCCGTCTTGGATGACAGCGGTCCGATCGCCGTCTCGGACGAACTCGGATCCCCCGGCTTTACAGCGGTGAGCGCGGCGGTGAACTTCTCCAGGAACGGCTCATACAGCTCATCGAGGACGATGAAGCGCTTGCCGGCGTTGCAGGCCTGACCTGTGTTCTCGAGCCGTGCATCGACCGCCGACTGGACGGCGGCGTCGAGATCGTCGGTCTTCAGCAGGATGAACGGGTCAGAGCCACCGAGCTCCAGGACGACCTTCTTCAGGTTGCGCCCGGCGATCTCGGCGACAGCCGCGCCGGCGCGCTCGGAGCCGGTCAGGGACACGCCGCGTACACGCGGGTCTGCGATCACCCACTCGATCTGCTCGTTGCTCGCGTATATGTTGATGTACGCGCCGTCGGGGAAGCCGGCGGCGTGGTAGATCTGTTCGATCGCGGCAGCCGACTCGGGGCACTGCGGCGCGTGCTTGAGCAGGATCGTGTTCCCGACCACGAGGTTCGGTCCCGCGAACCGCGCCACCTGGTAGTACGGATAGTTCCACGGCATGATCCCCAGAAGCACGCCCAGCGAACTGCGTCGCACGAACGCCGACCCACCGCCATCGAGCAGCTTGATCGGCTCGTCGGTCATCAGCTCCTCGGCGTTGTCGGCGTAGAAGTCATAGATTGCCGTGCAGAAATCGACCTCGCCCAGGGCTTGCTCGATCGGCTTGCCCATCTCGCGCGTGATGATCTCTCCGAGCTGCTGACGCCGCTCGGTGTGCAGCTCGCCCACCCGCCTGATGAGCGCGCCGCGCTCCGCCGCCGTGGTCGAGGTCGACCATGAGCGATGAGCTTCGTCTGCCTTGGCTATCGCCTCCCTCAGCTCGCCGTCGCTGATCGTTGGGTACTCCTTGACCGTCTCACCCGTCGCCGGATCCACAACCGCGTAATGACTCATCCCTCGCTCCTCGAACGCCCGGATTTCCACACTTTGACGCCAAACGTAGGCCTGACAGCTAAGGCTATAACGCTACGCTCCAGGGGTCCCGCCCGATGCACGAAACGTGGCGCTGCAACGGCCGCGTGACGGAGGCGGCCGCCCTTCGCCGGGCCGTCGTATGGCACAGCGCGATCGCGGTGGCAACTGCCCAAAGCAGTCGGCGCAGCCTGTGTCAAGTGCGACGTGGATGGTTTATCCCCCAGTTTGCGAGTCGCTTAAACTAGAACCCTTGACTGCTCGTCGTCGTGCTCCCGTTCTCGCCGGGCTTCCGCACGCCAAGGCGGCGGTGGCGTATGCCGAGCGGATGCACGCGGGCCAGCGGCGCGCTGACGGCGGGCCGTTCTTCACCCATCCGCTCGAGGTTGGATCGCTGCTCTACTACGCCGGGGCTCCCGATCACCTGATCGCGGCCGGGATTCTGCACGACCTGCTCGAGAAGACCGAGGTCAGCCCGTCGGATTTGATGATGCGCTTCGGCTCGCGGATCACTCGGCTCGTCCTCGCTGTGAGTGAGGATGATCGGATCACCGGGCACGCGAAGCGCAAGGCGGCGTTGCGCCAGCAGGTAGCCGACTCGGGGGATGACGCTCTGGCGCTCTTCGCAGCCGACAAGCTGTCCAAGGTGCGTGAACTGCGCCGCGAGGCGGAGCTCGGCGATGACTCGGCCGCCGCGCGGGGTGCTGCGCGCCCGCCACGCGCCCGGCGCCTGAGGCACTATCAGCTCTCGCTGGCGTTGCTCGAGGAGCGTTTGCCCGGTTTGCCGCTGGTGGGAGATCTCCGCGACGAGCTGCGCGCGTTGCTGGGCGGCCATCGGATGCTCGCCCCGGCACGCTGAGTGATTGCCGGCTGATGCTGTGGCCGGCCAGGCGCGCTGGGCCGTGTGATTGACTCTGCCCGCCACTGGTACAGCTGATGGTCATCGCCTCATTCACGCTCAACCTCAGCCTGGTCGGCTTGCTCATCCTGCCGTTCTGGGTGGCCGCGATCGGCGTGCTCACCGGCCGGGTCCTGGGCGTGCAAATCGGGCGCTGGCGCAGCGCCGTCGCCGCGGTGTTCGGGTGGCTGGCCGGTCTGTCGGCGACGGCGGTCGCGCTTGGGCCCAAGCACTCGCACCCCCTGCTCGTCATCCCACTGTCGGTGTTCTTCGGGGTCCTTGCCGCCCTCCCCGTGGCCATCATTCTCGACATCGTCACCCGGCGCCGGCAGAAGGGTCGTCGGACGCAGCGGATCTGGCGCCACCCCGTGAAAGCCGCGCGCGCGGTGCTCACTCCGCTCGGGCGCTTCCGCGAACTCGTGGGCAATGCTCGCCGCGAGAATCTCCTCCACGTCCGCTACCGGACACCCGCCGCGCTGGCGTCCAGCGACCTTGCCCGCCGCCTGCGCCTCGTCCTGGAGCGCTCAGGCGGGATGTTCGTGAAGTTCGGGCAGATCGCCGCGACGCGCAGCGACCTGCTCCCCGAGACGCTGACCAGCGAGCTGTCGAAGCTGCATTCGAGCGTCGCCCCGATGAGCGCGGAGCAGGTCACAACCGTCCTCCACGAGGAGTTGGGTGAATCCGAGGACCAAGCCTTCGCCAGGTTCGACAAGGAGCCGCTGGCGGCGGCATCGGTCGGCCAGGCCCATCGGGCGAAGCTACACGACGGGCGTGCCGTGATCGTCAAGCTCCAGCGCCTCGGACTCGACGACATCGTCCGCCGCGATTCGGCCGTTCTCTCGTTCCTCGCCCGCGAACTCGATTGGCGTGTCGAGGCGGCCCGGCGGATCGGGGTGCGCGACCTCGCCGACGAGCTGATCTCCAGCATCAAGGCGGAGCTCGACTACAGTCGCGAGGTCGCGGCGGGCATCAGGCTGCGCGAGAGTCAGGTCCCCGACGGAGGGGTTCAGATACCGGTGGTGTATCCCGAGCTCTCCACCGACCGGCTGCTGGTGATGGACGAGGTCGTCGGCCGCCCGGTCTCGGATATGGCCGCGATCGATGCCGTGCCGGTCCCACGCAGCGAGCTGGCTCGTCGGTTGCTGAACTCGTTTCTGACCCAGATCATGCGTGACGGCTACTACCACGCCGATCCCCATCCGGGCAACGTCCTCATCGACGCCGACGGCACGCTGTGGCTGCTCGATTTCGGCGCCGTGGGACGGATCGACCCGGTTACGCGCGAGGCCCTTCAGGGCATGGCGATCGGCTTCTCGCTTCGGGATGGGTCGGTGCTCGCACGCTCGGTTCGCTACCTCGTCGGGCACGATCAGATGGACATGCGCCAGCTCGAGCGCGACATGTCGGTGCTGCTCGGGGAGGTCGACTCGGGCGGGCTGAGCCCGGCATCGATGTCGGCCATGATGGATGTGATGGAGCGCCACGGGCTGCGGCCCCCACGACCGATGCTCCTCCTATCCCGCACGCTGATCACGCTCGAGGGAACGCTCAAGACGATCGACGCCAGCTTCGACCTGGCCTCGGAGGCCGAGGCGATCGTCAGCCGCGATCAGGGGGAGGCGCTCGGCAGCCCGGAGGAAATCGCCAAGAAGGAAGTGCTGCGGGCTGTGCCCTCGCTGCGCACATTGCCGGAACATGCCGAGGCGCTGGCGACCCAGCTGCGCGCCGGACGCCTCGTCGTCAGGACCGAGCGCTACGCCGGCTCCGATCGCACCGTGGTCGAGGGGTGGCTCGACCGGGCCCTCGTGGTCATCGCGGGAGCCGCGGGCGCGCTCACGTCGGCCGGACTTCTGGTCGCGGGTTCGTTGTCGCCGGACAAGGGCGTCCGGGACGCGCTCTGGATCCTGGGCTTCTCCGGTCTGACGGGAGCCACCGTGCTGCTCATGCGCACGGTCGCTCAGGCGCTGCATGCGCAGGTCGCACCGCTCGATTGAGCCCGCCCGTGGCGCGACGCGTGGTGCTCGGCTGCTCGCTGGGGGGACTCGGTCACCTGACGCCGGTGGTCACCGTGGCGCGGGCGCTCGCCGGTCTCGGGCACGACCCCATCGTGCTCGTCCCGCCGTCCCTCTCGGACGCCGCGGCAGAGACCGAGGTCGCGTTCCGGGTCGGCGGCGAGCCGCCGCGGGCGGTGATCGACGAGCTGTGGGAACGCCTGCGAGCCGGGCCGGCGGCGGCCGTCGCCGGGCTGCTGGATCGCGAGCTGTTTGCCGGCCGCTGCACCGAGGCGATGCTTGGTGCCGCCGCCGATCTGTGCGACGAATGGCGGCCGGATCTGGTTGTGCGCGAGCCGTGTGAGTACGCCACCGCGGTGATTGCCCGTCGTGCCGGCCTACCGCAGCTCCAGATCGGCATCTCTCAGTCGGCCATCGAGTACGACGTGCTCGGGCAGGTCGCCGACACGCTCGAGGCCCGTGCCGCGGGCGTGGCGGCCATGATCCTGGCCAGTCCGTACCTCACCTCGTTCCCGGTTTCGCTCGATCCCTCGCCGTGGCCCAGCACCCACCGCTTCCGCCAGCCGCCGGCCGCTCCCGGCGCGATCCTGGCCGACTGGTGGCCCGGCGACCGCCGGCCGCTCGTCTATGTGACCTTCGGGAGCGTGCTCGGTCATCTGCCCGAAGCTCGGACGGTGTACCGCACTGCGCTGGACGCGGTCGCCGACCTCCAGCTGCGCGTCCTCATGACGGTGGGCCGGGTGTTCGATCCCGCCGCCCTCGGTCCGATCCCAAGCAACGCGCACATCGAGCGGTGGGTCCCACAGGCCGACGTCTTCCCGCACGCCCGGCTCGTTGTCTGCCATGGCGGCTCCGGCACGACGTTCGGTGCCCTTGCCGCCGGCCTGCCGCTCGTCATCTGCCCGCTGTTCGCCGACCAGTCGGCGAACGCACGTACCGTGCAGGACGCCGGCGCGGGCATTGTCGTCACGGCCGGCGGCCATGCCACCGGGGGGGTGCGAAGCCTCGGACCGGAGGACGTCGCCCGGCTCCATGTGGCGATCAAGTCTGCCCTTGGGGAACCCCGGCACGCTCGGGCGGCCAGGCGGCTCGCCGACGAGATCGCGCTGACGCCGACGCTCGAGGAGGTCCTTGACCACCTCCTGCAGGGGCCGGAGATGTAGCCCACTGGGGTCCGACTAGCTCCGGAGCGTTCAGGGGGGGCAACCCACACTGGAGCAGGCGGCTCGAGTAGGGTTGGGAAACCAGGTCCGATTCCTATTGAAGGGGCACCGCCACTGTACGTGACTGCGATCCACCGCGTCTCTGATCCGCAGGGTTTCATGAAGGCTGAGGATGAGGCGATCGCCGCCGGTCTGCCGGAAGGATTTTCGCTCCCGATTCATGCTGCCACGCACGATCACGGGATTGGCATCTGCATTTGGGAAGGCCCGTCGGTGGAATCTGTTCGCGAGCTCGTCGAATCGGTGGTCGGACCGTTTAGCGAGAACGAGTACTTCGAGGTGAGCGTCGACGGCCTGCCCGAGCCGGCGAAAACGTGATGGCGGAGGAGGGACTCGCAGGCGGCTGCGGGCGTCACACATGAGCCACCGGGGCGAGGGTTCGCTAGGTTCGTGCCGTGATAGCGCGGCTCCAGGAAGCCGTCCGGTGGCGGTTCGAGTGGCTGTGGCGGCGGGGCCTCAAAACGCTCCCTAATCGGCGGACAGTCGGGGCAAATCGACTCGGACTGGACCTCGCGCTCGACCTGCGCGACAACGTGCAAGAGATCGCGTACCGGCACGGCGCGTACGAGCCGAACCTCGCCGCGCGGCTCCAGGACCAGCGCGAGGCGCCGCTGCAATAGCCCTTAGCGATAGCGCTGGCTCTACGCCGATTGGGGTTGTCGCTTGCGAGGGCGACCGGCTGGCTCGCGGGCGACGCCGCCGCTAGAGTTGGCCAGCGCCATCAATGGCTCGGGAATGACTGGGCGAGAGGGCAACATGTCAGAGATCAGGGTGCTCGTGGTGGACGACCACGACCTATTCCGGATCGGCCTGTCGTCGCTGCTGGCTGCGGAACCGGGCATCGAGGTCGCGGCGCAGGCATCGGGCGGTCGTGCCGGGGTGCGATTGGCGCACGAGCTGCGGCCGGACGTGGTGCTGATGGGCCTGCAGATGCCCGACCTGCCGGGCCCGGAAGCTACGCGGGAGATCCTGTCCGATCGTCCGTCGACCCGAGTGGTCCTACTGACCGTGCCCTCCGGTGACGACGACGTCGAGGAGGCAGTGCTCGCGGGGGCGTGCGGCTTCCTGGCCATGGACACCCCGATCGATGAGGTGGTAACTGCTGTCAGGGCGGTTGCCCAGGGGATGGCCTGGCGCTCGCCCCGCGAGGTTGTGCCCGGGCGGATTCGGCGCACCGCGCGGCAACGGAAGTCATCGGACAAGCTCGAAACGATGCTCTCAGCGCGCCAGCTCCAAGTCTTGCGACTCCTGGCCCGTGGCCTGGACAACGAAGCGATCGCGGCGAAGCTCGACATCAGCCCGCGTACAGTCCTTAACCACATCGCAAGCATTCTTCGTAAGCTCGGCCTACACCGGCGCGGACCCGGAGGCGAGTCGGGAGGGCCAAGCGGTGTTCGCGAGCCACGACGACCCTTGCCTCAAACTGGAGGCGGAAGCGTCCAAGTCCAGCCACCGACGCAGTAAGCGGAGAGTCCCGTCACTGATCGAGATCCGAGCACTCTGGCCAACCCCTCCGTTGGGTGATGCGGCCACCCCCTCCGGGAGTGTTGCCAATCGGTCATTGCGGAGGTCGTGCCGCCACCGAGTCGTCGCCGTGCGCTCGTTATCGAGCCGCTGGCGGCGATCAGCCGGGAGTCGAGACCTTCGCGCCAGATTGACGCTTGCGGACCTTCCGCATAGATGTGGATGGAAACTACTGCTGCGGTCGGCATCGGCGACTGCGACTGTCACCGAAGACGGAAGGTCGTCAAGAAGGTTCTCTCCCAAAAGCAGAGGATCAACGAGACGGCCTTTCGCCGTGTCTGGGCTCCGGGGGGTACGCGGCCCGGTCTGTCAAGACCGGTTGAGAATTGACCCTGTGGCGCCGGTTGATAATTGACCCCCCTCGTGGGTCTGGGGCTGAGAGGGGCGCCGCGTGATCCTGACCGAGCGCCAGCGAGGTCGGTGGCGGGAGCCGGCGCAGCCGGCGGTCTCTGCCGCGCGGGCAGCAGCCAGGCCGGGACCGGTGCTGCTCTTCCCCAGCGGTGTTGACGGTCGGGTGTGGGGCGGCTGGTGGTCAGCCGGCGGCGGTGGCGCGGCTGGGGCGGGGTCCGAGGTCGCGGTCTTTTAGCCGGTAGCTGTCGCCTTTGAGGCTGAGGATCTCGGCGTGGTGGATGAGGCGGTCGACCATCGCGGTGGCGGCCATGTCGTCGCCGAAGATTTCGCCCCAGGCAACTGCTCTTGGCACATGTTCGCGGGGAGGGGATGACGGCAGGAGCAGCGCTCTTTCTGCTGTCCGGGCGAGTCCATAGGTTTCAAGGTGTTGGCAGCGTTTATGAGGCGCTGCCTTCTTCTTTGAGACGACGTGGAGGTGTGCGGGTTTGGCTGGGAGAAGGCTGCGGGTGGTTGAGGGAGCGGGTGGGCTTGTCGGAGCGGAGGCCGTAGGCCGACGCGACGACGGGCCTGCCCGCTGCGCGCCCGATCCGGGGGTCTTCCAGCAGGGGTGCCTCGACGCGTTCGTTGCCTCCCAGGTTGCGCAGGGGTTCTCGCAGATCACCATCGATAACGGCACCGGCGTGCTTGAGCGGTTCCTCGCGTTGGCGGGCAAGCCGGTGTGGGAGATCACCGAGCACGACGTCGACGGGGTGATCGCCGTGCTCGTGAAGCGTGGGGTGAGTCAGACCACCCGCCGTGGGTATGTGCAGGCGTTCCGCGGCTTCTTCGGTTTCCTGGTCGCGCGTAAGGCGGTCGAGATCGAGGCACTGTTCGGTTGCCGGCTGCGCGATCCGCTGGATCGGTTCAACAGCGCCCGGCATGTGTCCTCGGAGACACCGGGGTTGGTGCCGCCGCCGACGGTCGAGCGGGTCGACGCGTTCTTCGAGTTTCTCCGCGGGCGGCTGGAGACGGCGCGGACGTGGGCGCCGGCGGCGCGTGACTATGCACTGTTCCGCACCCTGTATCACGCGGGGCTGCGGGCGCAGGAGGTCGCGGCGCTCGAGCTGCGCGACGTGCACTTCAGTCGCGGGCCGTTCGGGAAGCTGCACGTCCGGTTGGGGAAGGGCGCGCGCGGGTCGGGCCCTCGGCCGCGGTGGGTGCCGATGCTCGACCAGCTCGATGAGCTGTTGCGCTGGTATCTCGCCGAGGCACGGCCGCTGTTTCGGGAGAAGGGGCCGATGCTGTTCTGCGATCAGTCGGGTGGGGTGATGGCGTTCGGGACGATCCGCAACCGGCTGGCGTATCTGCAGCGGCTCGAGGGCGCGCCGATCGACGAGCGGTTCTCGCCGCACGCGTTGCGTCGGGCGTGCGCGACGCGTAACTATGAGCGGGGCGTGGACCTGGTCGCGATCCAGCAGATGCTCGGCCACTGGCACGTCGGCACAACGATGCGCTATGTGCAGCCGTCCTCGACGTTCGTCGAGGACGCGTATGTGCGCGCGGTCTCGGACACGCTGGCCGAGCTCGAGCAAGACAAGGAGGAGTGAGCATGGAGGTGCGCTGGAAGCTGCGGATGGCTGCCGCGCAGCGCGAGATCTGGACCGGTGCTGATCTGCGCCGGCTGTTGGCCGAGCGGGCTGGCGTGGAGATGTCGGCGGCGTCGGTGTCGGCGTTGATGCGTGAGGCGCCCAAGCAGCTCAAGCTCTCCACGCTTCGGGCGTTGTGCGTGGCGCTCGATTGCCAGCCCGGCGAGCTGATCGAGGTCGACACCACCCCGGTCGCCAAGCCAGCCGCCCGCTCCAAGCCGGCCAGCGGGCGGGCACCGCGCGGCCAGCGTCGATCGCGCACCCCGCCGCCGTTCTGATGATCGGCGTCTGCGCCGACTGCGGCCACGACGGGAAACTTCACGCGCGCGACCGCTGCCAGCCGTGCTATTGGCGCGCCAAGCGCGACGCGGAGAAGGAAAGCTGCCCGGCCTGCGGCCGGCGCGACAAGCTCAGGACGATCGCGTCAGGACGGCGCTGCTGGCGTTGCGTTCGCCGAGAGGACCCGCGCAAGCAGCCCATACCCCGACGGTGTCAACGTTGTGGCGAAGTGCGCCGCCACGCCGCCCACGGCCTCTGCAACGCGTGCTATCAACGCGACCCGATGAGAGTCGGTGTCTGGGTTCAGGGTGCCCAAGATCGACTCGGCGAGCGCTGCCCGCCGTGGTTCGGCGCGTTCGCCGGCTGGCTGCTCGAGCGCTCAGCCCCGGCGGTCGGCCTGCGCCATCTGCGCCGGCTGGAGACCGCACTCGCCCGAGGGGTCGAGCGGCCCGCTGGGCTGATCGCTGCCGTCTCGGACGGCGGCCGGTCCGGCCGCAGCCCGGGAGACACCGCCCGGCTGCTCGAAGCGTTTCTCGTCGCCCGCGGCCTGGTGCTTGCCGGCGATGAGCACGGTCGGCTCGCTCACGGCCGACGTCAACGCCGGATCGAGCGCTGCCCGCTGCTGTTGCGCCCCGCCGTCGAGCGATACCTGAGCTGGCTGCTGGCCGGTCGCGACCGCGCGCGGCGGATCGGCGAGCGGCCCCTCAAGGACCACACGATCGAGCAGCGCCTCGCCGTCGTCGCTCACCTCGCCACCCACCTCGACCAGCACGGCGTCACCGACTGGGCGACCTGCTCGCGTTCCCACATCGACGAGTTCCTCGCCATCGGCGGTCGCGGCTTCCGGCTGGCGGCGCTGCGCGACTTCTTCCACTTCGCCCGCCAACAGCGGATCTGTCTCACCAACCCGACCACCGGCCTCGCGCACCAGCCCGCCCGCGGCTTCCGGGGCCGGACCCTGACCAAAGCCGACCAGGCCAGGCTCCTGCGCCGCTGGGCGGCCGGCGACTGTCACCCGCACGAGGCGCTCGTGGGATTGCTCGGGCTGCTGCACGGCACATCGGTCAGCGAGCTGCGGCCACTCACCATCAACAACGTCAACAACGCAACGAGAACGGTCAGGCTCGGTCGCCGGCCGCACCCAGTGCCGCTCGACCCGCTCACCTTCGCCGCGCTTCAGCGCTGCCTCGATCACAGAGCCGAGCTCGGGACCGAGAACCCGCACGTGATCGTCACCCGCGGGACCCGCGCCCACCGGATCGCTGCCTCCCAGCCGTATCTCTCGCACGTACTCGACCCCGCCGGCGTCAGCCCGAGTCTGCTCCGTCAGACCCGTCTGGCCGAGCTCACCCACCGCTTCGACCCGCGTCTCGTCGCTGCCGCGTTCGGGATGACACCCGAAGGAGCGCTGCACTACCTGATCGGCGACGTCGAGACCGAAGCCGCCGCGTTCGCGAACGTGTGAGCGCTAGAAACGACAGCCCACACCTTCACTCGAACCTGTGCGCTT